>SUXE01000002.1:75501-166691 GCA_015061115.1 Bacteroidales bacterium | reverse complement strand
AGGGTTTAGAGATGAGGGTTTAGAGATGAGGGTTTAGAGATGAGGGTTTAGAGATGAGGGTTTAGAGATGAGGGTTTGGAGATGAGGGTTTGGAGATGAGGGTTTGGAGATGAGGGTTTAGAGATGAGGGTTTAGAGATGAGGGTTTAGACGTTCTTCATTATGATTTCATAGGCATGGTTTATCGTCTGTGCCTTATTTGTTGCCTTCTTTATCATCTCTTCTCCTTGATTGGAGTAAAGATCAGGATGGTATCTTTTCAGAAGTTTCTTTTTCTGACTTTTGATTTCATCTATGCTTGCCGACGGTTCTATTCCCAATACGGAGTAAGCTTTTTGCAGTTCAGGAGACAGATTTGAGTAGCTTGTCTTTTTGTCGTTTGTGTGGTTGAAATTGCTGTTTTCTTTTCTCTTTTTTTCGAATTCCTTCTCAGCTTTTCTTTCAGCCTCATCTTCAAACCATTTGTTGCGACGCTTCTCAAACTCTTTGTAGTCGCCGAATTTGCCTGCTCTCATACGTTGCCAGAACATCGTCTCCACTTTGTTGCAAGTGGTGTACGACAATCCCAAGGCTTTGCCAATGATAGAGATGAGTTTTTGTTGGTCGAGTGTGGCTTGACCATCTGCGTATGCTAAAGCCCACATGCAGATAAGAATCTCTTTTTTATATTGGAAATCGAAGTTGCTTTTTATCTTGGCAGATACATTTTTCTCCAGCTCTTTTACCTTTATTTGTTCTCTTTGGTTTATTCTGTTTGCAAATCGACTTGTCCTGACCTCACCTGCAGGTCCATCAATATTCTCGAATGCTTTATATGCGAATTCACGCATTCTTTCTTTCACTCCGTCACCTAAAACATGCAAATTAGGAGTCAGTTTCACAACTGCTATGAATATGTCCGCCACTACGTCATCACTTTGATTCGAAGAACTTTTAAAATTTGAAAAATCTTTTGAAGAGTCTTTTGAAGAATCGTTGGTGTCTGACTTAATGGTATTTTCTATGTAAATCAATAATCCGATTATTATTAGAAAAATTAATCCGCCCATTTCGTTGATGTTTGGCTATTATATACTCTGAATAATAGTTTGTTTTGTGAATTCGGATTATTTCACACCTTTGTCTTTCAACCATTTAGCACAGTCTTCGTCACCAAGTTCAGCGGCACGCTTCATGCATTCGATCTGTTTTTCCTGTTTGCCCATCTCACCGTATGCGTTGGCGATTTTTATGAAAGCGCTGATGTCGTATGGCGTCAGGTCAACCACTTTTGTGAAGCAAGATTCAGCCTTGTCTTTCAAGTTGCGGTGAAGGAAAGAAATGCCAAGATTATAATGTGCACGTGCATAACGAGGGTTCACTTCGATCGCTTTCTGATAACAGTCGATGGCATGATCCTCGTCGCCTAAATTGCTATACGACACACCCATATTGCAGTATGCTTTCTCGTAGTATGGATTGATTTTCACAGTTTTGGCATAACATTGTATGGCTGCAGTCTCGTCGTCCATCTGGGAATAGATGTTTCCGAGATTATAGTGTGAACCGGCGTCGTCAGGATTGATTTTGATTGCTGATTCGTAGCATTTGATGGCATTCTCCAAGTCGCCCAATGTCGTATATGCCATAGCTAGATTATGCAGCGTCGCATCATCATTAGGGTTTATCTTCAATGCTTTTTTGTAAGCTCCTACAGCCTCCACCGTCTCACCTTGGCTATTATATGCGTTTCCGAGATTGAAAAAGATGGATGCGTCTACCAGACCGCCTTCAATTGCGGCGTCGAAGCATTTTATCGCGTCGCCATACATTCCGGTGTTGGAGTATGCATTTCCCATATTATATAATATGTATGCATTTCCTGGGCTCAGATTCAATGCTTTTTTATATGAATTTATCGCATCACCATATTTGCCTGCAGTGTAGCTGTCGTTACCTTGCGTAAAAAACGAGTCCGCTGAATCTTCAGCAAACGCAAGGCTGGCGCAATTAGACGCCAATAAGATAATAAAGGATAAAAATAAGTTCTTTCTCATATCTACAAAAATATAATATTTTGCAGATTGAAACAATTATTTAAACTTTTTTTGTGAATTTTCCTTGAGTGTATGTACAAAGATACTTGTATACCTCGCAGCACCGTCGTCACACAGGTGTCTGTTGTCGTAAAACATCTCCGGATTATCTGAGAATAATCCACTTGTGTGAAAATCGAGCAACAATATGCCATTCTCTTTTGCCCAATCATGAAGAAATGAATAAGTGGTGGCTTCAGCTTTGTCGTAACTTGGTGATATCATGCAGAATAATTGGATGTTTTTGTCTTTACATTTTGTCACGAATTTGTTGAGATACCGTACTTTAAGTGTGTCGACAGGGTAAGTCGATGGCATTGTGTCTTTTTTATATGGAGCCATTGTCGGCTTATCTTTTTTCAGATAGCCATTCTGAAATTTATCTTTGTACGAAATGACATATCCGGCTAAATCGGCCATGATTTTAGCGTTGTATCTGTATAGATAGGAAATTTGATATTTCCAATATGAACCTGCAATACGAAAGATATTGTCCACCTCCTCATCTTTGCCGACATACGGAGCCAGATAAGAGATCGTATTAAACGGGTCTGGCATCTCGGCGAAATCTGTGTGACTCAGTTCCAAACCGATGAAGCGGGGCGTGTGATGTCTCAACATCAGACACAGTGCGGAATAATGGGAAAATATGTTGTCGCTGGCGTCTATACCGCCATTGTAAACCTTAATACCGAGGCTGTCTGAAATTATGGATGGCACATAATGGGCTTCACAACGGGATGTTCCCAGCAGAACCATATCTTCGTCGCAGTTGTTGAAAAGATGACTGTATTTAGATGCGGTTATCCCATCAGAGTTCTTGTGTATCACGTCGCAGATTTTGCTTCCGATTCGGTCGACCACAAAACAACCTAATATCACCGTCAGCAACAATACTATAACCTTTTTCATTTCTTTAGAATTGAAAATAAATGAATTGATCCCCATTTAACACTCCAAACAACAAGAGGAATGTCACAGTCAACACAATAAATAGGTATCTTGTCGTATGTCGCAGCCATACGTTACGGATGGAAGATATGTGGAATCCATTTTCGTAGAGGATCTCTTGTATGGCAAGTATGAACAAAACGAATCCGATTATTATTATGTGGGCCCATACAATGTATGGTTTTCCAAAGTCTGTAAAGATGCCTTTAATGATAGAGATGGCGTCTGTAAGAGTGTCTGCTCGGAAGAATATCCAAAGAAAACAGACAACTATAAGACATGTTGTAATACGGATGCAGCTAACCAGTTTGTTTTTGGATGGCTTGGCAATTCCCAATGTTCTTTCTATACACATCGCCACACCGTGCATCCCTCCCCAAACTATGAAATTCAATGACGCTCCATGCCATAATCCGCTAAGCAACATTGTTGTCATTAGATTTACGTCGCGACGGAAGGATGAGCATCTACTGCCTCCAAGCGGGATATAGACGTAGTCGCGGAACCAAGAGGATAGGGATATATGCCATCTGTGCCAGAATTCGGATATGCTGGAAGATAAGTATGGACGGTTGAAATTGTTGCACATGTCGTATCCCAGCAATTTTGCGGAACCGATGGCTATCAGCGAGTAACCGTAGAAATCTCCATAAATTTGGAATGTGAAGCAGAGAGAGGCGAGAAGATAACTTCCTCCGTTGTGTTGTTGTATGTTGTTGTAGATTGTGTCAACATAGATGGCACATCTGTCTGCAAGCCCCAGTTTGAGAAAGAATCCCCACAATATGATAATCAGGCCGTTGCGGAATAAATCGTATGAAAACATCTTTTGCTCTTTGAACTGTGGAAGCAGATGTGATGCTCTTTCAATAGGTCCTGCCACCAGTTGAGGAAAGAATGAGACAAATAGTGCAAACACTCCCAGATTGTGTTCTGGCTTTATGTCGTTTCGGTAGACGTCGATGGAATAGCCTATCGCCTGAAATGTGTAAAATGAAATGCCGACTGGCAACAAAAGTTCCAGTTTATGCGGCGTTATTTGTAGAGAGAATAGTCCGGCAACGTCGCAGAAAAGGGTCATGAGAAAATCGTAGTATTTGAATGTGAAGAGAATGGAAATGTTTAGTATTATTGAGATAGACAATAACAATTTCCTCACCTTATGCGGTTTGTTTTCCATTCCATTTGCAAGCCCCCATGTGGAGATGGTGGTGAATATAATCAGAATCGCATATAGTGCATTCCAACACATATAAAAATAGTAGCTGGCGATGAGCAACAGCCAGTTACGCCATTTGTGTGGCATTGCCCAGTATAATAGGAATATAATGGGAAGGAATATTATATATTGAATGGAATTGAATATCATTTATATGTATTTCTAAAAGAATATGTCTTTGATGCCATAGAATAGGATAGGCACCAGTAGCGACGGGAGAAGGTTCACCGTCTTACAATCTTTTATGCCAAGAATGCTCAGTCCGGAGCATAGAATCAACACACCGCCGACTATGGTCAGCTCTGTCCTCATTGGATCGGGCATTCCGTCGCCACAGAAATATCCGAGGCTATAGAAAATGCTTTGCCAGCAGAAGAGCATTGGCGCGGCAAGAAGCATTATCCATCCGTAAGACGCTGCTAGCACCGCTGAAGTCACGAGGTCCAGCGTCGCATTGGTATATAAAAATGTGTTGGCAGACTCGCCTAAAGCCCATCCGTGGGAAGGGGAGAGGGCGGAAAGCACTGGTCCGACGATGCTGAACGTACCTATCGCATAAAGCAGAAATCCGGTCATGAGACCCTGCAGGGCATTCTTTTCATTGCCGGATTTTTCGTTTAATCTTGCATTTGCTCTGTCTATTTTCCCTTGAAAGTCCAACCATGTGCCGACGACGCCTCCGATTGCGAGGCTGGCTATAAACAGCACCGGATACTCACTCTTCGACATGTTTGGAATGACAGCGTTCATTCCGAGCACAAGACATGCGAGTCCGAGAGCGTTGAAAAGTGCAGACTTATATTTTTCTTTTATTCCGGTGCCAAAAGAAGCACCCAGAGCACCACCAATGAGAATTGTAGTGGCGTTAACAATTGATCCGAGCATTTGATGTAAATTTGTGGCAAAAGTAGTCAAAATAAGTTGTTCGCCATTATTGAATTGATAAAATTTGAAGAAGAAGCCAAATTATAATTGATGGAATTTAATAAGGCAGAAGTTGGGTTTATGGACGAGGAATGCAAAGGGCGGAACGCCCTTGCCTCTCGGTCCTTCGAGTGAGCCGTAAGGCGAGCGAGAATAAACGAAGTCTAATTTCAGGTTCGTAGAAGAAAGTCATAATGCAATGTTGTTGTGTTGATTTATTTGCAAAATGCGAATTGTTTGGTCAAAAATCGTTTGCGTTGTATAAAAAATCGAAGAAATTGTGTAAAGAATAGCACTTTTCATACTAAAATAATTGCCATATAACGAAATTGTGTTACTTTTGCAACCGTTTTAAAATACTCAATGATTGTGTCGAATATTTAAGCTTGGTCTTTTGTAGTTTGATATGATTGAAAAGGTAATTTAATGTGATAATAAAAATCAAAAATGCATAGATATTATTTGCAACTTTTAGTTGCTTTGGTTAGTTGTGTGAGTTTGACTCAAAAGGCATGGTGTGAGACAACAGTGGACGAAGAGCCGTCGACACCGCCTGAAAAAGGTAAGTTTTATCAAACTCATGTGTTTGGAGAGAGACCTAGAGGGTGTTCTGTAGTATATTCTGCAGACGCCAGTGCCATGTCGTCTACATGGAAAAGCTCGGATTTCAGACTATTAAACGACGTTTACACCACAGGCGCATATTTTGAGAATAAAATTTATTCCGCGGAGAGCCCTACAATCCATATCCCTACAGTCACTTATAGCGACCGCCTTTTCGTCTGCCTTGAAGAGATGTTTGAGGTGGAGAACTTTTATGACTATGTTTCTGTTGAAGCAAGTACTGATTTTGGTAAGACATGGAATAAGATATATGGAAGATCAGGATATACGGATGGATTAGTATACGACTATACAGAGATCGTTGGATATAGCAATAAAGATGTTAAATTCAGATTAAATTTGGTCTCTGATTCTTCTTATACTGCATCTGGATTCAGCCTTAAAAATTTTGAGATATTGTTATGGCAGTATGACAATTATGTGACTACACCTCAGTTAAGAGGATTGAACATAGATCCAACAAAAGAAAAAGTGATAGATGTTGACATAAAAACACCAACATTAAAAGAATTAGAAATTCAAGATGTCATTTGGGAAGATCAGAATGAAGGAGTCATTTCGTTCAGAGCAGAGGATCAACAAGGTAATTTTGTTCCGGGAACTAAAATAAATAGAAATGATATAAATGTCGTAATAAAGAATGAAAGCAAAACCGATACAATGACTGCAGATTGTTTTTCATGGACGAATGTTGAACGTAGATTGGATGTCGCATTGGTGGTGGATTTTAGCAGTAGTATGAGTACACCAATAACAAATATGAAAAATAATTTGATAAAAATGTGTAAAGACCTCGATAAAAAATATGATGCTGTATTTTCATTGGCTAGGTTTGGTTATTCTACTTCGAATAAGGTGTCTGAAAATTTTACTATATGTGAAAATGAAAATCAAAAATTGTATGATGCCCAAACGTTAGAAGGTATTATAAGAAAAATGGGTACTAGTGGTGGTGATGAGTATGTATATCATGCTATTGATGAGATGTCAAAACAGACATTCTATAGAGCAAATACAACTAAAGTAATGATTGTTTTGTATAATATGCAGAATTCGTACTATGATGACCATAAAATTTTCAACAGAAAAACTTGTTGGAACAACAACGAAGAGGTGTATTGTAGTGATAAAGGTAATGTTTATGATAAAACAGCAATGAAAAGTGTTGTGGAGGGTAATAATTTTTCTGTGTTTGGAATAATATATGATCAATATGGTATGGGGCTTTTGGGTGATGATTATTTTGGACATTTCTGTAAGAATGCGTGGCCATATGATGAAAAAAAATGGATTTTAGTCCTATTTTTAAAGAGATTGGAGACATCTTATCTGAAAGAAATTATTTGAAAATATCACCTGAATGCATGGACAAGGCGCATTTGGAATGCGGAAAAGAGTATGAAGTGTCGATAGTGATAACACCGAATAAAAATGAAAATGATAAGAAATCTGATATCGATACTACTAAATACTCATACCCAGGGTATGTAATTAGAAGCGACGAAACAAAGAAATTAGATTATGGATGTATAAATAATGAAAATGAAAATTTAACAATTCATTTTTCTGAAGATTTAGGATGTGATAATAAAGCAAATGGAAATCCTGTTGTTTATTATGGATATGGTAATGCTTTAGACACAAAGTTGAATGAAGACAAAATAAAGAAAGAAAATGGCATGTATTCCGCTGAAATACCTTTACAAAAAGGAATAAACAGAATTAATTATAGAATTGAACAAGCCATGTCTGATGGGAAGCCTACGATTGTGTCTCCAAATCAATATAGTATATTGAATCCATATTGGACAGTTTTTGTTTGTGGAAATAATTCCAAAGTCATCTCTATTGATAACCCTGTTTTTTCAAAGTGTGATAAAAAGGAACGTCTTGAATTTTCTGTAGAGACAAAATTAAAAGTCCCTGAAGGTTCTGATATAAGAACTTATGATTTGAAAAATTATGCTATGTATTTGTTCTACTCATTTGAAAATAAAACTAAAACACATATTTCAGAGTGGAGTAATGTTGAGATGAAGACATCAGATGGAGTAACTTATTTTGCTGATCAATTGCTTTGTGCTGATGATAAGGCAGACAGAATGAATTATTTTGTGGTTTTCCGTGATACGGTAAACAAAATAGAAATTCCTTATGGAAATGGAAATGATGATTTTAAGGAGGTGATGTTTTCAAATATTAAATCAGGTCCATGTTTTGATATTTGTAATAATATAAGTTTGTCCTCTCCTGTTTTGACTGAAGATAATGACATTTTGAAATTTGATATCTATCATAATACCTCAAAGGTTAAAGTCATTCTTTGTGATACTACAGGAAATGAGATCAAAAGTGCAGAGATATCAGCTGTAAATCTAAACTTGGATGAACCGAAAGAGGTTTCTCTTATCTCTCTATTAGAATTACGAAAGCTAAAATTGAAATATACGGTACCATACATTTTGGTATTGAAAATTGATGAGAAGGTGAATTTTATGTATGTCTATTTAGGAAGAAAAAAGGAACAAAATTGATATGAAAAGGATACTAATATTTTTTATCTCATTTTTTTCTTTGGTATGTGCAAATGCAATTCCAGAGGTGAAGGTTTATTCAAATGGTGATTATGGATTGGCACTTGACACAACTATTCCATTGGATAATTCGGTGGAGTCAATACCAGAGCGTTCTATAGTTGACGAAGATGGAAATTTATATATGTCGGCATTTTATAATGGTGGCGTGTTGCCTAATGGAGATAGATTGCCTTCATCACCCACAGACGTTGTGCTAAAATTCTCTTCTAGTGGAGAGTGTATTTGGGCGAAGACTGTGTCAGGTGTAAGAAAATTGGTTGAGTTTGATGATCATTTGTTGCTAGTAGTATTGCCTCAAGAAAAAATTTTTGTATATGATGGTGTCACAAGGAAAGCATCAGGCAGTTTTTCGGCGTTTTTATTGAAAATCAGTAAGGAAGATGGAAAAGTATTGAAAGAATTTGAAATAGAGTTGGATAATGTCGTAACAAGTGGACAGGGCTCATTCCCTTTTGCTTTTTCTAACTATTGTGGAGTGTCAGTATCAGCGAACGGAGATCTTTGGTTCATATTGGATGTGACTCCTGAATTTAAGAGATTGAATGAACAAACTCCGGTCTCTATAAAAAGATTTGGAGACAATGATAAATGTTTTGTAAGATTGTCGTCTGATTTGGAATTCAAGCAAGCATTTGGTATAGGCTCAGATGCAGACGATGAAATGGATTTTTTTAAGGGCGAGAGTCCACGCTTGGTTCAGAATTTGATATTTGTTGGTGATACGTTGTTCTGTCATATACCTTTTGGCGGTGATGAAATGAATATCAGTTTTGATGAATCTAATCCTGTTATAGTCAAAAAGAAGACAGGATGGAGATGTGTCGCTTCTGCTGCTTTATGCAAGTATTTGTTGAAAGATGATAAGTTAGAGTTGTTGAATTACAGAGTTATAAATGAAAATGATAATCAGGCTAAACGCTTTTTTGTCAATTCAAAAAATCAGGTGATAGTTTCTGTTCCTTATGTTATTTGGGATAAAGGAGAAGAGTCTTATTATATGCTTAATCCTGATTTGTCTTTTCGAGAGTTGGAAAGCTATCCTTACAATACCGCAAGAAATTGTGGCAGTCAAAAATCTTTTAGATTTGATAAAAATTTCAATATTTTGAGATTTGAGGATTATGATTTCGTAGAACGTAAATATTCGTCAGATTTGGAAGAACTTCCAAATCCAGGTGATAATTCATTCAGATGTGCTAAGTATGATATTAATGAGAACTTGCATTGGGTGTTTGATTTCCCTTCATTAGATGATTATCCATATACTCCTGAGTGCAATGCCGATCCTGAACGAGGTTACCTTTATCTATGTTTTTATGCAAATGTCAATGTTGATATCGATATGTCTGAAGCGATTAATGAGAAAAATAACGAGCGTGTCATCGCCCGCTACATCGAGACATACCGAGTCAAGACATTATCGGAGAATGCTTCGATTGTGGTGAACGAAGGAAATGACATGGTGCGTCACGGATCGGATGCGGAGATCGTGGTATCTGCTGCTAAGGGATACCATGTAGAAAGCGTCAAGACATCCAAGGGTGAGAATGTGGAGGTCTCTTGGAACGGTCGCTGCTCAATCAAGAATGTGACTGAACCGGTTGAGCTTATTATAACAACTGGTTTGGGAGAAAATTCCGTCGATCAGACAGATGCGGTAGCATTGAGTGTATATCCAAACCCAGTAAAGGATCTTTTGAATGTTGATGATGCGGACGACGCTTCATTCGAAATCATTGATCTTTCTGGCAACACCGTTTGCTCGGGTGTTGTCAATGATGGCAAGATCGTCACATCAGAATTATCAGAGGGAGTGTATGTGCTGACAATCAATAAGGAAATTGGCGCATACTCAACAAAAATTGTTAAAAAATAAAATGAAATAAAATGAAGAATAGAATTTGTTTGATGGCTGTTGTTGGTGCTGTCATTGAATCTTTTTTGCCACTATATGCGGAAAACAAAACTGGATTGCAGACTCCATACGTATGGATGCGCACGTCATCTGTGAGCAGCGACCCAGACAATAATTATTTCTGGAAGGATCTGAATGGAAACAATGTCAAATTGAATCTCAATGAGCAGGAGCGCGTGAATGGCAGATCTGATATTTATACTTACAATTTCTATCCTTCATTTCCGTTTACAGACGATGCCAACTCCTTGCTGAGGATTGAAGGCACGGGATTGCAGAAAGCGACGGTGATCGGTGTGTATGGATACTCTTCCGAGGACGACCACACTGAGGATGGATTCGTTTTGAATATGTCAAATGGCACGGATGATGACGAGACTGTGATTACAAAAGCTAATGTGATCCATCCGTCGTCTTCTTCTCGCAAATCGTTCGGCTACAAGGATAGAAACCTTAAGGCTGCGAATAAAGATGAGCAGCAGAAGTCTCTTCGAATCATGTCGTACACAAAGAGCACTAATCCACGTCAAACAGTAGCGTCGACTTTCAATAATATAAGTATCGGAGGACAATATGTCGACGGAGTGACATCGAAGGTAGGCTCGTTTGATTCGGAGACATTTAAGGACGCGGAAAAAGCGAAGAGAAATATGAGCGTGCCTGAATTGCTTGTATACGACAAGGCTTTGACAAATGAAGCAAGACTGGAGGCTGAAACATACCTTGCTTTGAAGTATGGTATCACTTTGGATGTGGACTATACTCTGGATGAAGAGTATGGAAATAAGGGTGTGGTATGGAAAAAAGACAATTATACAAGAGTGTGTGGCTATGGAAGAATGGACAGCTATAATTTCATTCAGCCATGGACCACTACATCAGAGAGAGAGACTCCGCTTTATTTGAAAGACACCTATTATAAAAACAGTTTTTATAACAAGTCGGCAAACGAGAATCTTCTCGTCGCTGGACGATATGGAGAGTTTGGAGATAAAACTCTTATCATGTTCGCAGACAATAAATCCCAGATTAAATTTGAAGAGAGTGAAGAGAAAACACTGTCTGCAACATCTGAAAGTGCAGTCAATTTTGAGCAGACAGGTGAGGTGCCACAGAAGTATATTCCACTTAAACGAATCTGGAAATTGAAGAATTTGAGTCAAGAATATTCAGATGGCGAACATGTGAGTATCGAATTGCCGGAGAATGTGGGTGAGGTCGAGGAGAAGTTTGCTGGATCTTACAATATCAAAGTGAAAGAGGGAGCGAATGCCACAATCGATAATATGCCAGCATTTGTGAACAAGGGTGAGATATCATGGGTGTCGGGAGCGTTGAATGGCGACGTGACAGTGACATTGGGCGGACAGGTCTTCAAGTTTGCTGCCAGTGGCAATATCAGTGTCAACGGTAATGATGTGAATGTCAGCTACAAAAGAAAAGATTTGATTGACGTTGTGAAGAAAGGAAGCGTATTGTATGTCCGCAAGAATGGAGAAATCATTCCGTCTACTCGTGTCGAACAAAATCAGACACCTGCGGAGTGGACAATGGAGATTGCGTCAAAAGGCAAGGCTGTTGAGCTGAACGAGTTTCACGTCATGTCGGATAATGTGAACAACGACTATATGGAGTTGTGTTATGGCATGGTGGAATCAATGAATCTATATACCAATGGCAAAATCTATCTTTTGATGAGTGATAAAGAGGATTTCCAAGACGAGGAGGCGAATTTGCGAATCTATAGAATGACGTCGAAAGACAAAACTCGTTCCAAAGTGCTGTTTGAAAACTTGGATTGGAAGACAGGAGGCGAATTCACATATTTCACTTTTGCTGTCTCTGGTGATCCAGAAGAGGAAGAGATTGAGGTTAATAAGGATCCTGAAGTAACAGTGACGAGGCCTGCTTGTTATTCTCAAGGAAGCATTATGATTACATTCCCTGATGACGATACGTATGCTTATACCTTGATCGGACCTGAAAAAAATGCGGTTAAGAGTTCAGAACGACAACTAATTAGTGGATCATATGAAATAACAAATTTATGGGAAGGCACTTTTAAATTATATACTGCACCATTTGATGGTGTCTATAAATTTAATATTGTAGAAAAAGATGGAGTAAAACCTGTGAACAATGAAAAAATTTCATTTATGTCACATTTCAATGAAAAGTCACAACTGAGTGCTACTTGGACTGTTGGAGATGCACAAGCATACAGTTTGTCTGGTTTCACAAGAGATTTTGATAATATAAATATCTTCTGTGGAGTCAAGATTGAGGATGGTAAGATTTACAAGGTTGAGAATGGCGTTGTCACAGGTGAAGGCATGTCTATAAACAATGGAGATGAAGTTAAGGTTGTCGGAAACGATCAATTGCAAGCGAAGGTGTATGTGCAAAATGAATTTGCTTTCGATATTATTCATAATGAGTACGGTAATCTATATTGGGCAGTAGAGACGGCAGATGGAAAAACAGTGAAAAATCTTTCTTTGGAACAAATCTCTATCAATGGATGGGCTCCAGTTGTAGAAAATGTACATACTCAGAATTTTGTTGATAGCGAACATTTGTCATTCCAAGAGGTTGGCTTGTATGAAGAAGAAATTGTAATGGTGTGTGAAGAAGGAAAAGGCATAAATAATCGTGGCGTGGAAAATCTTGCAGTACAATCGTCTACGAATGGAACACACAAGGTGAATCTTGTGTTGACATTGCCAAGTGAGTATAAGGATAAAGAGGTGTATGTTGTAAGTCCTAGCGGATCATCAGTTCCAGTTGATGTGGATTATGTTAAAACAGAAGATGGTTCGGATGAGTACCAGAAACAGTTGACTATTCCTGGAGATGGAACATATGTCATTTCTGTTAAGTCTGGAGCTGGAACCGTTAGTAAACAATTCATCGTTAGATAATAGAGCAAGATGAAAAGAATTTCGTATAGTTTGATATTTCTCTTTATAGCAAATTTGGTGATGGCAGTGCCGCAGCATGAGCCTGCCGTCACACAAAGAGAAGACATTGTACGTCAAGGAGTGATGGATGGATTTGATTTCGGTCCGTTCAAGATGCCTGAGATGACGGCGATTGTTGACAGCTTCATCAGAAAACCGAAGATGACCAAGCCTTTTCATTTCTCGGAGGCTGAGATGAATGCACTTGCTCCTAAGAATATAGCAGACGCGATTGAGGTGATCCGTCCGCCACGTTCCAATTCACATGGTAGTGTCAATCTGAGATACCGTATTCAGACACCGCCTGAGAGATCACACATGTCTCCTGCTTTCGACATCCGCTATGTGAGCGAGATGAAGGAGCAGGGTATGCTTGGACTCGGCTGGACAATTGGCAAGTTCATTTTGCAGAAGGATGACTCTGATGATAATTCTTATATCTGGAATTACAAGAAGTATTCTAATTCTGATTGCCGATATGCCGGATATGGAAATATTGAGAAGAAAGAAGACGGTAAAAAAATTACCATAACAGAGGATGATATCATTTATACTTTTGTCAAGTCGAAAGACCCTAAATTGTTTGTGCTTGACAATTCAGCATATAAAGGAGATTCTATCAAGTATTATTATACTAATGAGAAAGATACTCCTGTTGATGCCAAAAGAAACTATGTGAAAGTAGACTACATCGCATGCAAGTATAAGGAGGATATGATTCCACATGTCAAGATCAAGTTCAGCTATAAAGATAATGGCTTGCTTAATGAAATTCAGATTCAGACATCAAAAGAGAAGTATGAATTCACAAAGAAGGATGCCAGAGAAGAAAAAGAAGAGCGATACGAGTCCTTTTGCAATTATACATTCAATAATAATGTGGAGGCAGCCGATAAGAAGAAAAATAAGTCTAAATATTTGTTGAAATCTGTAACCCAGAATTTTATATATACAGTTGGTGAAGAGTCTAGTAAAAAAAGCTTTGAGCATGAATTCGAGTATTACGACGATAAAAAGACTATCGAACTGCTTGATGAGTTGACGGATATTTATGTGGATCCTGTGTTGACAGATGATGTTGAAGGTGTTAGGTCGAGAATAGATAATTTCAGGGTCGACAGAACAGATTTGCTGAAAGTGGCACACACACCTCTTGGCGCTTGCTATACCGTCAATTATGGAAGGGAGATATTCAATACTACTTCGGAAAATGAGGCGACGGGTGAAGGCTCTGGAGAAGAATCGGATGAAACCACAGAAAAAGGAGACACTGTGTTGGTGATGAATTATCTGAAGATAAACGATGGTTACCGTCAGGATGGACCGTTGGTTTTGAACAGATACTCGTATGCCAACGGAAAAGTGTTTGAGATAGAGCCGGTAGAGAAAAAGACGGGAGAAACAGAAGATGAGAAAAAAACAATAGTTGTCTTTTTTGACACTGTCTATACATATAACATGGACACTATTAACAATAAGATTGTGAATGATGTGGATACTGTTATGCAGACAATGAAACGTCATTATATTTCTAATAGTGGGTCTGTTTATGAAAGTGAATCGCCATTGGTGGAAAAAGAGATTGCCTATGAGCCGAATGGACGTAATCTAAGGACAAAAGAATTTGCTTATGAAAATTGTTCATTTAAGATGACTGTGAGCGGCGAACAAAATTATAATGTAAGATACATAAAGAATAAAAATTATATCTCTTACAATTACAATTCTGGTTCTATTAGCCAGCAGGTAAATATAACAGAAGATGGAAAGCGAGTGACATTTGTCGTGTCGGACAATGGTAACAATGTGTTTAGGGAAGAGTTGAAATATGATAATGACGAAAAAACACATGCCACATTTATGAGGTATAAAGACGAGAATACGTTTATATCATACGACTTGACTTATGACGAGTTCGGCAACATGGTAAAATGTGTGATGCCGTTGAACAACGAAGGTGCCAAAGAGTCGTTGACCTACTACTATGAATATGACAGACGATTCAACCAGTACCAGACAGGTGTGGCGGATTCTCGCGGATTCACGTCGCACATGGAGGATTATGACTATACGATCGGACAGCCAAAGACAATCCGTGATATAAACGGATATGTGAAGAAGTTCGGATATAGATTTAATGCTATCGTGGACACCGTCGTTTCGCCTATCAGAATAGACAATGCGGCAGGAAACAGAGAAAAGATCTATTCTGCGGCCTCAGAATTCAGTGATGTTGATGTTGTCTGGGATAGAAAAACTATGGGAATCGACCGTAAAGACACTCTTAAACTGGGGGTAGATATAGAGATCAAGGATTCTGTCAAGAATGCATTGCTGAGTGATGCTACAAGAGAGAAACTTACTGAATTGCTTTCCGGCGAAAATGAGAGTGTTGTGATGATGGATACTTGTAAACTGACATTTGATCTGGACAATTTGCATTTTGGCGATACTGTTGCTTTTGTCGAGTGTTACTGTAATAATGTGATTACAACACCGTCTTCAATCCAATTGAAACGTTATGATGAATATAATCCTGAAAATGACAAACTTGCTACATCATTGTATGTGGATGGAGTGGGTAGAGAATTGTATAGGAAAAATGAAGTGCCTACTGTTTATGATGCCACCCTTTATGATGTGTTGGCGCAGCAGACACATTTGATTAAGCCATACGAGAAGACCATGCCTGAGAGTGGGGATTCTGTGAAGTATACTCCTACTAAATTTGATGAAGTTGGACGTGTTAAGAGACTGGAGTCTCTTGATAGGTTTGGAAATAAAAATGTTCAGATTTTCGATTACGACGCTGTCGGACGTGTGACCAGGTATGCAGACAACAACAGCGATTATGTTTACACTTATGATATGCTTGGCAATATCACAGAGGTGAAAGACAGAAAGAATTTCACAACGACCTCTTACGCTTACGACAATGCAGGAAATGTGATTTCCAAGACGACACCTTCTGGAGATGTGATTTCGTATGTATATGAACTCGACAATCTAACGGAGATAAAGTATCCAAGAATTCCGTCGGCAAATGTCACAAATATTTATGGAAATAAGAATTCGTCGTATGGCAGACGCAATCGTGTGGCTTTGAGCTATAATTCATCTGTCGTTGATGAGTATTTCTACAACCAACAAGGTAATGTGGCAAAGGTGAGAAGAACAATGATCGTGCCTAACGGAAAGATCCTTACTTATGTGACAGAGTTCAAGTACGACACTTGGGGTCGTCTTTTGGAAATGATTTATCCTGATGGTGAAATCTTGACTTATTCGTTTAATAATGCAGGTCTTGCAAACAAAGTAAATGGAAGCAAAACGTTTAAGGTAGATGAACATAAGAATTTTGATTATAAATATATTGATGATGTCACCTATGATTATCTTGGCAGATTGAAGGAGGTCACGTTCCATAATGGAATGACGAAGACGGTGCTATATGATAATGATAATAAGCCAGTTTATAGCATCGAAGGTGGTGACCAATCCAGTGTCGGACTAACCAAGTTGGACAGCTGTATGGGAGATGTCAAAGAAGGATTTGATGAAAATTCTGGAATGGCGGCCATTTCCAATGATGGTTATTTGAGCTCATATTTCTATGATATGTCGGGCAACTTGGCAATGAATATTGGAGCTTTAAACGAGAAGATTTATGTCAATGGTCAGCTTAGCGGAGTAAGTTCACTTATTGAAGACAAGCACCTGATTGTGAATCCATATTTTGAGGATCAGGACAGCCTTTGTGTGAAGCATGTCTTCCTTAACGGAGAGAGAGTCATCACAAAAGTGGTGGATACGTTCAGCTATGGAGCGCGGCCGGTGAGAATAGAAAGAGCCGGTTCGAATGCAGATGAGATCGGATATGAGGTCGATTATGAGGCACTTCATACATTGACATCAGGTGATGCAATTCAGGAGAGAGTCGCTACTGTAGGAGATGAATTTTCTGTCGAGCACAAACCATTCGATTATCCGCAGTTGAGAAATGCGAATGTGGATGATGGTGAGGATAATGAAGAGACTGACATCTACGTGTATGGAGTGGATAGAGACAACAATTTGGTCGGTCTTTTTGACAAGGACAAGAAAATGGTGCTTGAGATTTATAAGAACGCAGATAATACGGAGAGAATTTACAAATCAGATGATTTGAAATTCATACCTCTTATTCGTTCGAATGAGTATATGAGAGACATTGCCAACGATATGGTCGTTCCGATGTTTGAGCTAAATAACGAGTTGCATCAGGTAAGAGATGCGTTTGGAAGATAAAAAAAGGTAAAAAAATAGACATATAAAGCTATATGAAAGCTAAAAATATTGCGATTCTGCTTTTCTCCGCTGTCATAGGGTGCGCAGTGGCAAAGACATATTCCAGCCTTCAAGAGGAGGGTGGCAAGACTACTGATGTCAGGAAGGAAAGAAAGACGAATGTGAAAAAGGATGTTGTGAGCGAGAGTGAGCCGACGGTGGAGCATGAGACAGAAAGTGTCCAGGCTGAAGTTGTCAAGCCATCATACGGTGAGTATGCCTCATTGCAGAAGAGTGGTGTGGTCGGATTGTATGGCGGCAATTCCATAGACAATCCAGAAGACAACATCTTTGAAGTCGTTATTCCGTCTTCATTCTCATCGAGCGACAAGGTGGTTCTAAGCTACGATGTAGAGGGAGTCGCAGGATCGACTGGTGTGGCTCTGAGCATCAACGACCGTACCGCAATGGGTGGTATGGTGGCATACTCGTCGGATAAACGCTCGTCGGTGAGCGAGGAGATAGACGCGGCATGGCTTGTGAAAGGCAAGAACAGAATCATGTTCACGTTGCCGGACAGCGCCAACTATGGCTATAAGATTTCAAACCTAAAGATCGCAATATCAGCAAACACAGCGTCTGGCAATATCGTCG
Source organism: Bacteroidales bacterium (assembly GCA_015061115.1). Classification (GTDB taxonomy): domain Bacteria; phylum Bacteroidota; class Bacteroidia; order Bacteroidales; family Paludibacteraceae; genus UBA1723. The sequence continues at coordinate 148,507 of SUXE01000002.1, read as the reverse complement.
CCACAGCTTCAAAATTGGACGGAGAGGTGTATGTGAGAGGTTTTGTGAAGAACGCGAAGGCAAAATCTGTCAATATCGCAGGCAAGGAGTATGAGCTGACACATGGCTCATTCGAGGCTTTGATTTCTGGCGACGACGAGGATGTCAGAATCACATGTGGAGACGCAAGCAAGACATTCCATGCCACAACTGTGCCTGGATGCATCGCGTCTACACGATTGATATGCGTCAATAAATCAGAGAAGCAGACACAGAAAGAGTTTTCATTAGCGAAGAAAGAGAACAATAAAGTGCAGGATGTCGCAGCCACTTTGAATGTGGACAGCGGAGTGGTGAAGAAAGATATGAAGATCACGATGACCAATTTGCGTCACAAAGACCTTCCTGCATTGGATCTTGGAATGACCAATGTGACTGATGGGGTAGAGGGATACCGATTCCTGCCTCACGGAGCGCATTTCGACGGAGAGGGAGCCGTGGTCAGCCTAAAATACGACAGAACGAAGATTCCGAGCGGATATACAGAGAATGACATCCGCACCTACTATTTCGACCTTGACACGAAGCACTGGGTGGCGTTGAAGAGAGATTCGATCGACAAGGAGAACAACCTTATCGTGTCGCGCACCAACCACTTCACAGATATGATCAACGGCGTGATCCAGGCACCAGAGTCGCCAGAGACACAGGGCTTCACACCTACTATGATGAGCGACCTCAAACTTGCCGACCCAACAGCGAAGATCCAGAGCATCGCGCCACCTACAGCCAACAACAGAGGTAGCGCTAACCTATCATACAGCTTTGAGATGCCACCAGCACGACATGGCATGCAGCCAAGCCTTGGCATCCAGTACAACAGTGACGGAGGAACAGGCCTTCTTGGTGAGGGCTGGGATCTGAGTGTGCCAACAATCAGCGTCGAGACAAGATGGGGAGTGCCAAGATACGATGACATTTTAGAGACAGAGACATATTTGATGGATGGCTCAATGCTCGTGTTGGATAACGGTGGAGTGAATTATCTTGCACACAGAGCACTAAATCAGATTAAAAGATCGGAAGTAAAAAGAACGGATGGAGCTGTGACATTCCATCCAAGAAAAGAGGGCTCGTTCTCAAAGATTGTTCGTTTAGGAAACAGCCCTGCCGAGTACACATGGGTAGTGACAGACAAGAGCGGAATGAAGTACTACTACGGAAAGAAGAACGCCGATGGCAGTATGAAGGGAGTGTTGATGGGCAAAAACCATGAAGGAAAAGATGTGATCGCAGAATGGAAACTTGTGCGAGTACAGGAGTTTCATGGCGATTGGATAGAGTATGAGTATGAGACAGCCTATGTGGATAAATTCTCAGCAAAGTCGTTGCGATTATCATCTGTCTCAGCTGGAAATTCAGGAGAAAAGGCTCACACAGTAGTCAGCTTCTCTTATGCTACTTCCGTAAAAGATGTGAAGAGCAATAACAATATTTCGTCCAAGACAACAACAAGCGGACGATATGGTTTTTTTACAGGTCAGGATTATCTTTTGACAAATGTTTCTGTCTTCTATGACAATGAAACGAACCCATTGCGATCATATGCGTTTGATTATGAAAAAGGAATGTTTGAGAGTGTCCTTTTGTCAAAGGTAAGGCATATGGTTGGTAAAAAGGAAATCTCAAATAATCATTTTGAGTATCACAACAATATTTCAGAATCAGACGGAAAATACTTTGGATCTTCATCTCCTGTTCAAATTAGACAAGATAATGATGATAACATCAAGGTGGATGTATATGGTCCAAATTTCTTGGCAAAAGTCACAGGGAATTTGTCTGCACTCGGAACATCCAGTTCTTTGTCAGGCTCTTTCGATGTGTATGGCGGAGTGGGTCTAAATGATGGACATCTTGAGGCAAAGTCAAATACTGTTGGTGCTGCATATTCATGTAATCATTCAACATCAGCTGGTGCTGTCACATATATGGATATAGATGGAGATGGTTTGTCCGACTTGGTTTATAAAGATGGGGATACTAAGAATATATATTATCGACCTTGTTTGGGAAAAGATAAATTTGGCGGTGCTATTCCTGTAAATGGAATTTCCGAATTGTCAAAGACAAGCTCAAAAACGAGATCTATTGGAGGAAAATTGGTGGCTGGATTGGGAAATTTAAGCGTTTCATTGGGCTATGATCATGGATCAACAGAATCCACAACATCTGTATATTTTTCGGATGTCAATGGTGATGGCTTGGTGGATTTGGTTGATGAAGGAACTGTTAAGTTTAATAGATTGGAATGGAGTGAATCCAATAATCGTTATATCCCTGTGTTTGAGGAAAATAGTGGTAAAACTGCAAATCCGATTTATGCATCAGGTTTTAAATATGAACCTTCTCAAGAAAAGATTAATGAGTTGAATGCGAAAACAATAGAGAATGCAAAGCAAAGTCCGATGCATGATGTTGTTCGTGTATGGGTGGCACCTTATGATGGCAATGTGACATTCTCAGGAAAAGCGTCGTTGGTCGGCAACAATTCAGACGGAGTTGTGTTGAGTGTCCAGAATGAGGAAACTTTGATCAAAAGAATAAACATAACTGATAAAAACACTGATATCTCAGTCTCGTCAACTGCACCGATTCCGGTAAAGAAGGGAGACAGATTGTTCTTCCGTATACAGTCTGGAGACAAGTTCGATTCAAACGGAGAGGATGATAATGTCGTGTGGTCTCCAGTGGTAACATATGTTGAAAATTTCGGAACAGATGTCAATGGATTGTCACTCAGCACGTATGATTCAGAGAAAGATTTCTTCTTACACATGAATAATTTTGCCAGTATACAATTGAAATCCAATTATAATGGATATGATGTGGCTAAATTTATTCTTGATGTAAATAAAAAGGTCGATTTGACTGATAATTTCGATGTGGAAGTTGTCCTTTCTGAAATGAAGCTGCCATCTGAATCGACGTCAGAATCTGAGCAAAATACATCAAGAGAATTTTTGTTGGCTAAGTATGAGTTTGATGGAAAAAAAGGGAAACAGGAAATAATAAAAGAAAACCTTTTCTCTCTTGAGGATATTAAAGACGGATATGTATATTCATTGTCATGTAATCTTAAAACAAAATCAAATATTGATTTCAATAATGTTGAAGTATCGCCAAGAATAGAGTATACAGGCCATGATGATGATGGAAATGAAGTTAGTGAAACTCAAAAGTTTATTTCCGGATTCTCTATATTTGCAAACGAGTTGTATCACGGAACAGAGAGAACAATCACACCTGTTTTGTCTCAGATTGAAGGCGACAATAATGTTTGGTTTGATGGTATTTCAATAGAGGAGGATCCATCTGAAACAGAAAAGATGATGACATGGAAAGAGAAACATGTGGTCAGTGTGGACAAGGATAATAAAGAGACGGAAGAGGATGTAGATGTTACCGCACCACTTTCTACAGTATTGTCTGAGTTTTATGTGGTTCCTCAATTTGAATTCGAAGGAGAAAATGTAAAGAATGTTCCTGTTCGATTAGTTCTCAAAAAAGATGGAAAGTGCGAGCATATTTCTTTTGAGTTGGATGAAAATGGATCTTATCTGCCAGTTCAGTTGCAGAAAGAGAACAGTTTGTTGTCGGAATATCTGCTCAACAATGATGATGAGAACTTCTCTGGAGTTTGGTTGGAGTATTATACTGATTCTGAGTTTGAAGTGAATGTTTTGAAATCAGAATTGAAGGTATATGCCAATCATACGACAAATTATGAATATACGATTGTTGATCAGTATGGAAATGAGACAACTGGCACTAAGGAGAGCACAGTCAGCTTATATGACGCCAAATTGGAAAATATAGCTTTCCATGGAATTTTATCAGACCTCAAATTTGGACCACTCTACAGAAATTGGGGTCAGTTTGGATATATTGCCAATGAATTCACGGATAATGATAAGGGCAAGACATATTACAGATACAAAGAAGATTTGGATTTGGAATATTTGAGAAATGATGTAAATGCAGAGTATACAGAAGGTCTTCAGGATAAAGACCCTGAATATTTTGAAGATCAAAACAATATTCCAAATATTGACAAAGATGAAAATGCGTTCGTGACAATGACTCCAGACGCAGCGACCGAAATGTGGGTTGGTCTTCCTAAGAAACTTGAAAAAGGCAAGCAAGTAAGCATTAATGGTGTTGGCAAAACGACCATGCTATCATCCAGATTAGATGACCAGGAAGTGATTGCAAAGGATCCAATGGAAAGATTTAGTGATATTCCGGCAAATGGAGCGTGTGGTATTGATTTGGTTTCAGAGGCATCTTCAAATGGAGGAAATGTTGGAGCATTCGGTTATTCTTGTTCAATTGATTTTGACGGAGAAGGAGGCTCAAAGAATGGATTTGTAGATATGAATGGTGACGGATATCCGGATATTATTGAGAACGGTACAGTGAAGTATACTAATCCATTGGGAGGACTAAGTGATCTTACCATAAGTTCAAACGAACTGCTTGATCAATCACAATCTCAAGGTTTGGGTGTGGGCAAGGGATTTGCTGTACACACTTTCCCTTGTGATTCTAAAACAGCTGGCCCAGGATTTATTAATAATCAATCGATTGCAAGAGAAGCATCTGTTGAGGCATCCGTTTCTTTTGGTGGTAGAATAGGACGAGAAAAAAATAAATATGCCATGGTTGATATGAACGGAGACGGTTTGCTTGATAAAGTGAGCATGTCAGACGACGAAATGTCAGTTTCTTATAATATCGGTTATGGTTTTAGCGATAAAATATCTTTGGTTAATAAGAATATATTTAGTGAAGAAAACAAGAAAGATATAAACATCAGAAAGAGTTTCTCTCTTTCAAGAAATAAAGGTGGATCAGGCTCGTTTATGGAAAAAATCTCAAATCTTGCTACTGGACATACTTATTGTGCGGGAAGTATTAGTGGAGGATTGTCTGGATCGTCTACGTCTACCAGCACATTGTGTGATTTGAGAGATATAAATGGTGATGGACTTCCTGATTTGGTTGTTTCTGGAATATTGGCTGCACCTTCAAATACCAGTTTCCCTATTAATCTTCTGACTAAAATACCTCAGCTTGGTGATTTGATTGGTGATGTAAATCCAAAAGGTTCGAGAGTCTATATAAATACAGGAAATGGGTTTGAACAGGCACCTATAGAAACTGAACACAAGGAGGAATTCGTTTTAGGAACTAGTTCAGCGAATTCGGCATCCATCAATGGCGACGCTACAATTGGATTCCCAGCCGTGTTTGTAAAAATCGTTGCTTCTGGAGGAGGTGCCGCTTCTGGATCTTATTCGACAACTGATCGTGCGTTTGGTGATTTTAATGGTGATGGATTCCCTGATGTTTTGGAGTCTGAGAAAATCGATGATTTGAAGGTTCGCCTTTCCAATATCGGCGCGACTAACAAGCTTAAATCCGTAACCACTCCGTTCGGTGGTAGATATGAGTTGGAATACATACATTCCACTCCTACTCAGCAGCATCCTGGAGGTAAGTGGGTGATGTCTAAGTTGACGGTGACAGATACCCAGAGAGACAAGGCTGACTGTCCTTCTGTTGTCACTGAGTTCGACTATTCTGGCGGTAAGCGAGACAGACGTGAGCGTGATTTCTACGGATTCGCGGAGGTCAGAACAAAGAGAATGAACGTCAACGAGGAAGGAAATTCGGTTGTAGAGAGCCAGATTGTGCAGAATTATGATACTACCAACTACTACACTTCTGGAACAGCTATCGGCTCTTATGTCTGTGATGCAGATCAGATGCATTTCTTCAGCAAGGAGACCTCTAAATTGAAGATGTATGATGTTTCTGGTAAAGGAAACATTACTAATGAAAGAGATGTGGCTGCCACAACTCTGGATGATGAGGCATCTCGCATCTTCGTCGCCCCTGTCAAATCTACGACGATGAGATTTGAGCCAAAGAATGATGAGGGTAATGAAAATGGTGAGAGTGGAGAGAATGAAATCAAAGACGATAATGTCACAACAAATATTATTGAGAACACGTATGGCGATTTTGGCAATCTGACAGAATACAAATATACAGACGGCATCACTAATGCAAGCTATACGACAACAATTCAGTATAAGGATTATGATGAGGAGACTGGAGTGTTCGGATTGCCTATAGATGTGGTGGTCAAGTCTGGCGACCAAACAATGCGTCACGTCTCTGCTGAATACGATATGTTGGATAATAACAAAGAGTCGGGCTACAACCCAACTTCAATGACCAAGATGACCCAGTATTTGGGAGGAGAGACTGCTGAGGTTGAATTCAAGTATGATACTCTAGGTAATATCATAGAGAAGATTATGCCTCAGGCGACGGGAGGCAACCTTATGAATAAACGCATGACGTACACTTATGAGTACGACAAGAAGCACAGGATGTATCCTATCCGTGTGACTGACGGCTTCGGCTACAGGAGCGACATATTCAACTACGACTACCGCTATGGTATTCCATTGAGTGTCAAGGATATGAACGGTTTCATCACAGAGTATGAGATCGATGATCTTGGACGTGTGACGAAGGTGATCGCACCTAATGAGTTGAGCTCTGGAGCTCCTTACACAATCAAATATGAGTATTTCAGCGGAGACAAGATCCGTATGGCAAAGACTTATCATTATGACCCTCAGCATGAGGATCAGGCGATGATCACAGTCAATATTGTGGACGGATTCGGACGCGAGTTGCAGGCACGTAAGAGTGCGGAGATAGATGGCGACGATAAATTCATGATTGTCAGTGGAAAAACGACGTTTGACGCTTTGGGTCGTGAACTATCTCATTATGCTCCAACAACTTGCTTGAAGAGCGAAATGGAGAATTTGACATGTAAATTCAGCGATCTTAAACTTGATTTGACAACGTATGATGCGTTCGATAGACCTAATGAAAAAACGGTTTATGACGAGAAGGGCACACCTTATGTGACGAAGATGGAGTATAGCATCGATGATGACAAATTGAAGACGACAATCACCGATGCGGAGGGTATGGTTGCGGATGCGTATACCGACGGAACGGAGCATACATTGAAGACAGTCAAGCACCATAAAGATAAAGACGGTGGAGATCCAGCGACGACGGAATTCGATTTCGACGGAATCGGCCAGCTGCTTAAAGTCACAGATCCTGCAGGTAAATTCACTGAGTACACTTACGATATGGCAGGCCGCAAACTGTCGGTTGATAATCTTTCTGCAGGAAAGACGACGTTCACATATGACAATCTTGGCAACGTCTTGACGAAGACGACAGGCAAGGGAGACGTGGTGACATACAAGTATGAGTACAACCGCTTGGTGGAGCAGATATACGGCAACGACAAGTGGAAGAACAATGTGAAATACACTTACGGAGGCGTGGACGCAAAGCACAACAGAGTCGGACGATTGGCTTTGGTGGAGGACGGAAGCGGAGCCCAGGAATACTTCTACGGCAAGATGGGAGAGGTGGAGAAGATCCGCAGAACCATCATAATTCCAGGTGTAGACGTGGCGACATACACGACCGAGTGGAAATACGATTCATGGAACCGAATCCAGGAAATGATTTATCCTGACGGCGAAAAAATCAAATATTATTATAATTTAGGAGGTCAGTTGAAGAAGATTCTTGGTCAAAAGAATTATATTTGCACGTATATCGACGAAATCAAATATGATGAGTACGAGCAGCGATCTTTCATCAGATATGGAAACGGCACAGAGACAACGTATAAGTATGAGGACGGATTACGCCGATTGAAGAACATGACGGTTGCCAACAAGGAAGAAAAAGTTTTCTTGAACAACACGTATACATACGACAAAGTGAACAACATTTTGAGCGTTGTTAATGCCATAGACAAAGAAAAGGCGTTGAATGCGGAAATCGGCGGAACGACGAGCCATACATATACGTATGACGACTGGCACAGACTGAAAACAGCGACAGGCAACTTCAACTCGTTTGATGGCAGCAAGACAGCCAATTATCATCTTGAAATGGGTTACGACAACCTCTACAACATCATGAGCAAGAAGATGACGATGACTCAGACAAATCTGCAGTTTGCCGGCACATTATCAGCAGGCCATGAGTTCAACTACAACTACAGCAACGACAATCCGATGCAACTTGCCTCGGTGGAGACGAAGCAGTATAATGTGGATAGAACAAATATGGATCCAAATGACAATTTTGATCCAGAACAGGAGTTGCTAAAGAATCTCCATACTCAGGATTACGAGTTTGATGACAATGGAAACATGGTCTCAGTGTCTGTGGCAAAGAAAAAGAATGAGGAGGAGAATCCAGAAGGAGAGCAGGAAGCGACAGAAGAGAAAGACGTGTTGAAATCCTTCCTATGGGATGAGGAGAACCGCCTACTTGCCGTGAACAACAACGGAAGCGTGTCTTGCTACTTCTACGACGCCGCTGGCGAGCGTACAGTGAAGCTGACAAGCGAGACAGAAATGGTTCATGTCAATGGAAAGAAGGTTGGCGGAAACGATGCAGTGACAAAATTCACAGCCTATGTCAGTCCATATTTCGTAGTGTCGAATGGAGGTGCATACACGAAACATATTTACGCAGCTTCGCAAAGAATAGCTTCGAAGCTTGGTAATGAAGATGGCTTCGGAGCAGATCCAAGACGTGTGGAGATGGCAGGAGGAAAGAAGATTTCTGATTTCCAGAAAGGCAATGTAGGCGAGAGATTCAAGGCTCTTGGTTATGAGTATTCTGCTCCAGAAAAAGAGAAAGTGGAGAAAGACTCCACTATGGATTCAGAAGAGCCAGAGAATCTTGTATTCTTCTATCACCCAGATCATCTTGGTTCTACATCTTACGTCACTGATGCCGATGGAAACATTGCTCAGCATGTGGAATATATCCCTTATGGTGAAGTGTTTGTGGAAGAGAGAAACAATTCATTCTCTACAAACTACCTGTTCAATGCCAAAGAACTAGATAACGAGACTGGTCTTTACTACTATGGAGCTCGCTATCTTGATCCTACGGGAGCAATGTGGCTGAGTGTGGATCCGATGTGGGAGAAGTATGCTGGAATGAGCCCGTACAATTATTGTATGGGAAATCCGGTGAAGATGGTGGATCCGGATGGAAATGCACCTTTTGTGAAAAATGATGAAGATGGGGAGTTTTATGCGTATGATTATGATAAAGATGCTTTTTATCCTATGGGTAGTTTAGGTTATTATGATGATAGGGACAATAATAAATATACACCGGGAGAAAATTCATTCCTTAATAAATTTAGAAACGAATATAGACAGCTAAATGATAAAACAGAAACAGGAAAGGAAATAGTTGATTATTTCAGAACCCACAATTGTTATATAGAATCATATGATTCTAATGCAAATGTTGATGGCTATAAAGGGTCTCATACCAATTCAACTGATCTTTTTACCATTTATTTGGATTTGAATTCTTGTTATGATCAAAGAGTTCCTACTTTAAGTGGAATGTTTCCTTTGTTTACTCCTAAGTGGTTGGTTTTAGGTCATGAATTGTCCCATGTTATTGATTTTCAAAGCAGAGGAAGTGCGGCAAGAGCAGTGGATTTTGGTGGCTTTATGAATTCAGAAATTTATGCTACTCATATGGAAAATAGAATGAGATCAGAAGCACGGTTACCATTAAGAGAATTCTATGATAATAACTACCCTGACACAAGATTAATTGAACCACTAACTTCGGGTATTTATAGGTCAGTAGCATATAGGGATAACGATAACTCTCCTTCTTTTTATAATAATTATAATCGTATTAATGATAGGAGATATTTTATGCCCACTAAATACAAACCTTCTTTTTAATAGATAGTAGTGATGAGAATTTTTTTTGTATTAATGATGTCAATGTTTTTCTTTGTCAGAGCTTCAGCTTCTGACAAAGAAAAGATTTATGACAAGATTGTTCATGGGGATTCTGTTTTATCATTATCGGATTTGAATAATGTGGTTTTTAATAAAAAAGAAATAATTGATTTTTTTCAGACAGAAAGAAAAAAACATTTAGAAGTATTAGAAGATTGTTTTATTGAATATGATTCGATTTTGATATTTGAAGATGTTTTATGGAGTGAATTTGTTGATTCTCCAAAATATCATGCTTGTGTGATTGATATAAAAAAGGATTCTATTTATGAGACAAAATTGGATTCTTTCAATAATAGAATTGTTGTATCGCAAAAGAAAAAGGAAAAATTCCAGATTTATAATGCAAAGCAAGAGATTTCTGTTAATGTTATCTATAGTTATATTTGCGATGTTTTTGTTAATTCCAAGGATTCTATTATAAATATTCAAAATCATAGTTTTGATAGTACAACATCTATTTCATTGTATTCTTTATGTACATTTCTGACGAGTTCAGGTCAAATAAGTCAGATATTCAGATTTGGTTTTTGGCCATTTTGGGTAAAAGGTATGTTAAACTACCAAAAACTAAAGGCTTTATATCCGTAAAATTTAGAATATAAAGTTACGTGGCGAGAAACGTATCGCTTCGAAATTAGGCAATATAGACGGTTTTGGAGCAGACCCAAGAAGAGTGGAGATGGCAGGAGGCAAGAAGATTTCTGATTTCCAGAAAGACAATGTAGGCGAGAGATTCAAGGCTCTTGGTTATGAGTATTCCGCTCCAGAAAAGGAGAAGGTCGAGAAAGATTCTTCTATGGACTCCGAGGCAGAAGAAAAATTGATTTTCTTCTATCATCCAGACCATCTTGGTTCAACTTCCTACGTGACAGATGCAGACGGCAATATCGCCCAGCATGTGGAGTATATCCCTTATGGAGAGGTGTTTGTTGAAGAGCGTAATTCCAAATTCTCAACTAATTTCTTGTTCAATGCCAAAGAGTTGGATAATGAAACAGGTTTGTACTACTACGGAGCAAGATATCTTGATCCTACAGGAGCAATGTGGTTGAGTGTGGATCCGATGTGGGAGAAGTATATTGATGCTAATCCTTATAATTACTGCCATGGAAATCCTGTTACTATGATAGATCCTGATGGAAGAAATGATGAATATTATTCTTGTGATGGAGAGAATGCAGAATTAATTGGTTACAAAGAATGTGAAACGAATAATATTTATGTGGTTGCTGGAAAAACGAAAGATTATATAAAGAGTTCTATGAAGACACATGGAAAATATTATGGAAAATTAGCAAATGATGAAAGTGTTTTAGTTCCACAGGATGAAAAAGTTATTGCAGGAATAAAAAAATCAATGGAGCAAACAAAAGAATCAACGAGAGAAAATGGAGGTCATGCTTCTAAAAATGGAGAGGTGTTAGAATGGGAAGAAGGTCCAATGCCTCAAGCGGGTTATACAGCTGACGATAAACTTTTTGTAAATTCTAACATTATACCGTTTAAGATAAAAGGAGAAAAACGTAATGTTGATATAATGGAAGTGACTGTTGCATGGCATGTTCATGGTGATGTTAAATATAGAGATAAAACATATTCTGATGATAAAATTTTGGCGGGTTATGGAACCCCTTCGAGAAAAGATAAGATACTTGCAAGTCAGTACGGAACTAAAAATGCAAACATATCTTGGATTGTTGTTGGACTAAGGGATAAGAAGGTTTCTTTTTATAATGGCAAAAGAATTTTGGGTACAATAACTTATGACTCTTTTGAACAATTGAGCAAGTCAAATAAAAAATAGCTTTATTATGAATGGTAAATTTTCGTTACTTGTTTTATTTATCTTTTTTGCTATAGAGATCTCTTTCTCCAGGGAAATTTCTATGGTAGAAATTGATTCTTGGTATCCAAATAGAAAAATAGAACGATTATATAAGAAAAACAATAATGTTTTTTTTGTAAGATATGGTTTATTGTATTGTGTCGCTCTTTCCAAGACAAAAGAAAGTATAAAACTATATAAATTTAGAAAGAATAAAATCATAAAAAAAAATGAGATAAAAAACTCTTTTCAATGTGATTTTGATTATGGCATTTTCGAGAAAGAAATATATGGCAACACTTTTGAATGTTTGGTATTGGACGGAGATTCTTTTTCCTTTTTGTTAACTGAAAACGATAGTATTAAAGAGATAGGTTGTGCAGCTTCTTTGGATTGTATTATTCCTTTAATAGAAAATCCTTGTTTGGTAAAAATTATGCAATTGCTTGAGGATTATAAATGATTAAAGTTTTCTATTAAGAGGCTTCCCAAGGGCGGAACGCCCTTGCCCCACATTCCTTCCGCGAGTGCGTAAGCACGAGCGGAAAAGAAAGGGAGGAAGATATGTAAATTAATTAAAATCATTAATTTTACACCGTCGATTCAAAAAATACGACAAGCGATCTTTAATAGTTTTCCAAACTGAGATTCTATTATAGGAGTGTCTCTACAAAAGTGGCGAACCAGTTCCCCCTTCAGGGGGCTAGGGGGCTTGACAGATGCCGATGGAAACATTGCTCAGCATGTGGAATATATCCCTTATGGTGAAGTCTTCGTGGAGGAGCGTAATTCCCAATTCTCTACTAATTTCTTGTTCAATGCCAAAGAATTAGATAATGAGACAGGTCTCTACTATTATGGTGCGAGATACTTGGATCCTACAGGAGCGATGTGGTTGAGTGTGGATCCTTTATATGAAAAAAATATTAGTGCTACTCCTTATAATTATTGTTTAAATAATCCGGTGGTGATGTTGGATCCGGATGGAAATGCCCCATGGGTTGTGATTGCTGCTGGGTTAGGAGGTGTAGTTAATGCAGGATTTGCAATTTATAATAATTGGGATGAGCCTTTCTCTTTAAGTAAGGTGGGTAAAGTTGGATCTGCATTTTTGGGAGGTGCAGCTTGTGGTGCAGTTGCTGCATGTGGAGGTGTATTTTTTGAAGGTTCAGTTGTTGCTGGTGCAGGCTTTGGCGCTTTAGGGGGAGCTGTGGGTGATGTTACTGAGCAGGGGCTTAATATAGCCTTTGATAATCAAAAAGAATATGATGGGGTTAAAACACTTAAATCTATTGCTGTTGGAGGAGTCGTAAACGGAGTCGCGACTAAATTTGTAAATGGAGTAAAATCTTCTGCAACGGAAGACTTGAGTAAAGCTCTAGAACAAAAAATTCCATCGCAATCAGAACTGGAAGCTGAATTTAAGGAAGCCTTTAATGTTCCTAAAAATTTGTTAATAAAGGAAATCATTCACAATGGAGAGAAAATTATGATAATTATCAGAATTTGAGTCAAACTCCTAAACAACAAGCAAAAGAAGCAATAAACCTTAAAATTTCTGAAAAGGCAAGAAATGTTAAAAATGCACAAAATGCAGTGGATCGTTCAAATAGTAAATATTTTGGGGGCGTTATAGAAACGGTTAATAATATGACACAAGGTGGAATAAATACAAAAATTAACGAATAAAATTTATTAGTATGCCCACAAAAAGCTATTTTGACGGTTCGAACTTAGTTGAATTAATTGTCCCCAAAAAAAGTTTGAGGATTACTGAGGTTTTTCTTCTCTTGTTTTTGTTCGCTATTTCTTTTTGGACTATAAGGTTTGTTCCTCTTTTTATTCTCAATACTATATTTTTTGTTTGGGAATTAAGAGATGTATACTTGCGTTGTAAAGATAGAGATAGTTTTATAAAAATCACATTTGATGGCGTTACTTGTGTTAATGCTTTAAGTTCTATTTCATTTTCATATGAATGGAAAGAAGTGAAAAAGTTAGTGATAAAGAAAGTTATAAATGGACCGTCGAGTAATGTTACTTTTACTGTTGAAACAGATTCTGGCTATTCTATTTTTTGTATTGATCATTTTGATATATCTTCAAAAGATTTGCTAGATTCTTTAAAACGATTCGTCCCGGATGATTTGGCTGGAAAAATATGTTATATTAAATCATATTAAGGCATACATTAGTATATTATGTAATTCAAATTGCTAATATATTGTGGATTCCAAAGGGCGAAGCCCTTGCCCCAGTCCCCTTCGAGCGAGCCCGTAAGGGCGAGCGAGAAAGTCAATGTTCCCGACGCAAAATCGAATAAACCGACACCATAATGATTAAGGTCTTCGACCTCAACCATTATGGAATCGGCTATCGTCGCGAGCGATAAAGGGTCTACGACCCTTGTAGTGAGTGGGTATTCCTACACTAAGGTAATGTATTATGGCTTTAGCAAGGCAGATGGGTTGTATCGGAAAATGAGGATTTTCAAGGGCGGAACGCCCTTGTCCCACCCACTTCCGCGAGTGCGTAAGCACGAGCGGAAAAGAAAAGGGAAAAGACTAAGATGATTTCAAAAAGATAATTATCTTTGCAAACATCAAATCAATGATTTGAAAAGCGATCTTTATAATTTCTGAATATCCAGAAGCTGAGTCCAGGAAAAGAGGAATGCAAAGGGCGGAACGCCCTTGCCCCCATCCCCTTCGAGCTAGCCGTAAGGCGAGCGAGAAGAAATCCTTCCTATGGGATGAGGAGAACCGCCTACTTGCCGTCAACAACAACGGAAGCGTATCATGCTACTTCTATGATGCAGCTGGCGAAAGAACAGTGAAGTTGACAAGTGAGAGCGAGATGGTGCATGTGAACGGCAAAAAAGTCGGTGGAAACGCCAATGTCAGCAAATTCACAGCCTATGTCAGCCCATATTTCGTAGTTTCTAATGGTGGAGCCTACACAAAGCATATCTATGCGGCAAGCCAAAGAATCGCATCGAAATTAGGCAATGAAGATGGATTCGGAGCTGATCCGAGAAGAGTGGAGCAGGCAGGAGGATTGAAGAAAACTGATAATCTTGCTACCACAATCAAAGCCCGTTATGAATCCCTTGGAATAGACTATGAAGAGGCCAAGAAAGAGGAGGTGTTGCCAGATTCCACAATGGACTCAGAAGAGCCAGAGAATCTTGTATTCTTCTATCATCCAGATCATCTTGGCTCAACATCTTACGTCACAGACGCTGATGGAAATATTGCCCAGCACATTGAATACATTCCATACGGCGAGGTATTCGTGGAAGAGCGCAACAACCAATTCTCTACTAATTTCTTGTTCAATGCCAAGGAACTTGACAACGAGACAGGCTTGTACTACTACGGTGCAAGATATCTGGATCCTACGGGGGCTATGTGGTTATCTGCTGACCCATTATTCGAAAAGTATGCTGGAATGAGCCCGTACAATTATTGTGCAGGAAATCCAGTGGTGATGGTGGATCCGGATGGAAGAAGTGTAGAAGAAGAATCTAAAATAGAATGGAATCAAAATGTAGCGGAAATTGAAAAGAAAAGAGATGAAATAAGTTCTATTTTAGCGAATAGTAAATTAAAGAAATCTGAATATAGATCTTTAAAGCAAAGAGAAATATATCTCAACACAAAGTTACAAGATTTGAGGAGAATCGAAAATGATGATACACAAATGTATAAGTTAAATAAGTTAGAAGGTGGGGTTGGAAGTGTAAGTAAAGACATGTCGACTGGTGTTGTGATGATTAATTATACAGATATTGCAAATTTTGTTCATGAAACAACGCATGTGACTCAATATCAAAATGGAGAGATAGGATTTCACAAACAAACAGGTCAGGCTGTTTTGAAAGATGTTTATGATGAAATACAAGCTTACAAATATGAATTAGCTTTTTCAGGTGTTCAGAAAATGAGTGTTGTTAATGAAAAATGGATTTCAAATATAGTAGATCCTAATGGTAAATACTTATATGATATGGGTGCTGGATATGCACCTATAAAAATGAATAAAAATTCCAAAATGAGCGATTTTTATAAAATCTGTGATTCAAACCCAAATATTGCTTTTCTCTTGTTTAAGGATGGAATGTTTAAGACAGGTGGAGATAAACGTATTGTTGATTATTTTAATTACGATGTGAGATGAAAACTTTATTTTTGTTTCTTTTTAGTTTTGCTATTTGTAGTGCTTATTCTCAATGTGATTCTTATGAAACTTTAAATAGTTTATATGTTGAGTGTAATGATAAGTTTTTATTTCAATACCGACTGGGGCTTTCGACTCTTTTTTGCAAAGGATATGTGAAAGGAGACACAAGTGTTTGTGAAAACTTTTCTGATAAATCTTCTTTTTGGCAATTGGATCAAAAGTTAATAGGACGGCTTGATGGAGATACAATTTTTATACATAAAGATGAAAACAGCATCACATTGAGATGGTGTTCTATTAATTCTAAAAAGGTTGTTTTTAAGTTGTTTAAGAAAGATACGATTGTGGGGATAATGCCGTTCCTACATGAAGAATTCTTAAAGTTTTGTAAGGATGACTCTGATTAAATAGACGGACTAAAAGAAGAAAATGAGAATGATTTCCAAAAGATAATTATCTTTGTAAACATCAAATCAATGATTTGAAAGCGATCTTTAAATTCATTATATGACAGAAGTTGGAATCATGTGATGAGGAATTGCAAAGGGCGGAACGCCCTTGCCCCCATCCCCTTCGAGCGAGCCGTAAGGCGAGCGAGAAAAATCCTTCCTATGGGATGAGGAGAACCGCCTACTTGCCGTCAACAACAACGGAAGCGTGTCATGCTATTTCTATGATGCAGCTGGCGAAAGAACAGTGAAGTTGACAAGCGAGACAGAAATGGTTCACGTTAATGGAAAGAAGGTTGGTGGAAATGATGCAGTGACTAAGTTTACAGCATACGTCAGCCCATACTTCGTGGTGTCGAATGGTGGAGCTTACACAAAGCATATCTATGCGGCAAACCAAAGAATCGCATCAAAGCTTGGCAATGAAGATGGCTTCGGAGCTGATCCTCGCCGTGTTGAAATGGCAGGAGGCAAGAAAATCTCTGACATTCAGAAGGATAATATTGGAGCAAGATACAAGGAACTCGGATTCACATATTCTGCTCCAGAAAAAGAGAAAGTGGAGAAAGATTCCACAATGGACTCAGAGGAACCAGAAAATCTTGTATTCTTCTATCATCCAGATCATCTTGGCTCAACATCTTACGTGACTGATGCAGACGGAAACATCGCCCAGCACATCGAATACATTCCATACGGCGAAGTGTTTGTGGAAGAGAGAAACAATTCATTCTCTACAAACTACCTGTTCAATGCCAAAGAGTTGGACAACGAGACAGGTTTGTACTACTACGGTGCAAGATATCTTGATCCTACGGGAGCAATGTGGTTGAGTGTGGATCCGATGTGGGAGAAGTATGCTGGAATGAGCCCGTATAATTATTGTATGGGAAATCCGGTGAAGTTGGTGGATCCGGATGGAAATTCCCCAGTTGATGATGAACACATTAAAGATGCTAAAGCTTATGTGGATGAATATGGAGGAAGTTATATATTAAAATATAATGATGATAGATTTATAGATGCAATAGTAACAACCACAGATGGAAATGTTAAGGTCTTTAAAGGTACTGCAGATAATTGTCGCAATGAGTTAGTTAATGTATGTATGTCTTTGGATGCATTTTTTTCAGAGGGAACCTCTGACGACGCTAATATGGGCATTGTTACAGATAGAGACATGACAGTCGGATTGGGAATGACGGCATTTATTACAGGAGTTTCGTCGATACTTACGTCGATTGCAGCAGGCGTAACAGGTCTAGCGGCTTTGGCTGATTATGGAATTGCCGGTTTGGGACTTGTGAATTCAGTTGATGATATGGTAACTGACCGTAATGGGGAATCTGGGTTTACAAGGTTAGCTACATCAGAAAGTGACAAAAATAAAGTTAAAACAGTTAAAATTGGAGTTGCTATAGTTGGTGGAGTTTATGACCTTTACTCTGGTTTTAAAGCAGGTTCTAATGCGAGATCAATATTAGATACTAAGGGAAATCCGAAATTGCATCCGAAAACAAAAGCTCCATTGATTGATGCTCAATCTGGAATGGTTGGTAGGACTGCAAATCTTATGGACTTGATTAATGATATCGGAGGTATAATTAATTCTCTAATTCAATTTTAATAATGGATAATAATAAAAAAGGAATAAGTTTCCGATGTTCTAAAGGAATGACATTTTGTGGAATAGCATTGATATTCGGTATGTCAATATTACCTTGTAAGGAAGCAGCAACTAATGGTGAATATTTTTTTATTGTTAAATTGTTTTTTATAAACATTATTACATTATATTTGATGTCGTTGTTTTCTGTCAAAACCTTAAGTTTTGAAAAAGAATGTATAGACATGTTTTATTGCCTTCGTCCTTTGTGGAGACATTATAGATACAAATATGAAGATATTAATATTGTTATATGTGAATGTGGAAGGACTTATGAAACTCTATACATAAAAGTAAAAAGACATTATCCATTGGCATTTGTAAAAAACAAATGTTTGTTTTTTCAATGTAAAAATAATTATGAAACAAAGGATATTGTTTCTATTTTTAAAAAAAATAATATCAAAGTTGTTTTTCGTGGAGATAGGGGACGTTTTTGGTTAATAGATGAAAATCCAGATGTCTGAGTTCAGGAAACGAGGAATTGCAAAGGGCGGAACGCCCTTGCCCCTTGCCCATCCGCGAGTGCGTAAGCACGAGCGGAAAAGAAAATGAAGCATAGCGAAGATGATTTCCAAAAGATAATTATCTTTGCAAACATCAAATCTATGATTTGAAAAGCGATCTTTATAAATACTATATACCAGAAGTTGAGTTCATGGAAATGAGGAATGCAAAGGGCGGAACGCCCTTGCCCCCACCAGCTCCGCGAGCCCGTAAGGGCGAGCGGAAAAGAAAATGACAAATGAAGATGATTCCATAAAAAGAATTATCTTTGTATAAATCAAATCGATGATTTGAAAATCGATCTTTATAAATTCTGGTAATCCCAGATGGCTGAGTTCAGGAAAAGAGGAATTCCAAAGGGCGGAACGCCCTTGCCCTCACACCCCTTCGAGCGAGCCCGCAAGGCGAGCGAGAAAAATCCTTCCTATGGGATGGTGCATGTGAACGGCAAAAAAGTCGGTGGAAACGCCAATATTTGCAAGTTCACAGCCTATGTCAGCCCATACTTCGTGGTGTCGAATGGTGGAGCTTACACAAAGCATATCTATGCGGCAAACCAAAGAATCGCATCAAAGCTTGGCAATGAAGATGGCTTCGGAGCAGATCCAAGACGTGTGGAGCAGGCAGGAGGATTGAAAATCTCTGATTCCCAGAAGGATAATATTGGAGCAAGATACAAGGAACTCGGCTTCACATATTCCGCTCCAGAAAAGGAGAAAGTGGAGAAAGATTCCACAATGGATTCAGAGGAGGAAGAAAAGCTAATCTTCTTCTATCATCCAGACCATCTTGGATCTACATCTTACGTCACTGATGTCGATGGAAACATTGCCCAGCATGTGGAATACATTCCATACGGAGAGGTCTTTGTGGAGGAGCGTAATTCCCAATTCTCTACTAATTTCTTGTTCAATGCCAAGGAACTTGACAACGAAACAGGCTTGTACTACTACGGAGCAAGATATCTGGATCCTACAGGAGCAATGTGGTTGAGTGTGGATCCTATGTGGGAGAATTTTGCGGGTATGTCTCCATATAATTATTGTATGGGAAATCCAATTGTATATATTGACCCTGATGGTTCTTTTTCTGTTGGACAAACAGATGGTGAAGGAATTTACATTTGTGATCATTCTTTATCATTGACTCCAGAAGAAATAGATTTATATAAAAATCTAGTGAATAATTTTGAAAACATAATAAAATCGGAAGATGGTAAAGGATATGACGAAACACTCTTAACTCTTATTTCTGATATTTGTGGACTTTCACGAGATCAAATAATAAATGATATGAAGCCAGGACAAGGTCCAACTGTATTATTTCGTGATGGAGCAACGGAAGGTTCAGCAAATGGTATATGGGTAAACTCTCAGATTGTAAAGAAACTATATGCCGCTGTAAATTCTAATGAGACAATAAATAGAGGTGGCACTATAGTTACCAAATATGAAGAGACGTTATTTCTTTCAGCGATGGAATTTCTTCATGAATATATACACAATGGTGATGAAAGAACGAATGGTCAAATTACAGGACAATGGACTATGAAAGGTGGTTCCAAAGTGATGGAACAAGACTCGAATGGAAATGATCAACCTTTGGGAAAACAGAAAGATGGAATGTCTAGGACTGGTCATAGAGGAAACGATATCACAACTTATGGGTTTGGTTGTAATGTTACAGAAAAACTTACTAAGAAAGGTGGTTACTTTATTGATTATGTCGGTGCTGGTTTTAATGGCGGTAAAATTGGAAAAACAATAAAAAGTGTTACCAATAAATTGAATAATGTATGGCGTCAAAAAAAATAGTGGCATTTATTTTATGTAATCTAATTATTTTTTCTAGCTATGGCAGAGATGATTCAATCATCCCTGTCATTCAGCAAGAATTATTTAAGGATGAAACATTTGCAGATTTTACAAGTATAACTGGCAATATATATATGTGGTTTCCTCCTACTTATGTGAGATTTCATTATCGTGGCTTTCTTGGAAATTTAAGTAAACAGAATGAATATATAAGAGACAGATTAGGTTGCGATAAGATTGATACTATCTCTGTTCAAAATTCTAAATATAGGTTAAAGTATAGAAAAACTAGTAGACCCAAAAAGTGGAATGAAATGTGCGATGATTATGATTTGGATAAAAAATCTATAATTCTTATAAAAATACGCGATATATATCAATGCTCAGATTCAATTTCTTATTGCATGATACAAGTATATGTTATTGGAAGATGTTATGAATATGAATTCTTTCTTAAGAAAGAGGGTGACAAATGGATTGTTATTGATAAAAATCTAATTTCTGGCTTTTTGATATAAAATACATATGTTTGTATCTTGTAGCTGGAATTAATAGTCGCTTTTTCCGAGCGAGCCCGCAAGGGCGAGCGAGAAAGTCAATGTTCCCGACGCAAAATCGAATAAACCGACACCATAATGATTTAGGTCTTCGACCTCAACCATTATGGAATCGGCTATCGTCGGAGATAAAGGGTCTACGACCCTTGGGAAAAATGGCAATACCAAACTGGAAAATAATTCTCTTTGCAGATGTCAAGATTATAGCATGACAGATGGATTGTTTCAAAATACGAGGATTCCAAAGGGCGGAACGCCCTTGTCCCACCCACTTCCGCGAGTGCGTAAGCACGAGCGGATTCGTCATCATATCAACAACGGAAGCGTGTCATGCTACTTCTATGATGCAGCTGGCGAAAGAACAGTGAAGTTGACAAGCGAGACAGAAATGGTTCATGTCAATGGAAAGAAGGTTGGCGGAAACGATGCAGTGACTAAGTTTACTGCATACGTCAGTCCATATTTCGTAGTGTCGAATGGAGGTGCCTATACAAAGCACATTTACGCAGCTTCGCAAAGAATAGCTTCTAAATTAGGTAATGAAGATGGTTTTGGAGCTGATCCAAGAAGAGTGGAGCAGGCAGGAGGCAAGAAGATTTCTGATTTCCAGAAGGATAATATTGGAGCGAGATACAAGGAACTTGGCTTCACATACTCTGCTCCAGAAAAGGAGAAAGTGGAGAAAGATTCCACTATGGACTCAGAAGAACCAGAGAATCTTGTATTCTTCTATCATCCAGACCATCTTGGCTCAACTTCCTACGTGACCGATGCAGATGGCAACATCGCCCAGCATGTGGAGTATATCCCATATGGCGAAGTGTTTGTGGAAGAAAGAAACAATTCATTCTCAACGAACTACCTATTCAATGCCAAGGAACTTGACAATGAAACTGGTTTGTACTACTATGGTGCAAGATACTTGGATCCTACGGGAGCAATGTGGTTGAGTGTGGATCCTATGTGGGAGAAGTATGCTGGAATGAGTCCGTACAATTATTGTGCTGGAAATCCAGTGAAGTTGGTGGATCCGGATGGAAGGGAAATTACAGAAGGTCAGAATTTAGTTGATGATTATAAAACTGATGTAAAAGAATTAAAGAAAAGTGCTCAGAGTGCATTAGAAAAAGTACAGCACAAAATCCAGGAAAGAGTCCAAAATGGAAAGCGTACTCGACATCAGGAAAAAGAGGCCCACAGGTTGGAGGATAGAATAAATTTATATGATCAAGTGTTGTACGAGATTGACGTGTTGGAAAACTCAGATCAACAATATAGAATTTTCGAAGGAAATTTGGGAAATCCACTCGGTGAATATAGAAGTGGAGCAAGATTTAATTTTCAGGATGGTACGTTTGATATTACTATAGCACAAAAGAAAAAAATAGCGCATGAGTTATTACATGCGTTTCAATTTGAAACAGGTGAGTTTAGTACAGGAGAAAAAGGAAATCCTTTTTATGATCAACAAGATGAAATAAAAGCATATGAGCGAGGTTCTGATATATATAATGATAATGATCATCTTGGCGCAAGTACTGGATTTAGTTCGCATGTTCCTTATGTACGATCGGTATATAGTAATCTTCCTGAGAATAGTAGATCGTATAAAGATTTGAAATCTCTTGATCCGACTTATCTAAAGAACCTTTCAAGAGAAAATAAAGCTGCATTTAGAGTTAATGGTGTTACTTATGTTCGTGGTGTTGCTTATGGAGAATAGTAGATTTATCTTATGTTTGAGTGTCCTTGTAAACAGTTCAATTTTGTATGGACAATATTTAGAGTCAGTAATTGTTTATTCGGACAAGCGACTTTTTAATGTTTTGAATAAAACAATATGTATTTATCCAGAAGATAGTTGGTGTGTAGAAAAAGTAGAGCAATTTGCTCCACAAACTGGCAATTTCTATTTTAGAAAAGATACATTATTTATAACCAAAGAAGAGGTATCTGGAAAAGATATTTGTTTTGAATATTCATCTTGCAGAAAGATATATATATTAAAAAAAGACACCTTGATTTATAATCGGTTGGATAATTATACAGAAGGTACAACTTTTGAAGATTCAAGTAGACTTTTATGTTTTACAGACACTCTTTATCAGGTGTTCCCGGAAGTTCGGTTAGATTATAAAAAAGATCTATTTCCTGAGTGTTATAAAACTAAGTATAATCGAAAAAAAAGAAAGAAAAGGTGTACTTTTTGGTATGAGTATCTAGAACATGGATGTCGGAAAATATACTAAGTTTCTTAGTTTCAATTCATTTGTTGGATAGTTGAGGAATTGCAAAGGGCGGAACGCCCTTGCCCCCATCCCCTTCGAGCGAGCCGAAAGGCGAGCGAGAAAAGAAAGAATTGAAGAGATGTAAATTATTTAAAATCATTAAATTTACACCGTCGATACAAAAAATACGACAAGCGATCTTTTGACAGTGTTCCGATTTTAGAATCCATTACTGGAACGTCTCTATAAAAGTGGCGAACCAGTTATTGCTGCATTTGAATCAACGGCATGGTATGAATTTTTGGCTATTGGTTGTGGACTTGTAAATTCAGGAGATGATATGACGACAGACCGGAATGGTGAATCTTGGTTAACAAGTTTAGCTTCATCAGAATCATGAAAAGAATTTATTAAAGGTGCCAAAATTATTGTTAGTGCTGTTGGTGCGATTTTTGATGTCAAGAATATTTTGAAAAAAGATCCTAATGCAGGATCTTTAGATAAACTCGCTAAATCGGAGCAGAAACAGCCTATGGATGTAGATAAAACAGTAGGTGTATTTGACTTAGTGGTTGATTTAGCAAGTATTATTAATTCTTTAATTCCTTGACAATGGAGAATAACAAAAATCAAACATGTTTCAAATGTTCCAATGAAATGACTTTATATGCAATAGCATTAACATTTGGTTTCCCAATATTCTTTTATAAGAAGGCTGCATGTGATGGTGAATATTTCCTATTTGCTAAAATTTTTTTTGTGAGCATTGTTTCCTTATATTTGATGTTGTTATTTTGTGTTAAAAACTTAAGTTTTGAAAAAGATCATATAGACATGTTTTATTGTCTTCGTCCTTTTTTTAGACATTATAGATACAAATATAATGACATGAATTTTGTCGTATGTGAATGTGGTAAAACTACGGAAAATCTTTATATAAAAGTAAAAAGACATTATCCTTTTGCGTTTGTAAAAAACAAATATTTATTTTTTCAATGCAAAAATATTTATGAAACCAAGGAAATCGTTTCTATTCTAAGAAAACATAATATTAAAGTTGTTTTTCGTGGAGATAGGAGAAGTATTTGGTTTATAAATGAAAATCCAGATGCCTGAGTTCAGGAAACGAGGAATTGCAAAGGGCTGCATGATTATGCTGAACTCACCTCATATCATGTTAGTGTGATTGATATAAAAAAGGATTCTATTTATGAGACAAAATTTGATTCTTCCAATAATGGAATTGTCGTATCGCAAAAGAAAAAAGAAAAATTCCAGATTTATAATAAAAAGCAAGAGATTTCTGTTCCTGTTATCTATAGTTATATCTGTGATGTGTTTGTTAATTCTAAGGATTCTATTATGAAAATTCAAAATGATAGTTATGATAGCACAACATCTCTTTCTTTTTATTCTTTATGTACATTTATGACGAATTCAAATCGGAAAAGTCAGATATTCAGATTTGGCTTTTGGCCACTTTGGGTAAAAGGTATTTTAAGCTACCAAAAATTAAAGACTTTGTATCCGTAAATAGAATATATATGTTATGCGACTTTGCAAAGGATCACATCAAAACTTAGTAATTCATATAATCCAAATCAACCATGAAAAAAAATATTTATTTATTGTTTATGTTTTTGTTTTTCTTTACGGAGACTATTGGACAAAGATATGTGGATTATTGTGCAGAGAAAGTAAAGGAAACCATACAATTTGAAATGAGTCAGAATTATAAAAGAGAAGATGTAAATATTATTTCTATATCAGATGTGAATGCATATAAAGAAGGCAAATACGATGAAAGTTTTTGTGGACATTTTCAATTTTATTATGTGCGAGTTTCTACATCTGATAGTATATTATCAGACTATATAATAGCTATAAATTCGGCAAAAACGATTTATCGAATTAGAGGATTCTTGATGAATGACATAATGAGTTTATGCACGGATATCAAAAAAGATGTATTTATCAATTATGCAAAAAAAATAAGATTAGAAAAAGAATTAAAAAAGATGGATCTTGATATTATGATAGATGACGTATGGTTATCATTCAGCCTATATGATTTGTATGAAGGATGTAGAGAATGCTCTTTTGATTATCAAAAATATCCATTACTCAAACCATCGTCAGAAAGAGCCATAGGTTATGTCGTTGGAAAATGTTGTTACCCATATATGCGAGTGCATAAGCATGGGCGGAAAAGAAAATGAAGAAGAGCAAACAAAATGAAAGAAATAATTCAAAATATATTGTTCTTGTTAATATTTTGTGGAGTTGGTATAAGTGCCAACTCCCAAAATGTTATAGATTCAACACTAAATATATCATGTATACAAGAAGTAGCCAGTTGTGCTTTTCAGGAACGTAATGATATAAAAACAGTGGTTTTCTCAAATTCTCTGAAAAGTATAGGAATACAATCCTTTTATAAATGTCATAATATAGAAAACATTGTTATTCCTGATGGATGCATATCTATTTTGGATAGGGCGTTTGAAGGTTGTACTTCGTTAAAAACGATTGAGATCCCTTCTTCTGTAACTTGTCTTGGCACCAATTTTATTCCTCTTGATGTCCTAATGGTTGTAGAAAAAGGTTCTAAGGCGGAGAAATATGCAAAAAAGCACATAGTCATTACGTTATTGTGTGATTATTTAGAATGAATTATCGGCTATGGAATGAAAAGGCATATATCTTTGTAGACAACAAAAGCGGTCTTTTAAGACTATTAATAATACAGAAGTTGGTATTATGATATGAGGAATTGCAAAGGGCGGAACGCTCTTGCCCCAAGTCGAAAGGCGAGTGATGATATTTTGGAAAAAGCTTTAGATAAATATAAATGATTAAAATGAAAAGACTTTTATTGTTATTTTGTTTTTTGTGTATGCTATTTATTTCAGTATCTTCTGAATCTTCGAAATTAGGGAAATATGTTGTAATAACATTTTCTTCTGATATAGACAAACATTGTGGAATAAAGAATTATCATTGGATTATAGATTCTGACAGTTTAAGTGACAGAGTCGTTTATATGTCTCCATTATATTTAGCAATGGAAGATTCTATTTTATATTCATTTTGTGCAAACGATAAAATTTTTTATTCTGGTCGCACATGGGAGGGCGGGTATATGGAGTCCTATGTGAAAAGACAGAATGAATTTTTGTCTGTTATTCTAAAATACAAAAGAAAAATAATGAATATGAAGGTAAAACTTGCTAATGGAAAAACAGAGAATATATGTATATATGCAACGCCAATAATGGCTGATTTTGTGACTTGTAATTCGTGTTGTGATAATAAACCACCTTTGAATACTTTAGTCTATATACTAAAGGAAGATAGCGAGTTCTATTATGACGATTCATTTTTTAAGGATAAAAATGATGTTGAAAAACTGATGATTAGATATAATTTCATTGATTTTAGAAAAACATTTGAATCATATTCAGGCAGAGTTGCAAAAATAAAAGAATGGTGAAGTGACTTATCTTTGTAGTCATCAAAAAGCGATCTTTATAAATATTCTGAATAAGACAGAGGTTGGAATCATGAGATGAGGAATTGCAAAGGGAGGAACGCCCTTGCCCCCACCACTTCCTAATGATCCGACTATCTCTGCAGATATGAAACCGTCATATCGAACTGGAATTTCAAATGTTAATGATGATGGTGTAAATATGAATCTTCCTCCTACTTGTACTTATAATGGCGTCATGTATCAAGTCGGAATAGCACGAACGGACAGTAGGAGTGATGGTAAAGGAGGTAGAATTTCTGGTCGTGAATTTTTAGTAATGGCACCAATTAGATCTGTAGAGCAGGGCGCTTCTATTGCGGATGATGCTAGATCAAATTGTTTTGGACTTTCTCTTCTCGGTGGACAGATGGAAATATTAAATGGTCACGAAGCAAACATTGTTATTGAGGATGAATTTACTAAAGTTAACGATGCGGAATATGCTTTTTTCAAAATTAGGCCAGGAGGTGTTGCATTATGGGGCGAAAAAGAAAAAGGATACCATCATGCCACTAGATATACGGGAATTCAAGGAGGAAGATGTCAATTTGTTTATAAGAACAATCATAATGGAACTATAACGTTGGCGACGCAGAATTACACATTGAAAGGATTTAAGGATGCATGTAGGGCTGCGTCTTGTGGTTATCAAGATAAAATTCGCGATGGATATCATTTTGTTGATTACTTCAATCCAAATCGCAATAGAGTCGTGCCAAATAGTATAAGATAAACAATAGATGGGAAAGATGAAAAATAAATTAATAGTTATTTTTATTGCATTATTTGTAGGCGAGTTTTCTGTTGCCCAAAAACAACATTCACAAATAGTATGTTGTTTAAGAGAAGGAAATACAGAAATAGAAATATCACATTGTAATGCGATCTATTCAATAGCTCAATATTTTGACATGATAGATGAAAATTCAAAATATGATAGTCACCGATATATTCCTGAGAATGATTCAATACCATTTTATTCATATGATGAATATCATAATGAGTTGTTTAAATTGACTAGAAAAATTTTATATTCAAATTATGATAGTATAATATCATATATAAAAAACACAGGATTACTTGATGGTTCACCGATTTATAGGGATTCTGTTTATAAGGTTCTTTTTTTCTATAAATGGTCAGGAGAAAACTTTTGCTATAGTCAACAAGATAAGTATGGTTTATTGTCTTTTGATTCATTTAATATGGCTAAACAAATGTCTGCTTTAAGTGGCTTTGCTGAAATCATACATTACAATGATTTTTTTCGGGAAAATTATAATGTTTATTATGACTATATGACTAATATAGTTCCATGTATAGAGGATATGCGTATTTGGATGAATGAAGTGTTTGATGTTAATTATGAAAGGTTTGATTTTCTTACATCTCCATTTTCTGATCCATTTTGTCTTGAATTATATGAGAATGAAGATAGTTCTAGGGTTACCGTGATTGGAGGAGCTTTTGCATTTGATGATATTATTTATGATGTTATGGAGAACGAATCATTAAAAAGTCTTCTGTATAATTCTGATTTTTATCTTTTTGAAATGTTGATGAATCGCTATGCTGAACGAGTTAGACAAAAAGATTTACTTTCTTACGATTATACATATAAAGTTCTGTTGGCTATGTTTTTGTTGTATTGTAATGATATGC
Source organism: Bacteroidales bacterium (assembly GCA_015061115.1). GTDB lineage: Bacteria > Bacteroidota > Bacteroidia > Bacteroidales > Paludibacteraceae > UBA1723. The sequence goes on along the minus strand of SUXE01000002.1, from coordinate 120,132 downwards.
AATCAAAGGATTTTTTTGAAAAAGAAAAAAATTATGTACGTTATAGGTTTGGGGTTAATTCTTTTTCAAATGAGATAGAACCTATATATAGTAAATTGTTGCATCTAAGAGATAAAAAAGAAAAGAATCTGTTGCATATTTATATAGATATGTTGGAAAATCAGTGCGGTTATTAATGTATGTATAAATTTTTATGTATATGAATGGGGATAACAAGTGGTAGAACAAAGTGACGTACACCTCGGAGAATATGTTAATATCAAAAAAAATTGAAAAGCGATCTTTAAAACTTTGGGCATTCCAGATAGCATAGTTCAGGAAACGAGAAATTGCAAAGGGCGGAACGCCCTTGTTCCACACCACCTTCGAGCGAGCCGTAAGGCGAGCGAGAAAAGAAAGAATTGAAGAGATGTAAATTATTTAAAATCATTAATTTTACACCGTCGATAAAAAAAATACGACAAGCGATCTTTTGACAGTGTTCCGATTTTAGAATCCATTACAGGAACGCCTCTATAAAAGTGGCGAACCAGTTTCCCCCTTCAGGGGGCTAGGGGGTCAACATCTTACGTCACTGATGCCGATGGAAACATTGCACAACATGTGGAATACATTCCATACGGAGAGGTCTTTGTGGAAGAAAGAAACCATTCTTTCTCAACCAATTTCTTGTTCAATGCCAAAGAGTTGGACAACGAGACTGGTCTTTACTACTATGGAGCGAGATATCTGGATCCTACGGGAGCAATGTGGTTGAGTGTGGATCCGATGTGGGAGAATAACATGGAGTTTCTAATGGAGTTTCTAGAGGTGGTAAGGAAAATGATTTTACTTAAATAATAGAATTGGCTAAGTCATTTTATAAAAGGAAAAGTTCAGTTGGAGCTAAACATCGATATAATGATGTTGAATTCCCTAAGTTTTTTGTATTTCATCGACAATCATCACATTTCTATCAATACACTCCTGCTACTCCAAGTATAGATTTAGGTTGTGTCGATGATAAAACTTCTCTATATAAATTGATTAATAGATTACATAAATCTACATACGTTCCTACTCGATAAAAACTATAGTAATGAAATATTCTTTGCATTTATTGATCATTTTTATTTTAACATGTGTATCATGTTCGAATGATAGAAAAAAAAATGATATAAATTCTCCTTATAATTCATTGTTGATTAAGGAAAAAATTGACAGATTGATTGAAACTGAAAAGGACACTAAATTTATTGATATTTATGTGTTTGAAAAAGAGAAGACATTCATCGTTGTTTTTTTGTCTGAAATGTTTGATATCAATTGGTATAATATAAGTTTTCCGTACAAAGACAAGTACATTATACACTATGGTGGTTTTGATGATTTGTTAGCTACTAAATATATTGATTTGAGTAAATTTAACAGATCTGATAGTTCTAAATGTGAGGATCTTTCAAAATATATTGTTGATCCTAATCTTCCTCATATGTTTATTGTTCAAAATGATTCTATAGTAGAAATCATACCAGAATCAAACGATTGGATTCTTTTTGATCAGTTTTATTTTGAAAAATATAAAGCACATGCTTATCTTGAAACTCATGATCTCCCTGATTCTTGTTCGGCAAACTAATGCACGATAAAATATTGCAATTGTATTGTTGCTTCTATAAAAACAAAAAAAGAATAACTACAATCGATTTAAATTCTTTGATGAACGGAGTTGAGTTCATGAAACGAGGAATTGCAAAGGGCGGAACGCCCTTGCCCCCTCACCCCTTCGAGCGAGCCGAAAGGACGAGCGAGAAAAGAAAGAATTGAAGTGATGTAAATTATTTTAAATCATTAATTTTACACCGTCGACACAAAAAATACGACAAGCGATCTTTTGACAGTGTTCCGATTTGAGAATACATTACTGGAACGCCTCTATAAAAGTGGCGAACCAGTTTCCCCCTTCAGGGGGCTAGGGAGCTTGGTTCAACATCCTACGTGACTGATGCCGATGGAAACATCGCCCAGCATGTGGAGTATATCCCATACGGAGAAGTCTTCGTGGAAGAGAGAAACAATTCATTCTCAACAAACTACCTGTTCAATGCCAAGGAACTTGACAACGAGACAGGTCTGTACTACTACGGAGTTCGCTATCTTGATCCTACAGGAGCAATGTGGTTGAGTGTGGATCCGATGTGGGAGAAGTATGCTGGAATGAGTCCGTACAATTATTGTGGAGGAAATCCGGTGAAATTGGTGGATCCGGATGGAAACGATCCATTGGTTGTAATTGCTGCAGGTATAGGAGGTGCAGTTAATGCAGGATTTGCAATTTATGATAATTGGGATGATCCTATCTCTTTAAATAAAGTTGGTAAAGTTGGATCTGCATTTTGTGGAGGTGTTGTTTGTGGTGCTGTTGCTGCTGGTGCAACTTTTAGTACAGGAACTGTTGTTGCTATTAGTGCAGAATCTAGTGCTATAGGTGGATTTCTTGGTGACGGTACCGAGCAGGGCATTAATATAGCAGCTGAAATGACTTTGTGAAAAAACAGCTAGAATAAATTTATTATAACGTATCGAAATGGAATCAGTTGACTGTAAAAACACTTTCATTGTTAAAAAAAAGAAATTTAAAATTATTGATTTTTTCTTTCTTTTATTTTTGTTTGTGTCTGCTCTTTGGACGCTAAAGGCTATTGCTGTTTTTGTTATTTTTTTTGCTTTTTTTGTCTGGCAATTATATGATATTCTAAAGAGATGCATGGATGAAATTAGTTTTATAAAAATAACAAATGAGGACATCTCTTTTTTCGACAAAGAAATGCATCACGATATGGTTTTGTATAAATGGAACGATTTGAAAAGAATTTCAGTAAAAAAAATATCAATGACACGGGCTGTTTCTTTTTATTTGGAAATAGAGACTATAGATGATAAATATTATTCTATTTGCCTTGATTCTTTTGATATTTCACCTAAAACATTAAAAGAACACTTAAATAAGACGATGCCAAAAGATTTATTAGAAAGATTTTCGTGAGGTTGCTTTGTCCTTATATAGAGATTAAGAAGATCTAGATTTATTCATCTGCGAGCCCGTAAGGGCGAGCGGAAAGAAAATGAAGATGATTCCATAAAAGAATTATCTTTGTATAAATCAAATCTTTGATTTGAAAAGCGATCTTTAAGATTCTGAATAAGACAGAGGTTGGAATCATGAAATGAGGAATGCAAAGGGCGGAACGCCCTTGCCCCTCTCCTTCGAGCGAGCCGAAAGGCGAGCGAGAAAAGAAAGAATTGAAGAGATGTAAATTATTTAAAATCATTACTTTTACACCGTCGATACAAAAAATACGACAAGCGATCTTTTGACAGTGTTCCGATTTTAGAATCCATTACTGGAACGCCTCTATAAAAGTGGCGAACCAGTTCCCCCTTCAGGGGGCTAGGGGGCTTGGCTCAACATCTTACGTCACTGACGCCGACGGCAACATCGCCCAGCATGTGGAGTATATTCCATACGGCGAAGTGTTTGTGGAAGAGAGAAACAATTCATTCTCTACAAACTACCTATTCAATGCCAAAGAGTTGGACAATGAGACTGGATTGTACTACTATGGAGCAAGATATCTTGATCCTACGGGAGCAATGTGGCTATCTGTAGACCCTCTATTCGAGAAGTATGCTGGAATGAGTCCGTACAGTTATTGTGCAGGAAATCCGGTGAAGATGGTGGATCCGGATGGAAGGGAGTTAATGGATATTTTCAAGGGTGCTATTGCAGTGATTAATGATAACATTATGCTTGGTGTCGGTGACTATAGAGGTAGAATGGGACGACAAGCAGTAGATGCATCTGATTATAATCTCGGATTAATCATAGGAGACTGTTTGTCTGTGTTGATAGGATCGGGAGAAATTGGAACTGGTACTGGAATGATGGCTCAAGGAGTTGTCGTGACAGGTGCAAGTGTTTCTGGTGGAGTTACAGCTCCCGTTGCAGTTGTTGGAGTAGGGAAAGTAGTAGCAGGAGCAGCACATACAGAACATGGCTTTTATATGGCTGCTCAAGGAGCATCTAACCTTGCAAATAAGAAGGGACATCTGCCTGAAAGTAAAAAACAAATCGAATCTGATCGAAGAAATGCTGTTAATGCTGCATGGAAAGAGGAAAAGAATTTAGTGGAAAAAACAGGTAGAGGAACAAGATTGTGGAATAAAAGAGAAAAGAAAGAGTTGTTAGAGACTGGTAAAGTTAAAGGATATGAAGAACATCATATCAATAGTGTTAAAGTGCATCCAGAACTTGCAAAAGATCCTAACAATATCTCTTTTGTCAAAGGACGAAAAGAGCATTTACAACAACACAATGGAAATTTTAGAAATCCTACTGAAGGATAGTTACTTAATAGATCAACAGAATGAAAACAAAATTTGAATTAATAAGAGAATTATTATTTAAGTATAGTCGATTTGGGATAAAAAAGACTATGAATGGAGCTACTTTAATAGGTCATCCTGATTATCTTAAAGAAGATTGGTGGCTTGTGGAGTTGTTTCCGCAATTAAATATTGATGATATAGCATCAATAGAAAAAGAAGTTTCTGTAAAATTATCGGAATCATATGTATATTTTTTAAGGAATATATCAAATGGTTTGATTTTTCAGTTTGGCACATTTGCCCTATATGGATATGTTCCTGATTTTAATAGAAATATTGAATGTCGTCTGCCATTTGACATGTATATTCCAAATATATACGAGAGAGAAAATATTTCGAATCTAAGACAGAATTTTTTTGTTATTGGAGGATATGACTATGACGGATCCCAATTGTATATGGATACAAATACAGGACGTGTGTTTTTGTGTTCAAATACGGATAGCGCACCTTTGTATCATTGGGAAACTTTTGAGGATATGCTATTGTCTGAACTTAAAAGACTTTATTGTTTGTATACAGAAGATGGAAGATGTATTGATGATTCAAAAACAACACTTCCAATATAATAAATCTGTATCAATTTTGTTGATGGTATTTGTATGTACACCTGAGGAATTGCAAAGGGCGGAACGCCCTTGCCTCGTCCCATTCGAGCGAGCCGAAAGGCGAGCGGAAAAGAAAGAATTGAAGAGATGTAAATTATTTAAAATCATTAATTTTACACCGTCGACACAAAAAATACGACAAGCGATCTTTTGACAGTGCTCCGATTTGAGAATACATTACAGGAACGTCTCTATAAAAGTGGCGAACCAGTTCCCCCTTCAGGGGGCTAGGGGGCTTGTTCAACATCCTACGTCACTGATGCCGATGGAAACATTGCCCAGCATGTGGAGTATATCCCTTATGGTGAGGCCTTCGTGGAGGAGCGTAATTCCCAATTCTCAACTAATTTCTTGTTCAATGCCAAAGAACTTGACAACGAAACTGGTTTGTATTATTACGGAGCTCGCTATCTTGATCCTACTGGAGCAATGTGGTTGAGTGTGGATCCGATGTGGGAGGAGTATGCTGGAATGAGCCCGTATAATTATTGTGCAGGAAATCCGGTGGTGATGGTGGATCCGGATGGAAGGGACATTAGAATACATCATCAAGAAGGAGATCCTTATAATGGATATGGTCCAATGACAGAAGGTCATATTAGTAAGGAAATGGAAAATAATTTGATTGCATTTGCAAGTACGCCATCAGGGTATTCCTTTTTGTCTAAATACGCTAAGGCCGGATATAAAATTGGAGATGTGACTTTTACAGAGGATGGTCCATATTCTAATCATATATTAGATATTTATGAATACGATGCTCCCAATATAAACAATGGATCCTACGAAGCCATAAAAGGGGAGAATTGCGTTATTTTCGTTATTAAATTGAATCAAGGTAATCCAAATAAAGAAGAGGGAGTTGCCATAACAACAGGACATGAGCTTTTTATACATATGGATAATCATGATACAGAGGCAATTTTAGAGTTTTTATCAGGCAATTTTGATTCATATAAAAGTGCTAGAAAAAATGCGGATAATGAAAAAAAGGAAGAAGATCATATTGGATATGCCACAAACCAAGAAAAATACACTAAGCGCATGAACCAATATTTTCAGGAATTAAAAGGACTCAAAACGAAGGATGGAAATAAATGGTTTGATACAAAAAAACTTAATGATGCTAAGAAATCTCATGATGAAAAGTTTAAAAGACGTTTGCAAAAATAGCATATTGAATTTAACGAATAATGTATTGAAGTTTTTGTTCACATTATGTACTTTATGTACATCATGTTATGATGCTAAGCAGGAGCCATTGGAGGAGTTTGTAAGGTATTATAAATTTCAAAGAGAAAACGGTGAAACTTATTTATATGCATTTGTTTTTATTCCAGAAGGACATAATGAGTTTTCTTTTTATTCAATTAAAGAAAATGGTAAGAATTCGTTAAGGAAACAAAAATTTATATGTAATAAAGATTGTTTGTATAGATATAAAGAGGATTCCAACAATTATGAACTTTTTTTATCGATTTCTAATGATACGACCATTACTTGGTGTTATCCTAATACACAGGGACTTTGTCAACATTTTACGTATTTAGGAATTGAAAAAATAAAATTGTCTGATTCTAATGATAGTATCAATGCATATAAGTTTCTTGAGGAGATTGGAAGTGCTCCAGATAATGTAGAATCAGAAACTTATTTTGATGATTCTTTAATTTTATTAAAGAGCGAATACAAAAGTGGTGATGCTGGAGATTATTGGATGGAAAGGATTTCATCTGTAGATCAACAGTTTGTAGATTATGTCGATTCTCTTGTTGTCGAAATAAAAAATAAACGAAAAACAAATGATTAATTTGATGCCTTATAGAAAATGTCATTGAAACTAGGCAATAGAACTTGCTAAAAAGAATCATATTTGTATCGTTGTCTTCCACGTAGGGAAATATCGCTCATCGTGTGGAATCTATACATTGGAAAGTTGTCTAAGGATGCTTGAACTCAAGTCATGAGGAATGCAAAGGGCGGAACGCCCTTGTCCTCACCCCTTCGAGCGAGCCGTAAGGCGAGCTAGAAAAGAAAGAATTGAAGAGATGTAAATTATTTAAAATCATTAAATTTACACCGTCGATACAAAAAATACGACAAGCGATCTTTTGACAATGTTCCGATTTGAGAATTCGTCTCTATAAAAGTGGCGAACTAGTTCCCCCTTCAGGGGGCTAGGGGGCTTGTTCTACTTCCTACGTGACAGATGCCGACGGCAACATCGCCCAACATGTGGAGTATATACCGTATGGCGAAGTGTTTGTGGACCTAATCCGAGACAAAGACCAGGACAACTTCATGTTCAAGATCCAAAACATAAACATAATAAATATATATATAAGGTTGGGAAATTTTTGGTAAAGATCCAAAAACAGGTAAATATGATGTACCAGCACCCAGAGAAATAAACAAATTGTTGGAAGATCCACAATTTCAAAAAGCAATTAAAAAAGGTAAAGAGTATTTAGGAGAATGATGAAATATAAATGTAATCAGCAAATGTTAGAACTTGCTAGATCAAATGATGTTTCGTTTGAAAATATTTATAACGAGTGTAGATTATCAAAGGAATTAAGATACTTCTTGAATGAAGGCATTCGAGAGAATTACAAGAATTGTAATATATATTATTGTTATTCAGAAGATAATTTTGGATACTTTTACGATGATCTAACAGGAAATGAGGCATCTAACAATAAAGTGGTCTTTGACAGATGTAAAAGTGATAAACTTACATTAAAAAAAGCTATTTCTTTTTGTCACAAATTATCATGTTTATTACCAGATCATCACGATTTTAAGATAATAATGAGTATCGATGATTCTTATGTTTCAATATCATTTCATATGGTAAGAGAAGGGGAATCATGGTTAATGGATGATTTAGAGGAATATAAACAAGAGGCTATTCTTGTCATGGAAAAAAAGGCTGTTTGTTAGACATAGTTGAATTTTATGAAGGAGAAAATAAGTAAAAATATTTGTCTGATTGTATTTTTCCTTTGTTGTATGGGATGTAATATAGAAATGCCCAGGAAAACTTTGTCAACAGGACCTAGTGCATCAATAGAAAGTTCTAAAAGAAATGGTGCCTATGTTGGCTCTTATAGTTGGTGCTTTATTCCGTATACTGATTGTGATATAGATAGTGTGATAAAGATTAATGAGGCTTTTGTTGAAAAAGGTCATCATTGGTTTTCGTATGATAGCGATAGTATTGTTTGCATAGATGACTCTTATGATTTTGTTGTCTGGTGCAAATCTTTTAATGAAAATGTAATTTTCCCTAATTTAGTATATGGGTTTTATAAGAAAAAAAAGTATTTGCTGGAGCATGAACTTAGAAGCATACATAATATCATTGATATATGTGATACAATATCAACTCATGTCGTTTGGGCTCCAGACTCTCATTTTGATGAATTTGGAAGATATGAATATTCATTAAGAGAAGGTTTCTATGATTTCAATGATGTTGAAGCGTATAAGAAATATAAATCTGCGGATGGAGCTGTTGTTCTTGGATTGCTTCAGTTTGTAAGGAACAAAGATTGAAGAGTAGAATAGAGATTTAAAGATGGTGATAAAATATGATTTATCAAGTAGAGATAAAAGAAATTGATTGGATTGACCAGGATGGGCAAGAAGCAGATGTTTGTTTCAAATTAGGTGATTCTACATTTTGGGCATTTTGTCATCCATGTAGATTTGAGAAAGGAGCAACTGTAGATCTAGAATTGACTTTCTTAGAAAGTGAAGATATCTCTTTTGATACTTTTTTCTCTTATAATACAAATAAAGAAATGAAGATTGTCCCTTTCGATGACGACAGAACTTCCTATTACTGTTATGGAAGAATTTTAAGTGTTAATCCTGTCGTTATTGACTGTGGCGATATCCAATTTGATTATGGAGAATTCACTAGTGATGAAAGAGTAGTGGGAGAATATGTTTATTTTGTCATTACTAGATTAGATTTGGATATGATTCCGTAATTATGTTATATTCGCACCGTCAAAATTGTCTTATATGTGAAGTCTTGACAAAGGTAAAAATGACATAAGATTTCATCTGTAATGAGAAAATATTTTTTAATTCTTATTTTGAATTTACTTGTTTCTTGTATGCCTCCTGTTTATGATGGACTTTATGAATCCAAACAAAAGGGATTCTATTTGTTTAAGAACAATGAGTTTGTTTATATAAATCGTTGTGGTATGTTTCATTTTATGGGAAGAGGTAAATATATATCAAAAAGAATGAGGATTCATATGACTTTTGATTCTTTATCAATAAAAGAAACAGCTAAACATCTAATCGTCCCATCTGAGATAATATATGATGGAAATGTATTCGTTCTAAAACGGAAATATTTGAAATATAAATGTAGAGAGGATTCAGTCATGGAAGATTTCTTGAAGAGACGTATCGAATATTTGAAAAGTGATACTCTTTATAAGTATAAGTTCGATTGGTGATAATTTTTTTGTTAGTAAAAATAGTCGATATTTTTTGTTTCTCCAATTGCGAGTGCGTAAGCACGAGCGGAAAAGAAAATAAAAAAATGAAGATGATTCCATAAAAGAATTATCTTTGCATAAATCAAATCTTTGATTTGAAATGCGATCTTTAGAAACCTGGTAATCCCAGATGACTGAGTTCAGAAAATGAGGAATTGCAAAGGGCGGAACGCCCTTGCCCCCTCACCCTTTGAGCGAGCCTAAAGGCGAGCGAGAAAAGAAAGAATGTAAGAGATAAGGAAGCCTTTAATGTCCCTGACAAATTTGTTAATAAGGGAAATCATTCGCAATAGAGAAAAAATTATGATAATTATCAGAAAATAACTCCTAAACAACAAGCAAAAGAAGCAATTGGCCTTAAAACTTTTAAAAAAGGCAGCAAATGTAAAAAATGCACAAAATGCAGTGGAACGTTCAAATAGTAAATATTTTGTGGACGTTATAGAAACGGTTAATAATATGACACAAAGCGGAATAAATAAAATAATTAACGAATAAAATTTATTAGTATGCCCCCAAAAAAACATTTTGACGGTTCAAACTTAGTTGAATTAATTGTCCCCAAAAAAAGTTTGAGAATTACTGAGGTGTTTCTTTTCTTATTTTTGTTTGCCATTTCTTTTTGGACTATAAAGTTTGTTCCTCTTTTTATTCTCAATACTATATTTTTTGTTTGGGAATTAAGAGATGTATATTTGCGTTGTAAAGATAGAGATAGTTTTATAAAAATAACATTTGATGGTGTTACTTGTGTTGATGCTTTAAGTTCTATTTCATTTTCATATGAATGGAAAGAAGTGAAACAGTTGGAAATAAAGAAAGCTATAAATGGACCATCGAGTAATGTTACTTTTACTGTTGAAACAGATTCTGGTCATTCTATTTTTTGTATTGATACTTTTGATATATCTTCAAAAGATTTGTTAGATTCTTTAAGACGATTTGTCCCGGATAATTTGGTTGGTAAAATATGTTATGTTAAATCATATTGAGGGAGACATTAATATGTTAGGTCTTAAAAGTATATTAATTCAATTTGCCAATATATTGTGGATTTCCTATGGCGCCCCCCTTGTCCCCTTCACTTCCGCGAGTGCGTAAGCACGAGCGGAAAAGAAAAAAAATGAAGATGATTCCATAAAAGAATTATCTTTACATAAATCAAATCTTTGATTTGAAATGCGATCTTTAAAAACCTGGTAATCCCAGATGGCTGAGTTCAGGAAATGAGGAATTGCAAAGGGCGGAACGCCCTTGTCCCCTTTCCCTTCCGCGAGCCGAAAGGCGAGCGAGAAAAGAAAGAATTGAAGAGATGTAAATTATTTAAAATCATTAATTTTACACCGTCGATACATAAATACGACAAGCGATCTTTTGACAGTGTTCCGATTTGGAAATCCATTACAGGAACGTCTCTATAAAAGTGGCGAACCGGTTCCCCCTTCAGGGGGCTAGGGGGCTTGCTCAACATCTTACGTCACTGATGCTGACGGCAATATCGCCCAGCATGTGGAGTATATCCCATACGGAAAGATCTTCGTGGAGGAGCGCAACAACCAATTCTCTACCCTACTGATTATATAAAAAATAACAAAACAAAAAAAAATTGTCAAAACTATTCAAGACATCCTGAACACGCTCCAAGTCTTTCCATTACACGGGCTCTTGAATGGGAAAAAAGGCACGTAAATTTAAAACAAGGAAAAAAATGAAATTTATATTTTCTCTAATTATACTTATTGTATTTTTTTCTTTTAAGACTCACGCTGATCAAGTTGATAAGGAATATTGGCAATCAAAAGATTTGTTAGAAAAGATAATTCATTTTGACCAAGATCCTTTTTTAGATAGCCTTGATACAGTTGAAATAGTTAGTGTAAAGAAACTAATTTTTATAAAATCAAATGGTAAGTTTAAGCTAACATTTTATAAGAACTTTGCCTTTTTTCAAGTGGATGCAAAAGTAAATGGTGTGGCACGCTCATATGTTTTTGCAGCGAATTCTGCACGTACATTTTATCGTATTTATGGATTTGTAATGAACGATATTATGAGTTTATGTACAGATATAAAAGCTGATATTGATTATTTATATGGGAAAAAAGTCAATATATCCAAAGAATTAAAGACTATAAGTTTAAGAATGAGCAATGGTGAATACTTAGATCTGTATGAGATTTATAAAGGAACACGAAACTGTTCGTTTGATTATAATAAATATCCGTTGTTGATGCCTAACCAGGAAAGGTATAAAGGTTATATAATAACTCGATGCATTTTTGATAATCATAAAAATTAGTCTCTAATGGCGGAGCCTGCACAAAGCATATCTATGCGGCAAATCAGCGAATCGCATCGAAATTAGGCAATGTGGATGGATTTGGAGCAGACCCAAGACGTGTGGAGATGGCAGGAGGCAAGAAGTATAGCGATATGCAGGCAGAGCCGATCGAAAAACGATTCAAAGATCTACCACTATACGAAGTAATAATAGGTAATAGACATGTGTCAAATGGGTTTATTACTGCGGATACTTTTAGACCCGGTTGGTGATGCAAGTAAAGATGAAGAAGCATGGACAGAACATAGATATAATCATACTCATCCAAGTGGAGTAGTGTCAAAATCAGAAAAACATAAATGCTAACATGCTTCTTCTGCTAAGGACATTGAGAATTCAAATTAGGAAATCACGAGGATTTGGGGTATGAGAAGTAAAACTATATATTTGTATAATAATAAAGGTGTTAAGGCGACAATACCATTTAGTGTTTATGGACGATGAAACGAATATTTGTAATTATTTTATTATTGTTCTCACAATATCATATTGTCTATCCAAATAATATATATGAGGATGCGATGACTCATTTTGTTGAGGATATTGTAGAAAGTACTGAGTCTGCATATATAGAAAGTGGAGAAGACTCATTATATAATTATACTCTTATATTTGAGACAGATGCCTTATATATGCGACGTAAATTACCGCAAACTATTCATGGATATAGAATTATAAATTTTGGTATCCCGGAATTACAAAGCTATTTAGATACTGTTCCGGAAGGAATTATAAGATTCTTTTTTGTTGATAAGATGGATTTTTGCCAAAAATGTCAAGCTCAAATTTATATTCAATTTGTAGGAGTTATGGTGAGAAAAACAAATTCGGTGATAGATTTTAGGGACATACAAGCCTATAATATCAGTTATAAGTATAACTGCGAAACAAATAGATTAGAGTATAAATATTGTGTTACAGGAAGTTTCCAACCTTATGATGCAGTTGAGTTTTTAAGAAGAAAAGGATTAAAAGGTAATTACTTAAATACGGAGTTTTAAGAAGCCTTTTGCTTGATTTCCTCAAATAGTTAATATATGATGTGATGAGGAATTGCAAAGGGCGGAACGCCCTTGCCCCCTCACCCCTCCGCGAGTGCGTAAGCACGAGCGGAAAAGAAAGAATGTAAGAGATGTAAATTATTTAAAATCATTACTTTTACACCGTCGATTCAAAAAATACGACAAGCGATCTTTTGACAGTGCTCCGATTTTAGAATCCATTACAGGAACTTGATAAATATTTTGAATCTTTTGAAGGGTTAACTGATTTTGTAGGTATGAATCAAATTGAAAAAAAGTAGCTTTTTCGAAGATGAAAAAAATGAAAGAAGAAGGCATGGTCTATGCTATGACTTATGAAGAACCTTATTATGAACAAGGAGAATGGAAAAAGGGAGCCCATACTGTTGTGGTAACTGGTATTTCTTTCCGAGGACGTAGAGGTAAAAGAGGAAAAGTTTATTATTGGGATAATAGAACTGGATTCGAAAGGAGTTGCGTACTAATGACTCTAATATAAAAAATATATTTGGATTTTATCATTCGCAGGGGGCAAATCCTTGGGCACCAGTTTCTGTTAATCCAGCAACTGAGTATTCAAAACGATATATGTTTGAAAAATGAAAGAAAGGACAATTGTAATATTTTTATTGCTTTCCCATATATGTATGTTTGTATTCGGAGAGCAATTGACGAAAGAGAATTCTTATTATGACAGTTTTTTTATCTCAAATGGGGATACTGTTTGGTACAAATTGGGAAGTGATTGGAGTGATTCAGAGGTGGATTGGCTAATAAATGCAAGAACTGGTTTGTTTGCTTTGGTTGATACTAATTTAAATGTCATTACAGAGTTTAAATATACTTATGCATATCCTTTTAGTCAAGGTATGAATACTGTTGGGGCATCAATAAATAATAAATGGGGCGTCGTAAACAAATTGGGAGAAGAAGTTGTAAAATTTAAATATCCTCATTCTCCTTATTCTTTTTATGACACAATCTTAAAAAAAGAATTTTATATATTTAAGAAAAGACATAAGGAAGGGGTTATAGATGAAGATGGTGATATAGTTATCCCTTTTGACCGAGTTGAGATTTTTAATTGTGGTTATGGAATATTGCAAATACAAAAAGGCAAAAATTATTTTTGGTATTTTCTGAGAACAAAAAAAACTATATTGCATGGAACTCAAACAGTAGAATGTAGTTTCTATAAATCAGGAAAAACGATTATAATTGATGAAAAAACAGGCAAATGTGGAGTGATTGATACGACTGGCACATTTATTAAGCCTTGTGTTTATGATAGAAATGAAGTAAAGAAATTCTTAAAGTGAGGGCTCGCTTTTGTTAGGATTTCCAAGGGCGGAACGCCCTTGCCCCCTCACCTTCGAGCGAGCCGAAAGGCGAGCGAGAAAAGAAAGAATGTAAGAGATGTAAATTATTTAAAATCATTAAATTTACACCGTCGATACAAAAAATACGACAAGCGATCTTTTGACAGTGTTCCGATTTGAGAATACATTACTGGAACGCCTCTATAAAAGTGGCGAACCAGTTCCCCCTTCAGGGGGCTAGGGGGCTTGTTCAACTTCTTACGTCACTGATGCAGACGGAAACATCGCCCAGCATGTGGAGTATATCCCGTATGGCGAAGTCTTCGTGGAAGAGATAAACAATTCATTCTCAACAAACTACCTGTTCAATGCCAAGGAACTCGACAACGAGACCGGTTTGTACTACTATGGAGCAAGATATCTTGATCCTACGGGGGGAATGTGGTTGAGTGTGGATCCGATGTGGGAGAAGAATATTGACGCTACTCCTTATAACTACTGCCATGGCAATCCTATTACTATGGTGGATCCGGATGGAAGGGAGAATGAAGTTGCAGACATTTTTAGTGCGTTGCCTAATGAAATTCTTTCTGTAGTTGAACCTCATATTGATGATATTATGCAATTGATTGACAATGGGCCTGATCGTGAATATATGGCATTTGGCTTTGAGGTTACGGTAGACGTAGATGGGGATGCATCATACTATGTTGGAGTTGCAGGAGAAACTTCAGTAACTGCAGGATTTGTAGTCTTTCTTGGTGGACCAGATGCTGGTTACCCTTATCTATATGTTGGAGCAGAAGCTGGGGGGGGAGTATGCATAACTTCTCCGGATTTGTCAGGAGATATTGGCTCCACTGTTTCTTTCTTTATAGCATACAATACTACACAAAACAAAGATCACTCAAAATTTGATGGAAATTATGATTATATTAGAGTGACAGGAGAGAAATCTATAGGAATTCCTGGCACTATGTTTGGTCGTGACAAATCGGGTGGAATAAGTTCTGCTAAAGGTAGTGATTGGACAGTATGGTCTTTTGAGTGTACAAATTCTGTATCACTGAGTACTCCAGGAAGCGAAAACAGTTTTGGATTATATGGAACAATAGGTTCAGGTAGCTGTAAATTTCTGAATAGGAGTAGCGTTGGAAAACCCAAAAGTTTTGGAGATTGTGTCTTGGGTTGGACTACAGCCATTCCTATTTTAGGATGAAGTGCTGCAAATTATTATAATTTTTTCTTTGCTCCATATTTGATTTTCCATTTGAAAGAAGTTTCTAAAATGTAATTTGCTGGATTAATAAACTTAATTCAAGAAGATATATGTTTTTTTGATATATGAATAAAACGGTGTTAAAATATATGAGTATTGCGATCGCTATGCCTATAGGCATGTGGTGTTTATATCATTTTTATGAACATAGATCGACACATGAAGAAATTAAGAATTATATGGACTTGACAGATTTTTATATAGCTGGTAAGGTGACTTGGTTAGTGGATTATGGAGGTGAGGTGAGGTTATACAAAATGGAATGTGACACAATGAACATTCGAAACCAATGTGATGAACGCTGTTTTTGGGGGGTGTGTGATACTGCTAAGAAAATAGTGTATTTCCATTCTTATATTTTGAATTCTGATTATGTATATATAGATTCAAGGAAAAAATTGATAACCGCTAATCCTGTAGATACTGTACCTATGGAAAGATTCCGCATTTTTGAATTGTCTGGTTTAAGAAGGAAACTTAAAAAGTGTCGGCATGAAGGAACGATATTGTTTTGATTTTACATTCTAAAAGAATGTGTTGTTAATTTTATCACCCCTTTCGCAAGCCCGTAAGGGCGAGCGGAAAAGAAAATGATAAATGAAGATGATTCCATAAAAAGAATTATCTTTGTATAAATCAAATCGATGATTTGAAAAGCGATCTTTATAAATTCTGGTAATCCCAGATGGCATAGTTCAGGAAATGAGGAATTGCAAAGGGCGGAACGCCCTTGCCCTCTCACCTTCGAGCGAGCCGAAAGGCGAGCGAGAAAAGAAAGAAATGAAGAGATTTAAATTATTTAAAATCATTAATTTTACACCGTCGAATCAAAAAATACGACAAGCGATCTTTTGACAGTGTTCCGATTTGAGAATACATTACTGGAACGTCTCTATAAAAGTGGTGAACCAGTTCCCCCTTCAGGGGGCTAGGGGGCTTGTTCTACTTCCTACGTCGCTGATGCAGATGGAAACATCGCCCAGCACATTGAATACATTCCATACGGCGAGGTATTCGTGGAAGAGCGTAATTCCCAATTCTCTACTAATTTCTTGTTCAATGCTAAAGAGTTGGACAACGAGACAGGTTTGTACTACTACGAAGCAAGATATTTGGATCCTACAGGTGCAATATGGTTGAGTGTGGATCCTATGTGAGAGAAGTATATGGGAATCTCTCCATATGCGTACTGTATGGGTGAACCAGTAAGATTGAAGGATCCAGATGGAAACGATATTGTTGATTTTGTACCTGTTGTTGATAGTGGTCGTGATGTTTATCAAGGATTTAGGGATGGAAATGGTTTGTCGGTTGCTTCTGGTATCGTATTCTTAGACGTTGATATCTTTACTATGTGTTCTGGTTCTTTGGCAAAAGGTGTTATAAAGAATGGTGTTAAGTATCTTTTAAGATCTACTGCTAAAAATGCCACAAAGTCAGCTGCGGGAGCAACAGTAAGGGATACAAATAAAAGTGCTGCAAAGAATGTTTTAAAAGGTGTTGATAATCCTACTGTTGGAAAATCAAAAGAGATCTGACAAGAAGCTCATAGACAGTTTGAATCTGAATTGGTTGAAACAAAGAATGCTATGACAGAGGTAATAATTAATCTTGGAGGAGGAAATACGGTTAGAAAAGATGCTGTGCTTCTTGAAGGAACAGTTGTTATCATCAAACCACAAAACCCCATCAGGTGTAAAATCTGCTCTAAAAAAGAGAAAAACTAATGCAGGATCATGGATTTAAGACAGAAATTAGATATTATGATCCTAAAGATCTGGATCTCCGACTTATATTGGTTCCAAAAATTAATAATATAGAAATGAAATTAACAAAAAAGAAATTGATTCTTGTTCTAAAACAAAAATTGGAATCTCTAGGTTTTAGATATGTGCAAGACACAAGACCAGAGTGTCAAGCCAATTTTATAATGAAGGTAGAAGACAATCTTTTTTTGACTTTATCCCTTGATATTCATAGGTATTATGATTCTATGTTTACATGTTCTTATTATTTGTCTCCGATTATCTTAGTTGGTGCAATATGGGGGGATATACCAAAGGATTCGTACACAAGGCCAGGCTTTATTTTAAGTGTTGATGAATTTGCTAATTTTTCAAAGAGTGAAAATCTAAACGCAAGAGATATCTGGTTTGATGGTTTTAATGAAATGGATGTAACATCCTTTGTTGAAATTGTGAAATTGACATATAAAAGATTTTCTTCTAACACAGATTTAATAAATAGAATAAATCTAAGTAAAGATGTCAAATTGTTGGAGAATCTTTCTCAAGAGACGTTGGATAAAGCAATAAAAAAAGAGTTTTGTGATAATTTAGGTTTTCAACCTGATAAAGAATTAGATGGCGTGCCATTTGATTGGTTTAAGGCAGCTGAAACTGTAATAAGAAAACAAAATTATTTTTTAAATAAAAATACAGTTAGAAATTTGGCTTTTGATGCATATGTGAAATATTTATTTTCATAGACAATGACAATATGTTTATGTGAGAGCATAAAAAAATGATTTCAGATTTATAGTGCTTATTTTGTTTGTTATACATTTGGTCGCCTAAAGAATTGAAATCTCCAAGGATATCACCTTTATTCCTTTTTTTTTCAGCGAGCCTGTAAGGCGAGCGAGAAAAAATCCTTCCTATGGGATGAGGAGAACCGCCTACTAGCCGTCAACAACAACGGAAGCGTGTCTTGCTATTCCTATGACGCTTCTGGAGAAAGAACAGTGAAGTTGACCAGTGAGCGAGATGGTTCATGTGAACGGCAAAAAAGTCGTTGGAAACGACAATATTTGCAAGTTCACAGCCTATGTCAGCCCATACTTTGTACTGTCGAATGGTGGAGCCTATACAAAGCATATCTATGCAGCTTCGCAAAGAATCGCATCGAAATTAGGCAATGTGGATGGATTTGGTGCAGATCCGAGAAGAGTGGAGATGGCAGGCGGAAAAAGTATTCTTCTTCTATCATCCAGACCATCTTGGATCAGCTCTTACGTCGCTGATGCAGACGGAAACATCGCCAAGCATGTGGAGTATTATTTTGTAGATCTTATTTTCATTAACTAAGACAGTCAGTTTGAGGATATTCGCGTCGTAAACAAAAATTATTTTTTTTGTTGGATTGTGAATTTTTGTGTCGTAAAATTTGCGGAAATAAAAAATATGTTTGTATTTTTGCGATGTGAAACCTGTGGGGCTTGATGATTATGTTTAGAATGTGCAGGGAATTTGTTTTATTAAAATATATATGATTATGACAACAGTACAGTTCTTGAATTTCTCATTGTTGAAAGTACATTTCTTTGTCTGGATATAATGTACTTTTTCATCTTTGTTAAAATATTTACATCAAAAAGTATTGCTATATTTGCTGAGTTATTTATTTTTGTAGAGGTTTTTTATGTCAGTAAATTCTAGGAAATGGAAGAATGTTACTACAAAATTCCCTTTGATTTCGCTTCAGTATTGGATGAGACTCGTGGATATGCAAGCGTATGTACGGAGTTGGAGTCTGTAGATCAACATATAGAGATGCTGATCGGAACGTATCCAGGGGAGCATAGTTTTGACGAGGAATACGGCACAAAAATTTGGGAAATGGATTTCGAGAGAATCGTATCCCTTGATACTTGGAAGACTCGTTTCACGGAATGTTTGTCGCGTTCGATCTCAAAATATGAAAAACGAATAAGTAATTGTGAATATCACCTTGAAGTAGGAGATGTTCTCAAGGAGAATGCGATGTCTCGCAACGTCAGTGTGAGAAAAAAGGTGGAGATTTTTATCAATGCCACTCTCAATTCCACTGGCGAGCGATGCAAACTTTATTATACGTTGTTTTTAGGACCTTTGTCAAAGGATTAGAGTATGGGTTATAACAGAGAAAGTAAAGAAGAAATCAAAGACCGTATGATTCGTACGGCATTAGACTATTGGAACATCAGGAAGGTTGAGAATCTGGATCCGCTGGTGAGACTTCTTATAGAGTCGTTGGCAATGCAGCTTCATAATATATCCGATGAAATCGCAGATATTGAGGTCCGCGCGATGAAACGTCTTAGCGAGGTCTTGCTTCCTGAGGTTGTGACAGTAGTGCGTCCGTCTCATGCTGTGGTACATACCGAGATCATGTCCGGGGAACTGAAGACAAGTCTGTATGATGGCTTTTCCACCGTCGCAATAGCCCAAGGACGACGTGATGGCAGGAATTTTTCGTTCTATCCAGTATGCGAAACTAAGTTGCGAAACGGAGATGTCCGTATGATTATTGCGGAAAATAGTGTGTATGAAGTCCTTCCTGATCAAAATAAGAGACTTTTGCTGAAAAAACAGACTGTTCCGGAGAATGTCAACAAGGTATTCGTCGGTCTGGAGTTTGGAACAAAAGATATAGATCTGAACTCGTTGTCGATATATTTTGATTTTCCTAATATAGATAGACGGAATGATTACCTTCACTTTTTGTCGTCAGCTGTATGGCGTTGGAAAGGAGAGGAAGTGCGGGTCAACCGAGGTTTATATACTGAGGGTAAGAGACAGCAGGCTCATCTGCAGCGCTTTTTCGACGGATTGGGAAATGACCAGAGTTTGAATGACAGAATTGTCGACTACTATAAGATGAGCTATGTCACGATAGACGGCCCATTGGCAGTGACAGCTCAGGATTTCACAAAAGTGCCATCTGGATTTGATATGCATCATGATGCGGAAGAATACTCAGTTGTTTTAAACAAAGATCTGATCTGGTTGGAGATCGATCTGCCACCGCAGTTTACAACATCTGTGTTGTCTGATATACAGGTGTCAATCAACACTTTCCCAGTGGTAAACAAGGAGATGCACAAATTGAACAGCCTTGTGAAAAAAGATTTCGGTGTGCTTCCGCTTCCTGTTGGAGAGTATGAATCATTCTTTGATGTTGTGGAGGTGGAGGATGAATATGGCAACGTCTACAACAGATCGAATGGATATAAGGATGAAAGGACGGATATGTGTTACACATTGCGTCAAGGAGGGTGTGAGTCGTTTGACAAGAGAGACGCACGTGAATTCCTGATTCGCCTGCAGGGCATGATGGAAGAGGAGTTGAGCCGATTCTCAATCCCGGAGAACGGAAGTGGAGTAGAGAGCGTGAACCTTATTGAGCAGCTTTTGCGTAAAATCGACAGAAGGACTCAGAACGATGCGGGACGTACAGATATACCATACTATCTTTTTGTGGAGCCTGAGAAGCCGACGTCGTATTTCTATCTGAAATATTGGACATCTTATGGGCCACTTGCCAATGGGATGAGGATAGGACAGGCTCTCAATCCTACTGGGGATTCGTATGGAGAATATGAGCATCCTATTTTTCTTACAACCAGTGTCAATGGCGCGAATCCTCCATTGGAAAGGGAGCGAATCGCAAAATTCAAGTATATCCTTGGAAGTAGGAACAGAGTGGTGACAAATAATGATATCAGGAACTTTTGCTTTTCAGAGTGTTGTGAGGATATTTCAGATGTGGAGATCAGAAAAGGCATCAGTATGGGTTCCGATTCGGGATGCGGGTTGCAGAGAACGATAGATGTATTTTTGATACTTAAAAACAATGAAATGACTGAGAGTCAAAAAATACGTTTGTCTAACGATATACGAGAGAAATTGGTCGGACAATCTCCGATGACGTTTAATTATCGAGTGTTTTGCAGATAAAATAACATGAGTTTAGAAGTAGGTAAATTTTTTATAAATTATTTATTGTTCCCGGTGATAGTCCTTATTTTAGGATTATTGTCTGTGGTTATTGCGAAAAAGAACAAATTGCTGTCAGATAAAAAGGCGGTGATCACGGTGTTGTCAACAAGTCTGCTTTATTCGTTGTTTGGATTATGCGGACTTTTCGGCATGGAATTTATGCCGTATGTATACCTGTTTATCCAGTTTTTGTTTTTGCTGCTAGGATTTGCCAACCAGAGGATATTGCAGCATTTCATTCCGCAATTGAAAACGAACGGAGTGATTTTTGTGGTCGGGTTGCAATTCTTTTTGTCGTGGGCTTTATTTGCGATTTTGTTCAATTTCACAAATGAGTTACAATACGGATTTTGGGCAGGTACATGTCTGCTGCCACTTTTGTTTTATCCGCTTTTTGTGATTACATATCAATGTTATCTCAACATTCCGGCTGAGATATATAAGATAAAGGTATACAGTGAGAGTGAGACATTCGAGCCTCCACACGCAGAATTGGATATCAGCAGAGTGATGGTAGTGGGAATTAATGTCTCGAAGTATGTAGGCGACGAGAATGAGGTGATAGTAAACAGTAAGGCTCTGAAGACATTCGTGTTGGGTGAGTGGTTCGGAATGATTATAAACGATTATAATAAGCAGCATTTGGATAATCAGGTCGAGTTGTTTGACAAAGAGGGATCTTATGGCTGGATTTTTTACACCGAGAGATCTATCTTGAAATCAAGACTATATTTGGATCCTGACTTGACGTTTGAGTCTAACGGCTTGACACGCAACTGTATGATTGTTGCGAGAAGAGTGAAAAATGTGAAGTGAAAAAAATTAAAGTGAAAAAGAAGAGATTGAAATTATGAATATTGTTTTTAAGCCTGTCAATTGGATGCAAGGTATGAGCGTGTCATCATCTCATTTCATTGCAACCGAGAATTATCTGATGGAGCGCCTGATGAAAAATACGGAGGCTCTACAGAACAAGTATGCATACGGTATGCTTCCAATGGAAAAGTTTGATGAGAATGGGGAGCAGAAGAACCTTTATTTGAATGGCAAGGGTGATGGAACACGTTTGGTCTTGAGTTCATATCATGGAATCACCAAAGGCGGATATTTGATAGACATTACACCAGCCCAACCTGTTGTTTGTGAGTGCAGTTCAGAGATAGATACGGTTGAACAAGGTTGGGATATAGTGTTGTCTGTGTCTCCATTTGAGAGACGTCCTTGTGGAGAGCCAAATATGCAGGAGACACCTCCACGCTATCCGTTTGTGGATCCTGGATATAAGTTGTCTATAATAGAAAGGGAAAAGGAGATAGTAAACGAATACGGTCCTTTTGATGTTGTGGTAGGACTGTTGAAAAAGAAGAATGGTGAGCTTGTTATTGATGAGGGTTATCTTGCGCCATCATTATCAATGTCTTCCAACATAAAATTGAGACGATGCTTCGATATCTTCACACAATATATGGCGACGGTGCGGAATGCCTTGGCCATCATTTTCAGCAAAGCATACTCTTCAAATGCCAACAAGTCGGAATGCTTGGAAAACAGTATGATCTTCTGCAAGGAACTGCAGAGATCTGTCGCAGACATAGATTACAAATGGCATAATTGCGGATTGTCATTGTCACCATATCAGATTGCTGAATTGTTTGGTGGAATGGCGAATTCCGCGTCGCTCAGCTTCTTGTTCATGTCTAAGTCGGGAAAGGATGATCTGCTTAAATATTTCCACGAGTGGAACGGCATCACACCGTCTGCTTTTGAGTCTATATTGGATAATGTCGCTTCCGGTGTGTTTCATCAGAACAGAATAGATGTTTCGATGTCGTCAATCAATATTATGCTGAAGACATTGGCGGAACTGTTGGTCAAACTGAGTGAACTTGAGTATGTCGGTCAACGCAAAGAGAGCATGGTCATTTCTGTCACATCAGCGAAAGACGGCTCTGACCAGGGAAAGAAATCAAGTTGGCTATTGTAGTGGTAGAGCATGGATTCGGTTAACGACGTAATAGCAGGCAAGAATACACTATATACGGATTACCGTGCAGAGTTTGTCGCTGCGTGTCTTATCGAAAATGGTTTTGATCCGGAAGAGATCAGGATCATTCGAGAGGGATTGTCCAAGGGCGGAAAGAATATCGACAAGATAGTCTGGGAAAATTCTTTTGATAGATTCTCAAAGTATCTTACCATATATTCCAGAAAAAGGGATTTGTATGAATCTTTGCCTGAAGGCCTTTTTCACAAACGTATGGATATCAGCGACAAAAAAGACAAGGATGCGGTCATTGACTATATCCGACATGAGAGGCAAGTGGCGTTGAGCGCGACGTACTTTTTCAGACCGTTTGAAATGTCGATAGACAGGATGCTTGTAGAGGCCAATCTGTACGAGATGAGGCTGGAGAAGAGAGACAAACACGATGATTTCATACGTTTGTTTGGATCTGTGTGGCAAGTGTTGCAAGGAATGCCGTTGGATAAAGCTCTTTTCGCTGTCTCTTTGTTGTCGCAGGCTTATCGTTTGACCAAACCGGAACAGATGGCAGAGATTCTCTCGGTATTTTTTGATTGTGAGGTCAGTATAGATTTGTCGTATAAATGTTTGACATTAAACACAGATCAGTGCGATTGGGTGTTAGGAGAGAATCAGTTAGGAGTGTCGACGGTGCTAGGAGGAGAAATGACGGATTGTTTCCCTGTGATGAATGTACGGATAGATTCGTTGCCTCCGCAGTATAAGGATCTGATGTTTGAGAATACTTCGGCGTATAGTAAATTTATGGATATCATGGATTTGTTTGTGCCTGCCGATACAGAATTGAATATAAATATCAATGTGGCTAAGGATGGTCTTGCATTCTTGTTGACAGATGAAGACGGGGCTGCACCGCTTCTTGGCTACTCAACTATATTGTCATGAAAGCTTTAAATGAGAAAGAGGCAGTACTTATGCATGTTAAGTTTGCTGCTTATATGATGTTTTTGATTGTCTTGACATTGTTTTTCGTCTTCTCCTTTTTGAAGACATCAGAGGCAGAGATTGCGGAAATCAATTTGAAGACTGGCGACTGTGATAAGATCTACAGAGTGCAGATGGAACTGTGTGATGATATCGATGATCTTTTTACACGATACAAGTCCTTCGATGTCACTGAAGATGTGAATTCGGAATTTCTTATGCATTCGATAGTCGACAGAAAGATGGAGATCTCGAAAAAAATATCCCAACTTCCGGAAAACGATGTGAAGATACATTCGTTTATGATTTCTAAAATGGAGGAATTGTTGAGAGTCAGAGATTCTATTTCGGCTATGAAGAAAGAGGAACTCAGAATGAAAGAGGATCTGTTTTTGTGTAATGGTGATTATAAGAAATTGAACAAGCAAAAGAGAAATAGTCAATTTCTAAAGTAAAGAAACCTTTTAATTAATGTGATATGGCAAAAAGCAAAACCGCATTGACGTCGAAAGAAAAAGTGACGGGGCTGATTTATGTTCTTTCTTTGTTCTTGTTTACGACTGGTATCTGTATATACATCCTTTTCATATATAAATCAGATTATCATTTTGCAAACGGAAAGAAAGATGCGTTGACAAAGTTGGAGAGGGTGAGAATGTTTCAAGCGGCTCAGTCTGATTATTTCGATAAGATCACATCAATCGACAATGGTGTGAGCAAGATTAATCCGGATGTGAACGCGTCGTATGAAAAGAGGGAACTCAACTATACAATTGGCGAGATAAAGAAGATTAGTGATGACAATAAGTATGATGCGCGATTCAGAATCTTTGGGCAGGTGGCATCTTTCTATGAGATGAAACTGTTTGACCGTGAACGCCTTTCCGCATCTCAGAAAAACATTGAGAAGTTTAAGGTTGAGTTGGACAATTGTCGTGCCGGAGTTGAAACATTAAAAAACAATTGATTATGAATAAACTATTTTCAAAAGGTCAGTTGATAGTCGTCGCTATGATGTTGATCCTGATTGGAGGTTCATTTATAATCAAATCGTGTACGGCTGGTATTTCTATTCGTGCCTCTGTATCTCCGTTGGATGTTGAATTAGGCTCTCCAATTCGTTATTCGGACAGTACGTACAATACCTCACACATATTGTGGGAGTTTGGAAACGGTGATATCTCCTACAACAAAACAGGCTTTTATACATTCAAGGAGGCGGGACGTTATCAGATCAGATTGATTGTCAACAGAGAGAAAAGCCAATGTTTTATAGTTAATGTGAGGGATAGCAAGTCTGCCAACGACAGTAAGTTGATAAGGATAAAGGCACCGTCGAAAGTTGTACAAAACGAGCGTGTTGTTTTTATGGCTTGCGGCAATTCCGATAACTGGAGATGGGAGTTCGGTGAGAGTGGACAGGTTGATTCTCAGGAGCAGAATCCTATCTATGTATATTCAAAAGTAGGAGTTTACGAAGTGAAACTGATGGCTGGCAATATGATGTATCCGATAGTCCATACTATTGAAGTGTTGCCAGAGTTTGCTATCGATGAAAGTTCTGACACAGATGCTCAGGCATCCGACGACTTCAAGAGAAGACTGCAGCAGATCATCGATGAGAGAAATGTGTTCAATACAAACTATAATTATCTGTTGAGACATTATTTGCATGGAAATTCGAATGTCATGGTTTTGATCAACGGTACAAATGAGAATGATTTTTATTCTTATTGTAATGGTTTGAAAATCCTTGGCAAACAGCAGTCTACCGTCATAATGGATGTGAATGCGGAACGTGATAAGAAGGGACGGATAAAGAGATTGTTGGTGAATCAGGTATCTTGCAATTGATGTGTTGAAAATTAGATGTGAAAAAGAAAAAAAATAAGAAATGATGTTGTTTAAGCGTGTATTTCCATTTATTGCATGCGGATTTTTAGTCCTTAGCACAGCATGTAAACCTGTCAGATCTTCGACAAAGATAATGAAGACACCTGACGAGTATACTAGAAATTATTGTTGTGGAGAGGTGTCTGTTCCGAAGTCTGCAGAGAGGAAGACTCCATGGATTGTCTATTCAGACAGGGATTTGAATCCCACATATCATATTCCAGGCGGAAAAGTCAAATTGAAAGAGGTCTCATATTTTGAGCCTTTGGCAGTTATTGATGAAGAGGGTGATTATGTGGAGGTTGTCAAATATGAAAAGGGCGTTTTTGAAGGCCGACGTGTGAAAGATCCGAACAAAGCGGAGTATTTGGGTTGGATGCCAAAATCTAATCTGGTGTTGTCATCCAATGCCGTGACTGACGTGGCGACTGGTTTGGTGATGAAGATGATCACGATGGTCAATGATACAGCGCCGTTGACTAATACAGAGAAATTCTTCACTAAAGGAGAGGTCACACTGTATAAAGAGCCAGAATTGCTTAATCCGATTGGCACGATTCCGTTCCAAAAGCCTATTTTCTTGGCAAAACGTAGTGAGGATAAAGACAAATGTCTTGTGATTGGAACAGAAAATCTGACTCCATTGACTGCATCAACTGTCACATCAGGCTGGGTTTCCTCTTCGATGCTTCGACCATTGGGTGAGATGCTGTATGGAGATTTCTCAGAGATGCCGATCAAACAGTTCGCATTCATGAGCCCATATACTGGCACTTCATTCTCAATCCCTAAAAAATCGGAGATCAAATATTTGAGATCAAACAAGATCCCGAATTTTGTCGGCGTGGATCCTATTTATGGAATAAATGAAGTCTCGGAAAAATCTGATGATGTTGTCTTAAAGACAGCGACTCCTATTCCTGTCATCAATGATGACTGTAATCTGGTTTACAGCCTTGCTGGTACGCCTATTACAAAGCCATTTTACGAGGATTTGCAGGAGAATCTGAAGAAGATTAATATTATGGTTGTGTTTTCTGGACAGAGAGAGGTTGTCGCAAAATTCAATCAGTATGTCAATTTCCTTCAGCAGTTGGATTGGATAATAAAGAAGCATAGTTCAGATTTCCATTTCCGTCTTGGCTATTATGTCGGTTTTGACTCAGAGAATAAAAGCACATCAAGATGTATGCCGACGGATAATGTAGGACAGGCACTCTCGAATTTGGAGAAATATGCAGAAGTCCTTAGCCGAAAAGTTGATTACTCTAATGATGCGTGGTCTGCATTGCGTGGCGCTGTCAACATGTTGTCTCAGCATAGTGAAGAGCAGAATATTGTCATCGTGATTGGAGAAAATGGAAACCAAAAGGAGCAGATTGACAATGCGTTGGTCAACAGTCTGGTGAAGAATAATTGCAGAATCATCGGCTGCCAATTGTTCTCAAATAGCGGAAATACATTCAATAATTTCGTGTTGCAGGTTGAGGACATGATATCTCGTTCTGCGGAACAACTGTCTAAAAAGAAGAAAAAACAGTTGGTCAGCTCTGAACAGTTGTGCTCTAGCAACAGATATAAGGAATTCTCGGAGAATGTGTATGGCCTTGATTATCCGAAAAACAGCATGCACCAGGGATGGGTTATCTTCCCGAGAAAACAAGAGGCACTCTCTCCTGATTTGTTGTTGTCGGTGACAGACTCTACAATCTCTATGATAGAGCACGAGACAAAAAGTGTGTTCGACCATATCAAGAAATCTTTTGAACATTCTAGTGTATGGCGTACTTCGATTAATCTTGATTGGCTGAAACTTGGCGGATATCCTACTTCATTCCAGGATTTGTCCGCTCATTTCAAACCATTGTTCCCTATGAATCCTGTCACCAATTATCCGACAGATCTTAAAGTCAGTTCGAAGGATCTGAAAAAGGGAAAGTATATGCTTTTTGTGACAGACTCAGAATTGAATCGCATCCGTCAGTTCATGCGCGATTTGTTGGAAGTGAGAGTGGATACAAAAAATGTTCAGTCTGCTAAAAAGAAAGATAAATTACGTTCATGTCCGGATATGATAAGTAAAAGACGTGTTGACGTACAAGCGGGACAGCGTCGTTATAAAAGAACGTCAAAGGCAAGAAAATCAATGTATAAGACATATCTTCGTTGGGCTAAATATGAAAAAGTTTATCCAAAGAAGAAGTCAAAGTTGAAAAAGATGACTCTTTCGAAAAATCAGCAGGAGGCAATTTCAATGTTATCGTTTGATCCGACTTTGAGCACATTGAGGCTTTCTAAACTGAAAAGTCGCAAAGCACTTCCAGATGCCAAGTTGGATATGATGCAGGAATATTTGTTCGCAAAACAGAAAGCATTGGAAGACGCGATAAACAACAGCAATAAGTATGAGTTTAATGGTCAGACCTACTATACTATCGACTCTTCTTTATTGCCTTAATCTACCATTACTTGTTTAAATTGAATTTTATGGATTTTCTAAACTTAAATAGTGAACTGCAGACAGCAGTCAGCATCGCCAAATCTTTCGCTAGAGAGTATGGCAATGCAAAATATACTCCGGCTCATCTGTTGAAGGCGATGCTTCACAAGGAAGTTGGTCTGGCTGATTTTGTTTTGTCGATTGGCAAGGATGTGTCATACCTTGAGGAGTGGGCTGAGATCAGAATGGAGGAGTGCGAAAAATTGGGAGGTGTTGCTGAAATTGAGCCAGATGCAAATGTTTACAAGGTCTTCGAGGAGGCAGACAACGTCCGTTTGAAACTGGGTCTTCTTGAGATCAATCCTATCTGCACATTGTGTGCTCTTTCTCGTCCAGAGGTCGGTTTTTCAGCTGACCAGTTGAGGTCGTTCCCTATAAGAGAGAAAGATATTTGGGATTGTTTTATCGGAGACAATGGGAATAAAAAGGCTAATGCCAATGTGAATATTCCTATGTCTTCTTTCGACGGTGGCACTTCCGATGCACCTGCGTCTAAAGCTAATCTGGAGAAATATTGCGTCTGCAAAACGGATGAGGCAAGAGATGGAAAACTACATTCAATCGTTAGCCGTGACAATGAGATCCGCCAGATGATGGAGATACTTGGTCGTCGCAGCAAACCTAATGTTATGGTGACTGGTGATTCCGGAGTCGGTAAGACTGCTTTGGTGGAAGGTCTCGCATACAATATCGTAAACGGCAATGTTCCTACGTTCCTGGAAAACACTGAGATATGGGAACTGGATTGTGGAGCGTTGATTGCAGGAGCGACGTATAAGGGAGAGATTGAAGACCGTCTGAAGAAGTTGATCAGCGAACTTCGTCAGATCGAGAAGGTCATCCTATTCATTGATGAAATCCATATCCTGCTCGACGCGAAACAGGGAAACAGTGGAGCTGTAAATATTCTAAAACCAGAATTGTCGAAGGGTGATCTAACTGTTATCGGAGCAACCACTCAGGATGAATATAGAAAAGTGGTGGAGCCAGATTCCGCTCTCAACCGTCGTTTTGAGCTTCTTACACTTGCAGAACCAAACACGGATGATGCCGTTACAATGGTCGGCTTTGTCAAGGAAAACTATGAGACATACCATAATCTGAAAGTGAGTGATGAGGCTCTATCCAATTGTGTGCGTATGGCAAAACGATATGTCAAGGACAGACGTTTGCCTGATTCAGCGATTGACCTGCTCGACCGTACTATGGCGGCAGTCAAGATGGTGAACGAAACGACCGCAGGTGAGCAGGCATGGCTGACTCGTGAGTTGGATAATGTGGAGCAGCGTCGCTCTGAATTGTCTGATGAAGATTATCTGACTAAATTGAAGAATATCGAACTGAGCATAGTGAGCCGATTGAGTCCGATTGTCCAGGCTAAAGTGGAATATGAGGTCGATAAAGAGATTGATATTCCTGCACTTACAGATAAATTGCGTCGACTTGCAGAAAGCTTGGCAGAGATGTCGAAAGAAAAGATTGAGACGGTGGTGCCAGAGCATATCGCCGCTGTCGTGGCATCCAAGACAGGTATTCCGATTGGCAAGATCCAGGCTGGAGAGAAGGAACGTCTGCTTAATATGGAGACAATCCTGCGTCAGCGAGTTGTGGGACAGGACAGAGCCTTGAAATCATTGACTGATGCGATTTTGGAATCACGAAGCGGAATGAACAAGGCAGGTCAGCCAATAGGCTCATTCTTCTTCCTCGGACCAACAGGAACCGGTAAGACAGAGTTGACGAAGGCATTGGCGGAAGCATTGTTCAACGATGAGAAAGCGATGATCCGATTCGACATGTCAGAGTTTAAGGAAGAGCATTCCGTCGCACTTCTATATGGAGCACCTCCAGGATATGTAGGATATGAAGAGGGAGGAATGTTGGTCAACAAGATACGCCAGCAGCCATATTCAGTCGTTTTGTTCGACGAGATAGAGAAAGCCCATCCTTCGGTTTTCGATTTGTTCCTGCAGATTTTGGATGAAGGAAAGCTGCACGACAGATTAGGAAAAGAGGGCGATTTCTCCAATGCTATCATAATCTTCACATCGAATGTGGGAAGTGAGTGGATTTCAAAGGAGCTAGAGGAAGGACGAGTGCCTACCACATTGCAGATGATGGAGGTGATGGGCCGACATTTCCGTCCAGAGTTCCTTGCACGTCTGTCAGAGATAGTGCCGTTCTCACCGATCGGAGAATCGATATTGATGCAGATTTTCGAGATCCAGTTCCAGGGATTCCGCAAGTTGCTGACAGCTCAGAACATGGATATAGAGTTGACAGATGCTGCAAAGAAAGAATTGGCATTCAAGGGATTCACACCGAAGTATGGAGCACGACAAGTGTCAGGAGTAGTAAGGAACTACCTGCGTCGCCCGATCTCACGTATGATCCTTTCTGGAGAGTTGAAGAGTGGAGACAAACTGTGTGGAAATCTTGATAATGAGAACAATATAAAATGGAATGTCGTGCGTGGTTGAGCCCGAAATCAATTCGGGCAGACCATTTCCGAACGTCAAAATTGACCTGATTTTTTTGGATAAAACACTGACGGACATTATATTTGTTAGCGATAATTACGGTAACCGAAAAAAACAACTTGAAAATATTGTTTGTTCTTTTACCTGTGGCGTATGTTTGGTTAATAATGTTTAATGCACTAATTTATAAAATTTTATGTTTGGTTATAAGACGGTACTACAATTTTCTTATGGAGGAATTGCTAATTCAGGTTACGAGTTAGTGGATTTTTCATATGAACTTTATCAGCATATTGATGATAAGGGAAAGCCTCAAAGCAATGTTTTTTTGGGTTCTCTTAGTATGGTATATCCAGGTGTGCCGACTAAAGAGTTGATTGACTTTATGGTTAATCCATATCGATACAAAGATGGTTCAATATCTGTTTTTGATAACGAAGGTAAAAAGTTACAAGAAATTTCTTTCTCTACAGGTACATGTGTAAAGCTAGATTTTTCTTATAATCAATCAGGAAAGGGATATGTGGCATCTTCATTTGTGATTGCAGCAAAGCAGATAATGATAGATAGTTACTCTGTCGAAAATAGTTGGGTTAATAAATAATACGAGTATGGCTATACAAGATGCGATTAATTCATTTTTTAAGAATCCGGATGGAAATTTAAGTGTATATTTTGAGTGCTTTGGAAAAGAGTATGAAGTAAAACAATTTTCCACATCGTTTGTACAACCAGTCGATGGAAAAGGCGAACCGCAGAGTGAGGTTCGTTCTGGTGTTTTATCGCTTGCTCTTTCTACAATTCCAGATTCTAATTTAGTGAGATGGGCTACGAATGATCATTTGCGTGTCAGTGGATCCATTGTATTTAAAAATGAAACAGAGAGCCCAGCGTTACGTATTGATTTTAATGAAGGTGTATGCGTAGGATTGAGCCAAAAAGTAAATTTGGGTACTGGCTGTCTGACTTCTTTTTCGATTTCATCTCCAGAGTTGAGAATGAATGATTTGCTTATTGACAAAAATTGGGTGAAATAAGAGATGGAAGAATACATTACAGAGGAAGAATTTTTCGAGTTATGCCAAAAAGGCATAACATATGAAGGATATATTATTGGGGTGGGGTACGCTTTTTTAAATGTGACGTTTGGTTTGGAGTATCTTAATCCAGCGATAAGAAAAGTGTCTATCTCACATTATGAATATTTGTATTCTCAATATCCAGTGCAAAAATCAATTGTCTGTCAGTATATAGATACATCGGAAGAACAGGTTATAAAATCTTTGGAAGGGAAAAAGAAATCAGTTTCTGAAGGACAAAAGACTTCAAAAAATGGATCCTCTATTCGAGATAATAATGTTTTGAATTCAACAAAAAACAAAAAAATAAGGAAGCCAAAAACAGTTGCCGAAAAAATGGCGTATGGAGTAGGTGTAATGTCTTTAGCTCAGACTAGTTATGAAAAATTTTTATATGATAGTGAACATTATGTTCAAACGAATGGAAAGGTTTCAGTTTGGTATAGAACAAATGCCAAAGGAAAACCTGTGTTAAAGAATGGTGAAATGATTCCTAAATCTAAGGAAGCTGCTAAAAAATTGGCGAGGAATAAAGCATTGACAAAATTTGGTAGAGGACTTACATGGGCAGGAATGGGACTTACTGTTTATGGAATTTATGAAAATGTTGAAGAAGAAGGTCTTAAAGGAATCGAGGTACGACAAGTATCAGATTTATTTTTCGGAAGTCTAGCTCTTTGGGGTGGTCCCATTGGAGTAGGTGTTTCTGCATTTTATTTTATAGGAACAACCGTGTATGATATTTGTGATTACTATCAAACAATGGATGAATAACGAAAGAAGATAAATATTTTTGACAAATGTTGATGTATAAATATATATATTACAGATTAATACTGTTTTATAGAAAACAATATCGGAATTCAGGTGTGGAAAAAGATAAAGCCAAAGGTGCAATTGAGTGGTTGATAGGAATGCATGTGTGTATATTGTTGATATTATTACGTTTTTTATTCCCTGATTTTATTCTTTCTGGTGCTGCTTTGATTATATTTATCGTTTTACTTATAGCAACATTAAGTTGGTTTGTGAACAAGTATTTCGATAGTCTTAATTATAATGAATTAGAGAAAAAATGGGGGACAGAATCTTCTATAAAGAGGAGGAATAAAGGTATTTTAATCGTTATATTTTATATCCTTACTGGTTTTTTGTTGTTTTTTATGTTTTATACTTTAAAATCTTATTTTTGTTAAAATGTGTGACAATTCCATGATTTGACTTTTGATTTATTTCTGTAATGTATTGTTTGTTGTGCTGTTTGGGGTAAATTAATTGGGGGGAAGTGAATGCATTTGAATTAAGATGGATATGTCGAGACAGGAATCATAAACAGCAATATGTATGACGTGTAAGATGAATATTTTGACAAGAATCCGACATATATTTCCATATCTGTACTATCGTTTGTATCAAAGTATGTACAAGACGGCAAGGGATAGAAAGCCTGAATTACGTGCATTTTTGTTAGTATGTACCATAAAAACAGTATTTGTTTTTACGTTCTTTATACTGCCTATAAATGTGATTTTTTTTGATAATCCTATTTTTTTCATGGTGCCTATTGTGATAGGTATTATATTCGCTTTGAATTACACGAAATATAAAGAGTATCAAAAAAAGATAGTTATTTGGAAAAATGAGACGGAATCACAAAGAAGAGTCAAATTTTGGTATTTGGTATTGTTTTGTGCTATTCCTTTTATTTTGTATGTTCCGATTATTCTGATTTCGATGAAATTCTCTATTGTGATGTGAAAAATAAGTGATAGATGGTTTCAAAAATCAAATACATATTTCCATATCTCTATTATCGTTTTTATCAATATGTGTACCAAAAGGGCGGAGAAAAATGGAATCCGGAATTACGAGCTTTTGGATTTGTATGTGTTATTAAGAACTTGTTGTTATTTTCTTTTGTGGGACTGCCATTGATGTCAAAATTATCAGACGATTCAATTATTTATATTATTTCGTTTATGATTCTGATAGTTTCGTTATTACGGAAGAATACGCATAAAAAATATCGTGAAATGATGCCACTTTGGGAAAATGAGTCAGAATCGCAGAGAAAATATAAGGGCATATTTTTAATATTTTTTTGTGTATTTGCTATATTTTCGTTTATTCCTGTATTTATAATTATGGATTTGATTTCGCTGATGATTTAAAAAAAAACTATTTTTTTCTAGTTTGAAATGACGGTCAAAAGATAATGTTAATGAATTCTTAGGATAGGAAGAAAAATACATTGTACTATGATATTATCTGTTTATGCTTGCGAATTGGAATGACCTATTGGGGACACTGCAGAATCATAGCTTATTGTTAGTACTGCTGTTGATCTTATATGGGATGCGGTAGAAGGTAAATAGTTTGATAGATAAAATTAACAAAAAAAGATGAAATTATATTCTAGAATCCGACATATATTTCCATATTTGTATTATCGATGCTATCAATGTATGTACAAATTTGGAGGAAGAGAAGCCTATCCAGAATTGGATTGGAATCCAGAATTACGTGCTTTCCTGTTTGTTTGTGCAATTAAAACAATGCATATTTTAGTTTTTTTGTTGTTGCCAATAAATATTGTTTTTTTTAACAGCCCTATCGTTTATATAATAGCTATTTTTATAGGTATTATTTTGACATTGGATGTTAGAACAAAAAAAAATATAAAGAAATGATGGTCCTTTGGAAGGAAGAAACGGTTTCAACAAGACAAAAAAAACTGATTTTTCTTGTTTTTTTCTGCATGATGCCTTTTCTTCTAACTATTCCAATCTTGTTAATATTCAAACAATTTTCTTTAGTCTTGTAGTACGTAATAGTTCTGTGGTAGAATTTCGTGACTATGTAATATGAGTTGTTATGATGTCTTTCATATATAATACATAGTATAATATTGCATTATGCTTTATTTCTGTAAAGAGATGCTTATTGTGCTGTTATGGATAAATTAATCATCTGTTTTTGGGTT
Organism: Bacteroidales bacterium; assembly: GCA_015061115.1. Classification (GTDB taxonomy): domain Bacteria; phylum Bacteroidota; class Bacteroidia; order Bacteroidales; family Paludibacteraceae; genus UBA1723. Next base: position 84,950 of record SUXE01000002.1, on the reverse strand, counting down.
TAGACAATGCATTGAATTAAGATGGATATGTCGAGACAAGAATCATAAACAGCAATATGTATGACGTGTAAGATGAATATTTTGACAAGAATCCGACATATATTTCCATATCTGTACTATCGTTTGTATCAAAACATGTACAAAACAGAAAGAGACAGACGACCTGATTTACGAGCGTTTGGAATTGTTTGTGTAATTAAAACAATGTATGTTTTCTCATTTTTTTTGCTGCCTTTAAATGCGTTTTTTTTTGATAATCCTATAGTGTTTCTTTTCCCTCTCATATTACCCATCATTTTATTCTTTTCCAAAAATACACGAAAAAAATATCATAAAATGATGCCAATATGGAAAAAAGAGACGGAATCTCAAAGGCAAGTCAAATTTTGGTATTTGATTTTGTTTTGTGTATGTCCTTATTTTTCTTATATTCCAATCATTTTGATTCTGAGATATTTTTCGTTAATTAAATAGACAGCAAATATACAGATAAAACGTCTTGTAATTTGATTGTTTAGAAATGAGGAGCTTCTTAGAAATCATGGTTGATACTGAATAAAAGAATATGTTAACGAGAATCAGACACATTTTGCCATATCTCTATTATCGTACTTATCAGTTTTACGAGAAGCATGAAAATGAAGGAGATTCGGATATAAGTGCACATATGTTTGTTTTAGTAATTGAAATGCTATATGTGATTACTTTTATTATTTTTCCGTTGGATTTCATTTTTTTTGATCTTGAATGGGGACATATGCTAAGAGAAGTCACAGAAAGGTATACAAGGTTAGGTGTGATTCTTATGATTACTCCTATTGGATATCTGATCTATAGATTGGAAAAACCACGAATGAACAGATATTATGAGATGATGCCGATGTGGAAAAATGAGACGGAATCTCAGAGAAGAAAGAAATGGTGGATACTTTTATTTGTGTGTATTTTCCCATTCGCTTCTTTTTATCCGCTTCTCTGTTTTTTGAAGTCTTATTTTCCTGCACAAAATAAAGAAACAAGAATCGAGTATAAACAAGAATCATTTGAGACGGTGAAACCAATTGATTTGGAAGGAATAGATGAGTCTGACCTCTGGCAGATAAATCAGGAATGATATAAATAATAAGTCTTATAAAGATATAAGACGGTTCGTTGTGATGATGATTTCGTATCTGAAATAAATGTCGTTTAAAATTAGCGATGCCAATTGTCGGTTGTTTATTTCTGTAGTGTGTTGAATCTTGGTTTGTTAGACTTGTTTTAATTCAGAGGATACGTGACAGAGTAAAAAGTGGTGTGATTATGATATATCTGTTCCTCTATAATTTTTATTTTTCTCTTTGGACAAATATTGTGTCATTTATAAAGCGAAAACAAGTTTATCCAAACGAGACAAAAAATAATGCGGCAGTAACATCAAGCATAATTGTTGCATTGCATACATTAGTCAATCTTCTTTGCTTTGATGGCTTTTTATATGCATTTGCAGAAATTTCGGTCTTTAAGAAAATCTTGTTGATGGGGCATGAATTTTTGACGCTTATTATATTGTGTGCTATTTTGGGACTTTTAGGTGTACGAGTTGAAACTTACCTGGAACAGCATAATTATAAATTTCCGTCATGGTGGAAAAACATTTATGATAGAATTCCATCTTTAATGAAATTGTTCTTGTATTTCCTGATTATAATAGGTCCTGTCTATATTCTTTCATATCTTGCGAAAGAATATGGGTATCTAAAATTTCATTAAACTCTGGTGGATAAATAAAGTATGAGAATCCATTGACAAGTTATATGAAAATACTAATAAAAATAAAACATATATTTCCATATCTGTATTATCGTTCATATCAATTTTATGAAAAAAACGACAAAGGAAAAGACTCTAAGGATTCTGCACATTGGTGGGTGTCTGTAATTGAAATGTTTTATTTCATTACGTTTGCTTTGTTCCCATTGGATATTTTAATTTTTGATGGCTTATTTATCGGCATTTTGCATGATGCAATAGAAAAATATTCAAGGGGTGTTGTTATGTTGATGGGGTTGCCATTCGTTTTTTTAATTCATTATTTTGAAAAACCGCGAATGCACAGATATTATGAGATGATGTCAATATGGAAAAATGAGACAGAATCCCAGAGAAGAAAGAAATGGTGGATATTGTTATTTGTTTGTGTCTTTCCTTTAATTTCATTATATCCGATTATCCGATTGGCGAATCATTTTCACCCTAATTCCCGACATGAAACAAAAATTGAGCATATGCAAATAGAGAAAGTGTCAAGGAAACCATTGATTTTGGAAGAGATTGATGATTCGCAACTATGGGGTATAAAAAGAGGCGAGAAAGAAATACAAGTTGTGGAGGAAGACGAACAATAAAATGTCTCATTATGTTGTCTGATATGAAATGTGATTTCAAACAACAATTTGTATGATCGAAAAAATTGATATGTTGAGTAGAATCCGACATATATTTCCATATCTCTATTATCGTTTTTATCAATATCTATATAAACAGGATAAAGATTGTAATCCGGAATTACGAGCTTGGGGATTTGTTTGTTTAATTAAAACTTCATTATATTTTTCTTTTGTATGTATACCTATACGTGCTGTATTATATGATAGTACTATTGTCTTTTTGTCTTCTTTTATAATAGTCTTGATTTTGATGTTACGTAAGAGCACACATGAACAGTATAAAGAAATGTTTTCTCTTTGGAATAATGAAACAGAATCTCAAAGACGAAATAAGGGTGTGTTTTTAATTTTCTTTTGCATATTCGCTATGTTTTCTGTCATACCGGTTATTGTATTAATGAAAATATGTTCATTGATCTGATATGTTTTGTAATGTGCTGTTTAAGTAAATTGATTGTAATGTACATGGAATTTAGATGGATACATGTTGGTTAACATGATATTTAATCTCAAACAGAAAATTATATATTAGTGATGCAATTTGTACTGAAAACTAATATCTGATATCTGGTGTACAATCATTGGAAATATGAAGTTTGCCAGTGTCAGTCCTGAAATATAGATCGTTATGTTTTTATTCGTTAATTTTCTTTAATGTGATGAAAATCACGTCAATTTGTTTGGATAAAAAATAAACGGTCATTATCTTTGCAATAGACAATTACGCGAAAAAAAAAACTATCTACTTGTTAGTTTTAGTTTTTTTTACGAATGTGTTGAGTGTTTAGGTTTAATTTAATTAATTTAAAAAGTTATGGCTTTTAGATCCACTTTGAATCTAGGCGGTAAAGAGTACGATGTGCTCGACTGCAGTTATTCCCTTAAGCGCGATGTAGACTCTAAGGGACGTCCATCTTCCAACATCTATGGAGGCAGAATCACAGTAAGAGTAGAGTCAACAGAGGACACTACTATTTTGGAGACAATGGTTAACCAGTTCAAACCATTCAACGGAAGCATTGTATTCAAGAAGGGTGACGAAGAAGGTAAGATGAAGGAGCTTTCTTTCGAGAACGCTTACATCATTGAGTTTGCCGAGGGTATTGACATTGTAGGTACTGCTCCTATGTCAATCAGTATCACAATTTCTGCACAGATCATCAAGATCGGTGGCGCAGAATATGAGGAGAACTGGCCAAAGGCTTAATCAAAAAATAAAGGGAAAGGCTTTTTAGCCTTTCTCCTTTTGTTTTTTTCGTTTAGGAACTATATAATAAGTGAAATGGGTATATTAAACTATGAAATTGGTGGTAATGAAAGACCAGTAGAAGCTTCTGAAGCTATCGGCAACATACCACAGAATCGTACTTTGTTTGTAGGCAAGCTGACAGATGAGGATCCAATCGCTCCAGAGACTGTTGAGGGCTTAAAGACAATTGACGATGTTTATGCGAAATTCCAGCCTAATGTGGATGTGGAGTTTGAGACTGTAGACGGCGAGTCTGTCAAGGAAAATTTCAAATTCTCAAACACAGGTGATTTCCAGGTAAAACAGATGACAGAACATAGCGAATTCTTGAAAGGTTTGTCTTTGGAACAGGAGTTTTATGAGAAATTGGTCAAGCAACTCCGTACTAACAAGGTGCTTCAGAAGGCTTTGGAGAACGAGGAGTCACGTCAAGGTATGATTGATGCTCTTACAAAACTAAGAGAAGAGCTAAAAGAGTCAGGAATCTAATTATATCTAAAATTATATATATGGCTGATATTCAAGCACAAGAGATTCAAACGAAAGCAGCTGAACTCAAGGAGAAAGCAGGTGCTGGAAAATCTTTGGAGGCATCGTTGGGAGCGTTGGCTCGTTATGGCGGATTTTCTTTCCTAGAAAACATAATCGATGGTGTCCAAAATATGAATCCAGAGCGTAAGGCTCGTAAGAAAATGTTCCTCGTTGAAGAACAAAAAAAGGGAGAAAGAAAGGATTTGGCAGGTAAGATAGATCTTTGGATTGACATGCTTTCAAATAGCAAGAATATTTCAGAGATGCTAGAACAGTGCGAAACAAAGATTTCTACAGTTGGAAGTCTTTTGGCAAAAAACCAGTTGGCGGCAGTAGAGGCTGTAAGGGATTTGGAGCAGTCGTACCGTGCCATTCAACTGTTTTATAAGAACACAGAGGAGTCTAAACTTAGCAACGTCTCTGTGATGAATGCTTCTATGGAGCAATTGAAGGATCTTGACAACAGCCGCTTTATCGATCATGTGGAGGAGGAGTTGAAGAAGAATTACGACCGACTTGATCTCCGCAACAACTATGGTTTGCTTGTCGTTCCCGGTTATCTAGGATCAAATATGGTGCTCGACAAATGGTCGAAGATCGCCAATTCAAATAAGGTGATGTTGTTCACCGATTTCGCTGACTTGGATCAGCCTGATGATGTGGTTGAGTTGTTCACTAGCGCCGACCATGCGGGTGGCGACACTTACAAGAGCAACACTGTCATGTGCTGCAACTGGTTGGTGGGTCGTAACGCATATAAAGAGTTGGGTGAGGAGGATGATTTGCATGTCTCTCCAGCTGCTGCTCTCGCTGGTAAAGTCTACACTACTCTTATGTCTCAGGTGACTGCGGGTAAGAAATATGGCGGATTGAATGAAGTGGAGGCTGTGGCTTTCCCTTTGCGTAAGAGTGAGATTTCTCAGTTGGAGTCTATGGGATTGGTCCCTATGGTCAATGAGTATGGCAAGGTTATGGCATTTTCAGCGAAGACATTGTTCAACGGCGACAACTTGGGTCTGCAGACATACTCAGTGGTACGTGTGTTCGACTATGTGACTAAGGTTTTGTTTGATTTCTTGAACCGTCGCTCATTTGAAAACTGGAGCGGAAAGACAGAGAGAGACCTTCGTTCGCAGATTGTCAAGTTCTTGGACAGTATCCAAGGTCCGGATAAGTTGATCGAAAGATCAAAGGTGATCCGTTTGGAGCAGGATCCTAACCAGAAAGACAGAATATATTTGGATATCCATATCACTCCATATTTTCCAGCTAAGAGCTTCGTAATCAAACTTGATGGAACTAAGGGCGACGATGAGGCTAACTGGAACAGTGAGTATTCACAGGGTTAAGTGAATATTCAGTGGGTTGATAAATGTTATTGATTAATTATTATAAGTAAGAATGTCACAGAATTTGAATCCCGTACAGCCAAAGGTGTTACTTGATGGGGAAAATATCTCTTTCGAGTCGTTAGTCCTAGAACAAAGTATGAATTCGTGCCACAGATTCGAGGTGGTGTGTGAGTTTATGTCCCAAGATGAGATGTGGAAGCAGACTCCACAGAAACTGTTGAATCGAATTGGTTCAAGGGCTGTAATCACATTTGAGCATAAGGATTCAGGTACACCCTATGAATTTTCAGGGTGGGTGACAGATGTACGTATCGACGCATGGGAAAGTGAACCCGATTATGAGTTTCTTAACCACAGAAGCAATCGGGTTCATATCATCGGAGAAGGTGATATCGTGAAGCTGAACGGCTCACGAGGTATGGACTCGTTTGTCGACTGCCAGCTTAAAACCATTGTGTCTCAAGCGACACAGCCTGCTGGAATTACAGTTGAATGTGATCCTGCCTTCAACGGTGTCATCCCATACGTGATGCGATATCAGGAGAGTGTGTTCGAATTTCTTAACAGATTGTCGAGCACATACAACGAGTTGTTTTTCTATGATGGAAAGACACTTATATTTGGACAGCCGAAAAAGTCACCTGAAGTGGCTTTGACTTTTGACCATGACGTGTTCAGTCTCTGTACACGTGCCTCAGCTCTTCCTAGCAGCGTCGCAGCCTACGAGTATATACATGAAAGCGACAATCAGTTGTGTGTGGAAGGAGCGAAAGATTCAGGCACGGGGCTGCTTTCCAATGTGAAGGGTTGTGCCGACCGATTGTATGATGACCAGGAATTGGTGCATAGTCCGTCTTCAGTGACCTCAGATTCTGATTTGAAGACGCTGCTCGACAAGAAAAGCAAGACATTAGGAGGCTCCATGCTCAGCATCGAGGGCCAGACACGTACATGTCAGGTGGTGTTGGGCGGAATAGTGGAAGTGATCTTCCCAAGCAAGATGGGCGTGCCATCATTAGGCAGATATCGAGTGGTGGAGGTCGTTCATAAAGTAGATAAATCCGGCAACTACAGCAACCATTTTGTAGGAACACCAGCAAACAACGAGTTTATTACGCAGCGATATTCTGGCTGTGTCAAGGCATATCCTGAGATGGCTGTGGTAAGCAGTAACAGTGATCCCAAGTCATTGGGAAGAGTGCAGGTGCAGTTCGACTGGCAGAAAAGAGCCGGCAAGAGTACCAATTGGATCCGTGTACAGACTCCTGACGCAGGAGGCAGTGGTACGACCAACCGAGGCATGGTTTTCATACCTGAGGAAGGCGACCAGGTGATGGTCGGATTTGAGTACGGAGATCCAAACCGTCCGTATGTCATGGGAAGCGTGTTCAGCGGAAGTGAAGGAAAAGGAGGTGGAGACGGTAACAACAAGAGAACAATCCTAACCAAGAGTGGCCATCGGATAGTGTTTGATGATGACAAAGGAGGCAGTTGGGGAATCACTATCGCCGACAGCAATGGCAACACCATTAATTTGAGTTCATCCCAGAAGACGATTGTAATCTCGTCTCAGGAGAATATCGTGTTGCAATCCAAGAACATCACACTGGAGGCAGAAGAGAAAATCTCCCAGAAGTCAGGAAAAGATTTTGACGTCACAGTTGGCAACAACTATAAAATGGAAGTGGAGAAAGACAGTACTGCAACTATCAAAGGCGATTGTTCAGAGACTATTAATGGAAAATATACAGGCAAAATCAAGGGAGCGTCTGATATCTCTGTCGGCGATAATTCCGATTATAAAGTTTCTGGAGATTTGTCATTAAGAGTCGATTCCGACACTAGCCTTAAGTTTAAGGGAAAATTAGATAGTGAATCTTCTGGCGACAGCACATTGAATTCCAAGGGAAAGATGTATGTCAAAGGAAGTGGAGATGTTTATATCGGTAAATAATTGATGCTATGTGTAATATCGTTGGTGGTGGTACGAATAATATAGAGGAATCTTCGCAGGATAGTGAAAAAATCAATCTTGAGTTGAATATTGGTGTCTTCTTTGATGGAACACTGAATAGCAAGGCGAATATTGATGAAAGAAAAGAAATAAAGAATACTTCTTTTAAGTTTACTCCTTTTTCTTTATCTAAGATAGGGGAAAATTTGGCGTTGATGAAAAAAAAGTTTCTTATTTTGGATCTGTTAGATCATAGGGGCAGTTACCACAATGAATATACAAATGTTGTAAGATTTTTTAATTGTTTTAATAAACCAGAAAAATCAAGCTCAGAAAAGAAATATATTCCAATTTATATAGAAGGTATCGGTGCTAAACCAAGAAAGTTAGGTGTTGAAGAGAATACAAATACGTCACAGAATGAAGAAAATGTCGACTCTAAGAAAAAAAAATCTTATGAGGATTCTACAATGTCATTAAATCAATTTGTGGATGATAACGATGGCTTTATCACTTGTAGTGATGACACTTTAGGTTCTGCTTTAGGTATTGGTTTGTTTGGTGTCAAGAAGAAGGTAGAGGCAGCATGTGAAAAAATTAGAGATGCTATAAAAGCTCTTGATTTACAAGAAAATACGGATGTGACATTAAATCTTTATGTTTTTGGCTTCAGCAGAGGCTCGGCTGCCGCAAGATGTTTTTCTTCTTTTTTGAAGGAGAGAACAGGAGAGACTAACGTAAAACTTTCTGTCAGTTCAGTAATTATAGGTGTGAAAACTATTACTTTCATCAAGGATAAACTTAAAAAAGAAAATCAATATAAGACAAGTTTGATGACAGATTGGCTAGATGATTTTTCAGAAGAGAAACAAATCAAATTTTCAGATCCCAAAGTTAAATTCTTGGGTGTGTATGATACAGTTTCTTCTTATGGCGCAAAATTTGACGATGATGTCGATGAATTGTCGTTGAAGATTGATTCTAAAAATGTGGAGAATGTCTATCAGATTTGTGCTGGAGATGAGTATAGAAAGAATTTTGCCCTTACTAATATTTTATCTGCAGGGGGAAAAGAAAAATATATAATCATACCGGGTGCTCATAGTGATGTCGGAGGTGGATATGCACATAATATAAAGGAAGGTCTTAAGACTTTTATTAAAATTTCAAACAGTCTTGTCGGAATTTCTAGCGGTCATAAAGGGAAAAAAATGTTGCTTGACGAGGGGTGGTTCAAGCCTGGAGAGTCTGAACGAACTATCAGTAATCTGTATAGTGTTATTCCATTCCTTTTGATGAAAGATAAGGTCGTTAATTGTAATTCAGTGTTTATAGCGGATAAATTAGATGATTATCAACTTCCTTCTTCCGAAAGTTTAGAGATTGATGGAATTGACCACAAATATAGTCAGGATTTATGTGATTTCTATAATAAATTAAAATCTGGTGATTATGATTCTTATTATAGAATGGAGGAAAACACCATAAAAAGTTTGTCTAAAGAAGAGCATGATTTATCGAGTTATATTTCAGATTTGGAACTTCAAAAGATATGTTTGGAAACGGATATCGAAAGTGATATGTATATGAATGAATCGTTAATAGAAGAATTGGAGAAAACCAAAGAAGAAACGAATAAAAAACTTGATGAGGTAAGACAAAAAAAGTCTAACTATGATGAGGATCTTTTGAAAAAGATAAGGCATGATTTTCTGCATTTGTCAGCCAAAAGTAAAGATCTTACAGATCCGATTGTTAATGGTGCTGATAAAAACAATAACAGGACTGTGATAAAAGGATAAAGATGAAGTTTGAAATGTCATCTTCCCCAAATTGAAATAATTATGATAAAAAAATTATGTCAATTATGGTTTTTGCTTCTCTCTTTGCTGACATCTTGTACAAGCAAGAAGGAGATACAAAAAACAAAAGAT
>SUXE01000002.1:0-75491 GCA_015061115.1 Bacteroidales bacterium | reverse complement strand
TATGTCAATTATGGTTTTTGCTTCTCTCTTTGCTGACATCTTGTACAAGCAAGAAGGAGATACAAAAAACAAAAGATAGTGATCAGATGGAGAATGAAAGATTTTATTATGAAGTGAGTTGTTCTGCACCCAGATTGGCACCTGGAGAATATGTGTCGGTTGAATTTATTGGAGATTCAGGTACATTACGACCCTTTGGCAATAATAGTGTAGGCGGAGAAATGGGAGGAGGTATGGATGGTGTGGTAAGAGATTGGTCAGCCCGATACCGTCTTCCGAAAGCAATAGAGGCGACATGGGTGTCGTATACAGACAGAAAAGTATATACAGCAGCCTCATGGTTGCCATACGAGACGATATTGTCATTGTTTAGGAATGGCGGAGAACCTTGTATGCCGTCTCCAAGCGGTGTTGTAAACGGAGATGACAGAAACCGTGTGATAAAAGCATTCGATCTTTGTTTTCTGCCAGGAGGAAAAGTGATGCTGTATGTGAAAGCAGGAGTAAAAAGAATTTTGCTGGATTGGTCGGTGATGGGTATTGAAGTGACTGATGACAAGATTTTATCTGATGTATATATGCGGTGGGGGTTGGATAATATGGACGGCTATTATGATGCATATTATTCGGAAGAGTTTCCAGGATACAAATCTTGGCGATCTTATATAAGTAAGCATGGCACGCTAGCACCATTGCTGGAACGATATCTGCAGAGGTTCAATTACACATTGAATTTTGAGTTTGAGAACCAAGAGACATCGATATATAGTGTGGAATCCAAATTTACCAATGGAGAAAGATATAGTCGAACATCCAAATACAATGAGGCGTTTAAGATGCCATCCAGAATAAAAGAATTCTGGGCAATGTGGGATTACAATGATTCTCGTTACTCATGTTATATGTATTTCAATGAGGCAGAGGTACTCAAAGTGTTTGATGATGTATACGGAGAAGACAGAACTCAGAAAGGTGAGCTTAAAATCAAGGTTTGCAAATACAACAACCTCTTTGACATATCATTGAATGTGGGCGACAAGTCCATCAAACTTGAAAAAACGGCGATACGAGTATTTCGACGTCCGATTGAAAATCCTACAAAAGCAGGAGAATTGATCTATAAGAACTACGAAGGAAATCACACGAATTTCTTCGCTGATGATGAAAAGTATGTTGGGGAGTAATCAACTTTGATATAGATTAAGTTATGAATCAAACAGATAGTGCATTGATTAAATATGAATTTACATCTTTGGTGACATTTGCGAATGGAAAGCACAGCCAATTGAAAAAAATTGAGTCGCTGAGTGTAAATAAAAAAGGTAATTATTATATTTGTACTTTTGAAGGGTCTTGTGAAGAGGCACTTCAAAATGAACCTATATCTGGTATTAATGAAGTAGTTTTGTTGTTTGGCAAGGCTCTTTATCCGTTATCTATTAAAGTCACTACGGATGGAAATCTAGAGGAAATTGTGGATTTCCCGATGGTGAAAGAACGTTGGATGAAAAAACGTGATGAGTTGGTTGCTAAATACGACAATAATTATTATATAAACAAAGAGGCGGAAAGTTATGCATTAGGTCTAAAATCCGAGGAGACGTTGCTTTCTATACTAAAGGAGAATATGTTTTATAAACTGCTCTTTTGGCAAGTCGATAAAGATGAGCAGACGTTGGAGATTCGAGATTTCCCGTCGTATGCAAGATCTGCTGTTTTTTCATTTCGACGTCCTAAAAAGGAGAATGGTTCGTGGGTGTTTGATACATTTGATGTTCGTGATGAAGGAAGTGGTCATATTTTGAGCGGAAGATCCACATTGAGTTGCATCTATGATGATAACGGACTGCCAGAGTCTGTCAAACTTAAATCAATGGTGGAGGAAGAAAAAATAGGCTATTTTACAAAAGAAATAGCCATTAAAAAGATCGAAGAATGAAAGATGAGTTTATTGTGAAAGGAGCGATGGCGACGTGTCAGTTTGGAGTTGCCCCAGCCATGTTGAGTAATATTATGGACAACATGAACGTCTATTATAATGGAAAGTTGGCTGCGACGTCTATGTCGCTAGGCCCAGTTTTCCAGGCTCCTGCATTCGGCACATGCAATATGGTGCCCAATATGCCCAAACCATGTGCGGCTGTTATCACAAAGTGGGATAATGTGTTTATGGGGGGAATGAAGATAAACAGAATCTCCAGTCCTCTGACCAAAGATAGCAAGGGAACATGTGCGTTGGGATGTCCGATGTGCATCTCTTTCACCACCACAGGACAACTTCCAATACCTTCCGTGCCACTGCCAGAGGTCGTAAAAGTGGAACACCAGTCGGATATGAATCCTTTGGCTGGGAATGATGAAAGTATAGCGAGAGTCCAAGCAAAAGACTCTGGTGATACTACAGAAATAATAGAGCCAAAGCCATTTGTTGTGAATCCAGCTAAATATGATTATTTTTGGGGAAAAGTTACATCTGGATCACATAACTCCAATCGTAGCATGCAAAATGCGGCATGTTTACAGAAAATGGGAATTACGAATAATGCTGAACTTGATGCCGTTTTTTTCAAAGCATGGAACGAAGGAGAAACAGTTGCTAAAAAAACGAACCCGTATGGCGTAACTGTTGTTAAAAAAGTTCAGATTGATGATAAAGGAGCAATCGAAGTTGGATTTTTTTATGAAGGCGGAGATATATCAGGTACACCTAAAGTGACATCTATGATACCCAAAATAACCACTAAATAGAAATAATTATGTTTGCATTTTATAAAATAGGAAAAGATGAGTATGATAATTTAAAATGTCCTTGTCTTTTTGAATTCGATGGAGACAGAACATATGCAAAAATTGAATTTGATGGAGATTTAATAAAATTTGCATACTCAACTATAGGCGTGGCTCCTGAAATTATGGAAACTGGTAATGACGAAATCATTATTGGTGTTGATTTGGATGTGTGCATATACAATCGAACAAAAAAATCTGTTGTTTTACACATTAAACCAATTTGTTTCTTTTGTGAGTTACTTCGTGTGAAAGATAAATTGATAGTTTTTACAGAATTAGATGTTTATCTGATAAATCTTAATACTCATGAGATAGAAATGGAGTTTAATTATCCTGATGTTTATACGACATATGAATTGAAAGATAATTTGTTAAAAATGAAATATGTAGAAGGCGGTGAGGCAACAGTTGATTTGAATGAATACTTAAATTCATGATATGAATCAGAACATTATAGATGTGATAAATTCGTTAGGCGAAACAGACAAGTTGTATTTTGTCGGTGAAGTCGATCTTTCAGAAATTGTTCAAGCAGCTGAGGCTTTGAACGTTGAATTCGCAAAGGATTTTGTAGAATATACACATAAGTTTGGTGCAATATCTGTAGATGATATGGAAATATGTGGAATTATAGACGATGCTCCATATTTGTCAACTGTAGATCGAACATTAGATATGCGAGAAATGTTTTCAGATTTTCCAATGGATTGTTATGTTATAGAGTCTGTTGGAATAGACAACGCTGTGATGGTTCAGAAGTCAGACGGAAAAATCTATCAGTTTTTGCATGGACATGACTTGTTGTTTGCTGCGGATTCATTAAGCGAATACCTTCTCAATGGAGGTGATTTCCGTAAGGAACGTGTCGAATATTGGAAGGCAAGATCTAATGATTGATAACGATCATAGATTAGATAACCACTTAATGGTGTGTTGTTTTAAATAATCGAAGAAAGAGAGTCCCTGTGGAAAATCGTATGTTTCCATAGGGATTTATTTTGATAATCTCTTTCACCACCACAGGACAACTTCCAATACCTTCCGTGCCTCTGCCAGAGGTCGTAAAGGTGGAACACCAGTCGGATATGAATCCTTTGGCTGGGAATGACAAGGCGTTAGAGAACAGCGTCACTTCTAAAGAGGGTAGAATCATACTCCCTAAAACCAATGGTATATGGGAAGATAAATCCAAAAGAGGCGAATGTATGTGGTATCCAGGTTTGCCTGATGATACAAGTATAGAAACAAAGCCGTCTAAGACTAATCCGGAAGGGTTGACGTGGAAGCAGGTTAAGGACAAATACGATTTTGAAGGAGTCGAATTCAAAAATAAAGAACCTAACTTTCGCCCTTTTTCCAGAGGACATGTGATTCTTAAAGAAGGACAGTATACGTCCAAAAGAAAGAAAAATTTTAAGATGGCTGATAAGCAAATGGCGAATCAATTGAATGATGCGTATGAAAAAAAACATGGAGAAAAGCGAAATCCTTTGTATACGAGGAATGATGTGAAAAAATGGAGGGTTGAAAACGGCTATACTTGGCATGAAGAAAGAAATTGTCAGGATTTGCAAAAGATTCCTTCCATAATCAATAACAACATTCCTCATTCGGGAGGAATAGCAGCGAAGAAAGTAGAAGAAAGTGAAGTGTTTGTTTAAATATAAAAAAAATGAAAGACGAAGTATTCGGAAATATAAACTATCGGAATGGTGCTTGGGTAAGAGAAGAAACGGTAGAAGTATATGGCACTAGTCGAGATGTTGTGATTGAAATAAGGGCAGATAAAAATTCATCATTGAACATACAAAAAAAAGCCTATGGTACATATCTATCGGAAATAGATACATACTTAAATCAAATGCCAAGGATAGTTTTGAATGAATATTTATATAATTATAAGGACATAGAATCAAGAGTGAAATTTTCTGAGAATTCACCGCTGTTACGAGAAAATATTTCAGAAAGTATCATTGTAAAAACTTTTGCTCCAGTTGTTGTGTTGTTTGACGAAAAAGGAAATTATGGTTGGATATGCAAATGCGGATGGACAGAAGATAGAACTATTGCTATTCTTCTTTCTGAGGATACACCTCGTGTTCTCACACCTTCCCAATTGCGAGACTATCGCAAAATTGACGATCCAGTTTTTGGGGTGATGATATACGACGATGACTTTTGGGAAAAGTATGAGACAAAGAACATATATGGCAAAGAAAAATATGTAAAAGTCGCTACGGATGATTGTGACGGAGGAATATCGGAAGTTGAGAGAAAATCGTATGAAAGATATAAGGAAAGTGAAAATCATTATTTTGATATTATTCCAGAAACTCTTTTGTCGTATTATTTGTCAACCTATGAGAATGTTAAGGAAATGTGGCGTGTTCCTCGTCAGTATAACAAAAAGAATATCAGCAAGGACAATGTCATGGATTTGATTGATTTTAAGGAATTGTATATTGATGAAGATGGCCGATGTGCGTGGCTTTGCGAATGTCCGTGGGAGGATGACGACGGTATTGCATTTGTTCTATCTGATGGAAAGGTAAGGGTTGACCTGCAGACTGATATTTTGTAGCCGTATATATTTCCTGATGGCAATATCAAACTGATATCGTAGTCGGAATTTCTTTAAGTGATCGTCGTAGAATTGCGTCAATAAATAAACTAAAAAGAGATTTCTTATTGAAAAATTGAAAGTTTCCTCCATAGGAATTTATTTTGATAAGGAAATGAATTGATTTGAATGAATACTTAAATTCATGATATGAATCAGAACATTATAGATGTGATAAATTCGTTAGGCGAAACAGACAAGTTGTATTTTGTCGGTGAAGTCGATCTTTCAGAAATTGTTCAAGCAGCTGAGGCTTTGAACGTTGAATTCGCAAAGGATTTTGTAGAATATACACATAAGTTTGGTGCAATATCTGTAGATGATATGGAAATATGTGGAATTATAGACGATGCTCCATATTTGTCAACTGTAGATCGAACATTAGATATGCGAGAAATGTTTTCAGATTTTCCAATGGATTGTTATGTTATAGAGTCTGTTGGAATAGACAACGCTGTGATGGTTCAGAAGTCAGACGGAAAAATCTATCAGTTTTTGCATGGACATGACTTGTTGTTTGCTGCGGATTCATTAAGCGAATACCTTCTCAATGGAGGTGATTTCCGTAAGGAACGTGTCGAATATTGGAAGGCAAGATCTAATGATTGATAACGATCATAGATTAGATAACCACTTAATGGTGTGTTGTTTTAAATAATCGAAGAAAGAGAGTCCCTGTGGAAAATCGTATGTTCCCATAGGGATTTATTTTGATAGGGAAATGAATTTTGACTATAGGACATTTTTCTTAAAAATCGATATTAGCAAATATAGTATGTTAAATCATGATATATGTAAATTATAATACTGGACGTCGATTTGTAGAAAGAATTGGTGACCAATGTTCAATTTTGTCTACAATAGATGATTGGAAAAATGTGTGTGGTAGTTATTCTCTAGATTTGGAAGGAAATTATATATTCCTGTATGCAATAGAGAATGAAATCTGTATTGAATATAAAGAAGAAACATATTCGATTAATGAATGTACATGCTCATTTTATAAGGTTGAAAATCCAAATCCTTGTCGTTCATTTGTTCATGAAATATGGTCTATACAAGTAGAACATAAAGATAAAATTATAAGTATCTTATTCAAAGGAGATATTTTCATTGATATGAAAACAACCTTAGAGTCTGAGGAAATGAATTTCGGTCAATACATTATGTATCTGAAAGGAGATGATGATGCACGAGAATGGTATATTAGCAATCATTCCAATATGAATGGTTATTCTCAATTTTATTTGCATTCGTATGGTGCTGAAATAGAACCTGTTGTGAGATTTGATGGACGACAGGTAAATCAACTAAAAAAAACATTTATGGATTGTATGATGTATGATGGTTTATATTATACAGATGTTGATGGAGAAAAATGTTATTTATATCTAGAGAATGACAAATTTATTTTTCAATATAAAGATATAAAAGTTGGTTTAGATGATCCAAATATGTCGTTTAAATACGAAATACTAACATCAAATAGACAAATTTACAAATTAACTATTGGCATAGGAAATGATATTCTATCTATGTTATATGAATGTTTGTCTCCTGACATTTGGGGGGAAGATGAAGAATGGGACTTTAATTGGGGATGTTATTTATCTAAAATGATAAACGATGAAGAATTCAGGAAAAGTTCATTCGATAGGATAATGTATTTGAGAAAAAGATGACGTTTGATTAATGTTGGTTACAAACGACAATTTCAGCGTCGTTGAATTGTCTCGCAAGGAAAAAGAGATTTCCTATGGAAAAAATCCCATAAGGAATAAAATTTAAGTATAGAACATTTTCCATAAAAAGCGTTCTTTGAAATAAGAATATGTTAAATCATGATAAATGTAAATTATAATACTGGACGTCGATTTGTAGAAAGAATTGGTGACCAATGTTCAATTTTGTCTACAATAGATGATTGGGAAAATGTGTGTGGTTGTTATACGTTTGATTTGGAAGGAAGGTATTTGTTTTTATATTCAGAGAATGGAAAAATCATTTTTGAATATAAAGGCAAAAAGTATCCTATAGCAATGTGTGTTTGTTCTTTTCATTCTAAGGAATCAATTGAAAAATTTTGGGAGGCACGAGAAATATGGAAAATAGAAATTTTCGACAAAGGAAATTTGTTATGTGAAGCATATTATAAAGGAGGATATGAGGATAGTGAATATGAAACATCGAATCTTAATTTTGGTCAGTATATCACTAAACTGAAAGGAAATGAAGAATTCAGAGACTGGTATCTTAGTAATCATTCTCAAAATATATTTACTCCAAAAATATATTTGTCTCGTTTGTCTTTTACTTCTTCCAAAATTAGTTTTGATGGGACTCAAATCCAAATGGTAGATGCCTCATCTCCTATGCAAGATGGATTTTTCGAGCTTGATACGGAAGGGACTTGCTCTATGTTGTATGTTGAGAATCAAAAACTTATTTTATTTTATAAAAATAATAAATTTTTTTTAGATGACTCAGAGTTAACAATTGATTGTGAGACCTGCTCTGACAAAGAAAAAAATGTATATAATCTCACAATCAAAAATGGAAGTACTTCAACAAAAATGCAATATGTATGCCCCTCTCCTGATTTTTGGGGAGATGATGAGGAATGGGAATATAATTGGGGATGTTATATAAAAAAAATAAAGGAGAATGAAGTCTTCAGAAAACAGATATATGACAAAATAATGTTTTCGAAAAAACGTTAGGGGAGGGCATTAAAAAAACATTCAAATTTATATCTTCCTATTATTTCATCTTGGAATTCATATAGACTATTTAATGAATGAACATTTTTTTAATGATTTCACTTGTATAGATGTGAATTTGTAGGATTCAGCTAATATGAAAGACCTGTGATAAATAATTATGTTCGCATTTTATAAAATAGGAAAAGATGAGTATGATAATTTAAAATGTCCTTGTCTTTTTGAATTCGATGGAGACAGAACATATGCAAAAATTGAATTTGATGGAGATTTAATAAAATTTGCATACTCAACTATAGGCGTGGCTCCTGAAATTATGGAAACTGGTAATGACGAAATCATTATTGGTGTTGATTTGGATGTGTGCATATACAATCGAACAAAAAAATCTGTTGTTTTACACATTAAACCAATTTGTTTCTTTTGTGAGTTACTTCGTGTGAAAGATAAATTGATAGTTTTTACAGAATTAGATGTTTATCTGATAAATCTTAATACTCATGAGATAGAAATGGAGTTTAATTATCCTGATGTTTATACGACATATGAATTGAAAGATAATTTGTTAAAAATGAAATATGTAGAAGGCGGTGAGACAACCGTTGATTTGAATGAATACTTAAATTCATGATATGAATCAGAACATTATAGATGTGATAAATTCGTTAGGCGAAACAAACAAGTTGTATTTTGTCGGTGAAGTAGATTTATCAGAAATAGCACAAGCAGCTGAGGCTTTGAACGTTGAATTTGCAAAGGATTTTGTAGAATATACACATAAGTTTGGTGCAATATCTGTAGATGATATGGAAATATGTGGAATTATAGACGATGCTCCATATTTGTCAACTGTAGATCGAACATTAGATATGCGAGAAATGTTTTCAGATTTTCCAATGGATTGTTATGTTATAGAGTCTGTTGGAATAGACAACGCTGTGATGGTTCAGAAGTCAGACGGAAAAATCTATCAGTTTTTGCATGGACATGACTTGTTGTTTGCTGCGGAGTCATTAAGCGAATACCTTCTCAATGGAGGCGATTTCCGTAAGGAACGCAGTGAGTATTGGAAAGCACGATCAAATAACAGTCTATAAATAAAGCAGTCATCGTCCGTATAGACGAGATGGAACAGAGACTGTTGTTGGGAATAAAACAACAATAACTAATGAGGATGGAGATGAATTTGATCAATTTGTTTATGTAAATGAAAAAGGAGAACTTATAAAACCGAAGATATGAATAGATTTAGAAATTCGATAAATCCTGTTGTTCGGATAGGAAACAGAATGTTTTATTATTCAGTACGAAACAATATAATACGAGGTAATTATCTAGATTTGTCGTCTCTTGGATTTAAAAATATAGGTAAGTATTTCGAACGTCAAATAAAAGAGAGCGAGATAGATTCTGCCTATAGAGTGAAATGTAATTATGGAATTTATAAGGGTTTCCAAGTGAGAGTGGCGGATTACAAAGAGAAGGAGGGAGAAATCTTTGTGATGTTTGACAATGATTCTGAAGGAGAAGCGGCAGGCATTAAACCACGAATCGACGAAAGCGACAAATGCATGCGATATTATGAGGCTTATGTCCCAGAGTCAGAAGTGACGGATGTTTATGAAGTACGTGAAGCTGTTAAAGGGTTTCCTTTCGTCTCTCCTAAAATAGTTTACCACAAAAAAGATGGTGTATGGCTTCCATGGCATGAGTATGGCACTCCGATGAAAGATGGTGAGTGGATATGATGTTGCATTTTTGAGATCATATATGATGCTGTAAATACATTTGAATTCATTTCTTGATTTTGTCATATTTTTTTTTCAAAAAAAACTCTTTTATGTGACAATTAATTTATATGTTTATAGTCCTATATGATGGCTTTTTTTCAAAATAATTGTATATGATATGAAAAAAATATATAAATGATTTAATTAAAAAAGAAAGAAAATGATGGATATGATGAAGTTTAATGCTTCGATTTTTAATACAATACTTGAAGAGGATGTCTGTGGAGATAGTATACCTCAATTAGCCTTTGATTTGGTAGATTTTGTGCCTAATAAGATTGCTGAGGTGTTCGGCTCTGACATTAGTGAATTTCAGGATTACCTTGAATATAGCGACTTCAGAGATGAAATATTAAAAGAATGTAAAACATTTTATGAGTGGGCTGAATTCTTTGATGATTATGACAGAAAGCTTATTTATAAAGAGGCTAAAAGACTGTATAAGGAAAACAAGAAACTAAAAGATGAAATTTTATCGTTGAAATCAGAACAAACTGATTGATTTTGAATTTTTATTCATCCGCCAACTGACAAAAATATGGAACAATTTATCAAACCTCCTGTAGAAGTGCGCTATTCGGAAGAACTAAGTGCCCTTGAAAAAAATGACAAAGCTAGAAGACCTGCAAACTGGAGACTCTCTCCATCTGCGGTGAGAACATTCATATTGGGTGGTGATGTCGATACTCCTGATGGAAAAGTGAAAATCAAACGTAAGTTCTATGGTAACGACGCTCTTGTCGAGAGAGCGATCATAACTCTTGCTGGAAACCGTGGACTTATGCTGGTGGGTGAACCGGGCACCGCTAAGACAATGCTCTCCGAACTTTTGTCTGCCGCATGTTGTGGCGTATCAACCAATACTGTCCAGGGAACTGCCGGCACTACTGAGGATATGATAAAGTACAGTTGGAACTATGCACTGCTTCTGTCAAAGGGCCCATGTCGTGAGGCTATGGTACCGTCTCCTTTGCTTATAGGCATGGAGAAGGGTATTTTCACAAGATTTGAGGAGATTACCCGTACTCCGGCAGAGATACAGGACAGCTTGATCTCTGTCATGTCCGACCAGATAATGAACATACCGGAAATGGGAGATGATGGACTTGTCCTTGCCAAACCGGGCTTCAATATAATTGGTACTGCGAATACGCGTGACAAGGGTGTCAATGAGATGTCTGGAGCTTTGAAACGACGTTTTAACTTCGAGACAGTAGAGCCTGTAAGGGATGTGAGACTTGAAAAGGAAATTATAATCCGAGAGGCTTCAGAACTTGCCAAGTCGGCAAATATCGAGTGCCCTGTGGATACGGATGTGGCTGAACTTCTTGCTGTGACATATCATGAGTTGCGTGAGGGTATGACTTCAGAGGGTACGGTGATTGAGCGTCCCAACGCTGTGATGAGTACCGCTGAGGCTGTGTCCGTGTATTATCAGGCTCTGTGTCATGCCTGGTATTATGGCAGTGGTCGTATAGAACCTGCTGTTCTTACTGAGGGTCTTCTTGGCGCAGTGTGCAAGGAAAACAAGGACGATTTGGAAAAACTCAGAAGTTATTTCAAAACTGTGTCAAAAGAAAAAAGCAAGGCAGGTGATTTATGGAACGAATACATCAAGACAGCAAACCAGCTGAGATGATCGATTTTGACCTTTCAGCTCCTGTGCTGTTTTTCCCCGTTAGACATCACAGCCCTGTCTGCTCATATCATCTTACTCGCACGATAGATCTTTACCGTCCGGAAATCATTTTGATTGAAGGGCCTGAGAATGCATGCGATCTTATTCCTGTATTGACTGATGATAATACTGTATTACCGTCGGCAATATATTATTTTTATAAGGATAAGAAAAAACTGATCGACAGCGATGGTGGAAACTATCGTTGCTACTATCCTTTTTTGTATTCGTCTCCAGAATATAATGCGATGTGTGAGGCCAAAAGACTCGGAATTCCGTCTCGGTTCATCGATTTGCCATATTGCGAGATCCTGATCAACACAGCGGGTGGAAAGGGGTTGCGAAGATATGAAAAGCAGAATTATGCTGACGACGGTAGACTGACCATAGGTGATTATTATAAATACTTGTGCGAAAAAACTAATGTAAAGGATTTTGATGAGTTCTGGGAAAAGTATTTTGAGATTGCTGGACTGGAACTGACTCCCGAAAAATTTGTGCACAACATGTACACTTATTGCTCGCTCATACGTAGGGATGTGACAGAGGAAGAGCTTTCTGACGACGGTACTATTGTCAGAGAACAGTATATGGCGGCAAATATTCGGAAGTCTATGGACACATACAAACGTGTGCTTGTCGTGACTGGTGGTTTTCATACTCCAGGTCTGATAAAACTTCTGGAAGGAGATATTCCGACGGTGGGTTTACACAAAATCCCTGATGATTGCACAGGATCTTTTCCTGCCGCATATTCTTATGAAGCGGCGGATGCTTTGCACGGATATGCCTCTGGAATGAAATGGCCTTATTTTTACGATTGCATATACAAGAGCCTGAGGGACGGAAAAGATTTCAAAGGGGTATATGATGACGAAACACTAAATCTGTTGGTTAAAACCAGCAAGGAGGCGTCAAAAAAAGATATTCCAGTGTCGATTGCTGATGTCGCCGCCGCAAAAATGTTGATGAGCGGTCTTGCCTCTCTTAGAGGTGTACGTGAGTGCGGAATGACTGAACTTATCGATGGCGTGACTGGAGCCATGATTAAAGGCGAGAAGACGATCTCTTCTGCGATGCCTCTTGATATACTGAACAAACTCGCGACAGGTGATAAAATAGGGCGTATAGGTGATAAAAACCATACCCCTCCATTGGTTGCGGATTTTGAAGAACAATGTCGTTTGTTCAGGCTTAAAACGAATGTCATTACAGCCCAGCATGTGGAATGTGCACTGTTTTCTTCTGAAAAAGGTCTGCAACTCAGCAGATTCTTTCACAGACTCCGTTTCCTTGACACCGGTTTCTGCGAGAGAATAAAAGGTCCTGACCTTCATAACGAATGTGACTGCAGCAGAGTGCGTGAGGAGTGGAAATACCGCAGATCTCCAGCTGTAGACTCCACACTTATCGACCGTACTACTGATGGATTCACAATAGAGGATGCTTGTACAAATGTCGCCGTGAATATGTTCCGAAATGAACAACGTTGTGAAAATGCGGCTCATCTTGCGGTAGATTGTTTCCTTATGGGCATAAGCATAGACAACGAAAGTGATACTCTTCAGAGACTCGTCGTCTCGGATGGAGATTTCTTTTCGGTAGGAAAGGCTCTTTCTTATTTTCGGACACTGTTGGAACTAAAGCGTCTGTATGAATATGAAGACGAAACGATTCTGCCACTGATGTCAAAATGCTTTGACAAGATTGTTATGCTTCTGCCAGCGATGGCATCTGTGCCGGATGAAAAGGCAGATGATCTTTGCTCGTTGATGAAACAGTTCTTTTCGTTGACGGAATGTATTCTTCCAGAACGAAGGGATTCGCTTATCGCTGCACTCAATCAACTAATTAAAGCAAACAACAGGAATCCTGCTGTATACGGTGCGGCAATGGGACTCCTCTGTATTGGAGATCCGGCTCGACAGAAAGATGCTGAGGCGGCAATGTGCGGATACCTTAACGGAACAATCGCGGTAAAGAAACATGGTGCTGATTATCTAAAGGGTCTTTTCTCTACTGCGAGAGACATCGTTTTTGCAGAGAATGATTTTCTTGTTATGACGGATGAACTCCTGACTTCGATGGACACCAACGATTTTATGGAGATCCTCCCGTCTCTAAGACTTGCATTCAGTTATTTCACGCCTCAGGAGATAAATGAAACGGCTGAGACTGTCGCTGGCCTGTATAACACAGATTCTGTTTCTTTGTTGTATGATGATATAACGGATGAGTCGCTGTGGAATTGCGGACGTGAGTTCGACAGTGAGATAATCAAAGAACTTATGAAAGGAGGATTCGAATATGCTTGATAAAGAACTTGCTCTAAACCGTTGGAGGCTAGTGCTCGGCAGTATGTCAGACAACAGTCTTTCTTTCAGTGGAAGTGAAAGAGAAATCCAGTCGTTTGAGGACATGGAGCAGTTGCTTGATTATCTTTATAGTCGTGCACAGGGTGACGATGTCCGTGTGGATGAAACGTCCGGCCGAGGTGGTGGGCTTGGACCGTCACAGCTGACTGCGGTAAATTGGATAACAAAAGTAAGAGAACTATTTCCCAAGCAGACGGCTGAGGTGCTGGAACGTCAAGCTCTAGATGAGTTCAAAATGACCGAGCTGCTGACTGACAAGAAAGTGCTTGAGCAGATGAAACCAGATATGTCGCTGCTGAAAACAATACTTCAGCTTAAACATTTGATGAAGGGAGAAGTGCTCGAGACAGCAAAGAAGATCGCTCGTACTGTGGCTGAGGAACTGAGCAAGAAACTTTCTCAAAGTACAAGGCAGGCGTTGACTGGCCGACTTGACCGCAATGCCAGAAGCCCCATACATTCGGCACGTAATATTGATATCCGTAAGACTATAAGACGTAACCTGAAAAATTATGATATAGAAAACGAAACACTTGTGCTGAAGGATGTGTATTTCTCAAGCAGAGTGAAAAAATACAACAAGAAGACGGTAATAATTGCTGTCGACGAGAGTGGATCTATGCTTGATTCTGTGATATACAGTGCTGTCATGGCTCAGATAATATCGAAGTTGCCATTTGCAGAGGTCAAACTTATTATATTTGACACACAGGTTGTAGACCTGTCTGGTATGGTGGAGGATCCTGTGGAGGTTATGATGAGTGTTCAGCTTGGAGGCGGTACGGATATTGGAAAAGCCCTTTCTTATTGCGAGTCACTGATACAATCCCCTTCCAATACGTGTGTGTTGTGCGTGACTGATCTTTGTGAAGGAGGCATTCCGAAAATTCTTCTCAACACTGCTCAAAATATCATGACAAGTGGCGCGAAACTCAGTTTTCTTGCAGCTCTTGATGAATGTGCCAATCCTGCATACGACAGGAATATGGGTCAACGTCTTGCTGATATGGGAGCGTTTGTAGGTGCTTTGACACCTGATCAGTTGGGTGATTATATAGGTAGAATATTTAGTTGACGGAGGTGATGATATGATACAGAATGAAACACTTGCGGCCCAACTTTCTGTGGCAAACGAAGATACTCTGACTGCTCTTGCAAACAAGGGCCTCTACAAACGTGCCTTGAAGGATATAGAAGGTCTTTCTGCTGAATATACTGAAGTGGATGACACGATACAGATTGCAGTAGGTGGTGAACAGTGTGTCATAAGGTTCCCGTTTGAAAAAAGTACTTGTTCTTGTCCATCAAGGACGGTATGCAGACATATCCTTGGAGCGATATTGCTTCTGAAAAAGGATGTTCCGGAAGGTTTGGCGACGCCTCAAGTTGAGGCTCCTCAGGTTTCTGAGCCCAGCAAAGAATCTCGGGATTTGGAGACAGTTAAAGAATCTCCTAAGAAAAAGTCTTCTGAAAAAGCAGTCGACGATGCTTTGACACCTGATGAAATATCTGAGATTAAGAATTGTGCCAAGCATAGTCTCTCGCTGCTCGGCACATTGTTTGCGAGGGGACTTGTTCGTGCGGACAGTTCTGTGGCTGATGCTCTAGAACTTGCGGCTGTCAGTGCCCACACCGCCAAAATGGCTGATGCAGAACGAAAACTTCGTGCGTTGTCTGGCAGACTGTCAGACTGTATAAACCGTAGGGCTTCTTTCGATGCTAATGCCTTTACAAGGTCGATATGTTCATGTGTCTCGATGCTTGTTGAACTGGAAAGCGAAGATGTGTCTTATGAAAAACTTGGTGTCTTCCGTGACACTTATGAATTGTATCCTGGGAATCTTGAATTGTTGCCGATCGGACATAAAGAAGTTGTGAGAGGAGAATATCAGGGTGGTGTGTATTATTTTTTGAATCTTGACGAGAGTGTACAGCCACGGTTTCTGATGTATTCTGACCTTCGTCCTACATTTTATTCCCAAGATCCACATAAAAGACAGACTCAAACTGTTATCTGGAGCTTGAATACATCTCTTGCAAACATGATGTATTCAAAACTTTTGTTGAAAAAAGCCAAACTTAGTGGAGAAAAGATTTCTGGTTCTTCTGAGACTGAGGTCGTCTTTACAAGCAAGGCTGAACTCAATTGTCCGCAGTTGAGAAGACTTGTGATAACCGATTTCCGTGAACTTGTATATTCTGCCGAAACCCATAAGGAGAAACTTTTCCTTATTCGCATTCACAAACTTGAAAACTACATTTTCGACAAACATACGCAGGTCTTTTCTATGGAAATCTCCGACCGTGATGGCAGAACTGTGACTGCAGAGGTGAAGTATTTTGCCGAGAATAAGGAGTTTGTCGAAAATATCGAAGAGATATGTGGCAGGATTAAAGATACTGTGAATATGTGGACAATGCTTGTCTCTGCAAGAATTAAGAATGGTTGTGTCATGCTCTATCCGATAGAGTTTTACGATTTCATAGAAGACATGGACTTCCATAGTTTCTCACCGTCGTCTGAAGACACCGTCGTCGATCCTCAATATGCTCATGTGCTTTTGACTCTTTTGTCTGAAGTGGAAAATAGCGTTGTGAGGTGTGTCAGAAGCGGATTAAGTTCGACGGTGGAAAATCACACGCCGCTTATTGAGAAGATCAAACGTTGTGGAATGTCGGGACTTGCAAAGTTGGCAGAAAACTTTTTCTCGTCGGCTGACAATTATAGGAACAGCCTTGACCAAGAAACCGAGAAAATCCTTTCTTGTGCATCCAAACTCATGAAATATATTAATTTAGCGGAAAATAAACTGGGAAGAATCTCAGCTCTACATAATATGAACAATATAGAAGAGGAGGAATAATTATGCTTTATGAAAAAAGAACATCAGCGTTTGAGAATTTTATAAACGACCTGAGAGAGCAATTTGAAAGAGAGGTTTCTGAGGATGAACTCAATACCGTATGCGAGTATCTTGATATAACTCAGCCGAGGAATAACGCTTTGCTGGGCAAAATCGAAAAGAAGTGTAGGGATGATTTTTTTGTAAGTGAATATCATGTCAATAAAATCGTTGAAAAGGAGATAATCAGGAAGAATAATACTGAACTTGCTGAAAGATTTATCATTGCCATTTATACACTGTATGGTTGTCGCTGCTACGATCTTTTACAAAGTTTCATGTCTAAAAAAAACTTGGAGGAAAATCCAGAGGAGTATACTTCCCGCATTGTAAAGCCAATCTCGGATAATCTAGGAATCGACTCCGAGGTTGTGTTTTATTCGATGAGGATGAACTGTTCTTTTGAACACGTATATAATGAGAAGATATTTCCAAAGAGAGCATCAAAATCAGTTCTTAGAGAAACTTATAGTTTAATGGATTCCGCATGTTTTTACAGATGTGTGATTTCCAAAGCTGTTCTTCTTTGTTATCTGTTTGAGCAGGAGAATGAAAATCTTTCTGAAGATGGTAAATGGGCAGTCGTTGCTGCAGAAAAGCTTTGTAAAGAAAATTATACCATTATTTTGGAGAAGTATGAAAGTGCCAATGATGATGACAAAAAATATTATTTGGCAATGTTGGCTTATATGACTTGTGCATTGGGTGAGGCTGCACCATATTCAAGCATCGCACGTGAATATTTCAATCAGGTTTATCCAAAGGTTACAAATAAAGCTGTTGAAGCTGCCATAAAGGTTTCAGATCCACTTGTTAAGTTTTTCAAATACATTGAGTCGAATGGTAAGAATACAAATGAAGCTGAGAGTAGCACTATTAAAGTTTTGAGTTCTTTTGTGGATTTATTTAAATCAGACAAAGCAAATGTTTGTCTTGTTACTCCAGAATACATAAGCTCTATAGTCTGCAATACTGAAAGAAAACGTGAATACATAAATATTGAAGAATTGCCAGACAGAGATGAATGGATGGAACGACTTGCCAAAACTTATCCGGAACAATACAAATCGGCTATCTCACTTCTTGGAGATGAACTCAAACTCGTTAAATATATGAGTGAGATACTCCAACGAGTAGACCCGGATTCAGCCAATATTGTTGAAGATCTTAGAGATACGAGCCGTAGAAAGCTTGCGGATGTTGTGAGAAGAAGTTTTTCTAAATCAATAAAAGGAAACCCTTATTGTAGGGAAGTCGCAAAATACATACTTGGAGAAGCAACCCTTGAAGAGGTTCGTCCTTTGACAGAGGGCGGATGGAATTTGGAAGTGGATGTCGCATGCAACTATTATGATGCGTTTGGCATAGATGAATATCTTGCTCGTGCTGTTACCGTATTGTCTCTTTGCTCCTATGATGATTCGTGGGACAGAAGGTATTACGTTCGTAAATTAACAGGTATTTATCTGGATGAACATATAAAGGAGACTTTTGATATCCTTCAAGACTGTGGATTATCCTTTGGGGAGACTGTAAATATTATCGGTCTTGTCTTTGGGGAAAGATATAGCAATATGAAGGATTTAATGAAAGCTGTGGAAATCATATCATCCCATCCTGACGAACTTATTGCTACGGATTTTTCTCAGCTTTCCGATGAGGCAAGGATACTAGCAATAAATGCAATGGGCAACGATGCGGAAAAATTCAAGACAAAGCTTCTTTCTTGTGTCAATGACAGCAGCAAGAAAGTCCGTGATGAACTCGCGTCGGTTATTGAAAAGCAGGATTGGCATGACGATATTGTTGCTATGCTAAATGATAAGAAGGGTCCGGTGAGAGAACTTGCGGTTGAGATAATAAGAAGACAGGGAGCAAACGCTTATACCAATGAGCTTAACGCCGCGTTAGACGTGGAGAAATCGGATAAGATTAGAGGTTATATAGGTGTCCTTCTAGGTTCTGTTTCTTCATCTAAAACAGTTCCAATGCTTGATATCAACAAACAGGTTTCAAAACTTGCAAAAAGTGCAAAGAGCAGCAAGCTCAGATTCCTGTTTGATGATACTCTTAGAACCGTTCATAAACTTGATGGTTCGGAAGCAGTTGAAGAGCCTATCGCTCTTGTTATGTGTTACGCAGGAATGACGGTTCCTGCAAGAAGTTCTCTGGCCGACAGTATCGCTGCAAATCTGAATCAGAAGGATCTGGAAGAGTTTTCCGCAGATATCTTCGCACGTTGGTACGACAATGGAGCTCAGACAAAGTTTAAGCCTGCACTCTATTTCTGCGCTATCCATGGTGGTTTAAAGATGATCGATGAACTGATGCGTAACATCAAGGAGTGGTCTGAGTCAATGCGTGGAGCTATCGCGGCTGAAACCGTTTGGGCTTTGTCACTCAACGGCAGTAATGAGGCGTTGATGAACGTTGATAATATGTCGAGAAAATTCAAGCACAAGAGGGTGCGTGCCGCTGCAGTGGAGGCTTTGGCTGCGGCTGCCGATACCTTAGGAATCACCACAGAAGAACTTGCGGATAGAATTGTGCCTGATTTAGGTTTTGACAGAAATCTATGCCGTGTGTTCGATTATGGAAAGAGACAGTTCAATGTGTATCTCAAGCCTTCACTTGAAATGGAGGTGTTCTCTGGAGACAAGCAGATTAAGACTCTTCCTAAGCCAGGAACTACCGACGACAAGGATACCGCTGAAGCAGCATACAACGAATTCAAGGAAGTGAAGAAACAGCTTAAAAATGTTGTGGCAGCACAGCGTGCGAGACTTGAATATGTCCTTATGTGTGATCGCAAATGGACAAGTGAGAATTGGGAGAAACTGTTTGTCGGCAATGCCGTTATGCACTGTTTTGCGGTTGGTTTGATTTGGGGTATTTACGAAAACGGAGCACTCAAAGACACTTTCCGTTATATGGATGACGGAAGTTTTACTACTGCTGACGGAGATGAGTTCACATTGCCGAATGATGCTCAGATAGGTCTTGTCCATCCTCTTGAACTCACTGAAGAGCAAATCTCTGTTTGGAAAGAGCAACTTTCTGATTATGAACTTACCCAACCATTCGATCAGCTTGGAAGAATGGTGTTCCGACCTGAAGACAAGGAGTTGCCATGTAATTCTCTCACTCGTTTTGAGGATACCACAGTCAACAGCGTGGCAATGATAAACAAAATGACTAAGAATGGATGGTATAAGGGCGACGCTGAAGACGCTGGTTATTTCTACTATTTCTATCGAGAAGATGTGAAGAGCCGAACTCTTAACGCAGACGGTTCAACAACTTATGAAGGTTGGGGCTCACTTCTGGTTCATTCCGGAGCATCAACGGTTATCTATGATTTTGATGGAGAAGAGGTGACACTTAAAGAAGTCGTATTTTTTAAGGCTGGTCGTATTCCTAACTATTGTGGAGATCATGACGGTTGGGTGAAAATATCGGATGTGGACCCACGTTATTTCAGCGAAACAATGCTCCTCCTATATTCTCTTGCTCCCCGTGAGAATGGGTAAAATAAATTAGGCCTCTTAAGATGACGTTGGGGCTTTATAGTTATTGATAGCGGACCAAACTGAATGTATTCCATTCAAATTGGTCCGCTATTGATGTTGTTTGTTAAGTTTGTTTCGAAAAATGTCGTTTCTCTTAACGTTTGTGATTATAATTCGTAATTTTGCAATGAATTGATGGTGGGTATTTATATAGACAATTTATGGATTTGATGAAGTCTACATTGCGAACTCCTAAGGAAACGGAATTATTATTGATCAGGAAACTGATGGAGGCGGGAGGGGTAAAAGAGATTGACCTTTCTCAATTAAAGGTTTCAGATATGGATGACGGAAAAATGGGAAGTGTCTTGTTGTTCGTGAATGGTAGGTTTGAAGAAAGACGAGCATCGAATTTTATCTCTGAATTTGAGTTCGATGATGAAGATGGAATCCCTGTATTGGTTAGTTTGTATTCTGACCCTTCTGGTGTGATTTCAGAATTGGATATCTGGAAGGTTAATTATCAGCCTTTGATTAGAATTCCTGACGATTTATGATGCAGTTGAAACAGCCAATTAAAAGTTGTTGCAAAATATTTATAAAATGAAATAAATATGATTTTTGAAATCCGCAGGGAAATACTGGGATGTGAATTACAAAACTATGATAAGCGTAAAACGAGGTTTGTATTCATAGGTCCTGATTTGACAGATAAACATTCATTGCTCAAGATAATTTCTGATGAGTTAGGCTTTCCTGATTACTTTGGCTTTAATTGGGATGCATTAGATGAATGTTTACGAGATCTACATTGGTTGACAGAGAATTATGTTGTTTTTGTGATAAATGAAAAAAATAGGATTTTAAGTAAAGAACCAATAGGACAAAAGAATGTATTCTTTAGTTGTTTGAATGATGCTTCTGATTTTTGGGATAATATCAATGATGCACTTGAA
Organism: Bacteroidales bacterium; assembly: GCA_015061115.1. Lineage (GTDB taxonomy): Bacteria > Bacteroidota > Bacteroidia > Bacteroidales > Paludibacteraceae > UBA1723. The sequence continues at coordinate 54,150 of SUXE01000002.1, read as the reverse complement.
TCTAGAGCCTTGCTTTCTGATTTAGTGTTTGATGTCTATTATGTTGAAGATTAGATGGGGGGTAATAAATAGAAGTTTTTCTATAAATGCAAAACGCCCCAAAAATTACGAATTACGCATTGTGAATTACGAATTTATTTTGAGATGTTCTTCCTATATTGCAGTGGGGTAGAGCCTGTCATTTTTCTGAACATACGGTTGAAATGGTTCGGATAATTGAATCCAAGTTCCTGTGCGATCTCGTTCACTGGCATTTCCGTAGTGTCGAGCAGATACTTGGCTGTCTCCACCACTTTTTTGTGTATGTATTCTTGGGCAGACATGTTAAGCTCTTTTTTGACCAAGTCTCCGAAATAGTTTGGAGAAAGATTGAATTGCTGGGCGCACCACGACACTTTGAGCTGGCCTAATTGCTGTGCAGAACCGCTGGACAGATAGTTGTTGATCATCGTCTCCAGTTTTTTCTGGAATTTGTTGTCGCAACGCACTCTGTCTGCAAACTGACGTTCGAAGAATCGTTTGTAGTAGGATAGTAGTTGTCCGATGCCCAGACGTAGAAGGTGGCCAGTCAGGTAGTCTGGCTTGGTGATCAGTTCGGAGTAGATATTAGAAAAACAGTTGAGAATGATGCCTCGCTCCGATTTGCTTAGTTCAAGTGCGTCATTCACGTCGTGGTTGAAATAGTCAAACATATAGAAGTCTCGACCTAATCCCGTCTTCTCAGTCAACTCTTCCCTGAACGCAAGTATCCATCCGCGGGGCTTCACATTGTAATTCAGATTCACCTGCACCACCTGACCTGGACGCAAAGTGAACAGTGTGCCAGGCTTGTAGTTGATGACTTCGCCAGACCTTATCAGTTCACCAAAATTGTTGTCCATCAGCACCACACAGTACATGTTGAAGTTGATGGGGTCAAACAGCGTCAGATCAGCACGTGAAAGGTCACCGACAGCTATATGCTGGTGTCTTGTTCCCTGATTGAAATAGTCGTTGAATTCATCTATGCTTTTTATGATCCCAGCCATTTTTAACCAATCTCCTTTAGTTTGTCCTTCACGAATTGAATCTTCTCTTCTGTCGGCATCGCATAGTCTATCCACTCGATGTGTATTCCTCTACGTTCCATGCCTCTGAACCATGTCATCTGTCGTTTCGCGAATTGATGGATTGCGATTTCCAGTGTGCTGACCATCTCGTCATAACTGATATTTCCGATCAGATAATTAGTTACAAACTTATATTCCAGACCATAGTAGATCAGATCTTCAGGAGCTATACCTCTGTCGAGCAAAGCCTTTACTTCAGCGATCATGCCTTCGTCAAGACGGGCTTTCAACCTGCGTGAAATCTTTTCACGTCTTGCCTCACGATCGATATCCACGCCAATGATGAGGCTTTGGAGTGGGGTGGTGGTTTTCTCCTTCACTTCGTCCGGATGCTCTGCATAGTATTGCTGTATTTCGATCGCACGGATGGCTCTTTTGGCAGTATCGACATCGGTAGTGTTGTGGAGTGTCTTGTATTGTTTAAGGATTTCTGTCAGCTCTTCAAGACTTTTATCGCTCAAACTCTCTCTCAACTCTTTGTTTTCAGGCACTGGAAGCAGACAATATCCTTTCAACACAGACTCGATATAAAGACCTGTGCCGCCGCAGAGAATAGGCAGTTTCCCACGACTTTTGATGTCGTTGAACGCAACATTGAAATCTCTCTGATATTCGTGGAGATTATATTTGTAGCCAGCCTCCTGGATGTCGATCAGATGATATGGGATGACGGTGCCGTCGATAGTGTAATCCGACAAATCTTTGCCGGTTCCGATATCCATGTTGCGGTATATCTGACGGGAGTCTGCACTGATGATTTCAGTGTCGAGAGCCTTAGCCAAGTGTGCGGCGAATGTTGTTTTGCCAGACGCTGTAGGTCCAAGAATTGTGATTAGTTCTATCTTTTGCATGGCATGTATCCTATATTCCAACGGTTAAAATGTTTTGAAGTGTATGCTGCAAACATCGCTACAGCAGTCAGGTTGAGCATTGTACCGATGATGTAGAATGAAGAAATCTGCATATATTCGGTGATCGCTCCTCCACAGAAGATTCCGATTCCGGCTCCAATCTCCCATGATGTGAGGTATGTAGACGTAGCGCTTCCACGCTGGTCGTTTCGTCCGAGTGCTACAAACAAAGTGTTGTAGGCAGGAAATATTGTGCCGTATCCGCATCCTTGAATCAATGCACTTGCGACGAATATGATTGATTTGCCGCTGGTGTTGAGGAACGGTAGCGTCGCCAATAGGAAAAAGGCAAATGTCGCGATGGATGCTCCGATTATGATGACGCGATTGAGATAGCCCCTGTCTACCATTTTGCCAGAGAATATTCTGCTTGTCGCAATACCGACAGCCATACAGCTGTAGAATATTCCCGGGGTTATCCCGATCTCCGTCTCTTGTGCGTAGATATAGATGTAGTTCATCGTCACTGCGTATGTGATGGAGAGCAACAGCAGGTTTATTCCGGCAGGTATGCCTTTTATCAGGAAGAATCTGTCAAGAGAGATTGCTGGCCGTTCCACTGGCGGACGATACTTTGTGTGGATTTGTGATGCTGCCACAACAGCCAGGATGCTTAACGCGAATGCCACGCTGAAGATGGTGATATATCGCGTCTCCTCGGGAAGAGAATCATGCAACGATACTCCAGCGATTGGACCAAGTGCCATGGCAAAATTGTTTGACAAACCGAAATATCCCAATCCTTCGCCACGGTATTTGGATGGCACCACATCGATGACGATGGTGTTGGAACCTATCGTCGTCGCTCCGAATGACAATCCATGAAGAGCTCGCAGAATGACGAACATTCCGATTGTGGATGCGAAATTATAGCTGAGAAAAACTGTGGCGAAAATAGCGAGCGCACCTACGAAAAACGGCTTTCTTGGAAACGTGTCGATGATATAAGCCGAGAAGGGACGGATTATCATTGCTGCGATCACATATACGGAAAGCACGAATCCCACTTCCGCACCGTTAGACTCGTATGTCTCTTTCAGATATAGCGCAAGAATCGGGATGACGATGAAAAAACTAAAATTCAGCAGGAAGTTTGAAAGACAGCAGAATATATAGTTTTTATTGAATAACTTTTCTTGTTCGTCTGTCATTTATTATTTGATGAAAGCGAATGCCACAGCTGCAAGTACAAGCACGAACGCAACAACGTGGTTCCAATGCAAAGATTCGCCGTTGAAAAGCATGGTTGAGAATGCGGTGAACACAATTAATGAAATCGCCTCCTGTATGATTTTCAATTGCATTAGCGAGAATGGTCCACCTGTGATTTTGGATCCGATTCTGTTTGCAGGAATCATAAAGCAGTATTCGAAAAGAGCGATTCCCCAAGAAACGAGAATTATTACATATAGAGGCCAATCCTGAGACGGTCTCATCTCCTTTAACTTTAGATTTCCATACCAAGCAAATGTCATTAGGACATTTGAACAAATCAACAATAGAATTGTAAGAAACGCTTTCATATTAATTTATTTAAATCATAAAACGATTTCCTAATCACTTAGAAAATCGTTCATCCCCCCAAAAAATATTACAAGTGGCTCGCTTGGGGCTCGAACCCAAGACCCCATCCTTAAAAGGGATGTGCTCTACCAGCTGAGCTAGCGAACCTCCCGATTTTTCAATCGTGATGCAAAAGTAGTGCTTTTTATTTAATCTGCAAATTTTTTTGCATGATTTTATCGAATTGCCGAAAAAAAAGACGGAAATTAATCCGTCTTTATATATTTTATTGCTCAGGAGTTTCTTGAGCATTGAATTTTACCGATGAAATCATAGCTTCTAACTGTCTGTAGGCAGAGCGTTTGCTCTTGTTCGGACGATAGATGAATGCTTCTACGGTGATGATATTCTTGTTTTCTGGATCAAGGTAGCTTCTGCTGACGAATGGTCCGCCCATGATATCACCTTCTATTCTCCATAATCCGCGAATCTCCACACTATATCTGCCATCCACTGTAGGTAGCACTGTGGATTCAGGAGGCATGATCTCATAACGTGTTGTCATGTAAGATCCGTCAGATGGTCCACCTACGTATGCTTTCATCACAGAATCTCTGTAGTAGAGTAGGTTGTCTTTTATGAAGTCACTTTCATCATTGTAAGGCATTCTGTAGATCACGATGTTCTCAGTGAAATCAGGATTGCCATTGGAGAACCAAGCGAAATCTTTTTCAAAGCGGGCTTGTGTCAATGAAGACGGGATGATCAGTTCCGCTCCGAATCTTTTCCTTACGCTGTCGCAGTAGTCCACGTGTCTGAATTTGCCGAAGAAACGCACGACTCTCTCATTCTCTGCATTGATGTAGAATCGACGGATTGCCTCGATATTATTGTTGAAGAATGCTTCAAGTGAATCTTTGCTTGGCGAAGTAATACGTAATACTGCTTGTGTTTCGGCCCAATTGTCTCTGCTTGCTCCCATTTTAGACTGGGTATACATTGTCGGATCTATCTCGTAGAAGAGAATGTTTCGTACTGGCTTTAAGATGCCTGTGAATCCTTCTGTCGGTGTGTAAGAGACATCGAAAAACTTCTCCATCTGTGGCATGCATGGCATTTCGTGAGTCAGGGAGTCTTTCATTCGTATGCCGACGGAATCTCTCCAAACTTTCTGGTCGCCTACCACCAAAAGTTCGTAGCTCTGGCCTGTTACAGTTGGTTTATAACCAACAGTTCCAGTGGAGTCACAGCTGCTCATGAATAATGTAGCAATTGATGCCACTAATGCCGCTATTTTTTTTGTTTTCTTCATATTCATTATTATTCTTGGTTCTTTTTATTTCGTTCTGATGATAACAATCCGCATGCGGCGAATATGTCCTCACCTCTCGATTTTCTGATAGTCGCGTTCAATCCGTTTTTCTTCAGCAGACTTTCGAATGCCAGCATCTCTGCGTCTGACGCGCCTTCTAGATCTACGTTAGGAATTGTGTGGAAACGGATAAGGTTGATTCTGCATTCCAGTCCCTGGAGTAGGGTGGCGAGCATTTTAGCGTGTCGTGGCAGGTTGTTGTTGCCTTTGAACACGGTATACTCAAACGACACTCGTCTTTGACCTGTGAAGTCGTATTTTTTTATCTCTTCAATCACCTTCTCCAGCTTAAACGCTTTTTCCACTGGCATCATAGCCAGTCTCTCTTCAGAGAACGGATTGTGCAGACTAACTGCCAGATGACATTTTGATTCTTTCAAGAAACGTTGCAATCCGGGAATCAAACCAACCGTAGAGACGGTGATACGTTTCGGACTCCATGCATAGCCGTAGTTGGATGTCAGAATCTCAAGTGATTTAAGTATGTTGTCAACATTGTCCATTGGTTCTCCCATACCCATATAGACAACGTTGGTGAGTGTTTCGAATTCAGGTATCGACTGGATTTGGTTGAGAATCTCATTTGTTGTCAGGTGTTGTGTGAAACCCTGTTTTCCAGTCATGCAGAATTTACAGTTCATTTTGCATCCCACTTGGCAAGAGACACACAGGGTGGCTCTGTCTTTGTCAGGAATGTAAACTGTCTCAATATATTTTTCTCCGATTTGGAAAAGGTATTTTTTTGTGCCGTCTGATGATGTCACACTTGAAAATGGAGCACGTCTGCCTATTTCATAATGTTCAGACAAAAGAGCTTTATTTTTTGCAGAGAGGTTTGTTATCTGTTCTATATCTTCTGCACCTTTTTTGTATATCCAATCTGCAATTTGAGTGGCTGTGAATTTTGGCATGGCGAGGTCGGCCACGACGTTGCGTAGCTCATCAATTGTCATTCCAAACAGTCTTTTCTTTTCCATCTTCTTTTATGTAAAAAAAGGAGGCGAACAGTTATTCGCCTCCATTATTAGTCAAAGTAATATTGATTAATAGAAGTTTGATCTATTGTCATCAACATCAGCATCCTTACGTAGAGACTCGTACATACGGTTTGCAACCATACCCTTAAGATCTCTGTTTAGCATCTGAATGTTTGCCTTTGCGTTAGAAGGATTCTCGTTTAGAACCTTAACCTTGTAGACTCCCATATCACCAACGATAGCGTCGCTGACAGCATCTACAGGAAGAGCTGTGATAGCAGCCACCAACTTAGGCTCACGACCGATTCCAGAAACTCCGTCTCTCTTGAAATTGATGTTTATAGTATCGGCATTTGTGAAATCGTTTTCTTTTGCAAGTTCCTCTGTAAGTTTCTTAGCACACGCTTCGTTCTTAGCTCTTCTCAAAACCTGATTTGATACATACTCTTCAGATAGTGGAGCGTATTCGCCATCAACAGCGTTGACAAGAGTACCAACGATATATGAGTCGCCAACTTCAAATACACCAGAAACATCGCCGACGTTGTGGCTCCATGCCCACTTGATGATGTCGCGTGTATTGCTCTGTCCTAGTAGCTGAATGTATGGGTCATTTTCTGCAAGTGGAGTCAAGTGAATGATGTCAAGATTCTGTGAATCAGCACTTGCAAGGAACATGTCTTTTGTCTTGTTGTCGATGATGAACTTGTTAGCAGCGTTATACATGTCTGTGTATGTATCTGTGCTTGGCTCAAGTTTTGTTCCGTAAACAAGAATCTTTGACTTTCTAACAGGAGTTGTCAAGTCGTTAACCTTGATGATGAATGTCATTGGGTTTTCAGGCATGTTGAATGTGAAAATATCACCCTTCTTTGCACCACCGAATACCTTTGCGTCAAAGTCATCAGTTCCCAATGGGAATCCTTCTTTAACCCATCCAATTTCACCACCTTTTTCTGCTGTGCTCTTGTCAAGAGAGTGCTTTGCAGCCAAATCCTCAAACTTCTCACCGTTGTTCAAGCATTTGTTGATGCTGTCTGCTTTCTGGCTAACCTCTTCTTTAGTTGCAGCCGACAATACGATCAAGCTGATGTTTGCAGAGTCTGGAGCAAACTTTACATCAGCCATCTTTCTTGCAACCATGAAATCTCCACCTTCAAAGATTACATCTGATACAGAGTCCTTCTTCGCGTTGAATGCGAAAGACTGGAATGCTGTCTCAATGTCTTTTTCTGAACGGAAGAAATTATTGTATGCGAATACAGAAGAAGGATCAGAGAAAATAACCTTTAGGTCTGCCTCGTCAGCATTCTTGATTTGCTCTTTCATCTCTTCCATACCAGCTTTTGCATCTGCGTAATCCTGCTGAGAAGGATTTACGTTGAAAATGATAGCGTCTACAGCTCTGTAACCACCATTATTCAAAGCAAAGTATTGCTTCTTCATCTTCTCGTACATGGCGTTCTTATCTGCATCAGAAACTTCGATATCCTTGTTTGCTTGATCGTAGAGTTTCTTGATTACAATAGCACTTTTATCATTTGACGCAATGCTGTCAATAATATTAGTGATTGCAGTTGGATATGAAATAGCACAGCTTACAAGGTTTGCTAGTTTGTCGTTAGCAAGCTGAGACTTGATCTGTCCCTCCCAGTATGCCCACTGAGATTTCAACTGTTGCTGCTGAGCCTTTTGATTTTCGTCCAAAGATTCCTCAGGCATGCTGATATACTGAAGGAAAGCTGAGACCTGAGCTGGATTGAATCTTCCGTTCTGATCTCTAAACAATGGAATGCTCATTAGCATTGGATGACTTGCTGAAGATACCAACTCGCTGATCTCTTCGTTTGTCACTGCCATACCAATCTCTTCCATCTCGCTCTCGATTAGAGCGTCGTTGATGAACTTGTTCCATACGAAGTTGCGGATCTCTCCTTCGTGTGGAGTCTGCTGTCCAGCGTACTGCTGTTTGATGATGTCGCTGAACTGTTTTTCTTTTTCGTTGAATTCTACAATGGAAATCTCTTTTCCATTAACGCTTCCGACGATGCTTCTCTCTCTTCCTATGATAGATGAAGTGCTTGTTAGCAAGTCTCCTACCACGAAAGCCGCCAATGCCACAGCCACGATTCCGATAAGTAGAGTGGCGTGGTTTCTGATATTCTGTAAAGCTGCCATTTAAGTTTTATAGTTTTTTTATTATTATTCGTACAAAAAACGACGCAAATATAATAAATAATATTCGTTAATTTGCGTTTGTTACTCTCAATTTTACTAAATCTATCTTTGTTGTCTCAACTTTGATCACTTCAAAGCTGTATTTTTTGCCTATTTTGATGAATTCACCTTTTTTAGGCAGTATGTTGTGATGTGTCAGGATCAGTCCGGCGATCGTTTCGTAATCCGGTGACGTTGGTAATGCCAAACCGAATTTTTCATTTGTTTCTTCGACTTCAAGTCTTCCGGAAATCAAATATTCTTCATTGCTGAGTTTCTTTTGAACATATTCGTCTTCGTTGTCGTACTCATCTTCGATCTCTCCGAAAATCTCTTCCATAAGGTCTTCCATCGTGATGATTCCAGCTGTGCCTCCGAACTCGTCAACGACTAGTGCCAGACTTTTTTTCTGTTTCTGCAAGACTTTCAATAGTTTGTTGGCTGCCATCTCTTCTGATACCACTATGATTGGATTCAGAATATCTGATATTTCAGATGGTCTGTCAAAAATGTCTGAAGAGTGGACGTATCCTATAATACAGTCGATATTGTCTTTGTAAACTAATATTCTTGAAAAATTGGTAGAAATGAAGAGTTTTTTTAATTCATCGACGCTGCTTCCCACTTCTATTGCGGTAATTTCCGTGCGTGGAACTATGCAGTTTTTCAATTTTAATGATGATAAATCCAATGCGTTTTGGAATATTTCGACTTCATTTTCGGCTCCTTCGTTAGATGCTAATGTACAATTGTTTAGCTCGTAACTTCTGTTTGTGCTTATTTCGTATTCAGAGTTTTTGAAAAGTCTGGCAATCGGGTAGGCTGCCAGATAAAATATCCCTGAAAATGTTTCTATTGTGTCATTGGGTAATTTTGAAATATTACTCAAACGAAGGATTATCTCAAGTGCTAAAAATATCCCTATAAATGTTGCTAATGTTATATATATATTGTATTCGTTGACTGTGACGTATGCACAGCAGATGGCTGCGGCTAGATTTATGATTCGCAGTCCGCCTTTGAATGTTCTGACCTTTGTCGCTGAATAACATGCAAAACCGGATTTTGTCTGGTCGTCGCTTATCTCAATTTTATTTTTGTAGGCGCTTATAAAATTGAATTCTATAATGTATGTCGCAAATAATATAAGTGCTATTATGCCTGTCCACATAATTATTCTTTTTCTTTTTGTGGCTCGCCGTTCTGTTTCTCTTCAATAGGGAAGATACCCTCTGGTTTTTTGATGGTATAGTTTGTGAACGACTGGTTCGATTCAAAACCACGTCCTGTGATAATTCTTTTATCTTGTGTGATTTTGATTTTTTCTTTAGAATAGACTTTTTTTTCTTTTTGATCCCAGAATAGTTGGTCTGTCTCGAAATATTCTCCTTTGATATTCTTTGATTTTACACTGTCTCTTAAATCCCACAATTCCAAATCTGTATAGTATTTTGCATATTTGGATGTGATCGACGCGTCTGTCCCCATCGTGTCGTTAAGAGTCTCGAAGAACAATCCTTGAGGAAAGTACCAATATGGTGTGTCTACTCTGTCGAATATGTACCACTCTTTAGTCTCCATCCTGTATTTGACGATTCCGGAGTCTGAAATTAGAGTATACACATCTTTTGCATATTGTCCTGCTACAGAATCTCTTTCTATTGCATCGATTACCTCAAGCTTGTCATTGTTGCATGAGATAAAAAATGAAAAAAAAGACACGATTGCCAAAGCAAACACTTTGACAACCATGTCTTTATGATTATGATTTACAATTTCTTGCATTATCTAACAGTTGTTGTCTCACCAATCCAACCTGGAACCTTGTAAGTACCACCCTTGATTCCTCTCATGAACAATTCTGACTTGTCTGGGAACTGTTTCTTATAAGAAGCGATCAAACTGTTTGCTTGGCTTGCCAATGATGGATCAACAGCCTTTGCTTTCTCTAGTTTGTCTACAGCAGCCCAGAATGCAGTCTTCTGGATAACTGGATCATCGTCAACCTGAGTGTAGCCACCTGCATACAATGTAGCGATCAACATGTATACTTTACCTGCAGTTGGATCCATTGCAAGTGCTGACTGTGCGTTTGTACGCGCAGCTGGGTAGTTTTTCTGTAGAGAGTAGATGTAAGCGATGTTGTAGTAGTAGTCGCTCTTTGCATCCTTGCTGCTCTCAAGTTTGATAGCCTCCTGATAGTAAGAGATAGCCTTGCTGTAGTCCTTCTTAGAGAATGCCTGTGCTGCCATACCAGATGCAGATGATGCAGTTGGCTCGATAGCATGCAGATAAGCAGAACCCTTGAAGTAGACAGCTGATTCCTTACAACCTGCGATACGGTATAGCTTCAACACGTCATTCAAGAATGCCTTGTCGCTCTTGTTCTCTTCAATCTTAGATGCGTATGCCTTGTCTAGCGTTCCACACTCAGCGGCACCAGAACGTGCGAACACTTTGTTCACAACGCTGATAGATGCGTCGAATGTAGAGTCGTTTGCAGCTGCGGCTGTCATCATTGGCATGATCTTCATGTAGTCAGCGATGTACAAATCTCTGTTTACAGTTGGGTTTGCTTTATATATACCATCTGACAAAATGAAGTACTGCTGGAACACCTGAGCCTCATTTTTCTCTCCACCTTTTTCGATTGCTTCCTTCAACCATCCGTAAGCTTTCTGCTTTGTGGCGTCGTTAGTCAATGTTGGGGCATAATTGATATAGTCAAACGACTTACGTCCAAGAATGTAATATGTAGGATATTTCTTTACGTTTCCAAAATACTTGATTCTCAAATCGTAAAGGTTCATCAAATCCTCAAACAAGGCTTTCTTCTTGTTTACATCCTTCTCATTGTCAATCTCCCATTTCAACATGAAAGCACCGTCTGTATAAGCACGCTGAGTAGCTCTTGGACACTCTGTCGTGATTGTCTTCCAAGACTCATGCATATCTTTGTAGTTCTTCTGTTTCGCAAAGTTCTGGAACAATGATACGCTTGACACACATCTAACACTGTCCTCTCCTGTTCCAAACTTTGAATTTGGAGTGTTCACTCCTAACTCTGCCATCGTTGGCACACTCATTGCTATGCCTAATGAAGCTAGAATTAATGATTTTGTATTCATTTCCCTAATTTTTTGATGTTTCTACTTGATTTCGCCGCTTATTCAAGTCTGCGACGAACGAACCATTTTTCATTAAGAGTCGCGTTGAGCACGAATCTTAAGAATCTGTCACTCATCATATCCTTGTTGCTGAGTGAAGTGAATCCATATTCTACAGTGAAGTTGATCACTGTCGGATTTAGACCTCTTTTAAGTGGAAAACCGAAGCCTGCGGTTATAAGGTTTTCTCTGTTTGTGTCGCCATGCACTTTATAATATGTGTTGGCTGTTGAGAATCCCCATCTGTAAGCAACTCTGTTAAAGTATTTCTTGCTTGTGCTGTTTGGTCGAAGTTCTGCACCTAAATTCAGTTGCTTTCGGTCTTCAAACACTTTCTCTCCAAAATATTCTGCGTCGCTCCATTTCTGGATTTTATAGTCGACGCCGAATGCCCATCTGTTTTTGAATCTATATGATGCTCCGAATCCCAATGAGAATGGTAATTCAAAAGCTTTGTCATATTCTGTTGTTACGGTGTCAATGCCAGTAGTTATGACTGTCTTTGTTGCGTTTGCGTTCAAATTATTCTTTGGCTCTAACGTCGCTCCTAGCACTAACGATTTGTCTTCTCCGATTTCAATTGCATACTGTGCTCCGAATGTGACTGCGAAATCATGCATGTCTATCGTATTCGACTGCAATGTCGTGTGATAGAAGTTCTTATTCTTCGATTTGGAGAAGTTTGCTTCGCTCTGTGTTGTGATGTCTCCGTATAGAATCTTAAGATTACATCCGAACGAGAACGGCTTCCATGGTCTGAATCCCAAACCTATGATGACTTGGTTGAATCCGCCTGCCCCTGCATACGAATTGACCAATGTGTCTGCATTGTTTACTTCAATCAGCTTGTATGAATCAGAATAGTTATATCCTACAATAGAGTAGGGCTCCAGTCCTATTGCTAAACCCATCCAATTCTTAATCGGAATCTGTAATCCAATTCTTTCCAAATTTCCAGAAAAATCACTGCTTTTTGAATCCCCGCTGGAATAAAAAGATGATTTCAGTGACGCTCCAAGTTCAAATCTGAAGTTGAGTGAATCGATAGCTGTATATGTCGCAGGATTGCCGAAGTTTGTGTGTTGGTTGTCTCTAAGTCCGATTGACAAACCTCCCATTCCTCTTCCTTGTGCAGACACTCCATCTACCAGTGTTCCATATCCATATCTGGAGTAGGGTGAACTGGTGTTATTCTGACCTATAGCTGCCATTGCTGTGCCTAAGCAAAGCAGTGCACTTATTATTATTCCTTTTGACATTTATCGTTTAATATTCTATTCAATCCAATCCTTAACAGATTTTCTTTTGCAAATATCTTAATTTTTATGTTGCTTTCAAAGTATTTTGCCCCTCCACCCGTTAAAAAAACTAAAAGTTTTGGAAATTTTTTGCTTAATCTATGGTATGTACCCTCTATCTCATGCAAAATTCCACTGTAGCAACCTGAGTAGATGGCGGTCTGAGTGTCGTCTCCGATCTCTTTCCATTCGGTGTTTATATCCACTTGTGGAAGTTTGGCTGTGAATGTATGAAGGGCGTTCAGGCGCATCTGCATTCCAGGCGCGATATTGCCTCCGAGGTATACTCCTTTGCTCACAATGTCGTATGTGATTGCTGTCCCGACATCGATTACCAGAATGTTGGCGTCTTTTCCTGCGATTGAATAGGCTCCTACGCATGCGGCGAGTCTGTCCATTCCAAGTGTGTGTGGAGTACGGTATCTGTTTCCAAGTGGAACTTTCGTCTCATGTGTCAGTTGGATGAAGTCGACGGAATGACTCACGTCAGCGATCAAATCTTTATTTCCACCTCTTACACTGCTGTAGATTGCATGTTTGATGCCATGCTTGCTGATGATTTCAGCAACTTCTCTGGCTTCGTAGTTTTGGCTTTCATAGAGTGCGACCTCTTGGTTGCTTCCTTCTTCATACACTCCATATTTAATATGGGTGTTTCCTTCGTCGATAATCAGATTCATTCTATTCTGAACTTTTTCCGTCTGATTGCAATTGAACTATAAAAAAATGACAGACTATTTCTAATCTGTCATTTCTTTTGACATTGTTGTTTTTGCTTTTAATATTTTACCACGCCGTATTTGTCGTTCTTCAATACGACTGCTGATTTATCTTTCACTCCAGAAATCTTTCCGTAGTTAGTGTAAAGCTTGATGTATCCTTTCTCGTCAACCAATCCGAATTTGTTGTTCTTCTTGTTCTTGAATACACCGTTCTCATACAACTCTGAGTTCTTTGGTAGGAAAGGTACTCCATTTTTGTTGAAGCACATCTTGTCTCCATTAAGCTCTGCCTCTACGACTTTGCCATCAAATGATGTGATCGACTGTGCGAATGGAACAACCACTTCTGTACCTGCCTTATCCAAAACTCCACATTTTCCGTTCGCGTCCTTACATACGAAATAGTTCTCAGAAAGTTCTGTGATCTGACGGTAGTATGGCTCAACTACGATTTTTCCATCTGGTGAAATCAAACCTGTCTTGGCTGCGTTGAAGATTCCCATTTCAGCTGTTTCAAACGCTGTGTATTTGTTTGAGAATTTTTTCAAACGAACTTCATCTTTTGTAGTTGTGATGATCTTGCCTGCTTTTACAATTATTCTTGATGAAACACCATTTTCAAACACGTTCAATAGAATCACATCTGAAACTTTTCCTGAAAGCAATTCTTCACAATCACCATCGATTGCGTGGTTCGGATCAAGAATCTTTTCGTATTTAGGCTCCAACACGACTTGTCCGTAGTAAAGAAGACCTTTCTTGTCTCCGTTTGTCACAACTGAATAACCGTTGCAATATTTTGTCATGTCATCATATGTTGGAGTGACACACTCTTTACCACCTTGCAATGCGCATGCCTGACCTCCTTTGTTGACGATCAACATTCCGTTTGAAACTTCTTTGTCGATGCTAGAGAAACCAGAGATCGTTCCGATCTTACCTGTCTTGTCGTACATGTCGTAGCTGGATCCGTTGGCGTAGTAGATGATGCCGCCTGCTCTAGACACTTTGTCGTTCTGGTTTTCTGGAACACTTACGATTTCCTCGCCTGCTCTGTTGATGTATACCCATTTGCCTGCTTTCTTCACTTTTGCGATTCCCTCAGAGAAGCATTCTCCAAGTTCCTCATACTGAAGCTTGATATTAGCACGAGCTGGAGTCTTGTCTAGGAATCCCCAGTGGCTTCCAACCTTGTAGGCAATCATTTTTTCTTTTCCTCCGCAATCCTTGTACTCGCTTAGAGCGGCGCAGTAGAGGAATGCTCCTGTTGTATCCATCCATCCTTCTGTTGAAGGTGATGTTTTGATGATTGCGATTCCATCCTGATCGTAGTAAGGCATCATGTCGTGGTTGATGCTTCCGATCAAATCTCCGTCAGGATTGTAGATTCCATATTTCTTTCCCTGGCGAACTTTGATGTATTTGCTGTCGATATCGTCAGAATTACGCCACTGAACTTGGTCGAACTTCTCGTCGACTTTTGTGTTTCCTTCTGGATCAACGATCACTAGTTTGCCTGCATCAGTCATCGCAACGCCACCGTTTCTCAACACTTTGTATTTGAACTGCGTTAGAGAACCAGAAACGAAAGGCTGGATAGCTGTCTTTTCTCCCTTGTAGCTCAATCCCCAAGAATTGCCTTGCTTGAATGCGATGAAATTTTTTGAGATGATTTCGATGTCGGATGCTGAAGCCGCTACGAAATCAAGTATTGTTGAACCGTTTGTTGGATTGATGACTCCCCATTTACCACCTTTCTTGGCGATCAACTTGCTGTCTGCAATGTCGGAGAAATCATCGAATGAAGGGGCTGCCAACTCTTTTCCTGTGAAATCCATGATTCCCCACTTTCCGAAATCGTTCACAAGGTAGTAACTTTTCTTTGCGATTGAGTCTTCCGCAAGACGAATGTTCTTGTATTTTGGCTCAACTTTCCAAGTCAGGTACTTCTGCAAATCTTCAATCTTGCCCTCGAACTCCTTCACTTTCTTCTCCTCGTTCGGATACAGACCGATGAATTTTGCATACGAGTTGATGTTGTCGTTTGCCTTGGCTTCATCGTAGCTCATCTGAAGCAAACCGCTTTGAATTTCGGAAGTGTATTTCGAGTTCGGATATTTTTCCATGTACGACGCATATGCATCAGCCGACTTTGGCAGTTTTGCAAATGCGATAGAGTCACGCATGTTGATTGCCTTTTCCTTGTTCGGCGAATTTGGATAGTCTAGGATAAACTTTTCAACGTCGCGCAGATTGGCTCCTTTTAGGGTTTTGTTGAACAATAAATCCTCTTTTCCACGGTTGGCTTCCTCAAGATAAGAACATGATTCACAAATTTTTATGATGTTGTCATATGCCTCGACAGTCTTCTTCGATCTAGCATATTCCAACAAGTTTGCCTCCACTTCCATACGTACAGTCTCCAAATTAAATTCGGCTTCACGCATGCAATTCATAACTCGTTGATTTGTAACGTAATCGCTGTAGGAAATACGCTTGTAGAAATCGTATGCTTTTAGCGGATTATATTTTGGATTTTTCTTGTGGTTGTATGCTAAACATTCACTCAGTTGATACAAAAACTGGTCTGGCGAAGATGTGATTTTTATCTTCGAACGAGTTTTCAAAGCACTTTCAACCTTACCTTTTCTTAGTGCTTTGATTACATCAGTGATGTCTGATGCTGCGTTCGCAACACTTAAGGTAAAGATGCTCAACATTAGAGAAATCAACACTCTTTTCATCATAATCATGCTATTTTTTGTGAATAATTCACACAAATATAAATTTTCAAAATTATTCGAACAACACTCCTTTTCTGTTTTTATGATATTGTTGATAAATGGATGAGTTATCAACAAATCAAATGAAAAATTCGGCGATCGCAGTTCTTAATTTCTCTGCTTTGTTGGCTTTCAACACTTTTTTGCGATTACGCTTTTCGATGTCTGGAAGTAAATATTCAAAGTATGCTTTCACATGTGCGACACTCTGTTCCTCTCCGTTCATCAACTCTTCACAATGGCTGAATAGCTTCTTAATCAATTGTTTAGATTTGTCTTTCTTCTCTTTCTCTGGCATCGGCTCTCCATTTTTGTATTCCGACGCGAGGGCTGGATTCATTAGCAGACCACGTCCGATCATGATGCCTTTAAGAGTAGGGTAGACGGTGCTTATTTTGTTGATGTCGTCGGTCGTTGTAACGTCGCCATTATATATGAGAGGATGCTTGCAGACTTTTGCAAACTCAGTGAATTTTGCGTGGTTGATATCCCCAGAATACTGATCTTTTGCGATTCTAGGATGCATCGTCACCTCTGTAAAAGGAAAATCATTAATGATATCTATTATGTCAAATATCTGATTTTCATTATCATAACCAAGTCTTGTTTTCAATGAGAATCGTGTAGACGGATGAGCCTCCAACACTTTTATCATCGCTTTTACGGCCTCTTTGTCTGCCAACAGACCTGATCCCATGCCATGTTTTGCGATCATAGGGAAAGGGCATCCCATGTTGATATTCACCTCTTTATATCCTTTCTCCTCAAGCATAGATACCATCTTCTCGATATCTTCAGGTTTGGTAGACGCGATGATCTGCGGAATAGTGTTGCATTCCGTCTCATCTGGCAATTCACGCATATCTTTTTTGCGGAAATCACCACGTTCTACACGTATGAAAGGGGTATAATATTTGTCTATGCCGCCGAAGATTTCGGCGTGTAACTTTCTGAAAACTGAATCTGTATAGCCTTGTAGTGGGGCAAAATGTATCTCCATTTAGTTGATTTTAACGATTTTGTTCGCAAATATACGTTTTTTATGTCATACCGCATTTGGTCGGGGGGCATTTTGTGTATTGTCGATAGCTTCGCTATCTTGGACATCTCTCTGCCTCCGACAGCACTTAGCTGTTGCTAAGTGCAATCGGCTACGGTAACCTTCGGTTATGTGTTCCCTTCGGGAACGGTAGGGCGAGTGTTAGGACATGACGGTCCCCGAGGGAGACGCATTGACTTTAGCCAACCGTATCTGATTGTCGCATAGCTTGCTATGCAACTGTCGGTTAGGCGTGTGTGCGTGCGTTGGTTACGGCGTGTGCGTGTGTTTCCGACAGCACTTAGCTGTTGCAAAGAGCAGTCGGTTATGGTAACCTACGGCTACGGTAACCTTCGGTTATGTGTTCCCTTCGGGAACGGTAGGGCGAGTGTTAGGACAGGACGGTCCCCGAGGGGTATGCATTGACCTTAGTCAACTGTATCCGATTGTCGCATAGCTTGCTATGCAACTGTCGGTTAGGCGTGTGTGTGCGTTGGTTAGGCGTGTGCGTGTGTTTCCGACAGCACTTAGCTGTCGCAAAGAGCAGTCGGTTATGGTAACCTTCGGTTATGTGTTCCCTTTGGGAACGGTAGGGCGAGTGTTAGGACAGGACGGTCCCCGAGGGGGACGCATTGACCTTAGTCAACTGTATCCGATTGTCGCATAGCTTGCTATGCAACTGTCGGTTAGGCGTGTGTGCGTTGGTTAGGCGTGTGTGCGTGTCTCCGACAGCACTTGGCTGGCGCTAAGCACAGTCGGTTACGGTAACCTTCGGTTATGTGTTCCCTTCGGGAACTGTAGGGGTGTTATTCCTCTAGTATATATTTTTCATCATATTTTATGCCGGAATTGTTAAGTAAACTTTTTATTTCTGTCTTGAGTATCTGGGATTTATGATGCGTTTTCTGATTTTTGATGTAGTTGTAAATTCTGGGTACTTCTTCTTTGCAATAAGAAGCGGCAAAATATCCTTTCCCCCAGCCTCGGAATTGTGGGAATAGAAGCTTGTTCCATTTTATGAAATTACCGCTGCTCAGTTTTACTCGTTGTACAAATGTGGCTACGGATATTGTGGGTGGAATCTCCACTAAGATGTGGATGTGATCTGGCATTCCTCCGATTCGATAAAGTAGACAACCTGTTGATTTACAGAATGAATAGATGTGATTGTATAGTTCTTTTTCGTGTGTCTCTACAATGCTTCTGTCGCTGTTATATGTGCGGAATACCACATGATAGATAAGTCGTGTGTGTGACATAATACTTTTTGTTACTGGTTACTAATCTTTTTGTCACTGCAAATTTAGTGTTTTTTTATTTGGTATCGTGGTTATTAGACTGCTTTTTTTGTCGATAGCTTCGCTATCTGGGCATCTCTCTGCTTCCGACAGCACTTAGCTGGCGCTAAGCGCAGTCGGTTACGGTAACCTGCGGTTATGAGTTCCCTTAGGGAACGGTGTGGGAGAGAGAGAACAAACCTTTCATAGAGGGGGGGATGTATTGGTATTAGTCAGCCGTATCAGATTGTCACATAATATGTTATGTTGTTGTTGGCATGTAGTGTGGGTATATAACGATTAAGTACATTTTTTCTGTTTGTATATGTTTTTACTTATCTGCTGAAAAGTATTATTAGTTACTCTGTATGAAAGTTTCCATTTAGTAATGTGTTTTTGTCCAAAAATGCAAAAATTGTTGATAACTTTTGCATTTCCTCTGATTTTATTAGTGTCGATTTAATTAATTTTGTTAATACTTATACTATGGTTTGGACTGTAGTATGACGGATATTAGAGTTAATAAATTGATTGATAGACCTATATATTATGCGGTATTGCTCATGGTTATAATATCATCATCATGAAGAACTGTATTATTAGGAATATTAGGATATAATTAATTTATAAAAGGATAAAATAAAAGGATGAAAAAAATGAAAAAAGGTGCTTGTATAAATATGTATAGATGGTGTGGTTATTGACACTCATATTTAAATATATATATATAGAGCAACGGATTAATATTAGAAGTGTGAGATACAAATGGAAAATAATAAAAAAAATAATATAATCATGAGGAAATTTCTACAGAAATTTGTTGATTGGATAGCGATGCTTCTGCGCTGGCTTTGTGTAGCGCCGAACGATGCCGTCCAATGCCAGCATGATACCCGTATGGAAAAACATCGGGATATTGATGCAAGGCAGAAGAGGAGAGGATTGATGTCCTCCGAGTTGGTGAAGACCCAAAGGCTCTTTACCGAGTGTAAATCATTTATCCGTCAGCGGTTCAAAAGGATGGCTGTGGGGGTATTGCTGTTCGGTACGGCTTTGTCTGCGAGTGGACAGGATCAGCGAAACCTAGGTTTTTCCAATGGTTTGGAAGGATGGCGTTTGTACTATGGTGCAGTTTTATATCGCAATCAGTCTAATCTTAATAAAGATTGCGCCAAAGTCGGAAATCCAAATTATGCTGCGGACTTTGAATATTTCTGGAATTATCAAGAATTTCTTGATGGTTATAGAATGAGATACAATGAGGTTTGTCCATTCAAGGATAGAACCAATTCAATGGGCCAGCCGTTATCTGGATATTTCTCTTCTGCAGAAGCTAGTGGTGATGGTTATGCTTCTACTTCTGCTCGTTTTTATGAGATTAGTGCAGAGGATGAAGTTAAACAACAATTTTTGAATAAGGGTGTAAAATATGCCGAGGAAAATGACCAATACAGATTTAATGTTATTGCGAAAAGTGGATCTACGGCAGGTGCTGGTATCTATTCAGATTTAAATGTTAACCATTATGACTACCAGTTGACAGGTACAATGCATGAAGAAAATATCGTTTTGCCAAGAGTATTTCCTGGATCTGAATTTTCTTGTAGAATTGGAGCTTGTGGTTCAAGACATACTTCTTTTTCTATAAATGGATCAACATCAAATACCAACCCTTTATCTACAGAGCTTGCTATTCCGTCATGGAAGAATGATGAATTCAAGCATACTGCTGCAGCTGAACAAATGTTGTATGAGTTCACAAAGGATGATGATGATGATTTTTTGATGATTCATTTTTTAGCTTTGGCTGAAGCTCCTGAAGCAAACCATTATGGATCTGGATCTCCAGAATTTACAATTGGTGCATATGCAACTAGTAATAAGACGGTTGATTTAGGAATGGTTGGAAAAAGTGGTTCTGGTTGGGAAAAACTTACATGTGGAGACTCTAAAATGAGTTCTTTTGAAATGACATGTAGCCAGGGACACAACTATGAATGTAAGAAAGGTGAAGGTACAGGTAAATGTAATAACAGATACAATGGAAAAGATAGAAATCTTCCTAATACCGCTTGGTTCTCTACGGGATCTGCTCCAGATATTAGAAATTCAGAATCTAAGGGATGGCGTACTTTGATTTATCCTCTAGATGCATTGAAGAAGGGAGACCGTATTGGATTGCAATTTATTACTCGTGACTGTAATTATAGCGGTGCTAAGTCTGGTGGACATTCATGTTATATGTATTTCACATGTGAGGTTAAGAAAAAGTCTTTGATAGCTACTATTTGTGATGCTGTTAATGGACCTTTACATGCGACAGCAACTAAGGGCTATAATGCTTATATATATGGTATAAAGACAGATAGAGGATTCCAAAGATTACATGATGGAGTTCTAACCGATAATGAGTTTGATATCAGTAAAACTAACGAATATCAATCCTGGTGGCGTTATATTACATCAAGTGGCTCAGAAGGAACGCTTGTATGCTATATGGCATCTACTGCAGGAGAGTTGGACAAGACAGATTCTGAATTAAACAGTAATAATGACAATTGTATAGTAAAGGCTGAAACTCATTTTGGTGCTACTGCTGTAGAAGGAACGCTTGTAGACAAGTGGACATGTCCTACTGGATCAGATCAAGCAGACGGCTTGAGTATAGAAGGACTTAATTTAATCTATACTCGTAATAATTTTGCTACAGATCCTATTACAGATATTCAATTCTTTGTCAAAAAGAAAAATGGAGGTTCTTATTCTGCTGTACCAGACCATACTATTGGTGCTTCAACTTGTAGTCAGGTTGTGGATGGCAAAAAGGTGTCTCTGTTGTTCAATGCTCATAGGTTTGTAGAAGCGGAGAATTATACAGAAACTTATACTATTAAGGCTATTTTAACTTCTTCAGCTGGTTGTGAAAGCATAATAGAGCAAGACTTTACTCCTGCTCCAGCTTTGGATCCGAAGTTTGATATTACTGGATCTTGTCAGTATGGAGATATCCGTATTACAAATGAAAGCCATAAATCTTTGGGTTCAACCGGATATACCGTTACTTATTATTTGAATGGTAATCGCCTTGAAGACAAAACTGATTTGTCAGCGTTGTTGTTGAACAATGAGGTTGTTGTCGAAAGTGCAAATTCTGCGGGAAAAAATTATGTTCATTTGATTGCAAAAGATGAAAATGGCTGTACATATACTTCTACTTATGCGACACCTAATGATGATCCAGATAAGAGAGCGTATGTAGAATTGACGTCATCTCCGGTAGTTGATCTTTACATTAATCCAGATTCATATAAGGATGTTATAGAAGTAAAAAATAATATTACCAGAACTGTTACTTTGGAGGTTTGTCCTGGAGGTAAGGTGAAGGTGACTCCTTTCTCTACTGATCCTGCTGCTGCGGCTTCTAAAGATACATTCCAATGGTATGATGCTACAAATTCAATTAGAGGAAGCAAGGTGCTTGCCTTTGTTGGAAATGCAGGAACCAATACTGGTGTATATACGTCAGGTGAAGTTAAACTTGGTAAGGGTGTTCATACACTTACTGTTAAAGCAGAGGGAGGCTGTAAGACAACTTGGACTGTATCTGTTCAGGAGTCTGCTGGAAAAATCACTTTAGGAGATATTGCAAAGGTTTGTCCAGGAGATCCGCTTACTATAGATGTTGAGGGTGCAAAATCAGTTCTTTCTGTGAATTTTGTTGTTGAACAACAAGCACAAGATGACGCACCTGTTAAGACTGTTACAGATTTCTCTTGGAAATCTTCTTCTAATCAATTGACAATTTCGAAGGTAGCTGATGTGTCTCTTTATGCTAATGCATATCAGTATTACTATGAGATTGAATTCATTAATGAGGATAATTGTTCGGAGAAGAAAACATTTATTCCTAAGAATCTTGCAGCTCCATCGGTTACATATACATTGAAGAATGGAAGCTCTGAAATTGGTAAGACTTCTTCAATTGATCCAATTGATAATGTCACATTATGGACTGCAGAACCAGTTTGTCCAGGAACGGTATTAACTATCACTCTTAACAATCCATCCGCTGATATGACAAATTATTATGTCATTAAGGATGCAGAGGGTAATAATTATGGTCCGACTGATTCAAAAAGATTCAGTGCATCTGATCCATATTCGTTCCAATATACGGTGCCTGCTGTTGCTGCTGGAGGTGAGGTTATTAGATTCACTGTCAAGACTGATGGTATGAATGGCAACGTTGCTCAGTGTGCTATCACAGAAAAGCTTGCTATTCAGGTTAAGCCTACAGTTCAAATTGATATGGCAGCTTCCGCCGCTAAGATTACAAATGTGACTCCCGCTTCACTTGCAAGCAATGAGAAGAATACTTATTGTAGTGGAGATACATTCTATTTCTATGTTCGTCCTTTCAATGAGAATGGTGAGTTGGCAAATGCTACAGTTAAGGTTCAGAATACAGCATTGTTGAGCCAGGCTTCAACTCAAAGGGAAACATATTTTGATGGAACATTGGGTTATGGAATGTCAGGAGCTCAATCTGATGCTCTTGGTCAGTACCAGACTTTGAGGGTTTCAGTTACGGAAGATCAATGTACTTCTAACGGAGATTATAAGGTATATGTCAAGCCACTTCCTGTTGTGAAGACGTCTCCTGTATCTGCATGTCCTAATTCTGCATTTGAAGTACAATTAGTAGATAATGGTACGGCTAACGCTACTGTAAATGAGGATAATACAATAGCGAAGGTTAAATATGCATTCTATACAAAGACAAGTGCAAATGATTCAACAGCTTCACAGGAATCAGAAGTGTCTTCTTTGACTCAGAGTTTCACAGCTCCTATATCTGCAGGATCAGCTACTTATAGTGTAGGAGGTGTTGCAACAGCAAAGGATGGATGTACGATTGATTTTTCAATACCGGTCGCTCTTTATCCAACTCCTGATTTCGACGCTGCTGTAGTAAATGTAGATGGATCAAGAATTAAAGGTGGTATTGTTTGTCAAGGTGCACCATACGCAATCAAGTTGACAAATAAATCGACTGTTTTGTCTAAGTTCATCATAAAGGATAATACAGGCAACCAGGTTGGAAATGTGATTTATATCAATCCTGCTAGTAGCTATACAACGAGTCAATTGATCGCTCCAAATGAGAAGATTGATTTGAATTATACTGTATCTTGTGAGACTGACAATGGATGTAAAATGGATGATAAGAACGTTACAGTCAAGGTAGGAGTTAAACCAACATTTAATTTCCAACCAATATCGGCTGTATGTTCAGATCCGAATGCTTCTTCATTATCAGTCAAAGTGATTGCTGTTATTGGTCTTACTAATACAGCAAATAGCGGTAAAATCGTATTTGATAATTTTGATTCTGATTTCGATGAAGTTAATAACACTTTGGAAATCACAGACAGTCGACTTTCTCTTTACCCAGGAGATGTCACTCGTGACTATTCTGCAAAATATGTAGATACGACTGGTTGTGAAAGTGATCCTGTTGTTGCGACTTTGAGTCAGATACCTACACCTATTGTCGGTGTCAATGTAGAGAAAGCAAGTGTATGTCCTAATGAGGAAAATAATGTTATTATCGATGATGTGACAAATGATTTCTCTAAGGGTTACAGCTACAGACTATGTAAGGTTGCTCTTAATGCACAAAACAAAAAGGTTGCATCAGATGTGATTACTTCATATAGTGGTAAGACAATTGTTGAAGGTACTCGCACAAAGGGTGTTATTGCACTTCCTAAAAATTCGGAGCCTGCCACTTATGAATATGCTATTGTTGCTGAAAACAGAACAGGAGCTATAGTATGTACAGACACTACATTTATTTCGTATGTCGTAAATAAAAATCCTTCAATCTCATTACATGTTTATAAGAACAGTGCTGTTGCGGAAAATGAGATTACAGAAGATATGTCTGTTTGTCCAGAGACACCATTGGTATTAATAGCTGCAAATTCAGATTACAATGATCCGACAACAAATTGGTCTTTGGTTTCAAATAAGCAAAACGGAACAGAAATTAAAACATCAACAGGAGATGGCTCTGCGGATATTCGTTGGTCTGCGATGAGTGTCGCTGGTACAGAGACATTGACAATTACAGCTGAGAATTCAGGATGTTCTGCTACAAAGACATTCAGATTTGTTGTAAGTTCACCAGCATCTCTTCGAATTACATCTAGTGAGACCAGACTTTCTAATGATGGTATTACATTATTCTGTGAGGGAGATGATGATAAGAAAACTTTGACAGCATCTTCTGGATTCTCTAATTATAAATGGATTCAGGAAGGTACTACAAATACACTTTCTTCTACTGCAGAATTAGAAGTGTCTCGTGGTAACGATGTGACATATATAGTCACTGCTGAAGATGCTTATGGTTGTAAAGCAACTGCTAGTGAAGTTGTGAAAACAATGGATCTTCCTAATATTTCATTGTCTGTAGATCCGTCTGTTGTATGTGTTGGTGAGACAGTAGAACTTACAGCACAGAAGACAAATGCATCTTATGCTAAGTATGGAGATACTTATAAGTTTTCTGTGAAATATGATGCAGATGGTGATGTTGAAAACGTTAATGATCAGAAAGCTTTTTCAAATGATATTACCACTCTTTCTGATAAAGCAACTCTTGCGGTTCCTGTTTCCAACCTGGCAAATGGAAAGGCTTATGCATTTGCTCAGGTAAAGATTGAGAATGGAGATATATGTGTTGGAACTCCTGTAAATGTTTCATTAAATATTCTTGACAAGCCATCTATTGTTGCTAAAGTAAAGGTTAATGGATCTTTGATTAGCCCTATCAAAAGTAATAATAAGAAGATATATAAGATATGTCCTTCTACAGATTACACTTTGGATGTAAATGTAGATGTTGATGGATCTTCATACACTTCAGCTACAGAATTTGAAATTTCTGTAGATGGTCAGACTAAGAAAGTTAGAGGTGTAAACGTTGCTACTTTCGCAATGGAAGGCTTGAATTCAGCTATGACTCACAACATTTCGATTATTCCGATAGTTGGAGAGAGACGTAGTGCATGTATGGCTGATAGTGTACTTTCGGTTGATGTATATACTAATCCAACAATCAAACTATATACTTCAAATGCTAAGCACACAACTAATGTTGATGCAACAGCAAATGATGGATTGGCTGGAGCATATCTATGTTCTTCATCTGGTTCTCCTTTAGGTTCTGTTTGGATTAACTCTTATATGACTTTTGATGCTTCGGCTTCTGCGTCTTTGAAATCAATAGAGTGGGCAGCAGACAATTATTCTGTTCCAGTAAATGGTAATGTACAGACTTCAGTCGAGATCAGTCGTGCAGTCAGCGGTTTGAAGGCAAGAATCACTGATAATAATGGATGTGTCAGTGATTGGTCTTCTCCATTAGCGGTTGTACTTTGTGAAACACCAACTCCGCGTATCTCTGTTGCTAAGGGATGTGAGGGTGAAGCTGTTTCTGTCGTATTGGGAGATGGTAATACTGATGTCACAACGAATAATGAGTTGATGAATAGCATGTATACTATCTATAAGTTATCTTATGGTGAAAAGAAAGATAGCTTTAATCTTCCTGATGATCTTGCTGGTATTGATGCTCAAGGTAGACCTTATTATTCAATTCCTCTAACAGGAGTGAATGCAGGTACAGAATTTTCAGCAACTGCTTACAGCACTTGTGGTACGACTGTTGGATATTTGACTAATAAGTGTACTTCTACGGAAACAGCGAAGGCTACATATAATGTATCTGTGACTCCAGAGTTGAAGATTACATTTGCACCTAAGGATTCAGAAGACGAAATCACTAAAGTTTGTCCTAATGAACCGTTTAAGGTATATGTCGAGGCTGTTAATTTCCCTAACTTGACAGGTTTGACAGATGCTGAAAGTGTTCTAGATTTGGATTTGACATATGTTGATAATGGTCAGACGAAGACCCAAAGAGGTTCTATCTCTTATACTGCGGGAGTTGATGGTTCTAATAAGACATTCTTTGTGATTCAAGGAGGAATGGATTATATAGCTGGATCAAACACAATACAGTTTAATGTTAAAGCTAAGAACTATGATGGCTGTGAAGTAACAAGATCAGGTTCGATTATTATCCAACCTCGTCCAATTGTTAAATTGGTTGCAACCAAGTACACAAGAATAGACGGTAATGATGTTTACTACTGTCCTGGAGTTGATTGTATAATCAAGGCACAGTCGACATCTGCATTGAAAGAGGGTTCTTACACTTGGTATGATGCAACAAATAATATTTCTGATTTGGGTACATTTGGAGTTAAAGATTCTTTGATTCCAACGGATTTGACTCGATTTATTGATGCCAACGGAAACTCTTCATACTATGTGACTGCAGTTTCTGAAGCTACAGGTTGTATCTCACTTCCTTCAAACACATTGTATTTGAAGAAGATACCTGTACCTAGTTTCACTGCTTATGCAGATCCTAATACGGTATGTTCTGGTGATCAGACATCAATTAAGATTGGTACACTTTCTGATCCTTCAGCTTACAAGTTTAATATTATAACAAAATATGGAGCGACAGATCAGAATGTAGGTGCGATGTTCTCTACAACAACAGGTGAGCCAGTTTACAATATTGCGAACTATGCTTCAAATGCTCCTTATGGTGTTCGTTTGACTACACCTGATGGATGTGTTTCTGATGTTGCAGTGTCTGTAACTCCAACTGATGGTCCAATCATCGATTGGGAGCTTTACAACTATTCAAAGGGTAAGGTTGTTGCTGCTCATATCCATGAAATGAAGGCTAATAGTAATGGTATTTATGTTCCTGTTCTAAATGCAGATGGTTCATACGTTGTTCGTGAGGATGCAGAATACGCATACGCTAATGCAAATCACAGAAATAATGTAGCTTACTATGTATATGCTGATGATGATACGCAAAAAGAGCATCCTCAATTTGGTCATTTCTGTGTAGGAGATGTTTACTATCTATATGTAAGAAATGTTCGTTCAAGTCAGCCAAATGAGCCTGCTATTCTTGCTGATACATTCAGTGTAAATGTTAAGGGTATCAAAAAACGCAATGGTAAGCCATTCAAGACTAATTTGCTAGACCGTTGGGTAGCTCTTGATTATAGTCAGTCTCCATCTAAGAACACTCATTTCCCTTCTGTATCTACAGATGGAATTCACATTTCTATTATTGATTCATGCTACTATGCTGATGGTTCTACTATATGTCCTTCAGTTACAACAATTGACTTGGATGTAAAACAGTTGAATCCAACAGTTAGTGTGATTGGTGTTCCTAATTATATCTGTAAGGGAGAGGAGTTCTCATTCCAAGTAATTGGTCGTGCGACTCAGGGTTCTCATATCGTAGATGCTAAGGTATATACTACTGGAACTATATATCAGGCTTTGGATTATGTTTCTGGTCCTGAGGGTTCTGCCGATAAGTTCAAGGCTAATGTTTCAGACAACAGTCATTGGACAGTAACTAATGATGGCAATTACGTATGGAATGCACGTCGTAAGGATGGTGGTAACACTGTTACTGCTGATGCTGGGCTTAAGTTCAAGCCAGATGCAAACACTGCATACTATGCTCGTGTATGGGATAATTACGGATGTGCATCTAATCAGTGGGGTAGAACAGTAAATGTTTATGACGTTCCTTCAATCAAACTTGACTATGCAGATCCTGCTTGTGAGAATTCTGCAATCAAGGTGCTTGTTAATCCAAATAGTTATTCATCATATTATTTCCGTGAGTATAGAAAAAATGAGGAAGGTAAGTTGATTGATAAGGATAGTAACCTAATCAATAATAAGAGTCAGGTTATAGATGAGAGTGGTAATTTGATTTACGTTCTTGATGCTGATGGAAATAAAATTCTTGATGAGGAAACTGAGGATCCTGATGATTATAAGTTGATGTCGCCACATCCTTTCAAAGAGGGTTACGGAACTTCTAATACTGGTAATATCTATGGAGCTCTAACTAATGAGTTCTATAACTATAGATATTTCAATTCTTCTACAAATTACACTAATGGTGATAGTATTGTTTACCAGGTATATGCAACAATCCAGAGAACAAACAGTGATGATGGTTCTATTATTACTTGTCCTTCTGAGATTAAACAGGTAGAGTTCACTCCTGATCAGAATCCAAAGATTAAGGCTGCATTCTATAATGAGGATGGAGAAATTAAGACTACATTCTGTCCTGGAGAGAAGGTTACTGTCAAGGTCGGACTTGCTAATGGTGGCTATTTCTTGGATAAGGCTCAAAGTAAGAATGAGACTTACAAGAATCATTCTGTGACATATTATTCAAATTATGCAAAGATTCCTGCAATCAATTTCAATAATATTGTTCATACAACTACTGTTCCTTTGAATGCGACAATGGCTCCATTTGCAGGAGAAACAAAACCTTATTATTTGCTCGATGATCAGTTCTCTTTCATTGCTCCTGAGACACCAGGTACTTATACAATTAAGGTTACAGATAAGGTGACACAATCTTATAGCTGTCCTAAAGACACTAACATTGTGTTTACTATCGCTGCTCGTCCTTCTGTATCACTATCAGCAATCAAGGGTAATGTAGATCCAACAGATGCAAATCATGTTTATATCTGTGAAGGTGATTATGCTGAGTTGCAAGCTAATTCGACTACATCGAACTGTACATACAAGTGGTATTCTACTCAGTCTATAGAACTTAATAAGTTGGATTATTCTGTAGATTTACCTACTGATGGTACATATAAGATAGAACTTGTAGTTCCTGCAGGTAATAGTGAAAGACATTCTTCTTTGTCTTTAGGTTCTTCAACTATTAATTTCACTATCCCAGCTTCAACAGGAACTGAATCTTATCAGACGGTAGTTGTTAACACTCCAAGTATGACAAAGAATAATTATACTTTGTCATTGAATTCTGGTGATCATATCACATCTGCTAAGGTTATTTCTGATAGCGACCCGACAAAGGTGGTTGTTTTCAATAATAATAAGGTACATGTGGTTAATTCCGCTGTCGTAAATTCAACAGCTACAAGATTGGTTAAGATTGTTGACGGTCAGGGTTGTGAATCTGATTTTAGTAATGAGATCAGAGTCGATATCGCTCCACGTCCATCTATCGTGATTGACAAGGCGTATGATTATGTATGTCCTAATAGTACGGCAACTGTTGATGTCAATGCTTCTGGTGCTAACAATTGGCAGTTCTTCATTACAGATGAGACGAAAACCGATTATAGCCGTCTTGGAACAGAAACATCAAATTCTAAGTATTCTTTCTCTAAGACAATCAAGAATGATGAATTCGTTAATAATCCGCAGGGTAATACAAAGCCACGTATTTATACTGGATATATAGGAGTTGAAAATCGTGATGCTGGAAGTATCTCATTCGGTTGTGTAAACTATGCAGACTTTACTTTCTTCGAAGCGAAGACTCCTGTACTTCAGCTTAAGGCATTGAAAAAGGAGGACAACAAATATACGGAAATCACTGCTCCATGTGAAGGTGATGAGTATTATGTTCAGGTCGTAGACGCTTCTGCAAATGGAATTTCAGATGCTACATTGAAGGCTTCTCTTGTTTTGAAGGGTACTGACGGTGCTGCAGATGAGGAGATTTCATTGAATTCAGATTTGATTTCTGTTGCTTCTTTTGTTGCTGATAAGAGAAAGAGATTCTCTGTGGTCGGTTATAACAAGTATGATGACGGTACATCTTGTCCTTCCAATGAGGTTGTCCTTGATGTTAAGATAAACAAGATACCGACATTCACTTTGAATGCGACAGCAGCTTGTGAGAAGACTAAGAATACTTACTCAGGTAATGATGGTGGTAACTTTGGTTCAGGAAATGGAACTACTACTTTCACTCTTTCTAATATTACTCTTGATAAAGTAGCGAATGAACATAATAAAATTGTCACATATACTTGGGATGTTCAAGGTGTAAATGAGGATGGTACTATAAATAAATATTCTGATAATACTAATTCTTCTTCGTTTAAGCATAATTATGCGTCGAAAGAGACTGAGGTTATAGCTCATTTGGTTGTTACTGATGACAATGGATGTTCAAGTACTAATGTTGAAAAGTCTTCTCCATTAATGAAGCGCCCTCGTCAGATTGTAGCAGCGGAGGCAAAATGTATAGGCGATAATCAGGTCAAGATTACTAACACTATGGATCCAACTTGTGGATTCTCTACTAATGATGTTGATTTCTGGTATCGTTTGTATAGTGCAAATCCAGATTTGAAAGAGGCAAATGGTGCATATTCTGATACTGTTAAGTATTTACGTACAAATGGCTTGACAGGATGGCTGCAGGCAGGAAACAATGCTTCAAAGACTCCATATACTAAGCTTATCGCTGATGCTTCTAATTGGAGAAATGCATATCCTGAACATACATTCAATACAACTGTCACAGGACCTATGTGGGCATGTACACGAATGAGATCAGTCAAATCTGATAACCTTTGTGAAAGTGAAGTACAATGTGTGTTGGTTCAGCCAAGTGAAAAACCTACGTTTGAGGTTACGTTGAATAAAAAAGATGGATTAAATTTATATGCTCTTTCTACAACGAACAATACAGCTGAGGTTTGTAATTCTACTCCGGTTGAACTAAAGGTAAAAGTGACGAAGTTTGCTGCAGGTTGTTCAGATGCAACAATCACAGTTAAGGAGGCTAATGCTACAGGTAATGTGATAGAGACAAAAACTGTGACATCTTCATCTGCTACGCAGTCTATCGATCTTGGTGAAGTGACAGGAAATATGGATTTCATAGTTGAAGTGTCTTCTTCATGTGGATGTATAGCTTCTGACAGATACAGAATCAATGTTCTTCCAACTCCAACTGTTTCATTGGTTGCTGATGGAAGTCGAGTAGAGAATGGTTACATTTATGTTTGTCCAAATGGAATAGCTGATTTAAAGGCGATTGTAAACTCTTCTGCTGGAATAGCGGAATATAATTGGTATCGTACTATTACCAGCCTGGATAATAATTCAGATCTTCTTTCTGGACAAGGTGAAGGTTCATACTATGTTAGTGTTGTTGATAATAAAGGATGTGAGTCTTCTCCATCAAATACAATTGTGATCGAGGAAGTCACTGTCCCTTCAGTTACTGCTTCTGCTCCTGAGGTTGTATGTGAGAAAACTCCATTCGAGATTAATATTGACAATCCTGTAGATGGAATTACTTATGTCGTTTATAATCCAAAGGATAATGGTTGGGCAGATCAGACTTCGGCTCGTGCTACAATAAAGAAGGTGGATACAATGTCTTCTGTTTCTGTAGCAATTCCGTCGACATATTTATTCAAATCGTCTGCTGATTCATTTACTGTTATAGCAAAGAATGACAGAGGATGTGTATCTGATCCATATTTTGTTCGCGTAGAAAAGGCTGAAAAGCCTGAGATGACTATTCTTGCTAGAAAATTTGGCAATAATAACGAACAATTTGTTCCAAATTTGAATGTATGTCCTAATGACATGGTTGAGTTCCAATTGAATAATGGTGCCCAATATTATAAAGATTTCAGATATACGGTGACTCCGTCTAATACAGATGTGAATGTTTATGGTTCGGCACCAGAAGATCCAAGGGCTCAGATGTTGGATAAAAAGACTATATTCTCGTTTGTGTTTACTTCTGAGGCAGGATGTGTAAGCCATGGTTCTTACATTGTGGGTGTCAATACTCCTAAGACATTACGTATTACAGATAATGTAGAAAACCGTTATGACAACAAACCGATTGTTTGTCCTGGAGGTCAGACTTTTGTTACTTTGACGGCTACTAAGGGTATAAATGTAAATTGGGCAGGTTTGTCTTCTGCAAATTCTGCAGTTACAAATGATGAGCATGATCCTAATGTCGCAGCCACAATCACATTCAAGCCGTCTGTCGCACAGACTTACGTATTCAATGGTACAGATGATAAGGGATGTGCTGTATCTGCGTCATATGATATCCTGATTGCAAATATTGTAAATATGAAGGATATTACGGTCTCATTGCAGCCAGACAATACTCCTGTTGCGGATTTGGCAGTATGTGAAAATTCAACTATTACGCTTACTGCTTCAGGTTACATTTCGAATGCTAAGGATGGTGAGTTTATTAAGAATTATGAATGGTTCTCAGATGAAGCATTGACAAAATCTATAGGATCTGGTTCTTCAATCAGTGATTTTATGACAATTGCTGATGATAGTCGAAATGCTGAAGGATTCTATGCAGATATTCAGGATGTCAAGAGCTACTGGGTACGTGCTACATCTAATTTCGGATGTGTATCTGGTAAGATGAAGACAACTGTCACAATCGACCGTACTCCTGAAATCAAGTTTAAGAATAGCACTGAGCCATGTATTGATTCTGAAATTGAGATCATACCTAATACAGGTTCATCAAATCAGTATTTCACTATTACTGATTTGACTTCTGGTAAGGTTTATGAGGATGTTCAGAAAGCTCCATTTGTTCCAGAGAAGGCAGGTCAGTCATACAACTTCAAGGTTGAGGCACAGCGTGGTGCATGTAGAGCTGTTGAGTACACTACTATTAATGCAAAACCTTTGCCAATTATCAAGTTGTTTGATGCTGAGACTGGTTTGAGTTTCATGGATGCATGTCCTGATGTTGACAATGTGGTCTCTGAGCATTATTTGAAGTTTACTGTTGATGGAGGCAAGGTGACAGATGTTCCTACTGTTACAGGTGCGTCATTGGCATCTTCTTCAAATATAATTAAAATTGGTAATGACACTTATGATGGTACTGAGACAGATGCTTATTATGCTAAATATAGTCGTCCAAAAGATTTGAACAGTACTATCGATGTTATAGCCAAAGGTTCTAATGGTTGTGAGTCTGCTGCTAAGTTCCCTATCAGTATTAAGCCTACACCTAATGCACCTGAGGTTACAGTGTTACGTAATGGTGTAGAGACTAATAATCTTTCATTCTGTGATGGTGATAAGGTTACTGTTATTGCGAAATCTAGAAATGATAATGATAAGAGCGTATCATTTAATAATCCTCCTGTTAAGGTAGGTGATCATTATGTTTCTGGATTATATGGTGATAAGAATGGAGTATCATTTGATCCTCAATCTGGAACGGCAGTGTTTGAGTTTACAGCTTTGAATGCTTCTGCAAGTCAGGTGATAAATGTGTCTGCTACGAATACTGATGATTGTAAGTCTCCTAAGAATTCTGTTGTAATTACAGTTAGTGATACGATTGTGCTTAGTGTAGATGTAAATGATGAGGATTTGGTTGATGCAGGAAACACATATAAAGCATGTGTTGGTTCTTCTTTGAAATTGACTCCTGTTATCAATAATGACAAAACTATAGATTTAGGTAATTATGTAGTTGAATGGTTCGCATCAGATAAGTCTACTTCTATAAGTACATCTACTGAATTTACTATTGAACCTGATCCTGTTTATTCTAAATCTTATTGGGTAAGAGTTATTGATAACACTGATCCAAATGGATGTTCAGCATGGGCTAATATAACAATTTCTCCGGTGGCTGTTCCTTCAGTTACAATCATTGCTGAAAACACTAATACAGGTAAGCGTGTGACAAGTACTTCGCCAGAAAATGACAAGATAGTTTACTGTAAAGATGATAAAGGTCCATTGAAATTTTCTGTTATTGCTCCTGATAATGCGAAATATCAATGGAAAGGTTATACTGAGGGTGAAAATCTTGAATTGTCGGATGTTCCGTCATCTCAGACAGATATTTTGTATGTGACTTATGAGGTAAATGGAAAAATTTGTAGAACAGAACGTAAGTTTGAGACTGTAGTCAAGGAAAAACCAGTTTTCGGTGATGATTCACCTAATTCTACAAAACCTAAGTATATCCTTACTTCTGTTGCGGAAGACGGTTCTGTAATCACAAATCCAAGTATGTGTGTAGGAGACAAGGTGATTCTGAATCCTAATATCACCAGTGGTGATGTGGTTTCTTATTTGTGGCATAATGGTGCGACTTCGCCGACTCTTGAGGTGAATTTAAGTTCAAGTGATAAGTATGAATTCAGTTTAATTGCTACTACTGCCGATGGATGTAGTCGTGAATTAAGTGGTGATTTTGCTCCAAATAATGTTCCTGAATTTACATTGCCTACTGTTTATGCTTGTGTAGGTACATCAGCTACAATCAAACCAAATGCTCCTTCTGGCATTTCATTCACTTACTATGATGAGGCAGGAACTACTTGGTTGGGTGATGGTAAATCTACAGATGGATCATATGAGATTATTCAGTTGAATCAGTCAAAGCGTTATACTGTTGTCGCTTCATTTAATGGTTGTACAACGACAAAACGAGTTGCTGCAAACATCTTGTCATACCCAGCTCTTCTGGTAAATGAAAATGTTGAGGTTTGTAGTGGTAAGGAAGCGATATTGTCAATCCAGAATGCAACGCCTTCTGAAGTCGATTACTATTGGAATAGTATTGGAAGTTCAGATAATGAAACCTCATTCTCTATAACGGTAGCTGGTGATAGGACTGAAACAGTAAAAGTTTTTGCGGTTAAAGATTATAGTAAAACATATGATGGAGCCCCTGAGTGTGTTACATCTAAGGTTATAACTATTGAGCCTAAGTCTGTTCCTAGCTTCGCTATTTCCGCAAGTGCAGAACGTTTGTGTCCTGATGGAAGAATGTCATTCACTATCAATGATGCTTCTTCTTCTAACACATACGTTTGGAAAGCTTATGAATATGATTCAACTACACATAAGCGTTCGGCTCAGCCTTTGGATGGATTCACTCAGACTTTGGCTGCTGATAAGCCATACAACGTGAATGGACTTAGCTCTTTAACTGGTTATGTGGAAATTGTTGCTGAGGGATCTTCTGATAATGGATGTCCATTTACTACTTCTTTAAAATTGTCTCAGACAGAACAACAGGAGTTGAAATTGGTTACTGTTGATAGAGTTAACCATACAGCAGGTACAGCAATCAATTTGTGTAGCAATACAGATGCTGAACTTGCATTCACAGATGGATATAATACATATGAATTCAATGGCACACCAATGTCAGGCAATGTGTATACTTATAATGAAAGTGTAAATCAGAACAAGTCATTTAGGTATACAGTTACCGCAAAAGACCAGTATGGATGTCCTACTACAAATGCTACGGTTGATGTAAATCTTAATGTGGCTCCTCAGGTTATTGCACAAGATGTTGTGTCAGTCTGTGATGGAGCATTGGCTGATGTTCAGGCAAGCTCGGATAAACAGTTGAATTGGTACTATGCTGATTCTAAGAATCCTACAACTTGGGGTGATCCATTTGTTGAAAAAGCTAATGTGGCTGTTAAACATAATATCAATGTTGAAAATGCAGGTTCATACATCTTGATTAAGGGTGAATATCCAGACTTGAAGGGTGCATGTGCTACAGTTAAGCAGGTTAGCTTGAATGTCATTAATAAACCAGATGTAGAATTAAGCGCTAATGGTAGTGTTTGTCCTGGTGAACCATTCAAACTTTCAACAAAGGCAGAAGCAGGTGTTGCTGGTGCTGATTACTATGCTAAGAATTGGTTCACAGTAGATAGGGATAATTCTGGTAATTATATCAACTTTAATCCAACTGCTACAACTAACCAAGTTTTGAGTAAAGGTGAGAGATATTACGCATTGATAGCATCTTCTAATGAGTTGTCTACATGTCGTGATACATTCTACATGACGTATACTGCAATAAGTGTACCTCAGTTTACCGATGCTAACCAGAACAAAATTGAAAATGAGACTAAAATTAATGAATACAATGAAGTCGTTCCAATTGAATTTAAGAAGAGATTCTGTCTTGGAGATGACGGTATTGTTCTAAAGGTTGAAAATCAGTCTACAATCAATTGGAATGAGGTTCGCTGGTATGCAGGTCTTAATGAAAATGGAGAATTGATCACAGAAGGTGGTAGTCCTGTATATGGAGATCATATTATCGTTGCACCTCGTGCCACTTCAAACTATTATGTTGAGGGTACAGGAGAGAACGGATGTAAGGTTTCTGGATTGTTCACTGTTAAGGTTAATGAGGCTCCTAACTATGTTCTTTCAAGTTCTGCTTTGAATGGTAAGGTTTGTAGCGGTGCTGACTTGGTTGTTAATGCCGTTAATTTGAATACTGCTGTTCCTGGTAGTACATTTGACTGGGAAGGAAATGGTGGAACTAGTAACGGATCTAGTTTTGTGTTCAATTCTGTTAGCCAGCCGGTTAATGTTGGTTTGAAGGTGACTACACAAGATGGATGTTCTCAGACGTTGAGTGCTACTTATGGTGTGATTGCATCTCCTGAATTCACAGTTGAGACTCCAAAGAATGTCTGTGTTAACGGTGATGTTGTCGTTACTGCAAATGTAAACGGTGCTGCGGATCCTTCTGATTATGTTTATTCATGGTCCGTAGATGAAAATATGTCATCTGATATTAAGTATGGTCAGACATATACGTTTGATGATGTTGTCGTTAATGATAATGCTTCAGGATTCAAATTCTATGCTACTGTTAAAGACAGAAATTACGGATGTACAAGTGGAATCAAGGAAACTTCTGTAAATATAGTTACCCCTGGAAATCCTTTAATCAATTATGTTGATAGAGTATGTGAGGGTGAGTCTACGGAAATTGTACTTACTGGTACTACTGAAAATGAAAACAGTCTGGAAGGATACTCATTCTGGATCAAAACTCCTGAAATGACAGAGTTTATGAATGAAGTTTCTATGGACAATGTTGATGGAAAGGTTGTTGTAAAACATGCAACTGGACCAATTCCTAGTGCTAGACGTTATGACTACTATGTTCAGTTAGTTAAGGGTGACGCGGTTTGTAAGTCTGCAACTTCTTCCGTTGTGATCGGTGTTGAGACAAAACCAAACATTCAGGTTCAGGAATATGGATCTCCATGTGCTGGTGAGGAACTCACATTAAAGGCTTCTGCTTATGGAGTTAGCTCTAACGATATCAAGTGGTCTGCTAATAGCACTTATGGTTCAGATCTGAAGTTCTCTAACAGATTGGATATTGCAGATGTCACTGAAGGAACACAGAACGTGACTGCTATCAAGAAGTTCACTCAGAAGCAATATAAAGGAAATACTTTGATTACTCCTTCTCCTATTCTTAATCGTAATTGTAGTCAGACATTGAATTATAAGTACAAAGTTTATCCATTACCTAAAATTAATGTTGCTGAGGACAAAACTTTATCTTCTCACTGTCCTGAAAATAGTGTTTATTTTGATGCTGAGGTGATGACAGATAATGTTAAGAGCATTGTATGGTCTAGTGCTGGTGGTAATGTGTCTGTTTCTCGAAAGGACGATGAGGATATTTCATATCTACATGCGAGTGTGACTGTTCCTAAGGATGAGAATATGCCTACTAGGTTGAATACTCAAACTAATAAGATGGAGAAAGTATTGGAGACTTGGTTGTATTACACAGTTTCTAATGATCGTTGTACTAACAATGATTCTATACGTGTCACTTATGATACTACTCCAGGATTTAAATTAGTCCAGATTGAACCAGTTTCCTTAGAATATGGATATAATAAAACAGGTTCGTATGGTGATAAAATCAAATTCTGTGAGGATGGTAGTGTCAAACTAGAAGCGAGACCAGATAATACAGATGGAAGTCAGTTTACATGGAGAGGTGGCTCTTATGAGACAGGAGATATGAATATATATACACAGCCTGGCAACTATGAGGTTTCTGTTGTGAATGATAGGGGTTGTAAATCTTCTATGTTGTTTGCAATTGAAATGGAGTTGCTTCCTTCTCTAAGTGTTAGTGTTAAGGGTGTTAACGCAAAGAACAATTACTGTTATGTTAATGGAAACTATAATGGTTTGGTTGTTGACGTTGCAACTTCGGATAGCGCTTACTGTTATGTAAGTTTGAACGAACCTTCTGTTCCTCCTTTTGATGCTGCTCATATGAAGGGTACAGACAATCCAGAAGGATGGAAACAGAAAAATAACCGTTTGGAAGGAATCAAGAAAAACGGTCAGGTTATATTCGAGGTTAATCCAGAAAAAGACACTTATGTTTATGCTTATGCGATGTCTAACTCAAATTTGAGGTGTGTATCCAAAAATCACAAATGGGTTGAGGTCCATAAGTCTCCAATCGTTTCAATTTCTGGTGATAAGGTTGCATGTAGTGGTCGTGCACTTAATTTGGTAGCTACTCCTAACTCTCCTGAAAATGCACAGATTGAAACCTATACTTGGATTGGTCAAGGTATCACAGGTATGACTGGCAAAGAAATCCTTGCAGAAGGTATGAGTCCTGGAACGCAGACAATTTCAGTAGTTGTGACAGATGAAAATCAATGTCAAGGCGCTGATACTGCTGAGGTTATGGTTTTGGAAAAACCTGTTATAGGTCTTTCTGTTGATGGAGCTAAACCAGATCGTACATTGAGGGAGTTGAAGTTCTGTGATGGCGAGTCTAAGACTGTAGTTCCACAATGTATGAATTGTAACCCTCAATATCAGATGAACGAGTTCGAGTGGGCGTATGGTGAATCCGAGGATGATTTGGACAACATATCATCTCAGAATGTCACAGTAAGTAAACGTGGTGTTTATAAAGTGTATGGTGCGTTGGTAGATGCTGATGGAAATCAACTTTGTTTGTCGGAAATAGGATTCAATGCAATTCCAATCGAAAAACCAGTAATCAATGTTAGTGGAAACAAGACAATCTGTGCTAATGATATGATTGTATTGGAAGGCGCTGCTATCAATAATTACGTATATACGTGGAGTGGAAACACAATTACTGGTTTTGAAGGACACAAATTTGAGTGCGAACCATCTGCAAATGGTGTGACTACTGTATCTTTGTCTGTAAGGGATACTGTTACTACATGTACTAATTCGACTACGTATGAAATTAATACGATTGCTGCTCCAAGTCCTAATGTGACTGTTCCTCAGATTATTTGTGAAAATGGTTCATCTGAATTTGTAATTAATGACTCTACGAAGTATACAAATATCAAGTGGACTGTTTGGGATGCTCAGTCGAGTGCTTTGCCTCAGACTGCAGAGGGAACTCCTAAGTTCAATCTTCAGATGACAGACCAGCCGTTGACTGTACGTTTGGATTTGAAGTCAAGTGATATGCAGTATCCTTGTGCTTCTACAATTTCTTATCCTGTAGATGTACAGAAACATCAGGAACTAGAGTATCAGGGTGATTCTGTTGCTTGTCAGAATTCAGATGTCACTTTGGAGGTATCGAAGGCTGGAACTGATCATATTAAGCCAGATGCTAATGTTTCAGGTCAGAATAACCCATATACTTGGTATTTGCCTAATGGTGAAGAGGTCAAGACTGCTACTAACCAGTATACGTTCCATCCAGATGCTTCTGGAAACTACATGGTTGATATTGAGAGTGGCGTCTGTGTAGATCGTCTACAGTTCCGTCTAGAGGTGAAGAGTGCTCCTCAGGCATATCCTTCATATGATAAGGCTGTATGTAGTGGAGGTAGCACAACGTTGAATGTGACTCCTAATAATCAGTCTGGTGATATGACTTATGTATGGAGCAACGTTGATCCTGATGATCCTTCAAAGACTGTAAAAACAAAATATTCTACTTATACAGTCAGTCCTAAGGGTGAGAAAACTGTATATTCAGTTGTGATCACTAATGAAGACACTAAGTGTAGTAGTTTCTATGAGATGCCTGTTGAGGTTCGACCTGCTCCAGTTATCATAGTTGATAAATCACTGGGTGAGCTTGAACCATGTGCAAATTCATATGGAGAGGCTGTCGCTGACGGTGCTGTAAGATATGAGTGGTTTGATATCTCAGAAGACCCTGTTAAGAAGATGGGTCAGCTAATAGGTTACGGAACATCTAGAAAGATCTATGTTGGCGACTCTGTTGTTACGGTAAAGGTGTTCGGATATGATTCTATTGGTTGTAAGAGTGATTCTATTATAGAGACTTTGAAACCAACTCCAGATCCTATCTTTGCAATTTCAGGACAAAATGGAGCAATCTGTGCCGGACAGAGTGTCACTCTGAATGCTAATGCAGTTGATAAAGATGGTAATCCAAATCCAGGTGTCCTTTATCAGTATAGTTGGTATGATCCAATCAGAAATTTGACGATTGATGCAACTGAACTTACTAATTACACTTTGGAGAAAACTACTCAGTTTGAGGTTACTGCAACAAGTGTTACTAAGCATGGAACTGAATGTTCTGTAAAGAAAGCTTATGTACAGCAAGTTGACCAGTTGCCTGAGTTGACTATCTATGGTACACAGAATGTGTGTGATGGAGAAGAGTACACATTTACTGCAACCGGTGCTGAGACTTATGTATGGCAGCATAACGATAATAACAATGAGGCATCATTCACGACGTCGTTCAAATATGATGCAGGTGCCGTAGCTCCAGTGGT
The DNA here is from genome assembly GCA_015061115.1 of Bacteroidales bacterium. Lineage (GTDB taxonomy): Bacteria > Bacteroidota > Bacteroidia > Bacteroidales > Paludibacteraceae > UBA1723. The sequence continues at coordinate 13,201 of SUXE01000002.1, read as the reverse complement.
TGTAGTAGGATCAAATGGTAAATGTTCTTCTACTCCGACTACATATTATGTAAATGTTCGTCGATCTCCAGATTTGACGTTGACAGGAGATGAGGTTGTCTGTGGAAACAATCAGGCTACTATCACTGCAACTTCAACTGTGCCTAATGTGACATTCTATTGGCCTACAGAGTCGATCTCTTCTAATACAATCAAACCAATTGTTCAACCTGCTTATCAGGTATTTGATTGTATTGCTACTGACCCTTACGGATGTACTACAACTGAGTCATTCAAGGTTGATGTTGTGGCTGCTCCTAAGTTGATGTTGAATGTAAATTATGAGGATTCTCCACTAATTGGTGGAAATATTCCTTATGATGAGTCTACTAGTAAGTTTAATGTTCCATTCTGTGACGGAGATTCTCTAGTTCTACGTCTTTCAGGAGCTTCTAAGTTTGAGTGGATAACATTCGATAATGTAGACACATTGTCTATAACAGATTCTTACAAGGTTCGCCCTAATGGTCCATTGACATTCAAGGCTGTTGGTCATTTGAGCGGATGTCAGTCTGAAGTTGATCTAAAACTTGAGATGAATCAGAAACCAACATTGTTCTTGTTGTCTGATACAATCCCTTGTCGTGGTGAGGCTCAGGATATGATTATCGCTGCAAGCGGATATGGAACATTGTTGTACAACTGGTCTATGAAGGAACACAACAATCGTGGATTTATTGAAAATGCTGATACATTGCATGATGTTATCGCAGAGCGTCCAATCGAGGATAAAGAGAATAATCTATACACGGTTGCGGTTAAGATTCAAGAGACAGGATGTACGACAACTAAGGAATTCCATTATGGATATGTTAAGAGTCCTGAGTTCCAGATCGATGGTGAACGTGCCGCATGTGTTGGAAGTTCATTGTCTTTGAGAGCTGTTCCTGATAATGCTGAAGACAAGTATAGCTATACTTGGACAAGTGAGGACGGTTTGATTAATAGAACTGGAGACTCAATCTCTTATACATTCCGTATAAGTGGCAAGCAACCTAAGATTAAGGTTTCTGCATATGATGGCGGTTGCCGCGTCTTCCAGGATGTTGATCTTACAGGTTGGGAAGCTCCAGCTTTGAAGGCGTTTGCTCTTGGAAAGGATGTTGATGGTCAGGTTGTTGTTTGTGAAAACGTTCCATTCAACATCAGTATTATGGATACTGCTACTGCAATGATCAAGAACTGGTGGATCAAAGGCAAGGATACAGTATCTAATACAAGTGCTGTACATGTCATTGCCAATGAAGCAGAGACATATCTAGGTTATGCAAGAAATACTAATGGATGTGAGTCTGTAATAGCTGTTCCAGTTGTTGTTGAGTATGCTCCAATCGCTACTAACAGAATGGGAGGTGATACAACAAGTATCTGTAAACTTGATACTGCGGTATTTGACCTTCAGGCTGTAAATGTAGCTGAGTATTCATGGGATGATGCTGAACGTACAGTTGGAAATGTATTGAAGGTTAGTCCTGCGGTGACTACAAGATATCTTGTAAATGTCAAGGGTACTAACGGATGTGAGCGTGGACAATATTTCACAGTATCTGTTAATAATCTTCCAAGTGTTCAGTTCAACACGATCGGAGGAGTCAAGGGTGATAACGAGGCGGCTTGTCTTGGAAGTGACTATAAGTTGGTTGTTTCTCCTCGTATCAGCGGCGACTACAGCTACATGTGGGATACTAAGTCAGGTCTTGATACATTGTATTTGAGAGCTAATAGTATGGATTCTGAGACACATGTGGTTAATATCACAGATAGAGTCACAGGATGTAAGAGTCAGGATACTATAACGATCCGTACGCAGGATTTGCCTGAGATTACTGTAAGTGGTGTGACTGCAGTATGTCGTGGTGAACATATGGTTCTTAACGCAGGTGGTGCTGCTAACTACTACTGGATGCGTGGTACTGATACTTTGGCTAAGTCGGCCACATTGCAAATCGATGAGGTTACTTCAGCTGGTATTTACACAGCATACGGTGATGATAGAGGATGTGTCGGTAAGATTGAAGTTCCGGTTACAGTTCGTGAGACTCCTAACGTCTACTTGAACTCGGCTTCTTCTGGTGTTGTCGATGGTAATACAGTAAGCTTGTGTGATGGTACTACTAATCTTGAACTTGAGGTTGCATCTTCATTTGTTGGAGGTGTCGACAATTCAGATTTGAAGTACACATGGATGAATCTAAGCAATGAAGATAGTGCTGTAGACCAGGTTTTGACAATCCCTTCTGTATCTCAGAATAAGGATTATATGGTTAAGGTTTCTAGAATCAGTGCTCCTGAGGCTTGTCCTGGTAATATTACGGTTTCTGTACGTGTGTTGAATACTCCTAGAATCTATATCAAGGGTGATCGCAACGTCTGTGATAATGATTATGCAGAGTTGATCCCTTATGGTGATTTCGAGGATTCGTTCGACAACTATGTATGGAAGGACGACAAGGGTAACTCTTACGGTATGGAGGATACATTGAAGGTTCTTGTGACTGACACTGTTACTTATACTGTAACTGGTTACAATACTCACACTGGATGTTCTAACTCAATATCTCATAAGGTAAATAAGATCAATGCTCCTAATGTGACTCTTGATATCCGTGGTCAGCAAGGCACTTATGTATGTTCTGGCAAGCAGTTTGTTGTTCAGGCTCACGGTGCATTCTCTTACTTGTGGATGAGAGGTAAGGATACATTGTCTACTCAGGATGCTTATGGTGATACAGCTAAGACTCAGACTACTTACTTCGTTGAGGGTTCTGATGCTAACGGATGTAAGAGCAATGCTTCTATTACTGTAGAGGTTCGTCCTACTCCAGTTATCTGGACTAACGGTAATAAGCCAATCTGTTTGGGTGAGTCTCTTGAACTTGAGGCTATGGGTGCTCAGAAATATAACTGGACTATGGGTGATGTTTCTGGTGACAACAATCAGTTCATGACGTCAAAGCCTAAGTATAGCACAACTATCTTCTTGACTGGTTACGATGATTATGGATGTTCGGCTTCTGAGCCAATCGAAATCACAGTGCGTGATACTCCGATGGTATTCATCGATTGCCCTAACACTTATGTTTGTGAGGGTGATATCGCAACTCTGACAGCTACTGGTGCAGTCAACTATCAGTGGACTAAGGGAGTTCAAAGTTTGAGTGATGTCGTGACTCAGATGATTTCTGAGGATCAGACAGTCTTTGAGGTTGTCGGTACTGATATCAATGGATGTACATCAACGGCAAGAAGAGTTGTTAAGATGCAGGCTGCTCCTGTTCTTACGGTGACAGGTGACAGCATAATCTGTGAGGGTGATAAGCTTTCTCTAAATGTTGCTGGTGTCGGAGCAAAGACATTCGAATGGGGTGACGGTTCTGTTGGCAACAAGTTTATTGATAAGCCTAAGCATGATACTATTTACTTCGTATCAGGAACATCACTTTATGGATGTACTTCAACTAAGTCTGTTCCAGTGATTGTAAATCCTCTTCCAAGTATCAGCATCTATGGTAATGACAATATCTGTCAGGGTGACTCTACAACTCTATATGTACTTGGTGCTAAGAGCTATGTTTGGAGTTCAGGCGATAAGACTGATACTATCACGGTAAAACCTCGTAAGAACGCAGTTTACCAGGTTACAGGTACTGATGAGAACGGATGTCAGGCTATGGAGAAAATCAATATCAATGTATTTGATATGCCTGATTTGTATGTTCAATCTTCTGCTGGTATCGTTTGTGAGGGTGATTCTGTTCAGTTGATCGCAAGAGTATCTAACGGAGAATTCGATCAGTTCTATTGGAGCTCAAAGAAGGGTATCATGGGTAATACTTACGGTGATACAATTACAGCTCATGTTATGAAGGCTGATACATTCTATGTTACTGCTAAGAATGAGGTATGTACAAACACTGCAATGGGTGTTGTCGCTACTTATCCAAATCCAACTTTGAGTTACATTGGTGATTCTATAGTATGTCAGGGTGCTCGTTTGCAGATGATTGCACAAGGTGCTTCTACTTATGAGTGGGTATTGCCTGATTCTACTGTAGTTCCTAATTCGATCCTTGCTTTCATTCCTACAGAGCCAACAGTATTGCCTATCAAGTTGATTGGTCACTCTAACTCTTGTAGTACTGAAAAGATATTCCCAGTAACTGTTAATCCATCTCCTGTAATGTCAGTTTCTATTACGGGTGGTGATGGACCTTCTGCTACTGAAGGATATGTATGTAAGGGTAGTGATTATACAGTTGTAGCGTCTGGTGCTGACTCTTATTTGTGGAGTACTGGTGATACTGTTGGAGAGATAAAGGGCACAAATCTTGTGACTCCTATGGCTTATACAGTTACTGGTTATAACTTCTACAATTGTGAGACTAAGGTTAATGTCACAGTGCCTTTGATGACATTGCCTAAGGTAAGAATCAATGCTAGCAAGACTGCTGTTTGTCCTGATCAGGGCGATACTATCAGATTCACTGCTACAGGCGCTGAGTCTTATGTATGGCATTCTTATCCACCTATCAGTGATATTGATAACAATCCTAATCTTGCGGAGATTTCCGCTGCTGTTTGGGATAGTGGTTATGTTTATGTGGCTGGTACTGATACTAACATGTGTGTCGGTTATGATTCAATCAGAATTAAGGTTCACACTCTTGAGCCAATCAAGTATGTAATCAATCCAACTTTGATTGATGAGAACTACAACACAGTAAGTATGTCAGGACGTACTCCTTCAAGCGAACTTTACAATGTTGATTGGACATGGGAGATTGGAGACGGTACTGTTTTGAACGGTAAGGCTGTTAAACATACATTCGATGTGCTTGAGGATTCATTCCTTGTTACAGTTCATGCTAGAGACTGGAACGGATGTGTTTATGATAGTACAAGTCACATCTACAAGTGGAAGGATGTATGGGCTCCAGACAAGTTTACTCCTGATGGCAACGGCTTGAATGATAAATTCCAGTTTGAGGGCGGTGATTGGATTTCTGAATTCGACTTCATCATTTACAACCGTCTTGGTGAGGTGGTATTTGAAGGTCACAGCTTGCGTGATGCTTGGGATGGAACATTCAAAGGTAAGCTTTGCTCTCCAGGCGTATACGGATGGACATGTTCATATAAGTCGACTGTAGGCTCTTACACTAAGAGTGGTGAGGAAAAAGGTAAGATTACACTAATTAGATAATGGAGGTTTTTGCAATGAGAAAGTTAAGTGTTTTATTGTTGATGGCATCATTTGCCACTACAGCTTTGGCTGACGACCCAGCTCAGGAAATGGATTACACATTGAGTGGTCATGCAACTTCTCCATTCTCTCTTAATCCATGCTATGTAGGCGAATCAAACGCCTACAGAGCTGGTCTCAACTATCGTATGCAATGGCCAAAACTTGAGAATGAGTATAGAACAATGCGTTTGACTTACGACCAGAATTTCTATAAATTGGTCAGCTCGGTTGGTGCTCATTATGTGTATGATGGTCAGGCTAAGGATTATAAGAGTCATGAAATGGGTCTTACTTATAGCCATAATATCAGAGTCACAGAAGGCCATTATGTTCGTCTTGGTTTGACAGCTGCTGTTTTCATCAAGAAAGTTGGTGAGGATGGAGCTTATGGAGACCAGTGGCAGAATGGTTCTTTGCTCGATAATTCGTTGGAGGACGACAACATGAAAGAAAAAGCGGTATTCCCTGACTTTACTTTTGGTGCTGCCTATGTTATGGAGAATATATTTAGTGCTGGTTTCGCTATTTATCATATTTCCGCTCCTAGATATGGTTTTGTTGACGATGATGCAGTCGAATTGCCACGTCGATATAATTTCCATGTCCGTTACATGCACAACCTCGAGTCTTCTGCAGGTTTGTGGGGTAACAGAGGTAAGGCCGAGAATTATATCATGGGTACTTTGAATTTCCAGCATCAAGGTGAATACAATATCGGTAGTGTTAATGTCGGTGCTTTTGTAAGCCACATGATGCTCGGTGTCGCTTATCGTCATGACTTCCGTAACATGGAGGTTGATGGTGTCAAATATGCAAAATTAAACACTGTCTCTTTCATGATAGGTGGAAGTTATAAGGGTCTTCAGGCATACTATACTTACGATCTGTTCACATCTCGTAAATCAAATGGTTCATGGTCTCATGAATTCTCTATTGTGTATGCTATGGCTCCTAAACATTATCGCTACTCTTGTCCAGTTGTTTACTGGTAATTTAGAGTATTGTGTCTGTAATAAAAAGCAGTCAGGAATTTCCTGACTGCTTTTTGTTTTCCTTGCATTTGCTTTTGGCGTAATTATTCTTTATTTTTGTACCACTTAATGAATTTTTATGAAAGATGGAAAGATAGTTGTTGGTATCACTCAAGGAGATATCAACGGTGTTGGATACGAAGTAATAATAAAAACACTAGTCGATACAAGAATCAATGATTTTTGTGTTCCTATTGTGTATGGATCTTCTAAAGTCGCAGCTTTTCATAGGAAAGCTCTTGGAATTGAAAACTTTAGCCTTAATGCAATCAATTCGCCGTTAGAGGCAAATGAGAAACGATCTAATGTTATCAATTGTATTTCAGAAGATGTTAAGGTCGAATTGGCTAAGGAATCTGAAGAGGCTGGTGATGCGGCAATCCTTGCGTTGGAACGTGCAACAGAAGATTTGAAGAATGGATTGATTGATGTTCTTGTTACCGCTCCGATCAACAAGAAGAATATTAACGCTGAAAAGTTCAACTTCCCTGGACATACTGAGTATCTTGAACAGAAATTTTCTCCCGATGACAAGGGAGTGATGTTGATGGTAAGTGATGTGCTTCGTGTGGCGATCCTTACGTCTCACTGTCCTTTGAAGAATGTTTCTTCTCTGATCACTGAAGACGCAATTGTGTCTAAACTTCAGATATTAAATAAAACTTTGATCCAAGATTTCGGCATTGTCCGTCCTCGTATCGCTGTCTTAGGTCTTAATCCGCATGCTGGTGATAACGGTACTCTTGGCCTTGAGGAACAGGAAATTATAATACCTGCTATCCGTCAGGCTAATAGTAACGGAGTGTTGGCTTTTGGCCCTTATCCAGCTGACGGTTTCTTTGGCGCTGGTAATTTCGCAAATTTCGACGCTGTCCTTGCAATGTATCATGATCAGGGACTGACTCCGTTCAAGGCTATCGCACAGGATATGGGCGTAAGTTTCACGGCTGGTCTGCCAATCATCCGTACTGCTCCTATTCATGGCACTGCTTATGATAAGGCTGGTGTAGGGGAGGTCAGAGAGGATTCGTTCCGTTCTGCTCTTTACTTGGCTTGTGATATTTTCAAGAAAAGAAATGATTATGCTGAGTTCTCAGCAAATCCTCTTCGTAAACAAATGAAGAAGGAGTCTCATCCGGAAAAAGAATAGTAGTTCGCATCATGTCTCCTGAAGAAATACAAAACATTAAGAACAGATTTGGCATCATTGGTAACGATGACCGTTTGAATCGTGCGGTTGAGGTCGCTTATAAAGTCGCTTCAACAGATCTTTCTGTTTTGGTGACTGGAGAAAGTGGAGTTGGAAAGGAGTTTTTCCCTAAAATCATCCATCAGTTTAGTGATAGAAAACATGGCCCATATATTCCGGTCAATTGTGGAGCTATTCCTGAAGGTACTGTTGATTCGGAACTTTTTGGACATGAGAAAGGCTCTTTCACAGGTGCTGTCTCTGAAAGAAAGGGATTCTTTGAAGTTGCAGACGGAGGTACAATATTCCTTGATGAGGTCGGTGAACTGCCATTGACCACACAGGTAAGATTGCTTCGTGTGCTGGAGACGGGAGAGTTCTTGCGTGTCGGTTCTTCTAAACCGATCAAGACTAATGTTCGCGTCGTCGCTGCTACAAATTTGAATATGGAAAAGGCAGTTAAGAATGGTACGTTCAGAGAGGATTTGTACTACCGTCTTAACACTATTTCTATTCAATTGCCATCTTTGAGAGATAGAGGAGAGGATGCTGCTTTCTTGTTTAGAAAATTCGCTCTTAATTTCGCAGAAAAGTATTCTACCAAACCGGTTCGCCTGACAGATGACGCTGTCAGAACATTGTTGCAATATCATTGGCCAGGCAATGTGCGTCAGTTACGTAATATTGTTGATCAGATTTCTATTCTTGAAAAAGACAATAAACTTATTTCAAGAGAGACTTTGTTGAATTATATCCCTGTAGAGGAGCATCATAATAATATGCCAATTCTTTCTCCTTCTCAAGAATCAGGAGGTCACTCTTATGCTCAGGAGAGAGAGTTTCTTTATTCTGTTTTGTTTGACTTGCAGAAACAGGTGACTAATTTGAAACATGTGATAAATGAACTCGTTTCTAAAGGTCATGTGAAGATTGATGATGTCGATTTGGAATCTGGCGAATTGAAGAAGTCTTTCGACAGCGTGATAAGTCATTCTTCGGGTCCGTCTGTCCCTGTTGTGCATGATATGCATCCTGATGTGGAAGGACCGAAGACATCGATGATCGACAAAGGTGATTCTAATATTCAGGATGTTGAGGTGATTGACGATAGCGCTTTGCGTTGGGATTCATTGCAGAAGGATGCTATTCGTCGTGCTCTGGAGAAACATGGAAATCAAAGACGTGCTGCGGCAAAAGAATTGAATATTTCTGAGCGTACGTTATATAGAAAGATTAAAGAATATGGACTTGAGTAAATTAAAATATTTTTTGATTTTAATTCTGGCGTTGTCGCTTATGCCGGCTTGCACTGTGTCTTATAGTTTTACGGGTTCTTCTCTTGATTATACCAAAGTTAAAACTATATCAATCGCTAATTTTCCGAACAGAGCGACTTTGGTTTATCCAGCTCTTGCTCCCACATTCACAGAACAACTGAAGGAGACATTCTCGTCGAAGACAAGCCTTAATCAGGTTCCTAAAAACGGAGACCTTCAAATATCAGGAGAGATTACTGGATATTCATTGTCGCCAAGCGCCATCAACGCTTCCGGATCTTCTACAATGACTCGTTTGACTGTCGTTGTTAAAGTTGTATTTGTGAATAGATCTAATTCATCTGAAAATTTTGAACGTTCTTTCAGCTCGTATCAGGAATTTTCAAATACTCAGACAATCAATCAGGTTCAGGAGGAATTGTGTGAAACTATCATAAGTGAACTTATAGATCAGATTTTCAATGCCACAGTTGCTAATTGGTAATGGCTTATGAGTGATTTTAAGGAATTCTTTGCAGACTCTAAATATGCGACTGCCGACTTCCATGATTTGGAAATGTTGACGGTGGAATATCCTTATGTCTCGTCATTCCGTTTGCTGTATCTTCAGGAGTTGAAGCGACGTGTGGATGTGCGATATTTGCAGGAATTGAAAAACTCTTCATTTTCAATTTTTGATCGACGTCTGTTATTCCAGACTCTTTCAAAAGTTGGCGGTGATAGACAGACACAGGGAATTGAGTCTGATTCCCCACTCAAAACGATTCGTGATGTGGCTCAGACACCACAGTCTGTTGATATTTTACAGGAATTGGAACAACGTCCTGATATAGATGAGAATACGGGCGATTTGATTGGCTCGGATACCCTTGCGTCTTTGATGAAAGGGGCATCTTCTTTACGAAAAGGATCTAAAATCGATCTTGGTGATTTTGCCCAGTCTTCAAAAAATAATGATTTTGAAGCTAAGGAAGACGAATCGGAACAAGTCCTGTTTCAGCCAGCAGAGGAACTTTTTTCAGAAACTTTGGCAAAAATTTATGTAAAACAACATAAATATGAGAAGGCAATTAAAACTTTTCGTAAATTGATGGATAAAAATCCAGAAAAAAGTGTTTACTTTGCAGACCAAATTGCATTTTTGGAGAAATTGATAAAAAATTTGTAACATAATATGGAATACGTAGCTATTATTATCTTTATTTTGATTATTTCAGTTTTGCTGATTTGTGTGGTTTTAGTTCAAAACTCAAAGGGTGGTGGACTTTTGTCTGGCTTTGGAGGTGCGAATCAGATTGCTGGAGTTCAGAAAACTACTGATTTTATTGAAAAAATGACTTGGTCTTTGTGGGGTGCTTTGGTTGTTTTGTCAGTGTTGGCCACTCACTTTGTAGGAAGCAAAGGTGGTGAGGCAGTAGATGAAATTGACTATCAGTCAAAAATTGAGAATACATCTGCTCCTGCTGAAAGTGCTCCATCTTTAGGTGCAGAACAAGAATAATTTTTGTGATATGATATATTTAGCCACTCCGAGTGATCGTTGAGTGGCTTTTATTTTTATATGCTTATGATAAATTTCGGAGATCAACTTGCGGCTTTTTGTGCTGCTACATTTTGGTCAGAGCTGGATGTGCCGCAGGAAAAAGAGGACTTGGTAGAAAAAGTTGCTGCTGATTTTGCTCAACAGCCTGATGTCTTCAGACGTGCGGTAGATAAACAAATAGCAAAACAGGCTCCAATGGAGGATGATGAAGTCACAAGCTATATTGCCTCTGTCGGAGAACAGGTGCCAGAAGACAGCCGTCGTGATGTGTTGAAAATGGTGATTGAGATGATGCTTACGACAGCTGATTTGAATGAAGATTCTTCAGCTACAATCCTTTTCCTTTGTGAGGCACTCGGTTTGCCACTTGAAATCGCAATGGTTGAGACAATGGCTTTTGTAAAAGGCAATGACGTGACTGTTGATAATAAGGAGGATATCGTGATCGTCGACAGATTGAGTGATATACCGACAGACAATTAATTTGATATAATATAATTTTATGGGGATGAGATATTTATCTTATCCCTTTTTTTTGTATGTTAAAATATGTTAATTGACATATTCGCGTTTTTTTTATGCAAGCTTTTTTTGTTTTGCAGGCTTTTGTCTTAATTTTGTCATTTTATAATAGGGTATATAATTTGAAAACATTAGAATCTATGAAAAAAAATATATTTAGCCTGAGATTATTGTCTTTGGTTTCTTTGTGTGGATTATTCTGGTCTGCACAGGGACAGGATTGTGATCTTAATTTAGGATCAACAGTTTTTTCTCCAAAAGAAGGGAAAGGTTTGTATTATGATGTGTCTAATGTATCTACTGGAGGACCTACTGGATCTCTCCTTTCTGCAGGAGGCTCTTTGCCATCGGATTTGAAGGAATTTATGTCTACAAAAACGAATATTCATGCTGTTACATCTAATCCATATTATTTGAATGCTCAAGTTGCTGCTGATGATTTGGTAGAAGGCGTAGACTATGATCCTGATACTCTGAATTTTAAAAATATTGATAAATCCATGCTTTTGGTACATCCTACAGGAAAATTATCGGAGATATATTCAATGAGGGTGTATAGTGCAAAACCAGGGACAGAATATAAGGTCACATTTACGCTTTATAATGTAATGAATCCTCAGGGTACAGTAGCAAAAAAATATCCATCATATGATGGCTATACTCCATTTGATATCATGATTGGATCTCCTCAAGATTCGTATGGTAAAGGAATGACTTCGTTGACAGGTTTGACTGAGAATGCTAGTGTGGGTAGTCTGGGAGTTTCTGATGATTCAAAAACGTATACATATACTGGAAAAGTTGGTGCTAACGAATCGTCTATATATTTTGCTATATGGACAGGTTATAATTTTGTAGAAGGTGCCACTATCGGTATTTCAGATATCAAAATAGAGGGTTGTATTAATCCTCGTATATCTTCTGATCAGGGCAATGAAGTGTGTCAGGGAGAGCAAATATCACTAATGTTAGATAGAGAATATTATGCATCAACTTATAAGTGGGAAAAATCTACAGATGGAGGCAACTCTTGGACTACTATCTCTTCAAAAAAAACAGCTTTAGAAGAAGTGAAAGTGAATACTCAGTATCGTTGTTTTGTTGATGGTATTGAAAGTAACACGGTGTTAGTTAAAACTATGGTTTGTTGTGAGGTTAATGGAAAACCTGCTTCGAGAAAAGTAGTTGTCGAGGATAATTTTGGATATTTCAAAAATGAACATTTGTATGTGGATTCGGAAGGTAATGAAACGACCACTCCTAAGACTTATGCTCCTTTCCGTGCGACAACAACGTTTACTATACCGGAACATGAATTTGATCCAACTGGTCAAATTGGAGATGATTATTTTGGTGTGATAGTGCCTTTTCCAGATGGCTTTTACCGACTAGAAGGAAGTGATCAGCCTCTCCATACGACATGGTTTGATGGTGTTACGCAAGATCATACAAGTATGGTTTCTGGAAAAGATAATAGTGCTTGTCTTTTTATAAATATAAACAAAGACGTAAAGTCGCCAGGTGCACAAGGATACAAAGGCCCTATTTTTGAGAGCCAAATAGATAATCTTTGTACAGGAAAGGAATTATATTTTGATTGTTATATAGCAAGTATGTCTGATACGGATTATGATCCAATTGTGACAATTAATATTTTATCTACATCTGGAGATGTCATTGTAAATGATGATGGCAAGAAGGCAACAACAACTATGATTCCTAAGTATGGCGATGGTTGGGTGCGTTGTGGAATTAGCGATATTATTCTAAAAAATGAATCGTCTGTTATTCTGCAAATTATTGCAGATTGTGGTGACAATTGTGATAAAACTGCTTTTTGGGAACATGGTGGAGATTTGGCTATAGATGATATTAAATTTATGACTTGTGCACCTCCTCAGGTGTCTGCATATTTAGATTTAACTTCTTTATCTCTTGATACAACGGTATGTAGTGGTGCTGATCTTATGATTGATATGCCAGTTTCTCAATTGCTTAATGATTATTTTGGAGGTAATCAGAGATATGTGCTCCAATGCAGCGTGGATAAAAAATCATGGAAGCATCTGCAAGTTTCGAAGACGAATCATTTCGATTTTAATTCTGATGACATTATTTCTTTGTTCCCAGATGAAGCTGTTATATATATGCGAGTGATAGTTGCTAGTGAATCTGCTGCAGCTGAGTTTGAAAAAAATCCGAATAAGGTTGGTGATGGCTCAAATTGCGATGATTTTTCAATTTCTGATCCATTTACAATCACAATAGAATGCCCTACTTGTACAGAGCCAGCTAGTAAGATCAAAATCAAATCTGATAAGACGGCTTCAGACAAGAAGAATAAGAAGGATGTGA
>SUXE01000019.1 GCA_015061115.1 Bacteroidales bacterium | reverse complement strand
GGACAAACAATATTTGAATCCGAAATCACACCTCAAATCAATGTATGTACCCATTGTTTATTTGTTAATGTTTTTTTGTACTATGTCTAATCATAAATTGACTAAACGATTTCGAATGCAAATATATGGATGCTTTTTTAATTATGCAACGTCTCTCTATTTTTTTATAAATGCAACAGTCACCTTGGCTATATTAACCAAGGTGACTGTTTGTTTATTTCATTTCTATTGAGGAGACTCTTTAGAGATTCAAAAGAGAATTCCACATAGTTTTGCTGATTTTCTTATTTTAATTTGAATGTGATTCCGGCTTGAGCGTAAGGGAATCCGTTGCCTGAGTCTGCACCAAACTCTGCTTTGAATCCGAACCCATCGCTTACAAAAAATCTTGCTCCCAAGAATGGACCGAAACTGAACTTGTTGCGAGTAGGGTTTTCTCCATAGTAGCTATGGTAATCAAGACCATCAACATAGTTCCAAATCTTCCAGTGTCCACCCATTAGCAAACCTGCATATACATCAATGCGGTCAGTCGGGTCGAAGTGGAATGCGCCACGGAATGCCACAAAAATATTGTGCATCTCTGCGTCGTAGAATAGAGAGGTGTTGTAGTAATAGCCGTGGTAGTTGTAGCCATACTGGCGTCCCCACACGTCATATAGGTAGTAACTTGCCATACCTCCTAAAGATATTGCCATCTTGCCGCTCTTTCCTACGCTTGTTAGACCACCATCTACACACAAAGTTAGAGGCGGAATCATAACTTCACGAAATTCTGTACCTGAATGGGTAGGAGCACCGATTGTAATGTCCATCACAACACTACCATCGGTGAATGCTGAGCTTGCACCTTTCTTTTTGCCTCCTTTAGCAGGGGCTGAGAATGCTAATGAAGCACATAAAATGCCACAAGTTACTGTAAATAGTTTTCTCATCATTTTTATTGTTTCACTCAAAACACTGCAAAAAGTATGCCACTGTGCGTCTTTGCTTTGTTTCAGTTATACTTTTCTGCAAATTGTTAATAAATGGTTTCCGTTTTCATCTGTGGTGGCGATGATATATTTGTCTCCACCGTCCTTAATTCCAAGTTTTTTCCTTAGTTCATCTGCCTGAAGAGGAAAATTCCTGCATGTGATGTTTGCCCGTTTGATGTCAGCCATGTTTTCTTTGAGCTCTTTTTTGTTCATCGAAAAGCATTTCTCCACCTCAAATTTCCTGCCAGGAAAATCATCGCACAATTCATCGGATGTGAATATATGGCTGAAAGGAGCTATTTTTTTTATTTTATCAGACGCTAAATGATCGCTGATATTTGCTTTTAGTATTGCGACGTTGGGCTCGTAGATATAGGAGCGGGGAGTGCTGTATGTAGGGCTGACCTGAGACGATGCTGTTGTATCCAAAATCTCTGTTCCCCCATCTGATTTTAAGTTAGCAGCTATGATTCTTTTGAATTCAGCATTCTTTTTGCATATAAAAATCAGTTCCTTGCATTCGTTGTCTACAGCGACTACGTGCACCTCTTCCACGCAATCTAAATCTCTTAATGCCGATTTGATGTCGAGCATAGGAGATAGTTTGAGCATCATACGGTCGCATTTGCTTAGCAAAATTTCTTTAAGTGCCACAACGTCAGGTTCACAATCTTCTATTTCTACTGTCTTGTTGCCGTTTTTGTCGCGACGTGCAGGGTCGAGGAAAATCAAGTTGTAATGAGACGTTGATGCTTTTATCAGTTCTATGCCGTCTGCGTTTGTAGCCGATACATTCGTCGCGCCGAGAGACTTGAAATTATGAGACGCTATTCTGCATAGGTCCGCATTGCGCTCCACGTATTCTGCATTTTTGAAATTACGTGAAATGAAATAGAAGTCTATGCCGAACCCAGATGTGAGATCTATCATGGTTGCACCGTCTCCAGCTATTGATCGCTTATATAAAGCGGTCTTTTCTGAGGAACATTGCTCCATGGATAGCTTGACCGGATAGATTATATCATCCGCATTTGCGAACGTTGGCAATTTAGTCTTTGCGATCTGACGTCCTTCAATCTGTTGTAAGGCGGCACGTATGTCGATGTCCTTGTTCGACGAGAATTTCAATGCCAACTTCGCCACATCATCTTTTTGATGAGCGGCGATAAAGTCTAGTGTGTTGGCAGAGAAAAAGTCTTGCATGGATTATGAGAATACGACGGTCTTGTTCTTGTAGACCAACACCTTTCTGTCGATATGTTTTTCCACAGCACGGGATAGTACGATTTTTTCCAGATCCTCACCCTTGTGGATGAAACTTTTTACTGAATCTTTATGTGTCACGCGAGCGACATCCTGCTCAATGATTGGACCAGCATCAAGCTCTGTAGTCACATAGTGAGATGTGGCTCCGATAATCTTCACTCCTCTTTCAAAAGCCTGGTGGTAAGGTTTTGCTCCCACGAAAGCAGGCAGGAATGAGTGGTGGATATTGATGATCTTGTTAGGATATGAGTTGATCATATTCTCGCTGATGATCTGCATATATCTAGCAAGAACAATGAAGTCGATTTTGTTTTCAGCGAGAAGATCCATCTCTGCTTTCTCAATTTCAGCTTTGTTTTCCTTAGTCACATGGAACACATGGTATGGAATGCCGAACTTTTCTCCTACCCAGGCCAAGTCTGGATGGTTTGATATGATCAATGGAATGTCAACATTAAGCTCACCTGCTGAATAACGGGCAAGAATGTCAAACAGACAATGTGACATCTTTGATACGAATATCGCCATGCGAGGTTTGATGTCTGAGAAATATAGACTGAACTGCATGTCGTAGCGAGAACCAAACAATGTTGAGAAATATTCGTTCAACTTGTCTCTGGGAATAAGAAAGTTTGTCAGATCCCACTCGATACGAGTGAAGAATGTGTTCTGCTGGTAATCTACGTGTTGGTCAAGGTAAAGGATATTTCCCTTGTTAACGTTTATGAAGCTGGTCACTGCAGCCAAGATACCCTCCTGGTCAGGACAGTGAATAAGTAGTATAGCAGTGTTGCTTTTCTGTTCCATGTCAATTAATTTCTATTATTCTGCAAAAATAATATTTGTGACCGTGATATGCAATTCTAAATGTTAAATGCGGATAGCAAAATGCATAAAAAAACAAAAGGAACGTTTATTAGCGTTCCTTTTGTTGGTATTGAAAGATGAAAGTTTATCTTATCAAAGTAAAATGTCCGAAATATTGTTTGTCGATATCGTCTATGTCGATTTCATACCAATAGTCGGTAGCTGGCATCTTATTGCCATTGTATGTTCCATCCCAACCTGATTCAAAATCAGCACCGTTTGCAGAGTAAATCAACTTGCCAAATCTGTCGTATATTCTAACAATGGCTGAATTCGCATTTTTATACGCATTCAAATTCTTGATTCTCCAAAAATCGTTTTCTCCGTCTCCATTTGGAGAGAAGAAAATGTCTGGTTCTGGCTCAATTGCCTTAATTACAATCTCTTGCTCTGCTGCACATCCAGTGCTGTCCTGAACTTGAAGAATATGCTCTCCGTATGGCAGACGGTCTTTTTTGTCAGTGTTGGTTTCTATAAAGCCAAGATCCTTAGAACCAAGGTATACATGGTATGGCATCGTTCCTCCTGTCACTGTGTATTCAACACTTCTGTCCTCAGGGTTTATAGAATCTATACTTAGTTCAGGTATTGGATTGACTGTGATTTTCACAGATTCTTTAGCATGGCAACCTTTGGCATTCTTGTCTATGTCTGACGGCAAATTCAAGTCAGCATAAATAGTGTATGTCGTAGTCTCGTTTAAGTATAGAGTTGGAGACAATACGTTTGATGGAACTTCTGGATCCCAGTGATAAGTTGGGGTCAATACTTTTCCATTTGGCT
This sequence comes from Bacteroidales bacterium, assembly GCA_015061115.1. GTDB lineage: Bacteria > Bacteroidota > Bacteroidia > Bacteroidales > Paludibacteraceae > UBA1723. The sequence continues at coordinate 74,149 of SUXE01000019.1, read as the reverse complement.
CGTATGCCTTCAATGTCACGTTCATTGAGGATGGTTGTCCATAACATACCTGATCTTGATTGTTGAACAATCTCAATCTCAAGGAAATCTCTACGACATTGATTGTCCAAATAGTGTCTCTAGGACATCCTGATTCAGTGAATCCGGAAATTTTCTTCGTAAATGTTCCTGCGACCATAAATGAGTCTCCAAACAAAATCTGCTCTCTACAGATTAAGGTATCCATATTTACAACTCCTCCCTCGTTGACAACCAAGTGAAGTTTAGTGGTACTATCACAACCGTTACTTGCACCTCCTTTTATTGTTTCTACTATTGTGGTGTCAATTGGATAGTTGTAAACTTTGCCTGCAAACTCATAGTTGTCTGATGGACAGACAGTAGCTGATTTAGTTACTTCTACTGGTTCAACCACTTCGATTGTCGGTGTGATTATACTATCACATCCCCATATTGTCTTTAACTTTATAGCAGTACCTTTGTATGTTCCCTCTTTATTGTAAGGAACTCCATCGTATGAATCACCTTTACATACTGTGACATCTACATCTTCTGCTTTTTTCGGATGTACGAAGATATATTGTTCGTGACGGCAACCTTCTGAATCAAATGCGATATGTATTTGGCCTGATTCATCTACTTCAGTGTAGTATTTATCCACATTGTCGTCGGTGATATATTTGTCTCCTTCGCATAGATGTTTAGGATCATCTTTCACATTTCCTTCTTCCACTTTTATATAGCGTGGCTGTACTTTTGTCGGACATCCGTATTCTGACTCTCTCTCTATGTAATCCTCGATTCTGATATTGCCTGGTGTAGGATATTGAGCATTCATACATTGAGGAATATACTCGGTCTCCAATGGAATAAAAGGAATACATTTGATTTCGTATTTATAGTCTTTTCCTAGGATTTCTACTACTTGATCGTCAGCCTCTTTTGTGCTCAGAACATCACCATATTTTGTTGTGATTGTTGAGTCCTTGCACATTACAACATAAATTATGTTCTTGTCCTCCTTTACCTCATATTCTTTCTGGATAGAACAAAGATTGTTGCCAAAGTTATCTTTGGTAGAAACGACAAGTCTGTATGTTCCGTTATCTTTGTTTTTATCAAATGATTCGATTTTATATTTCATGTTACTTCCTTCGGTATAATCTCCACTAGCTCCGCTTATTTCCTCAAACTCGGATGTCGTTTCATTTTTCTTATACCATTTGTACATTACATCTGAATATGAACCACCGAAGAAATTAAAGAATTCTGTTTGATCATATTCTGCTGTTATAGATGCAGTATCCTGATAGTAAAATTTGCTAGAAGAAATCGTTAATTTGGGCTGATTCACTGATATTGTGATGTCATCCATAGCAATGTCATAACCGCTTGACATACAATCGACAGCTTCTACAAGGAAATCGACTGAAGTAATGTTAGACTCTTCGACTTTGAATGTGGTTGATAGTTTTTCCCAACTAATCTTCTTTGTTGATGATGGAGTCTTTAGATTCAATGTCTCTTGCTGTAATGTCCGTCCTCCACCTATGATAGAAACTCTTACTGTATTTGCGGCTGTGTTTTCGCAATCAAGAGCAGCAAGGTATGCCTCAAGTTTGAATTCCACTCCTGAACATGAAACTGGCAATGGTTTCTTGTATAGTTTGACTTGTGATTTTTGCGGACAATCAAAAACCATATAATAACCTATATTCGGATCCGAATTTGTGTGGTCTCCTCCTTCTGCCCATTTTGGCTGTCCCAATACGGCTGTTCCCCAATTAGTCAGGTTGTATCCTTTGCCGACATCTGCTAATTGTGTCGCTTTGATAATCATATATTTTCCTGCAGCCATCATGGATTTTTGACCAATCCATTCCAAATCAGTCTCGACTTCATCACTACTTGGCTTTGTGTTACAGATCGCGTCTGCATTCTCGTCATTTCCGCCAAAATCCATAGTGACAACGTCTCTCCATTCCATTGAATGGATAGAAACAGGTGCCGCTATTGCGGCTAATCCTAATAATATTTTAGTAAAATTCTTCATCATACTCATAACCCTATTATTCATTCAATTTAATTCTATATAGCAAAAATAATAAAATTTTAAATGGAGTATTCTTTTTTTTGCTTTTTTTAACTTTAGGCTATTGTATAACATAAAATCAAGGTTCTAAAATTAAAATGCCACGCCGTGATTAAATTAAACTCCTCTGAAATAAGGAATTGGGGTACGCGTCTACTTTGTAATCCTCCGTGCGATGCAAAACAAGGCTGCAAGCAACCTTGAGTCGAGGCCCGCCATTGTAAACGACAATTTCACCCGGAAAGTTGTTATAATTGTAAAGTTTAACAATCAATTGACGGCGTGGCATTACAAAAATAGCGTTTTTTGTCCATTCGGCAAGGGTTTACGTTTTTTTTCTTTAATTTTGTCTCTGCATTTTAATATGATATGGCAAAGAAAGGTACTATATATCTAATCCCAAACACACTTGGCGATTGTGACATTGATAATCTGTTCCCACAATTTAATTATGTGGTGATTCGTAAGTTGCGTCATTTTATCGTTGAAGATGTCCGTACTGTCCGCAGATTTTTGAAAAAGGTCGACAAGGATATTGATATAGACGCGTTGACTTTCTACACTTTGAATAAACATACGTCTCCTGAGGAAATTTCGACTTTTTTGAATCCTATTTTCGACGGGAATGACGTGGGTATCATCTCTGAAGCTGGTTGCCCTTGTGTGGCTGACCCTGGTGCAGAGGTGGTTAAAATTGCCCAACGAAAAGATGTCAAGGTGGTTCCGCTGGTCGGACCGTCGTCTATCCTTATGGGACTTATGGCTTCTGGTTTCAATGGTCAGAGTTTCGCTTTCGTGGGCTATCTTCCGATAGAATCGGCTGATAGACTGAATGCAATAAAGAAACTTGAACATCGTGCTTCAAGTGAACATCAGTCGCAGATTTTTATAGAGACTCCATATCGCAATATGAAGATGATGCAGATGCTTCTGCAGACACTTCAGCCGAACACACTCCTTTGCGTGGCTTGCGATGTGACTCTTGAAACGGAATACATTGTCACTAAGACGGTGGCAGAATGGAAAAAGATGACGTTGCCTGATTTGAACAAACGTCCTTCTATATTCATTATATATAAATAGGAGACGGAATAGCATTTCGCATTTTATATTTGTGTAATCAATTCAAATCCTTAACTTTGTAGGAAATATTTAGATACATTATAATTCCATGGAACAGAAAATACCATACAAAATTTATCTTTCGGAGGATGAAATCCCTACAGCTTGGTATAACCTTCGTGCTGATATGAAGAAGAAGCCAGCTCCGCTTCTTAATCCTGCCACATTGAAACCTCTTACTGCTGAGGAGTTGAGCGCTGTGTTCTGCAGTGAACTTGTCGCTCAGGAGCTTGATGAGGATACTGCATTCGTGGCAATACCAGAGGAAATCCGTAATTTCTACAAGATGTACCGTCCTTCTCCAGTGGTTCGTGCCTACTGTCTTGAGAAGAAACTTGGTACTCCTGCTGAGATCTATTATAAGTTTGAGGGTAACAATACATCAGGTAGCCATAAACTTAATTCTGCAATCGCTCAGGCTTACTACGCTAAGAAGCAGGGATTGATCGGTGTCACTACAGAGACTGGCGCTGGACAGTGGGGTACTGCTCTTTCTATGGCGAGCGCATACTTCGGATTGGATTGTAAGGTGTTTATGGTGAAGTGCTCATACGAGCAGAAGCCATTCCGTCGTGAGGTGATGCGTACTTATGGCGCTATTGTCACTCCTTCTCCTTCAAACACAACTGAAATCGGTCGCAAGATCCTTGCTGATTTCCCTGGCACAACAGGTAGTCTTGGATGCGCGATTTCTGAGGCTGTTGAGGTCGCCACTCATACTGAGGGTTATCGTTATGTGTTGGGTAGTGTGTTGAATCAGGTGCTTCTTCACCAGAGTGTGATCGGTCTTGAGGCTAAGAAAGCATTGGATAAGTATGGTGTTAAGCCAGATATCATTATCGGTTGTGCCGGTGGTGGTTCAAACCTTGGTGGACTTATCGCTCCGTTCATGGGTGAGAAGTTGAGAGGTGAGGCTGATTACAGAATCATCGCTGTTGAGCCTGCGTCTTGTCCAAGCTTCACTCGTGGAAAGTATGCGTTTGATTTCTGTGATACAGGCAAGATCTGTCCGCTTGCTAAGATGTACACTCTTGGTAGTGGATTTATCCCATCAGCAAGCCATGCAGGAGGTCTTCGTTTCCACGGTATGTGTCCAACTCTTTCTGAACTATATGATCAGAAGATGATGGAGGCAGTGGCTGTTGAGCAGTCTAGCGTATTTGAAGCTGCTGAGATGTTCGCTCGTGTTGAGGGTATCCTTCCTGCTCCAGAGAGCTCACACGCTATCCGTGTCGCAATCGATGAGGCTTTGAAATGTAAGGAGACGGGAGAGAAGAAGAAGATCTTGTTCGGCCTTACAGGTACTGGATATTTCGACCTTGTCGCTTACGAGAAGTACAACAATGGCGAAATGGGTGATTATATCCCAACTGACGAGGATATCAAGAAGGGTTGGGCTACAATGCCAAAGGTTGATCTATAATATGTAGAGACGTGGTTAGCCCCGTCTCTGCTTTTTGAAAATATTGGAGACGCGAGCATTCACGTCTCCTTTTTTTATTAATTTTGCACGCGGTAAACTAATCGACGATTTTGATTAGTAGGAAACTGACTAAACTTTTATTCAAAATGAAATTTAATTTTGTGAGATTTGCCTGTAGCTGCCTAACATTGATTGGTTTGACATCTACTGCAACAGCATCTGAGTATTACCGTCGCATTACTCCTGAAGAATTGAAAAAAGAGAGAACACAGAAAAAATGTGAGTTCGTCTGGAGTGAGATGGGAGAGAAATTAATCTCTGAGATGGCTATCGATTATCAGAATGCACTTTTTGTCACCAATATGAATTCGGAAGTGGATTCCAAGAAAGCAGAAATGCAGGAGATGATGAAGAAATATCCTGACGAATTCGGAATACGCTATACCCAATTGTTCGTCATTCCTGCAATCGACCAGCTTGAGAACAGCCTTGACTTGGTGAGGGATACAATCCTGCCTTCCGCATTGAAACAAAATGGCTTTTACTATGATCCTGAAGAAAAACCAGCAGACAGTCTGATGGCTGATTTGAAGAAAGATCCTACGTCGATCGCTTGCTATAAAGGAAAATATTATGAGGTATGGCAGTATAAAACTGATTCCGACAGAATGAAGACTTCCATCGTCTACACTCCGCTCGGCTATGAGAAAATCAAGATCCTTTATCGTGAGGAAGCGAATATCAAGGTTGATTATACAGAGTTGAAAAACACATTCAGCAATGCCGCGGAACAACGTAAGGATATTCAGGAGGCACGCAAGGAACATCCGCTTGACTACGGCCAGTTTTTAGGTGAGGATTATCAATGGGTGTTGTGTGAGACTTGGCGTGAGGTCATTGTGAAACCGACATCAACAGAAGAAAAATAATATGTAGGGGCGACACTTGTGATCGCTATGGTGAAACAATAAAAGCCGGGCTTGAAAGTCCGGCTTTATATTTCATAAGAATGCAACAAATTATTTTCCTACAGGCTGAGTAAGAGTTACATATCCATTCTTCAAGTTGATGAATTTAGCGATCTCTTCTCTGTCGATATGACCGCAGACGCAAGTCTTCAAGTTTTCTGCGGCACAGAACAGATATACGTTCTGGCTTATGATACCAGAGTCTGTGGCTCCGTAGAATGCCTTTCCGTTGTCGTCGAATCCTTCCATTTTGTCGTAGTTCGCGACATAAATCAAATCTACACTTGCGTTTGCGTGGAATGGATTCTTTCCTGCCTGAGCACGGAAATCACCAGTGTTGACCAATTTCAACTTATGACCGACTGGCTGGTATAGGTAGACTGCCTTTTTTGTGCAGACGTAAATATCAATCTCTTGTGCGTTTCTTGCTGTAGGAGCAGTCAGACGTGGATCGTCAGCTGATGGTCTGTTGACTCCTGATGCTGACCAAAGAAGGTTGGAGATAGTCTGGTCGGACAAAGCGTCTGGTGTGAAGTTGCGGAATGTGGCACGTGCTGACAAAGCGTCGTAGATAGGTGTTCCTCCGGTTGTTTGTGCGGCAGGAAGAATTATTGAGTCAGCCACCAAAGTGTCGATTGAATAAACCTGGTTTTCTGCAGTCGCATTGCATACTGAATTCGCTGTGTTTGTTGAATCTGCATTTTCAGTCTTTCCGCATGAAGATAGAGAGGAAAGAACACAAGCGACAGAAAAAGCAGAAATAAAAAGTTTTTTCATGTTTTAGTGAGTGTTGAATGATTAATAAATGCATGAGATTTTTGTCTTCTCAAGTCGGATGCAAATATACAAAAAATAAAAAAAGACACCTCTTTCTGAAGTGCCTTTTAGGTTGGGTGGAAAATGATTTATTTGTACATTATTTTCTTTCCTTTGTTTATGTAAACGTTTCCTCGCTCAGGATGATCCACTTTCTGTCCCTTCATGTTGTAGTATATTTTTTCATTAGAAGAAGGATCAGCCAGAATATCGTCTATTGCGTTGGAGTCTATATTGATTGTAATCGATTCTTTTGCGTGGCATCCCTTCGCATTTTTGTCGATGTCGGATGGCAACTCCAAGTCAGCAAAAATTGTGTATGTTGTTGTCTGCTCGATTGTGAATGTTGGACTTAGCGTGTTTGATGGAATTTCTGGCTCCCAGTGGTAAGTCAGATTTAGTGCTCTGCCTTTTGCATCGTACGTTTTTATGGCAGCGTTCAATGCCACCTCATCTCCTGGTTTTAGCTCAGTCTTATTGGCGGATAATCTTAGTTCTAAATTGATATCCACAACTTCAATATTCCAAATGGTGTCTATTTGACATGCCGACTCTGTGTGGCTGGCTATTTTCTTTTGGAAAGTGCCGGCTACCATGAATGTATCTCCAAACAAAATTTGACCTCGGCAAATCATGGTGTCAAGATGCACATCTCCTCCTTCGGTTACTACCAAGTGAAGAATAGTCGTGCTATCGCATCCGTTGCTGGCTTGCCCATTAAGATTCTGGACAATTGTTGTGTCGATCGGATAGTCGTATGTCTTGCCATCAAATGTATAGTTGTCAGAAGGACAGACAGTGACTGATTTTTCGACCGTGTTTGGCTCTACCACTGTGATTTTAGGGGTGTATATACTATCACATCCCCATATTGTTTTCAATATTATATTAGAGCCCTTGTATATTCCAACTTTGTTGTATGGTACGCCATCATATGAGTCTCCTTTGCATACAGTGACGTTTTCTTCTACCTCATATTTAGGGTGGACAAAAACGTATTGAGAGTAACGACAACCATCATAGTCGAAAGCAATAGAGTCTCCTTCTATTTCATTTACTTCTGTGTAAATTTTTTCTACATTGTCATCGGTTGTATATTTGTCTCCTTCACACACATGTTTAGGTTCCTTCATTATAACATCATCAACCACTCTTAAATAGTGTTTTTGTATAGATGTCGGACATCCAGTCTTTTGGTCTCTTTCAATAATATCGTCCAATTTGATGTCGCCTACTGTCGGGTAGTCGCTGTTCAAACATTGCATATCATATTTGGTATCCAAAGCTATGTAGTGTATGCATTTTATATGATATTGGATGGCTCTGTCTGCAAATTCAATGACTTGGTCGTCAACATCAACCGTACTTAGTATGTCTCCAAAATCAGTTATGATTGTGGAATCTTTGCATATTTCAATGTAGATTCTGTTTATTTCTTCGTTGACTTCAAAATCTTTTTGTATAGAACATAGATTGTTGCCAAAATTGTCATTTGTGGAAACAATAAGTCTATATTTTCCATTGTGCAAATCCTTTTCAAATGAATCTATTGTGTAGCTGATGTCTTTCCCTGATGTATAATTTCCTCCTGCACCACTTATCTCTTCAAAATCGTTACTCGATTCGTTGTATTTATACCACTTATATACTACGTCAGAGTAGGAATTTCCCCAAAAAGCGTCAAATTCATCTTGGTCGTAAGAGACTCTTAGTGTAGCTGGCTTTTTGTATAAGAAATTATCTGAGGTAATCTTTATTGTTGGTTGGCTCACTGAAATAGTGATGTCGTCCAATGCGATATCCCAGCCTGAGGCCATGGTTTTTAATGCTTCTACTAAGAACTCAACAGAAGAAATGGTTGAATCATCCACTTTAAATGTTGTGGATAGGTGTTCCCAGGTGATTTTGCCTGATGTCGGGGTCTTAAGATTTAATTCTTCAGATGCAAGTGTCTTTCCTCCACCTACAATTGAAACACTTACTGTGTTCGATGCATCATGCTTGCCGTCCAATGCAGCTAGGTATGCATCAAACTTTAATTCAACACCTGCACAAGGTACAGGCAATACTTTCTTATATAGCTTTAGCCTGTCTACGTTTGGCGTACAGTCTAATGCCATATAATAACCTTTATCAGGATTATCTGGAAATGTATGATCTCCACCTGTCGCCCATATTGGCATGCCAGCATAGAAATTTCCCCAGTTTGTAAGGTTGCACCCTTTTCCCATGTCGGCCAGTTCTGTTGCTTTGATAATGAGATACGTTCCTTGTTCGACCATTGTGTTCTGGCCAATCCATTCCAAATCAGTTCCAAATTCAGTGCTGTTGGGCTTGGTGTTGCAAATGGCGTCTGCGCTTACGTCGTTTCCTCCAAAGTCCATTTTTGCCACTTCCCTCCATTCCATCGCATGTGTGGTGATATTTGTTGATAGTGCGGCAAGTCCTAATAATAATTTAGGTATTCTCTTCATCATATTCTTAAACAAAAGATGTTTGCTTGTGTTTTCTGACATAATTATTTTTTGTTAAGTTCATAATGATGCAAATTTATAATTAATTATTGGAACCTGCATTTTTTTAGTTGCAAATTTACTATGTGGTTTATATTTTTGATGTAAATTCGACTAAATCAACTTGTTGATTATTTCTGCGTTTGGATTTTAATAGGTATAGATCGGTGAAATATATTATGAGTTCGCTAGCATTAAAATTAAAATCACTGATGTTTGTAAGTAAGACCCTTGTCTACTTCTAAAGTGCGAGCAAAAGGCGATTAAATACAGAGACCCCAAACACATATGGAAAGATATGGGGAGAGAAATCCGTTTAACTGAGAATTATATTTTGAATTTTTATTCAAGTAAATGCGGAAATGTGGATATTAATGACTAAATTTGCAAAAACAAAACAAACATTTATGACAGAAATAAAAGGGAAGTGGGCACTTGTTACAGGTGCATCACGAGGTATCGGAGCTTTGGCGGCTAAATTTCTTGCGGAAAGAGGCTGCAACGTCGTTCTTCAGAGTAGAAAGAAATCGCATCTTGATGCGGTCTTGGCAGAAGTTAAGAATATGGGGGTTGAGGCTTACTCTGTGGAGTGCCAGTTAGAAGACGACAAGGATGTTAAGCGCATGCTTAAGGAAATTGATGACAATGGAACAAACATTGAAATCGTTCTTAACAATGCAGGTATCCAGGTGACATATCGTGCTTATCCAGAGTACTATAATACTCCAGCTGAGGATTTTGTGGAGAGCTTGAAGGTCAACACAATAGCTCCAATGATTATCTGCTACCACTACTTGCCACGTATGATCAAGGCTGGTTTCGGCAGAATCGTTAACACTACAAGTGGTATCAATCTTGAGCCAGAGCAGGCTGCTTATTCGGCAAGCAAGGCAGGTCTTGATAAGATCACAAAGGATTTGGCTTCTAAGATCGACGGTACTGATGTCGTGCTCAGTCTTACAGATCCAGGTTGGTGCCGCACTGATTTAGGTGGTCCTAACGCTCCAAACGCACCGGAAAGTGCATTGCCAGGTGTGGTATTGGGTGTTTTTGCGGATGACAAGAAGTCAGGCAGAATAATTTCGGCTCAGGATTATGCAGGAATGACGCTTGAACAGGCATTGGCAAAATTAAAGTAAGAATAATATTAGGATGTTAAGATTAGACATTTTTTTATAAAGAAGGAGAGTCAATCGACTCTCCTTCTTTTGTCAGATTTTCCAACATGATTAATCTATCAGTCTGTGGTAGTGGCAGAATAGCAGTTTGCCATTCTCGTCTCTCAAATGGAATCCATTACCTTCGCAATATCTGAACATCTTGCAGTCGCCACATTCGTCTTTCTTCATCCAACTGCGGTCGCGGAACACTTGGTAGCGGTTGGTCCACACATCCCAGAAATCATCGGTGTAGATGTTGCCTTGGTTGTAGTTTGCTCTGATACTTGGACAGGCTGATATACTTCCGTCGGCAAGGATAGACCCGACATGTTTGCCTGCATTGCATTGGTAGAATGTGTCACGCACCTCCGTCTCATAGCCACCTAAGAATCCTTCGCATCCGTAGCTCACCTTTATTTTCCCTTCTTTACGTGTATCTGCGATAAACTTCATCAGGTCAGTAAACTGTCTGTCATTTAGCTGTAATTCCGGATTGTCTGCGGCTCGTCCTACAGGGAATACGGTGAATATTCTCCATGCTTTCACTCCTATGCTGATGAGAAAATCTCTGAACTCAGCAAGTGAATCATAGTTCTTCTGGTTTGCACAAGTCACGACGTCGTAAATCAGATCTTTGTCTGCGACTAATAGTTTTATGGCTTCCACTGCGTGCTTGAATCCATTGGGTATGCGACGCATCCAGTCGTGAGCCTCTTCGAAACCATCCAGACTGATGGTGATGGAGTGCATACCTGCCGCTTTCAGACGTTTCAGACGTTCTTCGTTGAGCAGATATCCGTTTGAGACGATGCCCCAAGGATATTCTCGTTTGTTCAGCTCTGTGCCGACATAGTCAATATCCGGTCTGACAAGAGCTTCTCCACCAGTGAAGATGATGAAAGTTTTGTGGGTGTCCACATGCGGTGTCAGACGGTCTATCACTTTCAGGAAATCCTCAGCCGGCATATCCTTGCTGTTCGCAGTCGCTTTGCAGTCGCTTCCGCAATGTCTGCATGCCGCATTACAACGCAAAGTACATTCCCAGAATAAAGTGCGCAGTACAGGAGCCGTATCTTTCCTTATCTTACGGGCAAGTTCTAAGCCTAGTCTTTTGCGGATAGAAATCTTTTTTTCTGCCATTCTTTATTTTTTCTTGAGAACGATGTCTATTTTGTTTTTAAGTATGGTTCCCCAGGTTCCTTCTTTTAAATGCTCCAAATCCTTTGATTGGACCTCTTTACGGATGGTGTCAGGTTCGTAGCCATCTTTGTTGGTGATGACCTCGTAGTAAAACTTTCCATAACCATCTCCTCTCATGGCCACTTCATAGTTTCCTTTTTTATCACTGACGGAAGCCTTGTTGAATTGACCGATTGTATCATTGTGTGTTGCACCAGTGGAATCTTCTCTTTCAATGATGACGTTAATATTCACGTTGACTTCTGCACCTTTTATCTTATTGCCATTCTCGTCTTGTACGGTGCCGTTAGTTTTAAAAGTTGTATATGGACATCCATATTCATCTGGAGCCTCTTCTACTTCTGTACAACTTTGGGTCTGAAAACCTAATATTGCCAAAAAAGCGGTAAATAATTTTGAAGTTTTCATGTCTATTTATTTTTCTTAAGCACAATGTTTATTTCGTGAGACGCGATTGTCTCCCAATCACCTGATCTTTTGAATTTGAAGTCTGATCTATTTACCTCTTTGCGGATGGTGTCTGGTTTGTAGCCATCTTTTTGGGTGATGACCTCATAGCTCAATGCATTATACCCCTTCAGATCTCCGTGATTAGTTTCGTAATGCCCTTTTTTGTCGGAGAAAGTTGTTTGAACGGTACGATTAATGGTATCGTTGTATGTGCCTGACGAATCTCGTTTCTCAATAATTGCGTCAATCTTCACATTGACTTCCGCTCCTTGTATTTTATTGCCACTTTCGTCATTTACTGTGCCAGAAGTCTTATATGTGGTGTATGGACATCCATATTCGTCTTCTCCTGTACAGCTTAGCATCTGAAATCCAAGTATGGTCAGCAACCAGGTTAGAAGTTTTGTTAATTTCATGATTTTATTTGTGTTTTTTTAGAACTACGTTAATTTCTTGAGTCGTGCTTTTGTCCCAAGAGTCAACTTTCTTGAATTTTAGATCTTCTTTTCTTACCTCTTTGATGATGGTGTCAGGTTTGTAGCCATCTTTGCGTGTTATGACTTCATATTGAAGAGTTTCATATCTGTCAATACCGTCGCAACGTCCGTCACTTACTTGATATGCTCCATTGTTGTCACTTAATGTAGATTTGTTGGCCTTCACTTCGGGTTCTTCAGGTCTGTTGACAATAGTTTCTATCTTCACGTTGACTTCTGCACCTCCTATTTTATTGCCGTTTTCATCCTTTACCGTACCGGTCGTCTTGAATGTTGTGTGAGGACATCCATATTCTTCAGTCTCATATCTACAACTCTGCATTTGAAAACCAAGTATAGCCAATAGCCAAGTAGTTATTTTTGCTAGTTTCATAATTTACTTTTTAATGTTACATTTATCTCTTGATTGATTACTCTTTCTTCGTCACCTTTCTTAATGATTTTTATATCATTTTTCCCGATCTCTTTACGGGTAGTATCTTCAAAACCATTGGTGATTACTTCATATTCAATCTTTTCTAAATCAGTAGTCAAATCGCATTCTCCACATTTGACTTCATATTTTCCAATATTGTCGCTGGATTCAATTTTAGTCTGAGTAAAAACAATATTGTTTTTACTGTCATAGGCTTGGACCTTTACTTTGACATGAGCGTTTTGTATTTTTTTGCCATTTTCATCTTGTATAGTTCCACTGGTTTTGAATTCCGTGTACAAACATCCGTATTCCAATCCTGAAAAAGGAAAGCAACCTTGCATTTGGAATCCAAGTAGGGCAAGCAGCCAAGGGAAAAAATTCTTTAATCTCATATTCGTCTTTATTTATTCTTCTTTAGAACGATATTTATTTTGTCCAAAAGGTTAACGTTTGAGGATTCCAGATCTTTTTTTTCTTTATGGATGGTATCGTTTTCGTATCCGTATCTGTGTGTGATGATTTCATATTTAAGTTTTTCGTATTTTCTCATGTTGCAAAATCCATCAGCTACTTGGAATGTCCCATCGTTGTCGCAGGTGAGTGAATTATCGACCTTCACATCTTTATACTCTTCTTTTTGAGTAACCGCTTCTATCTTTACTGAAACGTTTGCCCTTGGTATTATATTGCCGTTTTCGTCCTTTACGGAGCCATCAATTTTTAACTGTATATATGGGCATCCATATTCAATATCCTCATAGGAGTCGCCGTTATGGCAACCTTGCATTTGAAATCCAAGTATGGATAAAAGCCATGCATATAGTTTAGATTTATTCATAGGCATCTCGTCGCACGAATTATTATAATTGCAAATATAATCCAAGTGCGTTGAACCCACAACATTTTTATGTTAAAAAATGTTGGACTACTATGGATGTTGTACTGTTTAATTTAATGAGTGCAGGATTGCTTAATCCTTATATTTGGTTGCGTCAACAGCGACAATTTGATACCATTTTGATATAGCCGCCTTAAATGAGATATCCTTGTATTGTATTCCGTTTGCGACGTAATATGCTTCGCCATCAATCTCAATTTTTTCTGCATTCCCTGGAATCCAATCTACAATCGCTCCCACAGGAGGAATGACGACGTCGTACATCTTGATTGTTTGGTCATAAACGTAGAATGTGCCATAGTAATAGTAGTATGCGACACCGTCGAACATATATTTGCGTCGCTCTGCAGGTATAGAAGGAACTCTGAATCCTATGTGTGGTTTGTGAATCTCATATTGGTCATTTTTCTGCAAATAGAAAATGCCATTGCGATAGTGATAAATGCCATCAGAATGGTTTATCTGAAAAGCGTTTTTTGTCGCGCGTCTCTTTGACACTTTTTCACCATAACGAGGCACGTTAATGTCATTGCTATAGTTTGTTTCTGTTGAAGTGTTATGTCTGATCTCTTTGTATCCGTAGTAGTTCGGGTTCATATACTGTGGCAGTTGTCCTGGCGGAACTTCTCTGTCCAGGTCCGACTTTGCTTCCGGCATATAAATAGTGGCTTTCCCCAGTGTGTCTTTTGTTTGTTGTGATGGGAAATTGTACTCATATAAATGTCCATGAGCTATTCGATTCTGATCTGCCGCATAAAGATCTGCAGAACATAACATCATACATATTGAGAATATGACTAAAATGGGCTTTTTCATTTTCCTGGCGTTTGTTTTTATATGATGCAAATAAAGTAAAAAAATTGCATAAAAAGGCAAAAACGATGAATTATGATGATTGTCCAAACTCATTTCATCTATAAAAAAGTAGAGACGTGGATGTCCACGTCTCTACAAATATTGTTTTCTCAATCCTCAAATTACTTTGAGATCAAGTTCTTACCAGTCATTTCAGATGGCTGCTCAAGACCCATCACTGACAAGATTGATGGAGCAACGTCTGCCAATACACCGTTAGAAACCTTTACTGATTTAGCGTCGTTTGCAACGTAAACGAATGGCACTGGGTTAAGTGAGTGCGCTGTGTTTGGAGTTCCGTCTGCGTTGATTGCGAAATCACAGTTTCCGTGGTCTGCGATGATGATTGTAGCGTAGTCTTCAGCAAGAGTAGCGTCTGTAACTTCCTTTACAACCTGATCCATAGCCTTAACTGCCTTCTCGATTGCATCATACTTACCTGTGTGACCAACCATATCTCCGTTTGCGAAGTTTACAACGATGAAGTCGAACTTCTGTGAGTGGATAGCCTCAACTAGCTTGTCTTTTACCTCGAATGCAGACATCTCTGGCTTCAAATCGTAAGTTGCAACCTTTGGAGAAGGAACCAAGATTCTCTCCTCTCCGTCGAATGGAGTCTCACGACCTCCGTTCAAGAAGAATGTTACGTGAGCAAACTTCTCAGTCTCAGCTGTGTGAAGCTGCTTCTTGCCTTTGTTTGAAAGGTACTCAGCCAATGTGTTGCTTACATTCTCCTTAGGGAATAGTATGTGAACACCTGTGAATGAAGCATCGTATGGAGTCATACAGTAGAACTGGATGTTTGGAATTGTCTTCATTCCCTGCTCTGGAACGTCGTTCTGTGACAATACGATTGTAAGCTCCTTAGCACGGTCGTTACGGTAGTTGAAGAAGATAACTACGTCACCCTCACCGATCTTTCCGTCTACAGATGTGTTTACGATTGGCTTAACGAACTCGTCAGTCACACCTGCGTCGTAGCTGTCCTGCATTGCCTTAACCATGTCTGTAGCTGGAGCTCCGATTCCGTTAACCAACAAATCGTATGCCTCTTTGATACGCTCCCAACGCTTGTCACGGTCCATTGCGTAGAAACGGCCGACGATAGATGCTATTGTACAGCCTGTCTTCTTTGCCTGTGCGCTAAGCTGCTCGATGAATCCTTTACCGCTCTTAGGGTCTGTGTCACGACCATCCATGAAACAGTGGATGAATGTCTTGTCGGCAACACCGAATTCTTTTGCAATCTCACATAGCTTGAACAAGTGATCGAAAGATGAGTGTACACCACCTGTCGATGTCAAGCCCATATAGTGAACTTTCTTTCCTGTCTTTTTTGCATACTCAAATGCAGAAACAACCTCTGGGTTCTTCATGATTGAACCGTCTGCACAAGCACGGTTAATCTTTACAAGGTCTTGATATACAATACGTCCTGCACCGATATTCAAGTGTCCTACCTCTGAGTTACCCATCTGTCCGTCTGGCAAACCAACGTTCTCACCTGATGCCTGTAGCTGTGAGTTTGGATAGTTTGCTATCAATGCGTCCCAATTTGGTGTTGGTGTAGACGCGATTACGTCAGACTTAGTTTTGTTACCGATTCCCCAACCATCGAGGATCATCAACAATGCTTTTTTTCCCATTTTTATATACTTAATGTTTTATTTTCCTTTTTTGTCTCAAGTTTCCAGCCTCAACTCTCACCTCTCACCTTTAATCTCTCACCTCTCAACTCACACCTCTTAACCTCTCACCTTCTCCCTCTCTTCTATCTCTATTTTGGCAGGCTCATCTATTATCACAGCCTCCACGTCTTCAGCATCTTCTTTCATTCTCTTCATGCGTCGAGCACTCTCTTCATCATGCACCAAGACGCTGCCGTAATAGGATTCGTCTTCATCTGCCGACGAGTAAGACGATCGAGAATCGTCGCTATATTGTTGGTATTGTTGCTGTTGCCTTTTTGTGGCTTTGCCTATAAGGTTTGTTATGACCGTCTTCAAAATGATTGGGACGAGCAGCATAAAAAGTATGCCTATAAGCACCAGCGTGAATAAAAACTTGATCATTTACTCTTCATTTTTTGTTGTTACTACTTCGTTTGCTGATATTTCGTTGACTTCCATGTTGTTGAAGTGCAGTACACGTCCTTCAAACATCTGAAGCCATCTCATATTATGAGTCGCCATCACCACCGC
Source organism: Bacteroidales bacterium (assembly GCA_015061115.1). Lineage (GTDB taxonomy): Bacteria > Bacteroidota > Bacteroidia > Bacteroidales > Paludibacteraceae > UBA1723. Next base: position 57,536 of record SUXE01000019.1, on the reverse strand, counting down.
GGTCTTCTCACGCGATATCTTGTGAAGCAACGTCATGATATCTTTTCCTGTTTCTGCGTCAAGGTTTCCAGTAGGCTCGTCTGCAAGGATCATCTTTGGATCATTGAGCAATGCTCTTGCGATGACGACGCGTTGCTGCTCACCTCCCGACAACTCATGTGGCATCTTGTAGCCTTTGTTGTCCATACCTACGTAAGCCAGCACATTTGCGATTCTCTCCTTTCGCTCGTTTTTGTCGCTCACTTCTGTGGCTTTCAACACGAAGTCGAGATTTTTCTCTACGCTTCTGTCTGTCAGCAACTTGAAATCCTGGAATATGATTCCCAATTCCCTGCGGAGGTATGGGATCTCCTTACGCTTTATCTTGCGGATGTCGTAGTTGAGCACCATCGCACTGCCTGCTGATATCTCGGCATCTGCATATATAGATTTGAGAAACGAACTTTTTCCGCTTCCCACCTTACCTGTGAGGTAGACAAGTTCACCTACTCTGATCTGCTGTGTCAAATTCTTCAACACCGTCACCTCAGAGTGGTTGATTGAAACGTTTTTGTAGTCTAACAATATCTCGCTCACAGTTGTAAAGTATTAGTCTTTTGGTGCAATTTTCTTGATTTCGTTGATGTCGATGCCGTTTTCAGTAAGCATCTCAAGCAGATGGTAGAGTAGAGATCCGCTCTGCTCGATGATCTCCTCACGTGAACCTTTGGATGCTTTGATCACAGCCACTACAGCCTCCTCACCAAGGTTTTGAGCCACACGGTTTTTACCTTCTGCATGGTTCTTTCCTGCGTATGTAGATGGATCTGCTACGTCGGCCTTGATCTTCCTCTGTACAGCCTCAAGAGCGGTCATGCCACCTTCGTTGACCTCACCCCAGCATGTGTCTGTTCCTGTATGGCAAACAGGTCCGACAGGGTTGACACGGATAAGAAGAGTGTCGTTGTCGCAGTCGTTTTTGATGCTGACAAGGTTCAAGAAATTGCCGCTTGTCTCACCTTTGGTCCATAGCTTGTTGCGTGTGCGAGAAAAGAATGTCACTTTGCCAGTGGCAACGGTCTTCTCATACGCCTCTTTATTCATGAATCCAAGCATCAAAACCTTCAGTGTTGCATCGTCCTGGATGATAGCTGGCACAAGTCCACCAAGTTTATCGAAATCAATAGTCATATTCAATAGTTTTGTGCAAATTTATAAATAAATCGCCAAATTTTATGCGAGAAGTTTTGATATTTGTTCAAGAGTGATTTTGCCTTCGTAGATCGCCTTTCCTGTGATTACGGCTGGCACTCCGGCTTCGTCAAGCTCGATGATATCCTCAATCTTGCTGACACCTCCGCTTGCGATAAGGTATAGACCAGATTCTGCTGCAAGAATCTCTTTGTAAAGGTCTGTTGAGGCTCCTTTCAACATTCCGTCTTTACTGATATCTGTGCAGATCACTTTTGAAATTCCACGCTGACGGTATTGTGATATGAATGGGATAAGTGGCTCCTGAGTTGTCTCGATCCATCCGCCCACTGCGATCTTGCCATCCTTCGCGTCTGCTCCAAGAATGATTTTCTCTCCGCCAAACTTGTCGATCCATCCGCAGAATGTGTCTGGATCCTTCACGGCGATACTTCCGCCTGTGACCATTGACGCACCGCTGTTGAAAGCTATCTTAAGATCTTCGTCACTTTTCAGACCTCCTCCGAAATCAATCACAAGGTTCGTTTTAGTTGCGATTGTCTCCAACACTTTATGGTTGACTATGTGGTGCGCCTTAGCTCCGTCAAGGTCGACAAGGTGAAGACGGCGAATACCTGCGTCTTCAAACTCTTTTGCAATCTCAAGAGGATTTTCGTTGTAAACTTTCTTCTGGTCGTAGTCTCCTTGGCTAAGACGGACACACTTGCCGTCAATAATATCAATTGCTGGAATTATTTCAATCATATAATCTTAATTTTCCGCAAATTTACGCAGATTTTTTCATTTTTTTGAGATTTTAAGCGGAAAACAACTATAAAGTAAGTCGTTGGCCATTTATAGTACATCAATAGCTGAAAAAGGATGTCAGGATTATTAGCCCATTCTTAATTCTTTACTTTTAATTCTTAATTTGTAAAAAAATGTGTGATACGTCAATTTATGGGCTCATTCCCTCATAAAAGTGTGGTTTTTGATGGTTTGATCCCTCATAAAAATGTGAAAATCGTTGCTAAATCATTTATTATTAGTAATTTTGCATTGTATCAAAAAATTATGGCTGATGAAGAGGAATATTTACAAGGAATTGAAGGCCTGGAAAGAAAATCCAAAACATAAACCTCTTGTGCTTTTGGGGGCAAGACAGGTGGGGAAAACGTACATCATAAAGGAGTTCGGAAAAAACGAATTTGAAAATATGGTGTATGTGAATTGCCATAATAATAGGTTTGCTGAGGGCTTGTTCGTCGATTTTAATATGGATCGCATTATCTATCAGTTGGAACAGGCAAATGAACAAAGGATTATTTCAGGAAAGACGCTGCTATTTTTCGACGAGATACAAGAGGTGCCAAATGGCATTTCGTCGCTAAAATATTTTTGTGAGGATAGACGAGATTTGCATGTGGTTGTGGCGGGTTCTTTATTGGGAATATCAATACGAAAAGACGAGAGCTATCCGGTGGGTAAGGTGAACGACTTGAGAATGTACCCGATGACTTTTGATGAGTTTTTGATGGCTAATGGTCGAGATCTGCTTGCCGACGCTGTCCGCAATTTGGATTGGGATTCAATGACATTGCAACACGAACTATTGACAGATTATCTCAGACAATATTATTTCTGTGGAGGTATGCCTGAGGCTGTATCAACATGGATTGAAAACCATGATGCCAAAGAGACAAGAGATGTACAACGTTCCATACTTGCCACTTATAGTAAGGATATGGGTAAACACACCAATGCTGAGGTGGTGCGTATAAGGCAGGTCTGGGATAGCATACCTGCTCAGCTGGCTAAGGAAAACAAGAAATTTGTGTTTGGTGCGATAAAGAAGGGCGCTAGAGCGGCTGATTTTGAAAAGGCGATCCAGTGGTTGACGGATGCGGGATTGGTGTATAAGGTGGCTAGAGTGACGAAACCGCAAGAACCATTGAAATTCTATGCTGACGATTCCGCATTCAAGATATATTTGTTGGATTGTGGTTTGCTGTCGTGTATGTGTGGAGCACGATCGCGTGAAATGCTGATAGGAATGAATGTCTTTTCTGAATTCAAAGGGGCATTTACAGAGAATTATATTCTTTCTCAAATAAAATCCTTGGAACTACATGATGAAATGGATAAGAATATATTCTATTTTTCTAAGGATAGCAGTACTATGGAAGTCGATTTTATAGTTCAGGGAAACCGTCGTGTCATACCGACAGAGGCAAAGGCTGAAGAAAATGTGCGTGCCAAATCACTCCGCTTGTTTGTTACAGAAGAATTTAAGAATTTTGGCTTGAAAGGTCTTCGCATCTCAATGCTCCCATATAAAGATCAAGATTGGATGGAGAATATACCTCTATATTCGGCAGAAGCATATTTCAAGAATGAAGGTCTGGGCACAGACGAGTAGGATCTGAAAATTTAATTATAGACGTTGCTATTCCCTCATAAAAGTGTGGTTTTTTGTCGTTTGATCCCTCATAAAAATGTGAAAATTTGGATTAACTTGTAGATAATCAATAATCTAACAAATCAGATGGAGCGACCACCAATTGATCGAGACTCATGCCTCTTTTTTTGATGACATCTTCCATGCCGTTGATCTGATACTGACGTAGCTGTTTGGGCTTGCAAAGTTCTATTCCTAACTGTGATTTGTAGATGTCGTAGATTAACTCAGAGCAGTACCATTTGCCATTGTCGAACTTAAAAGCAAGGTCGTATGACTTCTCTAAGTATTTATTATATTTGATCTTAACCGGATCTTTTTTCACACGCATCATCTTCACCTTCTCATCTTTGCCTTGTTTTATCCACTGTTGCAGAGGGGTGAGTCGGACCACCTTGGACGCTTCCAACACAAATAGCTTTTTGTTTTTCTCGACCACGACACCACAATGAGACCATTTAGATCCTGTGGCTTTCTGGATCAATGGTGATTGACGGCTTTTCGACACTTGGAAAAGGATGTCTCCCTCTTTGTAATCATCTTGTTGTGCCCAACAGACACCGATGGCTACAGAGATAAGGAGAAGTAATATGATCGCAATTTTCTTTTTCATGTAATTCTTAACTCTTAACTTTTTACTCTAACCTTTCAACCCTCAACCCTCAACCCTCAACCATTAACCATTAACCCCCAGCAGCGTGCTCAGCATCACTCCTCTCACCGCATTGCCTTGCAATAAAGCTACTGCATCGTCGTCGCTGATGGCGATATTGTTGATGAAAAACGGAATTCTGAAATTGCAGCCCGACGCGTATTCGGAGCATCCGTAGGCAGTGCGACCTTTAAGGATTCTGCCACGTTTGCAGATCGGACATACACATTCTGCCAATGAGGTAGGGGCAGGAGTGTCTGTTTTCTTCCTTTTCACCGTCTTTTTTGCTGTCGGTTCACTGCCGTCGTCAGTCTTTTTCTTTCTTGGTGCCCGTGGTTTCTTCTCTTTTGGAGGTTGCTCATCAGACACGCTCGTCCGTGCGTCTCTACGAGCTTCAGCAATTTTAGTCATCGACACATCACGTTTCACTGCGTCGACTACCTCGCAAACCATTGTCTTCAGTTCAGCCATGAAGTCGGCCGACTGATACTCTTTCTTCTCCACCAGACGTAGCTTCTTCTCCCATTGACCTGTCAGTTCCGCAGATTTGATAAGTTCCTGGTTTATAGTGTCGATCAGCTTTATTCCTCTTTCGGTAGGGATGATGTTTTTTCGTTGGCGGATCATATACTCACGTTTGAAAAGAGTCTCGATGATTCCGGCTCGTGTAGAGGGTCGTCCTATTCCGTTCTCCTTCATCGCCTCACGAAGTTCCTCATCCTCAACATTCTTTCCTGCTGTTTCCATCGCACGAAGCAGAGTGGCTTCGGTGTATGGTTTGGGAGGAGTGGTCTGCTTCTCCACGATCGACGGATTATGTGGTCCGTTCTGCCCGATAGTGAATGCCGGGATGACGGTGTTGTTCTCCTCTTTGTTGGGATCCTCCGATGGATTGGCTGGTTTCACGTCGTCCGAATAAACCAATCGCCATCCCGGATCAACGATCTCTTTGCCGGATGTCTTGAATCCTACGCCAGCTGATTCTCCCTCCACTGTGGTTGTGGAGATCTGACAGTCGGGATAGAAATTGGCAATGAAGCAGCGAGTCACGATATCGTAGACGTTGAACTCCTCCTGCGTCATGTTTGTGGCCAGCACTCCCGTCGGAATGATCGCATGGTGATCAGTGATTTTGGAGTTGTCGAAGATACGTTTCAACTTTGGAATCGGTTTCTGCAACACAGGAGCTGTCAGCAACGAATAGTTTTGTATTCCACCTATTATCTGAGGAATCTTCGGATGCACATCCTCAGGCAGGAATCGAGTGTCGACACGTGGATATGTGGTGTATTTCTTTTCGTATAGCGACTGTGCGCATTTAAGGGTCAGCTCGGCAGTGTAGCCGAAACGACGGTTGCACTCCACCTGCAAGGAGGTCAAGTCGAACAATTTTGGAGGCATCTCCTTGCCTGCCTTCTTGTCTACTTTGGTGATCGAGAAAGGTTGGCCGGTCACCGTCTGCAGAACTTTCTCCGCGTCTTCTTTCTTTTTGAATTTGCCCTTTGTGCAGGAGAAATTGGTATTGCAGAAAAGCGTCTTCAGTTCCCAGTAAAGCTCCGGCTTGAAGTTGATGATCTCTTTGTGTCTTGCCACGACGAGGGCCAGAGTCGGCGTCTGTACACGTCCGATGGAAAGGGGAGTGCCCGGCACCGAATATTTGATGGAATATGCTCGCGTCGCATTCATTCCAAGGAGCCAATCGCCGATAGCACGGAGAGCTCCCGCCGCATACAGGCTGTCGTAATCGGCTGATGGACGGAGATTTGCGAAACCTTGTGAGATAGCCTCGTCGGTAAGAGAAGAGATCCAAAGACGATAGACAGGAGCTTTGCATTTAGCATACTGAAGCACCCAGCGTTGGATAAGCTCACCCTCCTGGCCGGCATCGCCGCAGTTCACCACATATTCCGCATTGTCAATAAGACGTTTGATGAGATTGAATTGTTTGCTTACTCCTTTATCATTTTTCAGTTTGATGCAGAAAGTCGACGGAATGATCGGAAGCGTCTCCATCATCCACTGCTTCCACATAGGGTCGTAGTCGTGAGGCTCTTTGAGGGTGCATAGATGGCCGAACACCCAAGTCACCTGATAGTCATTACCTTCGTAATAACCATCCATCTTGGCTGTCGCTCCAAGCATACGAGCAATATCGCGTGCCACGCTCGGTTTCTCCGCTATGCAAACTTTCATTTCTTCCTGACTCGTTTTTGTAGTTCAAAGATAATCAAAATTTGTGATAATCATCTACCATCCATCGTCCATCTTCAATCATCCACCATCCACCCTCAACCATCAATCTTCTTTCCCATACTTCATCTCCGGCTCCTTCACCATTGAAATATCCACCTTGTAGAAAGTAGGAGCGTAGTCGTTTTTCTTCAGACACATAGTCATGTATACTGGGGCGTATGTCAGTTTGCCCACCACCTTCAGATTGTCGTTGCACAACACTACTGCCTCCTGCAGGTCGTAATCCGGACAGTCCATGATGTTAGACAGTGCACGGTGCACCTCGTAGTCTTTGCCCGATTTCACCTCGATCGGTAGGATTCTGTCGTGGTATTCTATCACGAAGTCTATCTCTCCACGCTTCTTGTTGTTGTAGTAGAACGGCTCGAACGAATGTGCTATCAATTCCTGAGCGACTGCATTCTCGTATACCGAACCGAAATTGATGTCTTTGTCTCCGTTGATGATACGCAGCTGGATGCCGTTTGCGTATTGGGCGGCAAGCAGACCTATGTCGCTAAGGAACAGTTTGAGCAGATTGCGAGACATCGACAACTTGAGAGGCATCTTAGGCTCTTCCACATTGTAGACAGGAATCGCCACACCTGCGTTTTTCAGCCAAAGGAAACCGTTGTGGTAGCGGTCGTATTTGGCATTTTCGTTGAGGCTCTTCAAGATGAAACGTTTGTTTTTCTCGTTCAGCTCTGGCGGAATCAAATCGTATATATGGTTGATTTGCAGCTTGTCTTTGAAGTCGTATTTGGTGATGTCACGCTTGTAGAGAGTTATGATGTCACGTTGTGCCGCCATCACCTCCTGAAGATTGTTTGTCTCCAGGTATTTCTTCACAGCCTCTGGCATTCCTCCCACCACGAGGTATAGTCTGAAAAGCTCCATCATCTTCTGATGGATGAAGGAGTCGACGGGAGTGCGGTTGTCCCACGCATTCTGCAGATGGTCGATCACATTGTCGCCGATGCCTATCGCACGTATGAACTCTTCAAAGTCGAGAGGAAACATCTCCTTTACACTCATGTATCCCACTGGCTCTGAACGCAGATCTTTCAGCTCCACACCGAGCAGAGATCCACTCATTATGTATTTGTATGAACCGTCGTCTACCAAGAATTTTATCGCCGTCACCACTTCCGGACACGCTTGCACCTCGTCAAAGAATATCAGAGTCTCGCCTTTGATGAGAGGCTTTTTTGTGAATGTGGATATGCGGAACAGAATGTCTTCTCTTCCTTTGGCGTCTCTTATGGCTTCCGCAATTTCCGGATTTTCCACAAAATTTATCTCCACAAAACTCTTGAATTTCTTTCCGAATTCACGTATCACGAAGGTCTTTCCTATCTGCCTTGCACCGGTAAGCAAAAGTGCTTTTTTTGATGTCTGGTAGAATTTTTCTAAGTATTTTGATATATTTCTTTGAATCATAATGTTTTATCTTTGCTGAAAAATGCTGTTATAACCTATTATTTCCACTTTTTCAGGCAAATTTCTTTCAAAATTTCCACTTTTCCAAGCTTTTTGGGCTGAAAATTTCCACTTTTCCAAGACTTTCTGACCGAAAATTTCCATTTTTCCAAGGTAAAAACGGCTAAAATTTCCACTTTTCCAAGATTTGGATATGAATTGGCATTTAATGAATGGAGTTTGGGGAGAAAATGAGCAAAATCCATCAGACATGATCCCTTGGAATCCTTATTTTGACTGTTTAGCCAAACTAAAGATTCTGAACCAATGGAGATTCAGTGTGAACAGGATCAATTTATCGGAGAGCAGTAATTAAAAATAGTATCCGAAATTGAACATAAACTTCACTTTACGTGTGCGTTCGCTCCAATAACCTGTGAGTGAGAGTGGTCCGGCTCCAGTGTCGTAGCTGTAGCCTAACTGTGCTCCCCAAGTGAGCTGGTCTCTTTTGACTGCCTCTTTGATGTTATTGGCGATAGTACCACCGTCGATGGCGGCTTGTATGTAGTGGTTGTTTCCGATTCGTTGCTGTAGGTCAAGACCTCCGAACAGTGTCAGACATTCTTTGATCAATTCCATATCCGAGATACCAGCAGCAATGAGTTGTTGCTCCATCTTCATGCCTGAGTTAAGACCTCCGATCATATTGTATAGGGCAAAAGGAGGAGTGCGTGATCCAAAAGTGCTCACAATAGCTCGTCCACGCACATGAGGCGCAATGGTGAATCGTGGTGATACGACAGGGATGACAGTCTTCCAATTCATATGGAAAATAGGAAGGGGGCTGCGATTATTATAGTATATCAGATTATCTGTCACCAGACTCGCACTGCAATTGAAAAGAGTTCCTTTCAATGGAAAATTGTATGAGTTGAGCGAGTTGAATTCAGCATTGGCGTAGTATGTGAAAAAATGCTCATTCACATCTGTCCGAGGCGACGGAATGTACGACTCGACTAGAACATCCTTGTATTTGTACCAGTCGAAGCGGAGTCCGAATGTGTATTGCACTTTATTCCACTCCTGTGAGAAGTATATGCGTGGACATTGGTGGTACGACGTGATGACACCGGCACGCTCTCCGTAATTGTAGAATTGGAACTCACCGTGCTCAAAGAAGTATGAGGATCCGAAACGACTGTTCTTTCTCGTGAATCTGTCGAAACTTATCTCTCCCTTCAATCGTATACCCAGACGGCCGTATAGCTGGACCATCATGTTTTTCTTCCTCGTCGGCAACATGAATTGAGGGTTGATGTGGATCGACGCATACTCATCATTGTCGAATCGCACACCAGCGTTGAGTGAGCTTGTGCGGAATGTTTTTCTCAGTTCAGAGCCTCTTTGCTCGTCGTCGTCATCGGAATGTTTTGGCACAGTATAGACGAGATGTTTGTAAGGACGGTGCCCTCCTTGCAGCAGCGAGTCACGTAGTTGCTGAATCTGTGGCAACATCTGACGTGCTCTGGCTTCTCCACGCTGTATCAATGTGTCTATGTCGTTCTTGCCGAAGCTGGAACTTGCGAATCCAGTCACGTCGACGTCGATATAGATTTGGGTATCCTTGATGTTTTTGTCGTACAGGTTTGAACTGCTCAACTCAAGGAGATGGGTCATAAGGTTGGTGAAGTTGTCGTAGTTTGTGGCCTCCTGTGAATGAGACACCAAATCGACACCCACGATGATATCGGCTCCCATGCGTCGAGCCACATCCACGGGATAGTTGTTGGTCACAAAACCGTCGACCAACATCATTGAATCTTTATGTATAGGGGTGAACACGCCAGGGATAGCCATTGAAGCGCGCATAGCCATAGCGAGGTCGCCATCGTGGAACTCGTATATTGAACCCGTTTTCACATCCGTCGCATTACAAGCGAAAGGGCGGGGTAGTTTGTTGAAGTCGACGCTGTTGTTGTAGCCTGCAGTCAGATGAGTAAGGAAAAGCTCGATGTTCATTCCGTCGATCAATCCGCTCAGACCTCCTTGGCGTGCTCGACGTTGAGGGTCGAGGGAGACGCGGATCTGGAATGTCTCATTCATCTTTTTGGAAGTCAACAGGTCGTTGCCGAAATTAGGGGAGTCAAGAAGAAGGACGTTCCAGTCGGTGATACGACTCAGACTGTCCAGCTGACGGCCATCATAGCCAATGGCATACAGACCGCCCACGATGCTACCCATCGAGTTGCCGACAACAATGTCGATAGGCAGACCTGCCTCTTCCAACACCTTTATCACACCGATGTGAGCTAAACCTTTCGCACCACCGCCTGCCAAGACAAGCGCTACTTTCGGATTCTTTTTCTGCACGTCCACCGTCTGCTCTTCCACCTGCTGTTGGGTTGCGAGAGAATCAATCCCGTCGCCCCATACTGATGAAAAACAAAAGCATGAAAGCAGAAGAAGTAGTATTTTTCCCAATTTTATGTGTATCATATCAATATATTCGCCTGCAAAGGTATATCAAAAACACAATAAAATCCTAAATATAATTCATAATTCGTAATGCGTAATTCGTAATTGGTGGGGAAATATTTAGATGGGATCATCATTTTACCCCGTTTAGGGGTTATATTAATGTGATGTGTTGACACCCCGACAAGAACCCCCACAAGTTGTGGTGTGGAAGGAAATCAATTTTATCCTGCCACCACAGCATTATGGATTGATTCCACGTATTTTGCTAATGACGGCATATATTCGATGCCGAAACTTTCAAGGGATGATGCGAATGGATCTTCATTGACTACGATCTCTTTGGTGATGTCTCCATTCTCACAGACGTAGGTGATAATTGATTTCAGGAATTCCTCCTGCTCATAGTTGAGCTCGGCGACGGATATCAGTTCACTGAATCGCTTGACTGCTTTCTCTCTGTCTACTCCGATTATGCTTCTGATGAAGATCGCTACGTTCGGTCCACACATCTTGCCATCTGTGTACTTGTCATAGTCTTCTTTGCTTCCAAGCTCTTTCCACATTATGCGTTCCAATTCAACCACATCTTCGCTTGTCAACTGCTCGATATTGATGATCTTCTGCAATACTGGCAGGTCACGGTTGTTCGCAAGAAAATCGAACACTTTCTGCTTGTAGGATACTGTTGGTGTGATGCCTTCGCATTCTCCCTCGTCGGTGACAACGTCGTCAATATTGACCACAAACCATTTGCCTTCGTCAGTCAGGAATTTAAGAAGTTCACGGATCTCTTCACGGACTTTCTCATACCATTTCATGTTTCCGTTATCCCAAGCCACCTCGGTCAGCACTTCATTCAATATCGCTTTCTTCTTCTGCACTGCTGGCAATATGCCTTTCTTCGTGAGCAGTGTGTCTGCTATCGTTTGTACGGATTTTTTCTGTCTGCCACACTTTGTTTTGCCGTCAAGATACGCCAATTCTATTGTGAGCATCAGCAAGTCGAATTTCTTGGCACTCTCATCTGTCTTGTTTTTTGGCACAAGAGGAGAGATGTCTTCTTTCAACGATTCAACATCCATCTCCGACAAGCAAACCCACGTCTCATCTTTACGGAAGTGGCATACACTTTCCCATTTCATTCTGACGCTGATATGCGAATCAGACAGCACATTGATAGCCTCACGCAATTGTGCTTTGGTAGTGTCGTGCAGAGCCTTTGTAAATGCGTCGGTTTGAAACTCCTGTGCTTGTAGATAATATGCTATTTCGGAGCGTAATCTGAAGATTCTTTCTGTCAACGAGATTGTGGTTTTTGTTTCCACTCCTTCGTTTCCTTCTCCGAAATAATCAAGGTTTCCACACCAGTCGAAGATGTAGAAACACTCTTTGTCTTTGCCTGGTCCGAACAGGTCTTTACACAATCGTGTGCCTCGTCCGACCATCTGCATATACTTGATTTTGCTGCGTATACGCTTGAAGAAAACCAAGTTCAACACCTCCGGTACGTCGATACCTGTGTCGAGCATGTCAACGGATACGGCTATCTGAGGCTCTTGGTTCTTGTCTCCGAATTTGTCGATCAGGTCTTCCGCGTATGTTACATAGTTGTCGATCAACGCACAGTAGTCCGGACCGTATTCAGGGAACAGTTTGTTGAATTTCTCCACAATCATCTCTGCGTGACGATGGTTGTAGGCGAAGATGACCGTCTTGCCAATCTCTTCACTTCCTTTGATCTTCAATCCGTTTGTCATCAGGTCTTGAAGCACTTGGGATATAGTGTCCTCATTGAAGATGTAGTTGAAGATTTCCTGGGATTCGATATCCCTCACATATTCGCCATCGAGAGCCTGCTTCATCTTCTCGTAGGCAAACACTTTCTCCAACTGCTTTTTCTCGTCATCCGACAAATCGTCGTACTTGATTCCGTCGCTCATTATCTTTGAGCCTCGCTTGAATCCATGATAGTTCACAAGATATCCGTCTGCCACAGCCTCTTCCAACTCGTATGCGAAGTTCGGCTCGCCTTGTTCCATCTCAAAGATCTCGTATGTGCTTTTGTCCACTTCGTCTCTTGGTGTGGCGGTAAGTCCGATCAACAACGAATCGAAATAGTTGAAGATGGCTCCATACTTGCCGAAGATAGAACGATGAGCCTCGTCGATTATAATGAGGTCGAACCTGCCGACACTGAAGGTTTTGTCTTCTGCGTCGATATGGTTGATCATTGTCTGGTATGTGGAGAATGTCAATCGGGCATTCAGATCGTGGTCGCTGTCATCGCTCAATACGCAAGTCGTGGTGCTTGGCATCAATTTGACAAAGTTCTTATGAGCCTGCGTCACCAAAGATGTGCGGTCGGCAAGAAACAGGACATTCTTCATCCATTCGTTGCGAGTGAGAATATCCACGAGTGATATGGCGACGCGAGTCTTTCCCGTACCTGTCGCCATCACGAGCAGACCACGTCTGTGTTTCTTATTGTAATGCTCACAGACTGCTTTGATCGCCATCTTCTGATAGTCACGGTCCGTGATGTTCTCTTTCACTTTGAAATCATTGATGTCGTGTCTGCCACGCTTCTGAATCATCAGTTCAAGATCGTTTGCAGTGTGGAAACTGTATAGTCGACGTGGGGGATAACCTAATCCATCAATGATATATGTCTCGAATCCGTTTGTGTAATAGATGACGGGGCGAACTCCATAGCGAGCCTCCAAGCAATCAGCATATAGTTCTGCTTGGTGTTTGCCAATATTAGGAGATTTGGATGTACGTTTAGCCTCGACAACAGCGAGCGGTTTCCCATTGCTTCCAAACAGCACATAGTCTGCGAATCCCTTCTTGCTTTCGGTAGGCATTCCGTCGACCTCAACCTCGATGCACGCTTTCAATGGATGAATCATTCCGTTGACGCTCAACACTTCCCATCCAGCCTCTTTAAGCATCAGGTCGATATATAGTTTGCGGGTTTCAACTTCTGACAGATCAGCACATTCCAGTTCGACGACGGGAACTGTAGACTCCACTGCCTCCTTGTCCGCTTTCTTGACAATCACGTCGTCTTCGCACACTTTGATTTCTGCTGGAGGGGCGACATGGACGCCTGGACTATCAGGAATGAGAGCCTTGTTGAAAGGATTGACGGAGTGGATCACTTGCAGTTTCAGCAAGATGGCAGCCACCACATTATAGAGATTGAGCAGGCAGAAAAACGACTCCTTTTTCGACACACTCATGGCGTGTGCTCCATGGTTTCCGACTTTTCGGATATAGTGGACAGCCATCATCACCTTAGGGTCGTTGATGAAAGAGGTGAAGTTCTCGTCCTCCACCATTTGGTAGAGCGAAGTGCGGTCGGGGATAGCGATTCCCTTCATCACGAACAGTGAGCGGACGATATATTCCAAGGCACGACGGGAGTTGAACGCGCTCATCTCCGGGTAGTACAACTGCATCTCCTCAGCTGCGGAGCAAAATCTGTATAATTGCTCGTTGAGACCTAAATCCTTTATGTAGTCGAAATTACGCATAGGCTTGTTTTGAGTTACCATTTTTCGTAATAATTTATCTCATTTATTCCATTTAAGGAGGAATCTAAAAATGGACGTTCTTGCAATTGAAATCCGCACTGATGACATAAAATAGCATTAATCCAATTATAGTGTTTTGTTGTTTGGCCATTATCATCTTCTTCATCACAATAATCGTCATAAACGAATAGTGTTTTGCACCCACAAACAGGACATTCAACTAAATTATGAAATTGATGGTTAAGATCATTTGAATTATATATGGCATTTGCTTTATCTTCTTCATTTTTTCTTTTATCCTTATAGAAAGAAGACATAATTCTGCCATATGGGGTTGATTCATCTGAAGGAATCTTATTATTATATGCTGCATGAGCAATCATTTTTAGTACATAAACTTTATACTTGTTTGGTTTTGTATTTTTGTATTCTTGTATTAACTCATCAAAAGGATTTACGGTTAATTTCAACTCGAAATCTTTTTTTAGAATATTGGTATATTTGGAATCGCTTTGCTTCAAATCCGAGATAAAAGGAAATACATACTTGCCAAACAATTCATCTAAATATTCATATTTCAACACGAAAACCCCTCTGTGAGCGATACGATTTCTTAATTTGTTGATCTGTGTGAAAAAATCAAAATGATTTCCTAGAAACTTATATTTTACAAACGCTGGTTCATTTATTATTTTTTTCAATTTATCAATTGCTTCTCCACACTCTATATAATAGATCTTCTCTAAATCACTATCTGGGATGGTTTGATTTTGGATCAGTTTTAATTGAATCTCATACTCCTTTTTTATATCGTACACCAATAATGGACTTACCGATAATAACACTTCTTTGAGATATAATTCGATAAAATGTTGTAGATGCAATATGGTGTCGCAGACATCAGTAGCATATCCAGAATATATGGTTTCCTTGTCTAATTGATCTTGGGTTGAGGATCCTTCCTTTCCGATAATATCTGTTAGATCATAAGCTGTCTTAAAGTATGTTTTAAGTGCGTTGACCAATGAAAAAAAAGCTATGCTTTTATATTTCCCATTAGTTGCTTGTTCGATATATAATCCATTATTCAACAAGTCACTCAAATTTTGTCGTTGTGTTTGATTGTTGTTTGCCATATTTAGAAAGAATTTGCTTATCATATCAATTAAACCAATAATCCATCCTTGCTTGGAACAGAGTCTCCGCCTCCTGCAACGCCTCTCTTGTCTCCGCTTTCATCTGCTCGATCGCCTCTATTTTTGTGGCGAAGTCTTGCTGAAGAGGAAGAGGGGGAATAGGAATTAAGAATGCCTTAACATCTTTCACATTAACGTGAGCAACGGTACTTGCTACGTTTTTGTCCATGATTTGATTTTTTACCCAATCTGAAAGAATAACACGATGCAAAAAAATAGAATGTATAATGGATTCATCTACTCTTAGCAACATTGTTCTTTGTCCTAAACAAAATTGATATCCCTCAGGTAAAATTACAGCACCACCAATGCTACCTTCTCTTCCGAACACGATATCATCTTTTTGTGGTTGTAATCTTACAATTCTATTCTTATATTCTTCCTCTTCTACATATTGCATTGAATCCCAATAGATTTCCCCATTTCTCAGTTCTGAAGTTCTGATACATGGATATATTGTTGGCACATCTGATTTTGTGGGCGTTGAATGTGGGCAATCAACAATATTGCTACATATATCCTCCAACTTCTTCACTTCCCAGCCCTTTTCATTTTTCACAGGGTCGCCGAACATATCATAGAAGATGGATTGTTCGAGAGCGTCGTAGTCCTTCAATGTCTCCTTACACTCAGCAATGATGCCGGATAGGGTATCGAGTTCGGATACGATGGCTTGCTGTGTGGGGAGGGGAGGGATGGAAATGGAAAAATTAGAAAATTGTGTTTTGTTCAATATGGGAACAACTGGAGCGTTTGCCATACTTTGTAATAAATATCTTTGAGAGATTATAGAGTATGCCAAAAATTTTGAATCAATATCTTTATTTGGAATAATAGCATTAATTTGTTGATTACAAGTGGCTTCTATTTCTAATATTGCGACTTTGCCAATATTGCCAATGCAGGTTGTTAAAATAGAACCTTTAGGTAATTGACGAGAATTCTCATATGCATATTTTGAAATATGAAATTCGCTATTACTTATATAATTTATGCCCTCTCCTGATATATCGCTTGGCTTTACAAAGCAAATTTCGTTTGTTTCATAATTCTTAGCATCTTTGGTATTTGGGGTATTGCCCGTGATGATTTTGCCGATTTCCCCCAGTTTCTTATATTCCCAATTATGTTTCATGCTTCAAATTTTACTCTGAGAACTTCAATTCTCTGTGGTTTTATTATTGTCGCTCACCCTTTCGGGTTCGCGAAGAGGTGTGAGGCAAGGACGTTCCGTCCTTTGAAATCCTCGTTGTGACCTCTAATATAAGCTATTTCAAATATTTGGATTTGAATTCTGCCAAAGCAGATTGGATATTGTTCACACGATCCTCGATACGATTGAAGATGACAGATGGATCTTCGTAGACCACCTCTTCTCGCTCCACCTCTTTATATTTGTTGATGCTCAAATCGTAATCTTTCTCACGGATTTCCTCTACTGGCACAAAGAATGACTGCTCTTTGCGTGTGCGGTTTTCCTCCGCTTCAAGATTGTTGAATCGTGCGATGATGTCAGGTATGTCGTTCTCCGCACACTCCGTACGCTTCTGGTCGAGAGTGTAGCCGTCCGCTTTCATATCGTAAAACCATACTTTGTCGGTGCCTCCGTCGTTGGTCTTGGTGAAAATCAGGATGGCAGTAGACACTCCAGAATATGGTTGGAACACTCCGCTTGGCATGGAGATGACAGCTTTAAGCTGTTGGTTGTCAATCAATTCTTTGCGGATCGCCTTGTGTCCTGTGCTGTTTCCGAAAAGCACTCCGTCGGGAACAATGCTCGCGCAACGACCGCCGAGTTGAAGCATTCTGACGAAGAGGGCGACGAACAACAATTCCGTCTTCTTGGTTTTTGTGATTGAAAGGATACTCTTGCTTACAGCCTCATTGTCGAGACTGCCAGCGAATGGCGGATTGGCAAGACATAGAGAGTATTTGCTTTCGTCAGTGTTGTCCGACGACAGAGAATCCTTATATTCGATGCATGGATTGTCCACGTCGTGGAGCATCAGGTTCATAGCACCGATACGGAGCATAGTCTGGTCGGTGTCGAAACCGTGGAGCATCTTGTTTTTGTAATGCTCTTGGTTTTCCTTTTTATGTAGTTCAGTCTTGTAATGCTCTTTTATATATTTCGCGCACTCGACTATGAACCCTGCGCTACCCATGGCTGGGTCGCAGATAGTATCGTTGAGAGTAGGCTTCATCAATTCCACCATCATACGGATGATATGACGTGGGGTGCGGAACTGACCGTTGTTGCCAGACGCAGCCATTTTGCTAAGGATGTATTCATACACGTCGCCCATAGTGTCACGGTTGTTCATATCGAGTTTGTCGATACTCTCCACGATCTTGGTCAACGTACGGGCGTTGGGGATGAGGAACGTTGCAGAATCCATAAAACGGCTGTATGCGGAATCCTTTCCGTCGCTAAGATTCTTGATGAACACAAACACATCCTTGCTGATTATGGAGAACATCATTTCCGGCTCCTTGTTTTTGAAGACGTGCCAGCGAAGATATTCGTATGGGATATCCTTGTCAGAGTCAGGATTATGCCACAAACCCTCCTTGAAAGTAGGATCCTTCACAGCCACACCGAAAGCGTTAGCGTTCGCCTCCTTTGTAGTCTGAGCGTCGTCGAGCATCTTCATGAAAAAAAGATATGTCATCTGCTCGAGTATCGTGATGGAGTTGGTGATGCCTCCAGTCCAGAAAGTATCCCATATCTGGTCGATACGAGTCTTTATTTCTCCTGTAATCATAGCCTAATACAATATAGTCGAGGCTAAATTACTGTTTTTTGTTGTATTTCCAAAATGTGGGATAAAAGCAATGCGAAATTTGTGAATGGAGGGAACTACAGATTTGATACCTCATCGTTATTTAATACTTGATCCGCCGTCGGAGTATAAGGAACAGCCATGTGCCGACACCCCCACAAGTACCCCCACAAGTTGTGGTGTGGATGGCAATCAATTCATGACGGACAACGAGAAAAAACATTTCCGAATCAAGAAGACAAGGAAATTAGAAAATGAATGAGTATCTTTGGGAAAAACTTTCCAGCAATATGGCGAGCAAACAACTTTATATTGATTTTGACCAATATATCCGTCAAGGAGAACCGGACCAAAAAGAGAAGGCTTATGCATGGAGTACAGCGATCGGACTTCAGGCTGTAGATGGTTTGTCGACGTCGGAATATCTGCAACAAACGGCAAAACGCAATATAGAGGGGGAAATTACCATTGATGAGGCTCGTGAACTGATCAACCAATACTACACAAGGAAAACGGCTCACGATGATGATTCTGATGATGTGGAGGAGGCAGACAGAGTATCTGCTAATATTGCTAAATTGTTGAGCTCCAATACTCTAGCATTTAGTGTCTTTGGCTTCACTCAGATACATAGGAATATCTTTGATGGGGTGTTTAAGTTTGCTGGAAAAATCCGAGATTACGACATCACAAAGAAGGAGTGGATATTGCATGGCGACACTGTGATGTATATGTATGCTCAGGATCTCCGTCTTGCTTTGGAATATGATATTGAGCAGGAACGACAGTTCAGTTATGGTGGACTCTCGTCGGATGAGATTATCAAACATATCAGCAAGTTTACTGCAGGATTGTGGCAGATACATGCTTTTGGAGAGGGAAATACCCGTACGACGGCGGTGTTTGTGATCCTTTATTTACGTTCTCTTGGTTTTGATGTCAACAATGATATTTTTGCTCAAAATTCATGGTATTTCCGCAACGCACTCGTTCGATATGTATATAAGAATAGGGATGGGGTGATGCCAGAGCCAAAATATTTGGAGCGATTCTTCCGTAATATGTTGCTTGGGGAGACGTGGGTGTTGAAGAATCGTTATCTTATCCTTGATCCGCCAGAGGAGTATAAGGAACAGCCAAGATTAGACACCCCGACAAGTACCCCGACAAGTTGCGACGTGGAAGGCAATCAATTCTTGACGGATGCTGAAAATAAATTCATCCCCAAATCAAATTGATGAGGCTCCCTGACACTTCCAAAGTGCAATTTTTGCACTTTGAAGGGAGGTTAAGTGCAGATTTTGCACTTTGAACTGAAATTCTAAATCATTTGCCCACCATGTTCCCAGTTCAAAATCCCATCAAAAAACAGCACAAAAAAACTCCTGCAACTCAATGAGTTACAGGAGTATAGAGTTATAATCAGAAATGATTATTTCTTCTTGTTAAGAACAAGGTCAACCTCTACAGCACATGCTACCGAGCAACCTACCATTGGGTTGTTACCGATACCAAGGAATCCCATCATCTCAACGTGAGCTGGAACTGATGAAGAACCTGCGAACTGTGCGTCTGAGTGCATACGGCCTAGAGTATCTGTCATACCGTATGAAGCTGGACCAGCAGCCATGTTATCTGGTTAGGCAACCTTACCTTTCTTTAGCTCTTCTTCAAGAAAGGTATATACATAACCAGCACTTTGGAAATAAAGTCCCGTGCCTACATCTTGTATCAGAGTGAAAGTGTCTGAATTATAAAGAATTGAAAGCGACTCTTGCATTGAATAGTGCCACTCATTCATAAGGATTTCTACAAGCTCAGCACAAAGATCTTCTTGCAAAATTGTTATTTGTTCTGGTTTAAGTCTCATAATTTTTTCAGTTTAGAAATAGCTTTCTCATTTGCGAAATAATATTGAAAAGTGATGCCTTCATCATATTTCAATTCTTCAACTAATTGTTCGATTGTTAGATACCCAGCCTCAAATCGTCTTAATTGCATCGTTACTCCATCGTCAGCAATCGGGCCATACACAATATCATAATCATGCCAAGGATAGGGCAATTTTCTATTTCTATTGCGAATCACAAACTCTGCCCACTCAACGCAATAGTCATTCCAAATTTTGACATTCAAATCTCCTTTGGATATTTCTTGTTCATCAAATTCAAATGTCGTAACTATTGGTGTTCCAATACCCATTTTCTGTCTTACTCGTTGTTTGGCCATATCAAATGCCTGATTATAGTCGTCTGATAAATAGAAACCTTTGCCAAAATCCTTGAATGGTTTGGATTTATCTAGGATAATCACATCAATTAGCACGTCAGAACCATGATACAACTTCATTTCAATTGCCCTCCATTATGCGAACATACTTCTGCCAACACTTCTATGTTGTCTTCGAATGATTGTGTGTGTAAAACGTTATAGAATTCTGTCAGATGAGACATGCCCTTAAAACGGACAAGATAATTGTATGCCTGTTTTTGGGTGATGCCAAACGTTTTTGAAAACTCAGTCACAATGGCAATAGTAAATCTCAATATGTTATAATCATGTTTTGACATAGACTTTTGAAATTGACAAGTACAAAGATATACTTTTTTTAATAGAAACAAAAAAGGCGTGCCGTAAGACACGCCTTTTGTTTTATAATCAGAAATGATTATTTCTTCTTGTTAAGAACAAGGTCAACCTCTACAGCACATGCTACCGAGCAACCTACCATTGGGTTGTTACCGATACCAAGGAATCCCATCATCTCAACGTGAGCTGGAACTGATGAAGAACCTGCGAACTGTGCGTCTGAGTGCATACGGCCTAGAGTATCTGTCATACCGTATGAAGCTGGACCAGCAGCCATGTTATCTGGGTGAAGTGTACGACCTGTACCACCACCAGAAGCTACTGAGAAGTATGACTTACCAGCGCGGATACGCTCCTTCTTGTATGTACCAGCTACTGGGTGCTGGAAACGTGTAGGGTTTGTAGAGTTACCTGTGATTGATACGTCAACATCCTCTTTCCAGAAGATTGCTACACCCTCACGTACGTCGTCAGCTCCGTAGCAGTTAACTGCTGCACGAGGACCGTTAGAGTAAGCTGTACGGCTAACCTCCTTAAGCTCTCCTGTGAAGTAGTCGAACTGAGTCTTCACGTATGTGAATCCGTTGATACGGCTGATGATCATAGCAGCGTCCTTACCAAGTCCGTTAAGGATACAACGAAGTGGCTTGTCTGCTGGTCTCGACTTGTTTGCCATCTGTGCGATCTTGATAGCACCCTCAGCAGCAGCGAATGACTCGTGTCCTGCCAAGAAAGCGAAACATTTTGTGTCTGGGTGAAGAAGACGTGCTGCAAGCTCACCGTGTCCGATACCTACCTTACGGTCGTCTGCTACAGATCCTGGAATACAGAATGACTGTAGACCCTCACCGATATAGTTGGCAGCCTCTACTGCGTTCTTTGCCTTCTCCTTAAGAGCGATAGCAGTACCTACTACGTAAGCCCACTTTGCGTTCTCAAAACAGATCATCTGAGTCTCCTCACATGTCTTATATGGATCAAGACCTGCCTTGTCACAGATCTCGTTTGCCTCTTCAATGCTCTTGATTCCGTGCTTCTCTAGAGTTGCAAGAATCTGCTTGATACGACGATCCTGGCTCTCAAATTTTACCTCTCTAATCATACCTAATTACTCTTTACGTGGGTCAATAGATTTAACTGCACCGTCCTCAGCCTTTGTACGACCGTAAGTACCAGTGAACTTCTTAACTGCCTCATTAGCATCCATACCGTTCTTGATGGCTTCCATCATCTTGCCCATGTGTACGAACTCGTATCCGCATACCTGGCTGTCCTTGTCCAAGAACATCTTTGTGATGTAACCCTCAGTCAACTGTAGGTAACGAGTACCCTTAACCTTTGTTCCGTAAAGTGTACCCATCTGAGAAATAAGACCCTTTCCTAGATCCTCAAGACCAGCTCCGATCATCAAACCACCCTCTGAGAATGCAGACTGTGTACGACCGTATACGATCTGAAGGAATAGCTCACGCATTGCAGTGTTGATAGCATCACATACAAGGTCTGTGTTCAAAGCCTCAAGAATTGTCTTGCCAGGTAGAATTTCAGAAGCCATAGCTGCTGAGTGTGTCATACCTGAACATCCGATTGTCTCTACTAGACACTCCTCGATAACGCCTTCCTTAACGTTTAGAGTTAGCTTACATGCACCCTGCTGTGGAGCACACCAACCAATTCCATGTGTAAGACCTGAGATATCCTTGATCTCCTTTGCCTGAATCCACTTTCCCTCTTCAGGAATTGGAGCTGGACCGTGGTTAGGTCCTTTGGCAACACAACACATGTTTTCTACTTCGTGTGAATATACCATAATGTTATAAAATAATTTGTTGTATCTAATCTCAACACATCCAGATCAGATGTGTGTAAAATTTGTAGCAAAGATAGATTTTCGTAATAAAAAATGCAAAAAAATCACTATAAATCGTTATTGTATGATTCCATTTTTTTTATGTATTTTGCAACTAACTATTGCATGAATTTTAAGAGGAAAAACCAAGAATGAAAAATGCCCCTGCCTGGTGCGCGAGAATTGTCATGGACGGATGCCATAATTGAATGACACGCACGTATGATGACACGCACGTCCGTGCGTCTCTACGTGCATTTGTTGTAGGGTTATGGTGTTACGCCTTTAACAATTTTCAGATTGTGCGTGCACGACAATTCTTAATTCTTACCTCTTAATTCTTAATTTAAAAAAAGAACTGTTATTGCAACGTCTTCCCAGAATATCGTATGTGATGCCTGTCCTGTTTTCTTTCTCCTCTTTTATTATCTGTTCGACGTCGGAGTTCTCATCTTCTTTGTAGACGGAATATTGGTTGCCTTCGTAGGCTTGCCATGCTGCCACAGCTTTGCCGTCGAAATCGAATAGAGTGGTGTTCTCCACTACGTTCACGTCTGCTTTCAGATTGGAAGTGAAGTGTGCCCAGCCTGTGACGTTGTTGCCCCATTGGTCTTCCACATGTATCATCATTGGATCCCAGTACAGACTGCCGACGATCTCGTTGTCGCCGCTGTTCTCATAGCCTACGCCTTTCGCTGTGTTGATCAGCTCTGTGATGAATCCTTTCTGTCCGTCCTGGCTGAATGTGTAGACGTTGCTGTAGGCTTGGGCGTTGTGGTTGAGCTGGCCGTCGTAGCCGTCTTTTCTTTTGGGAGCGAAATTATATCCGCTCTCCATGATAAGCACGTCTTTGCCGTAATATCCGAAGAGCATCTCGCACGACTTGGCGAATGATTCGGCTGTCGTCTCGCTCCAGGCTGGGTAGTAGGACGCTCCGATGACGTCGAATTTGGCTCCCGCTTTTATTATGAGGTCGAAATACCATTTGTAGGTCGACGGTGATCCCCATTTGTCTACGTCGGCTGTCGCGTCTGCAAGATGCACCACCACTTTGCTGTTGGGTGAAACTTCTTTGATCGCGTCGTATGCGGCGTTGATTATCTTGGCGATGTTCTCAGGGTGGGCGTCTCCCGTCGGCATCTCTGCTTTTGATTCGTTTGACGGAACATTATATGAATATGCGTAAGGGAACAGGAATCCGGCGTTTGTCTCGTTGCCTACCGACACGTATGCAGGGTAGATATCCTCGTCTGCCATCTGTCTCATCACCGTCTTCACATATTCTCCGACGAGGCTCACCAACGTGTTCACTTTCTCGTCGAACGACCATACATTGCTGATCTTTTCCTGCCAGTCTCTCGGTATACGCTGGCATTCTCCGTTGCTCCAGTAGTCGGAAAGGTTGAAGGTGTATTGGATTTCCATTCCTGCCCGTTTTGCCTCACGTGCCAGACTTAGACAGTCTTCTGTGTCCTGGTAACCCTCGATGAAACAGTATTTTCCGGAAGCGTCAGGCGATTGTGGACCTGGATTGTTGGAATTACGTATTCTGACGAAATTG
Source organism: Bacteroidales bacterium (assembly GCA_015061115.1). Lineage (GTDB taxonomy): Bacteria > Bacteroidota > Bacteroidia > Bacteroidales > Paludibacteraceae > UBA1723. Next base: position 33,613 of record SUXE01000019.1, on the reverse strand, counting down.
AACCCGCGTCTGCTCATATAATCGAGCACCGCCTGGGCCTTCTCTTCACGTGTGTCGTTCTGGTTGTAGAGAGCATTCCCGTCGGCATCAAAATAATCGCCGCCACGGTCGAGCACGTAGTGGAGCATTGTGATGTCGCCGCCCTGAAGGAATTTGTATTGTTTGTCAGTCTTCTTGATCTCTGGTTTGCCGATCTCGACGCTGTGCATTCCGTCGCTCTCAATTCCGATTTTCACATTGCCGTCGGTTGTGCCCACGCCACGAAGATAGACTTTCACATCTTTCTGACCTCTCGCAAGCGGCACTTCAGTCGAGCAGACGGAATAATTCGTTCCTTTCGCATAGATCCTGCATTTAGAGGCGACGGAATTGGCGTTGCAGACCACGGCGATATCATAGATGCCGCTGCCACCTGCGTTTATTTCCATCTCCTGTTTTGTGGGTTTGCCTTCGTTGAAATGGATCTTGTCGCCATAGCTGACGGGTTGCTGTCCGTCGCCGTGCCATTTCTCAGGTTTCATGAAATCGTCGATCCCTTGAGCCGACGCGGAGATGGCGAAGAGTGTTGCAAGTTGTATAAGTATTTTTTTCATAGTAGTATGTTTTTCTGGAATAATCAAGTTTGGCAAATATACTGTTTTATCCGATTCTCGTCATCTTGTAGCCCATTTTCAGCAGCTGTACAGCGACTCCCATCAGATACATTTGGTGAAGAGTGCGGACGTAGGCATGGAAGGCGAGTGGACTTCCCGGCTCAAACATTTCGCGTTGCAATGCGTGTACACCCATCTGAGCACAGTCATTGATAAGTTTGGCAAGAGCTTTGTTGTCATTGGGTTTCAGCTTAAGGATATCCTCGCTGATATACTCGTCCATGCAGTCGTATCCACGTACATCACGAAGAGTGGTATACATGTCTGGTTGGCTTTTACATTTCTCCCAGTCATTGTCCCACTGCATAGCGATTGCCATTCCCACATACATCATCCAGCCGACAGACACAGTGGCATAGCCCTCGAATTCTCTGACTCCGTCAGGCAGGTATGAAGTGCATATCTGTTGCCAGACACTTTCGAAGTCAGTAGCGTCGGGCTCCATCACGTCTACCTCTTTTTTGCTTTGAAGAAACTGCCATAACTGTGAGTGAAGTTTCTCTTCATATTTGTCGATATACTGGTTTATTTCCATGATTTATATTTTTAATGTTGGCTTGCCGTCAACTCATAATTTTCGTCTGTCAATTGTAAACTGTCACCTCTCAACATTTACCTTTTACCTCTCTTCTCTCAACTTTCAACTTTTGACTTTCAACTTTTGACTCTCAATAAAAAAAGAGCGTGAATCCAAAGGACCACGCTCTTTGTTATTGAATGATTAATTACTTGCCTAGAGCAGTGTAGTTAATCTTAAGTGCATTAGCATTACGTAGAGCCTGCTTAACGTCAGTAACGATACCCATCTTAGTATCCTTATCAACCTTCATAGAAACGACCATTTGACCCTGGTCATCCTCGTTCATAGCAGCACGCTTATCGATAATGTAAGTCTGCACTTTGTCTGCGTCCTTTACGAACTCATCGTCCAACTGGATGCAAGACTCAGTACCTACATATTTCACCCATTCTTTCTTAGGCTGACCAATGTAGACGTATTTCACCAAACTCTTCTTCTCAAGCTTAGTAAGCTGAGTAGCGTTTGGAAGGTTGATGTTCACCTTGTAAGTAACCTCCTTCATTGAAGTGGCTGTCATAAAGAAGAACAGCAACATAAATACGATATCCGGCAATGAAGATGTACTAAGTCCTGGCAGTGCACGACCTCCGTCTTTTCTAAATTTTGCCATAATTAGTTACCTCCATAATTTTTTGGTTCTGCCTCAGAGATCTTCTGAGGGAAAATCTTCTGTACCTCTTTCTGCTCTTCCTCTGAAAGATCGGCGAACTTCTTGCCTCTCTTCTGCATTGAGAAATCGTCACGGATTTCGTCGTAAGCAGCTACAAGGGCATTCTGTACTTCGATGTATGCCTGATATTGAGTACCACGGTCGTTCTGCAAAGAAATCACGTGTTTCTTAGTATACATCACATTTCCGAAACTTCCGAATGAGCCGACCTCCTTTTCAGGAAGCTCTTCTGAGTTCGATGGATTCAAAATGAATTCCTTAGCTTTTTCTTTCAGTTTGCTAACCTCAAGCACCTCTCCGTTGACCATCAAGTCGTTGTTGCTGTTGACAAGAATCTGAAGCACATTACGCTTGTTCATCTCAACATCATCCTGCTTCTGGTCTGCAGGTATAGGTGGGGGAAGACGACGTGCCAAACCTTTGTCTGTTGACATTGATGTTGTCACAAGAAAGAAAACAAGCAGCAAGAACGCAATATCCGCCATTGAACTGGCATTTAGCTCACCTACTGATCTTTTCTTTTTTCCCATCTTACAAACTTACTTTATTTTGTTGATAGACTTTGCAAGAGTAACATTGAACAAAGCTGCGATTGCTGCCAATACGAACAAAGTATAGATTGAATACAAGCTCATATCTGCAAGCTTCAAGTAGCCTTCTGTGTTCTCTTTACCGTCATAGTTTGGCATGTTAAGTGGTGTGCCATCACCGATTGCATACGTAATTCCGCAAAGCAATGTAAGAGCAACAATCATCGCCAATGATGTGTAAGCAGATCTCTTGTCGTTCTTCAACTTGATGATGAACGAAAGGATAGCTGATACAACTGTTGCTACTATTGCTAGACATAGGAATATGTACACGACGTTCAATACCGCTCCTGTGTAGTTTGGAGCATCGAATGCCTCGCCACTGTAGATCTCCTCCTGACTACCACCTACGCAGAACAATACGCAGACGATAGCTGCAATAGCTACAAGAACCGCCAAGACAATCGATGAAATCTTTTCTGAATTCATAGTTTTATTGTCTTATATAATTATGCGTTCTCGATTGCTGACTCGTTAGATACTGCTACTGATGAAGAAGCAGAAGATGATGAGTTGAATCCCTTGAACTTCTCCTCGTATGCTACTACTGCGTCGATCAAGCTGATTGATGCATCCTCCATCTCTGAAGTAAGAGCCTCGATACGAGTCAAGATAAAGTTCATGAATACCTGAAGAACCATGGCAACGATCAAACCGACCAATGTTGTCAAAAGGGCAACCTTGATACCACCTGCTACGACTGTTGCTGAGATATCACCTGCAGCCTGAATTCTATCGAATGCCTCGATCATACCGATGATTGTTCCCAAGAATCCTAGTGATGGAGCCAATGCTACACAAAGTGAAATCCATGTAACGTTCTTCTCCAATAGACCCATCTGTACACCACCGTAAGATACTACTGACTTCTCAACTACATCTGCACCCTTGTCGATACGGCACAATCCCTGGTAGAAGATAGATGCGATAGGACCTCTTGTGTTGCGGCAAATTGTCTTTGCTCCCTCAACATCTCCGTTGTCTAGTGCACCCTCAACTGACTCAAGAAGCTTCTTTGAATCTACTGATGACAATGACAAGTAGATGATACGCTCAATACTCAAAGCCAAACCTAGGATAAGAGCGATACATACGATGAACATGAAGAATGCACCTCCTTCGATGAACTTCTGCTTGATCACCTTGTGGAATGCCTGCTCTTCCTCCTGTACTGGAGCTGCTGCTGGAGCCGCTGCCGGTGCTGCTGGAGTTGCCTGAACTGCCTCTGCTGCTGGAGCCTCATCTACAACCTGCTCTGTAGACTCTTCTGTAGCCTCATCCTGAGCGAAACAAACTGAAGCTGTACCGAAAATCATTGCTCCAGTCATTGCGATAACTGCAAATAATTTTTTCATTTGTCTTCTGAAATTTTTGTTATTTTTTTATTATTATTTTTTTTCTTTTAGTCCTCATTTCGATTCTGTTTACCCAAAGTCCACAAAATCGGCTGCAATTTATAAAAAAAACATAGTTTGACCACGAATTTTAAGGAATATTTACACTATAAGTGCTGTAAAATCTACTTTCTTACACTTTTTGTGTCCTATATATCATCTATTTTGGGAATATATGATTTTTTTATTCTTTCGACAGCAATACAACGGCATGTGCGGCAATACCTTCTTTTTTGCCGACGAATCCGAGTTTCTCTGTGGTTGTGGCCTTCACACTCGCGTCTTCTTCATCTATCTCTAATATCGACGCGATGGTCTTCTGCATGTCGTCGATGTATGGCTTCATCTTCGGCTCTTGCGCGCAGATGATGGAGTCAACATTCTCGATCTTATATCCTTTTGAAGCTACCAATTCGGCTGTCTTCTTCAATAATATCTTGCTGTCGATATTCTTGAACGCGGCATCGTTGTCTGGAAAATGTGTGCCGATGTCTTTCAGGTGCGCGGCTCCAAGCATAGCGTCGCAGATGGCGTGAAGTAGCACGTCGGCGTCTGAATGTCCGAGCAATCCACGTGTGTGAGGAATCTTTATTCCTCCAATCCATAATTCTCTGTCGTCGGCAAACTGGTGCACGTCGTAGCCGATTCCAACTTTCATTTTCATAGTCGTATTTTTTTTATTCGCACTATTCTGTGGACGGAATGTCTGTTCGTTTCCGTCGCCATTGTTTTAGAATTGGAAATAGATGAATTTCTGTAGGTCGGCAGTCATAAACTGGTACACTACAAATACTATTATACAAGTTGTGACGATCATCACTCCAATTGGCTGCAATGCGAACCATAGTCTGTATCGACGCTTGAAGTTTTCAGGCAACCAGTGTATGATCATTCCCAACACAAATAATATGATGATGTTTTTATATGCGTCGGCCATGCTTGGAATCAATGATAAATCCCATTTGCCTCCGATCTGGTTCACCATATTCTTGGCTGTGTCCCATGCCACTTGGTTGGCTTCAGCAGGGTCGAGGTTGGATCCTGAACGGAAGAACAGACGTGTGAATGTGATGAATACGAATGTCTGGAACACTGCCCATGTATAGTCTAATGCCTTGAATTTCCATTTGCCTCCACACAGATTGTAGACCATGCGGATGAATGTGCCGACGAAGATTGTGCCCAGCCATACGAATCCCATTCTGTATACAGGCAGGTCGTATAGGAATACAAGTATTCCGAATATAAACGTCACAATCATGACAGCCAATGTCTTCTTGTAGATATTTCTCTTTTTCCAGAAGTTATACACTAGCATTCCTAGTCCGTTCAATCCACCCCATATCATGAAGTTCCAGCTGGCTCCATGCCAGATTCCTCCAAGTAGCATAGTGTTGAGACGGTTCAAATTTGATGTGATCTCCTTTTTGTTGTCTGGAGACAGGTATGCTCGTATTGTGAAGTAAGCAGTGAGTGTTCCCAAAATCACAGCAATCCAGATGCTTCCGCTCAATATCACTCCGATCGCAGCGATTGAGAATATGACAGCATATGTTCCAAATGTAGCCTCTCTGTTACCTCCAAGCGGAATGTAAAGATAGTCCTGAAGCCATTTGGAAAGTGAGATGTGCCAACGTTTCCAGAAGTTTCCTGCATTAGGAGCCTTGTATGGAGAGTTGAAGTTTTGTGGCAGATAGAATCCCATCAACATGGCGACTCCGATGGCGATGTCTGTGTATCCGCTGAAGTCGGCATACACCTGCAATGAGTATGCGAACAGTGCGAACAGGTTTTCCGGACCGCTGTACATAGTCGGGTTCTCAAACACACGGTCGACGAAATTGACTGCTATATAGTCGCTCAAAATGATCTTTTTCGCAAATCCGTTCAATATCCAGAACACTGCTATTCCAAACTGTCGTCTGCCAAGGAAGAATGGTTTGTAGAGTTGAGGAATAAATGTGCTGGCACGTACGATAGGACCGGCCACAAGCTGCGGGAAGAATGTCAGATAGAATCCGAAGTCAAGGATGTTGCTCACTGGCTCGATTCGTTTTCTGTAGATATCCATTATATAGCTGATGCTCTGGAATGTGAAGAATGAGATTCCCACAGGCAAGAAGATATTTTCAGTGTCGAAAAGATTCGCCCCAGCCGCTTTGTTTCCTAGGAATGCGAATGCGTCGAACACTCTGAATGATGTGCCGAGCAGACTGTTTGTCATGTCTACCAAGAAATATGCGTACTTGAAGTAGCATAATGTGGCAAGGTTGACTATCAATCCCCAGATAAGATGGTGTTTTTTCCATCCCTCGCTCTTGCAGTTGTAGATTATCTTTCCGCAGAAAAAGTTGTACAATGTCGCAAAAAGCAGAATCAATGTGAAGATTCCGCTCGTCTTATAATAAAAGAAGACGCTGACGAAGAATAGGAAAGTGTTTCTTAGCAAAAGTTTGTCGCGCCCGATTGCCGCAAACACAGCAAACACGATCGTGAAGAATGCCCAGAAGTAGAATTGAGTGAACAAAAGTGGGCTTCCTTCGTCGAATGCAAATATATCTTTAAGAAACTCTAATATCGTACTGAACATGTTATTTGTAATTTAGATAACTCTGAATCAATGCATTGTAGAATAAATCTCCTAATAGGATGTAGCCATTTGGAGTGAAGTGAATCTTGTCTTTGCGGGCCAAACCTGCGTTTTCCCACTGCTTCATTGATTTCAGACCACCCATTATGGCGAACTGGTCCCAAACGGCACCGTTATATTTCTTAGCCAATTCAAAGAAAACTTCCTCAACGATCTGTCCATTCGTGTTGACGCTGTATTGTCCTTTCGAACGACGGTAGGAATCGTTGTTCGTGATGAAGATGAACGCACAGTTTGGAGAAATCTCCTGTATCTTTTCTATCAGTTTGCTGTAGTTGTCCAAAAATTTGGCTCCACTGAAGTTTTTAGGTACAGCATCGTTGATTCCGATTCCGAAAATCACGAGGTCGGGAAGGACAAGAGGAAGCTCTTTCTGGAATTTTTCGCATTTGAGCCAACTCATGACGCTTGCTCCGTTGATGCCGACGGAATTGTAGGTGATTCCGTTGCTGTTGTTCTCTGCAAGGATTCCAGACAGTGTGAACGGATGGAAAACAGAGTCCGTCTGTTCGAACGCGATTGTGAATGAGTCGATAGGCGTGTCGAATGAGAACTCATACACGTCGTCCAGCACATTATATATACTGTAGATTTTTGAACTGTCTACAGGATTGATAATCACTGGATATGAATAGGCACTGTCAGAGTAACCGATCAGTTTCAAATCTGTACATTCCCAACGAGATGTGGCGTCTCTGTTGAGATTGATTTTCATTGTGGCGTCTGGCGAATTCGGTTGCACTGCGATTCCCATCAGACCAAGCTCGATGTTGTCGTGACGTTTCAAAATTCGGCTTGATGTCCATTTGCCTGTGTATGTCACATTGTAGTTTGGCGGATTGTTAGTGCCGGCAATCTTGAATGGGAACACCAGTCCACGTGAACTTTTGAAATCCAGATTCAAAGAATCCAGATTGCGTCGTATGCGGTTGGAGAACACGTCTGCCTGTACATGGCTGCCACCGATGTGGAGGATGTTCACCTTTCCTTCACGGCAAAGCACGATGCTGTCAAGTTTGTCGTAGAAATAGCGCATGGTTCCGGTGTCTCCAGGAAATACCAACTTGTTTTTATCGTATTGGATAAAATCATAGTCTCTTGGAATGTTTTTGAAAAATCCCTGTGCCGACGCGAATGTCGCGTTCAGCAACGTCAACAGCACTATTATTGTTTTGAAAACCTTCATCTTTAAGTTCTTTTTGGGCTTATCTTTTTGATATTGAATCGGCAAAAGTTTTGTCGACAGGAATCTTTGCCGACATCTCCTTTAATTTTTTCTTTCTGTTTTTCGACAGCTCTTTCTTTCTTCTGTCAAGTGACGATTGGAACATCGAGTAACTGTCGTAGACATTCAGACTCTCCAGGAACAGGTGGGCGATTTTTTCAGCACCTTTGCGGGAGAAGTGGATGTAGTCGCTTGCGGCAAGAGCCGGTTTGTTAGACACCCAGCTGATGATGGAGTTTTTTCCTCCCATCACACCATACATATTCCAGAATGCCACACCATTATCTTTCGCTACACGTTGCATCAGATCCACCGTTTTCTCAAGATTGCGGTAGGTCTGAAGTTTTCCGTCCACTGTTTCAGCCATGTCGGCAGGTCCGATCAGAATGATTTTAGCCTTTGGCAGTTGCTGCTTTACAAATTTGATCTGAGCGTCCATTGAACTGTAGTAGCCTTCGATCTTCTTGTCGGTACTCAAATAAGGAGTCGCATTTCCACCGAACTCCATAATCACTAGACGTGTGTTGAGTGCGTTGTGCATATACTTGAACGACTTGGCGTCGATTCTTGTGAAGAAAGTTCCTGAACTTCCACGAAGACCGATGTTGGTCACAGCCACACCTTTGTCTCCAGTCAGACAGAATCCGTAAAGTTCTGCATCTCCTTCTAGTCTGATCTTGAATGTAGATATCTTTGTAGGCAGATCCCACTCCATCATGCCATACTTCTTGCCTGCTTCATCTTCAGCCTCGTAGGTGAGATCTCCAGCCGTCAAAGTGGCTTTCAACCCTTTTTTGCGGGTGGAGTAGAATAAGCGTATCTTGTTGAATTTCTTGTTTTTGACGGCTAAACTATTGATTGTGATAGTCGTTTTACCGTTAATCTCAGAAAGCTGGCCTAACGCACCGTAACGTTTATGGGATGCTTTTTGGACTAGAGTACCGTCTACCAAATAACGGCTGATACTATCAGAAATTGATTCTTGGACTGTGATCGACGGAATCATCTGTAGGGTAGGGATGATGCCAAGACCCTCGCCTCCGAATTTGTCTTGCAGACCATAACGTATAGAACTTGTGATACGGTCGCCCTCAATCTGGGAATCTCCGTAGTGGGCGATATGCACGATGCCTTTGCGTGCTTCTCTGCGAAGAGTGGCAATCAGGTCTGTTATATACGATACATCCGAAGAATCAGGAAGATAGAATCTCGACGGATTTTCTGCAAAGAAAGTCTTGTAGAAATTGATAGTGTCGGCAAGAAGCAGGGAGTCTCGCACACGCATAGAGTCTGCAGCCTGCATAAGTTTACGACGGGCCTCGATGACAGAGTCTGGCAACGCCTGTATTTTCATACTGTTTTCACGGTCCGACAAAAGACCTTCAATAGACATTCTTGATTTGTCTGCTGGAGTAAGAACTTCAGTGATTGAAGGGAAACGAAGAGTCGTTCCTGCCACTGAAATGCCATCTTTGGGCATAAAAAAGCAGACCACTGCCAACACGGCAATGACTGCAACGAAAAACAATAATTCTATATGTCGTCTCATTTATGCATTCGTTAATAAATGCGAATTTAACATATTTAAAGGTTTATGTCAAAGTTTTGCGTATGATTTTTCAAAATGTATGTTGTGTAAGATAAAGAAGACATAAATATACAATTGTGTTGGACGTTGATGATTTGATTTCGATAAAATATACGCATTATATTTTGTAATGCTATCAATTATATAAAAATTCATATATTTGCATACAAAAATTGTTTAGTCATTTTATGATTAGACATAGTACAAAAATAAAAACAGATAAACAATGGGTAAATTTATCGATTTACGATGTGATTTCGGGTTCAAGTATTGCATGTCAGACCCGATCATCATGAAATCATTTCTAAATGCCATTTTGGATGGCGACGAAGACACAATCACAAGAGTAAAGTTTGAGAATGTGGAGAAAACAGCATCCCAAAAGGACAAGCGAGGTGTCACATTCGACCTTCTCTGCACGACCAACAAAGGAAATTCCATCTTGATTGAGATGCAGAACTCCTGTCAGAAATTTTTCAAGACACGTGCCAACTTCTACGTCTACAAACTTATGGACAGCAAGATCAAAAGAGGTTTCGCATGGAAGAAGATGAAGAAAGACATCCCTAAAATCATCGGCATCTTCATCATGGGCAAGAACATGGCAGATATCGACAAGGCGGTTACACGTACCGCAGAGTGTGATTTGGATACAGGAAAAATATTTTGGGACAGACATCGAAAATATTTTGTATCTTTGCCTCAGTTCTCTTTTGATGCCAACAACATAACCAAAAGAGACATTTGGTTTGACTTCTTCAAAAATTTAGGACGTATGGAAAATATCGACCCATCAGTATACGAGCGAGCGGATGAAGGACTTCTTCGTCTCATCGAGAAGGCTAAGATAGGTGCTCTTTCCGAGAAAGAACACAGGATCTATGAGGCAAGTATGAAAGCCCTTGAGGATGAGGTTGATATGGAGGAGGCTGGATACGAGCGAGGTCTTGAGGATGGTAGAAAAGAAGGTATTGAGGAAGGTAGGAAAGAAGGTATTGAGGAAGGTAGGAAAGAAGGTATTGAGGAAGGCAGGAAAAATAATTCCATCCAAATTGCAAAAGAAATGAAGAAAGAAGGAATGAATCCATCTCTCATAGCCAAACTAACCAAACTGTCTTTGAATGAAATAGAAACTCTTTAAGGATATAAATCATCTTAAATCAAAAGCGAGAATGTGCAAATGCATATTCTCGCTTTGTTTTTATATTCCATAAGAGATTTGGGCAACCGCAAGGGATTGCCCCTACTGGTCCCTTTGTGTATTAGAAGTGTGCACTTAGCATCAACTCATGAGTGTTGGATGGAAGGTTGTTGTATTTTCCGAGGTTCATGTCGTAGCTGTAACCGAATCGGAAACGGTTTGCCCACTCAAAACCTGCGGTGATACTCAACATCGACATCTCTGTGAATCTGTTCAAGTCTGGTTTCCATGCCACACCGCCCCAAATCATCTTTTTGAAGAATGCCTGACATCCGATTTCTGTTGTGTTGGTGTTGTGCTTGTGCATGTATGAGAACAGTGGTGCCAAATCAAAACTTGGAGTGATGTTGAAGAATCCTCTTCCATAGATGTAGAAATGGCGGCCTTTTCTGAATGTTGTCGACGTGTCGTTTAGCATGTGAGTGCAAGAGAATCCTGCCAACCAGTGCTCGTTGCTTATCTCGGCTCCTGCGTTGAAATCTGGACTGATCTCGGTCGTCTTGTCTGCGACGTATGTAGACTTGCCAACCTCGGATTCATCTTTCAGTGTATTTTTAAGAGGGTCGAATGAACCTACATTAAAACCTGCTGAAATACCAAGTGACAGGATGTACTTTGGATTCAAGTCGATGTGGTATGCGTATACCGCCTGTGCGTTTGTCTGGCTGTTGCCGACTCCAATGTTGTCGTAGTTGACTGTCAAACCGAAACTAGATTTCACATTCTCGCTGTAGCCTGTGAAGTTCAACACTCCTGTCATTGGTGAGTTGTCGACTCCGGCCCACTGTATACGGCCAAGCAAGAATGCGTCAAACCCTTTGTTGTTACCTGTACCTGCAGGATTGACGTTGATACGGGAGAAAACCTGCTGTGACACCATCAAATCCTGTTGCGCAGAACAAAATAGTGCTGATAAAGAAGTTGCGGTAGCAATGACTGCTCTTTTTATATTGAATTTCATTTTCTTACTCCATTATTAAGATTTCCACTCTTCTGTTTTTCTGGTGCTGCTCTTCTGTCTGTGCATTTTTGAATACAGGCTTGTACTCTCCCAATGCCATTGTGAACAGACGTTTTCTGCTGACACCCTTGCTGACCAAGATGCTCTCGATCTTCTTGGCACGCTTCATACTCAACGCGTCGTTATACTCGTATGTGCCACGCTCGTCAGTGTGTCCGATCACAAGGAAACTGTTCTTTGGATAGAAGTTGATGAATTCCAAGATTACCTCAAAGTCTTTCTCATAGTCGGAGTTGTTCACAACGTCTTTGTCGTAATCAAAATAGAAGATTCGTTTGTCTGCCGTCGCAACCACATTTTTGGATGCTTTCACCACTGCATCTTGGTCGTTGCTGAAAACTTCGTTAAGATCTGCAACAGAAACCTTCTTGTTTGGCTCCATTGAGGTTTCTTCTTTTGTCAGCAATTCCAGAATACGGTCGTTCTCAGACTTTGTATCGTCGATGATGTCATCCTCATAGTTGAATACCTCTTCTTTCGGCTTTCCATCGTCGAATGGATTGTACGGAATCTTTTCTTCAGAATTCACATTGGTTACTACAGGTGAGTAAGATAAATTAGAAGAATCAGTTGACGACTGTCCGTTTGTATTTGCCTCAGTAGACGTATTTGAACCTGACTGTCCGTTTGCTGTATTGTTGTTTGCTATCTGATCATCAGCTGGTTGAACAGTAGTCTGCTGGTTGTAAGAAGATTGGTTGTTTGCGCTCTTGTCCTCCTTTGTCGCAATCAACTGTTTCTCTTCCTCTTTTTTCTTATCCGACTCGTATTTCGACAATAGCTGTGGCCTCTTCCAATCTTCGATCTTGCTGATATAAGTATGGAATTTTCCGCTGTCTGGCATTGTCGTGTATCCTTTACGGTCGGAACCGAATGCGATAAGTGAATCTCCAAGTACGATAGGGAAGTCCTCGTTACCAAGGCTGTTCACCTCTTTTCCAAGTCGTTCTGCAGGAGCCCATTCGCCATCTTCGTTTATGCTTGTCTTCCAAATGTCGAATCCTTTTGATCCGTCAGCATTGGAAGCGAAGTAGATGGTTTTTCCGTCAGATGTGACGGAAGGGTTCTTTGCAGAAGCTACATCTTTTGGCAGATATCTCCAGCTGGCGTAAGCCAACATGCTTCCATGGAAATCGTTTCTTTCTTTGCCAAGTCCAGGAATCCACTGCTTTTTGCCTTTCTTGAATTTACCGAACTCTTTCTCCTTAGCCGCATAGATGTCGCCATCCTTGCTGTAGAATGCCATACCGTTGGCATAGCTGATAGCACCGTCAGCCTTCAATGAAGTCAGGCTCTTGTTGAACTCTTTGTTCTCGATTCCGTTCGCTGTCTGCTTGCCGATGAAAATGCTGTCACCACTTCTTAAAATCACGTAGCCATCTCTGTATGTGGCAGTCACGTTGTCTTTTGTGGCGTTCTCATATTTGTTGAATCCACCCTGAGGTGCCGCTATGGCCATGCCTGCGAAAGCAAGTCCAGCCAATAGCGTTATTGTATTTTTTGATTTCATTTTTTAGTCTCTTTTAAACACCTGAATTGTACCCTTCATCTCACGACCATCCTTTAGAATCAATGTGTAGACGTAGACACCTGCGTCAGCCACATCTCCTTTGTATGTTCCATCCCAACCGTTGTCGCCTCGGTGGATCAGGTTGCCGAATCTGTCGTAGATCACAACTTCGTAACCCAGCATGAACTCGTCGTTCTCTCCGTTCTTTTCGTATGGTGTGAAGACGGTAGGGATCTCGATGTCGTCGACAAGCTTGATTGTCATGATTTCACTCTTGATATCTGTACATGCTCCGTTCTTAGCGACGAAGTAATACTTTGTATCTCCGTTTGGCATATCTGTGAATTTCAACTCTTCTGTCTCACCAAGTGTTGTGACATCTCCTTCGTTGTTCTCACTGTACCATGTGATTGGACCTGATACGTTGCCATTGAATGAAGCAACCATGTCAATAGAACCTCCGTAAACAAATTTAGTTGATGTTGTCGCAAGGTGTGCTGTGTGTGGCGCGTCTACTGAGATAGTTACGCTTGCAGTGTCGCTGACCGCACATACATTGTCGTTTCCTCTTACCCATACTGCACTTGTGGCAGTTGGAAGGAATGAACGTACTGGTGTTGTTGTTACAGCACCGTCCCACCAGATCCATGAAGTAGGCTCTCCGTTTTCTGCCATCGCTGTAAGCTTGACTGAGTCTGTACCTGTCTGGCATATTCTGTCGACATCAGCTTCGATAGAAACTTTGACTGCTTCGTTGACTTTGATGCTTGCTGTACGCTCCAATGCAGGACATTTTCCATATTGACTGTTTCCTTTAACAGTATATGTTGAATCTACATTTGGATAGACCGTGATCATTGTTGTGTCTGTCTCTCCTGTAGACCATGCGTAGCTGTAGTTTGCTGAAGGTGCTGCATTGATAGAGATCTTGACGCTGTCTGATCCTACATTACATATAGTATTGGCAGTCTGACTCAAAGTGAATTCTACAGGCTCGTCAACCTTGATTCTTATTGTGTCTACAGCATCAGGGCATCCGCCAGTCAAGTCAGTAGCACGCAATGCGAAGATTGGTGTGTTGGCGATTTCTTTTACAGTGTCTCCAGTGAACTCTTTATCATTCAAAGTGAATCTGATGTTTTCGTTTAGAGAACCACCGTTGATTTTTTCAATTGCGATCTTCACTTCGTCTCCCTTACAGAAGATGCTGTCTGATGCTTTTGCTGCAAACTCAACGTTGCCTGCGACTGAGACTGACTTGCTCAATGTCACGCTTTCACAAATTCCAAGTGCTGTGCTTACAGTAGCCTCGTATGTCTTGTTCTCCTTTGGAGTGTCTGTTAAGACAGTATCTTTAGTCTCAAAATCCTTCCAAGTGTAGATCAAATCGTTCCTTTCTTGAGCAGACGTGATTGTTAGCTTGACATCGCTTGAGTCATCACAAACGGCGTCTCTGCTGATTGCCAATTCAACCTCTGGTTTGAAATCAACCACAAGTTTCACTGAGTCTGCCACATTTGGACAGTAACCAAGTTTGCTTTCTGCAACCACCTTGTACATGATAGTATCGGCTGCCACATTACGCTCTGCAACGTCGCTGTTGTCTTCCCAAACTAGAGATGCGTATACTCCCTTGATTGATTCAACTTTTAGGTTGACTGCCTCTCCGTAGCAAGCTTTCTCTTTGTCTGTAGTCAACTTGATCTTCAAACTGTCTTCTGAAACGATCTTCTTTTGCGCCTTAACCAATTCAGTAGTCTCTTTTGTCAAAGCGACTTTGATTGTAGTCTCACCTTGAAGATTCAAGTGGACGCTTGTTTGGTTTTCTGCACTAGGAATCTCAATAAATGCAGAATCACCGATTGCCTGTGTATACCACTTGATGCTTGTTCCAGCAACCAAATTGTCTAGGTTGTCACCGTCGATCTCAACAAGTACGTCGTCCATCTTCTCGCAAATTCCAGTGATTGTAGATTTGAAGAAGATGCTTGTGTTCTTAATCTTCAATGTGTCTCCTATTCTGTCTGCTGATTCTGGATCACCATCAGTGACATCTCCATTTGCAATTTTATCGCAATCTGTTCCTGAAATCACACGGACAATATGCTCTTTCTCATTCATGTTGACGGTAGAGATCACAATAGCAGTGTCATGTGTCGGACCTTCTATCACAACCCACTTGTCTCCTTGCAATTCCTGAACAGCATAGCAACGTTTGAATGACTCTTTGCCTGGAGTTATGATGATCTTCAAACTGTCATCTGTACGTGCAATCTCGTCACCACCACCTTCAAATTCAGTCTTTATGCTATCACCACATGATGAGCCTCCGATCTGGATCATCTTTTCTGCAGTGATGTTTGTGCCATCTGTTGTAGTGGCAATGATTGTGACAAAACCAGTCAGTCCGATAGTGTTGGCGGTGAATTTACCTGTTGCGTCAATGTATCCAAGAACAGGATTGTCCATAGACCATTTCAAAGTCTGTCTTGTTGCATTGTTTGGAGTCACGATAGGCACTACCTGTACAGATCCGCCTTCAGCCACACAATCCTTAGCATCCAAAACAAGATTCTCGATCTTGACTTCGTCTTCTACATAAATATAGATTGTCGTGTCGTTCTTGACAGTAAATGAGTCTGCGTGGTCTTTGCCATAGTTAAGCACATAAGAGTAGTCTCCGTTCACACACTCGATGGTGATTTCTCCAGTTTCGGAAGTTACATCTGTAGAATACTGGGCACTGTCTTTGTTGACAACCAATTCCAAACCTTGCATTGGCTTCTGTGTGTTCTTGTTCTTGACGATGAATTTGACATGTCTCAAAGGCACACCGTCTCTGATGTCGAATCTCAAATCGTAGTCGCCAACGACGAAGTTCTTTACAATATCAAGGATTCTTAGCTGATATTTGCCAGGCAACAAGTGGTCTTTAACGATTCCGTTGGCATCCGACTTAAGTTGCTCATGGTTAGAAGCATCGTAAGTGAATGAGTTGATTAGTTTTTCTCCTGACTCATCCCACTTATAGATTTTACCGAACACTCCTTCTACGTATTCACTTAGAACATCAGTGATGATAAGCTCTACGTTTCTCTTTGTCGGAATCACAATGTATATTGTTGTGTCTGTTCCACGTGCATTCTCAATGTCGAATTTCCAGTCGAATGTTCCGTCATAGTAGAAATCCTTCATTGTGTATCTGATATAGTAGTCTCCTTCTTCAAGGTTCAAACTGTCAGGGAAGGTATTGTACGTTTTGTCTCCTATCTGTCCCGTCTTTGACACCAAGATGCCTGCGGACTCATTGACATCGCTTGAGTCATCAACAAATACCTCAAGATATTGGATCTCTGGATATACTACCTGTCCATCGTGAACAAATTTGAAGTAAACGTTCTGTACTCTTTTTTCAAATGGAAAGTAGACGGTAGTGTCGTTAGTCACATGAAAATTCATGGTCTTTTTGACTGCTTGGATCGATACACTGTCTTTTTCTGTTTTGTATATTAATTCTCCATTGAAGTCTGTGTGGTAGTTATTGTTGTTGACAATAACAGGGAATGCGTTCAAATAACGAGATACTGTGTCTGGTTTACAAAGAACGATTTTAACTTTATATTCAGGAACAATATTGTGGCGTGCATCTCTATTTAGATCATTTTCCCAGATATAAATGTAGTGCTCTTTGTAGCCCAAATCTCTCATTTCATTGATTGTGAAATGAAAGTCATAGCCTCCTGCACCAACTCTTAATGGGTTGACGTAATACAATGTGTCATTTGTCTCATTCTTTGTTGGCAACATCACAAGATTTGCTGGCATATAGAAACTGTCTGTTTCGTATCTTGTGTCGAACACAACTTGTTTAATAGTTGTAGGGTTGAAAAATTCTCCTTCAAAACTAACTTTGAATAAAAGCTCTGTATAGTCTTTCCTATTTAAATTGATGTTGATTGTGGTGTCCGACTGAAGATTCGGAATGTCAATCTCAAGGTTTGCTATATGAAGCGTGTATGCTTCTCCCGGTTTGGCCAGAAGTGTACATTGGCCGTCTTCATTTGTCAAAGCGTAAGGCATTGGCTTGCCAACACTCAACATATCCATATAGCAGAATACATTTTCCAATGGTTTGCCTGGAACATCCGGGTCGTAGACATTTATATTTACGTATGTTCCAATTCCAGGGACAGTGTCCCAAACTGCCAGCTGCTTTTCATATGGCTTTGTCGTGTCTCCACTTTGTTCTCCTCCTTCACCT
The DNA here is from genome assembly GCA_015061115.1 of Bacteroidales bacterium. Classification (GTDB taxonomy): domain Bacteria; phylum Bacteroidota; class Bacteroidia; order Bacteroidales; family Paludibacteraceae; genus UBA1723. Next base: position 16,270 of record SUXE01000019.1, on the reverse strand, counting down.
GCGTCTCCTCCTTGTCCTTTGTAGTAAGAGTCAATGTTGATTGGGATGATTAGACTGTCAATAGGGTCGTTGTCGTCAACATTAAATGTTCCGACAACCAATCCGAACTGGTCTGTGTTTACTTCAAACTTATATGCTCCGGCTTTTGTGTTTACCTTGCTTTTTGTTCTTGAGTACTCTCCAAAAGGTACTTGAACCTCACCAAATAAAGAATCTTTGCCACTCTCTGATGGAATGTATACTTTGATTGCTTCCGAACTGACTTTATATGGTAAACTGTCTTTTTGGAACTCAAAGAATGTCTTGTGAGTAATATCTCCACTTGGAATGGCAACTTCCTGTGTCTTTACTTTATCGTCAACGGTTATTTTTGCGGTTCCTTTTAAAGTCTCATAAATATATTTTCCTTCTGGAATGACAAATTTTACGAGACCTGTAGAATCGCTCATTTTGGTTCCGATGAACTCTCCTTTTTCTCCGTTGTTATCAACATACAACTTGGCTGTTCTGCCGACAATCGCGTTTCCATCGTTATCCTTGAAACTGATCATCAACTCACGGAAATTGATGTTTGCCCATCCGAATTCTTCTTCAGGAACAATAATGGATCCTTTTGCCCAGTCTCCATACATCACTTGATAGTTGTAAGTGCCTGATGTGAATTTAGGATTTGTGTACCTTCCTAATGCATCTGTAGTAAGTTCCAAATCGGCGATAGCACTGTCTCCGCTCAACTTGATTTTCACACCTTCCAACGGTTTGTTTTTGGTGTCTGTCACTTGAAATACCAAGATTCCATCGGCAAAAGACAATTGCCCGACGAAACTCAGCATGAAAGCCAATAAGACCTTCAGTAAAGTAAATCTTTTATTCATATATTTTCGTATAATTTTTTTCATCTCTTGTATAACCTTTAGACGAGTTATACAAACGTTTGGCTGTCATACTAATCTATTCGGTTGTGTAATAGAATATGTATTTGTCATCGATTTGCAAAATTACGTAAAAAAGGTTAATGATATTTGCGTTTATATTTTTTTAACTAAAATATGAATTGCAAAATGATACTGTTTGTCCATTTTTCCTGTAATTTTTGTAGCTTTGAACAAATATTAGTTGCTATTTGTTTTTGGAACAACTACGTCAAAATACATAAAAATGGGATACGTCAATTTTGACATATCCCTTTTTGTCTCAAAATGCAATAGCATTAATCTTACACTATGTTGTGATTAGAAATGAACGCTTAGCAATAATTCGTGAGTGTTGGAAGGAAGATTGTTGTATTCTCCAACGTTGAATGTGTATGCATAGCCGACGCGGAAATTCTTGACTTCAACTCCCAAATCGATCGCAAGTAACGACATGTCTCCAAAATTTCCAAAGTCAGGTTTCCATGTCGCACCTCCCCAGAACATTTTCTTGATAAACAACATTGCTCCAATCTCTCCTTCATTCACCTGGTTCTGGTGGATGTATGATACCATTGGCGCTAAGTCGAGTGATTCGCCAAGTGGAACCAGACAACGTGCGTATGCATAGATGTGTCGGCCTCTCATGAATGTTGTTGGTTCTGATTTCAAAAGGTGTGTCGCTGATACACCTAACATCCAGCTTTTTGATGTCAATTCAAGTCCGATATTGAAGTCTGGTGTTGTTTCTGTAGTTTTGTCTTTCACGTAAGATGAAAAATCTGGCTCTTCATCTCTCAATGTGTTGGCATAAGGGTCAAAACTTCCGATGTTAATACCTGCGGACAAACCCATAGAAAGGATATACTTCTCATTCAAGTCGAGATGATATGCGTATACAGCTTGCACATTGGTTTGACTGTTGCCAATACCTTGGTTGTCGTAGTTGGCAGTAAGACCGATGCTAGAACGAAGTGGCTCGTTGTAGTATACGAAGTTTAGCAATCCTGTCCTTGGAGTGTTGTCTACACCTGCCCATTGAAGTCTGCCAAGCAGGAAAGCGTCAAAACGTTCAATGTTACCTGTTCCGGCAGGGTTGATGTTCATTCGCGAAAAAATCTGTTGCGACACCATTAGGTCTTGCTGCGCGTATGTGCTGATTCCACAGGTCAACGCAAACAGCACCGTCAACAATTTTATATATATGTTCCTTTTCATTGTCTCTTAATTATACATTGGTTTTACTCCATTTTCAAAATCTCCACACGACGATTCTTCTGGTGCTGCTCTTCTGTCTGAGCGTGGCGAATCACAGGACGGTCTTCTCCAAGACCCATCACGAACATTCTTGAATGAGAGATTCCTCTTTGTGCAAGAATACTTTCGATTTTCTTAGCACGGCGAAGACTTAGCGCGTTGTTATATTCGCGAGTTCCTCTTTCGTCTGTGTGACCGATGATAAGGAATGAATTGCCTGGATAGAAATTGATGAAGTCGACGATACATTGTATGTCTTTCTCATATTCCTTGTTGTTCAATACGTCTGTGTCATAATCAAAATAGAATATACGTTTGTCTACACCTGCGACGACGTGTTTAGATGCCATCACCATTGCGTCTTGGTCGTCTTGGAATATCTCAGACAACGCTTTTGCTGATACTGGATATCCTGTGCTGTCGGAATCATAGGCAAGAGCTTGAAGAATTCTTCCGTTTTCATTTGGCTCGTCTACGTATTCGTCATCATCCTTCACAACAGGTTTCGCTGGCTCTTCCTTTTTCACTGGTTCCGCAATTGCCACCAATGTGTCTGGAACTGTTGGCTTGATTGTGTCAGGAGCCACAGCGATCAGAGTGTCAGGTGCTGGTGTTGTATCCACTTCAACCTTGACAATCTCAGGAGTGTTTCTTTCGACGAATGTTTGCATCAGCTCAGGTGCATCTGTTGTGTTCGTCTTGGATATGTACACATTATATTTGTCTTTGTCTGTTAGTGCAGACGAATTTTTTCTGTTTGAGCAGAATGTGATCTGTCCATCTTTACGGATGTATGGGAAATCCTCGTCTCCATCAGAATTGACACTCTTGCCAAGTTTTCTTGGTTGAGAGAATGATCCATTGTTGTTTATGTTGGAAGAATAGATGTCTCTTCCTTTAGAACCTTTTAAGTTAGCGGAGAAGAAGATCTGTTTTCCATTCTTTGATAGAGTGGGGTTGCTTACGCGGATGGTGTCTTCTGGTTTGTAGTGCCAGCTGGCATACACAAGTGCGGAGTGCTCGTATTTCTCACGTCTCATGATTGTTCCAGGAATCTCCGCTGGAGCTATCGACTCTATCTTGTCTTTTTTGATTTTTGCCACATACATCTTGCCATTGTTGGTGTAGTAGTATGATTCCTTTCCGTCATACGCAATCTGTCCTTCTGCTTTAAGTGAAGTCAGATTTTTATCGTATACATAATCGTAGACCTTGCCTAAGTTGTCTGTCTTTGCGACAAACAGACTGTCGGAGCGCTTGATGATGATTGTGGTGTCGTTTAGATGTGAGACAGCTTCGAATCCATCCACATTAACGAATTTATTTATGAAATTGCATTCCAAACTCTCCAATGCATTAGCCATGAGACATGGTGCGGAAAGCAGAATGGCTGATATTGTTTTTCTCATCTCTGTTTTACCTTATTCTTATTTTCTATACAATTGGATTGTTCCCTTTCTCTCTGTTCCGTCTTTCATTGTCAAGACGTAGATGTAGACTCCTGCGTCGGCAGTTTCGCCTTTGTATTTGCCATTCCATCCATTGTTTGATTTGCAGATCACGTCTCCGAATCTGTTGTAGATTACAACTGGATAGCCAGGCATGAAATCATCATTCGCTCCGTTCACTTCATGAGGAGTGAAGACGGTAGGAATCTCTATCTTGTCTGTGATAGGACGATTATCCTCATAGTTGTGAAGAATGACTATGTTAGTCATGTTTTCAGGAGTAGGCTCTACGTGTCCATCAAGAATCAGCAACAATTCGTATGCATCATCTGCTGCGACAGCACGGAACAGATGTGTTCCGTTGTGCATGTATCTGTCTGAATTGACGGTCACTCTTGGCTCTTGTGTGAAGTCTGCTGCTGAAGACCAGTGGATTCCATCTTGGCTGGTCTGGTATCCATAATACTCTTTCTTGAGAATTGATGGAGAGACAACCAGATCGAACACATAGTCGTCGAGCCACATCTCTGTCGATCCGTCGCCGAATGCCAATGTGTATGATTTGACGCACTCTTCGTCACTGATGTTGATAGTCACGCTTGCTGAAACTCCGCTTTCATCCTTAGCTTTTGCTGTAAGAGTGACAACGCCGGTTAATCCGATGGTGTTGGCTGTCAATGTTCCGTCGCTTGAAATCTTAGCGATGACATTGTTGTCGATAGACCATTCCACATTCTTTTGAGTCGCATTGCTTGGAGAAATTATAGCTGTGAATTTAGTCGACTCTCCAGCCTTCAGACAGTATTCTCCACCTATCAGAGCTATTGTGTCCACTAGTACAGGACGGTCAACGTAGATTACAAATTCTTCATCTTTTGCAATCTTGTAGTTGTCGCTGATTCCGGTTCCATAGTAAAGTGTGTATGAATAGTTGCCTGCCTCACTCTGGAATTTGATGACTCCGTCTTCGTTGGTGATAGCACTGTTATAAAACTCATTTCCTTTCTTGACGTCGAGTTTTAAGTTTGGCACAGGAGCGTGGTCATCGCTGTAAAGGACTGTAAACTTCACGTTGTACATTTCGACGTTAGAAAGAATAGTGAAGCGTAAGTCGTAGTCTGTTACCTCAAAGTCTCTCACAATATCAAGAATACGGATTTGGTAACGGCCTGGAACCAGATGGTCGCGTACGATACCTGTCGCATCTGACATAAGTTTTGAGTGAGAGTTTCCATCGTAATCCAAATATGGATCTAACTCTCCTTCTTCGTTGTATTTGTAAATCTTAGCAAACACACCTTGTACATTGGCTCCTTTCGCATCTTTGATTTGAATTTCTACAGTTCTTTTCACTGGCACAACTATATATACAGTAGTGTCGTTTGGAGATGCTTTCAAATAGAATTCGTGATACATTTGTCCGTCAAACTCATAATCGTCGATGTAGTAGCTTGCTGTGAATGTGTCTACTGGCAACTCTATTGGTTTGTCAAATACGTATGCTCTTCCTATATCTTCGTAATTCTCATATAGTGTAGACGATAGGTAAGCGTATTGCTGTGTGGATTTGTCTCTGAAGAAAGAGAGTGTCGTCACGTTAGGATAAACTATCTCACCGTCGTGCAAGAACTTGAAATATACATTTCGAGTATGTTCTGGATCAGGAAGGAAGAAATAAAGCGTAGTGTCATTGTTCAGCTCAAACTGTGATGTCTGATCCAAAACGGTAAATGTGTATTCTCTTGCAGGCAATTCCAATTCGATATGTCCTGAATCATCTGTGCGACGGTTGTTTTTGTAATTGTCGATGTATATGACACTATAAGATCCAGTGACAGGTGTCGAATCTTGATGTATTATATAGATGTCCACTGTGAGTTTTTCTTCGAATTCGACTTTCACAGTGTCAATCGGTTTGTCTGAATTTGAAATGAAGGTTCCAGAAAAAGATGTTGCTTTGTATTCATCAAGTTGGAATGAATAGTAGTATCTGCCTGGAATAGTCACTACTGGATCTTTGAATTTGTTTATTCCAGACACGGAATCTTTCGTAGGTGTTAATGACACGTATGAAAGATAAGTTCCATTTTCGATTTTCTTGATGTCAATTTTGTTGATTGTCTGTGGGAATACCTCTTCTCCTTTATAGAAAAACTGGAAGAAGATCTTTTGTGATGTCGAGTCTTCCTCTTCTGGTGTCAGAGTAGTACAAAATTCTATAGTCGTATCTTGTTTTACTATTATTCCTTTCTTCGTTTCTGTTGGAATGCTGACATTGTAAGTTCCTGCGTTTACTTTAAATGTGGCAATACCCAATGAGTTTGTTGTCGCAAATTTACTACTTCCTGTTCCTGGCACTGAGTATCTGCCTGCTATATTTGCAAGAGGAGCTTCGGTCTCACAGTCTATCACATGAAGCTTTAGCTCGTAGGTCGGCTCTTTTTCGTTCGGTATGATTATTGTGTCTTCTGGAAGAACTTCCTCATTGATTATTATGTCAACGATGTTGTTTGATTCTGAATCTTTGTTGGTCACGTAGAAAGTTCCTTCTAGAGTGCCGTAATCTCTTGTGTAGACGGAATATTTGTATTCGCCGACAGGACATGATATTTTTCCGTCAGTAATACTATATTCAACATATCCGTTAGATTGTGTGTCTCCATGAGCGAGTACTATTCCAAAATCTCTATAGTATCCGTTTTGAAATTGGAAGACATTTACGTCTCTGGCAAAAACACTTATTGTTTTGCCATCCTTGATGAATCTGAATGATGTTTTATATGTTACTAATTTTGAGGATACTGATACATTTGTGTTGATGTTCTTGTCTGCAACAACAATATCATGCTCTCCGTCAGCTGCGACGTATGTATAGTTTCCTTCTGGAACGACGAATAACGCAGTTCCGTTAGCTTCTGATGTCTTCTGTGCGACGAGTGTGCGTGTCCCGTCAGCCTCTCTTTTATATAGAGTGACGAAATTTCCGCTTGATGGTTGTCCCTTCTCATCCTTGAAATTTACAGCTACACGACGGAAGTCGACGTCAATCCATGTCGGCTCTCCAGATTTCACAGTGAAACTGCCTGTGTTATAATCTCCATAGGAAAAACTATATGTATAGTCTCCAACAGGAAAATTGTCGTCACGGACTCGTCCTTCTGAATCTGTTTTGTAACTTTTGATTGTGCCGTTTGAGTCTTTGATTCTCACATAATAATCCGACAACGGTATATTAAGCGTGTCGGAAATCTCAATTACCAGTACTCCTTGTGAGAATACTGAAGGGAGAAGGCTTGTCAGCATTATCCAAACGACCCCCAGTTTCATCAATAGTGATTTCATATAGTTATTATTTTTTTTACTTTAATAAAGAGCCTAACTAACAGTCTACAAAATTAGACATATTAATTGTATTTTCCCGACTGTTTTGCGTTTAAATATTGCTTTTGATCATGTTTTTAAGATTTCTTTGCATTTTAAATTTGATATTACTGATAAGCATAGCTTAATAGAAAACTACGAATCAACTTAAAAAATATATAAATATTTTTTTGTTTGATAGTATATGATATTTATATTTGCATGGTTAATTGCTTGTGGAAAAATAATAACGTTGTATGAAAAAGCATCCTCTCTTTATCCTTAGCCTTATTTCGATAGGTGTTGTCGCATCTGTATCTTCTTTTGCACGTAAAAAGAAGGAGTATTATGTAAAATCAGTCAAACATGATATGGTAATCCCCATAGATAATGATACACTATATAAATATCCTTCTGACACTACATCTGCCAATGATGTTGTAGATCTTGGTTTGCCAAGTGGAACAATATGGTCGATATGTAATATAGGGGCTGTCAAACCAGAAGATTACGGCTATTATTTTGCATGGGGCGAGAGAAGAGAAAAGGTATCCTTCGACAAGAGTACTTATACATGGATTGATTCCAGGTCAAAATCTTTTTTGAAATATACACCAGAAAATGATTATAGGGTATTAGATTCTAAGGATGATGCAGCCACTGTTAATTGGGGTGAAGACTGGAGAACTCCAACAGATGAAGAAATTAATGAGCTAATAGATTTTTGCCAATACAGTTGGACAGAGATCAATGGTGTGAAAGGTGCTAGATTCACAGGTGCTAACGGCAAATCTATTTTTTTTCCTGCGGCAGGTTTCCGTATTGGTTCTGGAGTCAGTGGGGCAGACAGTTATGGCTACTATTGGTCGTCGTCAGTACGTGTAGGATTAGAAGATTATGCCCATTATCTGAATGTTTACTCTGACAAGGCAACCAGTGACAACATTGACCGCTTTCTTGGATTGCCTATTCGCCCAGTACGAAAAAAGTAGGGCAAAATTAAGAAATGTGAAATAAAAAGAGCATCGCTTCCACGATGCTCTTTTGTTATATAATAAGATATGTATAAATCTTATTTGAATGCGGCCACGATCTTGTCGAATGCTGCGTTTAGACCGTCAACTTTCTTTCCTCCTGCCTGTGCGAAGAATGGTTGGCCACCACCACCACCTTGGATTTCCTTGGCTGCCTCACGTGCGATGGCTGTTGCGTTCTTGCCTGCTGCAACTAGGTCGTCTGAGATTGCAAGAGTAAGTGTAGGTTTGCCTGAATGCTCTGTCGCACCGATGAACACAAGATTTTCTTTCACTGTGTTGCGAACCTGGAATGCGATGCTCTTTGCGAACTCTGCATTGTACTCACCCTTAAGCACAACTAACTTGTAGTCGCCAAGTGTAGTCGCCTGCTCGATCATCTTGTCTTTGATGACCTGGATGCGCTCCTGCATGTATTTCTCAACCTCTTTCTTTAGGCTTGCATTTTCTTCGATTGATTTCTTCACTGAGTTCAATAGGCTTGGTGTGCCAGCGAAGAACTCTTTTAGTGAATTGACTTCGTCAAATGTTGAGTCGATATAGTTTTCTGCAGCTTCTCCAGAAACGGCCTCGATACGGCGTACTCCTGCTGCGACTGAACTCTCAGACAAGATCTTGATCATTCCGATCATACCAGTGCTCTTTACATGTGTTCCTCCACAAAGCTCAACAGATGGACCGTATTTAACGACACGTACCTTGTCGCCATATTTCTCGCCGAACAATGCGATAGCTCCCATTGCACGAGCCTCGTCGATTGGCATGTCTCTTGCCTCTTCAAGTGCGATGTTCTCGCGGACCATCTTGTTGGCAAGTTTCTCTACTTGGCGAAGTTCCTCTGGAGTGACTTTCTGGAAGTGAGAGAAGTCGAATCTCAACATCTCACTTGATACCAAGGAACCCTTCTGCTCAACATGGCTTCCAAGCACTGTGCGTAGTGCGTAGTCAAGAATGTGTGTTGCTGTATGGTTGCAAGCTGTATTCTGACGCTTCTCTGTGTTGACGTATGCGTGGAATGATGCTGTTGGATCTGAAGGCATCTTTGTTGCCAAATGAACACTTAGGTTGTTCTCCTTCTTTGTGTCGATGATCTCAAACTTGCCTTCAGCACTTTCGATGTATCCTGAATCTCCCATCTGTCCTCCCATCTCTGCGTAGAATGGAGTGCGGTCGAATACAATCTGGAACATCTCCTTATTTTTCTGTTTGATCTTTCTGTATTTTAGAATCTCAACGTCTGCGTCAAGGAAGTCATAACCGATGAATTCGCTTTCTCCTGCCTTTAACTCAACCCAGTCACCAGTTTCAACAGCAGCGGCGTTTCTAGCTCTCTCTTTCTGCTTCTGCATCTCTGCGTTGAACTCAGTCTCGTTGACTGTCATTCCGTTCTCACGAAGGATCAGCTCAGTAAGGTCAAGTGGAAATCCGTATGTGTCGTAAAGTGTGAATCCTTCCACACCTGAGATCTCTGTCTTTCCAGCAGCCTTTGTGTCTGCCATCACCTTGTCAAGTAGGCGGATACCAGTCTCAAGAGTTCTCAAGAATGCGTCTTCCTCCTCCTTGATTACTTTTACAACCAATTCTTGCTGAGCTACCAACTCTGGATAAGCCTCGCCCATGCTGTCGATTAGAGCAGGGATTAGTTTGTGCATGAATGACTGACGCTGTCCAAGGAATGTGTATCCGTAGCGAACTGCACGACGTAAGATACGGCGGATAACGTAACCTGCTTTCGCGTTAGATGGCAACTGACCGTCAGTGATTGAGAATGCGATTGTACGGATATGGTCTGCGATCACACGCATCGCAATGTCAGTCTCCTTCTTCTTTCCGTATTCACAAGAACAGATTTTTCCGATCTCTTTAAGAAGTGGCTGGAACACATCTGTATCATAGTTTGACTGCTTTCCCTGAAGAGCCATACATAGACGCTCAAAACCCATACCTGTGTCGATAGCCTTTGCTGGTAGTGGCTCAAGAGAACCGTCAGCCTTACGGTTGAACTGCATGAACACAAGGTTCCAGATTTCAATTACCTGAGGGTGGTCGTGGTTTACAAGGTCGCGGCCAGAGATCTTGGCACGCTCATCGTCAGAACGAAGGTCGATATGGATTTCCGAGCATGGGCCACAAGGACCTGTATCACCCATTTCCCAGAAATTGTCATGCTTGTTACCGTTGATGATTCTGTCAGTAGGAAGCACTTTTGCCCAGTAGCCAGCCGCCTCGTCGTCACGGTCAAGACCATCCTCTTTGCTACCCTCGAACACAGTGGCGTAAAGACGGTTCGGATCAAGCTTCAACACGTCAACAAGATACTCCCAAGCCCAAGCGATAGCCTCTTTCTTGAAGTAGTCGCCGAACGACCAGTTTCCAAGCATCTCGAACATAGTGTGGTGGTAAGTGTCATGTCCTACCTCCTCAAGATCGTTGTGCTTACCTGAAACACGAAGACATTTCTGAGAGTCCGCGACGCGAGGGTATTTTCTTGGAGTGTTACCAAGGAAAATGTCCTTGAACTGGTTCATACCTGCATTGGTGAACATAAGTGTCGGGTCGTTCTTAACAACCATCGGAGCCGAAGGCACGATAGTGTGACCCTTGCTAGCGAAGAAGTCGGTGAACGACTTACGAATCTCTTTAGCTGTTTTCATGTTTTTATTTTGAATATATATTTTACATTTTTACGGGGTGCAAAAATAATGCTTTTTTATTATATATATGGTACAAGACGCGAGATTTTGAGAAAAATGGGGCGATTTTGGTTGGTAATTGGTATTTGAAAGCTCGTTTTTGTCATGTTTTCAGTATGGCTTGTCGAATTAAAATATGTGAATCGGCTTTGTTGTTTGTGAAATTTTAGACGACGCGAATGGTGATTATGAGACGTGAGATTAAAATATTCGTAAAAAAGACGAAAAATATTTTATTGGTTAATGAATTTTTTATACTTTTGCACCCGAATTATTATCCATACGTTAAAAAGGCGAAGATGTTTGCCCGAACATTGAGCCAAATTGAAGATTAATTAAAAAAGTTTTTAAAGTGGATACTTTAAGTTTTAAAACCATTTCTGCCAACAAGAACACTGTAAAGAAGGAGTGGGTCGTTGTTGACGCTACAGATCAGGCGCTTGGTCGTTTGGGATCTAAGGTGGCTAAGTTGCTTAGAGGTAAGTACAAGCCAAGTTTCACTCCACACGTAGATTGTGGAGACAACGTAATCATTGTCAATGCTGACAAGGTTAAGTTGACAGGTCTAAAGATGACAGATCGTGTTTATTTGAGTTACACTGGTTATCCAGGTGGACAGAGAGAGACAACTCCTGCAGTTCTTTTGCAGAAGGATCCAAAGAAGTTGTATCGTAAGGTATTGAAGGGAATGTTGCCAAAGAATCGTCTAGGTGATGCTCTTCTAAACAATCTTTACATTTTCGCTGGTCCAGATCATGATAAGCAGGCTCAGCAGCCAAAAGTAATTGATTTAAACTCACTTAAGTAAGATTATGGAAGTTATTAACGCAATCGGTAGAAGAAAAGCAGCTGTTGCTAGAGTATATTTGTCAGCAGGTACAGGTGCAGTTACTATTAACAAGAAAGAGCTTGCAGCATACTTCCCATCAGGCTTGCTTCAGTATGTAGTTTTGCAGCCATTGAACGAGCTAGGAGTTCAGGGTAAGTTTGATATCAAGGCTAACCTTGACGGTGGTGGTATCAAGGGTCAGGCAGAGGCTTTGCGTTTGGCAATTGCTAGAGCATTGGTTAAGCTTGATGCTGAGAACAAGACAGCTCTTAAGTCTAATGGATTCTTGACTCGTGACGCTCGTGAGGTTGAGCGTAAGAAGCCAGGTCAGCCAAAGGCAAGACGCAAGTTCCAGTTCAGCAAACGTTAGTACTTGGCGTTGCAGCTTAATTGCAGCATAAGTATACGTTTAGTATCTAAATGGGGTAGACCTTTTATAGCTACTATCTCATTGATTTAATTAAAAGAAGGTAAACGATTAAAAATCAAAAAAATGTCAAGAACTAATTTTGATGCATTACTTGAGGCAGGTTGCCACTTTGGTCACCTCAAGAAAAAATGGAATCCAGCTATGGCTCCTTACATTTTCATGGAGCGTAACGGTATTCATATTATTGATCTTCACAAAACTGTAGCAAAGGTTGATGAGGCCGCTGCAGCTTTGAAACAGATAGTAAAGTCGGGCAAGAAAGTCCTTTTCGTAGCTACTAAGAAGCAGGCTAAGCAGATCGTAGCTGACAAGGCAACAGAGGTTGGTATGCCATACATCACTGAGCGTTGGGCTGGTGGTATGTTGACAAACTTCCCTACAATCCGTAAGGCTGTTAAGAAGATGGCTCAGATCGACAAGAACATCTCTGACGGTACATTCGATAACTTGTCAAAGCGTGAGAAGCTTCAGATTTCTCGCCAGAGAAACAAGTTGGAGAAGAACCTAGGTTCTATCGCTGACCTAAGCCGCCTTCCATCTGCTCTTTTCGTTATCGATGTTATGAAGGAGCACATCGCTATCAAGGAGGCTAAGCGTCTAGGTATTCCAGTTTTCGGTATCGTTGATACAAACTCTAACCCTAACGCAGTAGATTTCGTAATCCCTGCTAATGATGACGCTACTAAGTCTATCGAGGTTATCCTTGACGCTGTTAACGGTGCAATCCGTGAGGGGCTTGAGGAGCGTAAGGCTGAGAAGACTGAGTCTGAGTCGGCTGAGGCTGCAGAGCCAAAGAAGGAGCGTAGAACTCGTTCTGCAAAGAAGAGCAAGCCAGAGGCTGCAACAGAGGAGTAATCCAAAGTTTTAGATTATAAAGAATGAACCTCGAAACGGCTCTTCATTTTTGAGGCTGATTCGAGGTTCTTTTATTTTACAACATTATAAAAGTTTAGAAAGTTATGGCAGTTTCAATGTCAGATATTAAGAAGCTTCGTGATCTTACAAACGCAGGTATGATGGATTGTAAGAATGCACTTACAGAGGCTAATGGTGATATGGAGCAGGCAATCGCTCTTATCCGTAAGCGTGGTCAGGCAATCGCAGCTAAGAGAAGCGACCGTGAGGCATCAGAGGGTTGTGTACTTGCAGGTGTTAACGGTGATTTCGCTTGTATCGTAGCTATTAAGTGTGAGACAGACTTCGTTGCTAAGAATGCTGATTTCATCGCTCTTACAAAGAAGATTCTTGATTTCGCTCTTGCTAATAAGGTTGCAGATAAGGACGCTCTTCTAGCTGCTTCAATCGATGGCCGTTCAGTTGCTGATTTGATCGCTGAGCGTTCAGGTGTAACAGGTGAGAAGATGGAAATGGGTGCTTACGAGGTAGTTAAGGGTGCTTCTACTGTTAGCTATGTTCACCCAGGTAACAAGCTTGCTACAGTTATCGCATTCAATGAGGCTAACGCTGATGTAGAGGCTGCTCGTGGTGTCGCTATGCACGTTGCTGCTATGGCTCCAGCTGCTCTTGATGAGGCTTCTATTCCTCAGGCTACTAAAGACAGCGAGCGTGCTATCGCTATCGAGAAGACTAAGAAGGAAGAGGTTGACCGTGCTGTAGAGGTTGCTATCAAGAAGGCAGGTATCAACCCAGCTCATGTTGACAGTGAGGATCATATCAACTCTAACGTTACTAAGGGTTGGTTGACAGAGGAGCAGGCTGCTCAGGCTCGCGAGATCATCGCTAAGGTTGGCGCTGAGGCTGCTGCTAACATCAACATGGTTAAGGTTGAGAAGATCGTTGACGGTCGTATGTCTAAGTTCTTCAAGGAGTGCACTCTTCTTGATCAGAAGTACGAAGGTGGTGGCGACGAGGCCGGTAAGATCTCTGTTAAGGAGTTTATCGCTAAGAAGGGTATCTCTGTAGTTGCATTCAAGAGATTCACTTTGAACGAGGAGTAATCAATTCCTGTTTTTTTGATTATCATATTGAGGGTTAGATTCTTTTTAATTTTTAATATGATGTCAAATGGAAGGATAAATTAAGATATTATATGTAGTTGTCATGGCTGTTTTACAGCTGTGACACTACTTTTTTTAGATTCCCTTTTTCTAATCTAAACATACTGTAAAATATATACTATTTGAAGATTTAGCTTTTGATCTTATTTATAGATAGGACTATTTTTGTTTAACCGATATTGATTATTTAATATGAGGATTGTATATTGTACTAATGCGATTTGTTATGCCGGAGGCATGGAGCGAGTGACAATTGCCAAGGCGAATGCTTTAGCAGCAATTGATGGTAATGAGGTATGGATTGCTGTTACTGATAATAATTTTAAGCCTTCTCTTCCTCTTGATCCTAAGGTTCATCTAAAAGATTTGGAAATCGATTATTTTGAAAATGAAAGTTCTATTTTTGCACCTGTTGCTCGTTTTTTTAAAGGGATAAAACATCGTCGCAGATTGCAGATGTTCCTTAATGAAATCAAACCAGATATTGTAATTGCTGTAGGTTGGTCTGAAAAATATTTTTTGCCACATTTGAATATTTCGTCAAAGCCGAAGTTTATTAGAGAAACTCATTATGTCAAGCACTACCGTCTAATGAGTGCGACATCTTTTCTCTCAAGAGTGAAGGCAAGATTTGTAGAGTGGTACGATTATAATTGGAAAATTAAAGCATATGATAAAATCGTTGTGGAAACACATGAAGATAGAGAAACTTCTTGGGATGTTAACCATGATAATGTTACGACGATTCATAATCCTATAATATCTAAACCATCGAAAGTATCTACGCAGAATGAAAAAATTGTAATGGCTGTTGGCCGTTTGGCTGCTGTGAAAAATTTCTCTTCATTATTGGATGCTTGGTCGATTGTCGAACAAAAGAATCCGGATTGGCAATTGTTTATTTGGGGTGACGGAGCTTTGAAGGTTGAACTCCAGAATAAGATAGATTCTTTGCATCTCAAAACAGCCTGTTTGAAAGGATACTCTGCTGATGTGATAAATGAGTATTCTAATGCCTCACTGTTGGCTTTGACATCTGTTTTTGAGGGATTCTCTTTGGCAATTGTGGAAGCTTTTGCTGCAGGTGTCCCTGTCGCGTCATATAGTTGCCCATGTGGACCAAAGGAACTTGTATCAAATGGTGTTGAAGGTTTTCTTGTTGAACCGAATGATTACGTGGCATTGGCCGACAGAATTAATTATATGATTGAACATGATGAAGAACGTAGAGAAATGGCTAAGCATGCTTATGAAAAATCAAAAAGTTTTGATTTGGATTTTATAGCAAAGGAGTGGATGTCTTTGTTTGAAGAATTACGTAGAGAATAATAGATTATATATCTGCATAAAGAGATTCTCTTTGAACGAAGAGTAATCAATAGATTCTCAATATATAAAAATCCGGACACGTAAGTGTTCGGATTTTTTTTGATGTTTCTTGCAAACTGGATTTGTGACAAAGCATACGGTTAGCGTGTGTTTAGTATGCTTTATTTACAACGTGCAGATTATATGAATTGCTTAAATGATTTAGTGTTATGGCTTGATTATTACTCTTTCTCTGTCTTTGCCATCTGCATAGAGAAACAATAAAATAGCATAGCCGACTATATCGTCTTTTAGGTCGTATTTATTATCAATTTTGCATTTTTGTTCTAATATATGTTTGCATTTCACATTTCCATTTTCAATAATGGATAATACATTTAATGTTTTGTCTACCTGTTCAAGATAGTCTTTATCTTCTTCAAAATTGCATTTGAAGGATGTGTTCAGTTTGAATACTTCTTTTGAAAAAGTGCATGGCAAGTTGCTGTCGGTTTCATCGAATTTTTCAAATATTAATGTGTCGTTTACGGTCCTTCCTTGGAACATTTCAAGTCCTAACAATTTTCCTTCGTCGTAAATATTCTTATTGGTAATTATTAGATGACGACTGTCGTTAGAAAATACAATTATAGAATCGTATTGGAATTTGAATTCGGCGGCTATCTGCTCAACATCTTTTTTTATACGGTTGTAGTATCCGCTAGTCTGTCCTGTGGCAAAGGAACATAGCGTGATGAAACTACATCCTATAATTAGAATAAATTTTTTCATGTTTGTTGGTTTGTATGTCTTGACACGTGTCCGTTATTTATATGTCAGATGAGACGCACGTCCGTGCACCTCTACGAGATTACCGCTCTAACCTCTAACCATCAACCTTTAACCTCTAACCTCTAACCATCAACCTTTAACCTCTAACCTCTAACCATCAACCTTTAACCTCTAACCTCTAACCATCAAC
>SUXE01000018.1 GCA_015061115.1 Bacteroidales bacterium | reverse complement strand
CCGTTTCGGCTTCAGTGTCGTTCCTTCCCGAAAGCGAGTGCAAAAGTATAGCAGATTTCCGTACTGCGCAAGCGTTTTGACAATTATTTTTGATAAATGTTCATAAGACGCTGATTTTGCGTCAAGTAAATTTTAACAATTTTTAACCGTAGTGACGTCTATTTGCCGCGTCTTTGGCATCCGAACATGGAATTTATTTTTTCGCATACATGATATAGATGAAATTTTATGGGAAATCATATCATATGCATTATGATTTGCGAATTAAATCCTCACATCAATGCGAAATCATAAATGAAAATGCGAAACAAATCGGTCCTCGGCATATCATATAACCCCTAAACGGGGGAATGTGGGGAATCCGTCATCATATTTTTCCTACCAACATTTAACGTCTGACGGCGTAATTGGGGGATTCATCATCTCTCTGGAAATTCCGACCGATGGATAATATCCCAACAATTACGAATTACGAATTATGAATTATGAATTAATCATGACACGCACGTCCGTGCGTCTCTACGAGGGTTGGATTCACCAGATGCGTGGATTTTCCCAACAATTACGAATTATGCATTATGAATTACGAATTATAAAGACCCGCCGTCGGCGATGGAAAAACAAAAAAAAGACGCGATTGCTCGCGTCTTCCTTTCATTAAGATACTAATTTTACTTATACAAACACAAATACGGCGTGTCTTCCGTCGCTCTACAACGGAACTTTACTCCCTTCTCTACGACAAAAGTTTCAAACTTCTTATATGTCTTCCACTCTGTCTCTCCTGGCATCAACACTTCCAACTTTCCTGATGTCACAGTCATGATTTCAATTGTTGATGTTCCAAACTCATACTCTCCTTTTGCCATAACACCAATAGTGGCACGGCCTTCTGCACTCTCCAACGCAATGCTCTTTACATTGCCGTCGAAATACTCGTTCGTCTTAAACATGATTATTTTGCTAATAAAATTTTCATACATTTTTCAAGAGAGTCTGTCCAATATGGGACTGACGCTCCAGCCTCAGCTATCTTTCTCTTGCTCAACACACTGTAGGCAGGACGCTCTGCAGGTGTAGGATATTCATAGCTCTCTATCGCATGAAGGTTGGCCTTGCAACCTGCCAATTTGAAGATCGCCTTTGTGAAATCAAACCAACTTGCAACTCCATCATTAGTATAATGGTAAACCTCGCATCCCTTGATACCTTTGTTTACCAAATGCATGATTGCCTCAGCCAAATCTGTGGCGTATGTTGGTGTTCCGACCTGATCATAGACAACAGAAACGTCTTCACGCTCATTGCCCAAACGAATCATCGTCTTCACAAAATTATTTCCGAACTCGCTGTAAAGCCATGCTGTGCGGACAATCGCAGCGTCGCAACCGACCTCTTTAACAATTGTCTCACCGCTCAATTTTGTTCTTCCATAAGCTCCTAGTGGAGACGTAGGGTCACTCTCCTTCAAAGGTGTGTTTCCCTTGCCATTGAAGACATAATCTGTAGAGACGTGAACAAATTTAGCACCCATCTCTTTGGCAACAATAGCCAAATTACCAGGGCCAACCGCATTAATCTTATGAGCTATATCCTCATTCGATTCTGCTTTGTTGACGTCTGTATATGCAGCACAGTTGATGATGACATCAGCTTTTGCGTTTTTCAATATTGTACGTAAAGATTCCAAATCCGTGATATCCACTTCCGGCATATCAGTGAAAGTGAAACTATGCTGTGGATAATTAGCAGATATCTTTCTGAAAGAGTTGCCTAACTGGCCGTTTCCTCCTGTTACAAAAATATTCATATTCCCGATACAAATATATTAGAACACCTCCGCGTCTTTCAACAAAGGATGCTTTGTGTCTTTTTCCGATAATAAAAATTCGCAATCCAACTTAGGCCATTCGATGCCAACCTGTGGATCATTATACATGATGCCCGCATCTGCCTGTGGAGCGTATACATTGTCCACCTTATAAGTAAAAACAGCCTCATCACTCAACACCAAAAAACCATGGGCAAATCCACGTGGAATAAAAAGTTGACGGTTGTTTTCCTCACTCAACTCGACAGCCACGTATTTTCCGAATGTAGGTGAAGATTTTCTTATATCCACCGCCACATCAAGAACCGAGCCCTTGACTACACGCACGAGTTTAGCTTGTGAAGCGTCTCCCTTCTGATAATGGAGTCCTCTTAACACTCCCTTTGACGATTTAGATTGATTTTCCTGAACAAACTCAACATGGTGACCGATATGTTCATCAAACTCCGCTTGCTTGAACGACTCATAAAAATAGCCTCTACTATCACCAAACACTTTAGGCTCTATTACAAACACTCCTTTAACCGACTGTTCAATATAGTTCATAATTATTTATCAATCAAAATTATTGTTAACCAACGATATGATATACTGTCCATACTTTGTCTGCTTCAAACTATTTCCAAGTTCCAACAATTCCTGATCAGAAATCCAACCATTACGCCATGCAATCTCCTCGATGCAAGCCACATAAAAACCTTGACGGTTCTGAATTGTTTCAACAAAATTGGAAGCTTCCAGCAAAGAATCACAATTACCTGTATCAAGCCATGCGAATCCACGACCGAATAATTCAACTTTAAGAGTACCTTCCTGCAAGTATGTCTTGTTCAAATCCGTGATTTCATACTCACCTCTCGCACTGGGTTTAAGTTCTTTTGCTCTTTTGCAGACGGTGCTGTCATAGAAATATAGTCCGGGCACCGCATAATTACTTTTAGGATGTGCTGGTTTCTCCTCCAATGAAGTGACATTGCCATTTTCATCAAAGCCAACCACTCCGTAAGCTCTTGGATCCCTTACATAGTATCCGAAAACCATCGCACCAGACTTGATCTGTGCGGCTTTTTTAAGCATAGATGAGAAGTTTTGGCCATAGAACATATTGTCGCCAAGGATTAAGCAAGCATCGTCGCCTGCAAGAAATTCCTCACCAAGGACAAATGCCTGAGCCAAACCATTAGGTTTTTCCTGCACCTTATATTCAAAACGCATTCCGAGCGACTTACCGTCTCCAAGCAACTGCTCAAACATCGGCAAATCTCTCGGTGTGGAGATAATCAAAACTTCCTTGATTCCCGCCAACATCAATGTTGACAAAGGATAATAAATCATTGGCTTGTCATAAACAGGCATAATTTGCTTGCTTATGGCTTTAGATAATGGGAAAAGGCGAGTAGCACTGCCACCCGCCAAAATTATACCTTTCATTTCTTCAAAAGAACCGTTTTTATTGCATTTTCCAACTCTGCTTCTGGCAATGCTCCTCTATTTGCCTGAGGTTCACCATTCACTGGGACAAAAATCAAAAGCGGAATACTTGTTGCTCCGAATGCCTGAGCCAAGTCTCTGTTCTTATCTACATCGATCTTGTAGACATCGATCTGATCCTTATACTTTACCGACAATTTATCCAAAAACGGGGATATTGTACGACAAGGTCCACACCAAGTAGCGTAAAAGTCTATCACGCATGGTTTCTTACCCTTGTACTGCCAAGTAGCACTCTGAACAAAATCACAAATTTGTGCACGGAACTCATCCTGATTAATGTGTTTTACCAAAGAATTCTGTGCTGCCACAAAAGAACTTGTCGCGAACAACATAGTCAATGCAGCGAATATTTT
Source organism: Bacteroidales bacterium (assembly GCA_015061115.1). Classification (GTDB taxonomy): domain Bacteria; phylum Bacteroidota; class Bacteroidia; order Bacteroidales; family Paludibacteraceae; genus UBA1723. The sequence goes on along the minus strand of SUXE01000018.1, from coordinate 78,684 downwards.
AATAACTGTTTTCATATCGTTTTTACTTTTTCAAAAAATACTCTATTTTTTTCTTCGGGCTCAAAGATAGTGTTTAATGTTCAAAATGGATTATAATATTTCATTTTTTTCTGCTTTCAATAACAAATAAATGTTAAAGGTTTTGGAAATATGACTGTTTTTCAGCAATTTAAAAAATGTGGCATTTCATAGTTTTTTTTAGGGAACTTTGATATTTTCAGATTTTAACAAAATTAGTATATTTGTAACAAAATTGTAAATTATGAATAAAAAGACATTTATTGCTGGTTGCATTGGCTTTATATTTGGTGGTCCATTGGGTGCCATCATCGGCTTCGTGCTTGGAAGAATTGTCTTCTCCGACGATAATAACAAGAACGACAAAGATTTCGATGAAGACAGCAATATGGGCGAGAACAACTTCAAATACTGCATTCTTGTGTTGCTCGGTGAGGTGATGAAGGCAGACGGCAAACTGATGAGTTGTGAATTAGACAGAGTGAAGGCCACAATACGCAGATACTACAAAAATGAAGATGAGCAGAAAGCTGCGCTCAAGCAATTCCAGACTATTCTCGACAACAAACATAATATTGAAGCAATATGTAGCAGCATCAACAAACGTCTTAACTACATCGCGAAATCTGAGCTCATCATGGAGCTTTTGGCGGTTGCCTATGCCGACGACCATCTAGACAGCACCGAAGAGGCAATTATTCAAAAAATCATAAAGAATCTGAATATCACCTCTCAGGAATATAAAAGTATCTACATGCTCTTCATGAAAAAGTACAAGCAAGGATACTATAACGGAGAGCGATCTCAGCAGTCGTCTTACAACAACAATAACGAAAGTAAATACAACAACAGCAGTAGCGGTTCAAGCAGCAATAGCTATAATCGTAACAGCGATTCTAGCTACAACCGCAGCAGCAACTCAAATAGCAGCGGTTACAACAGCGGATATTCCAACTCTAATTCAAACAGCAACAATTACCGCAGATCCAGCGGCATTTCAGTAAATGAAGCATACGACATTCTTGGTGTAGCAGGTAATGCGTCTGATGCGGAAATCAAAAAAGCATACCGTGTCCTGGCCATGAAATACCACCCTGACAATGCAGCGGCATTGGGTGAGGAGGCTGTTCGCCAGTCGACAGAATCTATGAAAAAGATCAACGAGGCTTGGGATGTGGTGAAAGCGGCAAGAGGAATGAGATAAAATTAGAAATTAGAAATGCGAAATGCAAAATGCTAAATTGTGGTGAATCGGATCTATGCTTCGGCATTTACACATCAAATTAGAAATGCTAAATGATGCAGTAAGTATTTAAATGTCGGTACATTAAATTATGGATGACAAAAAAATTTGGGGGATTATAGCATTAATAGGCGGAGGTCTACTGGCTATCATAAATGTCAAGGTTGCTCTTGGTTCCCTATTTATTATTATAGGAATAATAGGATATATATTTTTATCCACTGACAATGAAAAAAAATCCGACCAAGAAAAACTATCCGACTACAGATATGCCATTCTTGTCCTGCTCGCCAGAGTGATGTGTGCCGACGGGAGACAAATGAAATGTGAGCTGGATATCGTCAAGTCGGCAATATTCAAATACTACATCACTGAAGAAGACCAAAAAACAGCACTCAAACAATTCCAGTCTATCCTAAACGACATTAACAAATTTAAAAATTATGATCTTTACGAGATTTGCAGATCAATAAACGAACAATTCAGATTCAACTACACAGCCAAATCCGAACTTATCGATATATTGCTGGCTGTGGCATACGCCGACGACATTTTGCAAGAAGATGGATGGTTCAGCGAGGAAAATGAAATACAAATTATCGCCAATCATCTGGGTGTCTCAGAAAATATTCTGAATTTCTTTAAGAATAAGTACGAACAAGAAAAATATAATACAGAATTCAGAGATGTCATCCTTCAACTGCTTGCCGCTGTGATGAAAGCAGACGGGAAACAGATGAAATGCGAGTTGGACAAAGTGAAAGCCACCATCCGCAGATATTATAAGACGGAAGAAGAACGGAAAGCCGCTCTCAAAAAGTTTCAATCCATCCTCAACAACCAAAATAAACCCAACCTAAACAAAATTTGCACCGTCATCAATCAAAATTTCGACTATGCCGCCAAATCAGAGCTTATCATGGAGCTGTTGGCTGTAGCTTATGCCGACGACGACTTCAGCGAGATTGAAGCGTCGACAATAAATAAGATTGTGACTAATCTGTTTATCTCTCGGGAAGAATACAAAAGCATCAAAAATATCTTCAAGAAAAAATACAAACAGGGAGAGTTTAACTATGATGAAAATCGCAATGAATATAAAGAAAGCTACTACAATAAATCACAGGATAAAAAACAGAATAAAAAGAAAAACGAAAATAAGAACAGAGATAACGGATATTCAAAATCTAATTCAAACCACAGCATATCCGGAAACATTTCTGTAAATGAGGCATACGAAATCCTCAGAGTCGACAGCAACGCGTCAGACGCAGAAATCAAAAAAGCATACCGTGTCCTGGCATTAATGTATCACCCGGATAAAGTATCGTCATTGGGCGACGAAGCTATCCGCCAAGCCACAGAGTCAATGAAACAGATCAACCAGGCCTGGGATGTCGTGAAAGAGGCAAGAGGAATGAAATAAAATTAGAAATGCGAAATTAGAAATGCGAAATTAGAAATGCGAAATTAGAAATGCGAAATTAGAAATGCGAAATTAGAAATGCGAAATTAGAAATGATAAATTAGGAAAAATCTACGTAAGTGGACATTTTATGTCGACAATCCACATATATTTGTAACAAAATACAGAGTCATGACAAAAAGATCGCTAATCGCATTTCTCATATTTGGAAGTGTTTTCGGAATTATATTAGGATTATTCTTTAATAGCATTTATGCCACAATCGTCGGATTTGGCATCGTCCTTTTTGCAGTTTACGAGAAAAAGGAATCAGATAATAATGAAAAGGACACATTCAATAACGATGCGAACAAAGAAGATGACGAAGAAAATGACGAAGAAGAGAAACTCTTCAAATACAATCTTCTTGTGTTGCTTGCAGAGGTGATGAAAGCCGACGGGAAACTGAAATCCAGAGAATTGGATAGTGTAAAATCTACAATCCGCAGATATTATAGAAGTGAAAGTAAACAGAAAGCGGCTCTTAAACAATTCCAACTTATTCTAAAAACAAGAAATAACATACATGATGTCTGCAACATTATCAATGATCAACTCGACGATGTAGGTGTGACGGAGTTGTTCATGGAATTGTTAGCGGTGGCATACGCCGACGACGATTTCAATGATAAGGAAAAACCTGTAATCAAACAAATCAGAAACCAGTTGGGGATCTCCACACAGGAATACCAAAGGATCTACGCTCTCTTCATGAAGAAGCGTCAAGACGGATACTACAGATATAAGAAGACCGAGCAGTCGAGAAAATCAAACGGCAACCAAAATGAAAGCTACGATCAAACAACAAGGGTAATAACCATTAAAGAACAAGAAGCCTACAATATTCTTGGAGTGAGCGAGAATACATCAGACGAAGAGATCAAAAAAGCATACAGAGCACTGGCGATAATGTATCATCCGGATAAAGTATCGTCATTGGGCGACGAAGCTGTCCGCCAGGCAACAGAGTCGATGAAGCAGATCAACCAAGCCTGGAACGTCGTGAAAGAGGCAAGAGGAATTAAGTAAACGCCAAACATAATAATCGGAATTAGAAAGAAGATGAAACATTCAGAATTTGTTTTCAACCTACTTTGGGGTATATCCTGCATTTTGGTAGGAGTTCTCTTTATTTCCTACAGTGAAGATTTGGGTGTACTAGTAGGATTGATATTGTTTGGATTCGGAATTTTTCTGATTTTTTCCAAGGAAGACAAAAAAAGCGAAAAAAAAGAAAGTTCTAATGACAGACGTTTCCACAACGATGATTATAATAGTAAGTCTGACAAAACCGAATGGGAGAGGACCAGCAGCAACAGGACCAACAACAGGAATAACAAGAAGAAAAAAAACAGAAAAGCAAACTACGAGCAAGATTCAGACGAAAACGACAAAATAGATTACAGAATCTGCATTCTTGTTTTACTCGCTGTGATGATGAAAGCAGACGGGAAGAATATGGTATGCGAGCTAGACAGAGTCAAAGCCACAATCCGCAGATATTATAAGACGGAAGACGAACAGAAAGCCGCTCTCAAAGAGTTCCAATCTATACTCAACAATAAAAGCAACCATAAAATAAGCACCATCTACAACAACATAAACAAGCAGTTCAACTATGTCGCAAAATCAGAACTTATCATGGAGTTGCTGGCGGTGGCATACGCTGACAACAAATTCACAAAGATCGAAGACACAACCATCCAAAACATACTGACCAAACTGAATATTTCCAGAAAAGAATACAAAAGCATCAAAAACATATTCAGCAAGAAATATAACCAAGGGGAATACGACCCAAACAAAAAGCAAGGCGATAATCAAAGTGGCAACAGCGGTCAATCTAAATCCCAAAACAACAAACGTCACAAATCCAACGGGATTACTGTGGATGACGCATACGATATCCTCAAGGTCGACAGCAATGCGTCAGACGCAGAGATCAAAAAAGCATACAGAGCTTTGGCAATAATATATCATCCGGATAAAGTCTCCTCTTTGGGCGACGAAGCTATCCGCCAAGCTACAGAGTCGATGAAACAGATCAACCAAGCCTGGGAACTGGTGAAAGAGGCAAGAGGAATGAGATAAAATTAGAAATGCGAAATTAGAAATGATAAATCAGGAAAATTCTACGTCGTAGGAGTTTCATGCCAGTAATATATATTTGTTTATTCCGACAGCCCTAAAAACAAATCTCAATATAAGTTTCATACATTCTTACGTCGGGTTCTCCTTCTTTACGATAAGTTAACGGGAACTCCCCTTTCTGGCTGACCAATGAATATCCGAGTCGTTTAAGATTATTCACGACAGTCACACGTTCAATAGATAAATCAGTCAGATTAGCCTTCTTGGCAGTTTCATCATATGATGGAGAAATCAGTCTCACACATGCGTCACCAGATGAATACAAAGAATCCAAAGAAAACGGTTTCAGATTCTCCGTCAATTCTTCACTTAAAATCTTCGATGAAATATTTCTGAATTTAGGATAAGTGATGCGACCTGAGAGGGATGACATTCGCTTTCCTTTATAGTATGCTAATCCAGAGTAACTTCCCTTAATTTGAATAGTCACTGTTCCATTATTATTTTCTTTTTTTTCTAATATTTCATAAATATTAGGAGCAGGAGGGTCAATAAATCCATAAGGAAATGGGCCACCCCCACCTATTGGCTCTCCAGCCTCAAAATATATAATCAACTCTGGCGTTACACTCATTCCTTTTGGACCAAGCACATTAGCTTTTTTATCAAAGACATTTTCTATAATAATGTTTTTTATCCTATACAAAGACTCTCGACAATGACTCCAATTGAAACGAATTCTTTCCAAGCCAATGGTTTCATTTTCCTTCGTCCCATCCGAAAACACGTACTCAATGAATGAGTTTTGAGCCAATGATGGAGACAGAAACGTCATCAAAAATATCATTATATAGAATAGACGAAATTTCATAATGCAGCGTCGATTAAATAATTAATATGTCACAAAGATAGCGATTCAACATTATCAAACAAATAATCCCCCCGTCATACCAAACAGAAATGCTTAAATTTCTACATCGTAAACGTTACATGTATGTCGGGAATTTGTTTGTATTCCACATTTAACATTTATATTTTTATTGTATATTTGTGACAAACAAATATTTGATCATGTTTGAAAAATTTCTGCTTGACAGCGTCTCCTTTATCATGGCATGGATGCCGCTGATTATCATAATCATATTTGGAATCATAATTGTGAAGTCTATCAACAAGACTCCAGAGAATCCAAAGTTTAATTACGAATCTGACTTCAAATATTGCATCCTTGTATTACTGGCAGAGGTGATGAAAGCCGACGACAAACTGATGAGCTGTGAGTATGACAGTGTAAAGTCTACAATACGTAGATATTACAAAGAAGAAGGTGAACAGACTGCCGCTTTTAAATTATTCCAGTCGATTCTTGACAAAACCGACATCCCATTAATCGAGATTCTTAACCGTATCAACAAAGGATTCGACTATGCTGCAAAATCTGAGATCATCATGGAGTTGCTGGAAGTGGCTTACGCAGACAACTATCTTCGCAGCGTCGAGAATTCAAAATTGGAATTCATCGTAGAAAAACTGAATATAACGCAAACACAATACAAAAGCATCAATGCCATTTTCAAGGAGAAAAACGATTGTGGATGCTATAAAGAAGAGTCATTCAGATACACAGGATTCAGCGAAAATTCATCATATAATTACTACGACAAAAGCGGGAACAAATCAAAAAACAAATCTGAATTCAATTATTACATTCTTGTTTTGCTCGCAGAGATGATGAAAGCCGACGGCAGAAACTTGACTTGTGAATTGGATTGTGTCAAGGCAACAATACGTAAACTTTACAAGACGGAAGATGAACAGAAAGCGGCTCTCAAACAGTTTCAAACTATCCTGGAGGGCAACTACGACATTAATGAAATCTACCGTCGCATCAACGAGAAATTCGATTTTTCCGCCAAATCAGATCTTCTCATTAAGTTGTTGGAAGTGGCTTATTCTGACGATATATTCTCCAATATCGAGGATTTCACATTCACCCAAATCAGACATAATCTGAACATCTCACGTGCGGAATACAAAAATATTTTTTTGTATTTCAAGGTATTACTCAAAGAGAAGAAAAAGAATCATAACAAACAGTCGAATTCGTCTAAATCAAAAAAGTCATCCTCCAAATCAAACAATAATAAAAAGACAAAAGACGAGGACGACAACCATAACGAAAGCCGTATCCCCAACGACAGTTCTGTCAATAATGCCTACAACATTCTTGGAGTGAGTGAGAATACCCCAGATGCGGAAATCAAAAAAGCCTACCGTGCGTTGGCAATAATGTATCATCCAGATAAAGTTTCCTCATTGGGCGACGAAGCTATCCGCCAAGCTACAGAGTCAATGAAACAGATCAACCAAGCCTGGAATGTGGTAAAAGAGGCAAGAGGGATGAAATAAAATTAGAAATACGAAATTGGAAATGGATCTACAATCATAAATAAATCCACATTTTTATTTTTGTCGTATATTTGCAAAAACACATAATCATGACAAACAAATTTTTCCGTGTAGGTATCGTCTTAATACTTTGGATTTCACTCTTTATCTTAATTATATTAATTGAAGCCTCAACCACCTCGTATAAAGGCATCACATTAATCCTTGCGATTATCATACTAATTGTATCTGCCGTATTATTGACTGATGAAGACGAATATAACGACGAAGATATTGATACATCCGACTACAAATTTTGCATTCTCGTTTTGCTCGCAAAAATAATGAAGGCAGACGAAAAAATGTTGAAATGCGAGTTAGACGCAGTGAAATCTACCATCCGCAGATATTACAAAACTGAATCAGAACAGGAATATGCGTTTAACAAATTCAAATCAATCATCCACAAAGATTATATACAAATAGACAAATTCTGCAACAGCATCAACAAAAAGTTCAACAAAACCGCAAAATCAGAACTGCTCATGGAACTGATGACGCTGGCATACGCTGACGGATGTTTTAGCTACATTGAGGAATATATAATCCAAAATGTCGTAACACATTTATCCATTTCACATAAAGAATATGAAAGGACAAAAAAAATATTCATAAACAAATACAAACAAGGATGCTACAATCAGACGAAATCATCAAACGCCAAATCAGATCCTTATGCGGAATACGACACCAGATATTGCATTCTTGTTCTGTTGGCAGAGGTGATGAAAGCAGACGGGAGAAATATGAGCTGCGAGCTAGACTGTGTCAAATACGCAATACGCAAATACTACACAGAAGAGGAACAAAAAGAAGCCCTTCAACAGTTAAAAACCATCCTCGGTAACAACTATGACATTGAAGCCATCTGTAAACATATTGAAAAACGACTCCGTCTCTACGATAAATTAGAACTTATCAAGAACCTTATGGCTGTGGTATATGCCGACGAGGATTTCGCCCAAACCGAATGTTCTGTAATTCAAGTTATCAGGAAAAACTTACATGTTTCCCAAAATGATTACAGAACAATCAAATCTAAATTCAATAACAAAAACCAACAAAAGAACAAGAAGTCGCAACAATCATATTCAAATAAGAGGAATTCAAAAAATTCCAATGGTTCAAATAGTTATGACAAATCCAATAGTTCCAATGATTCAAAAAGTTCAAACGAATCTAATCATCGTAAATTCAATGGAATATCAGTGAGTGACGCTTATGACATTCTTGGTATGGCAGGCGATGCGTCAGATGCGGAAATAAAAAAAGCCTACCGTGCACTGGCAATAATGTATCATCCTGATAAAGTTTCCTCATTGGGCGACGAAGCTATCCGCCAAGCAACAGAAACAATGAAACAGATCAACCAAGCCTGGAATGTTGTGAAAGAGGCAAGAGGAATGAAATAAAATTAGAAATGCGAAATTAAAAATGATAAATTAGGGAAATCATACGTCGTAGAAATTGAAATGCAACACATTATGCCGTAGGCGTTACATATCGGTAGAAATAATTATTCGGATTGCGATTTTCTACGTCGTAGACGTTATATAATTTGTCATTTTCCTCCCATCAAATAATATGTTGATTTGTCGGCATAACATCGCTTGTCCTTAAACTTATATTCCAGAATCATTTCATGAGATGAGAATGGCGACGCGAAGTCTCCATGCACCACAAAATCAAAACTATATCCTAAATACAGACGGTCACCAAGAGCCACTCCAGCATTGATAATCAGATCAGTGGAACCATTGCCTATCAGACTATGTCGGCAACTGACGCCGCAAGCCCATGCGTCGACTTCCTTATTCTTCGCTTTAATCAGTGCGACGTGAATTTCTCCCTGCAGACGGTCGGAATCATACAACTGCACCATTCCACCTGTGTATAAATGAAGCCGTCTCAACGTCGGTCTACGGTATGACCCATAAAGATAAAAAGCATTGACGGTGATTCTCCTATCCTGACGTGTCAGCCAATCCTCCATATTTTTAGCTGAGATGCCGACGGTGGTCTCGCCATCTTCTGTGCCTACAATCCGTCGTTTATGTACCCACTCCACACCAAAACTGAAATTTGGATTCACCTCATTGCTGTCATACAGAGATGCGTCGTCCATATCGTCGGCTGAAATCTTATTCACATCCTTCTGCTGGACCACCGCACCTCCTTCCAAACCAAGATTTACCCTATCGTCATCGGAACCGAGACTGAAAATATAATTGCCGTCAATCTTCACCGTAGATGTATAACCTGCCAGATCAAACTGCGTTTTGAGTCCAAACAACGATCTCAATTTCGGTTTATATTGACTGAAACATCCCCAAAACGACAATGGCTGACCTTCGTACCCCACCTGTTGCATACGTCCGAGCAATGAAGCATGAGTCATCGGCACAAGGTAAGATGGAGAAAACGGAGATCTGTCCGTCCAGAAATGTAAGGCATTGGCATCTGTCTGGGCCGATATGATTAAAGTATAAAATAATGAAAAAATCACACCAAATAATCTAAACATATTTTTTTGTATCTGTTAAATGATCATATATAGTTAATTATAAAGGCTATACATCAAAAAGTATTACCAAGTAAAGCGAGCTCGTCTTGTGGTGAAGTCTCAGGTATACCAGGATCACCGCATGTCTGTAAGACAATGCCGAGCGAAGCGAGAGTAACCTGTGACGAAGTCTCAGGTATTGACGAAGTCTCAGGAAGAGCTATAGGTCGGGACTCATGTCTGTAAGACAATACCATATCAATCATCAAGAAATCTATTATTGTTAGGATCTAATTTGAATTTAATCAGTAACTTATCAATTTCTTTTTGAAAACCCACCTTCCTATGATGTTCCTTCTGATTACGAATATAGTTTATCAAATTACTTCTTGCATCTGTAGAATAAGTAAATGCAACATAACCATTTCCCCAAGCTTCAAACAATGGAAACCATTCTCTATGCTCTTTCATCCATTTCGATGTCTCTTGTTTGAGTGTTTTCATAAAATCACTCAATGCTATTGTTGGGTTTAATTCCAAACACATGTGTACATGATCAGGCATTGAGTTTATACGATAAAGAGTACATTTCTTTCTTTTACAAAATCCATATACATATGCATAGAAATCTCTTTCATGTTCCACATTGATAGTATGATGGCTAAACTTTGTACGCCATACAATATGATATGTTAAACTGATATGACTCATATATTTCTCCTTTCTTTTAGTACTGTCTTTCAGACAGTTTATTATTTTTCTTTGATCCCCGAGACTGCGTCACGGGTTACTATCGCTTCACTCATTACTGTCTTTCAGACATTCTATTTTTCTTTGATCCCCGAGACTGCGTCACGGGTTACTATCGCTTCGCTCATTACTATCTTTCAGACATTCTATTTTTCTTTGATCCCCGAGACTGCGTCACGGGTTACTATCGCTTCGCTCATTACTATCTTTCAGACATTCTTCTAAATCAAAAATTGTTGTGATTCCAATCCCTTTACATTGCCACCGTCACATATCCATAATGTTTCTGACCTATTGAATCCGTCACAATATAATAATATGTGTCGGGGGTGATTTTTCCGTTAGGCAACACACCATTCCATCCGTCAGCTCCCTGAAAAAGCATTATCCCATGCCTGTCCTTTATCTCCACATGATATCCCTTCATAAAGTAATCATTTATCATATCCCCGTTTGGAGTAAAGGTGTTTGGTATTACAAACTCTGTTTCTATTGTTGTGTGAAGACGCAATTTGCATTCATCTTTTGTCTCTACCACTGCCACCGCAGAAAATGACATGGCATCATCAACATTAAAAGTATAGTTGAAACTTTGTTGCGAAGAAGTTCCTCCGTCGCTCATCAGCCAAATGAAAACACACTCATCCAAATCATCTTCACTGTCCAACGACAAACTGACATCTGAATCCCCACGTCTGATTTTAGCCGGTGTGGCTGAAATAGAAACAGTTGGCACTGGCAATTCTTCAATTTTGAAATCAATCCGCTTTTGACAACCATACCCATCCTTACCTATAACATATCCATTACCTGCCTCCGTGAAGAGACATTCATCTTTGTCACTTCCGTCACTCCATACATATTCATCCGCTCCTGCAACCCCAATCACGATATTCTCGCCAGGACATATTTGGTATTTTCCTGTCGTTATCATATCCGGGATATCATTGTATATCAATTCAGTAGACGTGGATGATACGCATCCATACTCGTTTATTGCGACTACTTCATATTCCCCACTTTGTGTCACATCTATCTCCGCTCCTTCATCTCCTGTGTTCCATCTGTATTTGCACTTCGAATCAGATATAGCTGTCAACCTTGCATATTGTTTATTGCAGACGGGAGTTTCCGCTCCCAAGATTTCCACTTTAGGCAAACTTCTCTGATTGATTACAAACTGTTTATGACCTCTACAACCATTCTTATCAACAACAGAAACTGTATATTTCCCATATTTGGTGAACTCAAATTCTTTAGAATTAGACAATGTATCTCCGTTACTTTCATCAACCCACGTAGATTTAACTACATTGGATTTCAGCAAAGTCACCATTGCCACATCACTTGAACCTTCACAAATATCAAAATCTCCATCAATTATCATATCGTCTACATCATACTTATGCACAACTGTTTCAGCCATGTTACTTGCACATCCATTCTCATCTTTCGCAATCACAGACAATGTGCAAGTGTCTGTCACATACACAGATGAGTCTTTCTTCCCATTACTCCAATTGTAATCAACAAGTTTAGATCCAGACTTCTGCAATACAGTCAGTGCCGCCGTTTCACCGTCGCAAATATGCATTTTTCCTATCACATCTATTTTGGGTCTCGGCAGCACTCGGACATCAAATGAAGCATTTCGGCATTCCCCATTGTTGAGACAAACCGACACCTTATATATACGGCTCTCTTTCGCATATATCTCAGGTCTTCGTCTGCCATCATCCCAAATATAATAATCTCCACCAGAAGCTATCAATAATACACTGTCTCCTTCACACACCGTAGCTCCACCATCAGAACTTTCGTTAATAAGGGGAACGGGAACATCTATTTCCACCACATCCTTGAACGCCACATTTGAGCATCCTACACTATCCGTGCCTGTCACTGTATAGCGTCCTCCGTGTGTGATTTCAATAGACGGTACTGTCCTTTTCTCCGTTCCCCAACTATACGTCTTACCTCCTGTTGCAGTCAGAACCGCAGTTTCCCCACGTCTTAACGTATCATCTCCAACAATGGTGATTTTCGGCAAACCATATTCTTCAACCTCGATTGTATCCCCATTTTCACAACCGAATTTATCCGTAGCCACGACGGAATATATTCCTCCACTATAAACCGAAATTTCATCATCCGTCTTTCCATTACTCCATTGCAAAGAAACTGTTTCGTCTCTAGTGGTATCGGAAGCGACACCTATAGCCAATGCTTTCAAAACTAATGAGTCTCCTTCACACATCCATGTATTTCCTGTAATCTTCAAATATGGTTTAATGTGCACATTTATATTAAAACAAACCGTGTCTGAGATTCCATCAGGCGACGTTGACACTACATAATGTGTTCCTGACTCTCTAAAAACAGCCTTTCTTCCTATACTTCCGTCACTCCAAACAAATGAATTAGAAACTGGTGCAAACACAGTAACCTCAGTCGAATCGCCTTCACAAATATCAAACTTACCGTCGACAAACAATTCTGACGCAGTCACTCTAATTGCAGCATGATCAAAGCATCCATATTCGTCATACACTGTAACAGAATAGTTTGCATACATATTTATATCATTTCCATCTATAGTGATTTGAGATGAAGTTTGACGATCCGGCATCCACAAATAGCGATAATCGGAGCTATCCGAATTAATTACATTTGCTGTAAGAGTTGCAGTTTGAGAAGAAGCGATCTGTGTTATCCCAGAGATTTCTACAGTCGGATTCCTTCGTTGTTTCACATAATGATACACTGTATCAGAACGGCAACCCATATTATCATAACCGACAGCCCAAAATACACCAGCACTATCCACAGACATTGTTTTCTTAGCACTACCGTCGCTCCATATTATATTTTGACACTCCACACCATTCGCCACCAGTTCTATTTCTCCATTTTCACAAACAACAGAATCTCCGGAAATAGACAAAAATGGAGACGGAGACTCCTTGGCATACACTGAATCAACAGTCGTACAACCTAACGAGTCCGTCGCCTCCACCACATAAAAACTTTCCGCATTAACAAGATGAATGTTGTTATTTATCAAACGTTTTGTCCATTTTAACTTCACTCCTTCAGAATGTATCACCTCAAATGATACTGAATCACCTTTGCAAAACGACTTTGTCTTGCCATCCGCAAAATCCAATTTTGGCAAAGTTGCCCTGGTCAATTCAAAATCAGCAGTGTCAGACACACATAAACCATTATATCCGACAACCGTATATTTTCCGGGACGATAAACTTCAATATTTCTGGCAGTATCACCAGTGTTCCAATGCAGACGATCACAATCAGCAACGTCGACAACAAGCGTCGCACTATCATTCATACCACACAAATATCCCTTCCCTTCGATTTCCAATTTAGGTAGAGAAATCTTTTGAACATTCACTATATATGTGTCCGACGGACATCCAGCCGAATCATAACTGACGACCCAATGATTTCCCACTATATCTGTAGACGTAGTGTTCCCAGCCAAATTTTCACCATCCCATGCAAAAGAGACCGCATCTGTTGAGAAAATCTGTATATCGGCTATGCCACGTTCACAAAACGACACTGTATCAGGAGCCGACAACAACGGTTTTCTTCTCTCACTCACCATAATCTCCGCATACGCCTTGCATCCGAAGCTATCTATTCCCACCACTGTCACCAAACCAGCATGAGCACGATAGAATGGAGTATCAACAGCCTTATTGTCCCAATAAAACTGTTGGAAATCACCATTCACTGATAAATAGGATAAAGAGTCTACACAAACCTCGGACCTTCCGAAAATTTGTATATTAGGACTATTTAGTATTAAGCTTTTCGTTTTTGACGCGACACATCCATTCGTGTCTGTTGCGGTACACATATATGTTCCAGCAGTGTCGACGACGATGGAATCTCCGACATAGCCATTTTGCCATACGTAGGAAAGCATTGATCCAGACTGTGCGACAAGTGTAGCCGTGCTATCCGCACAAACAACATCTGCTGATTGGATTTCAAACTGAGGCAGTTCATGAATCACCACGTCAGCAACCGCTGTGCCGACACAGCCAAACGAGTCTGTTGCCGTGACCTCCACTCTCCCACTCTGCCTCACAGTTATCATCGGTGAAGTGTCGGATGTGCAATTCCACGTATATCTGACATTTCCGTCCTGAGCCACAAAAGAGGCTTCGATTGTCAGGCTATCACCTTCACACGCCTCTAATTTCGAAGATGTGATCGAACCAACTGGAAGATCTCTCACCACGGATTCCACCTTATGGTTTGTACGGCATCCAGACAGGCTATCAGTCACCACAACAGTGTATGTATCTGCTGAAGTAAAAGAAAAAGTAGAGTCGGAAGAGCCGTCTGGCCACTTAAACATACATTTTTTATCCGTCTCCAAAGCGATCATTCCCGCAGTCGGTCCGCACGCAGGCTTCACCACATCCGTAATAGCCGGTTTGACTGCCAGTTCCACTTTTACTTTGGCAGTATCGCTGCATCCGTTTGCCGATGTTCCAACAACCATGAAAGTACCCGAACTTGAGGCTCTGTACTTATTACTGTCAGAGCCGACTTTCTTTCCCAACTTGCTCCACTGATAATGATCCGCACCATTCACAGTGAGCGTAACTGTGGAGTTTTCGCAAAGAAGCTTCAACGTGTCACCTTTCAACTTTGGTGCAGAATTCACCACTACAGAAAAATCCTTGCGTGTCTCACAATTGTGAGAGTTGGACACCACCACCTGATAATCACCGCTCTTCTTCAACACTGCCAGAGAATCCGAGTCAATCACCTTTCCATTCGCGTCGAGCCAAGAATATCTATACTTTGTGTTGGAACGATTATCCACTTCGACCTGCAACACACTTCCTTCATTCTTGCAAAACGACAGATCTCCGATCAATGAAATCTCCGGATAAGGCAAAAACTCCACATCTGTATACGCTTCACTTACACATCCAGTTACAGGATCCTTCACCTGTGCACGATAACGACCAGAATGGGAAATATTTATAGTAGTAGACGTGTTTCCTAAAATAGAATCTGGATAGATCCAAAAAAATTCAGAGCCCTGAGTAACAGTACAACTAATGGCCTCCTCATCCCCTTCACAAGGAATTACAGATTCTAGAAAAATAGTCGGGCTCTGAATTTCTGTTATGTGGAATACAAACTCTTTACTTTTACAACCATTTGATGTATAGCCAACGACACTATAGTCGCCCTCTTTAGACAAAGCATATTGGCTTTCGCCCGTTCCGAAACTCATGCCGGATCCTTTCCATTCGAAAAATGTAAGGTCGGGTCCTTCAGCAGAAAATGTAGTTTGGTGACCACTGCAAATCTCCGACACAAGATTTGGAATCACCACGTCAGCCACAGAATCAATAGAAGTAATGACAACCTCGCTCGATGATTTGCAACCATCCACCGTCTTCACCGCCACACGATATCTATCCTCTTCCGTAACCGTTATTTTCTTATCATTAGAAAAATGGACACCGCCTCTGCTCCACTCATACGAAACAATCTGAGATTCCTTCAAATCATGGTCCGCTGAGATTTCCGTTTCGACGGTGCCAGGACAGAATGCTGTGACACCTCCAAATTCGATGTTCGCACTCATCTTCGGTTTGATGGTGAAATGCAATGTGTCACGACAAACATTCCTGCCAATCGTTTTTGTGCCGATCACATAATAGTCACCACTTGCAGAAAAAGTCGCTGAATTAGAAGTCTCACCCCCGACCCATTCATATGAATCCATATCGGAAGCTATCAAAGTAAGAGACTCACCAAGACAAAGGCCATCATTTCCAGAAATAGAAGGGGTAGGCGACGGAATGACAGACGCGTCAACCGTTTTTGTGCAACCATAGGCTGTGGCAGACAACGAATACAAGCCAGCGATCGAAGTTGAAAAAGACTCTTCAGTGGAAACCTCCGCACCGTCTTTCTGCCATGATAAATCAGCATGAATTTTTCTTGTTCCCTGACGCACTACAGCTTTCAAAGTAGCAGGATTTCCATTACAAAGTTGGGATTTACCCTCGTCTACACGAAGCGTCCATCTCGGTTCGTCCTTGATTTCGATTGTTTCTGTCACTATGTTACCATCCTTAAGAGTGATCACCGCATCAACGGACATTCCAGCATAGATAGCAGAAATTGAGTATGCAGAAGACGGGAGTTTGTTTCCATTCTGTTGAAATTCAACACTTTTAACATCAGAATGGTCCTCCATCTGAAGCTTTTGCACACCATTGCTGCCACAGACATAAAAGACACCACCGTCGACATTCTGCCACTTATAAGCGAATGCGGACTGCGACACAAATAATAAAACCAAAATTATGAACCTAATCGCCATTTCCCCGACTAAATTTTCATTCAAAATATACTGTTTAATCCGTTCCGATTATTTGCACTGTCATGTAATCCGGAACAAAACGATTGCAAAAGTAAACACTAATTTTGAAATTGCAAGCATTTCCACAAAAAAATCGAAGAAAAAAGCGAAAAAGCATATTTTATCTCAAAAAATCCGTCAAAAGATTTGCAGATACAAAAATAAGTGCTACCTTTGCATCGCAATTGAGAAATAAAGCAATCAATTAGCAATCGAGATGTAGCGCAGTCCGGTTAGCGCATCTGGTTTGGGACCAGAGGGTCGGGGGTTCGAATCCCTTCATCTCGACCAAAGGAGAGCAGAAATGTTCTCCTTTTTTATTTATGTATAGCATTAAAATCGAAGAATTTATGAAAAGAAACCTTATTTCAATCTGTTGCTTTTTAGTTTCCTTATGTTGTTTTGCCTCTCCGGAACACCGTCTATCTATAGGCAGAGGATTACTTAGTTATGAATATTTAGATGAGTTTAGCTATGAGCACTCAGACCGAGATTGGTGTCAACCTAGTCCATATCTTAACGACACTTACGAAACAACAGAAGAACATCTAACTTCCTTTCCAGTCAATCTAAATATCCACTACGAATGCACTTTAGGCAAACATTTTGGCATTGGAGTTTGTCTTGGATATGATCATTTAAGAATGTCTCAAGGCATAGAAAAATACAAATCAACAGATGGCATTGATTACAACGGGAACCCACGCAAAGAATGGGCTCTTTACAGACACGACATCGGTGAACTTGATAGATATATTCTCTTTGTCATGCCGGAAGCAACATTCTACTGGTTCAAGAAAAATCATTTTGCTATGTATAGCAAATTAGCTGGAGGTATAAGATTCAACTTCGAAAAAAGAGAATTCTATTCACATTATTTTGAAGATGCAGAAGGCAAATATCATCATGCATATTTCCAGGGATCACCAGTATGTTTGGAAATCGGAAATCACTACTGGCGAGGCTTCGCAGAGTTTGGTTTTGGAGGACAAGGAATAGCACAATTTGGAGTAAAACACACCTTCAAAAAGAAAGAAAAAGAGGAATAAAACAGGTGTTTTTAGTTCAAAATCAACAGTTAACTCGCTGAGAATGCGAAATTTGAAGGAGCGTTTTATAACAACGACCAATTTTAGCAGAATCATAAGCAGTTAATTATCAAAAAGAAAGAAGACGCGAGCATTCACGTCTTCTTTTTTATATATACGAATACCTTATCCTTTGATAACGGCAATTGGCAATAGTTCAACAATAGGTTTTACCAAATCAGACTCAAATTGCATTACACGATCGATATCCTTATATGCACCAGGAGCCTCGTCTAGACCATCTCGTCGCATACCATGTATAATTCCTCTTTCATCCATCTTACGGCATTCCTCTTCCAATGAAAGAGTTTCACGTGCCATTGCTCGACTCAAACGACGACCTGCACCATGAGAACAGCTCTCGAAAGACTCAATATTTCCAAGACCTTCCACGATATAAGACTTTGTACCCATAGAGCCTGGAATAATTCCTATTTCGCCCATTCTTGCACGCGTCGCACCCTTTCGATGAACAATCACATTTTCTCCAAAATGATGCTCGTATGCCACATAATTATGTGCAATATTAATGAGATCACCAAACTCCACATCAGGTTTGATTAGACGGAAGCCTTCCATAATAAAGTCCATCATCACCTTACGATTAGCCAAAGCAAATTGTTTGCAGTATTCCATTTCTCGTAAATACTTTTTTCCCTCTTCAAACTCAATCGGAAGAAATTCCAAACCAGGCTGAGTTTCAGAATACCACTTAGAACACCATTCTACGGCTATCTTTGCATATTGTTTTGCAATGCTCAAACCTACATTCCTGCTGCCAGAATGTATCATAATCCACACGTCGTCATTCGCAACATCTTTTTGGATTTCAATAAAATGATTACCCCCACCAAGTGTTCCTAACTGACAAAGCATCGCCGCTTTCATACTCTTCAAATAAGGCAACTTGTCAAAATCCGCCTCAGGCAGAAGGCTTTCATCCATAGGAGTCTTTCGATGGTCAAAACCAAGTGGGATATTTTTACGTATATAGCTCATTACAGACGTAATATCCTTTCGTTCCAACTCACTTGCCTTAAGAGTAGTGCGTACAGCACACATGCCACAACCGATATCCACACCTACTGCATTAGGCACAACAACTCCTTTTGTCGCCAAAACTCCACCAATTGGCATACCGACACCTGTATGAGCATCAGGCATTATTGCGATATGATGGAAAGCGTATGGAAGAGAAGCAAGACGGACAATCTGTTCCATACAAGAATCTTCAACCTCGTCGAGCCAAAGTTTTGCTGTCAACTTTGTACCCATAATTTCTCTCTGAATCATACTTTAACAATGTTTTAATATTTACACTGCAAAGATTCGTAGCAACTACGCCATCTAATGTCGTAGTTTAAATAATTTTTCGCACTTTTGTAAAAAACTTTGCACTATGCCAATAAATAGAAACACACTGATGCGAATTCGCATAATAGACAATTGCTTACAAAGAAGACAACGAACATGGACTTTGGAAGATCTACGTGAAGCATGTGAAAAAGAATTGCTTGAAAAAGAAGGTATCTGTGGAATCAGTATAAGGACAATACAACGTGACATAGAATTAATGCGTAGTGACAAACTTGGTTATAATGCTCCAATCGTTGTAAAAAACAAGAAATACTATACATATGAGGATCTAGACTATAGTATCACAAAACTTCCATTAAGTCAAAAAGATCTAAATGAATTAAGTAGTGCTTTAGAAATCATAAAGCATTATAATGGATTCTCCAATATGAGTGGGCAAGAGGATATTCTCACACGTATGCAAGACAAAATTACCTGTCAGACAGATAATCAAAAAGTTGTGTTTATAGAGACAAACGAAAAACTTAAAGGTTTGAATTTTCTAGGTCCATTGTTTGAAGCGATCAAAAAGAAAGAAGCTTTAGCAATCGAATACAAATCTTTTAAAGCAAAAAGAGAATCGAGATTATACATTTCGCCCTATATACTTAAAGAATTCAACAATAGATGGTTTTTAATTGGAATGTCTACAAAGAATATCATTATGACATTGGCGTTAGACAGAATCATAACTATTAAAAAAGACGAAAAACATCAATATACAAGTAACACCATCTTTGATCCGGAAACATATTTGGGAGAAATGGTGGGAGTGACTCGAGACCTTGATTCTAAAGTAGAGACTGTTATATTATGGGTGTCGGCAAATCAAGCTCCGTATGTAGAGACAAAGCCATTCCATCATACACAAGAGATAGAGAAGGAAAATGAAGACGGGAGTAAAATCTTTCGATTAAGAATTATAATCAACCACGAATTAGAACGTAAGATTCTTGGATATGGCCCACATATAAAAGTCATTGAACCCAAACATCTAAAACAGAGGATAGCCAACGAATTGATTTTAGCAGCTGAAAGATATAGAGTTGACTAAACAGTATTATCTAAGTTCAAAACACGTTATTTACAAACAAAAAAAGAGTTGTCTGCTTACGCAAACAACTCTCTTATATTGAGAAAATCTTTTCAGATTATTCTGCAGTTGCTGGAGCTTCAGAAGCAACCTCAACAGCCTCAGTAGTCTCAGCAGCAGCTTTCTTGCTACGAGAACGACGAGTCTTAGCAGGCTTCTTAGCAGCGTCACCCTTAAGCATGTTTTCGTTGTAGTCAACAAGCTCGATGAAGCACATCTCAGCAGCGTCACCTAGACGGAAACCAGTCTTGATGATACGAGTGTATCCACCTGGACGGTTAGCGATCTTCTGAGCAACCTCCTGGAACATTTCCTTAACAACTTCCTTATCCTGTAGGTAGCTAAATACAACACGACGAGAAGAAGTAGAATCGTCCTTTGCCTTAGTCAAAAGAGGCTCAACATACTTTCTCAACTCTTTAGCCTTAGCTAGAGTAGTGTTGATTCTCTTTGCTTTAATCAAAGAGCAAGCCATATTAGATAGCAATGCATCTCTATGAGCTTTTTGTCTACCAAGGTGGTTGAATTTCTTATTATGTCTCATAATTTATTCTTTATCTAATTTATACTTTGAAATATCCATTCCAAATGACAAGTTCAAGTTGTCGAGCAACTGATCAAGCTCAGTCAACGACTTCTTACCAAAGTTGCGGAACTTCAATAGATCTGTCTTGTTGAATACAACTAGTTCGCCAAGAGTCTCTACGTCTGCAGCCTTCAAACAGTTCAAAGCACGTACAGACAAGTCCATATCGACCAACTTTGTCTTTAGGAGTTGGCGCATGTGAAGAACCTCTTCATCGAATTCCTCATTATCATTGTCAGAAGAAGAATCAAGAGTGATCTTCTCATCTGAGAACAACATGAAGTGGTAAATCAAGATTCTTGCTGCCTCTCTCAAAGCATCTTTAGGATGGATAGAACCATCAGTTTGTATCTCAATAATTAACTTCTCATAGTCAGTTTTTTGCTCAACTCTATAATTCTCTACAGTGTACTTTACGTTTCTGATAGGAGTATAAATAGAATCGATAGCAATTACACCAATCTCAGAGCCGCTAACCTTGTTTTCATCAGCAGGAACATAACCACGACCCTTACCGATCTTCAAATCGATTTGGAACGAAGCCTTAGGATCAATGTGACAGATCACAAAGTCTGGGTTCAAAACCTCAAAACCAGTAAGGTGCTTAGAAATGTCGCCGGCCTTGAATACCTCAGTTCCAGATACGTTAATTGAAATCTTCTCCTCTTCAAACTCATCCACTTTTTTCTTGAAGCGAACTTGCTTAAGATTAAGAATGATGTTAGTAACATCTTCAATTACTCCAGGAATCACGTCAAACTCGTGGTCAACACCTGCGATCTTAATTGAAGTGATAGCAAATCCTTCAAGAGAAGACAACAAGATACGACGCAGAGCATTACCTACTGTAATACCGTAACCTGGCTCCAACGGACGGAACTCAAACTTTCCATGAAAGCTATCCGCCTCTAACATTATAACCTTATCCGGTCTCTGAAATGCGAGTATAGCCATGCGTTAATTATTATTTTGAATACAATTCGACGATCAACTGTTCCTTGATATTCTCAGGAATGTCAGCTCTCTCAGGAATGTGTAGATACTTTCCTGACATAGAAGCGTTATCCCACTCCAACCAAGCGTACTTAGCGTGATTGAAACCAGACAATGAGTTCTCGATAACCTCAAGAGACTTAGCCTTCTCACGTACACCGATAACCTGACCTGGCTTAACTGAGTATGAAGGGATGTTAACTACCTGACCGTCTACAACAATGTGCTTGTGTGACACTAGCTGACGAGCAGCTGATCTTGTTGGGGCGATACCCAAACGGTACACAATGTTATCAAGTCTACACTCAAGAAGCTGAAGTAGGATCTCACCAGTAATACCTTTAGCTCTTGCAGCCTTGTCAAACAAGTTGCGGAACTGGCGCTCCAACACTCCGTAAGTGTATTTTGCTTTCTGCTTTTCGTTAAGCTGAACACCGTACTCAGAAGACTTCTTTCTTCTGTTTACACCGTGCTGTCCAGGAGGGTTTGTTCTCTTGCTCAATACCTTATCTGGACCGAAAATAGCTTCACCAAATCTTCTAGAAATCCTAGTTTTAGGACCTATATATCTAGCCATTATTATTAAAAATTAGTACCCTAATCTCTTAATATCTAGCCGCGATTGCAGAGAGGTTTTTTGCAATCATTCAAAACCAAAAGATTAGAACAATTAGTAAAAAATATTAAACTCTGCGCTTTTTAGGTGGTCGACAACCATTATGTGGTAGTGGTGTTACGTCAACGATCTCAGTAACCTCGATACCAGCTCCGTGTACAGTTCTGATAGCAGACTCTCTACCATTACCTGGACCCTTAACATATGCCTTAACCTTTCTAAGACCAAGGTCAAATGCTACTTTAGCACAATCCTGTGCTGCCATCTGTGCTGCGTAAGGAGTATTCTTCTTAGAACCTCTAAAACCCATCTTACCTGCTGAAGACCAAGAGATAACCTGACCCTCGTTGTTTGTCAAAGTAACGATGATGTTGTTAAAAGAGCTATGAACATGCAACTGACCGTTAGCATCAACTTTTACTACCCTTTTTCTTGTTGCTACTGTTTTTTTTGCCATTGTATTTTTAACTTAGCTTAAATTACTTAGTTGCTTTCTTCTTATTTGCAACTGTCTTCTTCTTACCCTTTCTAGTACGAGCGTTGTTCTTAGTGCTCTGACCACGCAATGGCAAACCAAGACGATGGCGAATACCACGATAACAGCCAATATCCATCAATCTCTTGATGTTTAGCTGAACCTCTGAACGTAAATCACCTTCTACTTTGTAGTTTGCACCAATAATCTCACGAATTTTTGCTGCCTGATCATCTGTCCAATCCTTAACCTTGATGTTTACATCAACACCTGCCTCGTTAAGAATTTTTGCCGCACTACTACGACCAATTCCGAAAATGTAAGTAAGACCAATCTCACCTCTTTTGTTCTGTGGAAGATCCACACCGACAATTCTAACTGCCATAAAATCTTATTTTTTTTGCAAAAATAAAAAAAATCAACCCTGTCGCAACTTAAACTTAGGATTTTTTTTGTTAATTACGTACAAACGACCCTTTCTACGCACAATTTTGCACTCTGGAGTACGTTTTTTTAGAGAAGCTTTAACTTTCATTTGTTTTTTTATTTATATCTGAACGCTATTCTTCCTTTCGACAAATCGTAAGGAGAAATTTCTACTCTGACCTTATCTCCTGGCAAGATTTTGATGTAATGCATTCTCATCTTGCCTGAGATATGGGCTGTCAACTGGTGACCATTCTCAAGCTCTACTTTGAACATTGCGTTCGATAAAGCTTCAAGAATAACACCGTCTTGTTCGATAGCTGCCTGCTTTGCCATAAATTACAAAAATTTATTCAGCATTATTAGTAGACATGATACCACTTCTTCCTCTGATCGGACCATTCTCCATTAGACCATCGTAGTGGTGCATCAACAAATGACCCTCTACCTGCTGTAGAGTATCAAGTACAACACCTACCATGATTAGCAACGATGTTCCACCGAAGAACTGTGCAAACTGATGATTTACCTCAACCAAACTTGAAACGATAGCTGGCATAACAGCGATGATTGCCAAGAATATTGCACCTGGTAGAGTAATTTTCGACATAACGTCATCAATATACTCTGCTGTATCAGCTCCTGGTTTTACTTTTGGAATGAATCCATCATTTCTCTTCAAATCCTCTGCCATCTGATTAGGCTGAATAGTGATCGCTGTGTAGAAATATGTGAACACGATGATCAAGAAAGCAAATACAACATTGTACTGCCAGCTATTCAAATTCATAAAGTTCTGGACACTCTGTACTGTCTCGTCACTCGCAACAAATGGAAGAACAGATAGAGGAATGAACATAATCGCCTGAGCAAAGATAATTGGCATTACGCCAGCCGCATTAACCTTCAAAGGAATATACTGTCTTACACCACCGATTCTGCTTGCAGCCGAACCAGATTTTGCAGCCATAGCAGCTGTCTGCTTTGCATACTGAACAGGAATACGACGTACTGCCTGAACCAATGCAATAGAAGCCATAATGACAACAAACAAGAAGACAAACTCCAACAATAGAATGATAAAACCACCTGATGTACCAGAAATTGCAGAAACCAACTCCTTTGCGATAGCATCTGGGAATCTTGCCAAGATACCAATCAAGATAATGATTGAAATACCATTACCGATTCCTTTGTCGGTGATTCTCTCTCCTAACCACATCACAAACATACTACCAGCACACATGATGATCACTGAAGAAATCTTAAAGAAGAAATCACCAGGAACTGCGTCAGGAGCCTGCATTGATAGGTTTATAAGATAAGATGGACCCTGTATCAACAATATGAAAACAGTCAAATATCTCGTCAACTGCGTAATCTTCTTACGTCCGCTCTCACCATCCTTCTGGATTTTCTGGAAGTAAGGCAAAGCGATTGTAAGCAATTGGACTACGATAGACGCCGAGATATAAGGCATGATTCCAAGTGCAAAAATCGAAGCATTAGAGAAAGCTCCTCCAGAGAACATGTTAAGCAAAGACATCAAACCTTCACTTGTCTGGTTCTCCAAAGGTTTAAGTCCTTCCGGATTTACACCCGGAAGAACTATAAATGATCCAAAACGATATACAAGAATCAAGAGAAATGTGAAAAGAATCTTATTTCTCAAATCCTCGATTTTCCAAATGTTTTTTATCGTTTGAATTGCCTTCATTACTTCTTAATTTCAACACTACCACCTGCAGCCTCAATAGCAGCAACAGCACTCTTAGAGAATGCAGCAGCCTCTACCTTAACCTTAGCAGAAAGTGTTCCATTACCCAAAATCTTAACGTTGTCAGACTTTCCTACCAAACCTGCGTTCAATAGAGCCTCCTTGTTAACAACGTCAATCTTAGCTGCATCACACAATGCCTGAATATCTGACAAATTGATTGCCTTGTAGATATTAGGGTTGCATACATGCATTTCTCCATACTTAGGAAGACGTCTCTGCAAAGGCATCTGACCACCCTCGAAACCAACTTTCTTTGAATAACCAGAGCGAGACTTAGCTCCCTTATGACCTCTTGTAGAAGTTCCACCAAGACCTGAACCTGGACCACGTCCAATTCTCTTGCGTGTCTTAACAGAACCTGCAGCGGGTTTTAAATTACTTAAATCCATTACACTCAATTTTTTATTCAACAACAACTACTAATTGTTTAACGGCCTCGATCATTCCTCTAATGGAAGCATTATCCTCATGCTCAACAACTGCATTAAGTTTCTTGAGACCTAGAGCTGCCAAAGTAGCCTTCTGGTTCTTTGGACAACCAATCTTACTTCTAACTTGCTTAATTTTAATTGTAGCCATAAGAATTAACCTTTAAATACCTTTTCCATTGAAACACCTCTGTTCTGAGCCACAGTGAATGGATCTCTCAACTCAGAAAGAGCCTTAATAGTAGCCTTTACTAGGTTGTGTGGATTTGATGAACCCTTTGACTTAGCCAAGACGTCAGTAATACCAACGCTCTCCAATACAGCACGCATGGCACCACCGGCCTTTACTCCTGTACCGTGAGATGCTGGTCTCAAAAGTACCTCTGCACCACCGAACTTAGCTGACTGCTCGTGAGGAATAGAACCCTTCAATACAGGAACCTTTACAATATTCTTCTTTGCAGCCTCTACACCTTTAGCAATTGCAGCAGTAACCTCACTAGCCTTACCAAGACCATATCCTACTACACCAGACTCGTTACCTACAACTACGATTGCAGCAAAACTAAATGCACGACCTCCCTTGGTAACCTTAGTTACACGGTTTATAGCTACGAGTCTATCCTTCAACTCTACATCAGAGCTTACAGGCTTAACATTTTTCGTTTCTACCATGTTTATTAAAATTTAAGACCACCATTACGAGCTGCATCAGCCAACTCCTTGATACGTCCGTGATACAAATAACCGTTTCTATCAAATACCACTTCCGAAATTCCGGCTTCGATAGCTTTCTTTGCAATAGCCTCGCCAACCTTAGCTGCCTGCTCTTTCTTAGCACACTTCTCAGTCATCTTCAATGAAGACGCTGAAGCCAAAGTTGTACCTGTCTCGTCGTTGATTACCTGAACATAAATCTGCTTATTGCTTCTAAAGACAGTCATACGCGGCTTTGAAGATGTACCAGACACCTTTGATCTGATGCTCTTCTTTATCTTAATTCTTCTTAGATTTTTTTCCGTCATAACAACATGAATTTATAATTACTTAGCACCAGCAGACTTACCAGCCTTTCTTCTGATTTGCTCACCAACAAACTTGATACCCTTACCCTTGTAAGGCTCTGGCTTACGGAATGAACGAATCTTAGCACAAACCTGACCTAGCAACTGCTTGTCGCAACTCTCCAAAATAACAAGTGGATTCTGGTTCTTCTCACTCTTAGTCTCGATCTTGATCTCAGCAGGCAACTGCAAGAAAATTGCATGTGTAAAACCTAGAGAGAACTCGATAACCTGACCCTGGTTAGAAACACGGTAACCTACACCGACCAACTCCAATTCCTTCTTGTAACCCTGAGAAACACCAACTACCATGTTGTTAACTAGAGCACGGTACAAACCATGCTTTGAACGGAACTCAGCATCCTCCGAATTTCTTGCGAAAGTAATTGTACCATCCTCAACCTTCATCTCGATTGATGGATCTACATACTGTGATAATTCACCCTTAGGACCCTTAACTGTGACTACGTTATCCTTAACTGAGACAGTAACGCCTGAAGGTATGCTGATAGGCAACTTTCCTATTCTTGACATCTTCTTTCCTCCTAATTAATAAACGTAACACAATACCTCACCACCTACCTTAAGGTCGCGAGCCTCCTTATCTGTCATAACACCTTTTGATGTAGATACAATCGCAATACCTAGTCCGTTAAGAACTTTTGGCATGTCCTTGTAACCAACATACTTACGCAAACCTGGAGTAGAAACTCTCTTCAAGTCCTTGATAGCGTTAACCTTGTTAACCGCATCGTACTTCAACGCGATCTTGATTGTTCTGTTAACACCTTCCTCTACAAACTTGTAGTTCAAAATGTAACCCTTGTCCATCAAGATCTTTGTGATCTCCTTCTTTAGATTAGAAGACGGAACCTCTAACACGCGATGCTTTGCATTAATAGCATTGCGCAGTCTCGTTAGATAATCTGCTATTGGATCAGTCATAATAAAATTAAATTAATCAAGACAAATGCCTGACAATATTTAAATTAAAAATTAATAATTACCAACTTGCTTTCTTTACACCTGGAATCAAACCAGCAGATGCCATCTCTCTGAACTGAATTCTCGAGATACCAAACTGACGCATGTAACCCTTAGGTCTACCTGTCAATTTGCATCTGTTGTGCAATCTTACTGGCGAAGCATTCTTTGGAAGGTTCTGCAACTCATCGTATTTTCCTTCCTTCAACAACTGAGCACGTTTCTCAGCATACTTCGCGCAAAGGCGAGCACGCTTTACCTCGCGTGCTTTCATTGATTCTTTTGCCATTCCAATTACTTTTTAAATGGTAAACCAAATTCCTTTAACAAGGCAAGACCCTCTTCGTCAGTCTTAGCTGTTGTTACGAAAGTGATGTTCATACCCATAAGCTTCGAAATAGAATCGATGTTGATCTCTGGGAAAATGATCTGCTCTGTAACACCTAGAGTGTAATTACCTCTACCATCCAACTTAGAGTTGATACCGTTGAAGTCACGGATACGAGGAAGAACAACCTTGATTAGGCGCTCCAAGAACTCGTACATCTTCTCTCTTCTTAGAGTGACGCGAACTCCGATAGGCATCTTCTTTCTTACCTTAAAGTTTGCGATATCCTTCTTAGAAAGTGTCTGAACGGCCTTCTGACCTGCGATTGCAGTCAACTCGTTGATTGCGATCTCAATCACCTTCTTATCAGCAACTGCCTCTCCTAGACCCTGATTGATAACGATCTTCTCAAGAACAGGAACCTGCATTACTGTAGAGTAACCAAACTTCTCCTTCAAAGCAGGGACAATACGCTGCTTGTAATCTTGCTTTAAACTAGCTGTATTCATTTAATAACCTCCCCTGACTTTTTAGCGACACGAACCTTCTTGCCGTCAACCACCTTGATACCAATACGAGTTGGCTTTGGTGCGTCACCCGACTTAGGGTCTACCAAATTCAAATTAGAAACATGGATTGGAGCCTCCATCTTAACGATACCACCCTGAGGATTCTTTGCACTTGGCTTAACGTTCTTTGAAACAACGTTAATACCCTCAACGATAGCACGGTTTGCAGCTACCAATACAGAAAGAACCTTTCCTGTCTTACCTTTGTCCTTACCTGCAAGAACGTAAACTAAGTCGCCCTTCTTAATATGTAACTTACTCATTACCTTACTTTTTAATTATAGAACTTCAGGAGCCAATGACACAATCTTCATATTAGAAGCACGCAACTCTCTTGCAACTGGGCCGAAGATACGGCTCGCTCTCATTTCACCAGCTCCATTCAACAATACACATGCATTGTCATCAAATCTGATGTATGAGCCATCTGCTCTACGAACTTCCTTCTTTGTGCGAACAACGATAGCCTTTGAAACGGCACCCTTCTTCATATCACTTGAAGGAATTACGCTCTTCACTGTAACTACAATGATATCGCCTACAGTGGCATATCTTTTCTTTGTGCCACCTAGTACACGAATACACAATGCCTCTTTACCACCGCTATTATCAGCAATAGTTAATCTTGATTCTTGCTGTATCATAATTACTTAGCTCTTTCTACGATTGATACTAATCTCCATCTCTTTGTCTTACTCAAAGGACGAGTCTCCATGATTCTCACAACATCACCAATATTACACTCATTCTTCTCATCGTGAGCGTGATATTTCTTCGTCTTGTTGACGAATTTCTGGTAAATAGGGTGTTTCTCTTTCCACTTGATAGCAACAGTAATGGTCTTGTCCATCTTATTGCTTGAAACAACTCCTTGTCTTTCTTTTCTTAAATTTCTCATTTTCTCAAACTCTAAAATTATTATTTAGACTCTGCCTGACCCAAGATAGTCTTCATGCGCGCGATGTCCTTACGAAGAGACTTAATTTGAGATGGATTCTGCAATGGAGTAATCGCATGGTCAAGACGCATGCGGTTCAATCTCTTTTCCTCAGAAGCGATTTTCTCCTGAAGCTCCTTGCTTGACATGTTCTTAATATCTGCTACTTTCATGATTAAGCATTTTGATTTTGCGCATCGTAGTCGCGTCTAACAATAAACTTTGTAGTTACTGGAAGTTTCTGAGCGCCCAATCTCAATGCCTCTTTAGCAACTTCGAATGGAACACCCTCAACCTCGATAAGAATTCTTCCTGGAGTTACGCTAGCAACGAATCCTTCAGGGTTACCCTTACCCTTACCCATACGTACGTCAGCAGGCTTCTTAGTGATTGGTTTGTCAGGGAATACTCTGATCCAAATCTGACCTTGACGTTGCATATATCTTGTAACAGCAATACGTGCAGCCTCAATCTGTCGTCCTGTAATCCACTTAGTACCAAGTACCTTGATACCAAAAGATCCAAAAGCCAATTGGTCTCCACGATGTGCAATACCTTTTGCACGACCTTTCTGCTGTCTTCTGAACTTAGTTCTTTTAGGTTGTAACATCTTTCCTTAATTTAACTCTTAAACAGATTGTTTTCTTTTCTTAGAGAAACCGCCCTTCTTTCCAGCAGGATTGTTAGAACGTACAGACTCTTTGCTTGCCACATACTGCTGAGAAAGATCTTGCTTTCCATATTTCTCACCACGGCAAATCCATACCTTGATTCCGATAATACCTACCTTTGTAAGCGCCTCTGCCTGTGCGTAGTCGATATCTGCACGGAATGTGTGAAGTGGTGTACGTCCTTCCTTATACATCTCAGAACGAGCCATTTCAGCACCATTCAAACGGCCTGCAACTAGCACTTTAATACCCTCTGCACCGATGCGCATTGTAGAAGCGATAGCCTGCTTTACAGCACGACGGTAAGCGATCTTACCCTCTACCTGACGAGCAATGTTGCTTGCTACGATAACTGCATCCAACTCTGGTCTCTTAACCTCGTAGATGTTGATTTGGATCTCCTTGTCAGTGATCTTCTTCAACTCCTCCTTCAACTTATCAACTTCCTGTCCACCCTTACCGATGATAATGCCAGGTTTAGCAGTGCAGACTGTAATAGTAACAAGTTTAAGAGTTC
Source organism: Bacteroidales bacterium (assembly GCA_015061115.1). Taxonomy (GTDB): domain Bacteria; phylum Bacteroidota; class Bacteroidia; order Bacteroidales; family Paludibacteraceae; genus UBA1723. The sequence continues at coordinate 47,831 of SUXE01000018.1, read as the reverse complement.
TCTCTATGATAATTCTAGCAACACTAGCCTTAGCAAGACGAGCAGACAAGTATTTACGGATCTTTGAATCCTCTAGGATTGTATCACCATACTTCTTTCCACCATACCAATTGGAATCCCAACCTCTTACAATTCCTAAACGGTTGCTTATTGGATTAACTTTCTGTCCCATCTTTTATTCGTTAGTATCGTTAGAAATAGCATCAACAAAAATTGTCACATGGTTAGAGCGCTTGCGGATTCTGTATCCTCTTCCCTGAGGTGCAGGACGAAGTCTCTTCAACTGACGAGCTGAATCTACGTAAATGTTGCTTACGTAAAGCTGGCCCATTTCAGCCTTTGTTTCATTCTTCTGCTCCCAGTTTGCAATAGCAGAACGCAATAACTTTTCTAGCTTGATAGAAGCTTCCTTAGTTGAATATCTTAGGACACCCAAAGCGCGGAAAGCCTCCATTCCACGTACCATATCAGCGACCAAACGCATCTTACGTGGAGAAGTAGGAACATCATTCAACTTCGCAAAATAAAGGGACTTCTTCGCCTCTTTTCTTGCATCAGCTGATACTTTTTTTCTTGAACAACTCATTTTTCTCGAACTTTTAATTAAATTTAATCACGTTGATTACTTCTTCTTGTTACCACCGTGACCTCTAAAGTTACGCGTCAAAGAGAATTCGCCAAGTTTGTGTCCTACCATATTCTCTGTGACAAATACCGGAATAAACTTATTTCCGTTGTGAACTGCAATAGTATGTCCGACAAAATCCGGAGATATCATTGAAGCTCTAGCCCATGTCTTGACTACAGACTTCTTGCCACTCTCGTTCATGGCAAGAACCTTCTTCTCAAGCTTAAGGTTGATATATGGACCTTTTTTTAATGAACGACTCATAAAAATACTTTATTTCAATTATTTCTTTCTTCTTTCAATTATGTACTTATCAGAAGCCTTCTTTGGTGAACGTGTCTTGTAACCCTTAGCCAAAAGACCCTTTCTTGATCTAGGATGTCCACCCGACTGACGACCTTCTCCACCACCCATTGGGTGATCTACTGGGTTCATACATACAGCACGAGTGCGAGGACGACGTCCTAACCAACGTGAACGACCTGCTTTACCTGATCTCTCTAGTGAGTGATCTGAGTTACCTACCGTACCAATTGTTGCCTTACAAGCACACAATATCTTACGAAGCTCTCCTGAAGGCAACTTTACGATTGCGTACTTACCCTCACGAGATGTTAACTGAGCAAAAGTACCTGCAGAACGTACAAGCGCAGCTCCCTGTCCTGGATGCAACTCCAAGTTGTGGATAACTGTACCTAGTGGAATGTCCTGCAATGGAAGCGAGTTACCTACCTCTGGCGCAGCATCAGCACCTGACATAAGCTTCTGACCAACCTGCAATCCCGCAGGAGCCAAAATGTAACGCTTCTCACCATCAGCGTAGAACAATAGAGCGATACGAGCCGAACGGTTTGGATCGTACTCGATTGTCTTAACTACTGCTGGCACACCGTCTTTTTCTCTCTTAAAATCAATTACTCTGTACTTTCTCTTGTGACCACCACCGATGTAACGCATTGTCATCTTACCGACGTTGTTACGTCCACCAGTCTTTCTCATGCCTTTCACAAGAGATTTTTCTGGTGTGCTCGAGGTAATTGTCTCGAACGCACCAATAACTTTGTGTCTCTGCCCCGGTGTTGTGGGCTTAAATTTGCGAACTGCCATTTTTTATTAAATATTGCTATAAAAGTCTATTGCTTCACCCTCTTTCAATGTTACTAGGGCTTTCTTGTATGAAGGCATCTTACCTGCGATCACACCAGCTTTTGTATAACGTGACTTATTCTTGCCATCAACACGCATAGTATTGACTGACAAGACCTTAACGCCATACAAATCCTCAACTGCAGCTTTAATCTGCGACTTAGTAGCACTCATCACTACGCGGAATCCGTAGCGATTGTACTTATCCTGCAAACCAGTAACCTTCTCTGTTACGATTGGCTTTAATATGATCTCCATTTCTTTTAATCCTTTAAAGTATTCTCTAGTTCTGCAAGAGCAGCCTCAGTTAAAAGCAAACACTTTGCATCCAAAATCTTATACGTATTAAGCTCATGTGTTAGCAACACCTGAGACTTCTGAAGATTCTTGGCTGACAAAGATACATTTTTATTTGGTTCTGACAAAACCAAAACGTTTTTCTTATCAGAAACCTTCAAATTTTCTGTAAAAGCAACGTAATCTTTTGTCTTTGGAGCCTCAAAATCGAAATTCTCTACAACAATGATAGCGTTCTCCTTAGCCTTGTATGCCAATGCTGACTTACGTGCCAATTTCTTCACTTTCTTGTTCAACTTGAAAGAGTAATCTCTTGGCTGAGGTCCAAATACGCGCGCACCACCTACCAATACTGGTGAGTTGATATCTCCGCGACGTGCTCCACCGCCACCTTTCTGACGACCCAACTTCTTTGTACTACCTGAGATCTCGCTTCTCTCCTTTGACTTGTGAGTACCCTGACGATTGTTTGCCATGTACTGCTTTACAGCCAAGTAGATAACATGGTCATTTGGCTCAATTCCGAAAATTGAATCATTCAATGTGACCTTTCTTCCTGTCTCCTGTCCTTTTACGTTATATACGCTTAGTTCCATTACTTATTTACAATTACAATTGAACCCTTAGCTCCTGGAAGTGAACCCTTCAAAACAAGGATGTTATTCTCAGGAATTACCTTTAACACTTGCAAGTTCTGAACTGTAACTTGCTCACCACCCTTACGGCCAGCCATACGCATTCCTTTGAATACCTTTGCTGGGTACGAACAAGCACCGATTGAACCTGGAGCACGAAGACGGTTGTGCTGACCATGTGTAGACTGCTGTACTCCACCAAATCCGTGGCGCTTTACTACACCCTGGAAGCCCTTACCCTTAGATGTACCGATTACATCTACAAACTGAGCGTCCTCAAACAAATCTACAGTGATAACGTCACCTAGATTGTATTCCTTATCGAACTCTTTGAACTCGGCCAAGTGTCTCATTGGTGCTGTTGCAGCCTTCTTGAAATGACCCATCTCTGCTGCGTTTGTGTTCTTCTCCTTCTTCTCGTCGAAGCCCAACTGCAATGCAGCGTAACCATCATTTTCAATAGTCTTAATCTGTGTAACAACACAAGGACCTACTTCGATAACAGTGCATGGTACGTTCTTACCCTCGGCACTGAATACGGATGTCATTCCGATTTTCTTTCCTAATAATCCTGGCATTTCTTTTCGATTACTATTAGTTTACCTTAATTTCTACATCAACTCCACTTGGAAGCTCCAACTTCATAAGTGCATCTACAGTCTTCTCTGTTGTGCAATAGATGTCAATCAATCTCTTGAATGAAGAAAGCTGGAACTGCTCTCTTGACTTCTTGTTGACAAATGTTGAACGGTTGACTGTAAAAATACGCTTGTGTGTAGGTAGCGGAATTGGACCACTTACAACAGCTCCCGTTGTCTTCACTGTCTTAACGATTTTCTCAGCTGACTTGTCTACCAAGTTGTGATCGTAAGACTTCAATTTAATTCTAATTCTTTGACTCATCGCTTTGAATCTATAATAAATAATTTAATCTCTTTGGAAAAGTGTACCCTCATTGCTGAGGATACACTGTTTTTCTTATAGCAAGTCTACTCTACCCTTTGCCTCTGTAACTACCTGCTTAGCGATAGCTGTAGAAACCTCTGCGTAGTGTGAGAACTCCATTGATGAAGTTGCACGACCTGATGTGATTGTACGCAATGATGTTACGTATCCGAACATCTCTGCCAATGGAACTTTTGCCTTCACGATTCTTGCTCCTGAACGGCTTGTCTCCATTCCTTCTACCTGTCCACGACGCTTGTTAAGGTCACCGATAACATCTCCCATGTTCTCTTCTGGTGTCACAACCTCTAGCTTCATGATTGGCTCCATCAATACTGGACGTGCCTTTGCACATGCTGCCTTGAATGCTAGGTTAGCTGCGATTTCGAATGACAACTGGTCTGAGTCTACTGGGTGGTATGATCCATCAACTACGACAACCTTCAACTGGTCTACTGGGAATCCAGCCAAAACACCATTCTTCATTGATGCCTGGAAGCCCTTCTGGATTGATGGGATGAACTCCTTAGGAATGTTACCTCCCTTAACGATATCCTCGAACTGAAGTGAACCCTGGAAGTCTGGATCAACTGGTCCAACCTTAACCAAGATATCTGCGAACTTACCACGTCCACCAGACTGCTTCTTGTATACTTCCTTGTGCTCAACTGTCTGAGTAATAGCCTCCTTGTAGTTAACCTGTGGACGACCCTGGTTACACTCTACCTTGAACTCACGACGTAGACGGTCGATGATGATATCTAGGTGAAGCTCACCCATTCCTGAGATTACTGTCTGACCTGACTGCTCGTCTGTCTTAACTGTAAATGTTGGGTCCTCCTCTGCAAGTTTTGCAAGACCGATACCAAGCTTGTCAATATCAGCCTGTGACTTAGGCTCAACTGCGATACCGATAACTGGATCAGGGAACTCCATTGACTCAAGTACCATGTGTGTCTTTTCGTCCTCACCACATAGTGTATCTCCAGTACGGATATCCTTGAAACCAACACCTGCACCTATATCTCCAGCGGCTACAACCTCAACTGGGTTCTGGTGGTTTGAGTGCATCTGGAACAAACGTGAGATACGCTCCTTCTTTCCTGAACGTGTGTTGAAGATATATGAACCAGCCTCTAGCTTACCTGAGTAAACTCTGAAGAAGCATAGACGACCTACGTATGGGTCTGTTGCGATCTTAAATGCAAGAGCACAAAGTGGCTCGTCCTCATCTGGGTGACGAACAACCTTAACCTCCTCGTTACCTACCTCAGATCCGATGATCTCTGGAGTATCAAGTGGGCTTGGAAGGTATGAACAAACTGCGTCTAGCATAGTCTGTACTCCCTTGTTCTTGAATGATGATCCACATACCATAGGGAAGATCTTCATTGCAAGTGTACCCTTACGGATAGCTGCCTTGATCTCATCCTCTGTGATTGAATCAAGATCACCCTCAAGGAACTTCTCCATGATTGTGTCATCACAATCAGAGACAGCCTCAAGCATCTTCTCTCTCCACTCGTTAGCCTCGTCTACAAGATCAGCTGGGATTTCCTCTACATCGTATGCAGCTCCCATTGTCTCATCATGCCAAACGATAGCCTTCATCTTTACTAGGTCTACAACACCCTTGAATGACTCCTCAGCTCCGATTGGAATCTGGATTGGACATGGGTTTGCTCCTAGAACTTCCTTGATCTGAGCAACTACGTCGAAGAAGTTAGCACCAGAACGGTCCATCTTGTTTACGTAGCAGATACGAGGAACATTGTACTTGTCAGCCTGACGCCATACAGTCTCAGACTGTGGCTCAACACCACCTACTGCACAGAACGCTGCTACTGCACCGTCAAGGATACGTAGTGAACGCTCAACCTCTACAGTAAAGTCAACGTGTCCTGGAGTATCAATCAAGTTGATCTTGTACTTCTTGTCGTTGTACTTCCAATATGTTGTTGTTGCAGCTGAAGTAATAGTGATACCACGCTCCTGCTCCTGAACCATCCAGTCCATTGTAGCTGCACCATCGTGCACCTCACCGATTTTGTGTGTAAGACCAGTGTAGAACAAAATACGCTCTGATGTTGTAGTCTTACCAGCATCGATGTGAGCCATGATACCGATATTTCTCGTATAATGCAAATCTGCTTTTGCCATTTTTTCTAAATTGTTGAAGTGTTAAAACTAGATTGATTAGAATCTGAAGTGAGCGAATGCACGGTTAGCCTCAGCCATCTTGTGCATATCTGCCTTTCTCTTAAACGCTCCACCCTGGTTGTTGTATGCGTCTGCGATCTCTGCAGCCAACTTATCTGCCATTGAACGGCCTGCTCTCTTACGAGCAAAGATGATAAGGTTCTTCATAGAGATAGACTCTTTTCTCTCTGGACGAATCTCTGTAGGCACCTGGAATGTTGCACCACCAACACGGCGAGACTTAACCTCTACCTGTGGAGCTACGTTCTCTAGAGCCTTCTTCCAGATCTCTAGTGGCTCCTTCTCCTCGTTTGGAAGCTTGCTCTTAACATTCTCCAACGCTGAGTAGAAAATAGTATACGCTGTACTCTTCTTACCGTCGTACATCAAATGGTTAACAAAACGTGTTACCATTACTTCGTTAAAAATTGGATCTGGCAAAATGATCCTCTTTTTAGGTTTTGCTTTTCTCATTGTTCTTAAATCGTTTTTGTCTTGGTTGCTCTTCACGCTTCAATGATCGCTCTCGACCATTTACTCAACCTTCATCACGCTACCAGTAAAACTAAAACTTAGTTTCTGTTTTTAACTTAAAAAAGAATTTGCTAGTCGGTAAGCTAAAATTACTTCTTACCCTTTGCTGGTGCTGCCTGTCCTGGCTTTGGACGCTTAGCTCCATACTTAGAACGTCTCTGAGTACGTCCGTTTACACCTGCAGTATCCAATGTACCGCGAACGATGTGGTAACGTACACCCGGTAGGTCCTTAACACGACCACCACGTACCATCACGATTGAGTGCTCCTGTAGGTTGTGGCCTTCTCCTGGGATGTAGGCGTTAACCTCCTTCTGGTTTGTCAATCTCACACGTGCCACCTTACGCATTGCAGAGTTCGGCTTCTTTGGTGTTGTTGTATAAACACGCATGCAAACACCTCTTCTCTGTGGACATGAATCCAACGCAGGAGACTTACTCTTGTCTTCAAGACTAGCTCTTCCTTTTCTAACTAACTGTTGAATAGTAGGCATTTTTGTTTTAACTTTTTAAATTTTTACTGATATTCTATCATTTAGAATGCAAAAATAGTCATATAATTTTACATGGCAAACAAAAATCGAGAAAAAAAGTCGTTATTTATCAACATTTCAAAGATTTAGGTTTTTTACTCCTGTTTTAAAGTTTTTTCCCGTCTCCAAAAACTTTCATTCAAAAATATATTGCATAACATAAAAAATAATGAACCAAATGGCTCCTGTCGAAAGGTAAAAATAAAAAATCCGCAACCTTCGATTGCGGATTTTTATTATGCATTTCGCATTTATAACTCTTAATTCGTTAGAACGCTACGTTGAACGACGTGGAGAATTGCCATCCTCGCAAATCATAATTGTACTTGAACGGTAGATAGTAACTGCCTCGCAAATCCCATAACACGTAGCGGTTCTTGAACAATTCCACTCCTACGGTAGGACTTACATAAATCGTCTTCGCTGAGGAATTCTCTCCCCTGAACGCCATGAATCCGACATTGTATCCGGAATACATATTGAAACATTTTCTTGATCCTCGTCCGAAATGACGGGAGTAGAAATCCTGGCCAAAACTGATGTTGAAGGCGTCTGTAAGGGTGGTGGAATCTGTCGCAGCCACATCTTTTGCCTTAAACACACCTAGTGTCACAAACGTCTTTCCTCTTGTGAATAGGTATTTCAGATTATATCCGTTATAATACTTCGCTGAGAATCCTGGTTTAGGATTTCCTACCATCAAGAAACTGTACTCGAATCCTGGCATATTCACGAAACGGACTTTCGTCTGTCTTGGCGACGTCTCGTCTCGCATCAGATAAAAATTCAGGTTGACGGTGCCAATAGAAGCATATCCTTCACTTAAATTCCTGTTTTTCTTTCTCAACGACTCACGTTTTTCGTAAAGCTCACTTTCCAACTCCTCAGCTATGGAGTCGTTCTTGACTTTGGCTATTTTTGCCTCCAAATCACGAATGTCTGACTTCAATCGTTCTATAGAAACTGATTGGTTCTCTATTTCACGAGAGAGATTCTTCGTCGTCTCAGTAGAATTCAAAACCGCACATTTCCACCCTTCCAATTGCTGCTTTATAGCGTTGTACTGGGCATCAGTCATCACAACGTTATAATAGACCTGCTCATAGTTCTGTGTTTTCGAGTTGATCAACAATGAGTTTTCGTTGATATACTGTTCTACCACAGGCACCACCTTGTCAAAATTAATAGAATACGTGTTTAGAGTTGCCTCCATATAAACGCTATCTCTTGACGTCTTCGCATTCAATGCTAATGGAAGTAATGCGACTAAAACATTAATCAAAAATCTCTTGCTATACATATTAAAAAATCAAAATCGGACTCTACTTTCTACTACATACCATGATTTCTTCGCCATTCCTCGTGTTTTTCTTCTTCTTGAACACCTATCACAAAAAGCCAAATCTCAATCAAAAAGACAATCGCGACAAAAAAAATGATCCATGGATAAACCTGTTCAGGAAAAAACTTAATCAAAAGATAGTATATAATCATGAACACAAGTGATATGACAATATTGAACAAAAACAAAAATCCTTGTTCCATTCCGTTGCCAGCCGGGTCGCTGTTAGCGACATGTGGGGTGAGATTCCTCCATACAAAAAAACTCAGACCAAATACCACCGCACTTAAAAATGGAATTTTATCAGATAAATAGTAAATTGCCGCCATTTCTCCTGTAAATAATACAGTGTATAATACAACCGTATATAAAATTTTCAATATTTTTCCCATTAAATTGTTGTATGATTTTTCCGAATTCTCTAAAATACATTAATTACGATAAACGATAGACGATAACCGATAAACTAATTTTGAATTTAATTCATCATCATCGCCACTACCGACGCAATGGCAAACACCATCATATTGCGTGAACTCTCCCCTATCAACTGGTTGAGGGCTTTGCCTCTCTTGATCCTCATCAACTTGGTATACGACATCAAATGCAATATTATATATGGTATATAAAAGAATGTAAGAGCCAGATTGTCTCTGAATACATAACACATCAGCACAACAGCACCCAATCCGCACCACAAATATAGCATCTCGCCAAATCGTTCGCCAAACTTCACTATCAGCGTGCGTTTGCCATCCGCAGCATCCGTCTCACGGTCACGGTAGTTGTTGACTACCAACAATGCGTTGATCGCCATTCCCGTCGCCACTCCTGCCACAATACATCCTGGCTCTGAAAAACATCCAGGTGTCTGACAATAGCATGTGAAACAGGTGGCAACGACTCCGAAGAATCCTACAACAGCAACGTCGCCTAGTCCATTATAAGAGAGCGGGAACGGGCCAGATGTGTAGAAATACGCAAAGAAAATGCAGAATATGCCGACTCCTATCATCGTCAGCACCTGTGATTCCTCAATAAGTGGAAGCATCATTATTCCGCACAACGCTGCCAACCCCACCACAATAGCAATTCCTATATACATCGCCTTCTTCGTGATCCATCCCTGAGCCATCGCTCTTTCCGGACCAAGGCGGTCTTTCCCGTCGCTACCCTTTAAAAAATCAAAAAGATCATTGATAAAATTAGCGGCAATCTGCATCAGCGACGCGAATAAGAAGCAGATGGTGAATTTTCGCCAATCGAAAACCGCACCGTCTCCCAGATATACACTCAACGCCGAACCAACAAGCACTGGCACTACAGCAGCCGCCAACGTCTTCGGGCGAGCCGCCAAAACCCATGCCTTTGCAGAATTTACCTCTACCGTCTCCATTTTTTTATCGCTCCAATATTTCTTTCATCTCCTTGCTTGTGAAAGCTTTCAAAGCCTCACGGAAAGCATTGTCATCCAAGTTGTAAGCCCAATAGAACGGACGTTGCTTATGGTCATCCGAACCATGGATTGAACGAATCATATAAGCCGCAAGCAGACGCATGATCTTCTGCTGTGTCGACGCCGGTTCCCTATCCGACGGAGAGAAATTCTTCTCCCTCTTCGCGTAGGCAAGGAATTCACGGCAAACACTGTCATGCATCAAATTCTTGTATGTCATCTTGAAATCGCCAGTTTCCTTATAAGCCTCGATCTCCGACGGATGATTCTCTATATATTTAAATGAGAAGTCATACACGACGTCGCTTAAAAGGACCTTCTTTGCGAACGCCGACATATTAGTGTCGAGAGGCACGAAGATATCAGGCATAATTCCACCACCTCCGTAGACGGTGCGGCCAAGTTTGCAAGTCTTGTAGACCATACTGTCCTTCTCCGCAGCCTTCTTCATGCTGTCGACATTGGTCATCTCACCGTGCTCATAACGCATAGCCGTCTCCGCACGATAGTCATAATCCTTGCCATAATATTTCTGGACGCATCTTCCTGAAGGAGTGTAGTATCTTGCTATAGTAAGACGCAAAGCCGCTCCACCTGAGATAGGGATCTGCTGCTGCACAAGTCCCTTGCCGAACGAACGGCTTCCCACAATGACACCTCTGTCGTTATCCTGGATAGCGCCTGCGAAAATCTCACTCGCAGAAGCCGAATTCTCATTGATAAGCACAACGATAGGATCCGAAATGATCGGAGCACCACGAGACATCAGCACCTCACCAGCATTTGCGCGTGTCTGGCCACGTCCGCATGTGTAGACGATAGTGTCGCCCTCATCAAGAAGGAAATTCAACATCTCGCCTGCCACAGGAAGAAAACCACCGCCATTGTTACGCAAGTCGACAATATAACGTCTTGCACCTTCAGCCTGAAGTTTGAGCAAAGCTTCGTAGAATTCCTCATGGGTTCTCTCTCCGAAACGGTCGATCTTGACGTATCCAGTCTGGTCGTCAGCCATATAGAAAGCGTCGACAGTCTCCTGAGCCACCTCACCACGGATCACCTCATAGTCGAGAGTCTCTGCGACACCTTTACGTTTGATTCCAAGTTTGACGTGAGTGTCTTTCGGACCACGCAACGTCTTCACCACGACCTCATTATTCAATTTAGGGCCGACGAAAACACTGTCGTCGACAGCGATAATCTTATCACCAGCGCGAAGTCCGGCCTTCTCCGACGGACCACCGGAAATCACCTGCACCACATTGACAGTATCGTTGCGAAGGTTGAACTGCACGCCGATACCGAAGAAACTGCTAGCAAGTTCATCATTCGTTATCTGAAGATCTTCAGCCTTAATATAAGCAGTGTGAGGATCGAGAGTCTCAGTAAATTGAGGGATCACACGGTCGACAAGTTCAGACATGTTGACAGTATCCACATACATGCTCGACACGTAATGTAGGACATCCGACATCTTTCTTGCCGCGATCACATCGGCCTCACCATCAAACAATTTGCGTGGAGACTGGAACAACCCCTCTTCCGTAAGCACACGTTTCTCACCGAATTTTGCCCCAAGAATGAAGGCGACAGCAGTGAAAACACCAAGAAGAACGGGTACCAGAACCTGTTTTGTTTTAGTGTTCATATTTTTGTTAGGTTATATTATGTCATTAGGTCATTAATGTCAGTTGTAAGGTTACTCATCCTTATAATCCTGCTCATTCAAGAATTCCACTTTCACGCCAGCACGCTCCAGAAGATCAATACCATCAGTAAGACGGTATTTCTCAGAATAGACGACACGTTTGATACCAGCCTGAATAATCAGTTTGGCACACTCGATGCAAGGCGACGCAGTGACATAGAGAGTAGCACCGTCGCTGCTATTGTTGCTTTGGGCAACCTTAGCGATAGCATTAGCCTCAGCGTGAAGCACGTAAGGGAATGTAGTATCGTTTTCATCCTCACAAACATTAGGGAATCCAGAAGGAGTGCCATTATATCCATCAGAGATAATAGTCTTGTCCTTCACAAGAAGAGCCCCCACCTGACGACGTTTGCAATATGAGTTTTCAGCCCATATCCTTGCCATTCGTATATAACGATAGTCAATTTTTTTCTGTTTGTCTGGATTCATAGGTTTATCTTTTTCTGTATCCATGTCCATTACCAGTCAATTATATTAAGCAAATATAAAACAAGGATTATAATTATCTGCAAAAATAAAATAAAAGTGTGGAAAAATCAGCATTTTGCAAAAAAAAGGAAAAAACGGAGGTAAAAAAACATCATTAAAGTTTGTGAGAAACAAAAAATAGACTACCTTTGCACTCGCAAAAGAAAAACAGCGTTCTTTTACATAAGCGGAAATAGCTCAGTTGGTAGAGCACGACCTTGCCAAGGTCGGGGTCGCGGGTTCGAGTCCCGTTTTCCGCTCATCTACAAGATGATGCCCTGATGGTGGAATTGGTAGACACGCAGGACTTAAAATCCTGTAATCATTGCGATTGTACGGGTTCAAGTCCCGTTCGGGGCACATATTTGTTTAGAGAAAGAAAAAAAATTGGTGCCATAGCTCAGTTGGTAGAGCAAAGGACTGAAAATCCTTGTGTCCCCGGTTCGATTCCTGGTGGTACCACACAAAATAAAAGCAGAACATAAGTTCTGCTTTTTTTATTTCCCCAAAACCATAAAAAAAGGATTCCCACCAAAAGATGAGAATCCATAAAAATTGCCACTATTTCAATTTCTCAAAATCATCCAGTTTGTTCTGGTTGATTATTCTCAACAGAGCAGGCTTACCATAGTCTTCATAATAAGCATACACTTCTTCGAATGGATTCTTGTCGATTATATATTCGGAAATCGTTTTTAACAATGTGTCATTCCAATCATCATAACTAATCGATGCACACACGATATTTCTATAATCATGACCATATCTGCCCGACAATCGATAATAATCTCCAGTGATTCTCTCTATATCATCTTTGTTGGATGGCCAAACATAAGAGGTGTCTATACTTTTAACCTCATATCTGATGCTGTCGTAATTATAATTGTATGTTCTTATAAGCATGACATTGTCAGAATAATCTTTCTTCATCTTCACCACATAACCTTCCGGCATACTCTCGTCGGGACATCCACACATAAAGATCGGCATCGAAACGATCGCCGCATACATTATTTTTTTCGCTAGTCTCATTTGTTTAGATATTTAAATTGTATCGCAAAATTATAGAATTTTCTTCAAATTAGAAAGTTAGAGATTTAATGTACCCCCCTATTTCTGCTTCTTCCTCCTCAACAGATCCCTGAATGTGTCTCCCTCTTTAGTGACAATGAAGCCAAGGCCTTCAGTACTTGTACCCGAACGGTAGAATTCGGTGTTGGTGTGGCGATATCCTTTCAGACGCAATGTTCCGCTCTTATTCAGTTTATACTCCAAGTCGAAATTCTTGGTGAGTTCATCATCCGCATTTGTGTTTGAATTGCTCTGATATCCAAAATCGGTACTGAAGATCAAACGGTCGTTGAAGAAGGAGCGTGAAAGGGATAGGCTCATCTCCATATCACTTCCGTCTGCCTGAGCCGACGACATATCCGCTCCGATTGTCCAACTGCTTCCAAGCACGTCTCCAAAGAGTGTGTTCATTCCGTTGGAAATGCTCGACGACATGATAGATGTGAGCATACTTGAGCCGACGTTGGTGCTCTGCGACGACGATACAGGATAGAATGTGCCGAATCCAAGTATGTAGGCGAACTCTCTGATTTTCAAATCATCGGTATTGATGATTCCCTGCAGACGGTTGTTGAGATCGTCTCCTGCATTCGGCAACGTGACATCATAGGAAAGATTAAACTTATCCATTGTGCCGTTGATGCCCAGACGTGCACCCACAGTCTGTCGTGTGTTTGTCAGAGTCGGGTCATTAGCGAATGATTCGTCCAGTGTGGCAAGGTCGGCACGAGTGGTATAGAGTGCCGACAGATCAAATTTGAGTGTTTCAATCCTTCCTCCAACATTGATTGTTCCACCCTTCTCTATGGCAAACGTCTTCTGCGGAAGACTGGAAATCTTCATCTTCAGCTGTCCCTCTTCTATGATATAGTCGCCATAAAGTTTTATCTCATCCGATGTTGTTGTGTATTCGACGCGAATGTTTCCACCACCCTTCAACGAGCATTTATCTCCGGATGTTCGAGAGAGAACCACCGTCATCTCTGTGTTGTCGGTCACTTTGAGATCCACACTCGCATCTATGTTAAACTTCATCTCGTCGTACTTATTCTTCAACTCAACAGTATCCTCATGCGACACAAACACTATAGTCGAGTATTCCGAGGCAGACGACGCGCTCTCCGGCAACACCACCGTCATCACAGCGCTCTCCCCCGTCGACACATTTCCACGGATTGACGCTCCGTCCGCATCTCCAGCCACACGTATTCGTCCATCTGCGGTCAGTTTACCATACACCATCTCATCCTTGTTCTTAGGATTATTGAGCAATATGAAATCATTGAGTGTCAGAGTAGCCAGATACTTCGGATTCTTGAAATTATGGTGCTGGACGTTACAATCCAGATTCGCCACACGTCCATAGTCATCCACGATCTTAGCATTCTTGATTGTCATGCTCGTAGGAGTAAACAGGATACTGTCGTTCACACGGTAAGAGGCTTTATTCGCCTTCACCTTCGCCAGAACATTGTCGAGATAAATATAACCCTTCACCTCAGGCTCCGATATCTTGCCTGAGACATCAATCTTGGCCGAGACTTTTCCCGTCAACTTGTCAAGATAATCCTCTGTCATCATCTGGGCTGTCTCCAATGGGAATTCCTTGACGTTGAATCTCAGTCTCATAGAGTCGCTTCCAGGCGACACAATACCTCCTGCCGTAGCCACAACCGATGTGTCTCTGGAGATTGTGACCTTTGTGCCAACCGCCTTCCTTTCCGGACTCCATCCGCATCGCAGACTCACGTCGCCAACCCATATCGAATCTATGGCAAGCGAATCCACACGGAGATTCTTGGTGCCGAAACGTGGCATGTCTCCCATCACTCCCTTTGCCATCACATCTCCCGTGATGAAGCCAGAGAACGGGAATCCCATTCGTAATTTGGAAATCACACTCGATATAGACATGCTGTCGAACGAGATTTTCAAAGAGTCGTTCACACTTTTGCCCACCGCTCCGTCTACAAGAAGGATCTGACGTGAATCCTCCGTCAAACCAAAATGTTCGATTTTCGTATAGCCATCCTGTTTTGTCGTGATCACAGACGGTTCAAAACCGATGAGCAGGTCACGAAGCAGAAGGTCGCTCGGCATAAAGAACGTCTTCAGCAGGATCTCTTTCGTGACAGAGTCTTTCGGGAATGTGAGCAACGCTTTGATGTCTCCCTCAATCTTCTGCTCCTCATCGAAATTATCATACACGAAATTTGTCAGAGCGACGTCGTTCTCCAACTCTGTAGAGAGATCAAACTTTATCGGTTTCATTTCGTTGGCATACACTATCGTCTGAATGTCACCAACATACATTTTATTCTTCTGTTTGAACGAGAAATCTATATCTTTTGCCACGATTCCATTGTAGACGATACTGTCGGCATTTACAAACGCTCCCATCCTGCTCAAAGAATCGGAAATATTGAGAGCCATCTTCATTCCCGTCACCGTCAATGGGATATCGAAGAATTCGCAGACTGGAGCCACATCCTTCACATCAAGATTCAAATCAAAATCATTATTGTAGACAGTAGTGTCGATTCCCTCCAGAATCTTATGGTCGAAAAACGTAGGAAGATACGGATGAAGGATTTTCACCACACTCGCCTCTACTGCATTGACATCATACCGTCCGCCAAAAGTGACATCCAGCAGACGTGATCTCAACTGTACCTGACGATGCGAATCTCTGTCGTCGGACGACAAGGTGATTTTTCCGACATCAAGAGTCTTCTTTCCATTATTCACGATCAAAGAGTCTATATCCACATGGCCGACTGCATCGTTGAGCGACGACATGATTGTACGTCCATCAACATTGAGTGATATAGCAAGCTCACTCCATGTGGAATCCATGACACCAAGCTTGTACGGAGAAAAATCCTTCACTCCTCCATTCACCAAATAGATATTCTTTTCCGACGGGATGAACGAAGCAGACAAAACTGCCGAACCGAACGGCTCTTCAAATGATATGTCGGCAGTGGCAGACTCCGATGAATATGATGCTTTATCTATCTTCAGCGACGTCGCCACTATCTTATCATACGCAAGATATGGCACAGCACCTGTGGCACGCACCACCAGACCAGTGTCTGAGACACAGAGATTAGCATCGACATCAAGTTTAGCTTTCAGACGTGTGGTATCACCGATCAGTTTTGCTATATCAGCAGTGTCAGTGGCAAGTGAAGCCAGGAGATTCAACACGTCGGCTTTCTTATTATATACAAGGTTTCCCACACTCTTCAGTTTGGTGACTGGAGTGTTCGCGCCCAAATTAAATTTCAAATCGCATGGTTTTCCATTCGCCTTCAGGTTTGTGGCAAACGGGAATAGTCTTTTGACAATATCGTTTTTGGTCAACGAAGTATCCACCATAGCGAGAACATCCCCGTTGTCGGCAGAAAGCAGGATATCTGCGTTATAATTAGAATTTTCATAATCAAAGCAATCGCTCATCGAAGCCACCGCATGCAGTGAGGCATCCTCACAATCCACCTGCAGCACACTCACATTCACCGTAGGCAGATTTCCCTTTGCCGACATATACAGGTTGACTGGCGAATGATATTGAGCCAAAGCAGGGACGAAAGGAGCAATCTCCGAAAGCACCACCGTCGACGGTGCGATATCCACATTATATTCACCTCGGTGGACGGCATCGTCAATATTGTCGAGAATCGCAGGATATGTCCATGCGACATCGTTGATTGTCAACGATGATTTCGGAGTCTGAAGATAGATCTGTTTTGATGAGAATCCATCCGTCAGCATAGCGAAATCAAGGACTTTCAAATCATTGATTCTGACGTGGGTGAGATCATCAAACGCAGAGAGTTGGGAGATCTCAGCCCGAAGATTGTCGGTGCGTATTGATTTCAGATATCCAGTGATCAGGACATCTGACAGATGAATATGGTTGTAGTCGAACACCCCAGGTTGGGCATACGAACTGTCAATAATGTCATATTTCAGGGTTCCACGTTTGAGGGAAATATCAGACAACTCCATGTCGAATTTCGACGGAGTTGTGTCGACCTCTGTTGTGTCAGTCGACGAGAATGCGTCTATGAGATAGTCAAAATTATAAACATCCGCATTGTTCGAAACGTAGATTTTGAAACTGTCGAGAGCCACCTTCGACAGAGTCAGTTTGGAATCACACCAAACAGTCGCTGGATTGAAACCTGCCTCCAGTCTTTTGATATAGGCGAGAGTATCTTTATTGCAATCGGGAAGATAGAGATCTTCCATCACAATATTACCTTTAAAATTGATGCCAACGTAGCCAACAGAGATGTCGACACCAAACCGAGATTTAAGTTCATCGGTCACTTTCTGAGTTAGAGAAGTCTGGAACGACGGAATTGTAAGCAATCCACATAACAACAAAAGCAACAGCAGGATTATTCCCACCGTTGCCAATGTTATCTTTAATATTTTTCCAGCCACTCCCATCAGAGTCTGCTTTTTATTCCTTTACATCAGGGTATTTCTTCAAGAAATCAGAAGTTTTTCCCATCAAAAGATAAACTTTCTTCTTACCCCATCCCATTGCAGAGATTCTTCCAGCGACGTGAAGCATAAGAGTAGAAGCTCCATTGTCTGTAAGAAGGATGTATTTTGAATGATCAGGATCAAGTCTCTCAACCTCCTCGTAGATAAACACATCATCATAGTAGAAAGCGTCGTCATTTTCAAGAGGAATGGAAATCGCTCTCACCACATGACCTGCAGCATACTCCTTAGCGGAACGAGTATCGATAACTATTGTCGACTCAGGTGTGTTGTTAGTCAAACCATTGTAAAATGCATCCATTGACGCTCCTGACATTTGGTCAACAGGTCCTGCAGGTTTACGATTCGGATCAAGTACAGGCTTAGGGTTAGGATCATCAGGATCTTCAGGTCTACATGAAGAAATCGAAACGATAGCTACAGCGGCAACAGCCGCAAAAATTAAAGTCCTAAAAAATCTTTTCATGATATATATGATTTAAAATTCCTTACAAATATAACATTTTAAACGATTTTTATACTCTGATGGCTATTTTATTCATAGAATGTCTTAGTAAAAGGCACATAACGAGTCTGCCCCAACACTTTTTTCTTCCAGAATGCAGTAAGGAATCCAGCACCATAGCCAAACAGCTGTATGAAACTGGTGCCGATGCTTAGCAATGCGACGCGGATGGATTTCGTCGTCGCCAATGAATGAAGGAAAATCAACGAAAGATAACAAGGCACCACGAGAGCGAATCCCCACCATACGAATATGCCAAGAAGAATGCTGATAGGCACAGCCAACGTGAATGCGGCAGGAAGCATGTGAACCAGCTTCATGGCTCCTTTGTGACGTTCAGATAAAGCGATACGTGCAGTGCCCGAACAGAACACCTGTTTGAAGAACGACTTGAAGGTGTTGCGACGCTTGTGGAACACAAATGCATCAGGCACGAGTCCGACAGTGCATCCGCTCTCCACCACTCTCATGCTGAAATCCACGTCTTCACCATAACGCATATCCGCATAGCCATTGATATTATCAAAGACGCTGCGACGCACACCTAGGTTGAAGCTGCGTGGATAGAATTTATCCATCTTCTTCTTTCCTCCACGGATACCTCCCGTCGTCAGGATTGAAGTCATCGAATACGAAATCGCCTTTTGGATAGGAGTAAAATCCTCATGCTCACGGTCGGGGCCACCGAAACAATCAAGAGGCTCTTTCTCCAAGTGAGCCATCAGACTCTCAAAATAAGTGTCGGGAAGGATCGCGTCTGAATCAAAGAAAATAAGATACTCGCCAGCAGCCAGTTTGGCACCAGTGTTACGAGCTCCACCCGGACCCGTATTATCCTGATAATGGTAAACGATATTTAGACGGTCGGCAAAAGCTGCCACCTCGTTTTCGCATCTCTTCTTTGAACCATCCTCCACAATAATCACCTCAACATCACACTGAGCAGTCTGCCTGGTGAGCGACTCCAACAGTTCAACCACCTCATCGGGACGATTGTAGACAGGTATTATGACTGAAAATTTACTCATATTCTATATTGTATTCCGTAGACGCAAAAATACTATATTTTATTGGAATAATTCGTAACAATATCAAATTGTAGGGATATTAATAAGCTATTTAAGCATAACCATAAAGTTCACTCTGCAATAAAAAAGAGGATTGTTAAGGCGGAACACCATATCCTTACCACAAGTGCTCGCTTACGAGGAGCACATTGAAACAATGTGGAACGATCTGCCTCTACATTTTATCCAATACTATCGTGTAAAAAACATGAATCTGTTAAAATATTCGGATTGATTTTATATCTTTGGGCTAAATCTATTAAAGATAAGATATTCATGAAACTACGTCTATTCCATTTCATCATATTTTTCGGCTGTACTTGCGGCCAGATTAGTTACGCTGCTGAGACAGAAACTGCTATTTCTCAATCAACAGAGCAAAAATATTCTGCCACATTCGGAGAAAACACCGTCTACTTCACCACACAAAACGCCCAAGAGCAGTTTGTCAAAATGACGAAAAAATACAGAGCATACCAGCAGTATGCAGAAAACATTTCTGTCAACTTGATGAATACTTTGAAGGAGACGCGTACTGAATTAGAGCAGGCCAAAGAGGCTGCCACAAACGACAAAGGTTGCAACACACAAAGAGCCTCTTCGTATCTGACAAAGTTGAAGAACCAGATGAAGGATATGTTTGAAGCATCCGAAAACATGCGTAAAGCCTACGATTATGTGTCGCAAGTAGAAGTCGCAATAAGTGGCATGAACATCTCAAATGATGATACAGGTGAAAGAAACCGTTACTGGGAAGAATGCAAAGATGCCTTCAACAATTGTATAGATGCAATCAAAGAAGCCCGCAACGAAGTCAATCTAAAAAGAGATGAGTATTTTGTTCAGATAAACAACATCATAGAGAGCAAGAAATAATCAATACGTCATATCACAATGTAGAGACACCGCAATGCGATGTCTCTACATTTTTTTGAATGCCAATCACGTCGATAGGCATTTATTTTTTTCTGAAATTCAAAATCAGTTCTCTAACAAGGTTTTCACAACATCCTTTGGAATCTCCATAAATTCAGCAATTTCCGAAATACTTCGTCCTTTTTTCTGAAGTTTACGAGCCATAGAAGCAAGCTGTTTCTTCTGTTCCGCCAATTGTTCTTTCTGTTCTGCCAATTGTTCAGCCTGCATTCTTATTGTCAGATCCTTATTCTTCAATTCACCCAAGATTTCATCCTCCAGTTGCATTGTCCGTCGGATATCTGAATCACAGGCAGCACCTTTTAAAGTACGTATCACCTCCTGCATCTCTTCGTCACCAGAATACCGATCTTCATCAATAGAAAGAAAATGTCTGTCACTTGTTTGCTTCGACTGGTTTATTACCTGTAGCAATTCTTCAGCACGGTTTCTGATATGGTCATTTGGCAAAAGCGGCACCTGTACTATTATACTATCATGAGTCAATGATTCAGCAAATGGATCCAAGACATCGAGTTTTTTACCATTATAATCACGATATTCTCGGCTAATATAGCAGACACACTCATTTATCACATCCAACTTGTGACCAAGGATATATACAGAAATCATCGGATCTGCAGCCTCCCTGACTGTATCGTATTTCACTGGATGCACCATGTTAGGATTACAATAGTGAGTGCCTGTGTATTGGCGGAAACGCAATATCTCACTCGGCAGATATACCTTCTGCAATTCTATCGTGATCACACTCTCCTTCACTTCCACTTTTCCATCTGGAAGCGTAATTTCCTCACTGACAGTGGCTCCAAAATCTATACGACAAATTGAAAGATCATCCGAGACAGGAAGATTATATTCATTGTTCAACTGTACAACCTTGACCACATTCTTCTTCAGCAAGGCTGACAATAAAATCTTAGCCACTTTTTCATTGGCTATCATGTACTTGAATACCGAATCGTATATTGGATTTGCTATTAATGTTGACATAATCCTATTTTTTTGTTTTTGCAAAGATAATGTTTTTTCAATTATCTACAAATTCACGACGCTTATCAAAAATTGTTTAAGTGGCAAAAAAATAAGGGTAGACTCAAGGCAAAAAATAAGGGGTAGACGCGAGGTCTACCCCTACGGATATTATTTCTTTGTTTTGAATGTCAATGCGTTGGCTGCGATTGTCGCCACAGAACCATTTATTATAGGAAGGTTTCTGTCGACGTGACCGAACGGTATATCAAACAGGATTGGGAAATCATAACCCTTGGTCACATTGAAGATCAGGTCTTCAATACTTCCAAACGAGCTGTCGATATCAGTGTCTGTGAACTTTCCTACCACCAAACCTTTGATGCGTCCGAACACTCCACTCATACGCAGGTTCTGCATCATTCGGTCGATCGAATACATTCTTTCGCCGATGTCTTCTATATATAGGATACCGCTTTGCTTTGTGATATCTAGTTCCGTACCACGAAGAGCGTAAATCAGACTCAAATTTCCACCAAACAATCGTCCTTTCACCTTATCCCTTGCCACACGGCTACGCTGATTATAAGAGAAATATGTCTGGCGACGGCGGACTCCCGTCAGAATATTCAATAATTCTTCCACTGATTCCGCAACCTCAGGGTTTTCCGCATCTTTCTTATCTAATGTGGCATCATAACCTACAAATGCTTTCGCCATCTGTCCGTGAACAGAGCAACATTTAGCCTTGGTCAGCAACGCTGCATGTAGAGCTGTGATGTCACTGAATCCCACAACAAACTTAGGGTTCTCTACAAACTTAGAGAAATCAAGGCGGTCAACAATACGAGTAAGGCCATATCCACCACGACCGCAGAGAATCACTCGCGTCTGAGGATCATCAAGTGCCGACTGCAAATCCGCAAGTCTTTCCTCATCTGTCGCCGAAAAACGATGATGTTTACCTTTGGCATGCTCCGCGATCTTTACAGAGTAGCCCAACCGACGAATGGCAGCTGCCGCCTGCTCAATCACTTCGCCGTCTATAGCTCCACTTGGAGAAACAATAGTGACCAAATCACCTTGTTGCAGAAATTCTGGAAATATCATTGTTGTTGTGTTTTTCTTCGGAGCAAATGTAGTAATAAAAAACTGATTATGTATGCAATAACAGCAGAAATTATTGCTAATATTATCGCTCCAACAAAATAACACTTTCCACTGGCAAGCATGATATCCAATGATATACCATCCATTGAAATCGACAGAGCATCGTCGAATATCAAACTTCCACATAGATATGAACCATACAAAATTCCGACTATCATCGGAGGCAAGGATATGTTAGACGTTGCCAAAACCACAAGCCTGTTTAAACCAAAAAATTGAGCTATCGCGACCCCAACCATCATCTGGAATCCCCATATCGGAAGTATTCCGACAAGCACACCGACAGCTATCGCAGCCGCCACTTTTTCATTGCTCTCATGCTTGATATCAAAATCCGACGTGAGGAATTTCTTCAGTCGCTGCTTCCACGTCAACTTCTGAGTCGTCTCCTGATTGCTATTCTGATCATTTTCCGCACACATATCTAAACAATTTTTTAGGCCAATAGTAGAACAATGCTCCCGTACATAGTACAGTGTTCATGACAGATATCCTGGAGAAATCTGCGAATGGACGGAAATGTGTGATTCGCTCGCCATCAGGAGCATAATAGACTTTGATCGGGGCAGTCTGGATATCCACGTCAGCCCAACATAATCTCACGAGCATCTCCAACTCAGCTTCATAACGGCTCGAGAAAATATGTCTTTTCACAATCTCCTTCAACGGATAGACGCGGAATCCACATTGAGTGTCAGGAAGTTCCCTTCCCGTCTCCACCTTAAACCAGAAATTCGAGAATTTGTTTGCGAAGGTATTTTTCGACGGCATGTTCTCCTGCGTAGTGATATTTCTCACTCCACACACCAATGTCGGTTTCTCGTCCGACACTTTTGCTATCAAAACAGGGATATCATCAGCGAAGTGTTGTCCATCAGCGTCTAAAGCCACAGCATAATCATAGCCATCAGCATAAGCTTCCGCAAAACCTGTGGTCAGAGCCTTACCTTTGCCGCTATTCACAGACAAAGTAAGGATTTTTATTCCGTCTTCCTGACTGCTCAATTCCGTCAAAACGGATTTTGTCTCTTCATCACTGCCATCATCCACCACATAGACTCTATCAACAAACCGTGTCACAGATTTTGCAACTTTACTAATTGTCTTGGAGTTGTTGTATATTGGGATTACAGCACAATATCGCATAGACTATATATTACTGATATAGAGTGATTTCCAATCCTAATCGAGGATGTGAAATGAGGATTGCCTCATCTGAATAAGAAAATTCAGCTCGTAATGGTCCTCCAGACAGACTGACATGATTAAGTCTTCTGGTATCATTGTCGATCACGTAGCGGGCCTTACCAGTGGCCGTACGAATTTTGTAGCCAAGCTTCGTTTTTGCCGGCTCTTTGTATTTTTTCGCTTTGAATGTGGAATTTACGTTGCGGGTAAACAACGTCACAAGATCTTTTTTCAGAATATGTTTGATTATAGGGCGGTCGAGCTGTTCCATACACGAATTGACATCAAAACCACGATCTTTGATAGTGAAGTCGAACAGTGTCATTCCCATGAACGCAGTGCATACGACGTGAATGCTCTCGTTATCCTCCATCGTCGCCACCATGAAGCCGTTCATACTCAACTCCTTATAAGTCAGTGTCATATTATACATGACACTTTCTCCGCTTTGAGACAGAAGCGGATAAAGGTCATTACGGTTGTATACACCTGATCCTGCTGTCTGCATAGCAGAAAAGTGTTTGTCCGAGCATCCGCTTAGAGAGAGGATGCACGCACAAACACATAAAAAATACTTTTGAACTCTTTTAATCACCGTACTTTACTGTACTTTAAAAACCGAATCATCAATTGCGGTATTACGCTTCATGTTGGTGAATGTAAACTGCATGTAGTCACTTTCTTTGTTAGCTTTTGGTTTGTCCACCATCTTGAAGCTCACAATTGTGTAATCTGCCTTTGTCACTACAACCTCCATATGGTCTGCACGAGAACCTGCCTTTGGAGTGACATACACAAGATACTGAGAATCATTCTCATACAAATCAAGTTTGATGTCCTTAGAATTTGTAGGAAGCTGACCTGACAAACAATCAGACATCATCTTTTTCAAGTTTGCGATAACCGGATTTGCATTCGCATCCATCACTGTTGGACGTCCACCGCTCACCATCTTGATTTTTGAACCATTAACAATGATCTGTGACGGCATCGGCTTCTTGTAGTCCAAAGATAGCTTGTCATCTTTCTTGAAACAGAACTCTCCTGACGATACGATATCTTTTGTCATACCAGAAATATGCTTTGTCTGAACGAAATCACTTCTCAATGTTGTCATCGACTTAGCAGTTGAAAGCATATCGTTTCTGAATTTTTCCATAGAAGAAGAAGCCTTGAAACCAGCAGGAACCTCTGCAAACACAGAGCCTACAGACATCATCATGGCAATAACGCCAACTGTGATATTTCTAAATAAATTCTTCATGTTTTTCTATTTAATTTAAAATTGCCCTTTCTTTTTATTCTTCAGACGGTCCATCATCTCTTCCAACGGTACAACTCTATATCCGTTGGCGTAGAGCCAGTCTAAAATCGTCTCCAAGGCTTCCGGTGTGTGTGGCATCCTATCATGCAACAGCACCAAAGAACCTGGTTTGATTTTGGAAATCACTCGTCTGCTGACCTCTTCTGCGTTTTTGGCCGATGTATCAAACGGCCTAACATTCCATCCGATGACATCAAACTTGAATTTCTTCAATGCGATAGCCAGCATCGGGTTGGTGACTCCCAACGGAGGTCGGAAAAAACGGGGCTCATATCCTGCATATTTTTTTATCTCTGCCTGACATTGCTCTATCTCTTTCCTCATCCTCGATGGCAAAAGTAGGGAAAAATTATCGTTGTGATGAAAAGAATGATTGCCTAATGTGTGGCCAAATGTTATAATTTGTTTAAAAACCGTACAATTTGGCTCAATTTTTCTTCCAATACAGAAAAATGTAGCCTTGACATCATACCTTTTCAATATTTCCAACACTTTTTCAGTAGTGCCCGATTCAGGACCATCATCAAACGTCAAAGATACTACTTTTTCATCACAATTCTTGATTCCACAAAATGTTTTTACATAAATCCCCGACGATATGTCGGCAGCGGACCAAACCAAAAAAGCAAGAAGAAGTAATATAATAATGAATATATACATATATATACCGTTTTCGGTGCAAAATAAAAGCAAAAAGTGAATATCTGCAACCATAAATACAAGAAAATTCAAAAATTTTCTTTGAAATGTAGTACCATAAAAATACCTTTGCAAAAATTTTATTATCAGCATTAACCAAAAGCACAAAAAATGAAAAAAATTGTCATTTGTTTGGCATCATTATTTGTCACGACATGCCTTCAAGCCACATCCCTGATCGGAATCAGGGCGGACAAAAGTACAACTGTTTTTGCACTAGACGATGTAATGAGTATCAAAGTATCAGAATCTAATCTGATGACAGTAAACACTTTCAAAGGTGAAAAAGTCGAAGATTTCAACGTTGTGAAATTTAACACAAACCAGGCAAAAGTGGAAAATTTGAATTCTAACGGCAACAACATCCAAGTTTATCCTAATCCAGTAAAGCACACTCTTTATCTTGTAGGAGCGACAGAATCTACATCTATTTCCATCTTCGACATAAGCGGTAAGACAGTTATTGTTGGCAAAGGAGAAAGCATCAATGTAGAATCTTTATCAAAGGGAATGTACATTATCTCAGCAGAAGGGAAAAAAGTTAAATTCATAAAAGACTAATATATGAAAAAAATATTACTATCGGTTGCCACTTTAGCAACAGCTATGCTTACATTGGCAGAATCAAAAATGATTGTCGTTCTTAAAGATGGATCAGAAGTAGAGTATTCTGTAAAAGATGTTGACAGTCTCAGATTTGAGAAGGTGTTGACAGACACTATTATCAACGGTCATCTATTTGTAGATTTAGGTCTTCCTAGCGGCACTAAATGGGCTGCTGAAAATTTAGGAACAGATTCGATAGACACACTAGGGCAATATTATGCTTGGGGTGAAATCGCTACAAAAAAATCATTCTATACAGAGTCAGCTCCTTCATATAACAAAAGATTCTCAGATCTTTATAAAGCTGGTATTATAGGCGAAGACTCTGTTTTGACAGCAGAACACGACGCTGCCACAGCAATTTGGGGTGAAGCTTGTAGAATGCCTACAAAAGAGGATTTTCAGGAGCTGCTCGACAACTGTACTTTCAATTTGAATTTAGAGGCAAAAGGTTATGATGTTGTAGGAATGAATGGAAAGAGCATATTCTTACCTTTTGCTGGAAACATCTGGAAAGATGGTATGTATTTATTTGGAACAGAAGGTCGCATTTGGACTTCGACATTTGACGAAGGAAATCCTACACCTGGAAGTGCATGGATTTTTTCTTACACTGAAAAAGGAGAAATCAAACTTATTTCAGGTCATGAAAGCGGTCGTTCTATAAGACCAGTCACAAAATAATCTGACAATAGTAAATTAAAAAGTGCAAATCATGTTAGATTTGCACTTTTTTTATGATTTTCTCAGTACTACCACACTTATCTCATGTCCGTATCTGTGCTCTATGGCGACGTGAGTCTTTCCGTCAAACATGCAGAATCCCAACATCCGTGCCGCCAATGCCACACCAAACGCTGATGCTGTGGCATACTCACCACACCATCTTTTATAATCAAGTATCTCAACCTCCGCTGTCGAAATATGCAACTCAGCCAATGCTGTCTGCACATCTACCCCACATTTGGAATAGACTATCTCTGCCAAAGCTCCCGTCTTTTCAGATGAAAGAATCATGGCAGTCGAGCCTTCTCCATACTCTCCCGAAGCCGACAGATTGAATTTTCTCAAAACTGATTCCGACAATTCCGTCTTCTCATCCGATGACACATATAATATATTATCAGCATCTCCGGAGAGTTTCACTTGCGCGTATCTGAGAGCGTTTGCAACTGTGTCACCACGATTCACAAACGTGATATTTGGTATATGCGTAGATTTCAATTGTGCGATATTGCCAGCCAAAGTGTTGAACGTGCTCTGGATAAAGGCGGTCGGATTACCAAGCGTCTCACCACTCGTATAAATAGTGTCAAGCATCTTTTCTGTGTCCGATATTGATCCGAGCGACGTTGCTGTGAGCATCATATCCACATCTGTGTCAGCAAGACATTTCATCGCGGCATACGTGCCCATCTTCAGCATTCTGTTCATTCGTCTGCGTAAATTGGCATTGACAATCACCTCCTTATAGTCTGGTTCTACAGCATTGAAGGTATTGGCGGCGAATGAATTCAGATTCAAGTTATCTCCTAAATCACCAATTGGAGAGACAGTGGACACTTTTTTTATATAGCAACTCATACTCTCTTTATTATTATGGATGTCGCGCCTCCGCCAAATCCGAATGAATTAGTCATTATATATTCAAGTTCAGTCTTCTCCATCTTGCAGACGGGAGTCAGCCTCTCCACTTTTTCAAAATTGCGAGTCGGAAGTATTGTCTGTTTTTTCAGCATTTCTGCCGACAATGCCAACTCCAACACACCACACGCGCCAAGAGTGTGGCCCGTCCAGAATTTTGTGGAACTGAATGGAGGCACGTTTTCTCCGAAGACATTAATCATCGCGATCGATTCCGACTCATCATTATTCGGAGTAGCAGTGCCATGAGCGTTGACGTAGCTGATTTTATCCGCGTCGACACATGCCTTCTTCAGAGCTGCTTTCATAGCAAGTGTAGGTCCGACCGCATCCGGGCTTGTGGCAGTCTGATGATAAGCGTCGGAAGCTGTCTCACAACTCAACATCTCACACAACGCAGGAATATTTCCATCCGCTGTCAACATAACACTTGCCGCACCCTCACCAAGGTTCAATCCGTCTCTGTCGGCATCAAATGGTCGGCAGACATCCTTGCTCAAAATACCGAGTGAGTTGAATCCGTTTATTGTGAACTTGCACAATGGATCAACACCCATACAGATGGCGAAATCCACGTCGCCACATTTCAGCATGTCCATTCCCACACCAACTGCCACAGCAGATGATGAGCAAGCCGTGCTGATAGTTGAGCTCCACACTACATCAGCCCCCATGCTTTTAAGAATATCACATACATGTTTGGTGGAATCAGCCGGTTCATGACCTGCCACAAGAGCGATGTCAGCATCTCCATTAGCAATATAGTCACGATAAAAGAGTTCACTTTTATCCATACCGCCTGCAGTGGTGGCATTGACAACCACAACTTTCTTGCCAGAGAGAGATGGAGCCGACTGCAACAGATCAGCCACCGTAAGCATTGAAAGCAAAGCGGTTCGTGTATAAACACGTGAAGGCAGCACAACATTATAGTTGTCTGCCAACATACGTTCTATTTCTTCGTTACTGAATGGGATCTCACGCAATGGTATCTCGTGTGCGGTATCGGTGTATTGCAGTTTCTTTGCCGAATAGTCAGCGTTTGCAATATCATCAAAACATTTACCGACTCCTATTCCCGACACACTTACGATGCTACTCGCACAACAAAAGATCTTCATTTCCTGTTTCTACTGCTTATTGTCGGAAATGAACTGTGCGATAGTGCGAACACTTGTGAATGCCTCCTTTGCTTTCTTAGGATCAGTAATCTTGATTCCATACTTTTTCTCAATCAAAAGGATGATTTCAAGTGCATCAATAGAGTCAAGACCGATACCCTCGTCTCCGAAAAGAGGTTCATCAGTTCCTATCTCTTCAGGTTTAATATCCTCAAGCGACAATGCTTCACACAATTGCTCCTTCAAATTTGATATCAATGTTTCCATCGTAGTCCTAAGTGGTTTTTATTACTGTTCTACTGCACCAGGTGTGACAGAGTCCGATTTTCTCTGGGCTCCTGTCTGGTCTGTTTCTACCGAGCACTCTGGGCAAGACGCTTTAGTAACATTAACTTTCGGCAACTCCTTAACAAGTGTCAACACAGGAGTATTGCTGTTACCAAGCTTAATATTTGAGAATAATGTTTTGAACTCTTCATGATCAGCCGAACTTACAGGTTGAGAAACACCCGTAAGATCCGCCTTGGCCTGTCTGTAGCCGCCATTAACATCAGCATTTCCTACAGCCTCAACAATACAGTTTGAGAATTTTACATTTCCCTGCTCGAAGAAGAATGGTCCACACATCGTGCTGTGGATGACGTTGAGCGAAGGATGACCGCCCGTCATTCTTATTGTCTCGACTCCAACAAATCCATTGTTGATACAAGAGTTGTTGAACATCGTACTGTTCACAATATTGATTGACGGTGCAGAATTTGCAGTGTAGATCACCGCACCTCCATTCTTCACCGAAGTATTGTCGGAGAATGTAGAGCCACAGATTGTAATGTGGGACTTATTGCCTTTATTCACCACATTCAAGAATGCTCCGTTAGCTGCCTTGTTTGAGTAGACATAACAAGAGTTGACAATAAATTTTGAAGTCTCCGCAATATTCATAAATGGAGCGTTGTTATCAGACCAGCATCCGCTCACCAAACAAGAATCTAATCTTACAGAACCACCGTTCATTGTGATGAATGGGTTGATTCCATTCTCTGGTCCTACAAAATGAACGGTAACGAACCTCCAATCCTTATTTGAAGACGAGAAAGTCGCGAACTTACCCTTTTCGCTATGAGCAAGGATTCTTGTTTCAAATCCAGGATCTGATGGGGTACGTTTATGGGCACGTTTAGCTCCCTTGATAGGAGAAGATCCATAACCACCAAGGATTGTGACGTTGCGAAGATCACCAAGCGTCAAACCTGCATCTTTCTGCAAAGTATACTCACCACCCGCAACATGGATTGTCGCAGCAGCGTCT
The DNA here is from genome assembly GCA_015061115.1 of Bacteroidales bacterium. GTDB lineage: Bacteria > Bacteroidota > Bacteroidia > Bacteroidales > Paludibacteraceae > UBA1723. The sequence goes on along the minus strand of SUXE01000018.1, from coordinate 17,804 downwards.
GCTCCATTCTCTTTTTTATATTTTGTCACAGCAGCGATTGCCTTCTCCAAAGACTGGAATGCCTGATCCCAAGTAGTGCCGGCAAAATCGTCGCTACCGCCCTTGTCCTGCGTCTTAACATAGAATATTCCTGGCTCCTCACAGACATCAGATACACGGATCTCATTACTTGATATAGTGACATAGTTGCCAGAGGCATCAATACCTTTGACATCCAACCAATATGTTCCGATAGGTGCATTCTTCATCGTGCTGCTCTTCTCATTCGGAAGATCATTATAATTGTCCACCCACTGGTACATTGCGTTTGTCAAGCCAGAGATTGTAGACTTGAAAGAAGCTCTTGTATTCTTATGGTCAGGACATCCATGATCCGTGATCTCAATCACAGCTGAATAATCAGCGTCACATGCACCGAATGTACTAGAGATAGAAGAACGCTGAATTCCACGCTGATCTGTAGGAGTCAACTTATGAGGAGCTCCAGCCTGACCGACAATCTCAAGTTTGTTGCTTGGCATCAACACCTGAGTGATACCTCCACGAGATGACAACTTAGATGCGATCGTACCTTTGAAGTTTGCCAAAAACTCTTTAGCCCACAATGTCTCGTTGGCATCTTTAGTGGCTTCCTTAAATTTAGACTTAGCCGGATAGTTGTTGACATATTCGTCGCAACGTCCTGCACACTCCACCAACGAATTATAGATCTTCAATGTACCAGCCTCTTTATAGAAACGTCCGCTTAGCGTAGAACTATAAATGTTGACGGTAGGGTTTCCACCTACAAATCGCATCAACACACGGCCATAGTAACCGATAGGTGATGTACACTGGTTGTCGTAGAATGTTGAGTTGTAGATGTTTATTTTCGGGCTGACATTATGGCTAAGCAACGTCACACCACCCTTGTATAAAGATGAGTTGTTTGTGAAACATGAGTTCCAGATATCCAACTCACAATCATCCATCACAGAGATACAAGCTCCGACCTGACCACCCTTGATCTGCGAGATTGTAGTGTTTCTGATCTCTACCTTTGAATGACCCTTTCCACTTCCCTTCTCGATTGAGATCGCAGTCACAGGATTATCCGAAGTCGACTTGAAATAGAATCCGTTTATGAAACAAGAATCGATAACAACAGTACTGTTCTCAATTCTCATAGCTCTACCAGTCAGCGTGCTCTCTCCTGCAAGGCTTGAGCCATCGAATATTATACCGCAGAACTTGATGTTATGGTTGTCTACCAACGATACCAATCTACCGTTTGGATCCTGCACCTTGAACACAGTCATGTTTCCATCCGGATTGGCAGGAGTACGTGGATTACGTGTTTTGCCACTTGCAGTACCGTCGACAGGAGAAATATCATAACCTCCGTAAACGGTCACATTAGACGGGAATATGAATCCCTCTTCTGATGTAGGAGTGTATACCTGCTCAGCAAGATATATCGCAATATTGTCGTTGGCGTGAGCCTGAGTCGAACGCATCGCCTCCAACTCCTGGATAGCACGGTCTAGAGTCTGGAACGCTGTTGCCCAGCTACGTCCATCGTTCTCGTCATCATTACCGTCTTCTTTTACATATATCTCATTAGCATTACAGCTGTTATCATTTCTAGGAACCATATCGACCGGTTCGTCTTTTCTGACTTTACCATTACATCCGATGACCTCCACTTTATATGACGCGACAGCAGAAGCCACCTCCTGAAGGATAGCTGTTGAGCTTGCTCCCTTCACATATTTGACTTCACGATAATCGTAATCATAAAGAGATTTCTTCAAGAAATGGTAGTCATACTTTCCATTGATCAATTCAAAATCAAAGACATTTGTCAGGACGGAAGCCTTGATATTCACGATACTACCTTCACAAACAGTAGCCGGGAACATCTGCAAATCCAATGTCACATTTCCATTGATAGTGGCAAGTTTACGCACATGGAACGGATAAGACAAAATCGTACGTCCGTCTTTCTCCACCTCAAGGAAATATCCCTCATCCTCTTTGTTGGCACCAGCCTGCAAAGTAGCTGAAGTCTCGCCTGGTATCTCACGCAGATCTTCCACATTCTGGGCATCCATACGTCCGACATACCATTTATATTTGTATGCGCTGCCTTCCAACGAAGATTTCAAGATTGTCGTTGTACCCTTACATACGTAATCCTGACCTGTGCATATAATCTCTACCGGCTGACAGTCTGTCGTCTTCAAACCAGCCTCTACAGGTTCACTTTCACAAGAGTATACTCTATCTGTTGCCTTAACCTTATAGAATCCAGCACGCGACGGTACGAAATTTCTTACATGAGGTGCTTTCAACTCTTCGTACACTCCATCTTTCTCTTTACTATACATCCACACATAATGAGCAGTGCCTGGCATGAAACCTGTTGCCTTTGCTGTCAACTCAAGTTTCTCAGCATCAAACGCATTCTCACATATATCAATGTAAGTAGGATTCACCTCCACATGAGGACGGATATATGGGATTGTCGTGAAATGAACTGTATCCCCGACGAAACGGAAATAGATAGTCTGACCTTCAAACGGTTCCTCTGCGTATGCCTTGACATTCAAAGGAAGATCGAAGAATTTATATTCGTCGTCGACTTCACTATCCTCCACCAACTGGAAATGCTTGATTGCCGGATCGTTAGTGATTTTCTTTGCCACCACTTTACGATTGATAGCCTCAAGATAAAAGTGCGAGTAATTCTCAATAGGAATCCAAGAGAAAGAACCCCATTCACATGTCTCATTCCAGCGGAAATCACTCGGATCTGTCTCATTGGCACACTCCACTCCCCAATATGGGAATGCACGCACACTCTTCAAACAATTTTCATTGGATGTAGACTGTACGATCTTGTATTCCGCACGTGGCGACGGTGTCCCATTTTCTCCGACTCTGACGTCACAAGATATGATATGCTCACCGTCTTCTATATTAGCACGGGAATAAGTCTCAAACCAACGGTCGTAACGACCAGTCATCAGTTCGTTGTCGATATACCAATTGTAGATCAGATTAGATTCAGGCAAACCCTTTGGCACACTTGCACGAAAACTTCTGCACTCGCCTCGACAAAGGAACATGCTCTTGCCATTCTCTTCCACGATTTGTGGCGCTGGTCTCTGCTTCTCAGGAGCTGGCATTCCGACATAAAGAGTATCAGGAGCTCCGCTGCGTTTGAACGTAAGTGTGATAGTGGCACCGTCTAGCCAATCTTCCGTTGGGAAACCCATATCCTTGAAAGACATTGGTTTAGACATTCTCATAACACTGAATGGCGAAGCCACAACCACATTGACTGGCTCACTCAACTCATGCATCGACTGGTCTTCCTTCGACAATTTGTATCTGCTTCGACGCAAATGAATCTTATGTGTGATTTTTGTCTTTTTACATAACCAGGTGATATTTTCGTCACTCTTTCGTGTCTTCATCACAGCCATTGAATCCGTAGTGGAAGGCGTTTCAAAAAGGCCATAATAAGCAGCATGCACCGGGCTCAATAGGAGGCCTAGGAGCATGAATATATTGATCAAAAATAATTTATTCCATTTCATAGTGGCAAATATAGCACTTTTTACTCTTACAATTAAGAATTAAGAGTTAAAAATTAAGAGTTTAACTTTATCTACTGTGTTTGACAGAAGTTTTTTCATTTCTGTTGTAAAACATTTATATAGAGTTAAATTGTTTGTCCTTCTCTCAATTTCTCCAACAAGTCACAAAAATAAGCGGATCTACGTTTATCTATCATACGTTTGCCACTCGCTCTTTTTGACATAAGTTTCAAGATAATCCTGTGTCTTTCTCGGCATGTTCTTAAAGAAATCAAGTCCTGTTTTATTCTCCAATTCTCTTACCGACATAGCGTAATCCATTATCTTTCCCTTTAAGTTTTTCTCATTCGGCATGAGGAACGCTATCATCTTTGGATGCTTCTTGTTGCTATAGTCAAACACAACCTTGAAATGATGTGTAGGGATAGACACTTTCGTCTTGAACGTGCGATCTCCCTTCTTCTTCACAAGTTTCTGCTCTTTTCCTGTCAATAGCGGACCTGTGACAATATACACTCTATCATAAAGTCTTGCCCAATAGCGTGTCATGTTTTCCAAATCGTTCCAAAGTCCAGCGTTGAACGCGTGAACCTGCGGACTCATATTGCTCATGTAATAGCATTCTATCTGCGCAACCTTATCAAAACGGAAATCTGCCGACGGTGCCATGTGTCCACGGTCGTAGCCAGTGCCCGAATAATCCGAATATGTGGCTGAACCTGTTTCGATTATCGGATCATCGTTGAAATAATCCTCTTTTTTCGCTGACGTATTTGTGACCTCATCGTATGTCAACTCATAACTCACCCATTCTGCCTGCTCATCTCTCTCACTATACGATAGGAAATAATGCTTGTGATGGTAGACTTTTCCACGACGGGTGGAATGTATGAAAATAGAATCGCCCTCTCCCATCTTCTGTAGGTCGGCAATAGCGTCGGCAGTGCTATACTTGTTTGCACTTTTCTTCGTCGACGGTGGGGTCTGCTCCAAGCTCTTTTCTGCCTGTTTCTGTTCGTTTTGCGACGTCGGAATTCCTGCAAAATCATGCTTAGTTTCTGTATAACAACCACTTAACATCAACAAAGAAACAATTTTTAATGTACGGGAAAATATCTTTTTCATATAATCTATCAACTTGTTTTGCGAAAATACAAAAATGAAGGGGAAAAAAAACAAAAACAAATTATTTTTGTGCGTGATACATGAAAGACACAAGAAATGACAAAGATAACACTCACTGTCACAAATAACCTTGAAAGCGACCAGCGCGTCAATAAAGTGGCGACTTCGCTTCACAAATTCGGTTACGACGTCAAAGTGGTCGGTTGCAAAAGCCGACCATGCAAACCATATCAGAAAGAGTATGCCACTGAACGTCTCAACGTCTTCTTCAAACGGGGCGTCCTTTTCTACGCTGAAATCAATATCAGATTTTTCTTCCATCTGCTTTTTTCCGACGCTGATATATTCACTGCCAACGACACTGACGCTCTTGCCGGCACTTATCTCGCCGCCAAACTGCGTGGCAAACCTCTCGTGGTGGATCTCCACGAGCTCTTCCCGGAGGTGCCAGAGGTGACAAACCGCAAGTTCGTGAAGGGAGTATGGACTAAAGTCGAAGACTGGATTCTGCCAAAAGTCAAACATGGATGCACCGTCTGCCAATCTATAGCTGATTATTACAAGAAAAGATATGGCATCGACCTTGGTGTGGTGCGCAACATGCCATCCTACAAAAGTCTGGACGACATTCCGTCTACTGAAATAAACTCTATTCCTACTGATAAGAAAATCATCCTCTACCAAGGAGCTGTCAACGTGGGAAGAGGAGTGGAATGGATCATAGACGCGATGCCTTTTGTCAGAGAAGACGCTATTTTTGTTGTCGCTGGCAAAGGTGATCTCTACGATGAATTGAAAACGAAAGCCAACGACCGCATAATATTCCTCGGACATATCCCATACGCTGAACTTGCGTCAATCACCAAAAGAGCATCGATTGGAGTCTGTCTGCTCAAAAACCAAGGTCTGAGCTATTATTATGCCCTACCCAACCGTGTGTTCGACATGATACAATGCCATGTGCCTCTTCTCGCCACCGACTTCCCGGAAATACGCAGAATCGTCGCCACATACGAGACTGGCAAACTTATCTCTGACTATTCTCCTGAAGCATTGGCCGAATCTATCAATTCCATGCTCGACGAGCCTATCGACCATGATAAATTCAGCAGAGTGGCGACTGAATTGTGTTGGGAAAAAGAAGAGGCAAAACTTAAAGCTATTTATGAGTCAGCTGAGGGAACAAACCGATAGCTGAAAGCAAAATATAATAAAATGAGAATCGGAATATTTCAATACGACATTCAATGGATGAATCCCGACGCCAACAACATTCGCGTCGAAGAGGAAATAAAAAAATATTATAGCGACGCAGAGAATCCCAAACTGGATCTTCTGGTGATGCCAGAGATGTATAATGTTGGTTTTTCAACAGACGCCCACAATCTTGCGGAAGAGATGGATGGCAAGTCGATCACAAAAATCAAAACATTAGCAAAAGAATATGGAATTGCGATATGCGGCTCTCTGCCAATAAAAGAAGACGGAAATGTGTACAACCGTTGTTTTTTCATCACTGAAGACGGAAGTGTAAGCCACTACGACAAGAAACATCTCTTCTCCATCGGCATGGAACGTGAGGCATTCTCAGGAGGAGAAAAACAAACGATAATCAGCTACAAAGGATGGAACATCAATCTAAGCGTCTGCTACGACGTCAGATTTCCAGTGTGGATGCGCAACACAGGAAACAATTACGACATCCTGATCAATGTGGCGAACTGGCCAACTGTCCGCATCGACAGCTGGCTGACTCTGCTGAAAGCGAGAGCCATTGAAAACCAAGCCTACGTATGTGCGGCCAACCGCATCGGAGTGGACAATCTCTGCCTCGAATATAACGGACAGAGCACCATCTTCGATTTCAAAGGCAAAACACTCGCCACTGCCGACAATGAAGAAAAAATCATCACAGCTGAATTTGACAAAGAAGCGTTGGAAAAATTCCGCAGAAAATTCCCTGTTTGGAAAGACGCTGATAATTTTGAGATAAAACCGTAAAAAATTATCTCATTGATTGTCAAACAGCAACAAACATTTTTCAAAAAAAGTCAGAAAAACATTTGGAGAACGCCCAATATAGCACTACCTTTGCAATCGCAAATGCGGATGTGGCGTAATTGGTAGCCGCGCTAGACTTAGGATCTAGTGTCTTGCGACGTGTGGGTTCGAGTCCCGTCATCCGCACAAAAGGAGAGCAGAAATGTTCTCCTTTTTTTATTTCCACATAGACGCAAATCATTATAGTATGAGAAAAATATGATAGTTGGAAAGTCATAAATGAGGATTGTTAAGAGCGGAACGTCCTAACCCTTCTTTCTAGTGCGAGCCGAAGGCGAGCACTAAAAATATAACTGCTCGTTCTTACGAACTCGCAGATGCGGTGAAGTCAGGACCAATATCTATTAAACATGGGTTCTTAACAATCCTCGAATCTATAACCAAATTCTTAAATTAAATTTAAACAACTTCTAAATCACCTCCTCTTATTTTCAAACTTTTCAATCATCTCATTAAGTTTTTTGACATCCTCTTCTGAGAGAATCCCTTCCTGCTGGAACGGCACAATAGTGTCTATCACATAGTCATACTCAATATCATTGCGGATTCGTCCTCGCTTCATTATCTTTTCCAGTTTGTTCTCTCGCTCATACGGAAGATTCGCTTCCTTAATACGTCGCCAAAAATCATCTACGTCAGGTCCTGCAGCTTCTTGGAAATAAGTAAAAATATCTTCAATATCATATTTTAAACTTTGCAACGTTTGAAATTTCTTTTCTGCATTTAGGACTAACTCTTTTGTATGATTATTACATTTAATAAACCATTCAATTAAAGTATATGATACGCCGTCATAAACATAATTCATTTTATCTCTTCCCAGAGGATATTCTAAAAGTACTTGATTTGCCAAATCAATAGCCTTAACTAGATTATCACGTGCTTCTATGTATTTTTTACTTGCCATAATTAAAATATTAGATTTGTATGCGAATTGCCATAATGATTAATGAATACCTTCTTTTATCTTATTCCAATAATCACAGAAAAAATCATCTATGACCTTATCATCCAAAGTGTACATTTCATACCAAGACATAGTTGGAACACCATCCTCAATTATATGGTCACAAAGATTTACGCTGGTTTTATCAAAAAACAATGATGATACCGGGACTTCTAACTCTTTAGTCAAATTGAAACTTTTAGAATAAAAGTCAATGCCTTCCAAATAAGTTTTTCTATCAGGAAAACTTACATTTTCAGAAATTCTAAGGTACAACTTGACGTTTTCCGCATCATTGCTTATTCTTATGCTATCTATTATCGCACGACAATCTCTTTTGAATCTAGTGAAATCACAGTCTTTCAGGACAAACCTAATATTTTTAGGCAAATCGTCTCTATATGGGCATTTGTATCTGGATCTTTGTCTATTTATTTTATACTCATCAGAAGTGATACCAAACAAAGTATCTCCTTTTGCTGCCGTGATTTCAGAACATTTTGGAATCATTCCAGATGCACCTTTTAGTATAAAATTATGATCTAATACAATTAAATGAGGAGCATACATACAATTTTCTCCTCTATATAAATCAAAGAATACAAAATACCATTTGTCTGTTTTCATTATTCTATCAACTTTCTTGAATATCTCAAAACTTATGGTATCACCCTTGCTACATTTGGCATAGATATCGTTTCTTTCTATAGGTCCTGAAAAGAAAATGTAAAGAAGTAAAAAAAACATAATACCAAAGGTCCAAAACACAAATGTCCTTTTAGTTGTTCCAATAGTACTCACCTCCTCTTATTTTCAAACTTTTCAATCATCTCATTAAGTTTTTTGACATCCTCTTCTGAGAGAATCCCTTCCTGCTGGAACGGCACAATAGTGTCTATCACATAGTCATACTCAATATCATTGCGGATTCGTCCTCGCTTCATTATCTTTTCCAGTTTGTTCTCTCGCTCATACGGAAGATTCGCTTCCTTAATACGTCGCCAAAACTCATCTACGTCAGGTCCTGCAGCTTCTTGGAAATAAGTAAAAATATCTTCAATATCATATTTTAGACTTTGCAACGTTTGAAATTTCTTTTCTGCATTTAATAGTATTTCCTTTCTGTCATTATAAAATTTCAACTCCCAAGTGAGATCCGTATAAGTATTACCGTTGCTATCTTTATTATCTAGTTTCACTATTTTTTTTACTATCTCGCTCCCATTATTACTATAAATTTCCATTTCACCAGGCATTTCTCGTTTATCTCTTCCATTAGGATATTTTATGATTGATTCAATAGCTAAGTCTATTGCTTTTAATAGGTTATCACGTGCTTCTAAATATTTTTTACTTGCCATAATTAAAATAGATTTTAGGTGTTTCAAATTTATTTTAACGTAAGTTAGATGAATTGTAATCTGCGGATCATTCTCCACTTTCTGATTGGATTCTCACCTCTTTTTCTCATAAAAAGGCGTAGCATTTCTCTGTAAACTTTATTTCTCTGTGGTTTTATTAAATTTTATGTGCTCGCCTACGGCTCGCACTAGAGAGGAAGAGTTAGGGCCAATATCTATCAAACATGGGCCCCTAACAATCCTCATTTTTTGTTACAGAATGACACTATAACAAAAAAATTCTAAAGATTCTCAATTTCAATCAGCACTCCTTCAGATAGTCGGCAGCCTCACCGATTGTGCCATACAGAAGGATATCCATAAACTCCACGTCGTCTTTGATTTCGATACGCAGATCCTGGGATATTGCTGTCATTAGTTCGATGGCACACATCTCGTCGAAATTCAAACCTGTCTCATCAAATGATGTCTCAGCAGTCAACTCATGCTCGTCGATGTAGTTTAGAATATCTTCGTCTCCTAAATCCTCCATCGCATATCTGATGGTTTTGATCAATTCGTCTATCATAATATTATTTTTATATGGTTTTATTATTGCGTTAACTCAACACATATATCCTCTATCGTACAATTTCCCCAGCCCACAGCTTTTTCAGAAAATCATGCACGTAGAGATATTCAATGTCTTGCGAAATTCGACTGATACGGTCTTGCGAAACTATAATCAGGCGAGCCTCAGGATATTCCTCCTTAAAGGCTTTAAGGCCTTTCAAATGTTTATTCTGCACTTCCAATGTAGATTTTATTTCTATAGCGACTTGAGCATCACCCAACACCACATCCACCTCTATCTGTGTATATGTCCGCCAATAAGACAATTTTGTCCTGCTATTGGAATATCCCAAATACGCGACTATCTCCTGCATAATAAAATGTTCAAACGCATGTCCATATTCAGGAGTTCCTAACTGAAGATTGCTACGTCCCAACAGATAATTGACCACACCTACATCAAAAAGGTAAAAACGAGGAGACTGCACCACCTTTCTCTTTTTAACTTTAGCGTAAGCTGGGACAAAAAAGCCTAGCAGCGTATCTTCCAATATCTGAAAATATTCTTTTACAGTATTAGCGCTCACACCGCAATCTGAAGCAATGTTTTGGAAATTAACCATTTCTCCATCTGTCAAAGCTGCGACCTCCAAGAATCTTGAAAAATTCGACAGATTTCTAACAAGCGACTCTGCCTGAATCTCCTCTTTCAAATAAATTCCTACATATGCTTTCAATAGAGATGTGGCATCCTCTTTCAAATAATGACGGGGCAACATTCCATTTCTCAATGCTCTGTCTATATCTAAATCCGGAATTTCCGCACTCACCAATGGATATAAGAAATAAGGGACAGCACGACCACCTAATGTATTGACACCCTCCCTACGCAGTTTTCTTGCGCTTGAACCACAAAGTATAAAACGCAAATGTTTTCTATTGATAAGCCAATGCACTTCATTCAACAGCTCCGGCACCTGCTGTATCTCATCAATAATAACCAAAGACGACTCTGGCAAATTTTGATAAGCGTCTCTTAGCAACGATGGTTTCTTACGAAAACGATCCAACAAATCAGTCTCTAGCAAATCCACATAAGTCGCCTCAGGAAACTTTTCCATCAAGAATGTAGTCTTTCCTGTTTGTCTTGCTCCAAATAAGAAAATACTTTCTTCTTCGTTTTCTATGTTTAGTTTTCTTTCTATCATTGCCTTCCTTTTTGTCATCTCTTCCGCAAAAATAATCAAAAAGATTGAAAATCCGCAGTGCTACTTCAGTTTTTCATTGAAAATCCGCAGTACCACTTCAGTTTTTCATTGAAAATCCGCAGTACAGGAAGTTTGGAAAACAAATTCGTCGCTCCACTCCGAAGCGTTAGAACACATACGTAAAGCCGATAGTCTGCTTGCTCTGACACTGTGCCTTATCGCGATACTTGCCACGGGCATGTCCATCAGAACGGAGTTTGAGGTTGAATCCCATCGACACATATTTATTAATGTTGAATTTGCCTGTCAAATCCCATTGCAAGAACAACATATCCTTAAATGGTCCTTTATACGGAAGGAATGATTCAAATCCGGTAGAGATACGCAAATCTTTTGAGAACTGCCACTTCAGATTGGAGTCGACACGGAATCCCGGAGCCGCCTGCATAGTGCGTTCTCCCTCCACATAACCAAATTCCTTAGGCTCAAGTTTGTCGCCAAACACCCACGTCCATCTTCCACTAATAGGAGAAGCAAACAGCTCTGCCTTTCCCTTTCGCAGGAAATACATTCCTGGTCCCCAGAACACATCGCTTGGCGACAAAAATGAAGTGGCCGGTGTGCTGGCATTATAAGTGTCGTAACCAGTAAACAGACATGTCTTGATCTTCAAATCCATCAGACCATAATAGAGGCTGTTGTGATTTTGCATTTTATATAGTAAACGGCTGTTTGCAAGCAATTCATCCTCATTTACACGGACTGCTCGCAAAGAGTCGTAATCCTGTGATGTGAACAGGAATCCAAGGACACACGAAAACTTGTTGTTCCATAGAATGCGGTTCTTTTCATAAATGGCTTCGTATGCCAACGAGCCGGAGAATGTCATGTTGTTCTTTCCTCCACTTGCCCAGTTGGACACCAAGAAACCGCAGAAATCAATTCCGATTTTTCCTTTTCTATGCCAAGCCTCATTGCCATGGCCTCTCTTCTTGATGTTTAATTTAAGCTGATGATCATTAGATTCTTCCAAGTGGACGTAGCGGATATCCATGTCTGAGAAGTCAACGATATTCGGCTCATAATCTTCCAAGCCATAATACGACACAATCAAAGGATCCTCTTGAATAATGGAATACATCAATCGGTCGTCAATCTCCTTTTTCAGATTGTAGCGACGTGATTTTTTCTCAAACATCGTTAAACCAGGCAGGTAGACCGACTTGACTGTGTCTTCCGAGAAATATGGAGTCAGCACAATACTCTTGATCGTATCCACACAATAAGGCAAAGCATACAATGTGTCCCACTTGATCTGTTTCTTAGTCAGGGAATCTGCATCTCTTCGCGTCTTCTGCACTATTTTCTCGACCCATTGGTTGGCCTGCTTCAACTCAGCGGTTGACATTCTGTCGCCAACTTTCTTCTTGGCATAATACTCCAGTCTCTCGATCTCTCGTTTAAGTTCGGCATTCTCAATACGCAACTGATCAAGTTCTTTGTCAGAGTCGAGAGACGACTCCATCGCATCAAGTCCGGAATATTTATTTGAACTGCTGCCATACGCATTTCCATATATGTATCGCATACTACGTTTAGAAAGAGAGTCGTAAGCCACCTCGTCGCCAAGCGACTCTTTCTCCAAGACATATTGTTTCAGCAAATTATATTTGAAAGCATCATACGAGGCTGGTTTAGACTCATTCATCTGCCGGTCAAGATAATCAATAACGACGAATGGATTGTAGTTATACTGTATTGAATCCTGAGCCAAAAGACGCAACGTCGACAGCAGCATACACAGGATGCATGCCACCTTCACAATAACCATAATCTTACTTTGTCTTTTCACAATATCACACTACAATAATCTCCATTGTCTTTCGATCACCATCTTCACATCCCGCCCCAGACAATCGAGAGAAATCACTTTTTATTTTCGGAATATCTCTTTATCACATTGTAAGCCGAATAAATTCCCCGTTCTCCAGCCTTGCTCAAATCTGAAATGCCCTCATCATTTTTGTTGGTATAGATGAAAGTCAGGCCACGATTGAAATAAGCCTCGGCCAAGTCTGGAGACAAAGTTAATGCTTTTGTATATTTTACAATAGCTTCTGAGTAATCTTTTAACATAACTCTCACATTTGCCTCATTATAATAGCAATATGCGAAGTCGGGAGCGAGCCTTTCGCACAGTTCATAATTGTCGAGAGCAAGTTTAAGAATCGCGCTCTTCATCATAGCATTCTCATCACCGTCGCCCAACGCCTTATATTTCATCACAAGCATTTCCGCGATGAAGAAGTAGACGAACGGTTCGTTCTTGTCTATCTGGACATATGCGTTCAGATCATCATAGGCGGCGGCATAATCCTGCACACTCGCATAATCGAGTGCACGGGCAAGAAGCTTGTTTTTGTCCACCCATCCATTCTTGCTGTCGGCACGCTTGATACTCTCAAAATGCTCATATACCTGACGCTCCGAAAGTTTCTCAGTATTCGTCACAAGATACAATTGGCGCGGCAGTTTGTAAGTCTGCTCGACATGCTTGACAAACAGGCTGTAGGCCACACCGCCCACCTCTTTTTTATCCGCATAGTAAGACGGGATATAGTTAGGCTGCAGAGTGATTTCCGCATTCACGTTCTGCACTTTGCCACGGTAGTTGGTCTTGTATGCCACTCTTCTTTGCTCATCTTCGGGATCAGCGGCAATCAGGCGGTTGTATTTCTTGATACTCTTGTCCTTCTTCTTTCGTGTCTTCAGGCTATCCTGTTTTTCTTCTTTCTGTTTATGTTCGAGCACATAACCAGTGTTATAGTCGAGTCGGGCTCCCTTTTCATCAAGTCGACGTCTTTTAGCCTCGGCTCTTGCATAATATCCCTGCGCGAAATCCGGATATTCATTTATGATGTTGGTGAAATCCTCAATTGCACCTTTATAGTTGCCGATATGACTACGAATGATGCCACGGTTGTAGATCGCCATATCGTTGTCCGGCTCCACAAGTATGACATGAGCGAAATCCTGCTCCGCCCCGTTCCAGTTGCCCACCTCCATACGCAGCAGTCCACGGTTGAATCTTGCCACAACATTGTCTTCGTCGAGAGCCACCACAGCGTCATAGTCGGACATAGCACCCTGCAAATCATTCATTTCATAACGTGCGATACCACGGTTGACATACAGATCAGCACGTTTGCCAACAAGACGAAGAGCCTCATCGTAATCTGCCACAGCATCCTTAAAGTCTTTCTTGAGATATCTGATCATACCGCGGAAAGCATACGCGTCGGCATCATACTTATCCAACGCCAACGATTTCTCCACATCATCCAAGGCAGCGACAGTGTCGCCAGCCATTATGTTGGATTTTGCGCGATAGATGTAAATCGGACCCTTATTTGTCGTTTTGTGAAGGGCGTCTGAGAAAGCCTTCCTAGCCTCTTCATATTTCTTCATCTGCACGTAAGCGATTCCTTTGCAGGTGGTGAGTGCTGAATTATACTCGTCGAGTTCCAAACCCTTGACAAAGTCAGCCAACGCATCCTCGTATTTCCCGATATTAAGGCGTGCCACACCACGGCAATGATAAGCGCTCACAATGAAAGGGTTTCTTTCAAGAGCCAAAGAGCAATCCGCGTCGGCTCCTACATAATCCTCTAGATTGATTTTGGCTACCGCACGGCAAAAATATGGTTCGGCAAGATAGGGTTTCGCACCAATCACGACATTAAAATATTGCATAGCCAGAACATAGTCCTCAAAATAGAGAGCATTCTTTCCTATCGACATCACACGGTCGGTGTTGATCTGCGATTTTGCCTGCTGAATCGGCAGCAAAATTGAAATCAGGATCAATGCAATTGAGAGATATTTTACGTAAAAGCGATACAAATGCATAAAAAAAGAAGATTTTTTACGTTGCAAATCTACAAAAAAATTACGAAACGGGAAAAAAGCAATATATTTGCATGAAAATTCAAATTGTAATTTAGATTTAAATGTCAGATAGAAAAGTAAGAGTGCGTTTTGCACCGAGCCCAACAGGTGCGCTTCACATCGGTGGAGTGCGCACATGCCTATACAATTATTTGTTTGCCAAGAAGCATGGCGGCGATTTGTTGCTAAGAATCGAGGATACCGACAGCACACGCTTTGTGCCAGGAGCTGAGGAGTATATCATAGAATCGTTCAAATGGCTTGGAATCAAATTCGACGAAGGTGTTGGAATCGGCGGCGACCACGCTCCATACCGTCAGAGCGAGCGTAGAGACATCTACCGCAAATATGTCGACATTCTATTGAAGAGCGGCAACGCCTACATCGCATTCGACACTCCTGAAGAACTTGAGAAGCTTCGTGCTGAGATTCCTAACTTCCAGTATGACGCGAAGACTCGTTCTATGGGAAAGAACTCACTTACTATGAGCGAGGACGAAGTGAAGGCAAAGATTGCGGCAGGCGAAAAATATGTAGTCCGCGCGAAGGTTGAGCCAAACGAGGATATCGTGATCGACGATATGGTTCGCGGCAAAGTCACAATCAACTCTAACGTATTGGACGACAAAGTGCTATACAAGTCGGCCGACGATCTTCCTACATACCACTTGGCCAATATCGTCGACGACCACCTGATGGAGGTGACTCATGTGATCCGTGGTGAAGAGTGGTTGCCATCTGCTCCACTTCACGTGTTGCTGTACCGCTATTTCGGATGGCAGGACACAATGCCAAGATTCGCCCACTTGCCTTTGCTTCTTAAGCCAGTAGGAAATGGAAAGTTGAGCAAACGAGACGGCGATAAACTTGGATTCCCAGTATTCCCACTACGTTGGGTGGATCCAAAGACAAATGAAGTGTCGAGCGGATACCGTGAGAGCGGCTACTTGCCAGAGGCTGTCGTCAACTTCCTTGCTTTGCTTGGATGGAACCCAGGTCTCGACAGAGATTTGTTCACAGTGGAGGAGCTTACAGAGCTTTTCGACCTTGGCCACGTAAGCAAGTCGGGTGCAAGATTCGACTACGAAAAGGCGAAATGGTTCAACCACGAATATATCATCAAGAAGAGCGACGCCGAACTTGCCGCAATGTACAAGCCACTTCTTAAGGAGAAAGGTTATGAGATCGCAGACGCCACACTTGAACGCATCGTCGGAATGGTGAAGACAAGAATCTCATTCGTGGCAGACCTATGGGAGGAGACAAACTTCTTCTTCGAGGCTCCAACTGAATACGATGAGAAATCAATCAAAAAACGTTGGAAGGAAGAGAGCCCAGCATTGATGGCTGAACTTGGAAAAATTCTCGAAGGCATCAGCGACTTCACGTCTGCCAACATGGAGAAGATAGTGATGGATTGGATTGAGAAAAACGGTCACAACACAGGAACCGTGATGAACTCATTCCGAATCACAATCATCGGCGCGGCACGTGGTCCACACATGTTCGACATCATCGAGATTTTAGGAAAAGAGGAGACATTGCGTCGTCTGAACGCCGCATTGGCTGTAATAAAATAAAAACAACGGGCAGGTCTGAATCCTGCCCATACACCTTCAGACATATTTATGGGAGGGCGTTTACTCTCCCAATTATATTTTTTGAATAGGTCAACAAAAAATAAAAAAAGATGATTATTTATAATTTAGCAATTCTTATTTATCAGTTTGGGGTATGGGTTGCCTCTTTCTTCAACGAAAAGGCAAAACTGTTCCATGACGGCAGAGTCGACCTACTGAAAAGATTAAAGGGTCAGATCGACGGGAATGCTAATTATATATGGGTTCATGCGGCATCGTTGGGCGAGTTTGAACAAGGACGTCCAATCATCGAACGCATAAAGAAAGACCACCCGGAGTATAAGATTCTGCTGACATTCTTCTCTCCGTCGGGCTACGAAGTGCGAAAAAATTATGACAAGGCAGACATTGTTTGCTACATGCCACTCGACACGATCGGCAATGCCAAAAGGTTTCTAGACATCGTGAATCCAAGCATCGTCATCTTCATCAAATATGAATTCTGGATGAACTTCCTGTTCAACCTGAAAAGGCGCAGAATCCCTACATATATAGTGTCGGCCATATTCAGGGAGGAGCAGGCGTTCTTCAAATGGTACGGATTCGTCTACAAGAAAGTGTTGAAATGCTTCAACCGTCTGTTTGTGCAAGACGCAAATTCTATCAATCTGCTCCACTCCATCGGCATCCACAACGTGACAATCGCCGGCGACACCCGTTTCGACCGTGTGTGTGAAATAGTGAAGCAGGCGAAAGAGATTCCGCAGATAGCAGCCTTCAAGGGAGACAAGAAAGTGCTGATTGCAGGCAGTTCATGGCAACCAGACGAGGATCTGCTTTGCGAATATTTCAACAACAACGACGGATTCAAAATGATCCTTGCCCCACACGTCACAAGTGAGGCACATGTGGAAGAGATATGCAAAAAACTTAACAAAAAATACGCAAGATTCACCAAGTCGACGGAAGAAGAGATAAAAAATGCTGATTGTCTGATCATCGACTGCATAGGAATCCTCACATCTGTGTATAAATATGGCGACGTGGGATATGTAGGCGGAGGTTTCGGCGTAGGAATCCACAACATCCTGGAGCCCGCCGTCTACGGAATGCCTATATTCTTCGGGCCAAACTACAAGAAATTCCGTGAGGCTGTGGACATGGTGAAATCAGGTGCGGCGTTCCCAATCAACAACAAGCAGGAATTGTTCCCGCTACTGAATGAGATGTTCGATGAAAAGCAGAACACACTCAGCAAGACATCAGCCGTGGCAAAAGCATTCGTGAGAGAACATTGCGGAGCGACTGAGATAGTGATGAATGAGATATTCAAATAATTGTTTATATCCTTAATTCCGCAACACTTTGATTTAAATTAATTTATAAGTTCCTGAGCAACAAAAAGTTGCCCAGGATTTTGCCGTGTCAGATTTTTCACT
>SUXE01000017.1 GCA_015061115.1 Bacteroidales bacterium | reverse complement strand
GCCAGCCTTCCCAGCGTCCCCAGTCTGGATCCTATATTTTTTTCAATTTTTCTTGGATATATCATAAGAATATTCATGATGCATAATTCGATGGATTTTATATAATTCCGTGGAGGGCGGTGGGGGGATGATGAATTAAAAATGAATAATGAAAAATTAAAAATGAATAATGATGGCATATGGTTCACACCCTATGCTATGGTATGCCGCACCTACGGTGCTTAGTGTGTGTATTTTCTCTTTCTTGTGTAGAGGTATATTGCGGCGAAGATGCCTAGCAATAGTACCGGAAGAAGAACATTGAGAATCTGCCAGAATTGGCGTTGTCCGATGGATGCGGATTTGTTGAGCAGACGGAGTTTGACTTCTCGATTACGTAATTGCATCCATCCGTCGTCATCTGTCAGATAGTTGACACAGTTGAGAAGGAAATCGCTGTTTCCAAACTGCTGGTTCATATACTGGTCATAGCCTAATGGCAATACTTGTGCGTTGGCTCCGTAGCCTTGCACGTCGTTGCGGATGACATCCGCGTCTGCCACTACGATCATCTTGGTCGGCTGGCTCTCTGTCTTTGCTGGCGACGTTGTTTTGATTCCCTCTGGCACCATACGGTTCTTGAATATTGATGAGAACTGGCCTTCAAGTAGTGCGGCGGTCATCATATTGCGGATGTTGAAGTAGTATCCCGTCTTCTCCACATTGATGATATCCATGCTCACGATCGACGGGATTGTCTGCACGTGTGTGCTCGACGAAGTGAGAAGCAACGGCGTCTTCACAATCTTGGTTGTGTCTCCCACAAAATCCAATGAGCTCACAAACTCTGTCTTGACTGGAGTCACATTCTTGGAAATCGTATGGTATGGATTGGTTATCAGCAATGGTGAATAATACCATGGAGCTGGCTTGAACTCTGGATTGTCGCCCTCTCTCGCCACATTCACCGGTATCATCGAGCATTGCACATCCTGAAGCAAAACAGGATTGATGCGCACTCCGTAGCGGAACAGCTGGTCGTCAAGGTTGACTGTGTTGACTATACCGATCGTCTGCGACTCTTTGCTTAGACTGTCCAATGAGATCTTCACCGCGTCGACAAGCCATAACACTTTTCCGCCATTCATTATATATTGGTCGAGCACATATTTGTCTTTTTCTGGAAGAGCCGACGTCGGTCCGGCAACAATCACTGCAGCATACGCATCCAACTCGTCTGTACGGTTGTTGATAGCTCCGAAATCGATGCTGTAGTATTCGCTCAATGTCTTTGTGAAATCATAGACATACTGTTCTGGCCACTCTCCGTGTCCTTCCAAAAATGCGACACGGGTGTCTCTTTTGTCAACAAGCAGACGGAGTACATTCGTCAACTCATATTCCAGACTCTGCTCTGAGAGGTTCAAATTCTCCTCTCCGCTTTTGCCTTGTACATTCTTCAACAGGCAGACTGGTCGTGTGATCTTCTTTCCGCTTGTCTCTTTGTATGTGATCTCAGCCCATGGAAAAACCACCTTCATGGTTGGGTTCCCTTCCGCATCTTTATCGTAGACGGGAATGCGTCGCAATCCACGTTTCTCTAGCTCCTCATACTGTTTGTCGCGGGCTTTGGCATTGTCTGCTGCCGACGGGTTTACAAATTTATATGAGAATCCTCCTCCAGCGTAGACATTAAACTCGTCCAGCATCTCTTTCGTCGCTTTACGCAGACGGAGGAATCCGGCATTCAGATCACCATCAAGATAAACCACGACGGAAATATCACCGTCGGCATTCTTCAACATATTCTTCGTGTTGTCAGAGATGCTGTAGCGCTTCTCCTGTGTCAAGTCTAATCTGAAGAAAAATTTGTCGGAAAAGACGCAGAATGCGATTGCCACCATCGCTACAATCGCAAGAAGGTATTTATATATGTCTTTGATATCCATCGTAGTCTAATTTAAAGCTAAAAAAGAAAAGCTAAAATGCCATTATCTCCACCTCAGACTCTCCAGCAATCTGATGATGTCTTCACGTATATATTCACGCACCGGCGCCACCGAATCCTGGTTTGGAGTGTTGTCGAAATAGAGAGCTCCACGGAAGAAATGCTTCACGCTGTCTGTCGCCACAAACTGGATGGCTGAGGCTGTGTTGCCTTTTAGCTCGTAGAGCAGGGCGTACACCTTGTTCGAATCATCCACGTATGGCTGTTCTGTGATGTCGTCTGCCTTGATCGTATGTTTGTAGACGAAGGAACGGGCATCTTCGTTCACCTCTCTGAAATTGCCGTCAACATGTTTGTAGCTGCAATATATTCTTGCATTGAGACGTGGGTATACGACATCAATCCAGTATGGCTCATCTTTTGTCGGCTTCCTCTCTATGCTTGCGACATTCGCGTAATCAAAAATATATGGAAAAGAATCGTTGTCGAATTTCACATACTCCTTTTCCTGCAATGCTATGCGAAAATAGCCGCGTGGACGAGGCACATCGTTAGAGCATCCGCTTGTGATGACGGTAATGATAGCCGTCATTATAGAAATCACCAGTAGTTTACTTCTTTTCATCTGGCAAACGTAATTTTATCTTCTTAATTCTTCTTTTATCCACAGATACGATCTTGAAGATGTATCCTTCGTGGATTATCTCATCTCCGAGCGACGGAATGTCTCCCTTCAACGACAATATCAGTCCTGCTACAGTGTCGGCATCCACGTCAAGAGCCTCAAACACACTCGCGTCGATCTTCTCGATCTTATAGAAATCAGACAGCGGCATCTTTCCTTCAAGCAGATAGTTGCGTTTGTCAAGCTCAGTGTAGAGTTTCTGCTCCACATCATGCTCGTCGCTGATGTCTCCGAAGATGACTTCGAGGATGTCTTCCATAGTGACAATTCCTGATGTGCCGCCAAACTCATCCACTACGATAGCCATGTGCATTCGTTTCACCTGGAACTCGCGCAGCAGGTCGTCGATCTTTTTCGACTCAGGCACAAAGAACGGCGCGCGGATAAGATGCTGCCAGTTGAAGTCATC
Organism: Bacteroidales bacterium; assembly: GCA_015061115.1. Lineage (GTDB taxonomy): Bacteria > Bacteroidota > Bacteroidia > Bacteroidales > Paludibacteraceae > UBA1723. Next base: position 104,670 of record SUXE01000017.1, on the reverse strand, counting down.
TCCACGGTCGAGATAGTTAAGGAAATCCTTCACATATAGGATACCCTTCACATTATCCACCGAACCGTCGTATACAGGCATACGTGAATATTCATTGTCGCGGATGACTTTAAGCACATCCGTATATTTGTCGCTGTAGTTGACAGCCACCACGTCTACTCTTGGACGAAGGATTTCACTCACTGACACGCTTCCGAATGTGACGATGCTCTCAAGGATATCTTTCTCCTCTTTATCTTTTAAAGAGTCGGAGTGCAAAGTCTCTGACAATTCGTCGAGCGATATGTTTTTTTGTCGTTTCACCTCCAAACGGCATGCGATAAATTCCGTATGTTTAAACAGTGCGGCAAACGGATATAATACGACATACGCCAACATCATTGGCTTAGACATATAATATAATCCAGCCACTCTGTTCTGTTTGCTTATCTTATGAGGCAATACGTCGGCAAAGAAAAGAATCCAAACAAACGTGGCGAAAAGCATCAGCACGGTCAATATCGGACCTTGACATATAGAGTCTTGGGCGTTGCCTATGTTATGCACGGTTTGTCTGATTTGGGCGATTGTAATTGCAATAATCACAGCGAAAGAGCACCAATAGCCCAGAACCGCAGTCGATAAAGATTGCTTTTCGTCGTTCAGCAACCTTTTCATTCCCGAGTATCCTGCGGAATCATTCTTCAAAATCTTGTCTTTGTCGGAATCCGGCAGCGAAAACAGAAAGTATTCACAATAAGAGAATACAAAGATCGCTAAAGACCCCAGCAACCATAGGAGGGCTGCCAAACCATACGCACACCATTCCGGCAAAGGGACAGAATCGGCGGAACTATCAAACAGTATTGAAACGTCCAAAATAAAAATTTTAGTTTAACAAAAAGAAAATTATTCGCAAAGATAAGAATATTAGAAATATATTGTATATTTGCAACGTATTAAAAAATTATTAAAAAATAACAGTCAAAAAAAGCAATCCAATGAACAAGGTTTTTTTGGTAGGCAACGTAGGAAAAGATCCAGAGGTTAAGTATTTGGATCAGGGTAAGGTTGTGGCTACATTTCCGGTAGCGACGACAGAGAGAGGATTTACAGCGCCAGATGGCACAGTAGTGCAGCCACAGACAGAGTGGCACAAGGTTGTGGCGTGGGGACACAGTGCAAAATTTGCTGAACAGTACATCAAGTGTGGTAACAAGGTTTTCATTGAAGGCAAGTTGTCAACAAGAAGCTGGGTGGATTCTGCAGGTGTGACCCGCTACTCGACGGAGGTCGTTGTAGTCAATATGGAAGGTATGACGGCGGGCAAACCTAAGGAAGATGAAGCTCCGATGCCGAATACTCCTCCATTTTAATTAAAAGAGTACAGATGGCGGATGGTTTTCACCATCCGCCATCTGCTGTTTTTGTGGTATTATGTATATGGAAAATAACGGTACATTGCAAAATTTTTCGGAAGTGTCTCAAATAGTGCTTTATCAGCCAGAAGAAGATGTAGTGCTTGAGGTAAAACTTGATAAAAATACTATTTGGTTAAGCCAGCAACAGATAGCTGATTTGTTTGGCGTACAAAAATCTGCTATCTCTAAGCACATGAAAAATATTTTTGGAACAGGAGAATTGGTCCGCGAACAAGTTGTTTCCAAAATGGAAACAACTGCTTCAGATGGGAAAAGATATAAGGTTGATTATTACAATTTGGATTTGATCCTTTCTGTTGGATATAGAGTGAATAGTCGTAATGCCACCCAATTTCGTATTTGGGCTACCAGTGTCCTTCGTGACTATCTTCTTCGAGGGTATTCGATTAACCACCAACTTGTAGCAATGCAGGAACGAATAGATACACGATTTTCCCAACTTGAAGAAAGAGTGTCAAAAAACGAAGAACAGATCAATTTCTTCATCCGGACTAATGTTCCTCCTGTTGAAGGGATATTTTATGAAGGGCAAGTGTTGGATGCCCGCCTCTTTGCGGAACAATTAATACGTATAGCGAAAAGCGAGGTGATACTAATAGATAATTATATTGATTCTCGTACGTTTGATATATTGGAATATCGTAATCAGGGCGTAGACGCTACTATTTATGTGGAGCGTATAGGTCGTGGTTTGCAAGCATTACAATCTACTGCACAAACTCAGAGTGGACGTATCGTCCGTTTAGCAGAGACTCGTCAACGAGTACATGATCGATTCCTTATTATTGACGATGAAGTATACCATCTTGGTGCATCTCTCAATGAACTAGGAAAACGTCTTTTCGCATTCTCTCGCCTTCAAATGTCAAAGTCGGTTATCCTGTGTCAGGTATGAATTGATAATTAAAAAGAGAACCATTCGCCATCTGCTTTTTTTTATAATATGGGAAATAACAGTACATTACAGAATTCTTCCGAAATGTCTCAGATAGTGCTTTATAAGCCAGAAGAGACAATTTCGATTGAGGTGAAGTTAGATGCGGAACATGACACTGTTTGGCTTTCTCAAGCACAAATGGCTGATTTGTATGGGACGCAGCGTCAGGCTATAACAAAACATATCAAGAATATATATAACTCTTATGAACTACAACGCGAAGAAACATGTTCCATTTTGGAACTAGTTCAGAAGGAGGGGGATAGAATGGTTCGTCGTAATGTTGAATTCTACAATCTTGATGTGATAATTTCTGTTGGATATCGAGTAAATACACGTCAGGGAATACAATTTCGTCAATGGGCAAATCGTGTCCTTCGTGATTATCTTCTTCGAGGGTATTCGATTAACCGCCAACTTGTAGCGATGCAGGAACGAATAGATACACGATTTTCCTAACTTGAAGAAAGAGTGTCAAAAAACGAAGAACAGTTCAATTTCTTCATCCGGACTAACGTTCCTCCTGTTGAAGGGATATTTTATGAAGGGCAAGTATTGGATGCCCGCCTCTTTGCGGAACAATTAATACGCATAGCGAAAAGCGAGGTGATACTAATAGATAATTATATTGATTCTCGTACGTTTGATATATTAGAATATCGTAATCAGGGTGTAGACGCTACTATTTATGTGGAGCGTATAGGTCGTGGTTTGCAATCATTACAGTCTACCGCACAAACTCAGAGTGGCCGTATCGTCCATCTATCAGAGACTCGTCAACGAGTACATGATCGATTCCTTATCATTGACGATGAAGTATACCATCTTGGTGCATCTCTCAATGAACTAGGAAAACGTCTTTTCGCATTCTCCCGTTTTCAAATGTCTAAGACAATTATCCTTTGTCAGGTATGAATTGATAACTAAAGAGTAATCACTCACTGTTTGCTTTTTTATAGTTTTTATTTGCCATTTTTTTATAAAATCGTAATTTTGTAACTAATTTGTAATTTATTTGCAACCTGTTTGTAGAAAAAAAAGATTAAGTGGATTTTGAGGGCTATTTGATAGTTTTATGTTCACGAGGAAATAAGGACGTTAATCCCTATATGTATTTTTTACACGATAAATCAATCAGATTATTATTGTAAAATTCTGGTTGATGTACGGTTATGCTTAAAATAATTGTGGTTGAGGGTTGAGAGTTGAGAGTTGATGGTTGAGAGTTGATGGTTGAGAGTTGAGGGTTGAGGGTTGATGGTTGAGAGTTGAGGGTTGAGAGTTGAGGGTTGAGAGTTGATGGTTGAGAGTTGAGGGTTGAGAGTGGTTAAGAGATTTTATAGATATTAATATATGAACAAGGATAGTAAAATTTATATAGCTGGACATCATGGTCTTGTCGGTTCAGCAATTTGGAATAATCTTAAATCCAGAGGTTATAATAACCTTGTAGGTCGTACTCATAAGGAACTTGACCTTACTGATCAGTATGCTGTCAAGAAGTTTTTTGACGAGGAACGTCCTGATGCGGTTGTCTTGGCTGCTGCTTTCGTTGGTGGTATCATGGCAAACAGTCTTTATCGTGCGGACTTCATGATGATGAATATGAAGATTCAGTGCAACGTCATCTCTGAGGCATATGCTCATGGCGTAGAGAAACTGCTTTTCCTTGGTAGTACATGTATCTATCCTAAAAATGCTCCTCAACCAATGAAGGAGGATTGTTTGCTTACTTCTGAACTCGAATATACAAATGAGGAATACGCTATTGCGAAGATTGCAGGTCTGAAGATGTGTGAAAGCTATAATCTTCAGTATGGCACCAATTATATCGCTGTAATGCCTACTAATCTTTATGGACCTAACGATAATTTCCATCTTGAGAACTCTCACGTCATGCCTGCCATGATGCGTAAGGTGTACTTGGCAAAACTGATAAATGACAATGATTGGGCTGCTATCCGTAATGACCTTAAAATCCGTCCTGTAGGTGCAAATATAAAAGAGAATGGAGAGACGGTGCGCTATGTCATCGATGAAACTTCTGATGAGAGTGTTATCCGTAAAGTACTTGCTTTCTATGGCATCGAGGACAATCTTGTTCGTCTTTGGGGAACAGGCAAGCCTCTTCGTGAGTTTTTGTGGAGCGAGGATATGGCAGACGCTTCTGTCCACGTCCTTCTTAACGTTAATTTCTCTGATATCATCGGCATTGAGAAATATTCTAGTGTTCACTATGGTGTGAAAGCTGATGGAGTGGTGGACCGTAACCATTCTACAGGTCGTGGAGGTGCTATCCCGTCGCTCGGCGAAATCAGAAACTGCCACATCAACGTCGGTACAGGAAAGGAACTTACTATCCGTGAACTTTCTGAACTTGTGGTCAAGGCTGTCGGGTTTAAGGGTACCGTTGAGTTTGATACATCTAAACCTGATGGTACAATGCGTAAACTTATTGATGTCAGTAAGTTACACTCTTTGGGCTGGACTCATAAGGTTGAAATTGAGGATGGTGTGAAGAAGTTGTTTGAGTGGTACAAAAATAGTTTAGAATAGCCCCTAAATCCCCTAAAGGGGACTTTGGCAGGTGCTGAAGATTAGATTTCATTGAAAAACAGAAAATAAATCAATTTCTACTTATAATTTAAAGTATTAACCAGGCCTCCCCCTTTAGGGGGATTGAGGGGGCTAAATTTTATATACAATGTCAAAAAACATCGCACTAATCACTGGCGTAACTGGTCAGGATGGTTCTTATTTGAGTGAATTCCTTCTTGCTAAGGGATATGAAGTACACGGTATTATCCGTCGTTCATCGGTTGATTTCCGTGAACGTATCGCTCATTTGGAGGGAACTCCTAATTTCCATCTTCATTATGCCGATATGGGTGATTCGATGTCTCTTGTGAAACTTGTGGGCAAGGTGCAACCTACTGAAATCTACAACCTTGCGGCACAATCACACGTTCAGGTCAGCTTCGATGCTCCTGAGTTCACTGCTGACGTTGATGCAGTGGGCGTTCTACGTGTCCTTGAGGCTGTTCGTACTAACCACCTTGAGAAGACTTGTAAGATCTACCAAGCGTCTACTTCAGAACTTTATGGAAAAGTGGAGGAGGTTCCTCAGAATGAGAAGACTCCTTTCCACCCGTATTCTCCATACGCAGTCGCTAAGCTTTATGGCTTCTGGATCATCAAGGAGTATCGTGAGGCTTACAATATGTTCTGTTGCTCAGGTATCCTTTTCAATCACGAATCAGAGCGACGTGGTGAGACATTCGTAACACGTAAGATCACTCTTGCTGCTGCACGTATCGCTCAGGGTAAGCAGGATTGTTTGTATCTTGGAAATCTTGATTCTCTTCGTGACTGGGGATATGCTAAGGACTATGTAGAGTGTATGTGGCTTATCCTTCAGCATAATAAGCCTGAGGATTTCGTTATTGCGACGGGAGTTCAGCACTCAGTTCGTGAGTTTACAGACCTTGCGTTCAAACATGCTGGTATCACTCTTAAATTTGAGGGTGAGGGATTGAACGAGAATGGTATCTGTGTGGCTGTTGAAAATCCTGCTAATCAGGCTCTTGTCGGTAAGACTCTTGTCTGTGTTTCTGAGGATTTCTATCGTCCTACAGATGTTGTCAACCTTTGGGGTGACCCAACTAAGGCTAAGAACGAGCTTGGTTGGAATCCGCAGACCACTACTTTCGAGCAGTTGGTGGAACTTATGGTTCGCCATGATATGGCTAAAGTGGCTGCCGACGCTGAGGCGGCTAAGGTGAGAACAAACTTGGCTGAATATCTGGAGAAGGGAATCGTGAAATGATGAAAGGTTGATGGTTGATGATTGATGATTGATGGTTGATGGTTGATGATTGATGGTTGATGGTTGATGATTGATGATTGATGGTTGATGGTTGATGGTTGATGATTGATGATTGATGGTTGATGGTTGATGGTTGATGGTTGATGATTGATGATTGATGGTTGATGGTTGATGGTTGATGATTGATGATTGATCAAATTCAGGTGTTTTGGGGGCTTATGGTTCAATACTATCGTACGAAACTAAAGAAATATAAGCATCAATGACCTTTGAATCTCGAGGAAACAAAAGCTAAGATTGCCTCTTTGGAATATATTCAGAAGGAATTAAACGGAGAGGGAAATTTTGTGCAGTAATTAAAGGATTCTTTGGAAAATCTTTCGCTATGATATGACCAAGGTAGCTGTTGACGCTGAGGCGGCATTCTTCTTTGTGGATAAAGGAACAAACAATAAAGTGTTTCATTAAGATAAAAATTATATCTTTGTTGCGAATTTTAGGATTGTAAAGCAAAATAGGGTTTGATTTTATGGAAAATAGCCAGATAATATTCAATAAAGAAAAGGCAACACAATCTATATTATATGTTGCCAACAGACTTGAGAGGCGTGATCTGCATAAGATTTTCAAGATTCTCTATTTTGCGGAGCGTAAACATTTGCAAGATTGGGGAATGCCTATTTTGGGTGACACTTATATAGCGATGGATGCAGGACCAGTCCCTTCAAGGGTATACGACATTTTAAAAATTGTACGTGGTGATTCGTACATGTCTGATACAGAAGGTTTGAAAAAAATGTTTGCTATTGAGGATTGGATGTATGTTGTCCCACTACAGAATGCAGATCTTAACAAACTATCAAAATCAGATATTGATGCATTAGATTGGTCTGTAAATACTTATGGGGCTTTGTCATATGATGAGATTAAGGAAAAATCACATGACATTGCAAGGAGATCTACGGCAAAAGATTTTGCAATAAGTTGGGAATCAATAGCAAGAGAAGCTGGCTTAGATAGTCAAGATATAGAGTATATTACACAGACGCTTGAATCCAGTAGGAGTTTGGTGTAAATGAATATATGGCCTCTTTAGCTGATCTTATAAAACATCCTTCTACACTTATACAGCCGGGTGCTGTGTTTCTTGGTGATTTTGATGGAGTGGATCATCAGAAATTTTATGTTATAGCTGGAATATCTGAGGATAGGGTTTTAGTTTGTTCTGTACTGATAAATTCTAGTATAAATCCTTTTATTTTACGCCGACAGCATCTACTTCAACTTCAAATAGAAATAACGCCAGACGATTATGATTTTCTTGACCATGTGTCATATATTAATTGTGCCAATCCTATAAAAGGACAATTGTCTCATTTTGATGGAACGGACTTCTCTTATAAAGCTCAGCTTAATAAGAATCATCTGATTAATATACAAAACAATATAATAGACAGTGGTCTTTTGACACCAGAGGAAATTAAAATTTTTTTTGACCGATAACTGGATTGATGATTGACGATTGATGATTCAGGGATAATCAATCCTTAATAAATATTATTCATCGTCAAAGAAAGAATGAAGAACGAGAAAAACAATATACGACCTCATATTGTGCATTCACATGATGTGCATCTAGATACAGACTACACGCAATGGCTTGTAGAGCTGAAAGCACGTTATCGTTCCGCACAGCTTAAAGCAGCCGTTAAAGTCAATGCGGAGAAACTTCTTTTCAATTGGCAACTTGGTCGTGACCTCGTTCAGAAGAAGGTAGAAGAACGTTGGGGTAGTGGTGTAGTGGAACAAGTCTCGCTTGACCTTCGTAATGAATTTCCTGGAGAAAAAGGTTTTTCCGCTACCAATCTTTGGTATATGAAGCAGTGGTATCTTTTCTACACCACATCAGAGGCACACAAGCAACTATGTGAACTTTCTCAGCAACTTCTTTTTTCTAATGGCATTTTATCTAATAAATTTCTCCAACTAGGAGGGGAAACATCAGAAGCAATACAGCCACGGAGTAACGGAGAATTTCTCCAACAGCCTGTTGGAGAATTCCCACTGCCATTTGCTATGGTTCCTTGGAGCCATCATTTAGTAATATTGGGTAAGTGTGATAATTCCCGCAAAGCTCTTTTCTACATTCGTCAAATTATAATCGAAGGTTGGTCGCGTCAACGTCTTCAACAGGCTTTTACCTCTCAGTATTACGAGCAGCAGGGTACTGCACTCAACAACTATGATCTCATCCTTCCTGATGAGAGTGGACGACTTGCGGCAGAAATAACAAAGACCAATTACGACTTTTCATTCGCTACTGTCAGGTCATCTATTTACAGTGAGAGTGAACTCGAAGATGCTCTTTGTGACAACATAACCCATTTCCTTTTGGAACTTGGCAACGGATTTGCTTTCATGGGCCGTCAAGTCGAAATTCCCATTTCTGGCAAAGATCGTTTTATAGATCTTCTTTTCTACCACATACGTCTACGATGTTATGTTGTAGTGGAACTAAAGGTAACTCCTTTTGAACCGGAATATGGAACTAAGCTTAACTTCTATGTAAATGCGGTGAATCGATACGTAAAAACCTCTGAAGATAACCCAACTATAGGATTATTGATTTGTTCGCAGTTTAATCAGGAAGAAGTAGAGCTTTCATTTGAAGGAGTGACAACCCCACTCGGAGTCGCCACCTACAATGGCATAAAAATATCCGATGTACTACCGTCTGAGGATCTCCTTCGTCAGAGAGTGAAACAATTAGAGCAGGAACTTAGACTTTCTCGGAAATTGATTCACAAAATAACAAAAAACGATTGACGATTCATGGATAATCAATCCTTAATCAAATTATCCTTAATCCTAAATCAATCGGAACTAATGTTCCTCCAATTAGGTGTGACTCTGTAGTAAAAAAAACTTTCGATATTTGTTTATATGATGGCATTATTGTTATTTTGTGCATTGAGTAGAATTAAATAGTACGAAAATGGCAGTGGCGATAAATATAAATGTGAATACATCACAAAAGGTAGGAGCTCCAACGATTTCAATTACAGAACTTAAGGAGTTGGTTCAGGCATACGTTAATAGTTTGCGTGTTAATGTTGTCGTGCCAGATGACGGGAAAACAAATGTTTCGTCATATAGTCATTCTTTATCATCATTGCGAGGTGTTTGCAAATCTGAAATTTCTGATGACCAGGCTATTGATGAGTATTTGACTGAAAAATATCAATAGGATGAGGATATTTGTCGACACTAATATTATAAGCGAATTATTGGAAGCGAGAAGTCAAGTTGATTATGTTGACCGTATATTTGCAGAAGCGGAACGTAACCAATGGACACGTGTATTATCTGTAGGATCACTTTATACAGTAACTTTTCTTATCGAGCGATTTTTAAGACATAAGGGAATCGGACAACCTCAATTGGTAGAACAGCAACGTTCAATTCTTATTCCGATTCTTGATAATTTTGAAATAAAAGATCTTGATAGAAATAAGTTGTTATATGGAGTGTCCGATCCTAGATTCTAAGATCTTGAGGATAGCTATCAATATCAGGCAGCTGTTAATGCCCAATGTTCGGTATTGTTGACGATAAATAAGAAAGACTTCAAAAATGTTAAGGGTGATGAAATTGTAATTGTCACTCCACAAGAATTTATTGAAAAATATCTTGTTTAAGCGTTCTTCCTTTTGGTCTGAATATAAGGATACTATTGACTATTTGGGAATATGGGAAACTCTTAATAATCCTAATTTTAATCCCATCGAATTCGTTGGAATTAAATATATAGAAGAAAAATACCGAATATAATTATGAATGACTACCAATTTGATTTCATTGTTGCTATGTTAAAGCAAGAAATGAAGAAAAATGCAACGTCAATGCTACAGCGTGACGAGATAGATCGACGAATAGATATAGCGTCGCATAAAACAAAATTTGCAGCTGCTTTTTTTAAAGGTGATTTGCAAAAGGCTTTTATGGAATTGGGTATCGCAGAATACAAGCAACGTAATTATTGAATCGTTAGTAGGTCTTTTTCAAGAGCTATAAATTAACATGTCTGAACAAATATCAAATAACATTTCCGCAAATAACAAAAGAATAGCGAAGAATACATTAGCTCTGTATTTCCGTACATTTATCACAATGATTGTGGGATTGTATACGGGTCGTGTTATGCTACAAGCACTAGGCGTTGACAATTATGGAATTAATTCCGTAGTCGGTGGAATTGTTGCAATGAGTTCTCTTATTACTGGCACGATGTCTCAGGCGATCAGTAGGTATTTGACAGTGGCATTAGGAAAAGGAGACAAAGAGCAACTAAAAACTATGTTCTCCACGTCTGTGAATGCTCAAATATTAATGTCTATAATTGCAGTTATAGTATTAGAAATTATAGGTGTTTGGTTTTTGAATACTGAAGCTAATATTCCAGAAGGAAGAATGGAGGCGGCAAATTGGGTGTTACAATGTTCAATTGTAAGTCTTGTAATTGGGTTGGTCAGTTCTCCATATAATGCAATAATAGTTGCACATGAACGTATGAATATATATGCTTATACAAGTATTGTGGAAGCTATTTTGAAACTTGGAATTTGCTTTGTGATAATGGCATATGGAGGGGATAGATTGATTTTGCTTGCTCTTTTACAAGTGGCTGTTGGATTAGGAATGCGTCTATTCTATGGATGGTATTGTGGTCGTAGTTTTGAGGAAGCTACATATAATCCAAAAGTGTTTGACAAAGGATTGATGAAAGAAATAACAGTTTTCAGTGGTTGGAACATGTTTGGAAATACATCTTGGATATTGAACACTCAGGGTGTGAACATGCTAATAAATGTTTTTTTTGGTGTTGTATTTAATGCTGCTCAAGGTGTAGCAAATACCATCAGTCAATGTATAGACTCTTTTGTGACTAATTTCACGGTTGCTTTTAATCCGCAAATCACAAAACTGTATGCATCTGGTGATTACGATTCTTGTTATCGCTTAGTGAATAGAGGCAGCCGGTTTACCTGGATGTTGATGATGCTGTTTATTGTTCCTGTATTTATTGAGGCGGATACACTGCTTTCTTTATGGCTTGTAGAGGTGCCAGATATGGCATCTGTTTTCTTGCGATTTGCCTTATTTAATTCTTTAGCATTAAAGTTTTCACAACCATTATTTACACTTATTCATGCACATGGAAATATCAAACGTTATACAATAGAAGCCAGTATTGGAGGTTTTTTAATTTTTCCGTTAACTTGGATAATGTATCAATGTGGATATCCAGTGTGGTGTACATATCCAATTGCTATTTTTGTGCGATTTGCCATTGTCGCAATTCGTCTTAACCATTTAAGAAGGAACACATCTTTTCAATGGCAAGTCTTTGTAAAAGAAACTATTTTGCCATGTGTAATAATGATCTTATTTTCTTTCTCTCTTCCATTAATAGGTGCATATTGGTGGAAAGAAACAATATGTAGATTTTTTATTCTTGTTCCAATTTCTGTTGTTTGGACAGGAGCTGTTTGTTATGTTATCGGATTGACAAGAGGAGAGAAGAAAATGATTATCGAACAAATAAAAAAAAGAATACATAGATTATAATCGGATTATGAAAAAAATTTTATCCAAAATATTTCGTTTTGTATTTGGACAAAAAATATATGTGGAAAAAGTCTCAAAACCTTATGTAATCAAGTTACAACAAGAAGGTCGCTTTGGTGGAAAAATTGCAATTGTTACTGGAGGTTCTGGTGTAATAGGTCGTGCTATTGCCTATAGATTGGCCGCTGAAGGTGCTAAGGTATATGTTTGCGGATCGCGTCCATTAAGTGCTCAACCTGTTGTTGATGAAATTAGAAAAGATGGATTTGATGCGGATGTTTTAGGATTTAGCATACTAGATGAGAATTCTACTATTAAAGCCTTTCAAGCAGTAGTCCAGAAAGAAGGAAGAATTGATTTTCTAGTATGCTGTGCTGGAGGAGGGGCTCGTGAAGAAATGAAGCCTTTTATTCATCAAAACATGGATGTAATAGATTCTGTCTTAAATACAAATCTTAGAGGAAGTATAATGTGTACAAGAGAGGCTTGTAAACAAATGGTTAATCAGAAAAAAGGAAACATAGTTATTATTTCTTCTACAGTAGGCATTTGTGGTATGCCTGCTTATTCTGAATATGCGGCAGCAAAAGCCGGCTTGATGGCTTTTGTAAAATCTATAGCAATGGAACTGGGAAAAGATGGAATACGAATAAACTGTGTTACGCCAGGTATAGTAGAAAGAGGAACGATTGATGATGTAAAGTTAGAGCGTATTCACAAGACAAACTGGCTAAATGATTATGGAAAACCCGAAGATATTGCTGGTATGGTTGCATATCTCTATTCAGAAGAAGCTTCTTTTATTACAGGACAGAATTTTATTGTGGATGGAGGTAGGTCTCTTGGTTTAAAAAATAATTAATTATAATTATGTATTCAGAAAAACGCAATGTATGTCAATTGCTTTCTCTTTTGAAAGCACATAATATTTCTCGTTTTGTAGTATCTCCTGGAAGTCGCCATATACCAATTGTTATCTCCATGGAGGCAGATTCTTTTTTTCATCTATATTCAGTTGTGGATGAAAGAAGTGCTTCTTTTTTTGCAATTGGATTAATGCAAAGATTTAGGGAGCCAGTGGGTGTTATATGTACGTCTGGAACGGCTTCTGCTAATTATTGTTCAGCGATCAATGAATGCTTGTATCAGGAATTACCATTATTGGTACTTACTGCGGATAGAGAGGAATGTTTACTTGATCAGCATGAGGATCAAATGATTCGCCAGTCTACAATGTACACATCTATTACTAAAATGGTAGCAAATTTACCATTGGTCAATAATGAGATGGACGCTTGGTTTAATAATCGTTTAATAAACGAAGCCTTGCTTGAACTAACTCATCATGGAAATGGTCCAGTTCAAATCAATATTCCAGTTCCAGAGCATACAGATAAGTTTGATACTGCAGAACTACCTAAAGAAAGAAAAATAAATCGTATTGAACTTGCAAATGTAGACTGGAAACACTATTCGTCTTTGCTTGAAGGAAAGAAAGTATTAATAGTTTGTGGAGAAGGATATGCGATAACAGAGTTGCAAAAGAACGCTCTTGAAAAGTTCTGTAAGAATTATGATGTTGCGGTACTTTGTGACAAAATGAGTAATTGTCATGTGTCTAATAGTATTGAAAATGCATTTCCTGTATTGCAGGCTTTGAATACTGCTGATATATCGGAATTAGCTCCTGATATCATAATTTCTATTCGTTCAAATTTCTCTTTCAATCCTGAGTTCAAAGGCTTTGTGAAACGAGCTCAAAAGAATGAATGTAAAATGGAGAATTGGTTTGTTCATCCAAGTGGAAAAATTTGTGACCCTTATAAAGGAATCCTTTTCAATGTTTTTGAAATGGATGAATTCTATTTTTTTGAACAAATGGCAAATGCAAAGGACAATATTCCTTCCGATCCAGATTATGCAGAGTCTTGGAAAATTATTTCTAATGCAATAGAAGAGCCTTCTGTGGATTATGGACATATAAATGCTGTTGGAAAATTTCTGAAAAAAATACCTAATAATTGTGTTTTGCAGTTGGCTAATAGCAATTCGGTCAGAATGGCTCAATTGTATCATATAGATCCTTCTATTGAGATTCATTGCAATCGAGGAACTGATGGTATAGATGGTTGTATGTCAACAACAGTAGGATATGCCAGTGAAACAGAAAAACTAACATATTTAATGATTGGTGATTTGACATTTTTCTATGATATGAATGCACTTTGGAATAGACAGCTTGGTAAGAATGTCCGTATTTTTCTTGACAATAATGGAGGGGGAGCTATTATGCATATGCCTAAACGTCCAGATTTTGCAGCAGAACATCTTCCAAACTTTATATCTGCACGTCATAATGCAAGTGCAAAAGCTTGGGCTGAAGATCGAGGTTTTAATTATATAGCAGCACATACGGAAGAAGAAGTAGAAGAAGGAGTCAATAGATTGACAGATATAAATGCTGACGGACCTATTTTATTAGAGGTATTTTCAGAAATGTTGGAAGATACGAAGATTTTTAAGGAATATTATGCAAGTATCTCTAGACAGAAAATTGATAATAGTCTTATCGGAGTTTCCAAAAGAGTCGTTTTGAAAGTTTGTAAAACTCTTGGAATAGATTATAATAAGTTTAAGTTAGCATTTTAGTCTCATGATTTACAAGAAGTTGTTGATTTTGTTGAGTTTATATTATGATTCTTATTTGTTCTTTTTTATTACTATTTATAATTTTTTTATTGTCGTTTTTTATTTTTCTTCCAATTCGTAGAGTTGGCATAGTTAAATATGTTCTTATTTTGGAAGATACGACTCCATTTGGAAGGATAACAAGATGGTTTAGAAAACGACAAATGAGTAAGTTGTCAAAAGAATGGTATGATAAAACAAGAATTTTAAAGGAATCTCAAATACCACAGATAGATTGGGTTGAAGATAAATTGATTATGCCAAATGGTCAGAATGCATTTTATTGTTTAGATCAGTATTCTGATGATTGCCGAGAGTTATTGTGTTCAGAGTATAATGATTTACCACGAGAAAAAGGATCTTGGAGAAAATCGTTTTATACGAATAAGTACATGTTTACTCCGAGTTATTCTCCGTCTCCAAAGTATAATATGGTGGTCTCAGATAACTCATTATCAATAGTTACTGGAGATAAATTGGATACATGGATATATCTTCCTTCAAAGAAAGAAGAATCAGATATTTATGCCTTAGATTTTGATTTTGTTCCCAATGCGGTCATGAAAGAAACTTTTCAAATTTCTTTTTGTATGAGTTCTTTAGCAAGACGTTTAAGATTTCTTATTGAAAATGACAATATTTTAAGATTTCAGGTAGTAGATAGAGGTTGTTTTCTAGGTTGGAAAAATAAGCAATTATGGAACCAGTTCACTAAGCAGACAAATATATGTCTACATGAAAATATTCATGTTAGATTAGAAGTCATTAAAGATGTATATGCATTATATTTTGATGGTATACTTCAGATGGCTGTAAGAGTTGACGGTGGTGATAAATTAGGAAGAAATTGGGCTCTTATATTTTGGAATGGAATAGAGAAAAGAGATAATTTAGCCGTGGAAATAAAGAATTTCAAACTTTTCCGACCACAAGAAACTAATTGATTTATTTGAGGAAATATGAAAATAGGGATACTAACACTTCCTCTTCACACCAATTATGGAGGTATACTTCAGGCTTGGGCTCTTCAAACGGTTTTGGAGAGAATGGGGCATGAAGTAAAAGTGCTATCAAGAGAAAAAAAGTATAACCTTTCTCCATTCTTTTGGTTGGTGAGAGTGCCATCTCGTATTGTAAGACGTTTGTTAGGGAAGAAGGTTGGTATTCTTAATGAAGTACATTACAATAAAGTTCAAGACCAGATAAGGGTTAATATTGAACCCACTATAAATCAGTATATTCATAGAGATAAAAGATATCTTGATGAAATAAAAGAATATGACTATGAATGTTTTGTGGTTGGTAGTGATCAGATTTGGAGACCAAGATATATTAAAAGTACATTGATGTCGACAATAAAAAATGCTTTCTTAGGTTTCGCTAAATCATGGAATGTAAAACGAATTTCCTATGCGGCCTCTTTTGGAACTGATGAATGGGAGTATACACCGGAACAAACAAGGACTGTGTCAGATCTTATTCAGAAATTTGATGCTGTTAGTGTAAGAGAAAAATCAGGACAAGATTTGTGTGCAACCTATTTGAATGTTAATGCAGAACATATTCTTGATCCAACCATGCTTTTGACAAAAGAAGACTATGTTTCTGCATTTAATATAGATCAGGAGCCGAAAAGTGAAGGAACTCTGATGGTGTATGTACTTGATCATTCCGATGAAAAAAGTGGATTTATCAATAGAATTGCAAAAGAAAAAGGGTTGGTTCCATTTACAGTTGGTGCAAAAATAGATGATGGAAAAGCTCCTATCGAAGATAGAATTCAACCAAAACTTCAAAAATGGTTGAGAGGCTTTTATGATGCTGAATTTATAGTGACTGATAGTTTTCATGCTTGTGTCTTTAGTATTTTGTTTGGAAAACCATTTATTGCTATAGGAAATGCTGAACGTGGACTTTCAAGATTTGAGTCTCTTCTAGGATTATTTGATCTCAACAAAAATCTTATTTCTGACATTTTTCAGTACGATAGCTCAAAAGACTATTCGATACCTTATTCTGCTTATCAAATGTTAGGTCAGTGGCGTGATAAATCAATGACATATTTAACAAGTAATCTATCATGAATTCTCCATTAATCTCTATAATCATTCCTGTTTATAACGTAGAGAAGTATCTACATCAATGTTTGGATAGTGTAGTTGCTCAAACTTATACTAATTGGGAATGTCTTCTTATTGATGATGGTAGTAAAGATGGATCTGGTGCAATTTGTGATGAATATGCTGCAAAAGACAATCGCTTTCGTGTTTTTCATAAGGAGAATGGGGGAGTGAGTTCTGCAAGGAATACTGGAATTGAAGAGTCTAAAGGAGAATGGGTATATTTTTGTGATGCAGATGATTATGTGTATCCTAAAGGAATAGAAATAATGGTTAGCCATATATCACAAGACATTGACTTAGTGATGGCTGGTCATGAAAGAGTTGATCCTACGGGAAAGTTACTTGATAAAATTCCTGAACTTCAAGAATGTTTGATTGACAGAAAAACTGCGGCAGCAAGAATGTATGTCTTTCCTAATTTTGATTATGAGGGATATTTATGGGATAAATTATTTAGACGTTCGGTTATAATAAATAATAATATCTTATTTAATCCGCAAATTTCATTTAAGGAAGACAGTCTTTTTTGTGTGCAATTTATATGTGCTTCAAAGAAATGCGTTTTTTATACAACTGAAATTGTTTATAAATACTATTTGAATGATACTAGTGCCATGGCAAAGACAAGAGCCGGAGGTTATAATCCTAAGCATTGGACATCTTTAAATGCACATATGATTCAAATTAATGAGATAAGAAAAGCATTTCCTAATCATGAGGTTTTGCCTGTTGCAGAAGATAGAATGTTTGCTAATTTTATGTATAATAGACATCTGATGAAATCAAATAATTGTTTTGATAAAGAATTATACAATAATTACAAAGAAAAAGTTTTAAGTCATATGACTCAACCAATGAAAAGTCGTTGTGTTATCAGATATACTCTTATAGGAAGAGTTGCAAATAAAATATTAAGACTATTTCATTTTCAAACAATATGAATATTCCTGTTATTTTCGCTGGTGGTTCTGGTACTCGTATGAACACCAAGTCTCGACCTAAGCAGTTTTTAGAACTTAATGGTAAACCAATAATAATATACACAATAGAACTATTTGACAACCATCCTGATATTGATGGTATTGTTGTTGTTTGTTTGGAGAGTTGGATGCCATTTCTTCAAAAAATGCTGAAAAAATTCGAAATTAATAAAGTAGTAACAGTTGTGCCAGGTGGAATTTCTGGTCAAGATTCTATATACAAAGGCCTTTGTGCTGCAGAACAGTATGCACGGGAAAATGGAGATGAAGAAACGATTGTGTTGATTCATGATGGAGTTCGTCCATTGATTACGGAAGATACGATTACAGATAATATTGACAAGGTAAAAGAATGTGGTAGTTGTATCACGTGTGCTCCTGCAATAGAGACGGTTATAGTTGATAAACACGATAATACACTTGATATTCCTAAACGTTCTGATTGTATGATGGCTCGTGCTCCACAAAGTTTTTATTTAAAAGACATATTAGGTGTACATCGAAAGAGTCAACAGGAGGGAAAAACTGACTTTATCGATAGTTGTTCTATGATGAGTCATTATGGATATAAACTTGGAATAATCCAAGGTCCTATTGAAAATATAAAAATTACCACACCAACTGATTTCTTTGTGCTAAGAGCGATGGTAGAAGTACATGAGAATCAGCAGATATTTGGATATTAAAATGAATGTAATACAATCAAAAGATATTCAAGATTTTGTTAACTCGTTTAAGTTAAGTAGTGACCTTACTGGATCAAGATTCCTTATTACAGGTGCAACAGGTCTAATTGGTTCAACTCTAGTTCATTGTCTTTTGGCATTAAATAAGGAGATAAAGATTACGTGTCCTGTTAGAAGCACAGAGAAAGCTAAATCTATGCTTAAGGAAGATGCAAACAAATTAGATTTAGTAGAATGTGAGTTGTTGCCATTTTTGACAAATCTTTCGGAATCATGTCACTTTGATTATATCGTACATTGTGCAAGTCCTACAGCGGGAAAATATATGACGGAACATCCTGTAGAAACTTATATGTTGGCAATAGATTCAACACGTGTGATTTTGGAATATTCAAGAAGAACAAATGTTAAAGGATTCGTCTATATTTCATCTTTGGAATATTATGGACAAATTTTTGATGACCGTATAATCACTGAAGATATGCAAGGATATGTTGATAATACAGATCCTCGTAGTTCATATCCTCTTGGTAAAAGAGCTGCCGAATATTTATGTTCGGCATATGCAAAGGAGTATGGTGTTAACGTTAAAGTAGCAAGGTTAACACAAACATTTGGGGCTGGTGTATCTGCAGAGGATAATCGTGTCTTTGCTCAGTTTGCAAGAAGCGTGATAAACGGAACAGATATAGTACTTCATACAACAGGTGAGTCTGCAAAACCATATTGTTATACTACGGATTGCATTTCAGCTATTCTATATATACTATTGAAGGGTGTGGTTGGAGAATCTTATAATGTGGCAAATCAAGATACGTATATTTCAATTAAGGATATGGCAGAATTTCTTCGAGAAAATTTTAATCCAGATATTAAAGTTCGTATTGAAAGCCATCCTGAAATGGGATATGCTCCTGTTACAAAACTTCATCTATCTGCAAAAAAACTGATGGATTTGGGTTGGACTCCTCTTTATAATTTAAGAAATATGTATAAGAATCTATTAAATAGTATGAAGCATGAATTTAGAAATGTCCAATGAGTTTGTTTGTGCATTCAAGAAGTGCCTTATTGAAACGATGAAGGTTTTTATTACTTTTTGTGCAGAGAATAATATAAGATATTTTTGTACGGGAGGAACAGCTATTGGTGCAATTCGTCATAAAGGCTTTATTCCTTGGGATGATGATATCGATGTGTGTATGCTCAGAGAAGATTATGATAGATTTATGAGCCTTAGATCAAAATGCAATGGATCTGGTTATGCTATAATAGATTATCATGATAAGGGAAATCCTGCTCCATACGGGAAATTTGTAAATATGAACACAACACTTGTGGAAACAGATTGTTTCCCTTACTCATCAGGCATATTTATAGACGTATTTCCTCTAGATAATGTAAAGAATGATTTAGAAGAAACTAAAAGAATTAAGGAGAAGGTCATGTCTGATATGAAATTATATCAGAGTTCTGCTTATGATTTATCTTGGAGTGAAGTCTTTAAGTATTTAATGAATGGTCATCTTAATTCTGTCAGAAAGGTGTTGCAAAGCAAATGTATATATCAACATCAATTCGCAAAACTATCCAATATGTTGGAAGAAAATGAAAATGTTTTAAGAAATATAAATGGAGATAGAGTCCTTAATTATTATACTTTTTACAAAATAGAAAAGGAAATTTTTCCAAAAGAATGGTTCTCAGGTACTATAGAAGTTCCATTTGAAGACATTAGGATTAATTTGCCTGTTGGTTATCATGAGTATTTGTCAAAGCTATTTGGAGACTATATGACATTACCTCCTGTTGACAAACAAGTGTCGCATCATTCGCAATATTATTGTAATTTGAGAGAACATTTGTCTATAGAAGAAATAAGAAGAAGACTCTCTAAAGGAGAAGTATATGTAATGTAAGTCTTTATATTTAATGTAACCTCTAATTATAAGAAATTAACATATATTTTTTAGTTTGTTGTATTATGAGAGTATTATGGACATCAAATGTTTTGTTTGAGGAAGTTTGTCAGGATTTAAAATTGTCTATCGGTGTTGGTGGTAGTTGGATGCATGCATTGGCAGACTTGATAAAAGATGATATTCAACTGGGTGTTGTTTGCATAAAGACCGGTTATAATTATAATAAAATTATCTCAGGAATTCATTTTTATGTTATTGATTCTCTTACAGAATTATCGTGGAATAGTATAGTCTCTGAATTTGGACCTGATATTATACATATTCATGGAACAGAATATGAATTTACAAATGATGTTTTTACATATTCAAAAAACATTCCTTGTGTAATATCAATTCAGGGTATGGCCTCAGAGTGTGCACGTTTTTTTAATGGAGGCATTTCTTTGAAGGAATTAAGTAGATATATTACTCCAAAATGTTTTTTTTGTAGAACGAGGGTCGCTGATATACAGAAAATATTGTATAAAAAAGGAGAGTCGGAAATATCATTGTTAAAAAAAGCTCACCATGTAATAGGTAGAACGGAATGGGATAGATGTAATGTTCTATCTTTAAATCCTCGGATAAATTATTATGTATGCAATGAGGTGTTAAGAGACTCCTTTTATCGAGGAACTTGGTCTTATGAACAATGTAATAAACATAGTATTTTTATTACAGGGTCGATGGTAGCATTGAAAGGAGCTCACCAGGTTGTTAAGGCAATGGCAATTGTAAAAGAAAGATACCCTGATTTAAAAGCTATATTTATAGGTAGAGATATTACTGGACAGCTAAGTTTTAAGAAATATATTATGATGTCGGATTATAATATGTATTTGCGTCACTTGATCAAACAATATGGCCTTGAAAATAATATTGAATTTAAGGATCATTTGTCTGAGATAGAGATGAAAGAGTATTTTTTGTCATGTAATGTTTGTGTACTGCCATCAAGCGTAGAAAATTCATCAAATTCGTTGTCTGAGGCTCAGATGTTAGGTGTCCCGGTATTAGCTTCTTATACTGGAGGTACTCCTACATTGATGAAGGGTATTTTACAAGATAATCTATATAGATTTGAAGATTATCAGGTGTTAGCACGAAAAATAGAAGAAATATTTGAAAGAAAATATTGGGATCAATATGTAGAAAGTGTACGAAAAATTGCATTAGAAAGACATGATAAGCAAACTATAAAAGAAAGTCTCCTTGATATATATAAAAAAATAGTTGTTTCTTGATAAGTAATTGTAAATGTTTAATATAATTAATAATAAATATGCTAACCATCTTTGGGTTTTCTTGTTGTTGTGTTGTAGTGGAAATCCAGTTTGGAGATATATAAATGATCTAAGATCAAATTATATAATATGTTTTTTGTTTGTGTTGTTTTTTGTTGTGAAAAAACGAATAAATTGTTTTGATTTTTTAAAGTATATTATTCCTTTTTTTATAATTTCAATTATTCAGCTTGCTGTGATTGTTGGTGCGACTCAGTCTAGTTCAATTTTTATGATGCTAAAGATGTTTGTTGGCTTTGGCATCATATCTTTAGTCAATGATAAATTTCCGAAAGTTTATGTAGAAGTAATGTCTGTTATTGCTGCTGTGTCGTTGATTTTGTTTTTTTATAATAATTATTTTGGAGTAATACCTGGGATAAGATATTCTTCTAATTGTGTTTCTATTTTTATTTATAATCAATTGTATTCAGACGCAGTGGGAGTAGGTTTTACAAGTAGAAATTGTGGTATGTTTTGGGAGCCTGGTGCATTTCAGGGATATTTAAATATTGCTCTCTTTTTTCTTCTCTATGTGCCACAATATAAGTTCAAAAAGTTGGAATGTTTTGTTATTGTTGTTGCTTTATTGACAACTAAAAGCACGACAGGATTTTTATGTATGGCTTTAATAGCATTATATTTTTTATTGACAAAATACAAAACTAGTCTTTTTTCTAGGATTATTAGTACAATGGTAGTTTTGGGGGTATTTTCTTATGCATATATTAATCTAGATTTTATGCATGATAAAATTGAGCATCACCAGAATTTAGAAACATATGAAGAAGGAAGATTAAATGATTATATACGCTTTGCTAAGCTGATTGAAAATAACATGTTTACTGGGATATCTTCAGAAGCAAACGATAAGGCCGCCACAGGAAATGGTTTTTTAGCCTTTTGGGTGTATTACGGAATTGTAGGGATTGTGACATATTTTGGTTTTTTGTGGTATAATATAAAAAAACAAGCAGGTTATAGTTTCGCTTTGTTAATGTTGCTTTTGATATTTTTGACTCTGCAGGGAGAAGGATTCTTACAATATCCATGTTATCTTGCATGGCCATTTTTGCGTGTTACAATGGATAGAAATAAATATTTTGTGGATGAAGGTTAATGATAGATTAATATGGCTAGATATTGCTAAAGGATTAGTGATTATATTGATGGTCCTTGGGCATTCTTCAATTCCAAAATTTATTAGTAATTGGATATGGGCATTTCATATGCCATTTTTCTTTCTATCCTCTGGTTTTACTACCAATTGGAAGAATTATGGTTGTCTTGAATTTGTTAAAAAGAAAATAAATAGTATTGTACGTCCTTTTGTTTTATATTCTTTAATGGTGATTTTAATATTGGCTATATTTAATATAGATCATCCTTATTGTAATTTTACTAATGGGTGGGGGGGATATGCTCTATGGTTTGTACCAGTACTATTTGTTGCGTTAATACTTGCAAAGTTTTTTTTTATGATGGAACCTATCTATAGGAATGTATATTTTCTCTTGTTGCCTTCCATCAGTTATCTTTTTTGCTATTTTGACTTCTCTCTCCCGTGGAATATGTCAGTAGTACCTTTTGCATCTATGTTTATTATATTTGGAGGACTTGTAAAACCATATGTCAAGAATGTAGACTATAATAGATGGAGTGAGTGGTTGATTATATCATTGACCTTTGTTTCTTCTGCTATCATATCTTATTTTTGTAGATTGGATATGTGCTATAACAATGTTATTCCTATGGTTCCTATGGTCATGGGAGCTCTTTGTGGGAGTGTTTGTATTTGTTTTATTAGTATTAAAATATACAAATACAATAGATTCTTTTCAAATATACTACAAGTCATTGGTAGAGAAACATATACTATATTAGCCTTTTCACAGGTCATTATTCAAGTAATCAATAAATGTTTTAATCTAAATGCTATTGTCAAATATCTTTTTTTAATAATTATTCTAATTGTTTGTGTATGTGTGAAAAAACAATTAATTTTTTTAAAAAATTCTTTAACGAAAAAAACAAATTAAGATGCGTATTTTTATAACTCATATTGCACCAAAGGAAATTGCCATTAAATATCATATTCCTGTTGCTCCTGTCTATTTTAGTTATAATTTAATAGAAGGAGATATGTTTGATAAGGTATATAGTATACTTCCTGCTAATATCATAGGCAATAAAGAAGATTTTAGCGACAGTCAAATAGAAACTGTTTATTCGTCTTGGAGAGGAATTAAAATTCTCCACAAGTTTGCTCCATTTATTGAAGACCTAAGATTATTTGCTAAGATACCCAAAGGTGCGTCTGTATGGTTTTATAATGTGAATATGCTTACGGCATTATTGGTAATATTGCTTAGATTATTTAAGCCTTCTGTTAAAAGATACACAATAATGTTAGATTATACTCCAGGTGCAAAATGGAATGATTTTTTATTAAAATTAATAAATAGTTCGAAAGGGATTATAAGTCTATCTACGTCAGAATTGTTCACTGTAAAGAATTCTGTTATACTACCAGGTGTTGTGCCAATTGGCCAAAATCATACTTTAGTTGGTATGCCTTTAGAAAGGAACTTTTTACTCTCTGGTAATTTAAATGAACAAATTTGTATGTTGCATATGTTGTTGCCAGCTTTTTCAAGAATTCCAGAAGCAAAATTGCATATTACTGGATTCTCTGGAGATGATCGGTATATAAAATCATTTTCAGAGAAATTTCCTAATATCATAAGTCATGGAATGTTAGAGTATAATAAATTTCAAGAATTGATGCAAACTTGTCCATTTTTACTAAGTACAAGAGATCCTAGATATCCTGAGAATAAATGTAATTTTCCTTCAAAAGTAATAGAAGGTTTATTACATAATCGAATAATCATATCTACAATTCATTATGAGCAATTAAATGGTATAAGATATTTTGAGGTTCCTTATGAATTGGAGCAATTTGTTAATAGCATAAAGAAAATCACATCAATGTATGATGATGAAATAATTTCATATGCGAATCAGTCTTCTGAGGTTCAGAATAGATTTAATAACAGAGTGTGGGCAGAAAAAATTGAAGAAATAGAAAAAAATACAATTTGATGATTGCTATTTTAAAAGAAATATATTGGCTTTTTTCTCGTCGTATACCTTCATTTTGGTATTGCATGTGTAGTGGTATAGGATATGATAAAACATGGAGAGTTGAAGGTCGTATATATGTAAAAAAACGATCTTGGTTTGCAAAACGTATATTAGGAAGACAAGGAGGGTATTTAAGCATTGGTAGAAATTTTACATGTTTGAATAAGATGGCATCAAATTCAATAGGTCTAATACAACCATGTATGTTTAATTATTCAATGGATGGGGCAAAGTTGACTATAGGGGATAATGTCGGAATTTCTGGGTCTACATTGAATTGTACAACATCAATAACAATTGGAGATAATACGAATATAGGATCAGGTTGTCTTATTACAGATACGGATTCTCATCCTATACATTGGATTATTCGAAGAGAAAATAGGGAACCTGCACCAAAATCTCCCATTATAATTGGAAATGATGTTTTTATAGGAGCTCGTACTATTGTATTAAAAGGCGTGACAATTGGTGATGGTGCTGTTATCGGTGCTGGTTCTGTAGTATCAAATGATATACCTCCAAGGGTAATTGCTTGTGGAAATCCAGCAAGGGTTATAAAAGAAATAAAATGATAGTGGCAAAGCGTCTTGTTTTTTTTAATAATTCACTCAATCATCATCAAGTGAATGTTGCAGATGAATTCTACAATATACTTGGTAGAGAATATGCATACGTATCAACTGTTGCTAAAACGAAGGCTGGACTTAAAGGTGGAGTTGATTACAGTGATCGTCCATATTGTATTATGGCTGGTGATTCTGTAGATTCGTATAATAAGGCGATAGATTTGGCAAGAAATGCAGATGTGTGTGTGTTTGGAGCAGAGACTCTTCCATTCGCAATTGAGCGAGCTCAACGTAATCCCAAAGGGCTTTCTTTTGAATTGAGTGAGAGATGGTTGAAAAAGGGTTGGATAAACATGTTGTCTCCTCGTCTGAGACGATGGTGGTTAGCATATATGAGATATTTTAGAAAAGCTAATTTCTATAAACTTAATGCTAGTGCTTTTGCCGCAAATGATCATTATAAATTGCAAACGTATAAAGGAAAATGTTTCAAATGGGGATATTTTACTAGTGTTGATTGTGATGGAATTTATGTCCACAATATGAATACTCCCATAAGACTTATGTGGTGTTCTCGCTTTATTGATTGGAAACATCCAGAGTTGGCAATTGAGTGTGTAAAGATGCTAAAAGATCATGGATTTTCATATCAATTAGATATGTATGGAGATGGCATAATTAAAGAACGAATTGAAAAAAGAGTTAAAGAATTATGTATAGAAGAAAACGTTAGGTTCTATGGTAATGTTGCAAATGAAGAGGTTCATAAGGCAATGAGAGATAGTGACATTTTTCTTTTCACTTCAGATAGAGAAGAGGGGTGGGGAGCTGTGGCTAATGAAGCAATGACAGAAGGCTGTTGTGTTGTGGCAAGTAATGAAATAGGTGCTGCCCCATATTTGATAAAAAACGGTAGTAATGGATTACTATTTAAAAGCAATGATGTTGATAGCTTAACAGAAAAAGTTGAGTGGCTGTTTACTCATCCATCTGAAATGCAGCAGATGAAAATTAATGCTCGTAGAACTATGACTGAAATTTGGTCTCCGAGAAATGCAGCCATAAATCTACTACAATTAATTGATGACTTGCAAAATGGAAGGCCTTGTTCTGTAAAAGAAGGTCCTGCAAGTATTGCGTAATTTTATATATATTTATTTTATTGTGATGAAAAATTTTCTTTCTGTATTAAATGTCATAAGACTTTGGCCTCATTGTTTATTGTTTTTTTTATTCAAAAGAAGAATAATAGATGATTTGTATGCAAATGATAGAAAACAGGAAAATATAATCCTAAAATTTCTTCGTTTGATGACATTTTACAAACCATTTAGAAATTGTTTCTATTACAGAATCGGAGTATATAGTTTTTTTATTAAATGGTTGGCTTCGGAATATGATACTTTTATTATTGGACGTTATACTCCAATTGGATATGGAATGAACCCTGTACATGCTTATGCTACAATAATCAATGCAAAGGAAATTGGTAGAAACTTTACAATATTCCAAAATGTAACGGTTGGTAATTGTTCTGGAGATAAAAATAGTATTCCTACGATAGGCGACGATGTGACTATATTTAGCAATTGTGTTGTTGTTGGAAATATCAAAATAGGAAATAATGTCAAAATTGGAGCTGGCTCAATTGTTCTTAAAAGTGTTCCGGATAATTGTACTGTTGTAGGGAACCCAGCCAGAATAATAAAACAAGATGGAGTAAGTGTGAATATCCAGTTGTAATATGAAAATCCTTACATTCATAGTTGATATAGACAACACTCATGGAGGTCCATCCCGTAGTGTGCCAATGCTAGTGAAAGGACTTGCAGAGGTAGGTGTTGATATAACATTGATGACCTTTCGTTCTGATGATATGAACACTCATGCATTGGATGGAACTTCTGCAAAACTTAAGATTTACGAGCAAGGAACGTCAATTAAGGAGATTGAATCCTTTATCCTTGATGAAAAGTTCGATTTGATTCAGATGCAGAGCATGTGGGCTCCTATTTATCATAAAGTTGCTAAGATTGCTCGCAAATATAATATTCCATACATTGTAACTCCTCGAGGTATGCTGGAGCCTTGGAGCCTATCCCAAAGCAAATGGAAGAAAAAATTGGCAATGTGGCTTTATCAGATGAATGATTTGAAGAAAGCCTCGTGCATTTTTACTACTGCAGAGATGGAGGCTCAACATGTACGTGACCTTGGTGTAAATGTCCCAATGTCTGTTATCCCTAACGGAATCGAAACTGATGGATATGCTTGCAGATCTTCAATGGATAGCGTCAAGAAACAGATTCTTTTTTTAAGCCGTGTGCATGTAAAGAAGGGAATAGAAATTCTTATCGATGCTTTCAAAAAGGTTAGAGAGGAGAGTGTAGAGTTTCAGGATTGGTCTGTGGTGGTTGTTGGTAATGGTGAACCAGAATATATAAATAGCTTGAAACTTAAAGTTGAAAGTTTAGGAATGCAGGGTTGTGTGAAGATACTGCCTCCTGTATTTGGTGATGCCAAAACAAAACTTTATCAAGAGTCTTCTCTTTTCTGTCTTCCTTCATATAGTGAGAATTTCGGAATGGTTATTGCTGAAGCTATGAGTTGTGGTGTTCCTGCAATTACAACAAATGGCACTCCATGGCAGTTGCTAAATGGAGATTGCTCTACTATGGGAGCGTCTCTTGATATTCTTGGAGAAAATAAGAAAACAGGTTGGTGTATTGATCTGAGTGTAGATAATTTAGCAAAAGTACTTAAAAATGCAATGTCAATGTCTGCTGAAGACCTGTATGAGATGGGGCAGAGAGGAAGCAAGTTGGTGAATGAGAATTTCAATTATCGTCCAGTAGCAGAAAAGACTAAGGCTTTGTATGAGTGGATAATTAATGGAGGAGAAAAGCCTTCTTTTGTTCAATAAGTAATTTATGCAAGAAACAAAAATAGATCTTTCAAAATATCAGAATCATTTGGGGAGAAAGCATCAGATGATTCGTCTCATATGGGGGATCGTATGGGCAGTTTGCTCTAGTTGGTTGCCGAGAAGCATGGGAAGTGGATGGAAAAGATTTCTGCTTAGGTTGTTTGGAGCTAAGATGGGTAAGAATTCAAATGTGTATAGCTCAGCAAAGATTTACTATCCTGCAAATTTGATAATGGGAGATAATACTTGTTTGGCATCAGACGTGGATTGCTACAATGTCGCTCTGATCATTTTGGAGGATAATGTGACAGTGTCGCAAGGTTCTTATCTCTGCACAGCAAGTCATGATATAGAGGATCCTATGCATCCGCTGATTACAGCTCCTATAGTGTTGAAGAACCAGTCTTGGATTGGTGCTCGTGCTTTTGTTGGCATGGGAGTTACAATTGGAGAAGGTGCTGTTGTTGGAGCTACTGCCAGTGTTTATAAGGATGTGGAGCCATGGACTGTAGTTGGAGGAAATCCAGCGAAGTTTATTAAGAAAAGAGTTTTGAAGGAATAATAAGCTTTATGGCTTTTAGTGCCAAAGATCTGTTGGAAAAACAAAATAAGAGATTTTCTGCTGATTAAAGTTTGTTGAATAAAGAAAAATTGTATTTTTACGATTATATTTTTTGACAGATTGAACTTTAAGATATGGCATGTGAATTAGTAAAGCCGCATTGGGACAAATTGGTGTATGCTCATAGGCTTACGCATATTGATAATATACCATATATATTGAAGGTTGGGTTTGTCCATCAGTCTTCAAAAAAGGCGAATCCAAATTATGTGCCTATAGGAGATACTTCAATCATAAAAGTTCGAAATGATGATTTGCATCATGGATATCGATTATCAGAATATATACCATTTTATTTTGGTCCGCATACACCAATGTTGCTGGTAATACAATCTGGAAGGAATGGAGTGACAAAACGAGATCCAGAGGAAATTGTCCATTGTGTAGTACGAATTGATACAATAATCGAGCAAGGTTGGGACTGTATATTTACAGATGGTCATGCTGTTGCTGGCATTACTGAATTCTATACTAAGACGGATCTGACAAGATTGGATGAGTTAGTTAAAGTGGAGGACGTCTATGCACGATATTGGAAAGATGAATTAGATGTAGATCTTGGACGTCGTAAACAGGCAGAAATTTTATTGAAAAATGAAATCCTTGCGCAATATATAGCGGGCTTTTTTGTTTATAATGAGGAAGCCAAACAAAAAATGGAAGCCATGGGAATTGATAGCTGTCGAATTTGTGTGGCACCAGAATATTATTTTTAAGTGTTATGATAAGATATACAGAAGGAAATATTTTTGAAAGCGACGCTGAAGCTCTCGTGAACACGGTCAACACTGTGGGTGTGATGGGCAAGGGTTTGGCATTGCAGTTTAAGGAAGCATTTCCTGAAAATTATGCTGTCTATCATAATGCATGTAAACAAGGGAAACTGCATACCGGTGAAATGCTGGTTACAGAAAAGCTATTGCTTGATGGCACTCGTAAAATCATTATAAATTTTCCAACCAAAAAAGATTGGCGTCATCCTTCAGAGTATTGCTATATTGAATCTGGATTGATCGCTTTAAAACATGAGATATTGTCAAGAAGTATTAAATCAATAGCGATTCCTCCATTAGGTTCTCGTAACGGGGGCTTGGATTGGAACCGTGTACGTGATATGATTGTGTCTCATTTGCAAGGTGTAGATTGTGACATAATAATATACGAGCCTTCTGAAGCGATACATGAGCGGATGAAACAAGAACGTGTGAAACTGACTCCAGCACGAGCGATGATGCTTGGTGTCATGGTTGATATGGTGGCTCATGGGGAATTCGTTTCGGAATTTGCAGCAGAGAAGATTGCTTATTTTTTGCAACGTTTTGGAGCAGAAGATGTTTTTAGACTTCAATTCAAACGTGCTGTTTATGGTCCTTATTCAGGGAAGGTGAGATACGTGTTGCGGTATCTGAATGGAAGTTATATAATGGGTATGAGTGATTTGTCGAAACGTCCATTTGATGAAATATGGCTTACTTCAGATGCAAGGGAGGCTGTGGACGACATTCTGAATAGAGCAGAAAATGTGCGTTATAAAGAAATTGTAGAACGGACGAAGTCTTTTTTGTCAAAATTCTATTCTAATTATTCATTGGAATTATTGGCTACTGTTGATTATATTTTATCCACTGACACAAGATTGAATGAATGGCGTCGGATGGATGAAACTGCATTGTTAAGTTTTGTGACGGAAGATATATCCCAATGGAATAGCCGTAAACAACGACTCTTCACAAAACCGCAGTATGTTAAGATTATGATTGACCATTTGCGAAATTCGACACTGTAAATTGAAATATAATTTACAGAATGGTTTTAAGAAGAATGGCAAGAATCCTAATTTGATAGGATGAATATAAGTTCTTTGGCTAAATCTACAACAAAATATGTTAGATCTGACAACCATAATCCTCACATACAATGAGGAATTACATATAAGAAGGTGTTTGGAGAATGTATGTCCGATATCCAAGAAGGTGTATGTGATTGATTCTCCGTCGACGGACAGTACCGTGGATATTTGCAAAGAGTTCCCGAATGTGGAAGTCGTGGTTCACAAATATCCAGGAAATCAGGCAGCTCAATACAATTGGGCTATCGACAATATTAAAATAGATACGGAATGGACACTCCGTATCGATGCTGATGAGTATCTGTTGCCTGAACTTGTAAAAGAGATAGTGGATAAACTTCCGTCGCTTCCTAAAGAAATTACTGGCATTGAGTTCAAGCGTCGCCATATCTTCATGGGCAAGTGGGTGAAGCATGGTATTTATCCGGTTGTCATGATGCGTATGTGTCGCACAGGATGCGGACGTTATGCAGATAGAATCATGGATGAGCATATGGTTCTTACACAAGGAAAAAGTGTTGTGTTTGAAAATGATTTCTGTGACCATTCTCTGATTAATGTGTCCGATTATTGCCGTAAACATTTGGATTATGCTCAGAGAGAGGCTGCCGTCGTTTTGGATGAAACATATGGCCTGTCGAAAGATGATATAGTGAAGGGTATGAGTGATTTGCGTGAAGATGAATCTCTTGGTAAAGAAGCTGAAAAAAAACATAAGAAAAAGAATAAATACAATTCTTTGCCTTTGTTCTGGCGTTCGTTTGCATATTTCATTTTCAGATATGTCCTTAAAGGTGGATTCCTTGATGGCAAGGAGGGCTTTGTGTTCGCATTCATACAAGGATGGTGGTTCCGTACAATGGTGGATGTGAAGATTCTTGAAGCGAAAAAGAGTTTGGAGCAGAAAGGTTATAGCTTAAAGTCTTTGGGCTCGGAAGGAAAGAATGAGTTGAAAAAGTATATAAAAGAAAACTGGAATATCTCGTTATGAAAATCAGTGTGGCGTCTGCCACATTGGATGGATATAGAAAAACAGATTGATTTTTTTAAATAATTTATACTTTTGCATTCGCAAGTATAAAGTAAATTGTCGTATGAGTCTTGGTATAACATCAAACAGGGAAAAGGTAGAGGCATTGCTTGCCTATCTTTGTGTCCGAATTCCGGATATGCAATTGCGTAAACTGCTAAAGATTCTTTATCTGATTGATGAAGAGTCAGTGCGTTTGCGTGCTATTCCTGTCACATGGTTGGAATATCATGCATGGGAGAAAGGTCCTGTGGCATATGAGGTGTACGATGTGAAGAATGGAGCTTTTGCCGATTGTCTCCGTTGTGAAAAGAAGGAGGATAACAAGTGGCACGTCAATGCTCTTGTGAAACATGCCTATTTGCTAGATGATAATTTGAAAAAGTTTAGCCAGTGGGAAATGGCACTTGTGAATCGAATTATAGAACGTTGCGAAAATTTGTCTGCGGATCAGTTGACTGATGAAACTCATATTCCCAATTCATTGTGGAGCCAGACGGTGAAGGAAAATGATATAGATTTCAGTAAAGACCCGAAGTCTAATTTTGTGGTAGATTTAAATCGTCTTAATGATGAGTCGGGAGCTGCAACGTATGAAGATGCTATGGAGTGTATGCAGATGCAGGCTTTCTTAAATGAATGCAACTGATGTTTGCTCCTGGAGAAATAGTTTACGGATATGTGACACGTATGGGAAAATTCAAATATGCTGTCAGCATATATAGCGATGAGAATGTTAATATTTTGATTCATTTCACAACTAGTCAGCCTCGGGCGGGAGTCCCTATTGAACAAAGTTTTGGAGGATTTTTTAAGAAAAATTAAGATGTTGTAGTTGAGTGAAAAACAACATAGCTTCAAAAAATAATGAGAATTTAAGGAGAATATATTTGACAAAGAAACATGATCTTTGATCCTATTCTTTTATAGTGAAAATTATGAAAATCAGTGTAGTGACCGTGACATTCAATAGCGGAAAGACTGTTGAGGATACCATCAAGAGTGTGTTGAGTCAGGAATATAAGGACTATGAGTATCTGGTGGTCGACGGTGGTTCGAAAGACAATACGGTGGAAATCATTAAGAAATATGAGCCTTTGTTTGAAGGTCGCATGCGTTGGGTCTCGGAGAAAGACAAGGGTATGTATGATGGAATCAATAAAGGAATCAAAATGGCTACTGGCGATGTGGTTGGAATTATCAATTCTGACGATTTTTATCATCGCACAGACATTTTCGACAAAATAAATGAGGCTTTTGTTGAGAATCCCGGTGTTGAGGCTATATATGGCGATGTCCGTTTTGTGAATCCAGATAATCTTGAGAAGACGGTGCGTTATTATAGTTCGAAAAACTGGAGACCTTGGCGTTTCCGTTTCGGATTTATGCCAGCTCATCCTTCTTTCTTCACATTAAGAGAGAATTTTGAAAAATATGGCTATTATCAGTATGATTATCATATCGCTGCTGATTATGAACTGTTGATCCGTCATCTGTATACTAATAAAGTGCCTGCAAAATATATTCCTCTCGATTTCATGAAGATGCGTACTGGAGGTAGAAGCACAGATGGAATACAGGCAAATATTCGTCTAAATAAGGAGATTGTGAGAGCATGTGCTGAAAATGGAATTTGGACGTGTATGCCATTGCTTTTCTTGAAGTATTTTGTTAAGGTGTTTGAATTGGTGTTTACTAGGGGGGAGAGTTGAGTGGTTGTAGGGTTAGAGTTTAGAGGGGTTAGAGTTTAGAGTTAAAGGTTAGAGTTTAGAGAAGAGAGGTTAGAGTTTAGAGTTAAAGGTTAGAGTTAAAGGTTAGAGTTAAAAATAGGTTGGTAATGAGACAAAATAGTTTTAGAAATCTTGAGGCTTATAAGGCTGGAAAGGAATTGATAAAAGAGGTTTATCGTTTGCTGAAGAAATTTCCTAAAGAGGAACAATTTGCTATGTGTAGTCAGTTGCGTCGTGCTTCCATTTCCATAACATCTAATATCGCAGAAGGAAGTGGACGTGTGTCTAACAAGGAAAAAGTTCATTTCTTGCATATATCTTATGGTTCTTTAATGGAAGTTTTAAGCCAGATGGATATAGCCAATGATTTGGAATATATAACGAAAGAAGAATTTAATAATATTGAGGCTTTGGTGGAAAATGTTGGGCGACCTTTGTCTGGATTGGAAAACTATTTCTCCAAACAAGTATTCCTAACCTCAAACCACTAACCTCTAAACAAAAAAATAATGAAAGTTTTAATCACAGGTGCCGGCTCTTACGTCGGCGAAAGTGTAAAAGCATATATCCTTGCAACGTCGACTGATTTTGAGATCGATTCCGTCGACACGATGAATGATGCATGGAAACTGGCTGATTTCACAAAGTATGATGTTGTGTTCCATGTGGCGGGAATTGCACATGTGAATGCGGATCCGAAAATGGAGCCTTTGTATTATAAGGTGAATCGTGATCTGACAATCGAGGTGGCGAAGCAAGCGAAAGAGGGTGGGGTGAAGCAGTTCATCTTCATGTCGAGTCAGATTGTGTTTCATGAGAGTAAAAGTTTGAAGAGCGAGATCCTGACGAAGGATACGAAGCCTAATCCGAATGGCTTTTATGGTGATTCGAAATTGCAGGCGGAGAATGGCCTTTGGGAATTAGCCCCCCAAGCCCCCCTAAAGGGGGATGAAGGCAGGTGCGATCTTCCCCCTTCAAGGGGGACCGAGGGGGCTGCCATGAAGATCTGTATTCTTCGTCCATGTATGATATACGGTCCAAATGCGAAAGGTAATTTCCCTCGTTTGGCAAAGTTGGCGACGAAGGTGCCTGTTTTCCCAGAATGGCATAATAAACGATCGATGCTCTATATAGATAATCTTGCGGAGTTTGTGAAGCAGGCGATAATACGACAGTTGGAAGGCACATTCTATCCGCAGAATCGTGAGCAGGCAGATACAGTGGAGATTATCCGTTATTTTGCAAAGGCGTCAGGGCATAAGGTATGGATCACAAAATTGTTCAATCCATTTGTGTGGTTGGGTAGTTTTGTACTGCAACCGATCAATAAGATGTTTGCTACATATTATTATGATCCGGAGATGTCGAAAATGGATTTTGACTATCAGTTGGTAAGCTTCGACGAAAGTTTGAAACGAGTTGCAGATTCTTTAAGATAGAAGATGACAATCCAACAACTCCATATTTTTACGCAGTTAGAGTAGTAAAGTGTTTTGGAAGAATAGAAAAGCGTTTGACCTTTAGATATCGTTCGGTGTTTGTTTATCGTGTAGAAAATGCTATATTTGCACGGATTATAAAACAATATTTTATTGATATTTAATAAGGCTAGACTAGCTAAGCTTGTATGATATTAACGTCGTTTGAATATAAAGAAACTGGTTGGGAACTGAAAGATTTGGCTCCCTTAAAACCTGTAAACTTGTTTGTAGGTAGAAATGCGACAGGCAAGACTCGCTCTATACGTGCAATCCGAAATGTGGCCCAGTTTCTTCAGAATAACGATTTAAAGACTGATCAATCTTTTGAAACGGAACTAAAATTCGGCTCCAAAGAAGACAAATCTTGGACTATGACATATAGTTTCAAGATAACTAAAGATGTGGTAGAGAAGGAGAGTCTTGTTGTTAATGGAGACATATTGATTAATCGTACTAAGCTTACTGCAAAGTACAAAAATACTTCTGTAGATCCTCCTTCTGATAAATTGATTGTTCAGGTCAGACGAGACAAGTCGCTCTATCCAGATATAGAAAAATTAATGGAGTGGGCAGAAGGGGTTGTCATGGTGTCTTGTTCGGGTATCAGCAATTCTTCTTTTGGAATAGGTAAGGTTGCAAATCGATATTCTTTTAGCAATCTTGTGGATTCTCTTTCAGAGGGAGAGAAAAAAAAGGTCATTTCTCTTGCTAAAATTCTAGGTTACAATATAGCGGAAATAAAAGTCATAGAAATTGGGAACGCACTCCGTTTTGTGCAGCTAAAAGAACGCTCTGTTCTTTTGGCGGATACTCAATTGTCTAATGGTATGTTTCGTACTTTGTATCTGTTGTGTTTTATCTTTTTTATAAAGCATGATAAGAAGCTTAGTTTGTTGTTGATAGATGATTTAGGTGAGGGTTTGGATTATCGTCGTTCAGTCGACTTGGGAAAAATGATTTTTAATGATTGCAAAGAATATGGATTGCAGTTGATCGCAAGTTCGAATGATGCGTTTTTGATGGATGTGGTGGATATTGCCGATTGGCAAGTGCTGAGTAGAAATAATGGAAAGGTGACTTCAATAAATTCAGAAAATAATCCAGAACTGTTTCGCAAGTTTAGAATGACAGGTTTGAGTAATTTTGATTTTTTCTCGTCTGATTTTATAGATAGCTATTTGAACGAGTAGAAGAAATGAAGTGCGCGGTTTATGTTGAGGGCAAAGCAGAAATGTTGTTTGTTGCAGACATACTCATGAAATATTCAGGGTATGATTCTTCTGAAATAGGATTTCTATGCATCAACCTTAATAAAAACGTGTTTGAATCTGTCTCTTATCCGTCTCAGGGAGATGTGGAATCTTCAAAATCATTCTATCAGATTGTTAATGTAAACAATGATAATTTGGTCCTATCCAAGCTAAAGCGAGATATTCCTAATCTTATATCGCAAGGATTTGAAATTATAATAGGTTTGCGCGATGTGTTTGGTGAAGATTATAAAGAGTTATGTCTGAGCCAGTCGATAGATTTTGAATTGATTGATAGTATGCGAGAGTCTCATTTGTCTCAATTAAGATTTGACGGTGTAGATATCCGTTATCATTTTGCAATTATGGAATATGAAGCCTGGATGTTGGCTTTGATAGATAAATTCATCATTTCCAAAGGAGGCGATCCTGCAGAAGCATTTGCCGATGCAGGGGTTGATCATGATTCAGACTTTGAGACAACAGTGTTCCATCCATATAACAAAGTACAGAAAATATTACAATCTATTGGTGAACATTACGGTAAGCATGAGGGAGATCATTTATCGTTTCTTTCATGTTTATCGAAAGACGATTATGAGAGTCTTCGTAATTCTAATCGTTGTGCTTCATTCAAATCGTTTGTTGATAGTTTATTGCCATAAAGTCTGTGAAATTATACGCAATTTGTCTGAATTTTTAATGAGACAGGAATATTAAGTTGCCTCATGATTCATGTCCAAGAAATCCAGTTGTCGCAGACGTCTTGTATCTATCGGTCTTTCTTGAAAGTTGGGGGACCAGCGTCGCAGACGCGACACACCCCTGCCCAGGGTGTTAACCCTGGGCAATCGATGGCAATGATGGGTGTGGATGATATTGCAATCGATGAAACTCTATAGGGGGCATTGGGGTAAAACAAATGAAATCTGATAATCATATTATAAAGAAAAATAAAATAAACAAGTAGCGTGCAAAAAAATGGAAGGACAATCAGAATTGACATTTGATAAATTGGTGGATAGAATCATCGTTGTGGATGATTCACTTCGTCAGCAGGCGGCTCATGCAGTCAATTGTTTGCTAACTTCTCGTAATTGGCTCATTGGATGCTATATTGTAGAGTCTGAGCAAAACGGGGCAGATAGAGCTCAATATGGCGAACAACTCCTAAAAAATTAGCTAAGCAGATTAATCGCAAAGGCATGGAATGGAGACGCCTTTATGAATATAGATTATTTTACAGCGTTTATCCACAACTAAAAGATGAAATCTTGTCTTATTTTCGTGGACAACGACAAAATATTCTCAATGATAGAAGTTTAGGGTCTCTGACTGCAATGTCCTATATGCTTGAAAATGATGATTCTACAATATTGCGACCAATGGTCGCAATATCTCGAGAGTCTTGGATGGTTTCGCCATCTCGTCTTTTCCATTGTATTAGTTATTCAAGCCTTCAGATACTGAGCGAAATCAAAGATTCGTTGAAAAGATCATTTTATGAGTATGAATTGATACAATATTGTTGGTCGAAACGACAACTTGATCATCAAATCTCTAGTCTCTATTATGAACGATCAGCTCTTTCAAAGAATAAAGATGCTCTAAAGAATTATATACAAAAAGAGACTGAGATAATGGATCTGAAGTATATCTTTAGAGATCCTATGACGCTTGATTTTTTATAATCGTATACTTCATTGTCATGTTATCATTGACTTGAAGATAGACCGTTACCGTCATGAGTATGCTTCTCAGCTCAATACATATAAGAATTTTTATCGTCATGAAATGATGCAACCTGGAGATAATCCTCCAATTGGTCTCCTTCTTTGTACGGACTATAGTGATACTTTGGTCAAATATTCAACTGAAGGACTTGATGACATATATGTAGGAAAATATATGTTTCAACTTCCGAAGGAAGAGGCAATTCGTCAATTTTTGATAGATAATATGCCTGTCTTCGAAAAGGATTGACAAAAATTTCTTGCTGACGTACGCGAAGCGTGTTATAATACTATTCTATATGGTAATGTCGGCGCGACATAACACATTCCGGTCAAGGGTGTAAAATAGGTATTCGTTGATGGACCGTTGGAATATTTGAGATGGAGTGATAGGATATCCGTTCTCTATGATGGAACACCACCTGAGTGTTACAATCATTAATCCTCAATCTTCCACCATTAATCCTCCACCATCTCAATTTGTGGATAAAAATCCGTCTGTTTTAGGAAGAAAGAATTAGAAATTTATATATCTTCGCAAGATTTTTCGTCAGACGTAAAAGTCGGAAAGACGAGACAACTTGACTTTTAATGAAAAAATTAAATTAAAGAGAATAAAAACAAAAGAAAAACCTAATGTAGTTTGAATCAGTGTCGTCAGCTACATAAAAAAAACAAACAATGGAGAATATTTTGCCGCATGTGATAATTTTTGCGATCCTGCTTGTTGCAGAACTGTTATACTTTAGAATCGCCGATAAATATGATATTATCGATAAACCGAATTTGAGATCATCTCACACACAGATCACGCTCCTTGGAGGAGGTGTGATTTTCATTTTCGGAGCCATCCTATATGCCGCGTTTTATGGATTTAAGTATCCGTGGTTTTTGTTGGGATTGCTTATGATTGGAGCTGTAAGTTTCTTGGATGACGTGAAGACGGTGCGTCCGAGATACAGATTGATGGTCCATTTCACGGCAATGTTGCTGTTGTTCCAGCAATGGGGATTTCTTGATCTCAGGTATTGGTGGTTCATAGCAGTCGGAATAGTGTTCTGCACGGGAGTGATCAACGTATATAATTTCATGGATGGCATCAACGGAATTACAGGAGGTTATTCATTGTCTGTGCTGATACCATTGATTTTTTTGAACGAGGAGAGCCATTTCATCGACAGAAATCTATTGATAGTGTTGACGATGAGTGTCGTGATCTTTTGTTTCTTCAATTTCCGCAAGAGAGCGAGATGTTTTGCTGGCGACGTGGGAGCGGTGTCAATTGCGTTTGCCGTCGTCTTCCTGATAGGCCGATACGTATCGTATACAGCCAATTTCTGGGCAGTGTTCCTGTTGTTGGTGTATGGTGTAGACGGATGTCTCACTATCTGCCACAGACTTTTGTTGCACGAAGATATCAGTATGCCACATAGAAAACATGCTTATCAGTTGATGGCTAATGAGTTGAAGATGCCGCATGTGTTGGTGTCAAGCATCTATATGCTGCTGCAGTTGGTGATATCGTTGGGCGCTATTTTCCTACCTGTCGATCAATACGCATATTTCGCAATCGCTTCTGCATTGTTATGCGTGGCATATATCCTGTTTAAAATGAAATATTACCATCTGCATGAAGAGTATTTGAAATCCAAAGGATTGTACGTCGATTGGAGAAAGAAAAAGAAAGAGGTGGTAGAGAAATATAGCGAGGAAGAAGAATAACAAGTGGGTTGAGGGTTGAGAGGTTAGAGTTGATAGTTGAGAGGTTAGAGTTGATAGTTGAGAGGTTAGAGTTGATAGTTTTCTTAATCCCGATTCGTAA
This sequence comes from Bacteroidales bacterium, assembly GCA_015061115.1. Taxonomy (GTDB): domain Bacteria; phylum Bacteroidota; class Bacteroidia; order Bacteroidales; family Paludibacteraceae; genus UBA1723. The sequence goes on along the minus strand of SUXE01000017.1, from coordinate 64,978 downwards.
TACGTAAAAGATATGATAATCGATAATAAATTTTTGGATAACCTGTTGGAGCAGGCTGCAAACAGTGAACGTAAACGTACGGCGTTTGATATGCGCACTACGAATGCAGATAACTCACAACGTATAATCAATGCGATGATGCCAGGTACAGTTGTGCCGATTCATCGCCATTCAAATACAACAGAGTCATTGACGGTGCTACGAGGCAAGTTGACGGAGGTATTTTTCGACGACAATGGAAATGAGACTGCACGTTTCGAACTTGGTCCATCCACAGGCAATTTGATGGTTCAGATACCTGTCGGCACATGGCATACTGTTGAAGTCAAAGAACCATGTGTCATTTTTGAGGCTAAAGATGGTGCGTATGAGCCGGTCGCTCCTGAAGATGTGATGAAGAGATGAACGCAGTGTTTATGGAAGAGGAATATATAAATTGTCCAAATCCTTCACCTTCCACCCTCCACCCCTAACCCTTCACCTCTAATCCTCCACCCTAAAAAATGAACATCGTCGAACTAACAACATATAGCAATAATACATACGTTCAGATAGCTACACTTATGCAACAGCTGTCTGAACGTTGTGTTTTTACAGAGGAGAACCTGAAGGCAACGATAGAAGACAGAAATTGCCATCTCTACGTCGTTCAGGAGAATGATCGGATCATCGGTTGTGCGACACTCTGTGTCTTTCATTCACCAACTGGAGCAAAAGCATCCATAGAAGATGTGGTTGTGTTGTCAGACTATCGAGGACAGCATCTTGGCAAACAGTTGATGGAACATGTGCTGGCTGAGGCTCAGAAGTTAGCACCGATAGAATTGCATCTGACGTCGAATCCCAAACGCATCGTCGCCAACATTTTATATCAATCCCTTGGCTTTGAGAGAAAAGAGACAAATTGTTATATTATGAATTCGTAATTCATAATTCATAATGCGTAATTGTTGGGTTAATCCACAGATCTGGGAATTCTCGTAGAGACGCACGGACGTGCGTGTAATGATCAATTCATAATGCATAATTCGTAATGCGTAATTGTCGGAGAATACGTTTGTGGAATTGATTTTGATCGTAGGGGCGATCCCTTGTGGTCGCCCTTGTATTTGAAATAACGGGTCGCCCAGATTGGATATAAATAAACGAAGAGACGTCGTATTGCGGCGTCTCTTCTTCGTATTACGACGTATTAACATTATATTGCAATATAATAACGAATAAACTCACTGAAATACGACGGATGGATATAATATGATTCCGATTACACCATTAGGCGTTTTACATTGTTTTTATTCGTAATAATGGGCAATATGATGTGATGATGGGTAATATGGTATGATCCCCCAACTACGCCATTAGGCGTTTGATATTGGTAGAGCAAATATATAGATGGATTTCCCCATTTACCCCGTTTAGGGGTTATATAAATGCGTATGACATAACAAAAAAAAGACGCTGAAAAGCGTCTTTTTTGTGTTGTCCTGCAAGGACTCGAACCCTGACAAGCAGTGCCAGAAACTGATGTGCTACCATTACACCACAGGACAATAATATGTTTTTGTTGTCTTGCAAGGACTCGAACCCTGACAAGCAGTGCCAGAAACTGATGTGCTACCATTACACCACAAGACAATTATGTGTCAACCTCGGGTTGTTTCCCTCAATTGCGACGCAAAGGTAATGTTTAAATTTGAATGTACAAAGGAAAAATGAGGATTTTTTGAAAATTAGGTCTCTTTCTCTGTTTCTTATGTGAATAATGTGGAATGATACGTGGAATAGGGCAGAGTATAAAACAAAAAGACGAGGTTTCCCCCGTCTTTTTATAATTACGCATTTAGCATTTATAATTTATCATTTCTTCAAGTATTCGTCCATTGCGGCTGCAGCGCGACGTCCGTCTCCCATAGCCAGGATCACTGTTGCTCCACCTCTTACGATATCACCTCCGGCAAACAACATTGGTATGCTGCTCTGCATGTTTTCGTTGACTTCGATAGTTCCTTTTCTGCCTACAGAAAGACCTGCTACTGAGTTTGGAACGATTGGGTTAGGTGACACACCGATGCTGACGATAACCTCGTCGCAATCAATCTCTTCGATAGCTCCTGGAATCTCAACTGGGCTTCTACGTCCACTCGCATCTGGCTCGCCAAGTTCCATCTTTTGCAAACGGACTTTTGTGACGCGTCCATTCTCGTCGCCGATATATTGGATAGGGTTGTGAAGAGTCATAAACTCAACGCCTTCCTCTTTTGCGTGGTGAACCTCCTCAAGACGAGCTGGCATCTCTTCCTCGCTACGGCGATATACGATGATGGCTCTCTCTGCTCCCATTCTCAAGGCTGTACGCACTGAGTCCATGGCTGTGTTTCCACCTCCGACAACGACTACGTTCTTGCCTTTCAAAACAGGGGTGTCGGTATCTGGATTGCCTGCGTCCATTAGGTTGACGCGTGTCAGATATTCGTTACTTGACATGATACCTGTCAGGTTCTCTCCTTCGATGCCCATGAAACGTGGTAGTCCGGCTCCTGATGCGACGAAGATGCCTTTGAATCCGTCGGCTTTCAACTCGTCTACTGTGATGGTCTTTCCTACGATGCAGTTCTTGATGAACACAACGCCAAGAGCACGTAGATTGTCGATTTCTGCCTCTACCACTTTGTTAGGAAGACGGAATTCTGGGATACCATATTTCAACACTCCTCCGATTTCGTGCAATGCCTCGAATACAGTGACGTCGTATCCTTTCTTTATCATGTCGCCAGCGAAAGAAAGTCCTGCAGGACCACTTCCTACTACAGCTATCTTGATACCGTTCTTCTTTATGCTTGGAGCGGCCTTCTTTGTGTCGTTCTCACGAGCGTAGTCGGCAGCGAATCTTTCAAGATAACCGATAGCAACCGGCTCCTTCTTCATCTTGACATACATACACTGGCTCTCACACTGCTTCTCCTGTGGACAAACACGTCCGCAAACAGCAGGTAGGGCGCTTGTCTCCTTTAGCACATCTGCAGCCTGGATAAACTCGCCACGTTCGATGTTCTTGATGAATCCTGGGATGTTGATGCTGACCGGACATCCTGTCATACAAGTAGGATTAGGGCAGTCCATACATCTGCTAGCCTCAGCTACAGCCTGTTCTGCTGTCAAACCTTGGTTTACCTCCTCACGGCATCTTGCTCTGTATTTTGGATCAAGCGAGTTCATCTGCACACGTGGCTGCGCAGTACGCTCTTTAGGTGATTTAGCTTTGCGTAGTTCTTCTCTCCACGCTTCGTTTCTATCTGTTGCCATAATCTTCTTTACTTTGCTATTTTTGCTTTTGCCTCCTGCTCCTGCTCTCTGTAAGCGCCAAGACGCATAAGCATCTCATCGAAATCTACCTGGTGGGCGTCGAACTCTGGACCGTCAACGCACACAAACTTTGTTTTGCCACCTACTGTTATTCGGCATGCGCCACACATTCCTGTTCCGTCGACCATGATTGTGTTAAGCGACGCTACTGTAGGGATATCATATTTCTTTGTTAGCAACGACACGAATTTCATCATGATCGCTGGTCCGATTGTCACACATAGATCAATCTTCTCACGTTTTGCGATCTCTTCGATTCCGTCTGTCACACGACCAGCCTTGCCGTATGAACCGTCGTCTGTCATGATCACAACCTCGTCTGAATACTCACGTACTTGCTCCTCAAGGATGACAAGATCTTTTGTGCGGGCTGCCAACACTGAGATAACCTTGTTGCCTGCAGCCTTCATAGCCTTGATGATAGGAAGAAGTGGGGCTACACCTACACCACCGCCAGAACATACCACTGTTCCGAATTTCTCGATATGGGTTGCCTTACCAAGCGGACCTACTACATCCAATAACTCATCTCCAACATTTAGATTGGTGATTTTGGTGGACGATGCACCGATTTTTTGAATCACAAGAGTAATTGTACCCTTCTCTGTGTCCGAATCCGCAATAGTCAACGGAATACGCTCTCCGTTAGCGTCAACACGCACGATAACGAAGTGTCCAGCTTTTCTCGAACGGGCAATCAATGGGGCTTCAACCTCCAGTTTCACCACGTTTTCTGAAAAGAACTCCTTACTTACTATTTTACTCATTGGTAAGAAAATGCTTTAGTTTTGTCAATTTTTACAAAAATACTACGTTTTTTTGGATTATTTGACCTGATTTGTAAAAAAATGATCCGTTGGATGGACAGGGATTCCAGCTTGTCCATCACATTCAAAACGGAATAATGTTATTCTTCGATCTTTCTCTTCTTCAGCTGCCAATAGTAGAAGATGAGCGAAAGACTTGTGTAGACTGCCGCCTGTATGATCAATCCCCAGTGGTAGAACGCTATGTCATTGATTGATGCACCCATAGTGTTGGTGCGGACATATGCGTGTATTCCAAGTGATGACGGGAACAGATATGAGAAATACAACCATTTTTGTGGTATCTCTGAGATTGGCCAGCTGATTCCTGAGATGAATATCAGTGGCAAGCTTAAGAACACGAACAGCATGATGCAGTCCTCACGTCGGTACACTAATACTGAGAACAATATTGAATATGATATGCACGCGATCAGATATGGTACCATCCATGCGAGATATGTGCCGAATGTCGACATCTGTGGCAATCCGAATATCTTGTTGACTACTGCGAAGAAATATACCGCGTCTACAATATAGATTATGAAATAGGCAAGCATCTTGCCAAGGTAAATGTAGACGGGATTCCTGTACAGATCTCCTTTAGGAATAGCAAAACCGAAGTTCTGCTCACGTGTTCCTCCCATGTGCATTCCGATTCCCAACATCAGAGATTGCTGGATGATAAGCATCAGCACCGCAGGAATCAGGAACGATGAATATCCGCTCTGCGGGTTGTACATCGCTTTGGATTCGTAGTTTATAGGCGCGGCTGAAATCTCTGCCTCACGGTCGGTGGAGCTTCCTAATTTGCTCACTTTTATCTCTTTGTTCATGTTCTGTGCCACGACAGCGACGGTGATCATCAGGTTCTTGTAGTACATCATGCTTGCCATGTCACAATAGACACCGACCACTGTTTGGCGACCTGCCGCGATGTCGTTGGAAAATTCACGTGGAATACGTATGATACCGTAGGCATTCATGCTTTCGAGATATGTGCGGGCATTCTCCATTCCTGTGGCGTGCGAGATGATTTTGATATCTGGCGACGCGTCACAGCGACGTAGGAACTCTCGGCTTGTGTTGGTCTGACTGTCGTCCTCCACTACCACAGGAACCTCTCTCACCACTTCGTTGTCGTAGATGTAGGCGTAGAGCAAAGGGTATGCGAGCGGAAGGATGATCACGAAGATCACGATACCGACGTCGGAAAAAATCTCCTTAAACTCATTATAGCATATTTGAAGTATCTTCATCTTTGTCTTTTTTATGCTTTGTAATTCACCTCGTTGAATGCTTTCTCATACACTTTGATGAAAAGCAGAGGAAGTCCGAGTATTGCCACAAGTATCGCGAATGATTTCCATACATAGATGATGGAATATCCGTCGAGCACTTGGTTGACATATATCAGATAATAGTGGCGTAATGGCAGCAGCCATGAGATCGCCTCCATGATTTTGGGCATTGCCATGACAGGGAATGTGAATCCGCACAATGAGATTGACAACACTCCGAGCAGAGACGCAACACTCATTGCCAATCGCATCTGTCCGGCTAGTATTCCGAAGATGGCTGTAGAGAATGCTTGCGACGCGAGTGTCACCAACAGCTGTATGCCAAGCAGTCGAAGCAACGGGCATGCGATCGGGAATCCGTTGATTCTGTAGAGATAGACGTCCATGAATGCGAACATCAGCATGTAGACTGCTGTCTGTGGCAATAGTTTTCCAGCTAATGCAATCACTACATTCTCTCCTGCATCTTTATACCATTTCTTCTGTGTGCCTCGTTTCCATTCCAAACCGATCGAATAACATGTCGCAATGAATATTATAAGAAGCAATATCGCTGGTATAAACATGTTAGTCAGATAGATGGAATAGTTGAGCGAAGGATTGTTCAACGGGTGTGACTCAACTGTTATAGGCTGAATCAATCCCATTATCCTGTCGTCATCCAAACCTTTAGCTGACAGTGTCGCTTTGGTGATCGCAAGCCCCGACAACTCTCCTAACACCTTCATGTTCTTGAAAAGGAATGATCCAGCCAAGAAGTATGCGTCGTTGGTGTAGAAATAGATTGTAGGAGTGCGTTGTGTAAGTGCTTTTTCGGATAGTCCCTGTGGCACATGCACAATTGCGAAAACCTCTCCTTTACGTAGGGCATCCTTGGCATCGGAGAAATTTTTGTATTTCACTGTCAGGTTTGTCTCCTGCATGGCGTCAAGTGTACGTAGAAGCGTGCGTGACACCTGGCTGTCATCGTCGTCGACCACAGCTGCAGGAATCTCATCTGGGGCTCCTTCTTCCATCACGTTGATAAACATGAAACTGAAGAAGACGGGGGCAATAAGCATACAGAATAGGTAGAGCGGACGACGTCTTGATATCTCGGCCTCTCTAATAGCCAACTTTTTTAATCTGCTAAAAATTGACTTTATATCCATACTCTTTTAGTTTATTTTATGATCGCACTCATTCCTGCTGCCAACTGCAGATTCTGAGACTCTGGACGCATCTTTACCTCGAATGTCTTAAGATCGTACTGTCCAAGTGCTTTTGTTGCTTTCCATACTGCGTAGCTGCCTACATTCTTCATTCCGCTTACAGTGGCGTTGATTGTAGTGTCTTTTGCAGGAATGTAGACGTTGACTGTCTTGCCAATCTCAAATCCCTTTAGCAAATCTTCACGGATATTGAATGTTAGATAAGCACCGTCGGCTTTAGCCACATTCATGATTGGGGCTCCTGAACCGACCAACTCGCCCTCTTCAGGGAAAATCTCAGTCACAACACCGTCAGCCAAAGCACGGATGATAGTCTCGTTGATATATGAGTTCACTTCTGCGATAGCTCCTCTTGCTCTTGCCACCTGAGCGGCAGCGGCATCCTTGTCCTCTTTCTGGGCACCGTTCATAGCCATGTCATACTGTGATTTGGCTGCTTTCTCTGTAGCTTTGGCTGCTTCAAGTTGAGCGTAAGCCTCATCTTTCTTCTGTGCTGCGATCACACCTTCGTTGTATAGTTTCTCGACTCTCTGGTATGTCTTCTCGTAAACATCAAGTCCAGCTTTTGCCTTCTGCCACATTTCGTATGCAGCCTCAATCTGCTCACTGCGTGTGCCTGCCTGAGCCTTGTTCTGCAATGCCTGTGCTGCACGTCTTGCGGCTTCTGCCTGAGACAGCTTGGCTGCAACTTCAGGAGCCTCCATGATAGCAACTGTGTCTCCCTTCTTTACGAAGTCTCCCTCCTTCACTTTGATCTCCATCACACGAGAAGGAACCTTAGAAGACAAACGATAGTCTGATATTTCAACTTCTCCCTGAATGACTGGTTCTGGAGTCGAATGAGTTAATCCAATTAGAATTACTGATAGAATTACGACGATTACAATGATCGCGATAATGATCACACCGTTATTTTTCATCTTATTGTGTTTTTATTTTGTTTACTTTTTTTGTTTTTCGCTTTTCGCCAATGTTGACGAAGATTGCTGACATTGACGAATGTTAATTATTTAGTGGGGCATCTGTATTTTGCCGAGTGATTTCTTCAAATACAAGTCTGCCAATAGAAGGTCGATTTCAGCCTCTACTGCTGTGCTTTGTGCTTTTAGTAGTGCTGTCTCAGCTTGAAGAACGTCTGCGACAGGGATCATTCCCTCTTTCAATCCTACCTCAGCATAACGAAGGTTTTCATGAGCCTCTTTCAAACTCTCTTTTGCCGTCTGGAGACGTTGGCTGGCTTCTGTCACCTTCTGCATGTTCTGGTTGACTTGCAATGTGATCTTCTCTTTAGCCTCGTCGTACTGGTATTCAGCGATTCTAGCCTCTTCCTTAGCCGCTCTCACCTTGTATATTCTCTCTCCACAAGTGACAACAGGCACTTTCAATACGACACCTACGTTCCACATTCCACCGAACTCGTTTTTGATTCCATCGAATGCGGATGGGTTTGTTGTTGTGTATCCACCCATAAGAGCCAATGTAGGAAGGTATTCGCTTCTTGCGATCTTCACCTTCTCTTCACCAATCTCTTTTGCAAGAGCAAGACTTTGCATCTCATATCGTGCGTTCAGAGCCTCTTCTACGTTGGCTGCGGATGATGTCTCTGGCACTACGAAACCTTCCGCGTCGATATTGATGTCTGCAAGCTCGATGTCGGAGTTCATGTCAAGTCCACAAATCTGGCAGAGTAACATTTTAGATAGGGTGATTCCGTTCTCCACCTGGATCACTGATACTTTGGCTTCATTCAGTTTGACTTTTACTTTCAGACCGTCTGCTTTGGTCGCGAATCCGGCTTCGATAAGTCTGTCCACATCTTTATTAAGAGTGTCGATGGTGCGGAGATAGCTTTCTGCCAATCTCTTCTTCGACTGTAGTCCGACGATTCTCCAGTAGGCTTCGTCTGTCTCAACTATCACGTCGTTCTCCTTTCCGACTGCTTGGGCGGTGTTTAACTGCTCCACTTTCTTCATTATATTATGGTAGGCTGCGATTTTACCACCCATATATAAAGGTTGAGTCAGCATCACGGAGATGACACCGACGTTGGTGTTGTCTATTTCAAATTCTTTTACGATATCCGAACCTATGGCATTTAGTTTGGGAGCCATGGCAGAAGACAAATTGTTTGCCATGCCTTGAGTCATGTTTTGAGCCATGCCAGGCATGCTTTGCATCATCTGTGCTAGCTGTGGATTCTGCATCATCATCTGAAGCAATGCTGGATTTTGCATCGCCTCTTGCATCATTTGCTGCATTCCTTGTTGGGACATCTGTTGCATGCTCTGCCCCATAGCTGCTCCAGCGTTTGTGCCAAGATTGTTTAGCTTGTCTTGAGTCTCCTCGGAAAGAAGACTGATGTCTCTAGATGAAAGGATGTATGCTCCGGTGGCGGTGATGCGTGGTAAAAACTTTGTGAATGCTGCTTTTCTGTCGTAGTAGGCTTTCTGTTTCTTTGCATCAGCCATTTTCAAGTCGTTGTTGTTTCGGATAGCCAATGCACGGCAGCTGTCAAGAGTCAACACATGCGTCTCTGCGTTTGTTAATTGGATACTGCATACCAATGCTGTTAGTACTGAAATTATTTGTCTTCTCATATCGTTATGTATACACGCTGTTTTACTTTTGCAAATTTACATAAAGCCATTTGCAAAATTATCATCAAACAACTATTATTTGTTGACTAAAACGACTAAATGTATAAAGTTTGTGTACTAAACGTCCGTTATATTTTTTTAACATAAAATGTGTGTGAAAGTATTGTATATTTGATTTATAATATAATGAAACTTATTTTGTTGTTTTGCTTACAAAATGAAATTAAATTATATCTCTTTGCTTTTGTTTTAAAAGTAGGTACGTTTTTCTTATATAAATGCAAATGAAATCACATACGGATGCTCAAATAGCCTTATTTTTGCATTGTAAAACGAACGGAAAGTAGAACGGATTGAACATAAAACGAGCTATGCGTTTATAAATTGTAACTGCTATGCAGTAGGAAAAAAACGTAAAGCGAACCGAATTTAATGGGGCAATCCTATTTGATGGATTGCCCCTTATAAAATGAACTGGAAAAGGAGGAGAGCGATGAAGTTTACTAAAATGCATGGAATCTCCAACGATTACATTTATATCAATGGAGCGACTGAAAAGATAGACAATCTGAGTGAGACGGCTATTAAGTTGAGTGACCGTCACACAGGTATCGGTTCCGACGGTATCGTGATTATTTTGCCAAGCAAGACGTGTGATTTTAGAATGCGTATGTTCAACTCTGACGGTTCGGAGGCGGAGATGTGTGGTAATGCATCACGTTGTGTCGGCAAATATGTATATGATAAGGGTCTGACAAATAAGACAAAAGTGTCTCTTGAAACTCTTGCAGGAGTTAAAATCCTTGATTTTCATGTTGTAGACGGAAAGGTTGATACGGTGACGGTGGATATGGGTGAGCCGATATTGAATGGCTTGGATATACCGACCACATTTGATTTGCCGACGGTGGTCAGCCAGCCGATCGAGGTGTTAGGCAAAACAAATATGACTACCTGTGTCAGTATGGGAAATCCTCATTCTGTGATTTTTGTAGACAATGTCGACTCGTTGGATCTTGAGAAGATTGGTCCATCATACGAGTGTCATCCTGTATTTCCTCGCAAAACAAATACCGAGTTTGTTGAGGTTCATAATCGTTCAGAAGTGAAGATGAGAGTGTGGGAACGTGGAGCAGGCGAGACAATGGCTTGTGGCACAGGTGCTTGCGCTGTTGCTGTGGCTTGTATCCTAAATGGATTGACAGACCGTGATGTTTGTGTGAAACTGCGAGGCGGTGACCTTCATATAAAATGGAGTGGGGAAGACAATCACGTCTACATGACCGGTCCTGCAACGACTGTTTTTGAGGGTGAAGTAGAAATTTGATTATACAATTCAGATAAGTTGGTATATGGTAACGATTAATGATAATTTTCAGAAACTGCCAGGCAGTTATCTGTTTTCTGAGATAGCAAAGAGAGTGGCTGCATATAAAGAGTCTAATCCGTCTGCACAAATTATCCGCATGGGAATTGGCGATGTTACTTTGCCATTGTGCGACGCGGTCATAAAGGCTATGCATAAGGCAGTGGATGAGATGGCAAACCAGTCTACTTTCCGAGGATATGGTCCTGAACAGGGATATAAATTCTTGATTGATACAATTATAAAGAATGATTTTGAACCTCGTGGAGTATCTCTTGAAAGTGATGAGGTTTTCATCAGCGACGGTGCAAAGAGTGATACTGGTAATATAGGTGATATTCTTGGGTTGGGAAATATTGTGGCTGTCACAGATCCTGTTTATCCTGTTTATGTCGACACGAATGTGATGGCTGGAAGAGCTGGTGATTTGCTTGCTGACGGACGTTGGAGCAAGATCGTTTATCTTCCATGCACGGCAGAGAATGGTTTTGTGCCTGAACTTCCAAAAGAGAAAGTGGATGTGATCTATCTCTGTTTCCCAAACAATCCTACTGGCACAACATTGACTAAGTCGCAACTTGCTGAGTGGGTGAAGTATGCTCTAGCTAACGATGCTTTGATCTTGTTCGACGCTGCATACGAGGCTTTCATTCAGGAGGCTGATGTGCCTCATTCGATATATGAGATTGAGGGTGCAAAGAAATGTGCTATTGAATTCCGTAGTTTCTCAAAGACTGCTGGTTTCACAGGCACGAGATGCGGTTTGACTATCATTCCAAAGAGTGTTTTGGCAACAAATGAGAAGGGGGAGAAAGTTCAGTTGAATAAGTTATGGAACCGTCGCCAGTGCACAAAATTCAATGGCACTGCATACGTTATCCAGCGTGCGGCTGAGGCTGTCTACAGTGAGGAAGGAAAGAGACAGGTGAAGGATATGATCGATTATTATATAACCAATGCCAAGATAATCAGAAATGGTCTTGAAGCTGCCGGTTATACTGTGTTCGGAGGCAAAAACAGTCCGTATGTTTGGGCAAAGACGCCTGACGGAATGGATTCGTGGAGTTTCTTTGATTACTTGTTGAAGGAGAAGAATATTGTTGCCACTCCTGGTGTCGGATTTGGAGTCAGTGGAGAAGGATATATACGATTCTCTGCGTTGGGAGACAAAGACGCTACAATCGAAGCCATGAAGAGACTTGGATAGGTTGTAGAAATACGTAAACGATGTTATTTCTAAAAATGTGTCATAATGCAAAACGACTGGGGATGAAATCCTTGGCCGTTTTGTTTTTTTATTACATGACTGTATATCGCAAATGAGAAAAAAGGCGGAACATTTGTTCCGCCTTTTGTATTATTTCTTTGAGCCTTTATCTTGGCTTTCTTCGATAGCTTCTTCTATCGCTAATTCTTCTTTTTCGGGGTTTAGGCTTATTTCTGCTCCATCCTTATCGATAAACTTATATTGAAGCATACCGAAATCTTCGTTTTTGAGCAGATTGAATTTACAGTATTTGCGGCGCCACTTCCATTTCAAACTGTTGAAGAAGAATCCACTATTTAAATATGTGTAGACGTATGGATGCACGAAAATCGTGAAATCTGTGATCTTCTTCTCTTCCTTCACATAACGGATCTTCTCTTCGATCTCATGTTCAAACAGGATTGACGGCTGAGCCTTTCCTGTTCCGTGGCAAGTAGGGCAAACCTCTTCTGTCTTGATATTGGTTACTGGGCGCACACGGTGGCGAGTGATCTGCATCAAGCAGAACTTGCTCAATGGCAGGATGTTGTGGCGGGCTTTGTCGCGAGCCATGTTCTGACGCATTCTGTCGTATAGAGCGACGCGATTTTCTCCCTTGGCCATATCAATGAAGTCGATCACTACGATACCTCCGATATCACGAAGACGCAATTGTCTTGCAATTTCGTCAGCGGCTGCAAGGTTGACTTCAAGTGCGTTTGTCTCCTGGTCGTTGCTGCTCTTTGAACGGTTTCCGCTGTTCACGTCGATCACCATCAAAGCTTCTGTCTGCTCGATCACCAGATACGCGCTGTTCTTGAACACGACTGTTCTGCCGAATGAACTCTTGATCTGTTTGGTCACCTTGTAGAAATCAAACAACGGAATGTCATCCTCGTAGTACTGGACGATATCTTTCTTTTCTGGGGCGATTTGGTTTACGTAGCTGATGACCTCTTTGTAGACATTCTTGTCGTTGACGACGATGCTGTCATAGTCAGGAGAGAGTGTGTCGCGGAGCAGACCAGTCACAGAGTCCATCTCTTTGAGCACAAGTTTTGGCAGATCCTCTTTGTTGAGGTTCGCAACCATGTTCTCCCATTTGTTGACCAAATCTTCAAGTTCTTCTTTGAAATCAGCCTCTTCCTTGCCCTCCGACATTGTACGCGCGATACAGCCGAAGTTTTTAGGCAGACATTTGGAAAGAATCTCCTTGATACGTTTCCTTTCTGCGTTCGACTTGATTTTCTGAGACACGAACACCTTGTCCGACAATGGAACAAGTACGAGGAATCTTCCCGCGATGGTGATTTCCGCAGTCAGACGTGGACCTTTCGTAGAGATCGGCTCTTTCTCAATCTGCACCAATATTTCCTGTCCTGGAGCAAGAACATCCTTGATGTCACCGTTCTTTTCCAAGATTGGATCAAGCTCTACATCCTGCACTTTAGGTGCGCGGGTTCCTTCCATAAGGACGTTGCGAAGGAATCGTTGGGTTGAGCGATAGCCTCTGCCTAGGTCCTGATAGTGGAGAAATGCACCTTTGTCGTATCCCACGTCGATGAAGGCGGCGTTAAGTCCAGGCATTAGTTTCTTTACCTTGCCCAGATAGATGTTGGCCACGGCGTACTTGTTTTCCGTTCCTCTGTTCTCCGAGTGGTAGGATGCGAGTTTCTTGTCCTCAAGGAGGGCAATCTTTACTTCGTTTTCCTGAACGTCAATAATAAGTTCGTTATTCACTTTTAATTGTTTTTGTTGAGGACTAAATGCAATCTTATATATTTGTAAGACATCTGTATGATAAATCCATATTCATGTCTAGACGAGATAATGTTCTGAATAACAAATGATTGCACCGTCTTCATGGTCTTAGATAAAAAGAAAGAACAAACACTGAGCTTTTTACGGCAATCAACGTTTGTTCTTAGCTTTCTTTTTGCAAAATACAGCGAAGGATTATTTCTTCTTATGACGATCCTTCTTTAGTCTTTTTTTGCGCTTGTGAGTAGACATTTTATGTCTTTTTCTCTTCTTACCGCTTGGCATAATCTAATGTATTAATAATTTTTACTAAAGTTCACTTCCAGCTTATTTCTTGCCTTCTACGCTCATGTAGTCTCCATTCTCGTAAATGAAGTCCTTTGTTGCCTTGAACGCAGCTATTTTGTGCTCAGGGATGATGATTGTACTCTTTTGAGTGATGTTTCTACCAGTCTTCTCTTTTCTTGTCTTTACTAGGAAAGTACCGAATCCGCGTAAGTAAATGTTGTCACCTTTACGCATCGCTCTCTTAACCTCCGACATAAAACCCTCAACTACAATAAGCGTATCTTCACGGCTAATTCCTGTGCGTACAGATATCTCATTAACTAATTCTGCCTTTGTCATCTTTCTTAAATTTCAAAATTTGATACAAAAGTAGAGAAAGATTGTCTTATTTGCAAAAAGTATTTGAAAAAAAACTCATTAGGGGATATTTTGCTTTTCGTTTTTGAAGAGTAAGCGTAAAAAACTTATTTTTGTAGTGTTTCACTCGCTATTTTAGTGATTCACATTAAGAAAGAAGGATGATATTCAAGGGCTCAATTTTACAGTTGAATGTAATGACTTTTGCGTCGCTTTTTGGCGCAATCTCTTTCTGTGTCGATGTATGTGCGGAGGAACAGGACGTGGTGGAACAAAATATTGAAACCAACGAAGATTCTACCTCATACGGTTTTTCATATAATGTGGATGAGATTGTTGTTGTCGGTTATGGTGAGGCCCGCAAAAAAGATCTGACAGGCGCTAATGCGACTCTTTCTCCATCTCAGTCGATCCAAGGAGAAAATGGCAATGTTGAAAATGCGATCCAGGGTAAGATTGCAGGTGTTGATGTGTCGATGAGTGAGGGTGGTGAAATGGGTGAGGTGGAGATCACAGTACGTGGCGGAACGTCAATCACCGGTAACAATGCTCCTTTATATATAGTGGATGGTTTTCCCGTCGACAATATTTCCAATATTTCTCCTTCCGACATTGAGAGGATAGATGTGTTGAAAGACGCTGCCGCCGCTGCTGTTTATGGAGCTCGATCTGCATCCGGTGTTGTGCTTGTCACTACAAAGAGAGCAAAAGAGAATGGGTTGAAGACATCGTATAAATCTCAATATGGATTCCGTACATTTAAAAATAGACTGAAGGTGTTGTCGCCATACGATTATGCGAAATTCTGTTATGAGACGGCTGCGATGAAGAGTGAGGAGGCTTTGGAATCATTTACTTCCGTGTATGGTTCTTACGATGAACTTGCCAAATACCAGTCGGTCGTGCAGAATGATTGGGTGGATCAATTGTTTGGTGAAAACGGCTTCTTTATGGATCAGTCTGTTATCACGACTTATAAAAACGACAAAACAGCATTCAAAATAGCATACGATTTCAATGATAACAATGGAATTGTTGTCGGGCAGAATTCGCGTCGACATAATTTTGGCATGAATATCAATCATGAGGTGTCAAAATATTTGTCGTTTGATTTGAAAACCTCATATTTTAATAAGGTGCAGAATGGTGCGGGAGTCTCGACGGAAGGCAGCAACACGGATGCCCGCTTGAGAAATGCATTCCTTTATTCCCCTTTGAATATTGAAGACGTGGATGAGTTTGAGACTGTGTCGAGCACGTATAATCCTGTCGAGGTGAACAACGCTGATTATCGTAAGCAAACTCAGAATGGAGTGAAGGGCGATTTGGGTGTTACGATTTCTCCCGTCTCATTTTTCAATTTGAATTCGCAGATTGGTGTGGATGGTTTGTTCCGTGAAACGGATCGCTGTTATGGAGTCGGCACGTCGCAGGCATTGAAGAATGGAAACGCTCCAATGGCATCTGTCCTCAACTTACGTCAGTCCATTTTCAGAAATTCCAACACTGCTCATTTTTATCTTTTGCAGAAACTGAAACGTCATTCTTTAACATTACTTGTTGGAGAAGAATTTATAAAGAAGAAAGAAAGCTATATTCAAAGCGAAAGCAGATATTTCCCTGAATATTTGAATGCTGAGCAGTGTATTGCCAACATGAGTCTTGGTACTCCGCAACCGTCCAATTCAGCAGTCTTGCCTAATGATGTGATTTTGTCGTATTTTGGACGTGCAAACTATTCTTTTAAGGAAAGATACTTGTTCTCAGCTACTTACAGAGCCGACAGATCAAGCAAATTTGCGTCGGACAAACAGTGGGGATATTTCCCATCGGCTTCAGTTGGCTGGAGAATCAGTGAAGAGGATTTTATCGCTCAATCTTCAGTATCAAAAGTTTTAAGCAATGCGAAATTGAGATATAGTATCGGTGCGACGGGAAACAACCGCATCAGCAATAATCTATACCAGCAGGTCTACTCGTCGCCATCTGATGCCGACGGAGTGCTAGAGATTGATGGTGAATATCTTTCATATTTGAAGACGGGAGAGTATAAACCAAATCCTGATCTTACTTGGGAGACAACGGTTTCTCGCAATATCGGCCTTGATCTTGGCTTGCTAAACAATCGAATCCAACTGACATTTGATATCTATCGCAATACAACTGAGGATTTGCTTTTGCAGACAAAACTTCCATACTCTTCTGGATACACTTATATGATGCAGAATGTCGGATCGACAGAGAATAAGGGTGTGGAGTTGTCGTTGAATGTAGGTGTTGTCAACAGAAAGAATTTCAAGTTCGACGTTGATTTTAATATCGCTTTCGCAGATACGAAGATCAAAAGTTTAGGTGGAGCGGACAAGATGGAGATGTCATCTGGTTGGGCAGGTTCGGAGATCACAGGTGATTATATCCTTGAGGTGGGGGAGAGCATAGGCAGAATGTACGGATATGAGACGGATGGCTGGTATACGGTGGATGATTTTGAGTATGAAGACGGTGCATATAAGTTAAAGGAAGGTATTGTCTCTGATGCCACATTGTTGGCTGGCACTATCCGTCCCGGATCATTGCGTTTGAAGGATCAGAATGGCGACGGTACGATTGATGAGTCGGATAAGGTTGTGATTGGAAACGCATTGCCGAAGCATACGGGAGGATTTGGATTGAATTTCAAGATCTGGAGTTTTGACTTGTCTGCCGATTTCTATTGGAAATATGGAGGAGACGTGTATAATGCCAATAAAATTGAAAATTCCACTACCAACAAATACTCATATAGAAATATGTCTGCCGACGTGGAAGGATGTTGGACATATTTAAATAGTGTGGGCGGATTAGCGTCGCCTGAGGAGATGGCACAGATAAATGCCAATGCCACAATGTGGTCGCCGATAATGGCGAGGTATGTGTTCCATTCGTGGGCTGTTGAAGACGGTTCGTTCCTTCGTCTGAAGCAGTTGACATTGGGCTATACGCTGCCAAGCAAGGTGGTTAAGAAGGCGAATCTCTCGAAGGCACGTGTGTATGCATCTGCCAACAACCTGTTTTGCTGGACAAAATACAGCGGTTTCGATCCTGAGGTAAATGTGAGAAGGGCAACGTCGGCTACACCATCCGTGGATTATTCCGCATATCCTAGAAGCACGGCATTCGCATTCGGATTGGATGTTGATTTTTAGAAGAAATATTTAAACGTAATTTTTTGTAAATTGTTACATTGAAGCCTCTGTTTTTGTACATTTTTAAATGATTTTTATGTTTTTTTTTTAGTTATTTGTTTTTTTTAACATTTTTTTATTAGTATTGCAAAGTATTCCAAATTTTGGATGCAGTGTTTTTAATAGGGTATTTAGTTAGTCCTTTCGGACCCAATGTGGACACATTATGATAAAAACCGAGATTCAAAATTCAGCGATGCTGAAGCGGGCGAAATTTAGATATGTGATTTGCTTGCTACTATTTTTATTATGTTCCTTTAAGGTTTCTGCAAGAGATGTGGGAGCTCCAAACATCGATTTTTCTGATGGGAATTTCAATGGCTGGACTATGGAAACTGGAAATTATTATCGTGATGCCGATAGTATATGCGTTTATGAGTGGACTGGTCGTGTGACGCGAGAGAACGACCGTTTCAAACTTATAGATGCTGCAATTTCGGCATATGATCCTATTATAAGTTGTGATGAGTTTATGCAAAATCCTTTTTCTGATGGAGCTATGTCCTTACGTATTGGAAAACCAATGGGTACAGAAGGAAACAATACACCTAAGGCTGCAGCTGAGAGAGCAACATATAAGTTTGTGGTTACGGAAGAATCAAAAGCTTTGATTTTGAATTTCGCATGTGTGTTACACGATCCTGCAGATGGTTCAGGAAAACACTCGGGAGATCAAATTCCTCAATTCGAAATGAATGTTGAGTTTAAGAGTCCGGCGGGTGTTGTATCTACTGAGGCATGTGCATCTTTTGCTACAACCGCCAATAAGACAGCCACATATCTGAAGCAACCTACAAAACCGTGTGTCTATTCTAAAAAAAGTAATGCGTTGGATGAGTATCCTTATTTGCCTTGGACATCAACAATTTATGATTTGACAAATAAGGTTGGTTATGAAGTGACTATCACATTCCAGACCCATGACTGTTTGCGTGTGCCGAAAGCTTCTGCACTCAATCCCACACCTCCAGAGGGAGCCGGAGGCCATGAGGCATACGGATATTTCTATGTGGAGACAACGGATTTGAAACTTGATGTGAACAACTGTGAGAGTAGTGG
Source organism: Bacteroidales bacterium (assembly GCA_015061115.1). Lineage (GTDB taxonomy): Bacteria > Bacteroidota > Bacteroidia > Bacteroidales > Paludibacteraceae > UBA1723. The sequence goes on along the minus strand of SUXE01000017.1, from coordinate 46,399 downwards.
AGAGAATGCTACAATCAAGGCTCCAAAGGGTTTTGCTCATTATGAATGGAGGGTAGATGGAAATGAAAGTCCGATGTTCTTGTTTACAGGAAAAGACAGCAGTGAAGTGGAAATAGACCGCCGATTGATGACTTCCAATTCTAAGTATACATGTACTATGCGAGGAGAGTTGCAAAGTTGTAGCTCAATAACATTGGAGACAGAATTGCTTCCAGTCTCAGTGAAACCGGATATGAAAGCTACGGTTGGTTGTAGCGGTAATGTGGAGTTTGAGAATAGATCTACGCTGAATACGACAGATGATGAGTTGTGGAAATATAACTGGGATTTTGGAGATGGACACAATTCGGTTAAGAAAGACACGAGTCATAAGTATTCAGGGTATGGTAATTATATGGTGAAACTGACGGCTGTGACCAAGCATGGATGTTCTGGAACAGATTCGTTTAATGTGACGGTTCCTGATTATCCTACTGTGATTATAGATGGTCACAACACTGTGTGTAAGGGAGAAACAATAGAATTGTTTGCTCAGAATATTGATTTTCAAACCTCGAAGATCACTTGGATGGATTCGTCAAAGACGGTAATAAGTAATGACACTTCTGCGAAGGTAACAATTGAAAATAGCAGTTGGTTTTATGTTCATGTGGTAGATGAGCGTTCTTGTGGATATGACGACTCATTATATATCACTCGAGTGTTGACTCCTAATATTAAATTGAGTGCGACAAAAGACACTGTTTGTTCTGGAGATTCAACACGTCTGATGGTGTCGAGTCTGGTGTCGTGTACGTATGATTGGGAGGGCGGAATATCAGGATCTCGTTTGCAGGTTATTCCTACAGTGACACAGACATTTAAATGTACGGCGATTTCATTAAATTATGGTTGCAAGACAGAAGATTCCATTAAAATCCATGTGAATCCATCGCCTATAGTTGATCTTTGGACACCAGATGAGCTATGTTCTGGAGAAAGGGCAACTATTTATGGTATAGGTGCGGAAAGTTACGAGTGGGATTTGGGTTCAGATCCTGTTTCCGGACAGGGTATCGTTTATAGCGGTCCTTCAATGGATATAATGCCTTATTCCGACACGTCATATACGGTGATAGGTTATGATAAATATGGTTGTAGAGGAACTGCGAGCAGAAAAGTACGCATCAAGCAGAGTCCGCTTGTGCAGATAGCCGATAAAGTTGATGAGGTTTGTCCTGACGAACAGGCAAAAGTGTCAATGCTATCCGCTCAGGGATATACATTTGAGTGGCAGGATGGATCTACCAATTCAACATTGCAAAAGAAAATCACGGGAAATGAGATTTGGAAGGTAAAGGTGAGCCTGAATGGTTGTACAGATTCGATGTCTGTCCCTGTTTACGTTTTCCAGCTTCCTTTGGTGGCAATTTTATCCAAAGATGAAGTTTGTGCGTTAGATACAGTCAAATTGTCAATTGTTGGAACTCCGGATAGGGTTGAATGGGTATATCCTCCAGCAGGAAGTGATTCTGTAGCGTATGATATCCCTGATGGTCCAACAGAATATCAGGTTGTTGGATATAGCAAGGAAGGATGTCCAAATCCTGTCACAAAGATTATCAATGTCAACATTCCTGTCCAGGTGGATATTTTGGCTCCAGACAGCGTTTGTGTAGGAAACAAGGCGGAATTGGCATTCCAAGGAAACGTAGAAAGCCAGAGATGGTATGCTGGAGACACGTATTTCGATTTCCAGAAAGAGACGAGTTTTTTGGTGAGGGAGCCTGTATGGATCAAACTTGAAAGTACAGATAAGAATGGCTGTAAGTCGAAAGATTCGACTTATGTGGATACGATTGCGCGACCTGTTATAGAAATAGTTGGTGATTTTGATGTTTGTCCGGGAGAAGCTGCCAAAATCGACGCTGTTGGTGCTATTGAATATGAGTGGCATGATGGAGTGAAGGGAGCACACCGTGCATTCAAGATAAATGATGAGACTATGAAAGTGACTGTGACAGGATACCGTAAAGGTTGTGTGTCGCAGGCAAGTGCAGTCCTAGGCACTCTCCCTGTGCCTGAACTTTGGGTGGATGGAGATAGTGTGGTATGTCCTGGAAAATACACTTCGCTTAAGGCTCACGGAGCGGCCACTTATAATTGGGGATACGGTTTGGATGGAGAGTCATTGGAGGTTTCTCCGTCTATCCCTACAAAATATACATTGACTGGTATTGGGGATAATGGATGTCAGTCGACAAAAATTGTGAGTGTTTCATTACGAGAGGTGCCTGACGTCACGATAACGGGTGATATAAACGTCTGCAAAGATAGTGTCGCAACGATTGTCGCATCTGGTGCTATGGATTATTCATGGAAACATGGCAAGCAAGGTGAAACTTTGATTGAAAAGATTACAGGAGAGACCACTTTTGAGGTTATCGGAATCGATTCATTCGGTTGTCAGAACACCGCTACATTCACTATTCTTCCTGTTGATCCACCTGTACTTTCATATTTGGGAAGTGTGGAAGCATGTAAGGGAGAATATGTGCATCTGCGAGCTCAGGGAGCCACTACATTTGAATGGTATTATGGAAATGACACTGTCTATACTCCAAATCTAGATTTCATTCCTGAATCAGATATGTATGTAAAACTGGTAGGAACTCGTTTGAATTGTTCTTCTGATATGAATATCTTTGTTCATCAGCTGACACCACCTAATGTGCTTATCACTGGAGATAAGATTGTTTGTCCTGGTGATAAGGCAACAATTACGGCATCTGGAGCGCATTCATACAAATGGAATACCAATGAGGTCGGCCCTACCATCACTCAGTATCCTATGCTGACCACTACATATTATGTTACAGGAACAGATGTAAATGGCTGTACCAACACTGTGCCATACGAACTAGAGGTTTACAAACTTCCAAAACTTGATATCAAGTTGTCGTCGGTAGAAGGATGTGCTGATGATGGAGACAAAGTCAGACTTTCTGCGTCGGGAGCTATTTTCTATGAGTGGAGCGCGGAGCCGGAACCAGAGGATTTGTCAGCGAATTACAATTCAGAATCTATGGAGATCGCCATTTTCGCTGATACTAAATTCACATTGACAGGTCGTGATGAAAACGGATGTGTGTCTACAACTCATAAAAGTGTGACTTTAGCAAACAGACGGACATTCGACTTTTCGGTCACTCCTGGATGGATTGATGAGACAAACCCAACAGTCCAGTTCTCTGGATTGTCTCCGGTTGAAGCTAAATGGACATGGCAGCCATACTCTACAGCCCAGGAATTGGAAGGCCGTACAATGAACTACCGTTATGATACGCAGAAAGTTGGCGATTCGGTAAGTGTGTTGGTACGTGCTGTGGATGCTGCAGGATGTGTGTATGAAGGTGTGACATCATTGTATGTATGGAAAGATATTTGGGCACCAGAGGCATTCACGCCTAATGGAGATGAGAAAAACGACGGATTCAGATTTTATGGGGGCCGCTACGTCGACGAATTCTCATATATCATATACAACCGTCTTGGAGAGATCATGTATGAAGGACGAGGTTTGGAAGATACATGGGATGGTAAGTGGAATGGAAAGGAATGTCCATGGGGTGTATATGGATGGGTTTACAAATATAAATGTAAGTTTGGAAATCTTGAGAGAGATGGTGAAAACCGTGGATTTGTTACCCTTGTAAGATAAAAGGAAATGAAAAGACTACTACAAATAATATTGTCAGTATGGATGTCGGGTGTGTGCGTCTACGCACAGGATTACACATTCTCCAACCATAACATTGTGCCATTTAGTCTGAACCCTGCGATGGCTGGAAACGCGAACGCTATACGTTTGGGTTTGAACTATCGTCAACAATGGCCAAAATTGGGGAATAAGTATAATACTGTCAGAGCCTCATACGACCAGAATTTCTACAAACGAATGTGTTCTGCTGGTCTGTCTTATGCGTTGGACAGTTATGCTGGTGGCATCTACAGGACGAATGAGATAGGATTGGTTTATGCCCATACATTTCAGTTGAAGAGTGGAAAGTCAAACAAGTTTTCAATAAATGCAACAGATGGTATTTTCTTGCGTCTTGGTGTGCAAGCAACATATTTCATAAACACGTTTGATGTAAGCAAGGTGACATTTGCAGACCAATATGATTTAGGAACTGGTAATCTGTATGGCTCTAATACAACTGAAGAGTTTGAACATGATCGTTTTCATTTTGCTGATTTCAATGTTGGTGCGGCATTATGTGTGCAAGGGTTCTTGACTTTAGGTGCCGCTATGTACCATTTGTCTGAACCTGAAAATGGATTCCAAAAGACAGGTAACAATATCTTGCATCGACGTTTTGCCGCCCATGTCAACTATATCAAGGATTTGGAACTATCTAACGGATTGTTCGGACGTAACTCTATATCAGACACATACCTTTTTGCCAATGCGTCTTATCAGAGTCAGGATGTATGGAAACAGTTGGATTTCGGCGTAGGAGGATTCTTTTCTCCGTTTATGGCAGGAATATCATTGAAATCAGATTTGTCAGAAGTCTCGTATGTCTCGTTTATGGTGGGAACATCGATAAAGAATTTGCAAGCTTACTACGTTTATGATCTATTCACGTCGCAGAAAAAGAATGGATCATGGTCGCATGAAATTGCTCTGATATATATTATACGTACAGTCGAAAGATATCCATGTCCAGTGGTTTATTGGTAAAAAACTGGATGAAAATTATATAGGGGATATAAATAAGCTGTCCAACATACTTTTGATGAAAAAGTGTGTTCTGTATGTAGAAAAATGTAGTTTCTTTTTGTTGGTATACAAAAAAAACTACATTTGCTAAAAACTTTATTACTCCAGACTCTAATAAAGATGGTGATTTTGTATCTGTCGTTAGATTGACATAAAATCACCCAAAAAAGAAACACATACTCTATTAACATAACGTACTATGGAAAACTTATACTCATTCAACGTATTCAGTCTTTTTAGGACATTAGCTGTCTCTGCAGGTTGCTTGTCTGCGGTCTCCGCTTCTGCTGCTATAAAAATCACTGAGATTATGCCGAGCAATATATCCACTATAGTCAGTGATAAATATGATTATAACGGATATGTTGAGATTTATAATGATGGGGATCAGATCGACCTGAATGGTTGGACTGTTACTAATGAGAAGGAGGGAAAGACGGATTGGACATTGCGTCTCTCTCAGTCACATGTTATCAAAAAGGGATACAACCTGCTTTTCTTTGCAAAGGATGACGTTGCTGAAACAAATAGTAGTGTTGCTTCCACTATGAATCCTTTGTTCGCAGGTACAGTTTCTCAAAAACTTACGTCTGATGCTGGCAAACTGATTTTGTCAAATGGATCGCAGACGATTTCAATCGAATATCCAAAGCAGTATCCGCATATTTCCTATGGAGACGGAGGGTATATGATACCTTCGCCTGGTACAGAAAACACTTCTGCGTATAGTATATCGGATAGGGTAGCGTCTCCTACATTTGCAGGAACAACTCCAGGTGTGGTATATGCTGGTGGTCATGCTGCAGTTCAGCTTCAGTGTTCAACTGAAGGAGCCCAGATTTATTACACATTGGACGGAAGCATTCCTACAAAGGAAAAAGGAGTTGTTTACCAATCTCCTATTAATCTCGACACTACAACAATCGTGCGTGCAAGAGCATATAAGGATGGTAAACTTTACAGTGACGTGGTGACTGGATCATATCTGTTCACTGATGGTATTTATTCCACTTGCGGAACTTCTAAATTGCCGATTGTATCGATTACCTCGGATGGTGAGAATTTCAATGATCCTCAGTTGGGTATTTGTGTTGTCGGAAATAATGGTTCTCGTTCTACTTGTTCCAGTGACAATGCTCAAAAAGCCAACTATTATAATGATTGGATGCGCCCTGCTAACTTTGAGTATATAGTAGACGGTAAGGTTGTGGACAATCAGGAGGTTGAAGTTGGTGTCTTTGGAGTTTGCTCCCGTCAACATGCTGTGAAGAGCTTTAAGATTAAGGCTAACAAACGTACTGGAAACAATAAATTCCAATACACTAAGTTCTTCAAGGACAGAAGTTACACAAAATATAAAGCCCTTGCCCTTCGTAACGGAGGAAACGGTTTTTATATGCATCCACGTTGGAGAGAAGGCTATATGCAGACTCTCGCAAAAGGAATGAATATCGACTATCAGGCATACCAGCCAGTCGCTTACTTCTTGAATGGTGAGTACAAGGGCTTGATGGGTCTACGTGAGCGTACGGATGAGGATTATATTGAGTCTAATTATGGTTATGACGAGGATGAAATCGAGTATATCCGTTTGGTGAAAGAAGAGAAAAAATACGTGGCTCAAATTGGAACTGATGAGGCATATTATAAGATGGAAAACCTTGCCGCTAACAATAGTGGTGACGCAGATTTCTACGATAAGTTGTCTCAGATAATGGATATTGATGAATATATCGACTATCAGATTATTCAGCAGTTCTTGGCAAACACAGACTGGGTAAACAACAACGTAAAACTTTGGAGAAAGAAAGACGGCGGAAAATTCCGTTGGTTCCTGTATGATGTTGACTTTGGTTTGTCTACAAGTTCGAGTGCATCCAACAATATGTTGAGTTATTGTATGACAGGAAGCACATCTGACGGTGGCTCTATGTGGGGCGGTGGCACATGGGGTGGTGGCACAATGCCTGGAGGAGGAACTACACCTGGTGGTGGCACAATGCCTGGAATGGGTGGTGGCACATTCCCAGGAATGGGTGGCTTTTCAATGCCAGGTATGTTGTCTTCGGATGAGTTGCATCTCTGTACTCTTTTCAAAGGATGTATGGAGAATGAGGATTTCAAGTATCATTTCTTGGATAGATACACATATTTGCTAGAGACACAGTTTACCGAGTCTCGCATGACTAAAATTTGTGATTCTATATCAGCTCTTGTCAAGGAGGAGGCTTGCGCGACTATTGAAGTTAATAAGGTATGCACACAGCAAGATTATGACGGCGCCATTCAGAAAATGATCGATTTTGCTAAGCAGCGTCCTTCTATTGTAGAAAGTCAGCTTGTATCCTATTATGAAGTGCAGTCGACAAAAGCCAATGTGTCTGTCCGCATGACTTTCAACGGAAATGCTCCAGAATACAGATTCTTGGTCAACAAGATTGCAAGCACTTCTGATTATAGCCGTCAGCTGTTTGTCGGTGAAAGAATAAAGGTTGAGGTTCGAGTTCCGACGGGATATAAGATTCAATCGTGGAAAATCAATGGTGAGACAAAGAATGGCACAGCAACGTCGTACCTTGATAGTGTAACGTCTTCAGGAATGGATATTGAAGTTGTATTTACTCCTGACTCTGAGTTCAAACTTCCTAAGTTGTTTATCAATGAGGTTTGTGCTTCTAACAATAGGACAGAGGATGAGTACGGATCTAAGCCAGACTGGATTGAGATCTACAACAGTGAGAATCATGACGTCGACTTGGCTGGTATGATTGTAAGAAATGTTACTGCCAACGCATCTTCGGAGATACCATACGACTATTCATCGACTGTGATTCCAGCCAATGGTAGAGTGATGTTGTGGGCGGATAAGGAGCCTGCAAGCGGTCCATTGCACCTGAACTTCAAGTTGAGTGCAGAGGTCTCACAGAAAATCCAGTTGATTTTGCCATATGCAGGTAAGGAAGAGGTGATTGATGAGATCACAACTCAAAAGCATGAGCAGAATGGATCGTATGGAAGAAAGTCGGATGGATCATCAGACTTGACAGTCTTTGGAATTTGCACGACTTCAAATATCGGAAACCAGTTGGCTACACCTATTACAGAGAATGGATCAAGAGTATGTACTGATCAGTTGGCTGACCTTTCAGACGTGTCTGCAGATGATATTGTCTATCCAAATCCGACAAATTCAGAGTGGACAATCAATGTCGACGGCGAATATGTGGTGTCGAATATGGTAGGTCAGGTTGTTGAGTCTGGCGATGCATACGCAGGCATGACATTCGGCGGTGATTACCAAACTGGTGTCTACTTGTTGAAGATCGACGGCAAGGTAATCAAGATAGTAAAGAAATAAACTCATATTTTTCATATCATTTCAATTTTAGGAAAGGCAGAGAGGGTGACTTCTCTGTCTTTTTTGTCTCTTTTGTGGTGGAATAAAGTATCAATGCTAGTTTGCCGGACCTGTGTGTATGTTTGTTTTTTCTTTTTTTTTTCATAGTTTTGTGTCTAATAAGATATAATTAAAGGATTATGAATATACGACTACAAAATGTTTTAACTTACGGATTGGGAGCTACAATGCTTTCCACATCCTTATCTGCTTTTGCCGATAATCAGTTTGACGACCTTGGCCAGTATGAAATGGTTGAGGCTATGGGTGCAGGCTGGAACTTAGGCAACACATTGGAGGCAAACTCAAATGGCACTCCGAGTGAGACTGTATGGGGAAATCCTAAGACTTCCTCTGCTCTGATTAAACTGATCAAGAATAGTGGCTTCAACACTATTCGTATTCCAGTGTCTTATTTGAATAAGATCGGATCAGCTCCGGATTATAAGATTGATGAGGCATGGCTTGCAAGAGTCAAAGAGGTGGTGGATATGGCTTTGGCTGAGGATCTTTATGTGATCACTAATATACATGGAGACGGATATCATGGAGTGACTGGCAGCTGGCTTCTTTGTGACAGTAACAACCAGAGTGAGATCAAGGCTAAGTATAAGGCATTCTGGGAGCAGATTGCCACAATGTTCAAGGATTATGATGAGCATTTGATCTTCGAATCTATGAATGAGGTGTTCGACGGCACTTATGAGTGGCAGTCAACAGGTGGCACATATCCAAATGCTAATTACTACCAGAATATCAATGATTATAATCAGATTTTTGTTGAGACGGTGCGTCCTATTAGCCTGAATAACGCAAAACGTTGGCTTTTGATTCCTGGTTGGAACACTGATATTGATTTGACTTCTGAGGCAAGAGGATTCAAGATCCCTGAAGACAAATACCTTGACAGATCTGTTTCCGGCAATCGTCTTATGATTTCAGTCCACTACTATGCTCCTTGGGATCTTTGTGGAGACGAAACAGATGCTGGCGTGACTCGTTGGGGTGATGAGGCATGGGCTGCAGATTCTAAGAAATGTACTACTTATGGCCAAGGTGCAAACAGTGAAAGCACAATGTCTGGTCAGTTTGATAAACTGAAGACTTGGTTCACATCACAGGGGTATCCTGTAGTTGTCGGTGAGTATGGCACTGTAGATAAAACTGCTTTCGATTCTGAAAATTCCAAGTACACTGCATATTGGACTAAGACACTTTGTGAGAATGCACGTCGTGTTGGTGCTGTGCCAGTGCTTTGGGACAATGGTCATCTAAGTACAGCTAAGGGATTTGCCACAATCAACAGATCAGCGAACAGTGTCGCCCGTACTTATATTGTAGAGGCTATCAATGAGGCGTTCGACCAGGAAATTGAGATTGACACGACTGCTCCAAAGACAAAACTTGAGTTGATCACAAGTTATATTGTCAATCTCTCTGTTGACGATGCAAAAGAGAATCCGACATTCAAATGCCAGTATTCAGGTTGGGATGAGGTCTCAAAAGAGATTTCTGGCACAGCAAAAAATATCGATGTTGATTTGTCTCCTGCGTCAAAGAAGGAAGGCTTCACCAACTTAGGCTATTTGGTATATACTAATGATTCATCGTATACATTCAGTGTTAATAAGATCACAATCAACGGATATGAGTTCACAAATCCGATTGTGAAAAAGGATCTGGAGGCTGCTCAGTATAAGAACTCATTGCCAAACATCTGGAGTGGAAACGACGGTGAGTATTTGTCAGACAATGGAAAGGCGATCCTTTCTATCACAGCAAATGCTATCTCGTTGATGTTGAAACTTGACGATGACAATTCTTCAGTTGATAATGTAGACGCTGTTGCTGCCAACATTATCCCAGTCGACGGAGGTATCGCAGTGCTTGGTGCGGAGGGTAAGACAATAGAAGCGTACACGATGTTGGGAACATTGGCTGCCAAGACTGTTGCAACTAATTTTATGACATCAGTCAAGTTGCAGAATGGAACTTATGTGGTTAAGGTAGGAAATCAAGCTTACAAGGTAGTTGTAAGATAATTATACTAACTAGACGCAATTTTAATGAAGAGGGACGCATCCGCGTCTCTCTTTTTTTATGATAATACGATTCCATGTTTGGGTTTGCCTTGCCTTTTATTGTTCACTTATTGGCATAAAAAAAAGACGCGATAGCGTCTCTTTTTTGTGTTGCAGCAGTCATCTCGACCCCTATCAACCTGAGTTATCATATATTACCTTACAACTAGACTTTCAATTTAATTTCCCTTTTTCCCCTTCCTACCTTTCACATTGTTCTTCCGAACAATGTGAAAGTAAAAGGAAATTAGGACTTGCTTCTTTCGAAGCTAACGTTGATAGAAAAGATAGAATTTTTTCAAGTCTACGTTATTAGAGTATTAGAGTATATAATTATTGTATGTGTTCTAAATAACTTAACAGTTGAAAAAAGTATGTGTTTATGTTATTTTAGTTTTATAGTTTAGTTTTTGCTATTAGAGATATTTGTTTTTCGTTTACACTGCGAATATATGACAAGTAGGTTGGATGTATCGGATAAAAAATCGGCAAAAAATGCCTTTTTTTTAGAAAGTCATAATTTTACGCATTTAGAGTAGGAAAAATCGATTAAATATGATGTAAATTTCAATCATATAAAACGCAAAAATGTCCATTTGACCGAGAATTTTCATGTGATTGTCTTAAAAATCTGAATTAATAGTCTTGATTTTATCATTTTTGCTTTTTTGTTAATGTTTTGTGAGTTTTAATGAAAATGTAATGTCTTTTTATCAAAGTGGAAGCTTAGTTTCTGCTATGTTTGTAGTGTTTAACTAAAAATATAAACATGAAGAAATTGTTCAATTTGTCTTTGGCTTTGTCTGTGTTTGCTTCTCCACTTTTTCTCACTTCTTGTGAAGATGAAGATACAGATAACAAGGAGCAGATAATCAGTGAGGAAAAAGATCAGACATACAACATCCAGCCTGGCGTGCCAGTGTCTTCAATTAAAGCATATGTTGGTGATACATACGTGATTGACAACGAATCTCTTGGTATTACAGGTGTTTCTGTTTCTATAACGAAAGTTGAGGACTCTTTTATTACATTTACGGTTACTGGTACTACTATTACGATAAGCGATTCTGATGATCTCATGTCATGTGTCCTTTATGATGCGAAAGATAAGGACTATGTAGAAGCCAGTCGGGCGGAAGCTATAGCAAATCCTGAAAATGTATTGTTTGTTTGTCAGAACGGTTCTTTTTTGGTAAGTGGCACGGAATCTGATTTGGCTGATATTAGGAACGGTGCTGGAAAAACAATTTTCAAAAAGTGGGATTATCTTTATTGATAAGGAATATCTTTTTCTTTTTATGAGAAGTTAATTCATTGATATTGCGTTTTTTTAGTCATGTCTGTCTGTTTGATTAAGTTTCTTTTGCTATTCATTTAAGAATATTTAAGTCTTTTTCTTATGGTATTGACTATTTAAATTGTACGTTTGCATTGTTAAACAAAAACTAATAATATACAAATGAAGAAAATTTTTAATTTGGCTGTAGCCATGTCAGTAATCGCTTCTTCTCTATTCTTCGCTTCTTGTGGAGAGGATGAGGATGAAGATGAGACTCCAAAGCAGGAGCAGAACAACAATGACAATAACAACAGCAACGGTAACGAGGGACAACAAGGAAACGACAATACTGTTGATGAGGGTACAACTTCCATCACTGCGGTAGCTGGAGATTCTTACTCTATTTCAAATGCTAAACTTGGCATTTCTGGTGCGTCTTTGTCAATTGTTGACGTTACAGGATCAACTGTTACAGTTACAGTCTCAGGTGCTTCTATCACTATCGGTAGTGCAAACGCAGATAAGTCGTATGCTATTGTAGCTTCTGACGGTTATGTTACTGCTGCTTCTATGTCTGACGCTAAGGCAAACCCTGAGAAGGTATTGTTTATTTGCAAGTCTGGCTCTGTTTTGGCAAGTGGCACAGAGGCTGCTAATGCTGATATTAAAGCTGGTGCAGGAAAGACAACTTTCACTAAGCAGTAATACAATTTTTGTTCAGAATGGACGTATGGAGACGTTGCTTTTTGCAGCGTCTCTTTTTTTTGTGTTAAAATCGTGTTAAAATTATTTAACAATTGTATTAAGTTTATTTAACAATATAAAAAAAGGTCGGATTTATGTGATTTGTATTTTTGTACGGTGATAATGATATAAATACTATAACTTTAATAACTATGAAAAAAATATTAGAATTACTTTTTTGCTTGGTCGCTCTAATTACGTTGTTGATAAGTACTCAGTATGTTGATGATGTTGATAATGTTCAGAATGGAAATAATGTGAGTGCTTCTGAAAATCAAGAATCGGTGACAGATAATGTTGCCATGTTAAGTGATCAGGAATAACCTTACCTTATCTTTATAATTATTTATTTAGCAAACAATGATACTCTCCTCACATCGGTGAAGTGTGGAGTGTCATCTGTTTTGCGTTTTATCACTAGTCGTTTGACTCAAAGATAAAATAGATGTATTACTTGCATCTTCCTCCTATCATTATCATATAATATATTACGTCAGAGAGGAATGACTATTGCAGGATGTATTTGATTCCTGATGTTTTGCTTCGGATGATTATTGTTTTTGATAAAGACGGAATGTCATCCATCGTTTCATATTCGCCGATATATTTGCCGTCTATAGAAAATATTTGGAACGGAGGCAGGAAATCTTCTTTTTGTGAAGGAATGTTTTTTGCCGCTGTATTGTTGGCATCACATTCTGTAAGTGAAAACTGTACTCCCGTCTCCACTTCTTCTCCTTCCTTATATTCAACATCCTTTATGATGACGGATTCACCTGTCGAAGCGGTGATGCGGAAAGTGTACGGACCGATTTTGCTTTTATCCTCGTCTATTCCAGCATTCTCCACAAAATAGTTGTAGTCTGTGCGTTTGATTTCTTCCCAACTGCCATCTTTTTTCTGATATTCAAGCATATCTATCGCATATAAATGGTCGTATATAGCCATTTTGAAGTAGAATTGACTCATTCCTGGCTCGTATTTCACTCTGATTCCGCCACTTTTGCGGCATGGGATGAAACACCATTTGATAGGGACTCTGCCATCTTCAAGTTTGGCTATTTTTGTGAATGCATCAGTGCTGAGGTCAATATCTCCATGTTTGCATTCCGGACATCTGTCCACAATCTTCAGATCAATCTCACCGATTGGCCCGATCACATGTACACAGGCTCCGCATGTCATGCTTCCGTCGTACTGCTCGTGATTCATGGCGCAATGGTAGAAATCCCCTTCGTCGACAAATATTCCGCAGTTGCCTCCGTTAGTTCCTGCAATTCCGCCATATTGGGTGCCCTCTCCAGTAAACCAAGTTGTGTCGCATGAAGTCTTGGCATATAATGATGTCGTCGTAAGCGATAGTATGAAAAGTAGTATTTTTCTCATATTAATATTGTAAAAAGTATGTGCAATTCTGTTGACAACAAAGATAGAAAAAATTACAGACATATATCTATTATTGCTATTTTTGCAATATGAATCGAGAGAATGCGGACAATACGATGATGAAGATTTTGTCGAAGTATGCAGTCGACGGGAAAAAGCCGATGGTGATGCTTCATGTCTGTTGCGCACCATGTGCCTCTGCGAGTATAGAGAGGATACATCCGCTTACTCGATTGACTCTTCTTTTCTATAATCCTAACATTATGCCACAACAGGAGTATGAGAAACGTAAGTCTGAACTGATACGAATGGTGAAGGAGAATCCGGATTATGCCGATGTGAAATTTGTGGATGTCGATTATGACAACTCTGAGTATTTACAGTTTGTGCGTGGGCATGAGAAAGATGAGGAGCAGGGAGAACGATGCACATTATGTTTCACTCTGCGTTTGAGGAAAACTGCCCAGATGGCAAAATTGTATGGTTGTGAGTTTTTTGCGACGACGCTGACCATAGGCCCGAAAAAAAACACTGATGTGATAAGTGCTGTGGGTCGAGGAATAGCGAAAGAGGAGGGTATAGAGTATCTGCCTACCGACTTCAAAAGAAAGAAGGGATATGAACGAAGTTTGCAACTCAGCAATGAACTGGCTCTTTATCGCCAAAGTTATTGCGGATGTGCATTTGCAAGAAAATAATTACTACATTTGTAGCAAATGTTGAAAATGAAATATTACATAACGATCATAATGACGCTGATAGCCCAACTGTCGATGGCTTGGACTATTGGTGGACGTGTCACTGATAAAGAGAATTTTCCTATCAGCGATGCTTCAGTAGCGTTATTAGGAACTACGGTTGGTACGTTGACGGATGAGGATGGCCGTTTTTCTTTGGATGTGAAGAGTGATACAGCCATTTTGTCGGTTTCGATGCTTGGGTATGCGGAAGAGAGATTCAAGATCACAAAACTATCGGGATATTTGCGAATCCGTTTGCAGGAGGATGATATCGTTCTTGATAGTGTGTCTGTCGTTGCCCAACGCAAGCAATCCAATTCGGTGGTTCTTATCGACGTGAGCAACATGCGCAATGTGCCCACTGTCACAGGAGGTGTCGAGGGTTTGGTCAAGAGCCAGGCTGGAGTCGTCTCCACTAATGAGTTGTCTCAGCAGTATTCTGTGCGAGGTGGAAGTTATGATGAGAATAGTGTCTATGTCAACGGAATAGAGATTTTCCGTCCACAGTTGGTGCGTAGTGCGCAGCAGGAAGGCTTGTCGTTCGTCAACCTTGACATGGTTGAGAGTGTGGAGTTTTCTTCCGGTGGTTTTGCCGCTGAGGTGGGCGACAAGATGAGTTCTGTGTTGGATATCCACTACCGTAAGCCAGAGCGTAAGTTTGAAGGTAGTGTGTCGGGAAGTTTTTTGGGAGCCTCTGCGTCGCTCGGAAGCAAAACGGGTAAATTCTCTCAATTGCATGGATTCCGATACAAATCGTCAGCATATCTTTTGAATAAGCAAAATGCGGATTCTTCAATCTGTAATTACGATACTGATTTCATTGATTACCAAACGTATCTTACATTGGAGATCTCACCAAAGTGGGAAATCTCTTTGCTTGGTAATATTGCAAGAAACAAATACAACTACATTCCAAAGACAAGAGAAACTCAGTTCGGTTCTATCGCAGAAACAAAAAAGTTTAAGGTTTTCTATGATGGAGGAGAGGTTGATGATTATCGCAGTTGTTTTGGAAACCTATCTCTAGATTTCAAACCACGTAAGAATGTCAAACTCTCTTTGCTTGGCAATGGATACAAGTCTGAGGAAAATGTGACGTATGATATTGGAGGAGAATATTTCTTGAGTAGCATTGTGCCTGACAATGTTATGAATGTTGATTATTCACAAGGTGTCGCTGCCTACATCGAACATGCCCGTAATTGTTTGGAAACAAATATTGTTAGCCTTTCTCATTTGGGCGAAGTCAAACTGACTAAGAATATTTTGAGATGGGGATTGACGTTGCAGAAGGAGAATGTATATGACAAAATAGAGGAGTGGGAGATGCGAGATTCCTCAGGTTATTCGCAGCCCTTGCGTAATGATTGTTTCCCAATATCCACAAATCAGTATTCCGATCTGAGGATGGAATCCACAAGATTCATTTCGTTTGTGCAAAACACATTGCATGGGGAGACAGATAAAGGCCGTGTGATCTTTACGTCAGGTTTGCGTTTCAACTACTGGTCTTTTAATGAAGAACTGTTGGTCAGCCCACGAGCATCAGTCGCTTATTTTCCTGAGAAATGTTCTAATTGGGGATTCCGTTGGGCGATAGGCCGATATTTCCAGTCTCCTTTCTATAAAGAGTTGAGATGTTCCTATAAGAATGAAGATGGCGACGTTGAGGTGCGACTCAATGATAAAATAAAGTCTCCTCGATCTTGGCAACTTGTGGTTGGCGCGGATAAATATTTTTCAATGTGGAAACGTCCGTTCAAGTTCACTTATGAAATTTATGGAAAATACATAGATAGATTGATTCCATATACTGTTGACAATGTGGAAATCATCTATGAGGGAGAAAATAACGGCATTGGCTATGTGGTTGGTGCGGATGTGAAACTTTTTGGAGAGTTTGTCCCTGGTTCCGACTCTTGGATCAGTGTGGGTTGGCTTCGTGCGAGAGATAATATTTATGGAGATGGGAAAGGCTACATGTATTCACCAAACAGCCGAGTGTATAATGTGTCTTTATTTTTCCAAGACAAATTTCCAAACATAGATCAGCTGGAAGTTAATCTGACTTTGAATTTTGCAGGCGGATTCCGTTATGGAAAGCCAGGAGATGTTGATAGAGACAAATATACATCTGGATCATACACCCGTGCTGATTTAGGAGCCACTTACAGTTTGGTGCAAGGTAGAGACAAGGTGATGAAAAAGCCTGTGTTACGCAAACTGCGTGGTATAGGATTGTCTTTTGATTGCCTGAATCTGTTTGCGATAAATAATGTGAGCAGTTACAGTTGGATAAAGACAGCAGATGGACAGCAATGTCCGGTGCCTAATTTTCTGACAGGCCGACAATTGAATTTGAAACTTAGAGTAGATTTTTAACTTACATAATGATGGAAGAAAAAACATATAAATATCCGTTGACAATCCTTACGGGTTTGTTTTTCATATGGGGCTTCATCACTTGTCTGAACGATATGTTGATTCCTTATTTCAAGTCAGTGTTTGAGTTGTCGAATTTTCAGGCCAACTTGGTCCAGTTCGCATTTTTCACAGCGTATTTTGTGATTTCACTGATCTATTTTTTAGTCAGCAGACACATTGGAGATCCAATTGATAAGGTCGGATATAAGAATGCGATAATAGCGGGATTGCTCACGTCGACAGCTGCATGTCTGATGTTTTTTGAGGAGGCAGGTTCAATGGAGCCAAGTTTTCCGGTCTTCTTGTGTGCGTTGTTCTTGCTTGGCACCGGATTCACATTCCTACAGATTTCAGCGAACCCACTGGTGTCGATGTTGGGAACTCCAGAGACATCGTCGAGCCGACTAAACCTTTCACAGGGATTCAACTCTCTTGGCACAACAATAGCGCCTATAATTGGGTCGTATGTGATATTCAATTTTTTTAATGATTCAGATCCGTACAGAGGTGGAGCACAGGCAGTACAGATTCCATATTTGGCACTCGCTTGTATCCTTCTTTTCTTGGCAGTGACTATTTTCTTGTCGGACATTCCTGATATGAGACAGAATAAAAAGGAAGACGAAGGAAATGAAAAATTGTTGGTCTCAGACAATTCCGTCACTACAACTATTTCAGGCACAGTGACAAAAGCAAAGAAAAGTGCTCTAGAATATCCTCATTTGGTATTCGGTATGTTTGCGATATTCTTCTACGTGGGAGGAGAGGTGACAATCGGCAGCAACCTTGTCACTTATATGAAGGAGTGTGTAGGCATCATTCAAGAGTTTACAGCAGGAAGATTTTTGGCATTCTATTGGGGAGGTGCGATGATCGGAAGATTTGTCGGATCACTTTCCATGAGTAATATGGAAAATGTGAAAAAGTACAGTTTGATGGCTGCAGTGGCGATGGCTGGCTTCGCCTTGATTTTTACAATCACAAATTTCAATATCGAGGAAGTCCTTCCATTTGTCGGATACTTGGTGGCTAACTATTTTGCATTCATTTCTGCAAAAAGTATTCCGTCACGCACTTTAGGCATTTTTGCGACTATTAATATAGCTCTTTTGACTGCAATGTTGGTGTTTGACGGTATGCTTTCATTGTGGTGCATATTGGCAGTCGGATTGTTCAACTCCATCATGTTCTCTAATGTTTTCACGTTGGCGATACGAGAGTTGGAAGAGCATACGGCTCAAGGTTCGTCTTTGTTGGTGATGATGATTCTTGGAGGAGCGGTGGTTCCACCGTTGCAGGGATTGTTGGCTGACAATATTGGAGTACACATGGCATTCGTGTTGCCAATCGTATGCTATGTTTATTTGATGTGGTATGGATTTAAGGGTTGCACAATTCGCAAATAGTGCTAACTTTGCTACAAAATTGAAGTAAATAAAAAACATATATAATTATGACAGATATGGTAAAGCCTTACGTTGTAGGTATTGACGTAGGTGGTACGAACACAGCGTTTGGAATTGTAGACGCTAACGGTAAAGTGATTGCAAGTAGTTCAATCAAGACTCAGCAGTTTGGTGCTGACCTTGACGCGTATATCAACGAACTTCATTCTGCTCTTTCTAAGCTTATCGCAGAGAACGGTGGAATTGATAAGATCAAGGGTATCGGTGTAGGTGCTCCTAACGCAAACTACTATACAGGTAATATCGAAAATGCTGCAAACCTTCCTTGGAAAGGAACTATCGAGTTCGCTAAGATCCTTACAAACAAGTTCGGTGTGCCTTGCACTCTTACTAATGATGCTAATGCTGCAACAATCGGAGAGATGATGTATGGAGCAGCAAAAGGCATGAAGGATTTCATCATGATCACTCTTGGTACAGGTGTCGGATCTGGTATCGTCTGCAACGGAAAGCTTGTTTACGGTCATGACGGTAACGCAGGTGAGCTAGGTCATGTCATTGTTCGCCGTGGTGGTCGCCAGTGTGGTTGTGGACAGAAGGGATGTCTTGAGACTTATACTTCAGCTACTGGAATTATCCGTTCCGCTCAGGAGCTTCTTCAGGCTTCAAACGAACCTTCTGTTCTTCGTGAGATTCCTCTTGACAAGATCACTGGTCTTGACGTCTGCAACGCAGCACGTAAGGGAGACAGAATCGGTAAAGAGGTTATGAAGAGCGTAGGTGTCATCCTTGGTGAGGCATTCGCAGACTTCGTTAAGTTCTCTTCTCCAGAGGCAATCGTGATGTTCGGTGGCCCTGTAAAGAGCGCAGACCTATTCATCGACGATTTGAAGGCAACAATGGATGCAAACCTTATGCCAACATTCCGTGGCAAGATCAAGGTGTTGACATCTCAGCTTAAGGATGGTGACGCTGCTATCCTTGGAGCATCAGCGCTTGCTTGGTAATTGATAAAGCATCCGTGGAGACGGGGTGTGTAGCGTCTCCGCAATGAATTAGATTATAATATGTAGACGGGAGTCATTTCGTCTATCCATTAAAAACTAAAATAAATTATGGCTAAAGCACCAGAGTTTAAGTACGCTCCTATGTTCCAGTTGGGCAAGGACGACACAGAATACTACTTGCTTACAAAAGAGGGAGTCTCAGTAAGCGAATTTGAGGGACATCAGATTCTAAAAGTCACTCCAGAGGCTTTGACAGCAATGTCGAACGCAGCATTCCGTGATGTATCTTTCATGCTACGTCGCTCACACAACGAGCAGGTCGCTAAGATCCTTAACGATCCAGAGGCATCAGAGAATGATAAGTATGTGGCTTTGACATTCCTTCGCAATGCAGAGGTAGCTGCAAAGGGAAAACTTCCTTTGTGTCAGGATACAGGTACTGCGATTATCCACGGAGAGAAGGGACAGCAGGTTTGGACAGGCTTCTGCGATGAGGAGGCTCTATCTAAGGGTGTTTACAAGACATACACAGAGGAGAATCTTCGTTATTCTCAGAACGCTCCACTTAATATGTTTGATGAGGTCAACACAAAGTGTAACCTTCCTGCTCAGATCGACATAGAGGCTACAGAGGGAATGGAGTATAAGTTCCTTTGTGTGACTAAGGGTGGTGGTTCTGCCAACAAGACATATCTATATCAGGAGACAAAGGCAAGAATCCAGAACCGTGGCACTTTGATCCCATTCTTGATCGAGAAGATGAAGAGCCTAGGTACAGCAGCTTGTCCTCCATACCACATCGCATTTGTAATCGGTGGAACAAGCGCAGAGAAAAACTTGCTTACAGTTAAACTTGCGTCTACACACTACTATGACTCTCTTCCAACAACAGGAGATGAGACAGGTCGTGCGTTCCGTGATGTAGAGCTAGAGAAGGAGATTCTTGAGGAGGCTCACAAGATTGGTCTTGGAGCTCAGTTCGGTGGTAAGTATATGGCTCATGATGTTCGTATCATCCGTCTTCCACGCCACGGAGCATCTTGCCCTATCGGTCTTGGTGTTTCTTGCTCGGCAGACCGTAACATCAAGTGTAAGATCAACAAGGACGGTATTTGGATCGAGAAGATGGACGACAAACCATACGAGTTGATTCCAGAGTCGTTGAGAAGTGCAGGTGAGGGCGATGCAGTTAAGATCGATCTTAACCAGCCAATGAGCGAGGTTTGCAAGATCCTTTCTAAGTATCCAGTCGCAACTCGTTTGTCTTTGAACGGAACAATCATCGTAGGTCGTGATATCGCACACGCTAAGCTAAAAGCTAAACTTGATGCAGGAGAGGATTTGCCTCAGTACATCAAAGATCATCCTATCTACTACGCTGGTCCAGCCAAGACTCCAGAAGGAATGCCATGTGGATCTATGGGACCAACAACAGCAGGTCGTATGGACCCATACGTGGATGAGTTCCAGGATCATGGAGGTAGCATGATCATGCTTGCTAAGGGTAATCGTAGCCAGGCAGTCACAGACGCATGTAAGAAGCATGGCGGATTCTATCTTGGTTCAATCGGTGGACCTGCTGCTATCCTTGCTCAGAACAATATCAAGAGCATTGAGTGCGTAGAGTACCCAGAACTAGGAATGGAGGCTATCTGGAAGATTGAAGTTGAGAACTTCCCTGCATTTATCTTGGTAGATGACAAGGGTAACGACTTCTTCAAACAGCTACAGCCTTGGTGCCCAGGTTGCAAGAAGTAATGAGAGTTAAGGGTTAGGTTAGTGGTTAGAGCTTTGAGGTTAGAGCTTTGAGGTTAGAGATCTGAGGTTAGAGTCTAAAGCCTGCAGCCTAAAACTAATAGATAAAGCGAGAGGATGAAAATCTTCTCGCTTTTTTGTTATCGGCTTGATATTAGCGGAAAAAAACACGTATTTACAACAAAATTTCCGCTGAGACGTGGATTTTTGCAGACGGGAGGGAAGAAATATGCCATGTGGAGACGGGATGATGCCTCGTCTCCACATACTTTTTTGTTAGTAAAATGTTCATAATTTTATTTTTGAGCTATCTGTTATTATTTCCGAAAAATAATTATTTTTGCGGACGATATTTAAATCCTACGAACGTTTACTCGTTTAGTCAAATTGTTGAATGATAGTAAATCACTATAATGGGTAAGATTCCGACGTTTGTATAATGTAATTGTGTATAAATAAATCCTCACGGAATCGGGAAAAACAAAAAAACAATGAAACGACTATTTTTAGTCCTAGCGTCGATGGCGTCAATCGCCTCGGCTATCGCGCAAGATGTCATAGTGAAGCGCGACGGTGAAGAAATCCAATGTAGAATATTGGAAGTCAGCTCAAACAAAGTTAAGTTTAAGCAGTGGAAAAACCAGAATGGTCCTACATTCGTGGAGAAGAAAGCAGACATCCTTATGCTTAAGTATGAAAATGGACAGAAGGAGGTGATCTCGTTCTCTGGCCCTGTAGGTGAGACGAAGGTAGACGATGCTGTAGTGGCAGAGACTCCCGTCGACTCGGTAGCATTGGCTGATACAATGCCAATTTCAAATGATTATTTGGAGTATGCAAGAAAGGAGAAATCAGGTCTGTTGAAGTGGGGACGCAGCATCTCTGAGGAGCAGGCTCACTCTGTATTAGGCAAGGATTGGACTGATTTCACACGTGCACACAAGAGCGAGCGTGTAGGTAGAGCGATGATCTTTACAGGTGGAGCATTGATCGTCGGTGGTGGATTGTGGACTGCACAATACATCTGGGCTTCAAAGGATTACGATGATAAGAAATCTGCTTACGAAAACCACGTGGCTGAGGCTAATGCAAAATATGCGGAGAAGGTAAATGATCTTTATGCAACATATAATGCTGCTGATGCAAAGAGAATTGAGGCAGAGGGTATTTTGAATAATGCAAATTATGCATTAGATAATGCAACTAGTGAGTTCAATACTGCAAAAAGTAATTTTGAAAAAATAGAAGAGAAATACAAAGAAACTGCAGAGGAGTACCTAAATGCCAAAAAAGAATTTGATGCTGCACAAACAAGTTTGACAAACGCTCAAGCAAGTTTGGAAAATGCACAAACTGGATTAAACGATGCAGAGAAAGAGGCTAATGCTGCTTACAATGCGTACAAATCTTTTGATAGCGTAGACAATAGAGATAATAATTTCAATACTCTTTTCTACAACTCTTCATTCAAATCTGATATGGATAAGGCAAAAGATTATAAGAAGACTACTTTGTATCCTATGATTGGATGCTACGCTTCTGGTGCTGCCTTGCTTGTATGGGGAATCATCAAGGAGAAGAGAGCTCATAAGAAAGTGAATGAGATCGTCAACAGATATAATGTTGATCCAAATGCAGCTCCTGCTGAAATCCCAGCAGAAGTTCCAGCTGAAACAAGTTGGAAGCCAGAATTCGATATGGAGGCGAGAGGTAATGGTCTTGCATTTGTGATGAAATTCTAAAAAACACAGTTAAAATATGGAAGCAGGAGAGTCTGATGATTCTCCTGCTTTTTTGTTTAAATTATTCGTTTGAAATATATATCCATCAGAATCTGTTGGAAAATATGTTAGAACAGTGCATGACAGAGATCCATAAATTATCTACTAGCGTTGAGAAAACTTCCCAAAAAAGATATACATGAAAATTGGGTAAGAAATTTTACAAGAATCACCACAAATAATCTATGTTATTCCATGGTGATTCGTGTATATATCGAAAATCAGCTTTATTTCTTACAAATTTTGAATTTTGCTCCTGCTTTCAACCAGATTCCTGGCTGTGGGATGTTTCCAAGGTCGTAGTAACTGACATTGAAGAGGTTGTTGGCGATTGCGTAGATGCTCCAGTTGTTGGCATCCCATGAAAGTTTAAGGTCGACCAAGGTGTATGGCTCGTAGTCTACAAGCATCCCCGTCGACTTATGATTTTCATCATATTTGATATAGCTTCCATTTCTGTCCTGATAACGTAGCGATAGGGTGGCGTTAAGTTTTTTCACTACTCTCGACTCTACACTTGCTGATAGTTTATGTCGCAGATATTCAAGTGCATAGTTTGATTTGTAGATTTCGACGTCATCCTCTCTTTCCTGATGGATATAAGCGTATCCGAAAGAGATTTTTCTTAATGCCCATCTCTCTCCAAACACCTCTCTTCCAAAGAACGAAGCGTTGATCTCAGCTCCGATGTTATCCAGTTCGAATCCTGCGGAGTGGAAAACATCATTTTGGGAATACATCACCCAGTCGATCATGTTTTTGCCATGGTGATAGAATAGTGCGACGCTGCTCTCGATTCCACGGTTGCGGAATCTAGCTCCCAGATCCACCGCAGACGACTCTTCTGGTTGGAGTCCCACATTACCTTCTGTTGTCGGACTCTTGTAATAGAGGTCGGTGAATGTTGGCAGACGCATTGCCATATTCCACGATGTTGATATTTTCCAATAGTCGTTAGGACGGAATGCAATGTCCACACCGGGATAAATTTTCATTTTGTTGTTGAGATTCGTCACTTTGTGAGCCATCGCGCCAAAAGACAGAGTCCATTTTTTCAGCAGGAATGTATGTTCGGCATAGTAGGATATGTTGTCCCTGCCATCTTTCTTGTTGTAGAACAGGTCGTTTTCTCCACGTACTGCAACGGAATCTGTTGTCTCTTTTCCTAGATTGGTGGAGATTATATTTTCGCTACGCATCTCCGCACCGAAAGCTGTTTTTCCGATCTTAGTCTCGATCCATGCACCAAGATTCAGGCCATACACGTCACACTGGTGGAAATTTTCTCCTTTGTGAGTGTCTCGGATAAGCTGAAAATGATCTTTTGATCTATTCCAGTAGATCGACGGTACGAAATGGATGCGGCTGTTTGTTTCCGCTTTCACAGATGTTATCCATTTGGTCGTTGACTCCCACTGGTTAGGGTAGGCGGCAGAATAGAATGTGTTGGCACCGTAGTCCTGGCTGCTCACTCCCGTCTGCCAGTCCACTTTGATTGATGAATTTGATAGTCTTCCTTGATAGAAAACCTTTGTCTGTCTGAAATCACTATTTTCCTGGTCGCCGTCGGCACGACGGAATCCACCGGAAACCTGTTGTTGAACTTTCTTCGCAGATAGATTTGCTGACATTTCACCGCCCCCGTATCCGTAACTTCCTCCAAAGATATGGCCAGCCACATGGCTTGACGTATCACATTTGGTGACGATGTTGATGGCTCCGTTGAATGCGGAAGTCCCGAACAGACGGGCTGCTGGACCCTCAAGCACTTCCACACGTTCGATTTCCTCCATGCTTACAGGGAAGTCAGAGGATAAGTGGCCTGTTTGTGGTGACGAGATGTTGATGCCATTAAGTAGGATTGTGATTTGGTCGAATGTTCCGCCTCTGACAGAAATATCAGACTGTACACCCATTTCTCCGCGTTGACGCACATCCACACCCACTGCGTATTCAAGCAGGTCGTTGATGCTCTGTGCCGACGCTGCACTCACGTCTTCTTTGGTCATCACAGTCACCATACGTGGAACGACAGACAACGTCAGTGGAACACGTTCACTTGTCACCTCAATGTCTTGAAGCTGATAGTTCAGTTCGGTAGACGTAGAGTCAGGCTGAGTCTGAGCCTTCAAGTCGGCGGACAGCAGCGTCGCAACACTTAATACTCCGATAGAAATTGACTTGTGCATGCTTTTGAACGTTGCAAATTTCTCATTTGAGAATCTCTTCCATCTTATTTCAGATGTCTCAGAGATAGAATTCTTGCTTTTTTTCATTTTTATTTTTAGTTTTTTATGAGTTTTCTCGAATCTCGAAGACTATTTTGTATTCATGCCTCAAAGTAAGCCGAACATACAATAATCTCTGTTTGATGTTACAAATGTATTTGTCTCTACTTTCGAATTTGATTAATTTTACATATTTTAACATTTTGTATGAGTTAAATTAACATATTTTAAGTTAAATATGTTAACGAATGTTAATTTTATTCAAAAGCAGGATAAATATGTTTTACGACAATTTTGTGCCGAAATAGGGAAAATGTGAAGAAAAAAATAGGGAAATGGATTTGGAATTAAAGAGAAAAAGGATATGTTTGCTACTACAAAAGGATTTGATATCTTACAACTAAAACAAAAGGGTTTAATTTTAATAGGGAGGGAAATGCTATGAAAAAACTTTTATTCACTATTGCATCTGTGCTTCTATTGGTCGTACAGGCGCAGGCACAACTAGCCAAAGATAATAAATGCAAATTCTTGGGTAATATTACAACAACTGGGGACGATTGGCAGGAATACTGTGATTGGAGCAGTTGTAATCTTACCTATAGTGATTTTTGGGATCAAGTCACATGTGAGAATGCCACTAAATGGGGTTCTGTGCATCAGGGATTTGGTCGTTTTAATTGGAGTAATGCCGATAGAACATATAATTATTGCAAAGAGAAGGGAATCATCTTTAAATTCCATGCGTTGATTTGGGGTAGTCAGCATCCATCGTTCATTGAATCGCTGAGTGTGGACGACACCAAAAAGGCTATTATCGAGTGGTTTGACGAAGTGCAGAAACACTATCCAGACTTGACAATAATAGATGTGGTGAATGAGGCTATTTATTCAGGTAGCGACTACCATTCTCCGTATAAGCAGACAAAGATTATTGAAGCATTGGGTTCTTTGGCTGAAGACAGAGCTCAGAAAGAGACCGGTACTCGTCCAAGTTACAATTGCAACACAAATGGATATCCTAACACCAACTCATATCAATGGTTGGCTGAGGCATTCCGTTTGGCACGTGAGCGTTGGCCAAATGCCACATTGATATATAATGATTACAACACTTTCCAGTGGCAGAAGACAGAGTTTATAAATCTTGTCAATGGAATCAAGGCTTGTGGCGGTCCGATCGACGCTGCTGGAAACCAAGCTCACGACTTGAATGATATGAGTGGCAGTCAGTTTAAGAGTGCGTTGGAGGAAATTCACAACAAAACTCAGTTGCCTCAATATATTACAGAGTATGATATCTGTAAAAAGGACGATCAGACATTCGAGACTCGTTATAAGGAGCAGTTCCCTATCATGTGGGAAGCAGATTATGTACCAGGTGTTACATTGTGGGGATGGATATATGGAAAGACTTGGGTGAATGATGGTGACGGAGAAGATGGTAAGGGAGCGTCTGGACTTGTTAGAGATTGTAAACACCGTTCTGCTTTCACTTGGTTGCAAAACTACATGAAGGACAATGTTGCCAAGAATGCTTCTGCTACTGTTTGCGGTAAGGCTGCTGGTGGACCACGTTTGACTGTTTCTACGTCAGAGACAGCGATCGAGTTGGGTCAGTCTGTCACTATCTCTGCAGAGTTGGAGGGCGCAAGTAGCATCTCATATTCAGTAAGTGGCGTACAGATAGGAACTGGTTCAGAAATCGTTTGGACTCCGACTGAGGCTGGTGAGTTTACAGTTGAGGTTTCTGCGGAATCGAGCGATGGAACAGTTAAAAGAACTGTCTCAATAAAAGTTGTTGAGGTTGGTCCATTCGGTGGTGAGCCTGCATCTATTCCAGGAAAGATTGAGGCTGAAAACTACGACAAGGGTTTTGCTGGTGAGGCATTCTTTGATTTGAGCGACGGTAATAATTGTGACGATTATACAGATTACTATCGTTCGGATGATATTGATATCAAGAAGATCTCTGATGGTATCGCAATCGGACATTGTCAGAAAGGAGAGTGGATGAACTACACAATCAATGTTACTGAGGATGGAGAATACGACGTGGTTTTGAGAGTCGGAACTGGTAATTCAGACGGTGGTAAGATGACGATCTCTATTGGCGACATCGTGAAGGAGGTCTCTATTGATCAGACAGGAGAGTGGGGTTCATTCGCAGAGGTGAGTGTCGGAACAATGAAACTTACTAAGGGAGTGCATGTATTGAAGCTTTCTATCGATAAGGATTGGATCGACATTGACTGGATCTCATTTGAGAAAGATCCTTCAAGTGTGGCTGATTATGCTAATAATAATGTCATCTCAGTTATCCCTAACCCAGCGTCTTCAAAGATTGAGATTATCGGTGCTGGATACGATGTTAAGGTTGAGTTTGTTTCTCTTGCAGGTTCTGTTGTGAAAGAATCAAATAAGGCTGAGATTTCTCTTGGCGACGTTGCAAACGGCGTATACATGCTTCGAATCACAACTCCAAACGAGACTGTGGTGAAGAAGCTTGTGGTTAAGAAATAAGTTATGGTTTCATAATATTTTAGTTTAGCTTAGTTTGTGGGCCGGCTCATTTGATGGGCTGGTCCTTTTTTTTCTCAATTTTATACGTCTGTCCATGCGGATTGTTACTTGATATTGCTTTTTGAGTGGCAAAAAGGGGAAAATGTTAAGCCAATAGGTGCCAAACATAGATTGTTATAACACGAATGTGATGTTTGTCTATATATTTCGCCCAAATATAGGCTTTTGTACCAAATTCGCATCAATTTTGTCGAGACGGGAAAATGCTAAGAAAAAAGGGAATGAAGGAGAATTGTTATGTAAGAATAAAGAATATGTTTGTGGCATAAACGCAAATCTAATACTAACTAATAGGAAAACGCTATGAAGAGATGTTTATTCACTATTGCATCTGCCCTTTTATTAATGGGCCAGGCGCAGGCACAGTTATCAAAAGGAAATCCTTGTAAGTTCCTTGGTAACATTACAACTAGAGGAAGTATACCTTCTGATTATGCTACAATGTGGGAGCAGTTGACTCCTGAGAATGAGACAAAGTGGGGTTCTATTGCAAATAAAGAAGTATCAAGTGTTGATGAGGCTTTGAGATCATGGAACTGGCGTTCTGCAGAAAATGAGTACAATTGGTGTAAGCAGAACGGAGTACAGTTTAAGTTCCACTGTTTGCTTTGGACTTCACAGTATCCAAACTATTTGAAGGATTTCACAGGAGACCGTTTGAGAAAACAGGTTGAGATTTGGATTGAGGCTTGCTCTAAAAAGTTCCCTGATGTGACAATCATCGACGTTGTTAACGAGGCTATCCCAGGTCACGCTGAAGGTGACAACAACGGTCAGGCTAAGACATTTAAGAAAAACTTGAGCCAGGCTATGAGTGGAAGTACTAATCCAGGCGACTATAAGTGGATTACAGAGGCATTCAAGTTGGCTCGTAAGTTCTTCCCTAATGCTGTCCTTGTTTATAATGACTACAACACATTCCAGTGGCAGAAGAACGAGTTCATCGATCTTGTCTCTACTTTGGTTAAACAAGGAGCTCCTATCGATGCGTATGGACATCAGAGCCACGACTTGAATGATATGAGCGGAAATGATTTCAAGTCTCGTTTGTATGATATCCACAGCCAGATCACAAACAAGTCTGGTAGAGAGTTGGCTTGTTATTTGACTGAGTATGATATCGCTAAGCAGGGAGACAATGGTCAGAAGACACGTTACTCAGAGCAGATTCCTATCGCATGGGAGGCTGATTTTGTGGCTGGTATCACTCTTTGGGGTTATGTCCATGGTGCTACTTGGGTAGACGATTCAGGATTGATCAAGAATGGTCAGGACCGTCCTGCTATGACTTGGTTGAGACAGTATATGGCTTCTGACAAAGCAAAAAATGCAAGAGCAAGATTCTGTGGTAAGGCTGCAGGTGGACCAAGTTTGGTGGTGTCGGCGTCTGAGTCTACAATAGAGTTGGGCAAGACTGTCACTATTTCCGCTGAGATGGATGGAGCTTCTCAGATTTCATATTCTGTAGGTGGATCTCAGATTGGTACTGGTTCAAAGGTGACTTGGACTCCAACAGAGGCAGGAGAGTTTAAGGTTGAGGTTTCTGCTACATCAAGCAAGGGTTCTGTAAAGAGTTCTGTTACAATCAAAGTTGTTGAGGTTGGCCCTTACGGTGGTACAGCTGCTGCTATTCCTGGTAAGATTGAGGCAGAAAACTATGACAATGGTTTTGCAGGAAAAGCATTCAATGATTTGAGCGACGGTAATTCATGTGACAATTATACTAACTACTACCGTTCTGATGATGTTGATATCAAGAAGATTACAAACGGTGTCGCTATTGGACATTGCCAGAAGGGTGAGTGGATGAACTACACAGTCAATGTTGCAGAAGATGGTGACTACGATGTGGTTTTGAGAGTCGGAACTGGTAATTCAGACGGAGGCCAGATGACTGTCTCTATTGGCAATGTAGTGAAAGAAGTTTCTATCGACCAGACTGGAGATTGGGGTACATTCGCTGATGTAAAGGTTGGAACAATGAAACTTTCTAAGGGTGAGCAGGTATTGAAACTTTCAATCGACAAGGATTGGATCGATATCGACTGGATTTCATTCGAGAAAGACAAGACAGGTGTTGCAGATTATGCTAACAACAATGTCATCACAATCTTCCCTAATCCAGCGTCTTCAAATATTGAGATTCTTGGAGCCGGAGACGATGTCAAGGTTGAATTCGTTTCTCTAGCAGGATCGGTAGTTAAGGTTTCGAATGAGACTGTTGTTTCTCTTGACGACGTTGCAAACGGAGTGTACATGCTTCGAATCACAACTCCAAATGAGACAGTTGTTAAGAAGCTTGTTGTGAAGAAATAATTTTTATATCTTATTACATTTTACCTAGGGAGTCGGCACAGTGATTTGTGCTGGCTCTTTTTTATACACGTCCATCGTTTTTGTACACCTGCCTATGTTTAAAGTTACAAGAATACATCAAAGTTTTTATTAATGGTAGAAATGTTAAACTCATTAAGCTAAAATTGGATTGAAATTGACATGTTATAGATATAAATTCCCTTTCCATCGTGAAAAATATGAAATTTCCGTCAAAACAGCATCTTTTCCGTCAAAATGAAGTGGACCAAGAAAAAAAGTTGCAAATGATAAATGTAGAATAGAAATAATGGATATGTTTGTGGCCAAATCTAATACTAATCAAAAAAAACGCCTATGAAAAAAGTTTTATTCTCAATCGTAGCGTCGCTATTATTAATAGGTCAGGCGCAAGCACAGTTGGCTAAAGACAACAAGTGTAAGTTTTTGGGTAATATCACCACACGTGGACAGATTCAGCCAAATGTTGGAGGCTTGAAGTATGAGACATTGTGGGATCAGCTTACTTGTGAGAACGAGTCAAAGTGGGGAACAATTGTTAATTGTACAGTAAGCAGTGCTGAGGAGGGTGTTAAGAAATGGAACTGGAATTCGTCGGATGCCCATTACAAATGGTGTAAGCAGAATGGTGTCTTGTTCAAATTCCACTGTCTTGTATGGACAAGCCAATTCCCTTCATGTTTGAAAGGTGTGACAGGAAGCAAGTTGAAAGAGCAAGTTGGATATTGGATGGATGCAGTTGCCATAAAATATCCTGATTTGGCAGTCATCGATGTCGTCAACGAGGCTATCAAAGGACATGCTGAGAGTGAAAGTGGTGCTATGGATTTAAAGAACGCATTGAGCCAGGCTTTGGGTAACAGCTCTAACCCTTACGACTATAAATGGATCGCTGAGGCATTCAGAATGGCTCGTGAAAGATTCCCCAATGCTGTGTTGATCTATAACGACTATAACACATTCACTTGGCAGAAAAATGATTTTGTGGATCTTGTTTCATCATTGGTTAAACAAGGTGCTCCAATCGATGCTTACGGTCACCAAAGCCACGATTTGGATGACTATTACAAGAATAATCAGATTTCCAACTTTGGTAACACATTGAAGGAGATTCACAACAGCATCACTCAAAAAGCTGGTAAAGAGTTGCAGTGCTACATCACTGAGTTTGATATTTCACAAGGTGATGAAAACACTTATGAGACAATCATGAAGAATACCTTCAAACCTATGTGGGAGGCCGATTTCGTATCTGGTATCACTATCTGGGGATTTGTGAATGGTGCTACATGGAGAGACAATACGGGTTTGGTGACAAGCTCTGGATCTGATCGTAGCGGTATGAAGTGGCTTAAGCAATATATGGCATCTGACGACGCAAAGAATGCAAAAGCTAAATTCTGTGGAAAGAGCGCAGGTGGTCCAAGTTTGATCGTGTCTGCATCAGAGACTACAATTGAGTTGGGTCAGTCTGTTACTATCTCTGCCGAAATGGAGGGAGCGTCTCAGATCACATATTCTGTTGGTGGAACACAGATCGGAACAGGTTCAAAAGTTGAGTGGACTCCAAATGAGTCTGGTGAGTTTAAGGTAGAGGTTTCTACAACTACTAGCGAAGGCAAGTTTACTAGTTCTGTGACTATTAAGGTTGTTGAGGTTGGTCCTTACGGTGGCAAGGCTGCTGTTATTCCAGGCAAGATTGAGGCGGAGAACTATGACAATGGTTTCGCAGGAAAGGCATTCAATGATTTGAGCGACGGTAATACATGTGATGATTTCAATAACTTTTATCGTTCGGATGACGTTGATATCAAGGAACTTAAAGACGGTGCTGTGGCTATCGGACATTGCCAGAAGGGTGAGTGGATGAACTACACAGTCAACGTTGTTGAGGATGGGGATTACGATGTGATTTTGAGAGCTGGTACTGGAAACTCAGACGGTGGTAAGTTGACACTTTCTGTAGGAAACACTTCTAAGGAAATTTCTATTGACAAGACAGGTAGTTGGGGTACATTTGATGAGATAAAGATTGGTACAATGAAACTTTCTAAGGGAGAGCAGGTGTTGAAACTCGCTATCGACAAGGATTGGATAGATATTGACTGGATCTCATTTGATAAAAAATCAGGTGTATCAGATTACGCTAACAACAATGTCATCACAATTATCCCTAATCCTGCGTCTTCAAAGATTAAGATTTTTGGCGCTGGTGACGACGTTAAGGCTGAGTTCGTTTCTCTAGCAGGTTCTATTGTGAAAGTTTCTGATAAGTCAGAGATTTCTCTTGATGATGTTGCTTGTGGAGTGTACATGCTTCGAATCACAACTCCAAACGAGACAGTTGTAAAGAAGCTCGTTGTTAAGAAATAATTTTTATATCTTATTACATTTTACCTTGAGGGTCGGTGCAATGATTTGTACCGGCTCTTTTTTTTGGCGTCAATTAAATGAATTAGGCTGTTTCTTAATAAAAAATAAGAGACGCGGATCTCTCCACGTCTCTATACAATATTTTTTATGCAGGAAGGCTCTTATAAATCATTACCTTCAATGAGATTCTTGAATATGCTCACAATTCTGTTGTTAGGTTTTGGAGATATAGCTATTGAAGGTTCGATGTCAATCTCTTCACACAATGTGTCTTGTACAAATTCACATTCACACGTGCGTTTTTCTTTCATGGATCCAAATACAGATGCACGTTTCAATTTGTCGAATATACTATCTGTTGATATTCGTTTCTTCTTTCTGAGTTTGACTATCTCTTCATATTGAGGCAAATCTTTTTCTGCTTCACCTAACAGATTTTCCAGTATGGATTCTATGTCTGGATTATCAGTCTCGTATATTTCCTTGGCTATCTCAAGAGACTGCTTGTTCAGTGTCGTGATGTAGGCGTCGTTCAACTCATTCACCAGTTTCTTCACTTTAGCACAGAGTCTGGATGTGCGAGTACGGAGTGTGCCTTGCTCAATACCCAATATCATGGCTACATCTTTATCGTCGAGATCATTTGATGGCCACGAATAGAATCCTTTGAAATGTTTATAGGCACTGCGGAAGAAAAGATACTTGTCTTCACTTGTCTCGTGCTGATTAAACCATGCGATGGCAAAACCGACGTGCATAAGCGTATAATCTATAGTTTTGCTGTTTAATGATGTCGCTAATTGTTGACGGTACTCTGCCAGAGTCTCTTGCATTTCCCTTAGAATCTTGTTCTCTTCCAACAGAAAATGTTTGAATGTCGTACGCAGCCATTCTGGTGTGGCTTTCTCATCACGTATCTGCTGAAGATAGTATCCCCTCACGTCGCCCTGGACATGCTTGGGTTTTGCCTCATATAGATACAGATAGAAATCCGACAGGTAATCGTCAAATGTCTTGACTGCCGGTTCTGTTGAATCTGTGAAGAAAACCTGCCGATAGCAGCTTTCGAGTAAACCTCTATAGTTTACCATCAGCAGGTTGTAGATTTTTTGTTTCATCTTTTCTTTTTATATGTTAGTCGTCTGTGTCGTCGAAATATGAACTTTCACAGGCTATCTCTTGTTTTGCCATTCTTGCGCTTTCTTTGGACATCATGCCGAATAAGGCACTTTTACTAAAGAAGCGTTCTCTGCTTTTCCTTTCGCGTCTGAACATCTCTGCCGTTCCTTCCTCATCCTGTTGGAAGTTGAGGGCATTGCTGATATTCATCGACATCGCTACTTTCACAGCATCTTGGTTGGCTCCGATGTAGGTGAACAACCAGCCTTTATGTTTCAACTCGTCAATCAAGGCTGCGATTGCCTTGTCGGAATATTCTCGACTGCTGTTTTCCTCTCCATCTGTGATAATGGTTACAAGTACACTGTCATCATCTGTCACCTCTTTCCTTATGCTGCTGATTCCGAATCCGATAGCGTCGAAAAGAGGAGTAGAACCTCCAGGATTGTATTCATCTGCTTTCAGATCCTCAACATCTTTGATGGAAACTTTGTCTCTCAGCAAGCGGATGTTGAATGATTCAAACGGTACGATGCTTATCAACTGCTTCTGCTCAGGATATTTTTCCTGGGCCTTTCTGATTGTCTGCAGTGTCTCGTTCAGACCGTTCAATGCCTGACGCTTGATGCATGACATGCTTCCACTCTCATCCAAAATGATCAAATTAAAAACCTTTGTTTCCATAACTCTTTGTATTTATTGGTTAAACTTTTATAAGAGGTAGGCGAAAAACAGAGGTTGTTACAAATTTATCTAAAATTTTTTTGCAAAAAAAAAGACATCTCCATTTCTGAAGATGCCTTTTATGAATTTTATGAGATTGTTACTTCTTGATGATCAGCTGAGTAAGGATTCTGTTTCCGTCCAATCCGCTCACCACAACAATGTAATTGCCTTTTGCAAGATCGCTCACATTGTATGTACACTCTTTCTCGATGTGTTTGCAGTGAACACCATTAGGAGTGTAGATGTCCACGATTGTCTCCTCTCCTGTTGATGTCACGATATGGAACTCGTCGCTTATCACAGTAGGAGTCAACACACAATCTTTGAATAGAATGTTGTCGACAGCAGTTGGAGTGTAAACATATTCAAGACCCCATAGCTGTTCGTCCTGATTGTTCGACGTGAAGATGACAATATCAGCATTGTCTTGTTTGGATGCATTCTCTACAGAAAGCACTTTGCTTGCGCTATAGTCGCTCTTGTTGGAGAATGTGAACCATTCGTTGACTTTCTTTATCGTCCATTTCTGGCTTGGATTATCGTATTCACTTTTCTCTTCCTGACTGATCTTAGTTCCGTCGTTGTTGACATATTTGTTTGTCAGCATGAACTTAGTATCATCGTTTTGCATGAAGTAGTAACCGTCAGTCTCCTTAAGACGGAACATCTGCTTCTTATCATTCTCGTCTCTCTTAGCCTGTTTCAAATCAGAACCATTCTCGATTGTCATCACCTTTCCGCTCTTCTTGTTCACGATACGGTAAACATCTCCATTGTTGATGTTTTGAACGAGAGTAGGGTATGAGACAGGATCATCCTGCTGTTGGTTGTTGTTCTGGTTCTGATCGCCGCCGTTGTTATTGTTGTTCTGGTTCTGATCACCACCGTTGTTGTTATTGTTCTGGTTCTGATCACCACCGTTGTTGTTATTGTTCTGGTTCTGATCGCCACCGTTGTTGTTATTGTTCTGGTTCTGATCACCACCGTTATTGTTATTGCCGTCGCAAGCTGTGAATGGAATCTTATTTTCTGATATCAAGCCTTTTATCAACTGACCGCATTCTGATAGATTGCTCCAGTTGCCAGAACTGCATGCTCCAGGCACAAGAGTTGCCGACACCTCGCCTTTATCAGAAAAGCTCCAGCATACCCAGCTGATTTTTCTTTCGTTAAGCCAGCTTATCCATGTCTTGGTCTCGTCTGGACTGTAGTTTGCGTCTCCACTTGCATGGCTGGTTCCGAATTCAGTCACGAAGATAGGAGCATTATTGTTGAGTGCAGACTGAGCTTTGCTTCTCAACTCTCCTCTATGAGATCCTGCGTAGAAGTGAAGAGTATACATGATGTTTGTTCCGTTGACTTTATCGGAACTTGCAATGTCTACGTCCTGGCTCCATGTAGGAGTTCCGATGATGATGACAGTGTTGTCGTTGTTGTCACGTATGGCTTTGACAACGTCTGTGGCATAGTTTTTGACATCACTCCAGCCGACTCCGTTTGGTTCATTACAAATTTCGTAGAGCACATGAGCTTTCTGTCCATGTTTTTGCGACATGTATTTCCAGAATTCGATGGCGTCATCCTTGTGTGCATTTGGATTTCCTGGGTTCAACACGTGCCAGTCAATAAGACAGTATATACCTCTCTGTCCGCAATAATCAACGTAGCTGTCGATCCACTGTCTCCAGCCGCTAGGGTTGGTGATATACCCCTGCTCTTCCACATACATGGCAAGACGGAAGATTGAAATACCCCAGTCTTTTACAAGAACATCAAGTGATGATTCTGAGTAACAGTTGCGAAACCATTGAGGACCATGAGTACTCATTCCACGAAGCTGGATGGGGTTGCCGCATTCATTAACTAGTTGAGTGCCAGATACTTTTAATTTTCCGTTTAGTGCGACGGGAGAGTTTGCTGGATAGTTTTGTGCATTGATATTTGTGCTGAACAATCCTATTGCCAAAGCACAAAGAATCCACTTAGATAAAAATTTTAGCATAGTTGTTTGTTTTGATTCTCAGATTTTTGCCCTCTAATGCAAAGCATTGTAATGCTTTGCATTAGAGTTGATTTATATTATTAGTTATCTAGTTAGTTTTGTCTAGCTGTGTTGCAAATGTGTTGCATTTGCGTTCCAAATGTATGAAAAATATTTAGTTTAGGCTTAAAAATGGAAGATATTTCCCCGAAAATGGTCTTTTTTTTGAGTTTTTTGTTTAGAAACAGGAAAAATCAATTAAAAAGATTTTGTAATAGTTTTCATTCAGTTAGTAAATAGAGGGTTGTTAAGGACGAGTGTTTTTAAGTTGTGAAAAAGAAAAAAAGCGTAACCGAGGATTTCGGCTACGCTTAGTATGAAATTGTTTTTTTGTTCCTTTTATCTGTTGACTACAGGACGGATAGGAAGTGTCTTATCGCGTTGATATGTATAGTCTGCCCAGTCAAGAGGGTAGATAATACTTGTGTCGTAGATGTTCAACATACACGCCATGTCATCGTCGTTTGGATTAGGTGATATTGATGAAGTCCAACATGAACTGAATTCAAACTGTTCATCTGTAATTGGGAAGAACAAAGTTTTGCCATTAGGTCCTGTTAACAACCAACCATCGATTCCTTTGATAGTCTTTTTTTCTTTTGTACAGTTGCTTAGAAGCTCTAAACATTCTTCATGTGTAGGCATTCTCCACTGACCTCCCCAGTTGTCAGATGCAGCATCATGGCTTGGCATAAGATTTCCGATCGTGTCAGTCACGTTGTATTGTATCAAATGATCAAGTGTCGCACCTTTCCAACCATTTTCATAATCAAAATAAATATGTGTTGATGGATTTCCCCATTGATATCTGTCTCCCACTTCTACAGAGTCTGCACCCATATTGTGAGTTGCCCATAGAGTTCCGCTTGGTAGACCTAAATCGATGTATGCGTGTCCGTTGATGGTTGTGTCGTTAGGATCAACGAATGGACGGTCGTCTGCTCTTTTGCGTACGGCTCTGATTGTTCTGCCTCTGTTAATTAATGTAGAAGAAGAACGGACATCATCTTGTGCTAAATATATACCGCATGCAGTATTATCTCCATTTGCTGTAGCTCCTATGTAATAACCTTTTGTTCCGACCATAACATCTTCATTGTCTCGTTTCATTCCTGCGCAAGGTAGGAAAATCTGATGACCATTCTTTGATGATGTGAATTTAATACCATTTGATCCGTTCACTTCTGTCCATTGGTAAGTACAATAGCGAAGTAATTCATTGATTTCATCAGAAGTTGGCATTCTCCAATCGTCTCCCCATAGAACGGTTGCAGCATCATATCTGGATGTCAGATTGAAATATTGGTCAATTATGTTTTCTGATCTCATTGTAGGAATATCCTTATCGTATATTTGGCTTCCGGATAGTGAATAATTGGATCTTTGGTCTGTTTCTCCCCAATAAATGTAATATCCGTAGTCAGATGGCTTTTTCGCTCCTAGGTTGCATGTGGCCCATAAAGTTCCTGATGGCAACCCTAAATCCACATATTCGTGTATGTATGAAGAAGTGTCAACTGCAAGTATTGACATGATTCTTTTCAATGAATCCACTTCTTTTCTCAATTGGGCGATGCTCTTTACCAAATCATTGAATCCGTAGATCTTAGCTCCGTTAAGGCTGTCGAATGTCAAGCTGTCGACGATGTTTTCAGGGTAGCTCGCTCCACTACCGTCTTTCATGATCACATAAAACTGGCTTTGTGCCATCATGGTTATGCTTGTCATAACCATCGCGATAAACATTAGAATTTTTTTCATTTCTTCGGTGTGTTTATTTCTTTAAGAATTTTACTTTTTTCCCTTCTACAATGAGGATGTATGAGCCTTTGGCTAATTTGCTTACATCCACTTTGGTTCCTCGTGTCTTCAAAACCTCTGCTCCCTGCATATTTGTAACAGAGATTTCTGCACTCTCTTCAATGCCTGAGATTGTGAGGTATTCGCTTACTGGATTAGGATAAGCCATAATGAAATATGACGACGATGCTTCTTCTGGATTGGATGACGAACTGCTTTCTCCGAATTTGATGGTAGGGTAGGATTTTGCTCCGTCTGTCTTTGGGGCAATCTTGATGCTCCTTACATCTCCTATTGGAAATTCATCATTGTTTCCATCTGCTGAAATTCCGTAGATGGAACCTGCGTGGACTTGACCAAATGTTAACGCACATATTGCAAGCGACACAAACAAATTTTTTCTCATGTTATATTGTCTGTAAAAAGTAATCAACAAAAACTCGGAATAATTGGTATAAATATAAAGTTTAGTAGTAATTCCGTGTTATAATTATGCAAAGGTAATGCTTTCGTACTTGATAACCACAATTTTTTATCCATTTTTTTATAATTTTGCTACAGTCGGTTCGGACAATGCCGAGTATGATTATTTATTTTACAGAAGATATAGTTTATGGGATATTGTGTTACAAAGCCATATGATGAAAGGTTGGGGACAGAAAAAGGTTTTTCAATTACCAATGCTTTTTACGCTACTGATTTCAAAACAGACGGGAATGGAGTCTGCTACGTCGGCGACCATGAGCTTCCTGCAATTGCGTCTACTTCAGAATCAAAGATGGATTATGCCACTCGTCTGACTAATTTCGACGGTGGTAGCGTGGATGACAATGTTGTGTTCCTTGAACTGTACAGATGCAGAAATGTGAAGATTTCTCCGTCTGTCCATTTTCTATATATGAAGGACTGTGCTGATATTGAGGTTCCGGAGTCGGTGCTCGTCGTGTCCACTGATAATTGTCGCAATATAAATCTTCCTCAAAGTAAATATGAATCTCCGTATTTCAACTCTAATTCGGATAGTGTACATACCAACGTCTCAAAAAAATGTTATGAGGCTTTAATGAGTAAGATAGATGAAATATCCATGACATTGAATCCTACGGAGGGCATTGATCTGCGTAAACCATCTGATCTTGTGAGAGTTGCAGTAGAATTTAAGAATGATCTTTTATTCAGAGATTGGATCACCCCTTCTTTGATCTCAAAGGAAAAGGCAGATCAGATAATCGCTGAGGCTAGGGCAGAGGAGAGACAGAGACGGAAGAATAAGATAATGAAACCGTTCAAGGTCGGTTGCACAGTGCTAGCGGTTCTTGCTTTGTTGGGTGCTGTATTGGCAGGTGGAGCTTTGTGGATGTTGTTCTAATCTCACTAACTGCTAGTAATACTCGTATTCCATGATGCTTCCGAAATAGAAGATCCAGTCGTCTCCACAATAGATCATTGTCTCAAGTGGATTTCCAGCGTCGTCGAATTTGCTTACTGCTATTCGTCCTAATCCTCCGTCCGAGTCATAACGTAATGATACGGAGGTCTTTCCATTGTCGTCGATGATGAACACATCTCTCTGCATCAGCTCGTTATCCGCAACTGTATGCATCGACTCGATTTTCTTTCCCTGGTCGTTGTATTTGTATACCATTTTGCTGCATAGAGAGTCATTCATGTCGTAATTGCATTCCTCTACACATTTCTTTTTATCATTGTATTTATAGATGGTTCTGCATTTAAGTTTCTTTTGATAGTCATATTCTGAAATCTCAACCAGGTTTCCATTCTCATCGTATTTATTTACGAATTTTCTGTTTTCCCATCTAGTCGGTGAATCTGAGTGTGTCTCTTCTGTGATATTCGCTTTTTCGTCGTATCTGTAAATTGTCTTTTCTAGCAGACTGTCATTTACATAGTGGATTTCTTCGATGATTTTTCCGTTTGGATCATATTTGTTGACGGTTTTCCAACAATAATTTACTCCATATATAAAGTCTTCATCCTCAACCTTGTTCCTGTTTGCATCGTATAATGTTTTTTCAATCAGTATCTTATGATTGTCGTATTCTGATCTCTCTATACGATTTCTCTTTTTTTTGTACTTATAAGTTAGTCTTGAAGTCAATTCTCCATCTTTTTCGTCATATTCGTTGTAGTGCTCTTCCTCCAGACGGTTTCCTTTTTTATCGTATTTGATTTTACGACGGATGAAAGATTTTTCTAAAGTGCCAGATCCTTCTTTCACATTATATGTACGGACCTCCTTCACTTTCCCTTTCAGTCCATCCTCTTCCCAATCAGTTTTTCCTTTTGCCTGTGCGACGGTGCAGCACAAGCA
The DNA here is from genome assembly GCA_015061115.1 of Bacteroidales bacterium. GTDB lineage: Bacteria > Bacteroidota > Bacteroidia > Bacteroidales > Paludibacteraceae > UBA1723. The sequence continues at coordinate 6,098 of SUXE01000017.1, read as the reverse complement.
CAACACTATCAATGACAGTGCGGAAAATATGTATCTTAAGGATGACTTCATATCTCTAAACTCTAAAACCAATTTTTATGCTAAAATAATAAAAAATGATGAAGGTGAATCAATTTTTTGCATCTCTGTGCCATCATCTCTACTTCAACTTCATTTATAATATTCGTATTCGAAATTGATCTCTACAAAATTTGAGTATCCCCCTTTGTGGAATCTGTTGATTGATCCATCTGTCCTGATTTCTATAATATTTCCGATTTCATCATATTTCTGATGCCGAACACCTTTATACGTGCCAGATTGGTCATAGAATATTATTTCTGTCATATTCCCTTTTTTATCATATTTGTAGAGATTTTTTTCTGGTGTAAGATCTATTTTTTTATGTTTTCTAAATCCTCAACAACGACGTGCTCCTCAAAATCCTCCCCTGTAAACGGATTGAATTTTGATTTATATGCTTTAGATAGCTCACCATTGGGGGTATATATGCATTCATAATAAACTATGTTGCCATTTTCATTAGGATCATCAAATATGGTTGTCGTTAGTCTTATTAGTGTTTCTTCTATAAGATTGCCACACTCATCATATTTATATTCCGTTTTTGAATCCAATATTCCGTCTGTATATATTTCCTCAATACAGATTCCTTTCTCATTGTATTTGTAATTATAAACGTGTGATAGTATGTCTCTTGAGTAATATTCCTCTTTTATTTTGTTTCCATTGTTGTCGTATTCATATATATATTTGTCCGTCAACTCATCGAGACTATTATATGTGTTTTTTTCTATGAGCAATTCTTTGTTATCATATTTATATTCAATGGTTTCGAATGCTTCTCTATCTCTAGATATGATTTCTTTATGGAGCTTGTTGCCTGCATATTTGTATTTGGTATTCCAATCTCCAAATTTTGATGATTTAATTCGCGTCTTTGTTAAATTATACTTGCATACACCCTGATTTAAGTATTCAATACAGTTTCCTTTTTTGTCATACTTTCTACTCCATTTGAAATCCTCTTTTCCTATTTTCCCCAATGTGTCACCGTAGTCTTTGTAGTATGCACGCATTTCTTTCACCGCCCCTTTAAGTCCGTGTTTCTCCCAATCAGTTTTTCCTTTTGCCTGTGCGACGGTGCAGCACATGCACAACACTATCAAAGACAGTGCGGAAAATATGTACTTTAAGGACGACTTCATATCAAAATTTTGAAATTATATGATAAAAATAATGAAAAGACGCGATTATTCACATTTTTTTCAATTTTTTACCATCGTCTATCGTCACTTATAATATTCGTATTCTATGATGCTTCCGAAATTGAAATTATTATAATGAAAACAAATGCATTCAATTATGTTCCCAGTCTTGTCAAATTTATTTACTGCTTTTGAAATAGACTCACTAATTGTTTGTGTAAAATCACATCCGTTCCAAATAGCACATAAACTATTTGTTTCATATTTAATGGATTCAATACAATTGCCGTTTTCATCGTATTTTATACTGTCTTTTGAGATTATTTTCTCATGAGAATCGTATGCTGTTTCTTCTATTATTTTCCCTTCTTCATCATATTTATATGTTGTCTTTTGGTATAATGAATTATTACGGTGGAATTCATATTCTTCAATACAATTTTTTCTCTCGTCGTAGGTGTAAATGTTTTTACTTTCTAATTTTCCATTGTGGTCATATCCTGTTTTTTCAATACAATTCCCATTGTCGTCGTATTTGTTTACGAATTTTCTGTTTTCCCATCTGAGCCAAGAATCGGTGTTCTTCTCTGTAAGGTTTCCTTTTTCATCATATTTGTAAATGTTTTTCTCTCGTAAACTGTCGTTTGCGAATCGTATTTTCTCGATGATATTTCCATTTTTATCATATTTATATTTGCTCACTTCATTTTCAATATATTTATCGTCAATGTCATAAGAAAAAATAGTTTCTTCTAATTTAAGATTTTTACCGTCCCTTAGTTTTATGTATATTGTCTTTTCTAACAATAAAGTATCGTTTGTGTCATATCTATATTTGTATTTATATTTGAATAAACGGTCTTTCTTGCTATTGTATTTATATATATATGTTATTGGTTCTTTTTTTTCGTCATTCTCGTTGTAGTGCTCTTCCTCCAGACGGTTTCCTTTTTTATCGTATTTGATTTTACGACGGATGAAAGTTTTCTCTATTCCTGAGGTCGTTTCATGGACGTTATATACACGCATTTCCTTTACTTCCCCTTTAACTTCATCCTTCTCCCAGTCAGTTTCCCCTTTTGCTTGGATGCTGACTACAAATATAGAGATGATTAGTGTAAGAATATATTTGATTGTCATCTTCATATCGGTATTCTATTTTGCTTGCTAAGATATAAAAAAATAACGAGGTTGTATCGCAAGACACAACCTCGTTGTTTATTATGAAAAGTAATTGGTTACTTTACGTTGCCAACCTTGATAAGGTACTCAGCGATCTGAACAGCGTTCAATGCGGCACCCTTCTTGATCTGGTCTCCTACCAACCAGAATGTCAAACCATTCTCGTTTGCAAGATCCTTACGTACACGTCCTACGTATACATCATCCTTACCTGCTAGGAACAATGGCATTGGATATACCTTGTTTGCAGGATCGTCCATTAGCTGAACACCTTCTGCTGAAGCGATAGCTTTCTTTGCTGTCTCAACATCGATTGGCTTCTCTGTCTCAATCCATACAGCCTCTGAGTGAGAACGAAGTGATGGGACACGTACACACATTGCTGAACATGCTGCGTCTGTATGCATGATCTTACGTGTCTCGTTGAACATCTTCATCTCTTCCTTAGTGTATCCGTTCTCCTGGAACACGTCAATCTGAGGAATTACGTTGTATGCTAGCTGGTATGCGAACTTGTTTACAGTTGCTGGTTTACCATCCAACACCTCTCTGTACTGCTGCTCAAGCTCTGCCATCGCTGCTGCACCTGCACCTGAAGCTGCCTGGTATGAAGCAATGTGGATTCTCTTGATGTGGCTCAACTTCTCAAGTGGCTGAAGCACAACAACCATCATGATAGTTGTACAGTTAGGGTTTGCGATGATTCCTCTTGGACGTACAAGAGCATCCTCTGCGTTGCACTCTGGCACTACCAATGGAACGTCGTTGTCCATACGGAATGCACTTGAGTTATCGATCATTACAGCACCAAACTTAGTGATGTCTGCAGCGAATTCTTTTGAAACTCCAGCTCCTGCTGATGTGAAAGCAATATCTACTCCCTTGAAGTCGTCTCCGTGTTTTAGAAGCTGAACGGTGTACTCCTTGCCTTTGTAAGTGTATTTCTGTCCGGCGCTTCTTTCTGATCCGAATAGCACCAACTCATCCATTGGGAAATTTCTCTCTGCCAATACTCTTAGGAACTCCTGTCCTACAGCTCCACTGGCTCCGACGATTGCTACTTTCATTTTTTATTTTTTAATTATAAACTTTTTCTTACTTTTGTAGGCGGATTAGCCTTTGGAGTGCAAAATTAGTAAAAAATTGTAATATGAATTTATTTATTGGTTTAATTTATTGTTTTGTCCTGCATTTTGCAGATACAGAATGGAAAAATGTTTGGTCGGGCGACACTGCTTCTTTTTTAATTGAGGATCAATCGTTGAGGCTTGATGCCGAGAATACGGTATCTTCTTCGTCTATTTCCACAAAATCTGATGCTATAATCTCTTCCACGTGGCATTTATGCGGAAGAATGGATCTGAATCCTTCGTCTTCCAACTATCTTGCTGTATATCTCGCGTCTTCATCTACTGATGTGACGGATTCCACGCTGTCTGGCTACTATCTTTTGCTTGGAAAGTCGAACGATGAGATCGCTTTGTGGAAATCTGTTGATGGTGTGCAGAAAAAGTTGGGGGCATCAGAAAAGAAGCGGTTGAATTTCAGCAAGGTGCAGTATGATATTGTGGTGCAGACGGACAATGATGGCAATTGGACTCTGAAAAGTAAAATCAATGATGATGAGGATTATTCCGTCGACTTCACCGCTAATGATAAAGATATTGAAACATCTTCCTATTTTATTCTGAATCCGCATTTTTCAAAGACTCGTACCAAGCATTTTGTGTTTGATTCAATCTCTATCCATTCGGATTTTATTGACAATGAACCTCCGTATGTGGCAGGAATGGATTTTTCAGACTCAATCATTACTGTGCTGTGGAGTGAGAAAATAAAAGTGGAGAGCCTTTCCGTCGACCCTGGAGACGCTTTGGAATTTTTGGGGAGTGATGAGAAAAAGACACGATTCAGAATTGTTAAAGCGGATTCGTTTGGCGAGTATGAGATTCCAGTTTCCATATGCGACATCCGTGGCAACTGCTCCAGCTCACCTTTGAAAATCTATTTTTCTAAAGGAGCGAAGAAAGGGGATGTGATTTTGAATGAGGTTCTTTTTGACGTTGCGACGGGAGAGAGCGAATTTGTGGAATTATATAATATGAGCGATACGTGGATTTCTGCTAAGTCATTGTCGATTGCGACACGAAAAGCAAATGGAAATCTTAATTATATCACGCCACTTTCAAGCGACGCGAATGATGCGATTCCTCCGCATACATATATAATATTGAGTAGGGATGTGGAGAATGTATGTGAAAAATATGAATGTGGCGACGGTGCTGTCTCTTTCTCTTTGGAAAAAATGCCTGCTTTAAGCAATAGTGGAGCCCATGTTGTTTTGCTCGACAAAAAGGATAATGTGTTGGATGAATTTGCTTATGATCCGAAGATGCACAGCCAGTTTTCAACTGTCGACAAGGGTAGGAGCCTGGAAAGAGTCTCATTCGATAGTGATGAATGGGTATCCGCATCTGATGAATGTGGAGGGGCGACACCGGGAAGAAAAAATTCCGCATCATCAGGTAAAAAAGAAGAAATCGTCTGTATCCAAAGTTTTATAACTGCTGATTTTCCGCAAATTATCATTGAGTATTCTTTCCCCAAACCAGATTTTAAGGGAACATTATCGTGCTTTGATAGGTTTGGAACCCAAATTGGGACACTTTTTGAATATCATTTGCTTGATAGGGAAGGTGTTTACAAGTGGGATGGAACAGACGACGCTGGGGAAATGTTGCCGACGGGAATATATGTATTATTGTTTGAGGCAGTTTCGGAAAGCGGAGATAGAATCCGTAAAAAGATTGTCTGTACGATTGGTGAAAGATGAGATAAATAAAGGAACCGTTTAAAAAGCGAAATAACCTCGTCGTCACGACGAAGTTACTTCTATGAATGTTATTGTTTAGTCCTTAAAGTTTGAATCTTTCCCGGTTCTAATTCTTTCTTCGGTAAAGAAGATTTTCTATGGAAGAAGAACCTTTTAGTTTACTTAACTTGAAAGATTAATGCTAATTTTACCGCTGGAAAACTAAGTGAATAGTACGGTGTCTGGATTTAACATACAAACTAAGCATTATCGCCTGTATTTCTGTACTTCCTATAAATTTTATGTGGTAACAGTATTAAATCCTTCTTGTTTTACTTCCTTGTGCAAATGTAGATATTTTTTTTATAATGCAAACTAAATGATTAAGAAAAATGATTATTTTCTCCTAAAAATACCAAATAAAAGTACGAATAGTTGAATTGTTTGGTACTTTTGTGCTTTTTGTGGCTTATTCTTCTGTTAAAAATAGTTAAACGTAATGGAAAAAATGATCGTATGGCAGTGTTTATAGAAAATTATGTGGTAATTTTTTATTACTTGCATGGCAAAACTTTTTTTGTCGGAAGTTTTTTGGGGGCAGTTCGTAAAGATGACTGGAAATATCTATCAGTATAGATCTCATAACTTAAAGACATCAATTATGTTCTGGATAATAAATTTTTGTAAAAAAACAGGAAAAGATTTGCAGATTCAAAAAAAAGCACTACTTTTGCACTCGCAATTGAGGAATTGCACGATGGTGTGGTAGTTCAGCTGGTTAGAATACATGCCTGTCACGCATGGGGTCGCGGGTTCGAGTCCCGTCCATACCGCAAGAGGGAGTTCAAAATGAACTCCTTTTTTTATTTAATTTTTTAAGTATGGAAGAGTATATT
>SUXE01000027.1 GCA_015061115.1 Bacteroidales bacterium | reverse complement strand
TTTGTGGTGAACCGTGCACAGGAAGATAATTTTAAGGATACCGAGGGCGACATGCCAAGAGGACAGGCAGTGGGATATATTTTCAAGGATAAGGTGAATGATGCACCAAAATTCGGCCGTCTTGTAGCCCATGAGATAGGACATGGTGTGTACAAACTGCAGCATACCTTCGATTACGACGGATTGGCGGAAAAGAAGGCACAGACCGACAACATAATGGACTACAACACAAGCAAACCAAACGATTTCTTGGCTCACTACCAGTGGAGAGTCATGCAAGACTCCGTCATGTTTGTGTGGGGATTGTTCCAGGATGATGAGGATGGAATGGGTTTCTTTGATAGATTCCATTGGATAGGATATAGTTTTTTCCAGTTTAATTCTTCAGAGCAAGATAAAGTAGAGGCGTTTAAGGAACTTTTTAGCGGAGTGTCAAATAAGAATAAGATATCTCCAGAGTATCCCAAAATAGGAGCTTGGACTTATTCAGATTGGTATTTTATTGAAGATGCAAATCTTCCAAATGTTTTAAATGAAATTGCAAAATCAAAAAAATATAAATTTGCAAATTACGAACAGCGTAAGATGTATTATTCTGAAAATGTAGAAATTCGCAAAAAAAACAAAGATATTATATTCGAAGGAAGAATTTGTGTTTTGTCATTTGTAAATAATCCTGTGATTTCGAATTACCAAATTCATGAAGTTGAGGAGTTTTGTTATAACAAAGATAAAAGAGTAAAAGCTCTTTATTATGGGAATTCATATGTGATGATACCATTTTATGATGGAAATGGTGATTTGCTTTGTACAATACAATTTGTCCCTTCTGACAAAACTATTGATTTTGAAAAGTTGGCAATGAATATAGTCGAATACTTATTGATGAATCCCAATGCATTGGATATAACAAAAAATGAAGCTGCTATTTTGGCCGCTCATGTATATGGGGATTCTGATTTAGATGTCGTTTTGAAAAAGACAAACTGGATAGCGTGTAATGAAGATGATGATTTGGTAAAAAAATGTGTTATGAATCATTATAATTGCGGCTTTAAATCTAAATTGTACAAACATAAATCCGGAAAAAAATATTGTTACGCTACGGCTGGTACGGATATTGAAACAGAGGTTTGGAATCACGGTTTGATACAAGATGGAATGACTGATATAGGACAAATTTTTGGCATTTATTTATATCAATATGTACATTCAGTAGCAACAGCTATCAAATTAAACAAATTTGCTGAAAAGGAAGGTTTTGATTTGTGTTTTGTGGGACATTCTTTGGGTGGAGGACTAGCCACATGTAATGCATTGGCTACAGGTCGTCAGGCAATAACTTTTAATCCTGCTGCGACTTCAAATCCGACAAAGGATTTTTTCCAAAAAGAAAATAAAATCAATGAGACGGATCAATTAAAGAAAGAGTATGATGTAGAAATCCGTATTGTTAAAAATATAATTGAAAATTTTCAATCAAAAATTCAAAGTTATCGACGAAATATTAAAAGTCTGAGAGAACAGATAGAAAATTGTAATTTATCTGATGAAAAAGGAGTTGATACTGATGTTTATGAATACTCTCCTTATTCGGAAGAAACTTGTATTGCTATAAAAAAATTAAATCCGAATAAGATTAAAGAATTGGAAGATTCTATTAAAAAAACAGAAAATCCTATAAAACTATATAATGAATATATAAAAAAAATGGAACAAGAACTTGAAAATTTTGATATGAAGAAAATTTCGACCGAATCTTTATATTTTGTTTCTTCAGGAGAAAATAATGTATTGAATTATGTAATAAAAGGAGAAGCTGTAGATGTTGCAACTTATGTTCTTCAAGGTTTACAAATAATGGATCTAAATGAAGACGCAACATATCGTACTGGAATTTTTATTTCAATAGATATAAGCGATAAGCCAGAAATGAAACAACTCAATATGGGAGATAAACATAAGATAAAAACGTTTTTGGAATATTGGGATCTAAAATAATGAATTAGAAATGAAAAATAAGGTTAAGGTGTGTTTATGGTTACTATTGGGTTATGTGTTTTTTTTTAAGATTCCATGGATTAAAGTTGTAAATTCATATTTGTATCCTATACTGACACCATCAGATGTAAAAATTTTTTATTATACTGACATAGAAGATTTAGCTATAGCTGTAGATAAAGAGGATTCAATATCTATTTGCAAAATACTAGACAAAAGTCCGGAACTAATTAATGAAACAGAAGATGTCTTTGGGTCAACGGTTTTATCATATGCTGTAGAAAAAGATAAATATATATCAATTCCAATTTTGATAAAATATGGTGCTGATCCAACATGTTGTACAGATGGATTATTATATACGTATACTCCTATACGATATTCCATAAAAAAAAATAATGATATAATTTTCAATGAACTCTTAAAATCATCTTATATGGTATACAAAGAAAATTTGGTTGATGCTTTGAATTATTGTATTTTGGATGAAAAGCGTTCTAAATACTATTTTCAAATGGTGAATTTGGATATTATAAAATATGATACAGATGGTGAACTTATCAATACTGCAATAAGAGAAGGTAGGTATGATATGGCGATTGATCTTTTACAAAGAGGCGCTTGTTTTAAGAATGATGTGGAATTCAAGAGAACTTATGGAAGTAAAAGATTACTTACAGATTATTTAGAAGATAAAGATCCAACAGATAGTCTGCAGTGTCAATACAAGCATCAGTTTATCTCTATGTTGGAGGAGCGAGGGTTGTATAAAAAAGAAGAGAAAAAAGAGGAGGAAGAGAAAGAAGAATGATGATTAAAGGTTTATGATTGATGGTTAGCAGGTTCGTAGAACCTGTATTGACGAAGTCAAGGCCATCTTTGATTTCTTGGCGATTCCAATGAAGTTGGTGTCGGAATCAGGAAATGATCATAAAATCCCTCAATGAGGGATAAATATATACATATATGTCCCTCATTGAGGTAAAATATGTATATTTGCACTGTGTTAAAGAAAAAAGAGTATGATAGATTTGGAATTATATACATATATGGATTTGATGCTTAAGCAGACCCCGCTTGAGCATAAACGCTATATGTATTCGGAAGTGTTGTGGAATGCAAGAATGGTGGGTATCGTCGGCCCTCGTGGAGTCGGTAAATCTACTATGATGCTGCAATACATATCTGAAAACAAAAATCTGGAAAACATGCTCTATGTGTCGGCGGACAGTCTTTATTTTTCTTCTCATTCTTTGCTCGAATTGGCTGATGATTTTGCTAAAGAGGGAGGAACGCATCTCTTTATTGATGAGGTTCACAAATACAAGGGATGGAGCAAGGAACTAAAACAAATTTATGATGTCCATTCTGATATGAAGGTCACTTTCACAGGATCTTCTGTGTTGGATATACAAAAGGGAGAGTCTGACTTGAGTAGAAGGGTTTTGATGTATGAGATGCAGGGCATGTCTTTCAGAGAGTATCTGCTCCTTTTCCATCAAATAGAATCGGAAGTCTATTCGTTGGAACAGATTCTTAATCATGAAGTGTCTGTTCCTATGTTGAAACATCCTCTGCCTTTGTTTAGAGACTACTTGGCTTCTGGATATTATCCGTTTGCTATGGATTATGGCTTTTGGCAAAGAATGGAGCAGGTTGTGGCTCAGACAATAGAGTCTGATATTGCTCAATATGCTGATCTGAAAGCCTCTACTGCTCGCAAACTAAAACAGATGCTGTGTGTGATTTCAACCTTGGCTCCATACAAACCCAATGCAGATAATTTGGCAAGGGAATTGAGTGTGAGCAAAAATAATGTTCCTGATTATCTTATCTATTTGGAACGGGCTGGTATGATTGGAATGTTGAGGGATGATACTGTAGGAATGCGTGCACTTGGAAAAATAGAAAAGGTTTATATCGACAACCCTTCTCTTATGACTGTCTTGGCTGGAGGACATCCGGATGTTGGCAACATCAGAGAAACGTTCTTCTATAATCAAATGAGGGTAAAAAACAAATTGTTTGCATCTCGACGGTCTGATTTTGAAATTGAAAAATATACATTCGAAATCGGAGGAAAGAAAAAAGGTCAAAAACAAATAGACAATTTGCCTTGTGGTTATATAGTGAAAGATGATATTGAAATCGGACACGGTAATATTGTTCCTTTGTGGATGTTTGGCTTTAATTATTGATGATAAATGATTTCATCCCGTCGCCATCAACCATTTTGGGTAGTCGGCTGTCGTTGCAAGCGATAAAGTGGATACGACCATTGGGTGAGGAGTTCAGCGTGTGTCGTCAGGTTCGTAGAACCTGTATCACGAAGTGACGCCATATTTGATTTCTTGGCGATTCCTGCGAAGCAGGTGTCGGAATCAGGAATCGAAATCGAAAAAATAAAGATGAATTAAAAAAGATACAATTTGAATAAAAGAAAATGATACGAAAAAAGCTCTATGTCCTGCTGGGCATCCTTTTATTCTCTGTGGTGGCTGCTCACGCTGACATCACAACCACTTCTCAGAATCTGGATGAGTTCAGTTTCAAGAAGGGGTTCAAGGCTAATGGAGGTTTGTCGCTGTCCAACGACTTCTATGCCGGTAGCGATAGCCTGGTGAAGCGTGATCCGTATGCTTTCTACCTCAATGGTAATCTCAACGTTAACCTTTGGGGTATTGCGATGCCTTTCTCTTTCTCGTTGAGTAACACGCAGAGAAGCTACACTCAGCCGTTCAACCGTTTCAAACTGGACCCTCGCTATAAGTGGGTGCATCTCTTGGTCGGCACTAATGTGATGTCTCTTGGCAAGTATACTCTTTCCGATCACGATTTCAATGGCGTGGGCGTGGAGCTGACTCCTGGCAATTGGGAGATCTCCGGTATGTATGGCCGTTTGAACAAGGCTGTGGAGTATGATCCTGTCAAGGATAATGTCGGCTATGTCTGCTATAAGCGTATGGGCTACGCCGGAAAGGTGGCGTATCACGGTAAGACAGGATCGTATGAGGTGACTTTCTTCCATGGTGAGGACAAGGAGAATTCGTTGACGGGATACATCCCTGAGGAGTGTTTCATGGCTCCTAGGAAAAACACGGCTGTCTCCGCTGCGGTGACTCAGACGTTCTTGAAATATTTCAATGTCCATGTGGAGTATGCTCTTTCCGTCTACAATATGAATCTTCTGAATGATCAGTTGGACACTGTGGTGACAACTACTTTTATCGACAAGATATTCCATAGGAAACAGTCGGAGAAGATGACGGATGCGTTCAACGCCTCTCTTGGTTATCAGGGTAAGGTGTTCGGATTGTCTTTGCAATATGAACGTATCGCTCCATATTATTCGTCGTTGGGCGGATACTATTTCAACGAGGATGAGCAGAACATTACTGTCGCTCCTAATCTGAAACTTTTTGACGGTAAACTATTCATGTCTGGAAATTTCGGCCTCCAGTATAATAATCTGGATAATGATCGTTCCACAGATACACGCCACGTCGTCTACTCTGCAAATATCGGATACAATTCGGGAAAAGTGTGGAACACGAATCTGAATTTCTCCAACTTCAACACATACACGAAGGTGAAGCCGATCTCTTATCCATACTACACCAACGCTTTGGATTCATTGAACTATTATCAGGTGTCACGTTGCATCTCTATGACCAACGCATTCAATATCGGTGGGGAGAAGAAGGTGAAGGAGATGATTTCCTTGACGACGTCATACCAGTGCGCTAATATGCTGACTGAGGATAAACTGACTTCCTATTCCGATTTCTACAACGGATCGCTGAATTTCTCTCAGCAGTTTGAGGAAATAGCATTGGGCTGGTCCGCATATTTCAATGCCAATTATTGCGACGCTACGATGACCAACTCTTTGTATTATGGTCCGGGAGCTGCTCTTAACAAGAGCTTCTTTGAAGGAAAACTCTCAACAAGCCTATCCGTGGCATATAATAAGAATGTGGTGAAGGATAGGGAAGACGGCGGTCTTCTAAACTCTGGTCTGAACGCGTCGTATACAATCAAACCGGAAAGCAAGAAAGCCCCTACACATTCGTTCACTTTAAGCAGTGGTTTCACCAAATACTTGGCGGCGATGGTGACGGGAGATAATAAATTTGAGTCATTAAGTAATCTGACATACCGTGTCAATTTTTAGCATATTAACAGACGATGAAAAAAGCGATATTTAAATTTGATTGGTTGACCAAAGTGGCTCTTTTTTTGACGCTGCTCCTTTTCTGCAATGGACAGGCCTTTGCGGGAAGAAGCATCGTGAGCAGCTCGCAAAAGATAGCTAAGGATAATGTCAATAAGGTAAAGGATTCGGCGTTAGATCTGCTTGATGAGTTTAAGACTATCAGAGATGAACTTGCAAACGCTCCATCCGACATTATGAATGAAGGCAAGAATGCTGCCAGCCAATCGCTTGACCAGTTGAACAATACAATTAAGAGCATACAGAATCTTAATGTCGACGATCTTAAGAAGATGGATCTGAACAGCTTGAAGGGTATGATCAGCGACCTCAAAAATAATGTCACTGGAAACTCTGAAACAGCTACAAGACTCAGAAATCATTTTAATACTCTGGAGGATAAGACAGCTCGATTGATAAACAATGTCAAGAATGTAGTCAATTTCGCCTATACGATGCCTGTCGGTATGACATCCAACCGTATGAAATTTGAGATCTCACTCGACGAGTTGGCGTATAGCAGAGATTATAAAGCCGACACTGGAGCTGTTGCATTTAATGCCCATGCCTATTGGACATTGCCTTTCTCTGTCTGTGAGCAACCGGTCACTGTTTCATTTAGGGGCGAACATGTTGTCTTGATGGGAAAAGGTGAATCGAAGATTTATCTTGAACAGGATAAAAGATATGTCAACAAAAGATATACGACATTCCCGATTTCCAAGGGCAAGATCTATTTGGATCTCGAGGATAAATCTTATGTTGATTTCGATTGTAACGGATTCAAGGAGATGTATCTGAAAGGTCGTGTCCGTTTCACAAGCAAGGTCATCTATAATGCTGAGGTGACAGGCCCTAAAAAGGATGCTAACCCTGCAAATCCTGAAGCAAAGACCGATAATAATGACGGGAAAAATGTGGATGGCAAATCTGCTGATGAAAAAAGTGCGGATAGCAAAAGCTCAGATGGCAAATCAGCTGATGGAAATGATGCGGATGCAGCCCCAGTTGATGCGGACGCTGAAGATGTCGATAACGACTCTTCGTTGGTAGCAGACTTTGAATTGCAGGTCTCAGATCTGAACGATATCCTTATTGTGGCAGGACTTGAATCTCCATTTAAGATTAAGGCCACTCAGGATGTGATATATCAGGCACAACAGGTTGTCATCGACTTCAGTACGTCTCGAAATGCGGATAATTTCCAGTTCCCTAAGGGTTACAAATCTCCGTTCGGACCAGGGGATGACGCTTATTGGACTGGATTCGCAATCAAGACTCTTTCAGTGGATTTGCGTCAACAGTTCCCAGAATTTCCAGTAAAGGCGGATGCTTATAATATGTTGATTGATGAGACGGGAGTGTCGGGCTGGTTTGAGGCAACTATAGATAAGAAGGATCAGAAATCACAAAACAACTCAACAATCGAAGCTAAGTTTACAGGTGTCAGCTTAGGATTGTCTGGCGGCAAGGTTTCTGGCGGTGGCTTGGCAGGAGAGGTGACAATCAAGCCGTTGAAGGATAAGAATAAAAATCCATTGGTTCTAGGCATTGACGGAAAGATGTATACGGATGCCAACGACCATTTGTGTGTGGATCTGAAGACGGAGGTGAAGAAGGATATGCAGTATGATATACCTCTCGTCGAGACCACAACTTTGACATTGGGTCAGGGAACATATTTCCAGTATGAGCATGTCGGAGTGACAAATGAGGAGACCAATGTTACAGATTATAAGAATATCTATACTTTGGTTATGAACGGAGGCTTGGATATCGTCGGCAATAAACTGATAACTCTTGATGGCTTACGATTCGAAGGATTGAGAATCAGTTCTGGATCGCCTCACTTTGACGCAGGAAAGTTCTCTTTGAATGGTGTGGATGTGCCGGCATTGCACGGATTGCCATTCAGCATAAAATCGTTGAGTGGAAAATCAAGAGGAGACAAGGCGATCTTGGCTGCTGATGTCAACTTGACATTGATCGGCAAGGAGTCGCCAGATGATGAGAAACAAGGAGCTTCTGTGGATGCCAAATTCAATTTGATAGCAAATGTTGGAGCCAACGATTGGAAACTCTCTGGTTTGGAGGTTGAAAAGATCGACGTCAACATCGATTATTCATCATTCCATTTGAACGGAAAGATTAGCAGCTTTAAGGATAATGAAATCTATGGAGACGGATTTATGGGAAGCGTCAATCTGTCTATGAACATTCCTAAGATAGATGCGGGATTGACTGCTTACTTCGGAAAGACATCATATAATGATCCTAATAAAAAGACGTATAAATACTGGTATGTCTCAGGTTACTCAAGTATGCCTCCGGGAATTGTGTTGTTCCCGCCAGCTGTATATTTGAAGTCTGTGTCGTTGGCTCTGTATAGTAAGTCTAAACCTACTTTCGATGTCAGCCAGTTTAAGGTGACGGAGGTCAAACCAGATCCTTCTACTAAGTTTGGATTCCGTGCTGGAATCGGATTCTACGGAGCACAGGATAATTTGATCGACGCTAATGCTGAGATGGGAATGGAGTTCAGCAGCTCAGGAGGTGTCAGCAACATGTTCTTGAACGGTAGAGTAGGAATCCTTGGAAAAGGTGAGGGAGGAAACTTCTCAGAGTCGTTCATGGTTGGTACTATAGAGTGTAAATACGACTTCGAGAACAATATCTTTGATCTTGATGTTGATGCCAAGACAGGAGGAAAAATAAAGAATATTATCAAAGAGGGTGCGTCAATGCAGCTCCACACAGAGCCATCGAAGTGGTATTGCCACATCGGTACCGCATCGTCACCTGTCAAGTTGACATTTATGGAGAAGATCAATGGCTCGACATATTTGATGTTCGGTCATGATATTCCTACTACATTGCCTCCATTGGATCCGAAGATCTCAGCGATGTTCAACGTTACACAGTCTACAGCAACATCTACAGACCACTCTGATATGTTCAAGGCTGGAACAGGATTCGCGTTCGGTGTGGCTCTTGCATTTGATGTCCATCTTAACAGTTTCATCTATGCTGATCTTGACTTCCTTGGTGGTATAGACGTGCTTGTTGTAAGAGGAGATTTCTGTCCGGAAGCGTCAAGCAAGTACCGTGCTAAGGGTCAGGTTTACGTCTACTTGGATGCGGCTGCAGGTATCAAGTTCAGAAAGAAGAAGTTTGAGATCGTCGAGTTCTCTGCCGCTGCCGACTTGATGGGTGAGGTGCCAAAACCAGTCTTTGTGGAAGGAAACATTGCCTTTAAGTATCGAATATTGGGTGGCATGGTACGTGGACATGCCCATGCTAAGTATACTCACGGATCTCCATGTGATCCGGGACGTAAGGACAATGGCGTTATTTATGACGGTAGTGAGTTTAATGACTTGATTGAAGAAGAGAAAGCCACTGACAGTCAGGGCAGAGCTATCGATGTGAATAGCGAGGAATAAAGGGAAGACGTGAATGGACTGCCAGATGGCGGTCTGTTCACAAGATTCTCAAAAAATAAGTAACTTTGGACTGTTTTTATGACGTCCGCAAATGTGACAATATAGAATTATGAAATACATAAGTAGAATTATTCTCATTTTCGTGACCCTCTTTTCTTTCTTTGGAAATGGTTGGGCTGCAGATAAGGATATTGTGGTTTTGAGTTTCAACCATGGTGATTCTGTCTCGTTGAGATGGGCTCCAGGTTCAGAGGCATTGTTCAAGCGAAGTGTGAAGTCAGGTTATCTTGTGCAGCGTAAAGCGGTGGGCGAGAAAACATGGAAAAATATCTCGTCTGTGTTGAAACCAGCTTCCAACGAACGTCTCGCTATTATGGAGGCGGTCAATCCGGACGCATCGACAATTAAGGAGGTGTTATATCCGTCGGCAGAAAGAAATTCTTCTGATGTGCCAGCCGCAGCTAATCCGTATGAGCCTCGACTGGAGTCAGTCCCAGGAGAGGTGAAACTGGAGGATGCGTTGCTTTACATGATGGCGTTGTTCTCATGTGATATCAACAAACAGGTGGCTGATGCGGCCGCACTCCTCTACGTCGACAAGAATGTGGACAAAACAGCCCGCTATGAATACCGTGTCATTTTCGCTGATGACGAGAAGTCAAAGAAGGTGAATGTGTCAACTGTCGTGGTTGATATGTCTAAAAAGACAGTCCTTCCTACACCTCAGGATTTTCAGGGATATTTCGATGAGAAATTTGTTCACTTTGAGTGGAGCGTGGCCAAATTCACTGGCTATTACTCTGCATATAATGTGGAGCGCAGTACGGACAGCATCCATTTTGAACCGTTGAGAAAACGACCTTTCGTCCAGGCTTATTCTAAGGATGAGATGTCTGATCTGGCTGTCTTCCGTGACACATTCCCTACGGAAGAGGGCACTTTCTATTATCGTATGGCAGGATATTCGCCATTCGGTTTCTACGGCCCTTATTCAAAGGTGGTGAAGGGAGAACCAAAATTCAATTTTGACAAGTTGCCTTTGAAGGTAGATACTATTATCGTAGACAACAAGTCGGAGGAGATCCGTTGGTCTTTCGACAAAAAATATGAGAAGAAGATCAAAGGATTCAAGATCAGCCGAACTCCAGACTACAAGACGTTCAGCTATGAGAACAGTGAACTGATCCCTGCCAACAAACGTAGTTATAAACTGCCTACAAGATACGACCGCACACAATATTATGCTGTGATTGCTGTAGGTGTGAAGGATACTCCACAAAAAACACAGGAGAAACAGTCAAACTATAAGATGTCATTCCGCGCAGACACCATCCCTCCCGTCGCACCGACAGGATTGAAAGCTGTGATGGATTCTTCCGGTGTCGTAAATATTTCATGGGATCCTAATAAAGAGCCAGACATCTTGGGTTACCAGTTGTTTATTTCAAACTCTGGCAATGAAATGGATTACTATAATGTGACGCCGACAATATACGCTCTGACAACTTATAAAGATACGCTTCCGCTGAACACATTGACAAATGTGGCTTACTACCGTGTGAATGCGATAGACAAAAACTACAACCGTTCAAAATGGTCGGAGGCAGTGAAGGTGATGAAGATTGATACAATTCCTCCTGTGCCTGTTTCCTTCAAGTTCTTGAAACAGCCTAAGTCGAAGGTTATTGTGGAGTGGGAGAATTCTCCTTCTATTGATCTTGACCGTATGGAATTGTATCGTCAGATTGATGACACCGGCAAGGTCCGTCTGATTCAGACATACGATTTGAAAAAGAAGAAAAAACCGTCTAAATATGAGGAAAAAGAGGAGTTCCCAGGTCAGTATGTCCAGTATTTCATGGTTGTTTATGACGAGGTGGGCAATGCTTCTAATTCCCATTCTGATAGAATGTTGACGAAGGGAGAACGACCAGGTTGTATCGGAAATCTAAAGGCGGTATTGGTTGTGAATGAAGATAAAAAGGAGATCAGATTGGATTGGGAGATCACTTCAAATGAGCCTATCAACAGATTTGTCGTATATCGTAAGAAAGATGACGGACAGATGCTGGATATCGCTTTGTTGAAGCCTAATCAGGTGTATTATGTCGATAAAAAGATCTCTATCGGTTCCTCTTACAAATATATTGTCAGACCGTTTTCTTCAAACCGAGTATGTCCAGCGGTATATTCAGAACCTGTATATTTTGAGGGTATCAACACCCATAAGTAAAGAGTTGAGAAGAGAGAGTTGAGAAGTAAAAAGATAAAAAAGTAAGCGTTAGCCCAATATATTCAAACGATGAAACTGAGACGTTGGTTCACCCTTCTAATGATAGCCATGCTGCCGATAATGGCGATGGCACAGAGTGGCACTGTATATCCTATAGACTTGTCGGTGATGATGACCCCTCCATACGGG
>SUXE01000016.1 GCA_015061115.1 Bacteroidales bacterium | reverse complement strand
TCACATCCTTCTTATTCTTCTTGTCTGAAGCCGTCTTATCAGATTTGATTTTGATCTTACTAGCTGGCTCTGTACAATCAGGACACTCTATATTCAACAAAATTGGTTCTGATACAGAATAAGATCCACATGGCTCGTTTGGATTAAACTCCTGATCAACCGGAGTCAACGCTGTTTCTGAACCCATCACAACTCGGAAATAAACCTTATCATTAGTTGGAAAATCAGCAGCTTCAACGGCTTTCTTTATGTCATCCCAAATGATATCCTTTGTAGGGGCTGTGCCTAATGTCACCCATGAAGACAAATCTTCTGGATCTCCGACAGTATACTGATATAGATAACGAGCATCATCACCCAAATTTGTCTTTATCATCTGAGTCTCCTCAACATAAAGCTTTATTGCGTCACCATTCTCATCATTTCCATCACATGATTTTGTTTCCTCCAAATGAGAAGGCAAATCAAAATACAAATTGACACTTGGAGATGCACAGGCATAAATCAAAATATCATCCAAGATCAAATCGTTTCCATCATTATTTGGAGAGGTTTTGTCATCATTTGACTGTCCTGGAGCATTACCAATTTCAGATACAATCTCAAACAACAACTCTGTTCCTGTCAATTGGATAGTAGCTTTCGGAGACAACCAACCCAATCCAGATACTTCCTGAGCATATCTCTCTACAGATTCAGATTTTTCTGATTTACCCGTAAGCGGGTCTGTCAATTTTACATATACCTTTACAGGTTTAGTACCCGCAGAGAAATTGTTTACAAAACATTGCACAGTGATTTTTCTGTCACACAAGCCTTCAATCTTACGGCTATAAATAATTGAATGGGCCTCTGCACCAATATTCAAGAACAGCATGCATCCATATCCATTGCTATGATCATCTCCATATGTATGGTCAGGTGCAAAAGCCAACTTATTTTCGTTAGGACCTTTTCCATTTCCAAAATAGCCGACCCATCCCATACAAGCACCTTCAGAAGTACCATACGCAGTCACATTACCAGCAACCGTATAACGGTTTTCAATAAATTTTTCTCCATCAGCACATTTGCCATCATCATTATTTTTCACATAATGATAATCAGCTCCCTGAGGCTCAACTTCTGCAGGTAATGCATGCTGCCAATTGGTACCATCCGTATGCGTCACCTTTTTAGGCGCAGAAATTTTAGAATAATCCCACGTCCAATAGTTAGTTGGAGAAGTGGCTGTTCCAAAATCATCCTTCCAGATCAATTTTCGTGATGTTGGATTACCTTTTTCATCAGAACAACACTCAATATCCGTTACAGTAAACTCTTTAGATTTTACTTTAGCTCCACTACTTGTAGTGATTTCACAATAATAAGTTGTTTTTGTACCTGCAGTTTTTCCTGATTCGTGTGAATAAGAAGGCTCTGTTGCACCAGAGATGGCACTATTGCCTTTATACCACTGATATTTGACATCTCTATAAACACGGTCCAAAGACAAAGCCACTCGTTCTCCTCCTGCACACACTTCCGATTCAGGAGCTATAACTTTAGGATCGATTGATCCATATATATATATATAGTCAATAAAATACGCGCAACAAGAAGAATTAAACTGAGGCATAAAATCAACAATAACCTCACCGCTGGCAGAAGCCACAGTTGATACCGTAACCTCTTGACATCCTCCTGTTTTATCGATAGACAAGTCCTTGTCTTTATGAATGTTTTGTGACATAAAATCATAATTGACACGGACCTTACCTTGTAACGGTTCATATTGACATATACCACCATTGTTTGCTTTTTGACCTACAATTTGGCCATCAGTATCAATCAACCTACAGAATTTGATCGCAACACTGACAGGACTTCCAGGTTTGAATCCATTTGCCGAATATTTGAATAATGGTTCCTTAGACAATGCATTCGGAGTAGAGAATACCATATACCAGTTTTTCTCTCCCATATCCATATATGCGGCAGAATCCAATTTAATAGGATTATTAGTTACAGCATAATGAGGAGAGTCGTGGAAATCAGACGCTCCTGTCTCATAATCCCAAGCCACACCATCAGCCTTAGGATCTTTATCAATACGAAGCACACCGGTTGAAAAAGAACCATCTGCAAGGCCCTCTTGGGTTGTTTCATCAAAACCAACGTAGGTATTATCCTCATATCCAGGAGCAGAGAAATCAGTTCCCGCAACCAGGACCATACCCATAGGTGCCGTCTGGGCATTAGCCACAGTACCCGCTCCCAGCAATAACAAAGCAAAAGGAGCTAAACACTTAATAAAACCATTACTTTTCATATATAATATACCCTATTAAATTTCAAAAAAGCTTAAATAAAATTTAGTCATCACTACTATACATTTATACAAAATACGAAAGCAAATATATAAAATAAAAAAACAAAAAAGAGTTTTTTTGAAAAAAATCATCTCTATAACACATTTTTTGTACTGTAGATGAATACATCAACACTTTATTCCACAAATAAGTGTAGTATGACACAACAGATAACCAACACTTTTCAGCTCAATCCATAAAAAAACGCCGCTTAATTGGAATCGCAAAATAAAATCACAAAAAAATTTTCAAAAGAGAAAAAAAAATCACATATTTGCGATACGAATAAATGCAATTAAAATTTATAGAGTATGGAGAGCAAATTAATTGGAATCATCGGAGAAAACGCCGGTGTAGTTTGGAGATTCTTGAACGCATCTTCGAGTGAAAAATTCTCTTTCGAACAATTGAAAAAGGGAACTAAACTAAAGAATGATGAATTATATGCCGCTATAGGTTGGCTAGCAAGAGAAAACAAAATCCAAATTGAGGAGAATGGTTCGAAAGCTTCTTATAGTGCAATCGAATTTTACTTCTAAAAAGAGAAAAAGCGATTGGCTCTCCAATCGCTTTTATTTTTCCCATATAATAACGTGAATTCGACGAAAATGAAAGTCAACGCCTTTTTATGAGAAAAAGAGGCTAAGAATTCAATCATAAAGTGGAAAAGCATTTCTTTTTATGATTGTCCCGTTATTGCGAATTTGCAAATTACAATTCGTCGAACTCTCCTTATAATAAAGTGTATCAACACTTCTCTTTCCAAAATTCAATAATTATGGCATGGAATGAAATCAAAAATTTCATTCTCGTCTATCTTCTTTATCGTTTCAACCAGTAAAGATATAATCGAATCCACATCACGAAGGTCACACACTTCAACCGGTGTATGCATATAACGATTCGGAATAGAGATCAATGCCGTCGCCACACCTTCTCTTGTGAGCTGAATTTTACATGTGTCAGTGCCGCCGGTAGCGGATGAATTAGTCACATTCTGATATGCAATTCCCTTCTCTATTGCGGTGTCTTGCAACAAATGCACCAAAGCTACATTATTGTCAGCGCAATGACGAATAACAGCACCGTCGCCCAACTTACAAGAGCCATATTTTATAGCAGAACAGTCAGGAACATCTGTCGCAAAACCAACATCCAAAGCAAAGCCGACCTGTGGATTGATTTTATAAGCACTTGTCACTGCTCCACGGCATCCGACCTCTTCCTGAGAGGAAGCCACTCCATAAACACCAATTTTCAGGTCTTCCTTGGAAAGACGACGGATCACTTCAGCTACGATAAAAGCTCCTATTTTATCGTCTAATCCTTTGCTGGAAACTCTGTGTTTTCCTATAAATGAAACATTAGAAACCACAGCTACAGGATCTCCTACTTGAACCATCTCTTTAGCTTCATCAGCACTTTCTGCACCTATATCAATCCAAAGCTTATCCAGCTCCAACGCCTTAACCCGCTCATCAGCACTCTGCAAATGAATAGGCTTCTTTCCTATCACACCCCTTACTTTATTGCCACGGGATAGAATAACGACTTCTGTACCAGGAACCGTCAGCAAATCAATTCCGCCATGCTTACGGACATAAATAAAACCATTGTCATCAATATGCATCACCTGGAAGCCGATTTCATCAATATGTCCACAAAGCATAACCTTAAAGTCTGCATCCGGATTGATCACACCGTAAGAATTACACAGGACATCACTGTCAACAGCAGCAAACTGATGAACATAATCCATCCAACAATGAGCAGCCTCCATCTCATATCCAGAAGGTGAATATGAAGAAAGAAGATTTTCCAAAAAGCCGACGCTGCTCTCGTCAATGTTTTTATAATCTGATAAATTCATAGTCTTAAATTTACGCTGCAAAATTAATAAAAATTCTTTGCTGTCCACTAAACTTTAAGAACAACTTCATCAATGACCCTTATGTATGAACAATTCCACGAGATTGTCATTCCATAAATCTTTCTTTGTATATTTGGCCAGTACAAGACTCGCCACTAAACCTCCCCCAAAAAAATATGGTTCGCCACATCTACTTCAAAAGATATAGGAGCATCAATACAAAAAAAGCGATGCTCAAGAGCATCGCTTTCACTTCCTATTATCAAATTTTTATTATCTACAGAAATGCTGAGTCTTACAGAATGAGTAACTTAACATTACCTCATGGTCACCCTTGTTATGCTTGTTGAAAGCAGTCAAGCCCAAACCATAAGTGTAACCAATATTAAACTTCTTAATTCTAAGGCCCACCATAGGTCTCAAACACAAAGGCGCTGGTTTGACTTTAGACCCATCAAGATTAGTGCCAGTATCAAGAGAATGACGATACAAAAGCTCCACCCAATATCCGAAATCTCTGCCAGGGACATCCTGCATAAACTTCAAATGGAAATCCAACTGACGCTGAGAACCCTGTGACTGAGTTGTAGTCGTTGTGTTTTCAGTAGTAGTACTATTATCATCATCACGGTCAATATTGAACTTAAACATAGCACCAGGTTCAAACTGCATACCATCTCCTAATTGGAAATCATAACCCAAGAAGATAAATGGATTTATAGGTCTGATAGGCTCAGTTCGACCCATCTGCTCCAACTTTGTAGGAACCAAATTGGCAATAGTCAAACCCGCAAAGAAATTATCAAACAAGAAATAAGTACCGAAACTGGCATTGAAATAGTATCCTTTATCTTCACCTCCATTAGCGATTACAGCATCTGTTGATCCTGAAGTATATAACTTTTCATCAAAGCTATAGCCATTCACAACACAAGCGAGTGCAAAAGATAACTGTCTTGTAATATCTCTCTGCTTCATCATATATCCACGAGTACTACCACCAGACAAAGGAATATGGTAACCCAAAGAAACCTGTCCACCTCTTCGTAGCGAATTACCGTTCTGGTCTACATAAGCATAAGCTCCAATTCCTAGACGTTCCAATCCGCCACGTAATCTAGTACGAAAACTTAACGTTGTAAAACGAGGAGTCTCCCCTTTATTGTCCTTTCCATCCATTCCGGCCCATCCTAAAAAGCCAGTCCACATGAAATGGGTACAACGCTCAGCTCCAGCAACCGCAGGGTTTACTAGATAGTAATTGTAATAGTACTGATTATAGACGATTTCCTCTTGCGCCTTTAGTCCCGTCTGAGATAGCAAGACCATCGTCAATGCTACTAAAATGTGTTTTATCTTCATTTTTCAACTATTTTGCAACAGTTCTTAAATAATGGTAATTAGAAATAGGTTTTATCCTAATTCATTTATTAACGTTTGGCAAATATAAATAAGTTTAATAAATCCTGCAATTTTTTTTCACTTTTATTCATAAAATCTTGTTAATATGCGGCTTTATCTCCCTTTATCATATTAAAAACAGTTTGAAATATGATTCTTACATCTAACCAAAAACTCCAATTCTCAATATACCACACGTCCTGTTTGACACGGCCTATCATCTGACTTATATCAGATGTCTCTCCTCGGAATCCAGTAACTTGAGCCCATCCTGTAATTCCCGGTTTTGCCAAATGACGCACCATGTATTCATCAATCAGTTTCGAATATTGCTCTGTTTGGCTCACCATGTGTGGACGTGGTCCAACTACCGACATGTCTCCAAACAACACATTAACAAACTGAGGCATTTCATCCAAATTTGTTTTTCTCAACACAGCACCTAATTTGGTGATGCGGGAATCTCCCTTCGTCGCCTGCAATTTATCCGCCTCGTCATTAACTTTCATTGTGCGGAACTTCAAGCAATAGAATTCCCTTCCATTTTTTCCAGTTCTTTTCTGCTTAAAGAACACCGGACCTGGCGAAGACAATTTCACCGCGATCGCGAGAATCACATATAACGGCGAAAAAAGCAAAAGAACAAAGGATGAGAATAGTATGTCAAACAAACGCTTTCCTGTCCTATTCAAAGGTTCTTCAAGCGGTTCGTCACGGAATAGAATCATAGGGACATTCGCCACATTTATCAAAGATACTCCTTTCTTTATATATCTCTGAAAATCTGGCACAATCAAACTCTTTACAAAGCAGCGTTCAGCTTCCTGAAGAATCTTGAACGATTTACTTCCATCTCCAGCAGGTAATGCACTGATAACCTCATTCACTTCTCCTGATTTAATCAATTCCAGTGCATCTGCCAACGAACCCTTAACAAGAGAAGCATCTACCTTATACTCAGACACATCACTATCATCATATATTCCAAGGACATCATATCCCTGAATTCTGCTTTTCTTCAACTCATCATATACTTGAGACGCCACCTGACCAGATCCCAAAATAATCACTCGACTGCAATTCTTTGGCAAATGTCGCCAATAACGATAAACATTTCTTGCGATGAATCGCCACAAGAATACCACTCCAAACAAAGTGGTGAAAAACAGTACGAAAAACCTGATGGAAAACTTGATATCAGCAAGTATAAACGCCACAATCAGTATCAAAGAGAACAAGAAGATCGTGCGGAACACTTTCGACATGATTCCTTCAATCACAGCTGTCGGCTGGTCGAATATCGTTCCATGCTGCGAAAACGAAACGGCATAAGCCAACGTTGCCAACGCATGCAACATATCTCGCGACAAATACGGATCAACATTATATCCAAAAAAATGAAGCAATATCGCAAGAAGAAGATTCAACAATAGCATCTCTGCGATAAATACGACACCCTTGAAAAAAATATTTTCGTAATTGACAAACATATTTTACCTGTAAATTAACCACTTACATTTCAAACTCTCACAATCATGCATTTTCAAAAACGCAATTTAACTCAAAGATAGTGAGTTTTGGCAATAAATAAGCAAACAACTCTAAAAAAATGTTAAAATTACTTACCAAATATTTGCACGTCTACTTGGATCTATATACATCGAATCTGTTTCTGTAACACCAAAAGCATCATACCACTCATTGATATGAGGAAGAGCACCGTTCACTCTCCACTTGCCAAGCGCATGTGGATCTTCCTTTGTCCTGCGTATAATTTCCTCTGGACGTATGTTGTTTGCCCATACTCCAGCATACGACAAGAAGAATCTTTGCTCTGGAGTGAAGCCATCCTGCTCAGTCAAAGGATTTGTCTTCATTGCTCTTTTCAATGCGTTGAATGATATTTTCAGGCCTCCATGGTCCGCCAAATTCTCTCCTAATGTAAATCTTCCATTTGCATAAACTCCCGGAGCAACTTCAATACCGTTGAAATACTCCATGATGCTGCTTGAACGAAGCGTGAACAAAGCAGCGTCTTCTGGAGTCCACCAATCCTTAAGATTTCCATCCACGTCAAACTGGCGGCCTTGATCATCGTATCCATGTGTCATCTCGTGTCCGATAACCACTCCGATAGCTCCATAATTATATGCATCATCAGCCTCCATATCAAAAAACGGCTTCTGCAAAATTCCAGCAGGGAAACATATCTCATTCGTCGAAGGATTATAATAAGCATTCACAGTCTGCGGATACATGTGCCACTCTGTCTTGTCAACCGGTTTTCCTGCCTTCTCTAGCATTATATCAGCTTTGAATCTGCTTATCCTTTTGGTATTTTCCCAAAGATTCTCATCCGTGATCTCAAGAGACGAGTAGTCTCTAAACTTATCAGGATAACCGATTTTCACTGTTAGTCCAGCCAATTTCTCCTTCGCCTTTACCTTTGTTGAATCACTCATCCATGAAAGGCTGTCCAAACGCTCAGCGTAAGAATCCTGCAGATTCTTTACCAGTTGCACCATTCTCTCTTTATGCGACGCCGGGAAATATTTCTCCACATACATTTCTCCAAGAGCCTCTCCCATAGCATTCTCTAGCACAGACACTGCCCTCTTCCACCTTGGAGACGGCTCCTGTCTACCAGACAACACCTTGCCATAGAAATCAAAGTTCGCATTGTAGACCTCATCGCCAAGAGAACCAGCGGCACGGTCTATCAATTGCCATTTCATATAGTTTTTCAGTGCATCTTTATCCCAATTTACAATCAAGTCTACCGCTTTCTTGATTGGTTCAATCTGCGAAACATTAATGGAATCTTCTTTCAGATTGAATTTTCCGAAATATGTATCCCAGTCAAAATGAATGACATCTCTTTTATCTTTGACGTGAGAAACTCCTGCAAAATCATTCTTAAACTCGTCGTAAGAAATCTTATGGTAATTGTCATTCGGAACTCTTAGCTGCTCTTTGGTATAAAACGACTCAGCCAATGCTGTTTCAATTTCAATCACATCTTCAGTACACTTCTTTGCTTGATCAGCCGGATAGCCAAACAATTGGAACATTCTATCCACATGAGCGATAAATTTCTCACGTATTTTCACCATTGAAGTGTCTTTCTTGGAAAGATAATAATCTCGGCTTCCTAAAGAAAGTCCACACTGATATGTGTGGAGCATATTCATCTTACTGTTTTTGTCGTCAGCTCCAATATAGAAAGTGAAGAAAACATTCACGTCGATTTTATGCAAATCCGCTATCAATGAGACAAACTGATCCCTGCTTTTTATATCGTCTATAGCACGAAGATCCTCGGCTAAAGGTGCGATTCCTATGGTATTCAACTTGGTCGAATCCATATATAGATTGTAGAGTGTACAAAGTTTATCTCCGACGCTGCCCTTCTCAAACTTCTTCGTAGACAGATCCTCAATAAGCGATTTCATCTGCTTTTTATTCAATTCGCCGACCTGTTCGAAAGAGCCATAGCGCGCATATTCACCAGTCAACGGATTCTTTTTCATCCATCCGCCACATGCGTACTGATAAAAATTGTCTTTAGGATTGACTAAAGTGTCTAAATTTGTTTTGTCAATTCCTGACGCTATTGTAGGAGCGACCTGTTTTTCTCCACCACCACACGATGTCATGGAAATAATTGTAGCAGGCAGCAACGTCAACATAATTTTCTTCATTTCATTAATCATATAACAGACATTCTTAAGAGCGTTTTTCCAACTCCCTCAAATTTTGCATCTTTTTCTCTTTCAAATATTCTGTGATTGTGCTCAAATGTTCACGAACTTTTCCACCTCCAAATTCGTAAACTTTAGACACCAAACCATCAAGGAAATCACGGTCGTGAGACACAAGGATAATTGTACCCTCGAAATTCTGCAAAGCAGACTTCAATATATCCTTTGTACGAAGGTCAAGATGGTTGGTCGGCTCATCCAATATCAAAAGATTCACTGGTTCTAGCAATAGTTTAAGTAAGGCGAGACGTGTCTTCTCTCCACCCGACAACACCTTGACTTTCTTTAACGATGCTTCTCCTCCAAACATAAAAGCACCTAGCAAGTCCTTGATTTTAGTACGAATATCTCCCTGTGCGACGTCATCAATCGTCTCAAACACAGTCAGTTCGCCATCTAGAAGAGAGGCCTGATTCTGTGCGAAATATCCAATCTGGACATTGTGCCCAATCTGACAACTTCCTTCAAAAGGAATTTCATTCTTTATACATTTCACAAGAGTAGACTTACCTTCACCGTTTCTGCCGACAAAAGCGACCTTGTCCCCTCTTTCAATTGTCATATTCACACCTGAGATAATTACCTTATCATCGTAAGCTTTCTGCAGATTTTCCACGATAACAGGATAATTACCAGAACGAGGAGCCGGCTGGAAACGGATTTTCAAAGCTGAAGTATCCACCTCTTCTGGCTCAATAAGTTCAAGTTTTTCAAGCATTTTGACGCGAGACTGCACCTGAAGAGTCTTTGAATAGGTACCCTTGAAACGCTCGATGAAATCTTTTGTTTCAGCGATCATCTTCTGTTGTTCCTCGTAAGCCTTCTGCTGTTGCTCACGTCGTTCCTTACGCAATTCAAGGTAATGAGAATAATTGACCTTATAGTCGTAAATTCTTCCCATCGTCACCTCAATTGTACGTGTAGTGATATTGTCGACAAAGGCACGGTCGTGCGAAATCACGATCACTGCCTTTGCACTATTCACAATAAAATCTTCAAGCCATTGAATTGACTCGATATCCAGATGGTTTGTCGGCTCGTCAAGAAGCAGAACATCCGGTTTCTTCAACAACAACTTGGCTAATTCAATACGCATTCTCCACCCTCCGCTGAAATCACTTGTCTGACGATCGAAATCAGAACGAAGGAATCCAAGACCAAGAAGAGTTCTCTCCACGTCTTCTTCATAATTCGTATTGTCGATAGCATAAAATTTCTCACTCAAAGCCGAAACTTTCTCTATCAACGCCATATATTCATCACTTTCGTAGTCTGTACGTTCACCGAGTTCTTTGTTAAGTGCCTCGATTTCTTTCTCCATGGCGAAAAGTTGCTCGAAAGCAAGACTTGCCTCTTCACGTACAGTACGTCCATCCTCCGTCATCAAATGCTGAGGAAGATATGCAATCACCGTATCTTTTGGTGCCGACACATTTCCTCTTGTAGGTTTCTGTACACCTGCCAAGATTTTCAACAATGTGCTCTTACCAGCACCATTCTTTCCCATCAACGCAATTCTGTCTTTCTCATTGACCTGGAAAGAGATGTTTTCAAAAAGAGTTCTGCCGCTAAATTCTACGGCCAATCCATCAACTGATATCATTTATTTTTTGTTAACCTTTAGACCAGAAAGAATATTGTACAACTCAGGTCGACGGCGTTCCATTAAAGACTCAGGCATTTGCATAACCACAGAATAAACCTTCTTTGAACCACTGTCAAAGAAAATATAACGCTCATGATAGAATCGTCCCTCTATTTTCTCATTAGTACTTGGATCTTTTACCCAAACTTGCATTGAGGTGATTTTTTTTGCATTAAAACCTGCGAAAAGCACAGTTTCTTCAGTAGTCTGCTCATAGCCATTGTCATCGCTATACCAATCGTTTACAAAAGTTTTTGCAAGTCCATCTACATCTGAAGCGTCTACTGTAGTAGGATCAATAAGAGAATAGTATAATATTCTCACGCTCTCTGACAAAGTATCCATTGTCAAATAACATTTGAACTTGTCATTATGACCTGTTTTATAATCTCCGACAAGAATTGTAACATCATTCAAATTGTATGAGCGAAATGAATGATTCTCTGGATAAGGCACATAAAAATCACCTACTTCCAAAACTGGAACTCCAGGCAGCCCATCAAAAGGAGACGTTTTAGGATCATCATCATCACTACGACAAGAAGTGAATGTAAGTGAGAACAAACCTAAAATCAAAAACGAAATTTTCGCTAACTTCAAAAAACTAAATTTTTCCATATACCCTATTTTAAAATTACATGACAAAGGTAATGATTTTTTATTGAATATTCCTAATTGATTCAAAAGGCATGTTAAATAAGCAAAAAAAAAACCGGATTTTTACAAATCCGGTTTTCTTATCTTCTTAAAAAACGTTTATGCTCTTTCAGCAAGACGTTTCTCTTTCTCAATTCTCTTAGCTTCCTCCTCTTCGTCAGCCTTAGCTGAGTAGTACTTACATGCAAATGGAGCTGCAATAAAGATAGAAGAGTAAGTTCCTACGATTACACCAATCAACATTGCGAAGATGAATCCACGAATTGTGTCACCGCCAAAGAAGAAAATGATAACCAATACGATCAATGTACTCAATGATGTACTGAATGTACGGCTTAGAGTAGAACTGATAGCAGAGTTGAACACTTCACATTTGTCGAAATCAGCACCCTTACGGTTACGGATAAACTCACGGATACGGTCGAAGATGACCACCTTATCATTGATAGAGTAACCAATCACTGTCAAGATTGCTGCGATGAAAGACTGGTCGACCTCCAATGAGAATGGAACAACTCCAGTCAACGGCAATATACAGTACAACAATAGGATGAACAATGTATCATGAGCTAGGGCAAGCAATGCACCACCCGAATATGCTAGACGGCTAAATCTCAAGAAGATATACAATCCGATACCTAACATTGCAATCAAGACTGCGATTACTGCAGAAATCTTGATGTCATCTGCCATTGTTGGTCCTACTTTCTGTGATGACTGAATACCGTAAGTGATATCAGACTGTGCATCAGCAAGTGAAGCCACACCATCATTAACGACATAACGGTTTACAAACATTTCCTCTGTAACACCTTCATTCAAAAGTGGTTTCAATGAGTTGTACATTCTTGCTTCAATATCAGCATCCACATTATCCTCTGTATCCTGGATACGGAAGTTTGTAGAAATACGTACCTGATCAGAAGTTCCGATAGTGATTACACTTGCGTTTGCACCATCAAATGCATTGTCTAGCAAATCTTTTACCTCTCCTGTTGTAACATTCTTCTCAAACTTCACTGTATAATTTCTACCTCCAGAGAAGTCGATACCCTGCTGCAAACCAACTGCGAACAGAGAAACAACAGCGACTACAATCACTCCGAATGCTGCCATCAAATATGGTTTTGACTTGCCAATAAAATCAAATTTGACATTCTTAAACCAGTTTTCTGAAAGCTTAGTAGAGAATGTAAGTTTCTCAAATCCTTCGCTCTTTGAATACAAATCGAAGATCAAACGTGAAACGAAGATTGCTGTCAACAATGAACAAAGGATACCGATGATCAATGTTGTTGCAAATCCCTTGATAGGACCTGTACCGAAATAAGCCAAGATGATACCTGTCAAGATTGTTGTCACGTTGGCATCGATGATAGCGCTCATCGCATTGCCGTAACCATCTTTCAAAGCCTGCTTCATATTCTTACCTGCAGACAACTCCTCACGGATACGTTCATAGATCAACACATTAGCGTCGACCGCCATACCCAATGTAAGCACAATACCTGCGATACCAGGCAATGTCAAAACTGCCTTCAATGAAGCCAAAACTCCAAATATCAAGAACACGTTGCAAACCAAAGCGGCATCAGCAATAAGTCCTGGCACCAAACCGTAGTATGCAATCATATATAGAAGGACAAGAACGAACGCAACAACAAATGAGATCATACCTGCGTTGATAGCCTCCTGACCTAGAGATGGTCCAACCACGTCTTCCTGAACAATCTTTGCAGGAGCTGGCATCTTACCACTCTTCAATACGTTAGCCAAGTCTTTTGCCTCTTCTACTGTAAAATCACCTGTGATTTCAGAACGTCCACCTGCGATCTCACCGTTTACACGAGGATAAGAATATACATAACCATCAAGAACAATAGCAATACACTTACCGATGTTCTCACGTGTCATCTTAGCCCAAGTCTTGGCACCTTCCTGATTCATCTCCATGCTTACTGCAGCATAGATAGAACGCTCGTTGAAGTCTGCACGTGCGTCTGTCACACTAGCACCTGTCAACTGTGCCTTTCTTTCCTTACCCTTCAATGTCTTAGACTTCAAAGCGATAAGTCCAAAGTATCCGTTAAACTCCTCCTTTACTGTCCAAGCGAAGAATGTTGAACTTGGAATCAAACCTTTCGCACGACCCATATTCAAATACTCAGAAACCTTAGCAGTATCGCTATAGTGAGCGTAACCTACACGTGGACCTGGATAAACCTGACCTGTCTGGAAGTTAATGCTAGGCTGCAAATATGAGAACAAAGAAGTTGTTCCTTCTGCTTTTGTTGAATCAGCATCTTTATTAAGGTTAGCAAGCAAACTGTCTGATGCAGTTGCCTCTGCAGCAACGGCCTTAGTTGTATCTGCTTTAGTTGTGTCTGCTGCATTCTTATTCATTTCAGCCACCATCTCGTTGACAGCAGAAATGTTACGTGCGATCTCTGAGAACTCAGTAGTTTCCCAGAATGCCAAATCCGCACTTCCCTGAAGCAACTTACGTACACGCTCTGGCTCCTTCACACCTGGCATCTCAATCAAGATACGGCTAGAACCCTCAAGCTTCTGGATATTTGGCTGAACCACACCATAACGGTCGATACGTGAACGAAGCACATTGAATGAGTTGTCGATAGCACTATCAACCTCTTCTCTCAATACCTTTACTACTTCGTCGTTTGTTGATGTGTAGTTGATTTTATTTTTCAACGTGTAACCGCTGAAGATTGAAGCCAACTGGCCTCCTGGGTTAACCTCGTTGAATGCATCAATAAACAGTGTTAAGAAGTCTTTCTGTGAAGTCTTCTGTTTTTCTTTCGCCAAAGCGATTGTCTTTGTGAAAGATTCCTCTGATGCCTGATTGCCTGCAAGTGCCTTCAAGATGTCTGGAACAGATATTTCCATCACCACATTCATACCACCTCTCAAGTCCAAACCTAAGTTCAACTCTTTCTCACGGCACTCTTTCAACGACCATATTGACTCGTTGTGGCTTAACAATGTATCCATGTACTCATTATACTTCTGAGCATCTCCGTTAGCCGCTGCCTCAGCCTCACTCTTATAGTGGTTAGAGACAAATGTGAACGAAAGTGAATACACGCATGCCAAAAAAAGAGCAACAACCAGAAACCATACAATTCCTTTGTTTTGCATTTTTTTTGTTATTTAATTTTTTTATTTATATTCATCTTAACACTATTAATGTGCAAATTTAAGATAAAAAAATATCATTTGCGTATTTTTCGGCATTTTTTTTGACGTTTCAAATTAACATTACACAAACAAAAAATCAAGTTTCCGCATTATATTGTGTAGAGACGGGAATCTCCACGTCTCTACATATAAAAAATTTCTATTTGGTATATATAAGGGTAGACAATTTATCTTCAGCGAAAATATCGTTCGCAATCTCCAAAAGTTGCTTCGACGTGATTTTCGAGATTCTTTCCGCCACAACTGAATTGGATTCATTCATACCAAAGAAAAGAAAACTTTTCGCCATATTCAGAGCATAGTTTTCTCGGTTCTCATTGGCAATGGCTAACTGTCCCATCAATTGCTTTTTCGCACGCTCCAACTGTGATGACGGCATTTCTTTTTCTCGCAACCCTTTCAACTCTTTATATATGACATTGAGACATTTCTCAGTATCATCATGCTCTGTGCCGAAATAGATGTTGATCAGGCCGTCGTCGGAATAAGCCGTATAAGCTGATTCTATTGTGTACGCCAATCCTCTCTTCTCTCGCACCGCAATATTAAGTTTGGAATTCATTCCTGGACCACCAAGAATATTATTCAATAAATATAGAGGCAGACGTCGTTCATCCGACAAAGAATATGCTCTTGCTCCAATCAACGCATGTGTCTGATGCGTACTCAGATTCTTACGTACATGGTCTGGCACATACAAAGCAGACTTCTGTCTGGTCTTCGTTGAATACTTCGCAGTAACGTCGCCAAAATATTTCTCAGCAAGCCTCATCACTTTTTTGAAAGGGATATTACCTACAGAAAAAAAGAGGATTCTGTCAGTACAATAATTGTTCGCCACAAAACGCAAAGCATTCTCTGTCGTATATTCCTGCAATCGCTCGGCATCTCCCAATATGTTTCTGCCAAGCTGCGAATTTTTGAAGACGATGCTTTCAAACTCATCATAGATCAATTCCGACGGCGAGTCATTGTAAGAGTTGATCTCCTCTATAATCACGTCGACCTCCTTTTCAATCTCATGAGAAGGGAACGTAGGATGGAAAACAATATCTGAACATAAGTCGACCGCTTTTTCAAAATCAGCAGTCAACACCGTAGAATAAACAAATGTCTCCTCTTTTGTTGTGTATGCGTTAATCTCACCTCCCACTCCTTCAAGACGGTTGAGGATATGCCAAGAGTTTCTTTTCTCAGTCCCCTTAAACAGCATATGCTCTATGAAATGAGCCATACCGCTCTCGTCCTCTTCCTCATCACGGGTGCCGGCATTGATCGCGAAACCACAATACGCTACCTGAGAGACATCTTCTTTATGTACTATACGCACTCCATTGGGCAACGTGGCCGTATGAATATGAATATCCGTATTCATCATTTAATCATTCCTTGTTTTTTCAACTCTCCGACACAGAGTTCAAGTTCATCATACCACTCTTGTCCAAATCTTCGTATCAAAGGCTCTTTTAAAAATTTGTAGACGGGAAGATCGTTTATGCTACCCAATTTTCTTGCGCATTTGCAGACATCCCACTTATGATAGTTCACCGCCACACAGTCTCCGACCTTGTCTAGTCTGACCGGATACAGATGGCAAGAGATTGGCTTATAGAAATCACTTCTGCCTTCTCTGTATGCTATCTCCAAAGCACACTTGCACATTCCATCTTTATCTATGGTTGTAAAGACGCACTCCCTGCCATTCACAATGGAAGTCACCTTGTCGCCTTGAGGATCGGTATACCAAACACCCTGCTTCTTGATAACCTCTTTCGATGCATCTGAAAGTTGATCCCATACGACGTCTACAAGACGTTCCAAAACGGGTATCTCATCATCTTCCAACGGAGCTCCACAGTCACCTTCGATGCAACACTCTCCCTTGCACTTTGCCAAATCACAAAGGAATCGGCGTTCCAACACATCGAAACTTACAATCGTATCTTGAATCTGCAACATACCTATTACAACTCTACTACCGTCTTACGCAATTTCACCAACTTTGTCAACAACGCCTCTGCCAAATCAAGACGGAGCATATTCGCACCGTCACTCTTCGCCTCACTTGGTTTTGGATGGGTCTCCATAAACAAACCATCCGCACCTACTGCGATTCCTGCACGTGCGATTGTCTCTATCATATCCGGATTACCTCCAGTCACTCCTGATGTCTGGTTTGGTTGCTGAAGTGAGTGAGTGATGTCAAGCACAACAGGATAACCGATTTTCTGCATTGTTGGGATGCCACGATAGTCCACAATCAAATCCTGATAACCGAACTCTGTTCCTCTATCAGTCAGAAGGATTTTGTCGTTGCCACACTCCTTGATTTTACCTGCTGCGAACTTCATCGACTCAGGAGAAATAAACTGACCTTTCTTGATATTGACGACCTTGCCTGTTTTAGCGGCAGCGACCAAGATATCTGTCTGGCGGCAAAGAAAAGCCGGAATTTGAATGACATCAACATACTTGGCAGCCATGTCTGCTTCAGAAGCAGAATGGATATCCGTCACCACAGGTATATTATACTTCTCTCCCACTCTCTTCAAAATATCCAATGCTTTCTCATCTCCGATTCCAGAGAAGCTGTCAAGACGTGAACGGTTTGCTTTTCTGTAAGAACCCTTGAAGATATATGGAATATGTAGTTTATCACAGATAGCGACCATCTTGTCGGCTATTTCAAAAGCCATCTCCTCTCCTTCAATACAGCAAGGACCTGCCATCAAGAAGAAATTGTTGTCGGCTAGATATTTTAATTTTGGGATGAAAGAATAATCCATAGTCATATTTTTATATGTGTATTATCAATTCTTGTAGGAGGCACTTAACCTAAACTCTCTACGATTTGTGCAAAAATACGCAAAATTATCGTTGGAATGTGAAAATCCATATGATTTTTCCACATAGTGCAGATGTCCATAATCTTCACTCATAATATTCTATTTCATAATCCACAAACGATGTCTTTCCTGTATCCTTATAATACCATTCTTCTTTGATCATATTTTTCCACTCGTCATAGATATAAGTTATGACACAATCAATATTGCTTATCTCCCAAGCAATATTATAGTTTTTACGATACATTGTCTTCTGTTTCACTCGGCCATCCTCATAATACGTGTATCGCTCATCACAAATTTTATCATCTTCCTTTTCATAGTATTTACGAATCCGCATTTTATTGTTTTCATCCACATCTGCAACCAAGGATTTTGTTAAATACTTAAAAATAATTTCTACTTTTTCTAAAGAGTCTGATTTTGATTTACATTGATATTTTACAATATATTGATATTCCTTACTTTCATATTTATTTTCATATTCTATACAATTAAGAAAACCTTTTTTATAATAATAAATAGCCGTACCACCATTCGACAGGCTCATCTTTTTTCTACGTCTGCCTATCTTATTTTTGTAAAAGTCATCTATAAATGGGTCAATATCATTATAAACTATAGAATCAGACATAGCCTCATCGACAAATGGAGGTTCTGTTTTAGCGATATACGTTTTGATTAAATTTCCGGATTCATCAAGTACATGTTTGTAGCACTCTTTCCAAGACATACGAATATCCACCGTTCTACAACGATCCGCATGTGTCAAATACCCAGCTTCGTCAAAATAATAAACTTGCGAGTTTCCTTTATAACGCTTTACTGGACCTTTCAATCCTAAACAACTAACACTATTGCCTGCAAAAACAAGTTGAGACAACAACAATAATATAAACAGGATTGCTTTGTTCATAATCTTTTTGGGGTATTTAAACGACATGTATTCTATTTAGAATAGAATCATTTTCCATTCTTCTCATTCTCCTTATTCTTCCTATAGAGTTGCCAACTGTTGAACACATTATGCCAAATACTGTAGAAGCCTCCAGCGATTGAAGTAATCGGAGAGAAAAACGTATATCCCACCCATATTGCGAAGACTGTGTTTTTCTGGCCCAACGCCTGTCCTCCACTTATCTCGTCGTCGTACTTTCTGCCAATCAGTTTGCCGAATGCGAACTGTGCTATACATGCTATCAAGGAAGCCAAGCCAATGCCTATCACTGTTGCGACGGTGAGGTTCTCTGCCAAGACTGCATATCTCACAGTGACAGCGATCGCAATGGAAAGAGAAACAGCCCAGATATAGAAAGCAAGATTTCTTGTTGAAATAACCCTGTTATGGAAATTCGGCATTGTATACCTTACAAGTACAGCCAAAAAGAACGGACAAATAAGCATCGGGAACACCTTAGCCATAATCTTGAAAAAGGCGACCCAAAATGTGATGCCACTCTCAGGATTCAGAATCGGCACGATCGCCGACACTGCGACAGTTGTAACAAGATTGATAAACATAGTATACGACACCAACGTCGCACCATTTCCTCCAAGTTTTTGAGTGAGCACAGCGGCTGCTGTGGCTGTAGGACAAATAAAACAGATCATCGCCGACTCCAAAGAGATTCTATAAGCACCGTCAGGATAAAGATAAACCAATCCACCCGTCAACATGAAAACAAATATCTGGAATGCGAGTCCGTAAAAATGCCAGCGTTTCCAACGCAAATCACGGATATCTATCTTACAGAAAGAGATGAACAGCATCGTGAAAATAAGAATCGGCTGGACTACAGCGACTATATCCGCTGCATTTGCACGCCATTGCGTCGAAACAGGAAGCAAAAAATGCCAAATCAAATAACATGTCGCGCCAAACACCATAGCGCAAGGCAATGTCCAATTCCTAAGAAATTTAATTACCGAATCCATCTTTATATATTTTTCGGATGCAAAATTAGTAAAAAATCCGTAACAATATGCTAAACAACACATTCTTAATTCTTAATAAAAATGAAGGGCTGTACCAAAAGATACAGCCCTTCATTTTAAACGTGGAGATGGAGGGGGTCGAACCCTCGTCCAAACGAGGAATCAATATGCTTTCTACATGCTTATTCCAGCCTTCGGTTTTCGAGTGTTGGCAAGACCTGGACCACCAACCAACACCTTAGTCTGAAAATTTCATGTCGTCATCCAGACTCTAACGACACTATTCCCGATATTCTGCGCCTCGCTAATCCAATCGCCTCAGGACATGGGCTTGGGGAGACGTCTTGTCGCAGTCATCTTGACCGCGATAAAGCTAACTTACTGTACTTCGGTTAGGCTGCAAGAGCATAGTTATTCTCGCCAGTTAAATTTTTGGTCTCCAGATTATAGTGCTAGCCACCAGCGCACTGCATGCTTACATACCGCTTCTGCCCGCTGTCAAAACCGGTCATCCCCATATTTGAGAGATGCAATCCTGTAAGATTGTTTTGCAAAAATAAATGTTTTATTTTTCCTACGCAACAGTTCTAAACGCTTTTTACTTTTTTTCGACAGGAATAGAATCTGCTGGCAAAACATTAGGATCCAATACATTTTGCTTTTTTGCTGTTGTATCTGAAGCAGGCACGTCAACATCTCCTTCCATGTCGCCATCTTGACAAGATGCCAATGCGAGTGTTGATGCGACCACAGCAGTTGCAACAATCTTTAGTGGAGCGATGCCAATCACCTTCGCACTCCTCTTTTCCTTTATCTGACGTGTCAACTCCGCAAGTTCACCATCACACTTTGGGCATGTGCCAGAGCATTCACCCTGATGGTTGCAAACTGTAGGCTGGTAGTCAATTCCATTTGCTTTTGCCAATTCCAATCTGACTCTCTTTAATTCGTCGCAAATTATTCTTCCGTTTGTTTTCATAATTATTTATAAATATTAATCATTACCCAATACACGTCCATTTATTTTTCGATATCTGACACGCCCAACCGTCAACCGTCAACCGTCAACCGTCAACCGTCAACCGTCAACCGTCAACCATAAACCGTCAACCATCAACCATCAACCGTCAACCATCAACCATCAACCGTCAACCATCAACCATCAACCGTCAACCGTCAACCATCAACCATCAACCGTCAACCATCAACCATCAACCGTCAACCATCAACCATCAACCATCAACCATCAACCATCAACCATCAACCATCAACCATCAACCGTCAACCATCAACCATCAACCATCAACCGTCAACCATCAACCCTTATTAACCTCCGTTCTATAAATAAAAATATCAAAATCAGAAAAGCCCATCTCTTTCAATTTGGCGACGCTGCTATCCTGATCCTCTTTCGTATTATATTCAGGAATCGACGGGATACGGATTTTGACTTTGTCTGGTATTCCTCGCAAAAGTTCCAGGTTTTCCATCACCTGATCATTCGTCTTACCTGTGTAGGACTTGTAGATTTCAGGATTCATATCTTTGATATCCACAATCCAGCAGTCAATCACAGGCAGAAGCGCTTCAATATTCTTTTTGGGAACATTCAAAGCTGTCTCTATGGTCAGTTTCCAATCTGGCCCACAAATATCTCGAAACTCACGTATGAACTCATATCTCAAACTTGGCTCGCCGCCTCCAAAACAGATGCCTCCTCCTGTAGCAAGGAAATAGAGTTCATCCACTTTGACTTTTTCATACAACGATTCAGGAGTAAACACCGTCACCTTATCATACTCTCTCAACGACTGAGGATTAAGACAGTATTTGCATTTCAACGTACATGTGTGGAATGCTGCAAGTGTTGTCACACCTTCACCGTCGACAACCAATCTATGACGGGCAACACCTATGAATGGAGCCTCCTGCATATCAACAACTCTTTAGCCACTCTGAAATCTTCACTGCAACATTGTCACCATCCACTGCCGAGCTGGTGATTCCTCCTGCATATCCTGCACCTTCTCCTGCTGGATAAAGTCCCTTAATCTGGATATGTTGCATTGTCTCCGCATCACGTGGAATACGTACTGGTGATGACGTACGGCTCTCTACTCCAATGATCACAGCGTCGTTAGTCAAGAAACCCTTACGTTTCTTATCAAACTCCACAAATCCTTCACGCAAACGTTTTGATATGAAATCTGGCATCCAAAAATGCATAGGAGACGACGTTACTCCAGGAAGATATGAAACTTCAGGAAGATCAAAACTCATCCTGCCTCTCACAAAATCAAACAGTCTTTGGCAAGGTGCTTTATTTCCGCCTCCCGAATTGGCATACGCCATCTGCTCATATCTCTTCTGGAATTCCAAACCAGCAAGCACACCATACTGCTCATAGTCTGGCATCAACTCAGGCAAATCCTCAACACGAATCTCCACCACTACCGCTGAATTGGCGTATGGTGAGTTTCGTCCTGACGAAGACATTCCATTGACAACAGTCTCTCCTTTATATGTAGACGCAGGGACAACGAAACCTCCGGGACACATACAGAATGTGTAGACACCTCTACCGTCAACCTGAGTGACAAACGAATATTCCGCAGCAGGCAAATATAAACCTCTGTCGGCCGCATGATACTGTATTTTATCAATCAAAGCCTGCTTATGCTCCACTCTTACTCCCATAGCAAACCCCTTAGCTTCAAGCGCGACACCTTCGTCGTGAAGCATCTGGTAGATATCCCTCGCAGAATGTCCAGTAGCAAGCACCACTGCCCTACTCTTGTATTCTGTGCCGTCGGAAGTTATAACACCTTTGATTGAATCACTATCAATTATCAGATGAGACACCTTCGTCTCAAAATGTATTTCACCGCCGCAATCAAGGATCGTCTTTCGCATCTTCTTGATAACCTCCGGCAAACGATCTGTGCCAATATGTGGGTGAGCCTCATACAAAATAGAATCCTGAGCCCCATGATAATGGAAAACCTGCAGTATACGCTCACTGTCACCTTTCTTCTTGCTTCGAGTGAACAGTTTTCCATCAGAGAAAGTTCCGGCACCACCCTCTCCAAAACAGTAGTTAGATTCCTCATTCAACCCATTGTTACGACATAATTGAGCCACATCAACCTTTCTGTCGGACACCGCTTTTCCACGTTCCAACACAACAGGACAATAGCCCAATTCAATCAGACGTAACGCAGCGAACAGACCGGCAGGACCAGCACCTACGATGACGATTTTCTCGCCATCCTTCACGTCGCCATATTTGAAAGGATACTCAATCGGCTTTGCAACAGTCTTATCAGTAAAAGCCTGTACAGTAAGGTTGACCTTAACCTGCACTTTAGATCGGGCGTCAATACTCTTACGGATAATACGCACCTGACGAACTCTGTCGGGACGCACACCTATCTTCTTCGCCACTTCCGCACGTAACAAATCCTCCTTCGCTGCCTGCTTTGGCAATACCACCAATTGAATATTATCGTAGAACATATGAATTGAAATCTAATTATGCAAAAGTAAGAAATAAACTCTACACAAAAAAGCGGAATCCTACCAAAGCAAGATTCCGCTGATATCATCAACTTGAAGTTATTAACCCAAGTAACCTTTCAAAAGTTTGCTTCTTGAATTCTGACGCAAACGACGAATCGCCTTCTCCTTGATCTGACGGACACGCTCACGAGTCAAGCCGAACTGTTCACCGATCTCTTCCAATGTCATCTCCTGACAACCGATACCGAAGAACATCTTGATGATCTCGCTCTCACGTTCTGTCAACGTATCCAATGCACGGTCGATCTCCTTAGACAAAGACTCGTTGATCAACGAGCGGTCTGCGACTGGAGAGTCTGCGTTTGGAAGGACATCAAGCAAACTGTTATCCTCACCCTCTGCGAAAGGAGCGTCGATAGAAGTGCTTCGTCCAGACACTTTCAAAGTATCAGCCACCTTATCCTCCGGCATGTCAAGCTCACGAGCCAACTCTTCTGCGGATGGTTTTCTCTCATACTTCTGCTCAAATGCTGAAAATGCCTTGTTGATTTTGTTCAATGAGCCAACCTGATTCAAAGGCAAACGCACAATACGTGACTGCTCTGCCAAAGCCTGCAAAATACTCTGACGGATCCACCACACCGCATAAGAGATGAATTTGAATCCACGAGTTTCGTCGAACTTTTCAGCAGCCTTAATCAATCCCAAATTACCTTCGTTGATCAAATCTGGCAAACTCAAGCCTTGATTCTGGTACTGCTTTGACACAGACACAACAAATCGCAAATTCGCACGAACCAACTTGTCCAAAGCTCGCTCATCTCCCTGACGGATTCTCTGCGCTAAATCTACCTCTTCCTCCACTGAAACCAATGGTTCACGGCCGATCTCCTGCAAATACTTGTCAAGCGATGCACTCTCTCTGTTGGTAATTGACTTGGTAATTTTTAACTGCCTCATAAATATAGACTATTAGACTATTTTACAAAAATTGGTGCAAAAGTAGCAATAAATCCAATCTAAGCAAAATTTCAAGCAAAAAAATCAAACATTTTTTTGAGTAGGAGCATCATTTAGTCTTCCCTGCGAGATTTTTGAATGAGGAGGCACATCATGTGTTATCCAGACGTTACCACCAATGATGGAATCATGACCGATCGTGATTCTTCCAAGCACGGATGCATTAGAATAAATAGTCACATGATCTTCTATAATTGGGTGACGAGGCAGATTCATAGGATGTCCGTTCTCGTCTAGAGTGAAATTCTTAGCTCCAAGAGTCACTCCCTGATATAGATTGACATGATTACCTATAATACAAGTCTCTCCAATAACCACACCTGTACCATGGTCTATACTGAAATATTCTCCGATCTGAGCACCTGGATGTATATCGATTCCAGTACGCGAATGAGCCATCTCTGAAATGATACGAGGAATGATCGGAACTCCCATTTTAAGCAAACAATGTGCGATACGATAATTGCTCATAGCCTGAAGCACAGGATAACATAGAATAATTTCTCCATGGCTTACCACAGCTGGATCATTGTCGAACATCGCATTCACATCAGTATAAAGAAGTCGTCTGATCTCAGGGATCTGCTCAATGAAATCCATTGCAAGACCTGGGGCTTTCTTTTGTGCCTCAGATGCAGAAATATTCGGATCAAACTCCAATCCAGAGCTGATCTGCGTCTTCAATTCACCATATAAATTATCTATTGCGACTCCTATACTGAATTTGCGCATTCCATCCCCTACAGGCTCCATATCGAAATACCCAGGGAAAACGACGCTTTTTGTGAGCTGCACAATCTTCTTAAGCGACGATAACGAAGGTAGACTCTGTTCACGAGTAGGATTAACCATATTCTCCACCGACGTTGTGTCTGACAATATGTCGACAACCCTATGTAATCTTTCGTTGTCTTTGTTCATATAGAATTTCATTAAAATCAATACAAAAATAGAAAATAATGCAGAAATCTGCAAAAAACTTGTTCATTGGCATAATTTTTGTAGTATTTTTGTGGAAAAGAAAACAGATTACAGAGTATAATGAAAAGAACATTAGGATTTTTGATTTTTGTATTGGCGATGATCACAAGCGGATGCTCTAGTGACCACGATCATTTCAGAGGCTACGAATATGATGATTACGCCACTCACTATTACTACTACGAC
Source organism: Bacteroidales bacterium (assembly GCA_015061115.1). Taxonomy (GTDB): domain Bacteria; phylum Bacteroidota; class Bacteroidia; order Bacteroidales; family Paludibacteraceae; genus UBA1723. Next base: position 99,535 of record SUXE01000016.1, on the reverse strand, counting down.
GGCTACTACTATTCAGATCCAGAGCACCGTTACCGCTACGACTTCGACTACAACCACTATTACTATGGCAGACTTGAGTGGAAAGGAGATCGTTGGGCTGTAGTATTAAGGGAAAATCCTTATTATGGTTTGGTATGCTACATTACGAACAGCCAGCAATTCCTAGATTCTCAACTTGGTTACCGCAACGTATACGATCACGAAGTCATGGTGAGATTTGCATTTGTCGGAGACTATGACGCAAGTGGACGTTGTTGGGTTGACATCAACCATATCTACTACAGATAATCCAAATTATAATTAAGAATATAGAAGAAGACGGGAGGAATTCCGTCTTCTTTCTTTTTATACGGACATTGACACGCACGTCCGTGCGTCTCTACAAATCATATACAAACAAAAAGGAGACGTGATTACTCGCGTCTCCTATATATTGAAGGAACAATCCTTATTTTAATTTAGCAAGGCATTCCTTAACATTTGATTCAATTCTTGCGTTGATTGAATCTGAATCATCTTTCTTAACGAACTTCTCTCCTGTGATATTCTCGTAAAGCTCAATGTAACGGTTTGAGATAGACTCTACAATTGCATCTGTCATCTCAGGAACCTGCTGACCAGCCTTACCCTGGAAACCGTTATCCATCAACCACTCACGAACGAACTCCTTAGAAAGCTGCTTCTGTGGCTCACCATTCTTGAACTTCTCCTCATAACCATCAGCGTAGAAATAACGTGATGAATCTGGAGTGTGGATCTCATCCATCAAATAGATTTTACCATCGTGCTTACCAAACTCATATTTAGTATCGACTAGGATCAAACCTCTCTTTGCTGCGATCTCTGTACCTCTCTGGAACAAAGCCAAAGTATACTTCTCTAGAACTGCGTAATCCTCAGCAGAAACAAGACCCTGAGCGATAATCTCCTCTTTTGAGATATCCTCGTCATGCTTACCGATTTCTGCCTTTGTTGTTGGAGTGATGATTGGAGTTGGGAACTTCTGGTTTTCCTTCATTCCCTCGGGCAACTTAACGCCACAGATTTCTCTGACACCGCTCTTGTAGGCTCTCCATGCGCTACCACACAAATAACCACGAACGATCATCTCAACTGGGAATCCTTCACAACGTACACCAACAGATACCATTGGGTCTGGAGTTGCCAACAACCAGTTAGGACAGATATCCTTTGTTGCCTCCAAGAATGTCTTTGCGATCTGGTTCAACACCTGTCCCTTGAAAGGAATACCCTTTGGCAAAATCACGTCGAATGCAGAAATACGGTCTGTTGCTACCATTACTAGCACATCATCACCGATACTGTATACATCTCTAACCTTTCCGTGATAAACGGACTTCTGATTTGCAAAATTGAAATCAGTTTTTGTCAATGCTTTATTCATCTCTTATTCTTTAAATTCTTTACAATAATCTCGTATACCGCACTCATCACACTTTGGCGCCAACGCTGTGCAGATGTATCTTCCATGAAGAAGAAGCCAATGATGAGCGTCACTCAAAATAGACTCTGGTATATACTGACGCAGAATCATCTCCGTCTGAAGCGGATTCTTGGCCTCATCTGCTAATCCTAATCTGTGCGACAATCTGAACACATGAGTATCCACAGGCATAGCTGGTTTACCAAATGCCACGGCAAGCATCACATTGGCGGTTTTTCTACCTACTCCTGGCAATGATGTCAAAGCTTCCAATGTCGACGGGATTTCTCCGTCACACTTATCCACCACAATCTGTGCCATCTGCAACAGATGCAAGGCCTTTGCGTTTGGATAGGAAACACTCTTGATATACTCAAGAATCTCATCCTCCGTCCCCTTTGCCAATGAGTATATATCCGGATAACGCTCAAACAACGCAGGTGTCACCTGATTCACTCGTTTGTCCGTACACTGTGCCGACAGCATCACAGCCACTAGCAATTCATACGGATTACGAAAATTCAATTCACTCTTGGCATTGTGCATGTTTTCAGCGAACCAAGCCAAGATATTTGAGTAACGGTCCTTACGAGAGAGCATACTTAGAAAGGCAAGTCACCACCGTCTGCGTTAGGTGCAGACTGTGCATCAGGAGTAGCAGGAGCTGCTGGAGCAGTGAAACCACCCTGCTGCATTGGCTGCTGATATCCTCCCTGTGGCTGCTGGAAGCCCTGTGGCTGAGCAAAACCTTGCTGCTGTACAGGCTGCTGGTAACCACCCTGTGGCTGAGCATAACCCTGCTGCATTGGTTGCTGAGGATAGCCTCCCATTGGCTGTCCATAACCCTGCTGTGCCATCGCATTGTATGGTTCAGCACGGAATGCACGGATATCATTGAACCAACGGCCATTATATTCTCTTGCGTCGATGCTACATGTAATGTGGACTAATCCACCCTGCTGCTGAACGGCTGCTATTGTATTATATGCGTTCTCATCCCAAACACTTACAAGCACACGGCGAGGGAACTGTCCTGTTGTGTCATGCTCCACAACGCACTCCCACATCTTCCATGGGCCTCTTGCAGACTGGCCGCTTCTTTCATTCAGGTTTAGAACCTTTCCAATAAATTCGTATGTCATATCAATATTTCTTTAATGCTTTAATTAACTCTTCATTTTCTTCTTTTGTACCAATCGTAATTCGAACACAATTGCCACACAACTGCACACGATGACGATTTCTAACTATTATGCCACACTCCGTCAAATAAGCGTACAATCCGTTGGCATCTGTCACCTTAACCAACACGAAGTTGGCATCCGTAGGATAAATCTTCTCAACAAAATTGAATCCCTTCAACTCATAAACCAAATCAGAACGAAGAGAAATAGTCTCTTTTGCCCAATTTTTGATGACGTCTGGATTCTTAAGAATCTTCAACGCATAATCCTGAGTAAGTTTATTGATATTGTATGGATATTTTATTTTGTTCAAAATTCCAATAATCTCTTCAGAAGCGAATGCCATTCCCAAACGCACTGACGCACTTGCCCATGCCTTAGAGAATGTCTGCAACACAATCATATTTGGATACTTCGCCAACTTCTGGCTATACGATTCTCTGCCGCAGAAATCCCAGTAAGCCTCGTCAATGACGACGATACCACCAAACTCCTTCAACAGTTTCTCGATATCTCCATCCTTCAAGCAATTGCCAGTTGGATTGTTTGGCGAACATAACCACATCACTTTTGTGTGATCGTCTACTGCGGCAAGCATCGCGTCGACATCTATCTGAAAACCTTCCTTCAAAAGGACAGCACGATACTCAACATTGTTGACATCTGCACATACCTCATACATTCCATATGTAGGAGCAATCGCCACAACATTATCAACACCTGGCTCGCAGAATGCACGGTAAACCAAGTCAATAGGTTCATCGCTGCCATTTCCGAACAATATGTTCTTCGCATCCACATGCTTCACCTCCGCCACACGATGCTTAACTGCCCACTGCAATGGATCTGGATACCTGTTGTAGGGATCATTACGTGGATTTTCGTTAGCATCCAAATAGACAGACGCTTCGCCCTTAAACTCATCACGTGCGCATGAGTACGGCTTTAGCTTGAGGATGTTTGGTCGAACCAATTGACTTAATTCTTTCATATAACAAAATTTTATTTGTTGAATTCCAAATTCTATTTGTTCATTCTTAGAGTAACAGCATTCTTGTGAGCGAACAGTTGCTCATTCTCTGCCATTATCTCAATTGCGTTTCCAATACGCTGAAGACCATCAGGTGTGATTTCCTGATAAGTGATCTTTTTGCGGAAACTGTCTAGGTTTACTCCGCTATATGCTTTTGCATAACCATTTGTAGGAAGAGTATGGTTTGTACCAGAAGCATAATCACCTGCACTTTCTGGAGTCAAATGACCCAAGAAAATAGAACCTGCATTAGTGATTCTCTCTGCAATCTGCATATAGTTAGACGTAGATATAATCAGATGCTCAGGTGCATATTCATTTGTGACGTCGATGACCTCCTCCAAATCTTTCACCAAGATAATCTTGCTGTTTGCGACCGACTTCTCCGCAATCTCCTTTCTAGGGAGCAATTGTAACTGACGTTCAACCTCAGCCAAAACCTTCTCAGCAAGATCTTTGCTCGTTGTGATACAGACAGTCTGGCTATCTACACCATGCTCAGCCTGCGACAACAAATCAGCAGCCACGAATGATGGATTTGCAGTCTCGTCGGCGATAACCTCCACCTCACTTGGACCTGCAGGCATATCAATAGCGACATCTTTCAACGACACTCTCTGCTTAGCCGCAGTGACATATTGGTTGCCTGGTCCAAAAATTTTGTAGACTTTCGGTACACTTTCTGTACCATATGCCATTGATCCGATTGCCTGTACGCCACCGATCTTGAATATTTTGCTCACGCCAGCGACTTTAGCCGCAAACAATACAGCAGGATGCACCTTACCGTTTTTAGCAGGAGGAGTACAAAGAACTATTTCCTTGCAACCTGCGATACGGGCAGGAACAGCCAGCATCAACACTGTCGAAAACAATGGAGCTGTACCACCTGGGATATATAGACCGACCTTCTCAATCGGCATAGCCTTCTGCCAACAAGTCACGCCGGGCATAGTCTCGATACGAGGAAGCTCATGATCCTGAGCAGCATGGAATTTTTCGATGTTGCTCTTCGCAAGACGGATAGCGTTTTTCAACTCATCCGCCACCATTGTCTCTGCCTCAGCGATTTCAGCCTCAGACACCTGTAAAGAATCAAGCTGAACCTTATCGAATTTCAACTCATACTCTCTTACCGCTGCATCACCACGACTTTTGATGTCGTCAAGTACAGCAGTCACTGTCTCTGTCAAGCTACTATTGTCGAGAGCTGGACGAGACAGCAACGTCTTCCAATCCTTATGTTGTGGATATTCGATTATCTTCATTAGAGAATCATTTTTTCAATAGGAACCACAAGAATACCCTCAGCGCCCAATTGTTTCAACTGGCTGATGATATCCCAGAAAGTTTTCTCCTCAATTACAGAGTGAAGAGACGACCAACCCTCCTGCTTAAGTGGAGTGACTGTAGGAGACTTCATTCCTGGAAGAATCTTACATACTTCGTCGATCTTATCGTTAGGTATGTTCAAAAGGATATACTTCTTTCCTTCCGCATTCTTGTAAGAATCGAAACGGAAAAGGATCTCCTTCAAAGTGGCCATCTTTTCTGCATCATCATTTAGATGCTTGTTACCGATAAGCAAAGCCTCAGAATACATTGCGACTTCAACCTCTTTCAAGTTGTTGCTTACCAATGTTGAGCCAGAACTTACGATATCAAAGATACAGTCTGCCATTCCGATACCAGGAGCGATCTCCACACTACCCATGATAGTGTGGATCTCGGCTTTCACACCATTCTTATCCAAATAATTTTTCAAGATACGAGGATAAGAGGTTGCAATCTTCTTGCCATTGAACCACTGGACTCCATTATAGTCTGCTGCCTTTGGAATAGCCAAAGAAAGGCGGCACTTGCTGAAATCAAGACGCTTGATGATATCTGCGTCCTCTCCCTTCTCCTCAAACTCGTTCTCACCTACGATGCCGACATCTGCGATACCTGTTGCAACCGCCTGAGGAATATCGTCATCTCTCAAATAAAGAATCTCCACAGGGAAATTCTTGGCTTTCACCAACAATGTTCTCTTTCCTGACTCTACTTTGATGCTCGACTCTTCCAACATCGTCATCGTCTCTTCAAATAGACGTCCTTTTGCCTGAACTGCTATTCTTAACATAATTTGAATTTGTAATGGTTTTATAAAAAAGGAGACCTACGTTCAAGTAAGCCTCCTTCGTTCCTCTATTTAATGTTTTGCAGAACACACACAAAGCTCACTTGCATCGTTTTCTATACAATGCTCATGATGATGCTTATGTAATCTGCGAAATCTCATTTTCTTAATATTTTCTACAAAATTACATAAAAATGAGATTATGACAATTTATCTTGCACTTTTTTGTAAAACTTTTTTACTTCTTGATAAATCTTGTCGTATAAGTAGACTCATCTGTGATGACAGAGATGACATAAACACCTGAAGTCAGATTATCCACATCAACCGCTGTAACATTCTCATCAGAATATTGTTCAACCACTCTGCGTGACATACAATCTGTGATCTGAATTTGATGAGATCCTTTTGAGTTAACCTCTACAAACAATGTATTATCCACTGGATTCGGATATATCACAATACCTGTGTCAAGCAATTTTTCTCCTGACATGATTTCCGCATCACACAACACTTCTCCATTACCATTACGAGGAGATGCTATTGCGTAACCCAAATTATCCACAGTTGAACAATTAGCAAAAACCATCAACTCCTTCGATCCATCAGTTTCACGACCATAACTTCCGTTCTTTGGATGAGTCTTGGTTGTAAACACATCCAATGTGTCGTTCTTACCTTTGTATGAATGCATCAAAATCAACTGCTGAGAGACATCTGCAGAAAGTTTGAAATTCAAATGACGAGGACCTTCATCGGCATTGCCATCAGCCCAAAGCAAAATTCTTCCGTTGGCTGGAACAGTCGTCGAATCAGATTGTGATCTTGGGAAGACATGTGTTTTAGCCTTTGTCTTATTGACAAGAATCATATCCGCCAAATCTACATCAGTGTCGCCAGCATTATAAATCTCAATCCAATCTGGTTTCTCACCATATTCATCAACAGTCTTATTGTTAGAAGAACAAACCTCATTAATGAACAACTGTGGTCTACTATAATTTGGATCCTCCTTGACATACAATTTTACGGTCATATCCTTTCCAACCTTTCCGACAAAGATATCACCCTCAATCTCAGACTTTGCAGTAGAAACAGAAGATGCGGTCATTTTCATAGACATATCCGAACTTGCAGGCTCGTTCTGGTGAATCTCAACAGCAATCACATTCTTGCCCTTCTTGAACAACGACCCATCGATTGAGAATGTTGACTCTTCATCATTAGCATATCCGTCAGGCAAAGTAGCCAACATATCATAAGTATAAGTTGTATCTTTCGGCAAATTGAAAACAGCGACCTTTGTGCCATTCACATAGACAACCGCAGCGTCATCATACATAATCTTGAATGACACCTTTTTGAATTCATTATCTCTGTCACAATCTACTGTAGTTCTGAAATATGCAGTCAGATACTTGTTTTCCTTATCACTTCCATAGTCTAACGGAGTATCATAATCTCTGTCGCTTGCATAACCGAATTTACCTTTTCCGACAGACCACTTAGAGTCATCATAGTTTGTAGCCATCCAATTCTTTGCCGGCATGACACTATCGTAGAAATATGTCCATTCCGTAGCCTTTGTAATCAGTTCTCTAGTATCAACAAGAGAGTCCGACAAATACCATTTTTCAACAATATAGCCTTCTGGCAATTCCGGTTCAATCTTGATTTTCTGACCGACATGAGCAGAAAAACTGTAAGACACATCATTTTTCAACTCCTTATTAAAAAGATAATCAACTGATGACAACTCATCTGGCAATATCACCTTGAAATCAAGCTTCACCTTTGAATCTGACATATCAAACTTTGAGAGTAACTGCTCTCTTATAACACGGTTTCTTGTATTAGTGAATGATTTTATTCTACTGTTATATGAATCCACATTTCCAGAGATCGCCTTAGTAGCACAAAAATCTTTCTTAACCAAAGAAGCAATAGAATCCCATTTTGCCATCACCTTCTCCTCTGTAAAATGATTGTCAAGCTGCTTTAAGAATTCTGTTGCAAAACGTAACTGGAAATCTTCATTCTGCATACAGTGATAGAAGATTGTCGTCTTCATCTTTGATTTTTCATTAAACTGATAAGTACCACCTCCAACATCTGTACCATTAGCCCAGTTTACAGCCGAACCTACACCCATTGTGAAATCCATCATGTTCAATCCGGAGTCACAATAATTTGGGGCTCCGCCATCATACAATCCATAACCGAAGTCTGTATCATAAACTATCCAACGGAACTTTCCGCCCTTCTTTTTTCTCCAAATTTTTGTATTATTACCAGGCCAGTCTGTATTGACTATAAACTGCTCAAAAATCTGATATCTTATATATTCTTCGACATCAATTCTCAAAGACAACTGTTCATAAAAGTCATTATCCGCATAATGATTTTCCACATAATCTATCAATTCATTGTATGCGTCAAGAGTTCCCGCTACAGCTGACACTCCTTCTGTTTTGATAGAGACTTCATCTACTTCATCTTCTTCCAATCCATAATTATGAAAGACATAATCATCATTAGTACGCTCTCTCAAACCCATCAAGCCCTGATATTTACCATTTATATAATAAGCGACAGGCTGATAACTTTGATAATCTATTCCCAATCCCTTACATAATGACTGCATAAATCCATCACGGCATCTCAATGTTCCATAACCATTACCGCCATTACGAATCTGAATACTCTTCAACTCCTTGAAAGATTTTTCCTTAAAGAATTTTGTATAATCAAAACGATTATTTCCTGTCTTCTTTGAGGCCTTCATCTTCAAGCTCTTTGTCTTATATGAATCCATACGAGAACATCCTCCTGTCACACTGATTTCAACTTTTTGGCTGCATTTCAAATCTCCATCCTCAAAATACTCAAAAGTTGCAGGACGACTCCAATCCCTATTATAATTGGCTTTAGCCATAACACATGACGATGCTCCTTGAACACCGTTTTTTCCCATCACACATATTCCTATTTGATCATCATTCAGGAATATATCATCTGTAACAATTGATACCACAGGAAGATCCGTACCTGTACAACTCTCCGAATAAGGTGAGTTCAAGAAGAACGTACCTGTTAAAACATCACTTGCTAATTGCCCTTCGACAAAAGCTTTTGCTCTAATTGGCTTATTATCTTTAATTTCAATAGGACCTTCATATAACTTGCTCATCTCATCAGGTGTGGATCCATCTGTTGTATAATATATCACAGCACCTTCCATATCACATGAAAGTGATATTTTTTTACTTTCTTCTCCAAAATAAAAACCAGGGGTTGTCACAAATTTCGGTGTTGGCACACGAGTTGCATAAGCTTTGGTGTTCTTTTGTCCAGGAGTCGGCTCCATATACCCACCATCGCCATATGACACATTTGGCAATTGCAAAGGGTGTGTCATTGAAATAACTTTACCATCAGCAAACTTGATTTCCAATTTTCCAGCTTTATATTCCAAATTTTTAGGGAAACTGCCCAAAATATTAGAAGAAGATGCCTTAACCTCTGTGTCACCATAAAAGGCAAGTATACTGTAGCCCTCAGGAATTTTGTGACTTTCCTTGAACTCTCCTGTCCAATCCACTTTGCCTGATTCTTTATAAGCAGTTACAATCGCTCCCTTCAAATCAACAGCATCCCCATCATTATAGAACTCAATCCACGATGGAAATTCATAAGTGCTACCATCCATATATGCAGAAATATTGCATGGCATGATCTCATTGATCTTGACAGTAGCCGACGCTGCAAATGATGCAGCTAGCAACATAATAGTTGTAAGTTTTCTTAGTATCATGTTCTTCATATTATCCCTATTACAATTGTATAGACGCAAATGTATCTATTCGACTTAACAAAAACAAAATTTACGTATTTAAAATCAATAAATATCAGCAAATAGGCAAAAAAAAACGACCAAACTTTTTTTTAGGACTATTTGTCAGCATTTTTTTGAAGGACGTAATTATAAGCATCAATTAGATTGTTAAGCTCATTTTTCGTCTCCTTCAGAAGAATCAAAGCCCGTTCTTTGACATTTCGCTTTCTTTCGCTTTTGACTTCTGAAATAGCTCCCTCTATTGTAAGACGTCTTTCTCTAAGCAATAGTTGCAACAATTTCAGATTTTCAATATTTTCTTTTGTATATTTTCGAGTTCCTCCTCGTGAACGTTGGCTACAAAAATTTTTTCCCAACTCAGCAAAAGAGTCTTCCCAAAAACGTATTGTCGATTGGGTTTCCCCAATTATTGATTCGACTTCTCCTATTTTGTAGTACTTCTTTTCGTAGACGGAATTATCTGAATCTTCAACATCTTCATTCTCTTCAATATCACAATCAGATCCAACCAAATCTGTATCATTCTCGTCTTCTCCTATCTCCTGAAAATCCTCGTTATCGACTACATGAATCTCTTCTTCAGATTTTTTTGGTGAAGGAGCTGTCGAATTTTCCCAAACTATAATATCGTCTTCTGAATCTTCTATCATACCACTCATAGTTGAAAGTTGAAACCAAAAAAAGAGAAAGAACCGTCGGAACGATTCTTTCTCAAATATCTATTGTTAATTCTGATTAGAACTCAACAACGAATGCAACACGACGGTTCTCTGCACGACCCTTTGCAGTCTTGTTGTCTGCAACTGGCTGAGTATCACCGTAACCTGCAGCAGCCAAACGAGACTCCTCAACACCCTTGCTGATTAGGTACTCTCTTACAGAAGCTGCACGCTCTTTAGAAAGCTGCATGTTCTTCTCTGCATTACCTACGTTATCTGTGTGACCACCGATATTCAACTTATATGCTGGGTTCTCCTGCATTACCTTTACAACATCGTCTAGGATTGCGAATGAAGTCTTACCCTTGATCTTAGCCTTACCAGTCTCAAACTGGATACCGTTAAGAGCCTTCTTGAACAACTGCTTAACCTCAGCCTTGATTTCTGGACATCCCTTGTTCTCCTTGATACCTGGAGTCTCAGGACACTTATCCTCGTAATCATAAACACCGTCGCCATCCTTATCTGTTGGGCAACCGTTCTCATCTACATAACCCTTAGCTGCAGCTGGAGTACCAGGACACTTGTCTAGGTAATCAGCAACTCCGTCGCCATCAGAATCCTTTGGACATCCGTTCTCGTCTACCTCAGCCTCCTTAGGAGTGTCAGCACACTTGTCTAGGTAATCTGCTACACCGTCACCGTCTGTATCAACAGGACAACCAAGTGAATCAACAGTTACACCAGCAGGAGTACCCTTGCAATTGTCTTTGTAATCTGGAACGCCATCCTTATCCTCATCAAGTGGACAACCATTTGCGTCTACAGAAACTCCAATAGGAGTGTTTGGACATTTGTCAAGTTTATCCTCAACTCCATCCTTATCAGAATCCTTAGGAGATCCGAAACAGAACTTCAAACCTAGGCTGTGCATCAACTGCTGATCTTTAGCGCTACCACACTCGTACTGATCCTTATCATCACCTAGAGTGTAACCATAACGAGCTGTGTAAGTCAATGCAAAACGATCATTGATCTTGTAATCACAACCAAGACCGGCAACAATAACTGGATCACCACCTTCTGCTCCAATATACTTGTTTGCATCCTTAACCATCAAATAACGATAACCAGCACCTGCAAAAATGTATGGGCTGAAACGGCAAGAATCTTTAGTAACGAACTTGAAAGCAGCTGTCAAATCACCATAAACCTCTGTCAACTTCATCTCTGGATTGTTACTAGAGTTTGTTCCAAGAACAAGAGATCCCTTGCTGTCCTCATTGTCGAATTCAATTCCCTCTTTCTTTGCTCCCAACAATCCGTAAGAACCGAAAAATGCCACATCCCAACGCTTGTTCAAGAAGCGATTGACTGAGATACCTCCGTGTCCATAGAAACTATAGTTATCCTTTAGGATACCCATCATGTTGCTCGCAAGCTCTCCTTCATACTCTGTCAAACCTCCGTAGACACCAACAGCCCACTGATTAGACTCTGTTTGAGCTGTAGCAGCAGTAATTCCTGCAACCGCTGCACACGCTAAAGTTACAATCTTTTTCATCTTTTCGTGTAGAATGAAATTTATATATTTTTTTATTATTTTCTTTTCTTTACCACGTTTCAATGCCACAAATATATAACTTTTTTAGAGTATTTTATCAAAACGTAACATTTTTTTACAATGGCACTGGTTTTCATACAAACTTTTATACAAATATTGATAAACTAATTACACTAACACTTACATATTTTTTCCTTTTGACCATAAGTAAAGCCTTAAAGACATCAGAAAAACACTCATATTTTATTATCACAATACACTTAGCTCTATTTAATGTCTGTTTGTTGTTGGACTATAAACAACTTGAATTTTATATGTACTTGTTGAATTAAATTATAGATATAGGGGGAAAGGCGATTTAGGCGAAAACGAAGTATTAAAAATTGTTAATTTTGATTTTTTATAGCATTATTTTGAAAACTCATTTTGTTTTCTGAGTTTTATAGACTAAATTTGCAACGTCTAATAAAGATTAATTAATCTTATAAAATTAATTAAAAATGAGTTTGATAGATTCGATAATCGACACATCTACCAAGTTATTTGAAAGTCAGGGCATAAAAGATGTCAAAATGGATGACATCTCATCAGCCTTAGGCATATCAAAACGCACTCTTTACGAGACAATACAAAGTCGAGATGAGCTCATTCAACTTTGCTGCCAAAAATCCGTTAAGGAACTAAGAAGCAAATTTGAATCCATCTTAAATAAAGATTACAGTTCTACATTTGAAAGGATTCTAAGTCTTAACGAACTCTTCATCAGACACGTGCGCAACACCCACAAATCTTTTTTGGATGAGATAAAGAAGAGTGCGCATTGCGAAAAGAAAAAAGAGGACAAAGATCTCCAATTTGAATATCTCGAACGTCTGCTAAGGGAAGGTCAAAAAGCAAAAGACGGACATGAGCCAGAGATTGACCCAAGTTTGAATCCTGAAATCATGTCGAGATTACTTGTTTCACAATTGAAAGCTATGGCACAAGATCCAATGTTCGACTATTCAAAAATGTCTTATTTTGATACATTCTCGACATCATGGAAAATTTTCATGCGAGGCATAGCTACTGATTACGGACGAAAAGTCATTGACGCATGTATCGCAGACAAACGACAATAATTCAACATATATAGCTTACAAACTGAAATTAAAGAAATAATAAATATGAGACGAATCACACTTTCAGCCACAGCATTAATTGCAATGCTTAGCGTCACACAAGGAATTGTGGCACAAGGCACAGAAAGCACGCAGCAGACTTCAACAGTCACACAGCAAAACGACAAGAAAATGAGTTTGTCGCTTCAAGACGCTATCAACTACGCTCTTGAGCACAACCGTCAGTTGAAAAACGCTTCACTTGATGTACAGAAAGCCGAAATGCAACGTTGGCAGACAATCGCACAGATGTTACCTCAAATAGACGCCAATTTCCAATACTATAATATGTTTAATCAGGAAATGGAACTTATGGGGCAGAAAATGAAAATGAATCCTTACGGCCAGATGACATTCCAAGCATCCGCAGGAGTGTCTGTACAAGGAATCATTGGTGCTCAAATGCAACGTATGGCAAAAGAGATGCAGGAAATAAATGTGCAGAAAAGCCAACAAGAGACAAAATATCAAGTAGAATCAACATACACTACAATTCTTGCTCTTGAAGAAACTGTTCGTCTTCTTGAAACAAACGTAGAAAACCTTGAGAAATTGAAATCAATGACAGAAAACGCTGTCAAGGCAGGCGTCGCTGAAAAAAATGACGCAGACCAAATTTCAGTACAGGTTGCATCTATAAAAAGTTCTGTAAACTCAACAAAACGCTCTATAGAAGCTCTGTATAATGCATTGATTCTCAACATTGGAGCAGACAGCGATGTCGAAATCACTCTAAATCAAAAATTTGAAGATTTAGTTAACGACGGTACTATCCTTGAACTTACTAATTCAAATCTTGATTTGAACCAAAATCTCGACTACCAGATGCTAACAAAGAGTTCTGAGATAACAGATAAGCAGAAGCAGATGGCAGTTGCAGCATTCTTCCCTACTGTAGGTGTAACTCTTCAAAACACACACAAGCACTACTTTACAGACGGAATGAACTTTGACATGACTCCAACAAACACCTTCATCGCTACTTTGAGTGTTCCTATTTTCTCTTCTGGAAAAAGAACTTGTGCTGTGAAAGAGGCTAAAATAGCACAGATTGAGCAAGCCAACACAGTGGAAGACACTGAGATTGGACTGAAGATTAAGGAGAAACAATTGAAATACAACTTGACTTCAGCATATGAGAACTATACTGTACAAAAAGAGAACATCAATGTAATGTCTTCTGTATTCAACAGCTATGGAGAGAAATTCAAGTACGGACGTGCTTCAAGTATGGATGTCACAAATTCAAGCATGAACCTTACAACAGCGCAGACAAACTACGTCAACTCAGTGCTTGAAATGGTAAACGCAAACATCGAGCTTAAGAAGCTCCTTAACAAGTAAAAACAATAAAGATATATAAATTATGTACAGAAAATCACTAATTTTCTTAGCAGCCGGCATGATCGCACTTTCATCATGCGGCAAGAAAGACAACGCAAAAGCAGCAGGAGACGCTGTTGCGGTTGCTGACTCTGTAGAGGCTCAGCTTGTGCGAACTGGATTGGTGGAAAAACGCCAAATCGAACGCAAGCTGTCTTGTTCAGCTGTTCTTGACGGCTGGGAAACAGTTGCGGTATCACCTTCAGTGACTGGAATCATCGAGAAATTAAACAAAGAAATCGGAGATAGAGTAAGTGCCGGAGAAGTTGTAGTTCGTATGGATCAGACTCAGTTGAATCAGGCTAAACTTTCTTATGCCAACGTATCTACAGAGATGCAGCGTATGGAGGCTCTTCTTGCAGGTGGAAACACAACTCAGCAGCAGTATGACGCAGTAAAGCTTCAGATGGATCAGGCAAAACAAAATCTTGATTACCTTCAGAAGAACACTTTCTTCAAGGCTGAATGCTCAGGAGTTATCGCAGAGAAGAATTACGAGAGCGGTGAACTTTACAATGCAGCCCGCCCTATCTACACTATCAAGCAGACTAACGTTCTTAAAGCTTTGGTAAGTATTCCAGAATCATATATTCCTGCAATCAAGAAGGGTCAAAAGATGGCATTCACATCTGACATCTACCCAGGCAAGGAGTTCTCTGGAATTATCGACGTCGTCTATCCAACAGTAGACGCATCTACACATACATTCCAGGTAAAAGTTAAGATTCCTAACGGAGCCAACACACTTCGTCCAGGTATGTATGTTAAGACTGTTCTTGGTGTAGGAAAAGCAGAAACAATGGTTGTGCCATATATGTCAGTGCTTAAGCTTGTAGGTTCAAACAACCGCTACATGTTCACAGTACAGCCAAATGGTACAGCAAAAAGAGTAGACGTCACTCTTGGAGACAGATTTGACGACATGGTCGAGATCATCACAGACGAAATCAAGCCAGGTGATATCATCGTGACATCAGGTCAGGCTCGTTTGGTAGACGGTTGTGATATAAAAATCATTAATGATTAATTAAGCTAGGAATTAGGCTATGAGTATATTCAAAACGGCGATTGACAAGCCGATAACAACATCGCTCATCTTCATTGCGGTGATGGTGTTAGGTATATTCTCCTTCAAGAAACTACCTATCGACCAATTCCCAGAGATGGAGCCTCCATTCGTCTGCGTAATGACCACGTACGCTGGTGCAAATGCCAGTGAGGTGGAGACAAACGTGACGAAGATAATGGAAAACACCCTCAACTCAGTGGATGGACTAAAGACATTGACATCCACAAGTAAAGACAACATCTCACTTGTTGCCATGGAGTTTGAGTGGGGATCTTCACTTGACGAAGCAGTAGCAGATATCCGATCTTTCGTGGATATGGTGAAAGACAATCTGCCAGACGGAGCCAGCACTCCACTTGTGATCAAGTTCTCTACAAGTTCAATGCCAATCATCCAGTATATCGTACAGGCAAAAGAGTCGTATCCAGGACTTGAAAAAATCCTTAACGATATCGTAGTGCCTCAGCTTAACCACGTCGACCAAATCGGTAACATCTCTCTAAGTGGTGAGCCAGAGCGTCGTGTATACGTGGATATCGACCAGAACAAGCTTGACGCTTATGCGATCTCTTTGGAGCAGGTTGGTAATGCAGTAGCAAGCAACAACCTCAACCTTTCAAGCGGTACTATCAAGATGAAAAAAGAGCAGTATGAGCTTGAGGTTAGAAGTGAGTACGCAGAAAGTTCTGAAATCGAGAACATAGTAGTAACGACTACATCAGATGGCAAGACAATCTACATCCGAGACATCGCCACTGTAAAGGATACAATCAAAGACCTTTGCTTGGAGGAGAAAATCAACGGACAAGATGGTGTTCGTCTAATTGTAACAAAGCAGACTGGAGGAAACACAGTACAGATTTGTACAGACATCAAGAAGGAAATTGAGAAAATCCAAAAGACACTTCCTAAAGATGTCGAGTTCAACCTTCTTTACGACTCTTCAAGAGATATCGTAAACGCGATCAACTCACTTGAGGAATCAATCATGTATGCGTTGGTATTCGTGGTTCTTGTGGTATTGTTCTTCCTTGGAAAATGGAGAGCGGCGCTTATTATCGGTATCACAATCCCAATCTCACTGCTTGTGGCATTCCTATATCTGTTGGGAGCAGGAAGTTCAATCAACATCATTTCGCTCTGTTCGTTGACAATCGCAGTCGGAATGGTTGTGGATGATGCGATTGTGGTGCTTGAGAATATTTCAACACATATTCAGCGAGGAAGTTCACCACGAGAGGCCGCTATCTATGCGACAAACGAGGTTTGGGTATCAGTTATCGCAACAACACTCGTTATCTGTGCGGTGTTCGTGCCTCTAACAATGGTTACTGGTATTGCAGGTATCTTGTTTAAGGAACTTGGTTGGATTGTGACAATCTGTTGTTGTACATCAACTGCTGTCGCCATCTCATTGACCCCAATGCTTTGTTCTAAGCTGTTGAAGAACAAGCCTGTTCATATCGAGAATGGAAAATTGATCGAAGAAGAGGTAAAAGAGGGTTGGTATCACAACACAGTCGTGAAGGCTCTCGACAAAATCGATGCTTTCTATGCAAATGTACTTCGCTGGTGTTTGACACACAAGAAAGTCACAATGCTTGGAGCTATAGCATTCTTTGCACTATCTCTTGTTCCAATTCTTACCGGCATGATCGGTACAAACTTTATCTCAAACCAAGATAACGGACGTCTTGTCGTTGATGTTGAGTTGCAGCAAGGTAACAGAGTAGAAGAGACTGCTAAGATCGCACGTAAAATAGAAGCACAGTTTGAAGCAGCATTCCCAGAAGAGATCAGACTTATCTCTACTACATGTGGTTCTAACGATGAAGCTGGTATTGGAGCATTGTTCTCATCTACAACAAACAACAAGATCCAGATGCGTGTGATCTGTACACGTAAGTCAGAGCGTTCTGTCACTATCGATGAGATCGCTGAAAAACTACGTCAGATTCTTAGCACATACCCAGAAATCATCACATACAAGGCAGAAAACCAAGGTGGTTTCGGTGGTCAAGGTGGACAGACTGTTGACATAGAAGTCTTCGGATATGAGTTCGACATGACAAGCAAATATGCATACGAGCTAAAAGATTTGATTGAGAAGAACGTTCCAGGAGCACGTGACGTTGATATCAGCCGTGAGAAAGACCGTCCTGAGCTAAAGATTATCGTAGACAAAGAGAAAGCTTCTAAGCTAGGCCTAACATCTGCGACTATCTCAACTTACGTACACAACCGTGTAAACGGTATGAACGCAGGACTTTTGAAGGAAGACGGAGACGAGTATTATATCCTTGTTCGTTTGAAAGAGGAGAACCGTAACTCACTATCTTTGATCAACGATCTTTCTATCCCGACGACGATGGGTAGAGTTAAACTTAGTGAGATTGCCAAAGTGGAAGAGTACTGGGCTCCACCTGAAATTGAGCGTAAGAGCCGTCAGCGTATGTTGACAATGAAGGTGACTCCATACAACACTTCTCTTGGTGAGCTTGCCGTCGAGATTCAAAAGACAGTCGACAAGACAGAAATTCCAGTAGGATGTACAGTCATGTTGTCTGGAGCATACGAAGACCAGCAGGAGTCATTTGCCGACATGGGTATGCTTTTGGGTCTTATCATCTTCCTTGTATACGTGGTTATGGCATCGCAGTTTGAATCATTGGCTAAGCCATTCATGATCATGATGGCCGTTCCGTTTGCGATCTCAGGTACTATCATCGCATTGCTTGTGACAAACACATATTTGGATATGATCGGTGTGCTTGGAGTAATCATGTTGGTGGGTATCGTAGTGAAGAACGGTATTGTGCTGGTGGACTACATCGATTTGATGCGCGACCGTGGATACGAGCTTAACGAGGCTATCGCATTGTCAGGCCAGAGCCGTCTTCGTCCGGTGCTTATGACAGCCGCAACTACAGTCTTGGGTATGATTCCTATGACATTGAGTAGAGCGGAAGGATCAGAGATGTGGGTATCAATGGGTATCGTCGTGATCGGTGGTCTTTGCGTGTCGACGTTGGTAACACTAATCATCGTGCCTGTACTTTACGGTATCATGAGCCGCCACGGAGAACGAGACCTTCAGAAAGAAGTACGCGGACAGTTCATCTTCATGGACATCGACGTCAACGAAGACGAAATCGCCGGACCAAACACAAAACCAGTGAGAGGTTCTGTCAAAAGAGGTGAAGGCGGATTCTCAGATGAGGACGAGCCAGTTCGTATAGGTTAAACGAAAATTGAGAAAAAAATGAAATCAGTATTCATAATATTCAATCAGGCTAACACCGAAAAAGTTGAGTATGTGTTGGACTCACTCAACATTTACGGATTCACATTGTTTGAGCAAGTGCAGGGTCGAGGCACATACGGCGGAAACCCACACCGTGGCTCACATGTATGGCCGGATATGAACTCAGCAATCATGACAGTGGTGGAAGACGATCGCGTCGACGAATTGCTAACAGTCATCAAGAAGATTGATAAGAGAAGCGAGGAGCTTGGACTGAGAGCATTCGTTTGGAATATCGAACGTACCATCTAATTTAGATCTATGCAGGTGGGCTTATCTGCAAAGTCCACCTGTTTTTCTTAAACTAAGGGGAGTATGAAAAACAGTGAAGATTTAGAAATAGTATTTAAGAAAATAAGTTCAGCAAACCTTCATCTTGTAGAAGATCTTTCATCCGAGATCTCAAAGGACATGTATTTTCTGTTCATTTGCGAAAACGGAAGATTGAAAATCATGATTGAGGGAGTAGCTTTTGAGCTATTCAAAGGCGATGTCTGCATCTATACCCCAGGTCGAAATGTCTCATTGATAGACTATTCTCACGACCTGAGTGGACTGCTTTTGGGTTCTTCAAACGACCGTTTGCAACGTACAATATATTCAGTTTTCAACGTTGAAAGACTTATATATCTTCGCTCCAACCCTACCCTGCACCTGTATCAGGAACAATTGAATACTTTATCTCAGTTTGTTAAAAGTGCGATCGAAGTATTCAAGGAGACAAGCCAGTCGGAAACTGACTACACAAAGAAGTTGAAAGACTCCCTTGTCAATTCCGTCTGCTACTATGTTCTCCACCTTTACAGCATTTACAGAAGCGAATCAGAAAACAAGAACAACTCGTTCAACAGAAGCTCTGATATATTAAAACGATTCTTGGTGCTTCTTTTCCACAACTATATCAAAGAGAGAAGTGTGGAGTTTTATGCGTCTCAAATCGGTCTTTCCAAGCGCTATTTCTCAACTATGATCAAAAGCGAAAGTGGCAAGACACCAAAACAATGGATCGAGCAAGTGGTAATTGAAGAGATCAAACATTATCTTTCAAATCCAAACATGCCAATCAAGGAGATCGCATACCATTTCAACTTCACAAGCCAGAGTTTCTTCGGTAAATTCTTCAAAGAGAGTGTGGGAATATCCCCTAAGGAATACAGGCAGAACATATTGAAAAAATAAACGTGGAGATTTTCTCTACAACAAATAAAAAAGCCTTGACGGAATAACCGCCAAGGCTTTTTTATACATTTCTATTACACTATTACTTTTTGTAGCAGTCGAATATCTTTTCTACAGTCTCAGCGTTCATCTTCTTTGTCACCAAACTAACAACGAATACGACAACAAATCCGCCCAACATCGCAACTGCTCCACAGTCGATAGGGTTTAGAATAGTATTGCCCATCATCATGTTGATTACAGTGAGGCCGACACCCCAAACGAAACAAGCCCATACACTAGCTGTAGTCACACCTCTCCAGTATAGACCTAACATGAAAGGAGCCAAGAATGCACCTGCCAATGCACCCCAAGAGATTCCCATCAGCTGGGCGATAAAGTGAGGCGGATTCAAAGCAATCATCAATGAAATAACAATGAAGAAGATGATAAGGACACGCATTACAACCACTTTCCTTTTCTCTTTCTTCTCTGCAACATGTGCATCGATCTCACCATCTTTCACCTCCGAGAAATCAGCTTTCTTGTCTCTGTAGATAATATCCAAAGTCATTGTTGAAGAAGATGTCAAAACAAGGCTAGCCAAAGTAGACATTGATGCAGAAAGCACAAGTAGTACAACCAACGCAATCAAAATATCAGGCAATGTCTCCAACATAGACGGAACAATTGAGTCGAAAGCATATTTTCCTTTGACCTCATCGAAAGCAGGCTCTGGGAACAATCTACCAAAACTACCAAGGAAATAGCAGCCTCCAGCCACAATCAATGCAAAAACAGTGGAAATGACAGTACCACGTTTGATAGCAGCCTCATCTGTGATTGAATAGAACTTTCCAACCATCTGAGGCAATCCCCATGTGCCTAATGAAGTAAGGACAACAACACCCAACAAACTTAGAGGATTAGGTCCAAACAAAGATGCAAAATCACCAGCCTGGAAATTGGCGTACAAACCAGACTTGTCTGCCATATCATGTGCGGTAGGCACCTGCTCTGTCATCTTACTGATAGCTGCCACCAAACCACCTTGATGGTTCAAGATGACAGCTGTGATAGTAACGATACCGAAAAGCATGATGATACCCTGGATAAAGTCGTTGATCGCAGTTGCCTTATAGCCACCAAGAATGACATATACAGCAGTCAAACAAGCCATGATGATAGCACAATAAGAGTAAGGAATTCCAAAGCCCATCTCGAAAAGTTTAGAGATTCCGACATAAACACCAGCAGTGTAAGGGATCAAAAATACAAATGCGATCACAGATGCGACCACACGTAAACCTTCACTGTTGTAACGAGTGCCAAAAAAATCTGGCATAGTGCGACTCTGGATATGTTGAGTCATCAATTTGGTACGTCGTCCCAAAACTAACCAGGCTAGCAACGAACCGATAAGAGCATTTCCAATACCGATCCAAGAAGCAGACAGACCATATTTCCATCCGAACTGACCTGCATAACCTACGAAAACTACCGCTGAAAAATATGATGTTCCGAATGCAAACGCAGTAAGCCACGGGCCAACAGATCTTCCTCCTAAAACAAATCCGTCGACACTATTGGCATGTTTGCGGGAATTGACACCGACACCAACTGTAAGTGCCAAAAAAAGAATAGTAAGTATAATTTTTACTAACATGACATTATATTATAATTAATTGAATCTAACCTGTACTTGGCACATAATTGCATGGTTGTCGTCGTGAACAAAACTAGTTGGAGTTGCGACGGCATTCTTATAGACGTACTGTAACTGCAATCTGCATTTCTTAAAGTACCACCATTGTATACCAAACACACACTTATGCTGATCAAAATCAAGATCGTGGTTGAAATTGAAATAATCGTAAGATCCGACCAAATCCAACGTACTTGGTATAAGTGCAACGCTTCCAGTCACATAAACACCATTACTTGTCACCTTGTCGTCCTTACCCTGCAAATATTCACTGTGGACATTGAGTCTGCGTGATTTATAATCAACACCTACACTGAAACGGTTTCTGTCATAGTTCTGATCAAGAGCGATATCCGGAGCATAAACAGATGTCGCCACTGCATGACCACGGCCAAGCTGTCCTGTTGTGACAATTTTAAGGTTTTTGGCAGGCTCCCACTCCAATCTACCGATGACATCCTTACTATTGTTTTTGTCTTTACGGTTGATGCCCTGTCCGTTCATCACCTGCAATTCATAGCGTAATTTGTTGTCGCATACACTTCCGAACAATGACAGACCCAAATCACGACCATATTGAACGCCAAACAAAGGATCGCTTCCACATCCAGAAAGATAAGTCACACCTTCAGAATAGACGTCGATAGTCTCCATTGCGGTAGGAGACAAAGGATTTTCAAGAGAATATCCATTTTTGAACTGACCCAAACGAACGTAAAGAGCATTGTTCTTTGTGATTCGGAAATCAGTATAAAACTCTTGCACCTGGGAATTGAAATCGTGCATGAAAAGGAACGACCATCGATCATTTATTTGAGCATTCGCCCAAAGCAGAGTTCTTTTGATGTCAAATGTGTTGACTTCTTGAGCTGAATTCTTTTGGTAGGTATATCCAGCCTGTGCATAGCCATGCAACTTGATTCGTTCAGAGACGTCTGAAACAAACTTTTTAGCTGAATTTTCTTCGCATTGCTTTTCTTGGACTAGATTCTCCACACGAGTGGAATCATTCTTTACAGATCCATTTTCTTCTGCTTGTACATTAGAAAAACTGAAAAGCGACAAGAGAAGAAACGGAACGTAACCTTTTTGTTGTCGATACATTTTTAATTTATAGTTTAATTACACTTTATACATTATTAATTAATAAATCATGGTCGACTCCTACTCTATTCAAAAAAGTTAGGATAAGAGTTTCCTTTATCAGTACAAAAGTAAAATGCATTATCTAATATACAAAAAAACAGCATAAAAATTGTATATTAGCATGAAAGGTTTTGCTTTACCAAATATTTACAATAAATTTACAAGTCAAATTAGAATTTGTCAAAAATAAAACAAAAAGATAACCAAATAAAGATGTTGGACCAAAACGAATTTTTGCATCCAGACAAAGAATGCCTCACAAGAGAGCAGATTGATGCATTGCAAGTAGAAAGATTGCAGGCGACTATCCGCCACTGCATGAACTCTCCTTTTTACAAGAAAAAATTTGAAGAGATGGGCATCAAGCCCGAAGATATCAAAACACCAGCGGATGTGCGCAAGTTGCCTTTCACTACAAAACAAGATTTGCGAGACAACTATCCATTTGGTTTGGCCAGTGTGCCACTAGACAAATGTGTACGCCTTCACTCTTCAAGCGGAACGACAGGTAATCCTACAGTCGTTTTGCATAGCCAAAAAGATTTGGATGAGTGGGCTAATGCAGTAGCACGCTGCTTGTGGATGGTAGGATTAAGACCTAACGACGTATTCCAGAACTCATCAGGCTACGGAATGTTCACAGGCGGATTGGGATTCCAATACGGAGCTGAGCGTCTTGGCATGTTGACAGTCCCTGCAGCAGCCGGTAACACATTGCGTCAGATCAAGTTTATCACAGACTTTGGAACGACCGCTATCCACGCAGTCCCTTCTTATTTGACTCGTATCAAGGAAGTGATGGACCAGCAGGGAATCGATCCACGCAAAGATACAAAACTAAAGGTTCTTGCAATTGGAGCGGAGCCTCACTCAGAAGAACAACGCAAACG
Source organism: Bacteroidales bacterium (assembly GCA_015061115.1). Taxonomy (GTDB): domain Bacteria; phylum Bacteroidota; class Bacteroidia; order Bacteroidales; family Paludibacteraceae; genus UBA1723. The sequence goes on along the minus strand of SUXE01000016.1, from coordinate 75,858 downwards.
TATCGAGAATATGTTTGGTGTAAAAGCCTACAACAGTTTCGGTATGAGTGAGATGTGTGGACCAGGTGTGGCATTCGAATGCAAAGAACAGAATGGTCTACATTTCTGGGAAGATTATTATATTGTGGAGATTGTTGATCCAGAGACATTGGAGCCAGTGCCAGACGGAGAAATCGGAGAATTGATTCTGACAACAATCAACCGTGAGGCTATGCCACTTATCCGTTACCGTACACGCGACTTGACGAGAGTGTTGGGCCGTACATGTCCATGTGGCCGTAACCACATCCGTTTGGACCGTATGAAAGGACGTTCAGACGACATGATGGTGCTTCGTGGTGTAAACATCTTCCCTATCCAGATCGAGAAGATTCTAATGAAGTTCAAAGAACTTTCCACTAACTACTTGATCACGTTGACAACAGACAACGACAACGACAACATGACTGTAGAGGTAGAGGTTAACGACTTCGACTTGAACGACAAAGATAAGGTTCAGCAGTTGACTAAAGAGGTGACTCGTGCGTTAAAAGACGAAATTCTGCTTACTCCTCACGTCAAACTGCTTCCTCTCGGAACTCTTCCTCAGGCAGAAGGCAAAGCTGTCCGCGTGAAAGATTTCAGAAAGGTATACCAATAAATATGTATGACTTTTAGATTTCTCATTTGAATCACAGATGAGAAATTTCCACAAAATAGCCTTGACAGATGATTCTGTCAAGGCTATTGTTTATATAGACATACTCTTATATCACATTTATCAATATCATCAAAATATCAACAAAAAAAGTCTTTCCGTTTACGAAAAGACTTTTTATTTTACTCCAAATTAGTCACACCAGAAGCCTCACTTCCCTTGGTTCCTTTTCCTTTGGATTTGCTATTTTTCTTTTGATATTTCTTGCTAGGATGATCATACTTTCGTGGTGTATAATAGCGGTTTCGCTCACCCTGGATTTTCAACTCTGTATAATCCTCTTTTCGTTTGAACGGATTTTTCAAACGCTTGAACGGATTGCTCTTCAAACGAGATCCGAAGTCAGGTATAGCAAAACCTATACCCATCTCCACATTCTCATACTGTAACAGATGAGTCTTCACTCTACCGACACCATACCAATTATCAGAGAAATAATACTTTGTCGTGAGTTTCTGATACATTAGATTCTCCCATTTGTAATTCTTATTCGGATTACCTAGATCATCCTCTTCAGGCACTTTCCATGGTTTATAGACATAAAAGCCGCATTCCAAGCCTAAAGTGAAACGATAAATGGTAATGTCGTTCGACAATCCGACACCGACACGAAGTTTATTTTTGAACTTATCCTCTTCTATAAAGTTATACCGACGGTTGATTTCCCTGTCCTTCCCATTATAGATGCTATTAAAGAAGACATCCGAAAACAGACCTATTCTGTAAGCATTAGAAAGAGGTAGTGCTGCACGGGCACAGAAGCTGAAATCCGGATAATAATGGCTACCATCATCAGTATCAAGTTGGTTGACACCTCCCGTCAACTCAAACTCCAATGCCAGGATCTTCTTTATCTTCTCAGCATCATTTTTCATTGGGAATGGCCACACATTAGGAGTGTAACGTGCTCCGAGAAAAGCGTCCCATATGATTTTGTCCTCAGCTTTTCGGTTTATTCCGAATGAACTCATTGCAAAAATATCTCCACCGAAAGCGATTTCCCACTGATATAGTTTGCGACCATATGTTTTGCCAAGACGGATATTAAAATCCAATCCACCATTATACAATGCCACTATATTACGAGACAACACAGTGAACGCATCAGTCTGATTCCAGTTGTCTTTCTTAAAAAGTTCTTTTGGATACAGAGCCAATCCAGAACCAAGTTTCAAATTTGCCGCAAAACGAGGAGTGTGAATAAACGGCCACTTAAAATACGCATAAGTAGCTACAGTCCACTTTGAAATATCACCATTTTTGATTAACGGAGCGACACTGTCTGGAAACATAGTATAGAACGGAGTCACAGCAAAACCGACACTTGGGAAATTAAATGTGTAATCCTGGTTCCAGTCGCCCCACAAAGGAAGTTCCACCGCATATTCAGAAGCGAATGTCCAATCGTCTTTAGCTCCACAAAAATCTTTACCGGCCATCAGATCGTTGGAAAACTTGAAAATCATATTCTTCTGAGAAAATACGTCAGCGACACACGACACCAACAAGGTCGCCGCGATGACTAATTTCATTATTGAAGAACTGTTTTTCATTGGCACGCTTTAATATGCATAGTGATTTACGATGCAAATATAAAAAAATTATTTTTCACTTTTAATATGTATAGCGAATAATAAGAGCTATTTTTGTAAATATTTACACGAAGGCATATGGAAAACATAGATAACACAAGCACAAGCGAATTGGTAAAAAAGTTGGCGCAAAAGCTAATCACAAGCGGCAAAACAATCGCAACTGCAGAAAGCTGCACAGGAGGCAACATCGCCCACAACATCACTCTGCTTGCAGGTAGTTCACAATATTTTCTTGGTGGAATAGTGTCGTATGCGAACGAAGTCAAGATGAACGTGTTAAGAGTCAGCAAAGAAGATCTTGACAAATACGGTGCGGTCAGCCAGGCGGTAGTGGAATCCATGGCGACGGGAGCATGCAAAACCATTGGCAGCGACTACAGTGTGGCGACATCTGGAATCGCAGGTCCAGGAGGAGGAAGTGAAGAAAAACCTGTCGGTACTGTATGGATGGCTGTGTGCGACGGGAGAAAGGTAGTGAGCAAAAAGTGGAATTTTGACGGAAGCAGAGAAGAAATAATAGAAAAAGCCACAAAGACAGCCATTTTTATGCTTTTAGAGATTGTTTGTTAAAAACTTTTTTATATTTTTGCACCGAATTTGTGGAGTAGCCTATACGTGAGGGCAAAACGCAAATGGATAAAAAAATGAATTGTTTCTTTGGTGGACTCTGATAGTTACGCTACTTTCGAGAGAAAGATTCAGACACTCCTCCTTGAATATATTCTGTAAGCAATAACAAAAAAGTTAAACAAAAATGTCTAAGGTTTGTCAGCTTACCGGAAAGCAAGCGCAGAACGGTAACAACGTATCTCACTCAAAGAGAAGAACAAAGAGATTGTTCAACGTAAATTTGAAGACAAAGAAGTTCTACTGGCCAGAGCAGGGTTGCTGGATTGAGCTTAAGGTGTCTGCAAAAGCATTGCGTACAATTAACAAGAAAGGTATTGATGCCGCCCTTGTAGAGGCAGCTCAGAAAGGTCTATTTTAATCGGGAGGTCTAACGATGGCAAAGAAAAGTAAAGAGAATAGAGTACAGGTAATTTTGGAGTGTACTGAGCACAAAGATAGCGGAATGCCAGGAACATCTCGTTACATTACTACAAAGAATAGAAAGAACACTCCAGAGCGTTTGGAGTTGAAGAAATACAATCCTATTCTTAAGCGTTATACTATTCACAAAGAAATTAAATAATAAGCTACTATGGCAAAGAAAGCGGTTGCATCATTGCAGACAGGTGAAGGTCGTTCATACGCAAAGGTCATCAAGATGGTTAAGTCGCCAAAGAACGGTGCTTACGTATTCGAGGAGACTATGGTTCACAACGACGACGTAAAGGCATTCTTAGCAAAGAAGTAAGAATTCTTTATTCACAATATCTCAGACGGAGCAACTTTTTTGCTCCGTCTGTTTTTTATTTTGTTTTCCTCAAATAGTTTGGGAATATCAAAAAAGTAGGGTATCTTTGCACCTGTAAGAATTGACCCAATGAGAGTTTCGACGGAATGTCGAGATTCTTTTTTATTGTGTTTTTATAAACTTAAAAATAATACCAAATCAAAATAAAATTATGGCTGTATCTTACGTTAGTAAAGAGGGCTTGCAGAAAATGCAAGAGGAACTGCACCGCCTTGAAACAGTGGAGCGTCCAAGAATTTCAGCTCAAATTGCTGAGGCAAGAGAAAAAGGCGACCTAAGCGAAAATGCCGAGTACGACGCCGCTAAAGAGGCGCAAGGTCTACTTGAAGGAGAAATCTCTATGCTTAAAGAGAAAATCTTGAACTCTAAGGTGATTGACATGTCGAAGATAGACACTGAGACTGTACATATCCTTAATAAGGTTGAAATCAAGAACACTAAGACAAATGCCAAGATGAGCTACACTATCGTGTCGGAAAACGAGGCTAATCTAAAGGAATTCAAGATCTCTACGACCACTCCTATCGCAAAGGCTCTACTTGGAAAGAAAGTTGGAGATATCGTCGAAGTGGTGACTCCTGCCGCAAAAATGTCGTTCGAAATCCTTAGCATCTCTATCTAATGGCTACTATTTTCACTAGAATCATCAAGGGCGAGATTCCTTGCTACAAAATATACGAGGATGAAAACTACTTTGCGTTCCTTGACATCAACCCTCTACAGAAGGGACACACTTTGGTAATCCCCAAGAAAGAAGATGACTACATCTTCAATCTTGATGACAACACTTATGCTGGATTGATGATGACAGCTAAAAAAATCGCTGCCGCTATCAAAGAGAGCACAAACTGCAAACGAGTTGGCGTGACTGTTCTAGGTATGGAAGTGCCTCACGTACATATCCATCTTGTGCCAATGAACAGTGAAAAAGACATGCTTTTCTCAAACCCTAAAAAGGAACTTAGTAAAGAGGAATTTGAAGCTATCGCTGCTGACATAGCAAAGCGTGTAAAATAATAAAGACTTCATCTAAATCAAAGCCAAACTGCATTCCAGTTTGGCTTTTTGATTAAATCATTCCAACAAACATTCTTATGAGAACACTAAAAGATCAAAAACCTATTGAAAACCGCAACGTCAAAAGCATCCTTAATATTTTCGATCTGAAGACGAAAACATATGAAACAGTCGCTATTATTGATGCACTTGCGGAAGCCCCAAACTGGGAAAACAACGGTCAATATCTCGTCTACAATAGTCTTGGCAGACTTTACCGTTTCAACATCGAAACAAAAGTTTCGTCTATGATCGACAGCCAATATTGCAACCACTGCAACAACGACCATGTGCTTTCTCCTGATGGCAAACGTGTAGCAGTTAGTCATCACACCCGTGAAGATGGCGAGAGCCGTATCTACACATTCCCTATCGAAGGAGGATCTCCTACTCTGGTGACACCAATGGCTCCAAGCTATCTCCACGGATGGAGTCCCGACGGTTCTACCCTAGCCTACTGCGCAGAAAGAAACGGGCAATACGATATTTATACTATCCATGTAAACGGTGGATTGGAGACTCAACTGACAAACACTCCTGGACTTGACGACGGACCTGAATACAGCCCATGCGGCAAATATATCTGGTTCAACTCTGTCAGAAGCGGATTAATGCATATATGGAGAATGAAAGCTGACGGATCGGAACAAACTCAGATAACAGATGACGGAATGAATGATTGGTTTGCCCACCTTTCTCCTGATGGAGAAAAGGTGCTTTTCATCTCATATCATGAGGGAGACGTTGCACCGGGAGACCATCCTGCCAACAAAAACGTGGAAATACGCATGATGGATAACGACGGAAATAATATCCAGACTCTTGTAAAGCTGTTTGGTGGACAAGGATCATTGAACGTCAACTCATGGAGCCCATGCGGCACAAAATTCGCATTCATGAGCTATGAATTAAAATAATAACATAATCAAACACAAAAGGCGAGCCAAATTGGCTCGCCTTTTTATTTTTTACAATCAGAGTCCTGTTTTATGACTCTTCATTCTCTTCATCTGTCGGATTAACAAAGTCTTCATTCACTTCACTTGTCACATTAACTAAGTTTTCTTGTTGAATCTGAGTCTGTTGTTTTTCATACTCCTCTCTTAGCTCTTTCTTTACAACTGCCAAATGCTCCATGATTTTCTTATTAACAGTCAAACACAAGCCTTTGCTGTTAACGATAAACGCATCCGCATTCATTGCCTCTACCATCTCCACTACTTTATCATAAGACAATGTTGTTGTCATCCAATCAGCGCCAAACTCCTTAGACTGCTCCACAATATCTGTATAAACAGCCAATGCAGAAGTTTTATCGCTGCCATTCATCACTGGGTATATCATGTTGCCTTTTTCATCTTTACGAGTTGGGATCAAATAAGTAGACGATACGATAGCCGCCATCATCTCATGCTCAAGGTATGCGCACATTCTGTTGTGCATATCCTTATTCGCACCCTCCTCAATATTCTCTCTACGCATTTCCTGGAAAAATGCAGTCATTGCAATCTGAAGACGTGGGTTTTGAATAGCATTTTCGCCCTCTTTTTTTGCAGTTGGCCACTCCTGCATAGGAATGCCCACAGCTGGTCTGATACCATCAGCAACAAATACAGCCAAATATCCATCCTTACGTAGTGCATCCATACACAAGTGCAACTCCTCCCTCTTGACTGGCATGATATCCACGTTGTAATGACCCTCTTCCATTTTCTTTATGAAAGCTTCTCTGTTTTCGTCAGAAAGAAGGAATAAAGCTCCATGCTGCAACTCATATGGATAACCGGTAGTCTTACAGATTGTAATCCAAACCTTCTCCTGTGCGGCAATCTTGGCAACCATCATCTTGGAGTTGATAGCAAGAAGATTATTGAAAACCTTCACATCCTGATCCTTCTTCATGTCACGAGCCTTCGGTATCATAACATTCTGCATGTATGACATCACGAATAGATTCTCCTGAAGTGTATTGCCAGCAAACAGTTTCAATCCCTCAGGGCCCTTGAAACACTGTTGCAACAACTCTGTACGTTTCTCATCATTCTCTACTGGAGTTCCCATATTCATGTTGAGATTCAACTGCATCTGCTGCTGTCCCTGCTGGATATTCTGAGCTGGATCATTGCTTCTGAATCTGAACTGTGATTCATCTACTTTTCCAACAGGCTCCGCATTATTCACATTAGCAGCTGCCGCACTATTCACTTTGGTCGGATCAAACTTGTCTGCCGGATTAAACTTTTGATCTGACTCATTATTTGATTCTGGCTTGTTATTTTCCGCCTCTTTTACAGGAACCGACGTCGACTCGTCTTTTGGTTTCTCCTGTTCTTTATTTCCGAAAATTTTATTGAAAAATCCCATTTTTATAATATTTTCTACAAATATAAACAAAAATGTCAGCAAAACACAGTAACATATTCCCATTTTTATAACAAAAACAGAAAGAAGAGAGTAAAATGGGAATGATACTACCAAACCATACGATAAAGTGTAAAAGAAGACACGTTATAATTCATAACCAAACAACTACAAATTGATTACATTTTTTCATTTTACGCAAACATTACCTTACACTCTTAAACATCATATCACAAAATGGGAAAGCTAGAAAATATCAAAATGCAAGTGCACAAACAAAAAGTGTAACTTTGGAATCGAAAAAAAGAGAATTTTTCAGAAAAATAGAAATAAAAACTCACATAAAACTGACAAAATATAAAGTTATGCAGAAAAGATGGATTATCATGTTCGCTTTTATGCTAATAATAAGCATTTGCGGACTATTCGTTCCCGGAGACGTGGATTTCGGATTTAACATTGAACTGAGCGAAGACGCTCAACTACTTGCTAATGTGGCATGGTTGATTACGGCCACAATATTTGTCCTTATGATGACACCTGGTCTGTCATTTTTCTATGGTGGCATGGTGCGAGAAAAGAATGTTATTTCTACAATGTTACAAAGTTTCATTGCGATGGGAATAATCAGTGTTCTTTGGGTTGTATTTGGTTTTAGTTTATGCTTCGGTCATGATTTGGGAGGAGTTATTGGAAATCCTCTTTCATATTTATTTTTCAATAATGTAGGTGGTGCATGTTCAGACACAAACTTTGTTGAAGGATTGTCAATTCCAATTGCACTTTTTGCTTTGTTCCAAATGAAATTTGCGATTATCACACCTTCTCTAATCACTGGTTCTTTTGCCGAAAGAGTGCGTTTCTCTGGTTACCTATTCTTCATGATTTTCTTCTTTATTTTTGTATACTGTCCATTAGCACACTGCACATGGCATCCACAAGGTTTATTTGCAAGCATCCATGTAAAGGACTTCGCCGGTGGTATTGTTGTTCACGCATCTTCTGGTATCGCCGCATTGGCAGGTGCGATGTTCTTGGGCAAACGAAAAGAAGTTGGAGATCACCTTCCAGCAAACGTTCCGTTCATTCTTTTAGGTGCAGCTATGTTGTGGCTTGGATGGTTTGGTTTCAACGCAGGATCTTCTTTGGCTGCCGACGGAATGGCTATCAAGGCATTCTTGAACACCAACACTGCGTCCGCAGTAGCAATGATCACTTGGATCGTTTTCGACTGTCTACGTGGAAGAAAGCCATCTGCGGTTGGAGCAGCGGTTGGAGCTGTGGTTGGTTTGGTTGCAATCACACCGTCTGCTGGATGGGTATCCGTCGGAGAGAGCGTATTCATATCATTCGTGACAACTCTTATATGCAACTTCGCAGTCTACTTCAAAAACAAGAAATCCAACCTTGACGACGCATTGGATGTATTCCCTACTCACGGTGTAGGAGGTATCGTCGGAACTTTGATGACAGGAATCTTCGTCTACAACTATGAAGATCCAGCAGTGAAAGCAGAGTTGACTCACCTTCAATATTTTGGTAACCACTGCATGGTCATGGCTGGTGTGATTGTCTACTCTTTCATAGTAAGCTACGGACTATATTGGTTGACAAACAAGATGATTCCTATGCGTGTGAGTGAAGAAAGCGAGGAGATGGGACTAGATATGAGTCAGCACGACGAAGTGTATGGTTCCAAAGTTGTAGAAAGAGAGCTTGCCGAGTATTTTGAGCACGAGCACAAAGGAGATGCTTAGCTAAGACGTGGCATAGCCAATCTTAAATATTTATAACGTATTTTTTTCATACTCCGGACGTTGGCTGTTACAGCCAGCGTCCGATTTTGTCAAAATCCAAGAAGAAACAAACATTCAACAACTATTCGCGAATCAGACATCGTTATACTCCAAGATATTTACTTCCTCATTGTATCCTACTCTTCGTATCCTTTTCAGAATTTACAGAAGATTCGCAGTTTTCCACATGTTCTGATGTAAGTGCAGTATCCTTAGCCATCAAAAATGACATTGTCAAATAGAAGATCCTTTCTAATTACAATATTCAATGATGCTAACACCACTTCGCATCATCTACTGTATTTCATAAATTTTCACATTATAACCCAAGATCGTCTTAAAGTCTCAAATACGATGCGCTTAACGATCATATAACATACCAGTATTAAGGGAAGACCTATACCTTTCCTACACAAAAAACAGGACAAAGACATAGTGCATCAAAATCTAGACTTTTTACCTTGTTTTTATTTTTTATAAACAACAAAAAAAGGGAGATTTTTCAATCTCCCTTTTTTTTTACATTTTCAAAACGTTATTTTTCTACTCCAAAATAACCTTGCACTTCTTCATCATAACCTTTGGTATAGATTCGTGAATTCACCTTTCCATATCCAAGTCTTGATGCTCGTCCAGCAACGGTCTTATTCATCTCAAACGACTTTGAGCCATAAAAAAACAGACACGTATTGGTTGGATATTCTGCCAAAAGATCCTTACACCACTGTGCATTATCATCTGCAGTATTGTAAACAGTTGCTGGTCTACTCTGTGCTCCAGTCAAATGACCAGCCGCATAATCAGATGCGGAACGATAGTCAATCAAAACTTTTGGTCCATCGTTGTAAGATTTATATGTCTCATAGAATGTTTTTGCTTCTGCATACTCAACGAATGGTCCCAAATCCTCAGAATCATCACCAGAACATGATGTACCGAACATTGCCAAGATGGCAACTGTCAACATTACGAAATAATTTCCTAGTCTTTTCATTTTTTACCCTTTATAAATTTATACTATGTTGCTTTCTATCAACGCGTCAAAGATAACTCTTTTTTTGAAATAAACAATAATATTTACTACTTATGTGTAATTACTCGTTTTGTTTTGATTCCAGAAGCATTGATTTCATCAACTTTTGCAACAACTCTCGATGCCAAATCCATGAATGCCTGAGACGTGATTGTATCATCTTTCAACGCTACAGGAGCTCCATTGTCTCCACACTCACATATCGACTGTACAATAGGAATCTGTCCTAGCAACTCAACGTTCATATCCTCAGCCAACTTTTTGCATCCTTCCTTACCGAAGATATAATACTTGTTGTTTGGCAACTCTGCCGGAGTAAACCATGCCATATTTTCCACCAAACCAATGATCGGAACATTGACCTTCTCTCCAACAAACATGCTGATTCCTTTCTTTGCGTCTGCCAGCGCCACTTCCTGCGGTGTGCTGACAACAATAGCTCCAGTCAACGCTAGAGTCTGCACCAATGTCAGATGGATATCACTTGTGCCTGGAGGCAAATCCAACACAAAATAATCCAATTCACCCCAATTGGCATCTGTAATAAGCTGTTTCAACGCATTGCTTGCCATTCCACCTCTCCACAACACTGCATCGTTAGGATTGACAAAGAATCCGATTGACAACAATTTGACTCCATATCGCTCCTCAGGACGGATCAACTCACGTCCCTGCTCATTTTTTTCTTCCAAAATAGGACGGGCATCCTCTAGTCCGAACATTTTTGGCATCGAAGGTCCGAATATATCTGCGTCGAGCAAACCGACTTTATAACCCATCTTCGCAAGAGAAACTGCAAGATTAGCAGAGACGGTGCTCTTTCCTACTCCACCCTTTCCTGACGAAACGGCTATGATATTCTTCACTCCAGGCAACGGATTGTCCGGATCTTTCTTTGGTATCGCCGTCTTATATTTACAGGTGATATTGCCTGCGATCTCAACCTCTTTGCCGACATATGTCAAGATTGCTGTCTCACATGCTTTCACCAACGATCTCGCAAACGGATCATTCTCTTTCTCAAATATCAATGAGAACGACACTTTGTTTCCGTCGATTCGGATGTTATCCTCCACCATCTCCGACGACACAATATCCTTACCTGTGCCCGGATAACGCACATGTGTAAGTGCGTCAATAATCAACTTTGGATATAATGCCATTATTTATACTGATTTTCTATAATGTTCGACAACACGTCCTTCATCTCCAAACCTGCTGCAGCCACCTGCTGAGGAATGAAACTTGTAGGTGTCATTCCTGGAGTTGTATTGACTTCTAGAAGGTTCACAGTACCGTCTGCTGAAATGATATAATCCACACGGATGATACCATGAGCGTCAAGCACATTATAGATTCTTTCTGTCTGCTTACGGACAACTGCAGCGATTTCCTCTGAAATTCTGGCTGGAGTGATTTCCTTAACCTGTCCTTTATACTTCGCGTCGTAATCAAAAAACTCATTCTCGCTGACCACCTCTGTAATAGGGAAGACGGTAGTTTTTCCACCTGCCTTATAGATTCCACATGTGATCTCTGTTCCCTGCATGAAACTCTCTATCACTGTTTCTGAACCTTCTGCGAATGCTTTCTTCACTGCCGGTTTTACCTGCTCGATTGTCTTCACTTTTGTCACACCGAAACTGCTTCCTCCATCGTTCGGTTTGACAAAACATGGCAAACCTACAGCATCTACAATCTCTTTATCTGTGTAGTCGCTCTCACTTCTCAAACGCAATGATTTAGCGACAGGTATACCAAAATTCTTCAAGTATGTGTTGCAAGTGAACTTATTGTATGTCAATGCAGAAGCAAGCACTCCACATGAAGAGTATGGGATCTTCATCAACTCAAAATAGCCCTGCAACTTACCATCCTCACCTGGTGTGCCATGGATAGTGATGTAGGCATAATCGAATTTGATTTTCAATCCATCTATATCAGCTGAAAAATCATTTTTGTCGATTGGATATTTTGCATCATTAACCTCCAAGTTCCACTCAGTGCCAATGATTGTCACAATATATACATTATACTTCTCTTTGTCCATGAAAGAGTAGATACCCTTAGCACTTTTCAGTGACACAACCACTTCCGACTGGTCGCCACCTGCTACAATTGCGATATTTTTTTTCATTTGTTGATACACTTTTATTGTCCATACAAAGATAGGCAATGACAATCAAAGGGCAAACAAATAAGGAAGATTTTAAATTATACTACAACCCTAAAAAATATTTCCAGCACGGCACAATCTCCACTACTCCATGCGAATCCTCTATTTGTCCCTCTTCATCATATGTCAAAACCAATCGTCGTCTACAAGATAAACGATTTGGCAGTTTTTTCAATGCATCCAATTCACGACGACGCGTTTCATCATCTCGTAATGAATAACTTACCTGTATTGCCAATTCTTCTTCGGGTATATAAAAATCAACTTCAAACCCATCATTATAAAAGTAAACCTGATCGTTCTCTATATCGTGGCCATACTTTCTAAACAAGTGTAGAGCCACCATATTCTCAAGCAACATCGAGTCTTTATCTATAAGAAACAATCGCAAGATTCCATTATCGATGAAATAATATTTACAATTGCTTTCCTTATCGGCCAAACAACTCACATAATTCTTAAGTCGAAGTAACAACCAAGCGTCTTCACAATACTCAATGTATTTGATTGTAGTGGCAAGACTCAATTTTCCTCCAACGCTTGACATCAGACTGTTGATTCTATTATAACTGATTGGGCGACATACACTCTCAGCCATCTTTCGAACCAAAACTCGCATACCAGCCACATTAGTGATCTTATTTCGTGCAATAATGTCTCCCAGATAAATTTTCTGATAAACACTATTCAAATAATTTGTTCTGACAGGAAGAAGTGCGGCTGCAGGCAAACCACCATCATGCATATATTCTTCGTAATGCCGCATCAGATTTATACGTTGTTCAGTGCCGATTATATCCTTTTGTCCGACAGGAATATGATGAGCATTTATTAACGTTTTCTTTAATGGACTAAACAAAAAAAGCCGATTTTATTTAATCCATTAAACAAAATCGGCATTTTTACATCCAAAACATATTGTTCTAATCTTGAGAGAAGCTACACATCACGAAAATCACGCATTGCGAATCACCACCAAATATTGATAGTGATCATTCTCATAAACCTTCTCCGCTTTCAGTCCACACATCTGACAAACAGCGTTAAGACGGTTGAAATCCACAAACAGCCATTCAAACGGTTCATCCTTCTCTCCACGGTAAGTGATGGCATAATCAATCTCCCCGTAATAAGGCTCATCATCTATTCCCGGATCAACATTACCGTCTTCATCCGTGTAAAGATAAATCAGATCAGAGCTGTCCATCACGATTTTGCCTCCGTCGGCAAGCATATTCTTGCAATGGTTCAGGAAAGACGGGAGATTCTTCATCGTCTTTGCGATGCCTGCTCCATTCATCAGCATCAGCAACGTGTCGTATTTTTCTCCAACGATATCATAAAAATCACGTATTTGAGCATTCTTGACACCCCTCTGCTTCATCACATCGACAGCACCGGCAGAAACATCAATCGCCTCAACATCCACACCTTTATCCTGCAACCAAAGAGTATGGCTACCAGACCCAGCGCCTACATCCAATGTTCGTCCTTCACACAGTTTCAATGCACGATGCTCTATCTCACTCATCTGTTCCCATGTATGGAAGAACTCCTTAATATTCCAATATTCCGTCTCCACCACATTGCTTTCAACTTTGATTCGAGTCTTCTTATCTCCATTGAAATATGCGGTCAAGGCTTTGCCGTATGCGTCGCTCATAATCAATTGTTTTAATTTGCTCAAAGGTAGTATTTTTTCAGTTATCAAGCAAGGCATTTTGACGGACGTGAAAGAAACAAAAAATCCCGACAATTTGCATTGCCGGGATTATATGAAATCTAAACTAAAATTACTTAGTCTGGATGATCAAGTAGTCTGAAGTAGACCAGAATCTGTTGTAATCCTTGATCTTCAAGATCAAAGTCTTGTCCTCAGCGCTCTTTGGAAGAAGAGTGTAAGATGTCAATGGGTGACGAGAAAGGATAACAGCCTTCTTAGTCTTAAGATCAAGCTCAGTAAAATCTCTCTTGTCAACCTTAGTAAAGTCAGAAGTTCTGATGTCACCACCCTTCTTAAGAGCTCTCTCCAAAAGACCCTTGTTCTTCAAAGTAGCCTTATCTGCAGCCAAGTAGTATACTGCGTTCAACTCTGCATCCTGAGCAGCGATAGCAGCAGCCTGCTGTGCAGAAACATTGTTAACTGAGTCGATACGTGCATTAGCAGCGATGTTTGCGCTCTCAAGGTCAGCGATCTTGATGTTCTTAGCCTCAAGTTCCTCCTTAAGTTTAGCCATCTCAGCCTGGCTCTCAGCCAACTGCTTCTTCAACTTACCGATTGTACCACGAAGACCGTTAAGCTGACCGTTAGACTTAGCCAACTTCTCCTCCAACTCGTTGATCTTCTGGTTGCTCTGCTGGATACGCTCAGAGATTAGTTTGAAATCCTCCTGGATAGTAGCCTTGTTTGTACCACCTTCCTGACCTTTGTCGTTAAGAACACCAAGCTCAACCTCCTTGATCTGCTTCATGTTAGCGTTAACCTCCTCGAACAAATCAGACATCTGCTGTGAAATCTGACGCTCCTCAGCCAAAACAGTTCTCAAAGAATCTGAAGTCTTGTTGGCCTGATCAATCTCTCCCTGCCATGGGTTGCAAGATGTAGCTGCCACTAGCGCTACGCTTGCGAATAAAATTGCTTTTTTCATTTTATATATTTTTATTTAATTTATTCTTGATAATACCATCGTAACGAATCAATCCTCGTCGTCATCATATTTCTTTTTGCTTGCCTTCTCCTTCTCTTTTCCAGAAATGACAATCACAAACTCTCCTTTTGGCTCATTCGCTTCAAAATGTGCTTTGACCTCAGATACGCCTCCTCTAACAGTCTGTTCAAATTTCTTTGAAATCTCACGTGACACAGACACCACTCTGTCTGGTCCAGCAAGCTCCTCTATCTGCGACAAAGTCTTGACGACTCTGTATGGAGACTCATATATGATAGAAGTGCGTTCCTCATCGACAATCTCTTTCAAACGAGTCTGACGACCCTTCTTCTGTGGCAAGAACCCTTCAAAACAGAATCTGTCTGTAGGCAATCCCGAATCCACTATCGCCGGCACAAACGCTGTCGCTCCAGGAAGGCATTCCACCTCTACTCCAGCCTCAGCACATGCTCTCGACAACATAAAACCAGGATCCGATATTCCAGGTGTGCCGGCATCACTTATCAATGCCACATTCTCACCCGACTTTATCCTCGTCACAACTGAATCACAAGTCTGATGCTCATTAAACTTGTGGTGAGACATCATCTTGTTTTCTATCTCAAAATGTTTTAGCAAGACACTGGATGTACGAGTGTCTTCAGCCAATATCAAATCAGCCTCTTTCAACACTCTAATAGCCCTGAATGTCATGTCTTCAAGATTGCCGACCGGAGTCGGAACTATGTACAGTTTTGCCATAACACTAGTTAGTGAACCTTGCTTCCAACAACTCCATAAATTCAAATGCTGCGCCTTCTGTTGTGTCCCAATTGAAATTTTCAGCGACATAGGCCTCAGCTTCCTGCAATGACGACATTGAATTCAATTTATCAATTGTTGTGTTCAACAACGCCATATCACCACCGAACAACTCCCTCTGATAACGGAATCTATCGTTGAAATTAAGTGATTTACGCAGATCTGTCACAAATCTGCTCTCCAATCTTCGGCCGCCCTTAAATCTCTCATTTGTGATTACAGGATTACTGATTACGGTCTTAGGCTGTTCAGCCACTTTTTTCTCTACACTTTTCGATGGTGCAGTTTTTTCTGTCTCAACTGTTTTGACCGCCTCTTTATGAACCTCTGTCACTGGCTGACTCAATTCCTCAACCACCTTTGGTTCTGGCTCTTTCACAACAACTTTAACAGTATCTATAGCAGAAACGTCAACCTTAATAGTAGCGTTTTTTCTCGGACTAACCAACTCCTCCTCAACGTTGACTTTCTGATCTTGCTTGCTGTGCGTTTCCTCGACAACACTTTCCTTTTCGACTTCCGATTCTGCCTTCTCTTCCTTCTTTACATCTTTAGACTCAACCTTCGGACAAGCCTCCTTTACAGGTTCAGCCGCCACAGGTTTCTCCTCAGTCATCTCAAGAGCCGCCTCCTTGCTTTCTACGCTTAGCTGCTCAAACTCCGACAATATGTTTCTTACCTTTTGAAGGGCGAGATCGTGCATCGCGTACGGAATCGTCTCCATACTTTCCATGCATTTCGTTAGCATATCAAGTTCGGAAATGTCATTCAGTATAAATGTGATAAGTTTATTTTTATTCATTAAGAATAACTTTTTACTTTATCTTTGCCACAAAATCGCAAATCAATAATGCATTCAGCACTATTGGATATGCAAATATAATTAGATTTTTTACGAAATGTACGTTTTATTTAACTTTTTTTATGAAACAGATAAAGAATAATTTCATCACCGCTCTTTCCAATTTATACGAGACTTCTGAAATCAATGAAATTTTCTACGAATGTGTTTCTCATATATCAGGGAAATCAAGAAGCCAAATAATAATGTCGTTGTCAGACAAGGCTTCCGATGAAATTATCAAACAATGTGATATGCTTCTTTCCCGTCTCAAAAAAGGCGAGCCAATGCAGTATGTATTGGGTTTTGAATGGTTCGACGGGATGAGATTCGCTGTTGATCCCAGAGTGCTTATTCCTCGTCCAGAAACTGTGGCTCTGGTGGATGAGATTGAAAAATTAAAAATCAAAAATGCGAAATGCGAAATGAGAGTGTTAGATATCGGCACTGGATCAGGAGCTATTGCGGTCGCTGTAAAGAAAAGGATTCCCAACGCTGAAGTCACAGCGGTGGATGTCAGCAAAGATGCTATTGAAGTAGCGTCGACAAATGCTAAGAATAATGGAGCCGACGTGAATTTCATCTGCGACGATGCTCTATCCGACTCTTTCTTATCAGTCTGTGCTCCATTCAACGTGATTGTAAGCAACCCTCCTTATATATGTCCTGACGAGAAAACGGAGATGCGTACAAACGTACTCGACTTCGAGCCTCATCTTGCACTATTCGTTCCACAAGACGACCCGTTGTTATTTTACAATAAAATCGCTAAATTTGCAATCAATAATCTTGAAAGCGACGGTGCTCTACTATTCGAAACCAATGTGGCGTATGTCCACGACGTAGAGAAGATGATGAGCGAAACGGGATTCAGCGACGTCGTGGTGATAAAAGATTGTTTTGACCGTGAACGTTTCGTGATTGGCAAAAAGATATGATCGGAGAGACGAAATTAAAAATATGGAGCAAAGACGAGGCTTTGGCTAAGATGTCGATGTTGTGCGCGGAATCGGAAAAATGCAAAAACGACATCGCAGACAAGCTAAAACAACACGGGCTTTCTTCTGAAGACATAGATTCTATACTGACTTACCTGGAAACTGAAAGATTCATCGACGAAGCCAGATATTCCATGTTTTTCGCAAAAGACAAATATAAATTTGCCAAATGGGGACGGAAGAAAATAGAGTATGCTCTCAAAATGAAAAGAATTCCGACCAACTATATCAAAATTGCGTTGGACGAAATCCCAGATGACGCATACGAAGAGACTATGATGGCCGCACTCACGTCGAAACTAAAAACAATCAAATTCCAGAACCGCTACGACGCAAAGGCAAAACTATTCAGGTTTGCGGCTTCTCGCGGATACGAAAGCGGTGTGGCTCTTGATATGATCGAAAAAATATTAAACGATAATTTAGAAGGATACGACAATGAATAAGTTTATCAAAGGAATGTTTGCCGACTATACAACAGGCAAAAAATTACTATTGTTGCTCGGCATTTTCATACTGTTGGATGTTATAGGTAATGTAGTCGGATTAGGCTGCGACGCGGTCGGAGCAAAACTCCTTTCCCATGCGAATTCTTTACGTTTGACACAATTCGTCGCGTCAATGATTGTATTTGTCGGAACCCCATGCGTTTTCTTCTATCTCACAGCCAAACCACAATGCTCATTTAAAGAATACTTCAAGCTAAACAAAAAGAATGATTCCATTCTATATATATTGGCAATTGTGGCATTATTATCCATCACCCCAATTGTCAACTACACAACATTAATTAACGAGCAGATGACTTTGCCAGATTGCCTTAAAGAGATCGAAGATCTACTTAAGGAAATGGAAGATTTGGCAAAAGAGATGACTTTGGAACTTCTGAAGACAGATTCTGGACTAACATTTATAATCAATTTGATTGTGATAGCCGCAGCACCCGCAATCGGTGAGGAACTGATGTTTCGCGGAGCATTGCAGAGAACATTGCATGAAAAGTTTTCTCCATTCTGGGCAATCGTAATCACATCTGTATTATTCAGTGCCCTACACTTCCAATTCTACGGTTTCGTTCCACGATTCCTGCTTTCTGTATTCCTTGGTATGCTCTACTATTTCAGCGGCAGCATCAAACTAAATATGTTAGTGCACTTCACCAATAATGCGTTGGCTGTATTTGTTATTTACATCTGCACCATCGACAACATTCCTATCGATGATGCCCCAACAGAAACATTAGGCAAAGAGGATTTCGTCCCTGTAATCCTTGCGACCGTGCTATTTGCCGGAATCATGTGGATAATCTATCAAAAAACAGACAAAGGTGACAGAGAAAGTCTGATGCCAAAGAAGTCTGATGATGTAGAAGCATTGGAAAAACAAAACAATAATCAAGATCTGCCAAAATCAGGAGAATCAGAAGATTCAAATGAAGAGGCTGATCATTTGTCGTAAACTAGGGTCCTCAACGATCATAAAAAAATAAAAATGGCCTGCACATTAGATTATATCGATTTCGTATGTTCCCAGCTTAACGGCATAGGAGAAATACGCACACGCAAAATGTTCGGAGACTGGTGTATCTATATCGATGAGAAACCCGTCGTCTTAGCTTGCGACAACATCTGCTATGTAAAGAAACATGCAGCGATTGAGGATTTGATGAGTGATGCGGAATGTGGCTGTCCATACGATGGAGCCAAAGAGCATTACATACTCGATATCGAACATGGAGATGATGCGAAACGTATAGTGAGAAAGCTTGTCGAAGTGTTGCCTTATCCGAAAAAGAAGACAAAGAAATAAGACGTTTGCCACTTTTGTGGAAAACGTCTTAACTTATTCGATACTAACATCACCGTCTCTTACTTTCAAACTTTTCAATCATCTCATTCAGTTTTTGGACATCTTCTTCTGAGAGGATTCCCTCCTGCTGGAATGGAACAATTGTGTCTATCACATAGTCATACTCAATGTCATTACGGATACGGCCACGATTCATTATCTTCTCCAGTTTGTTTTCCCGCTCATAAGGAAGATTCGCTTCCTTAATAAGTCGCCAAAACTCATTCACATCAGGTCCTGCTCCTTCTTGGAAATAAGTAAAGACATCTTCAATTGTATATTTTAGACTTTGCAACGTTTCATATTTCTTTTCTTCGTTTAAACGTCTATCCTTTATTTCGTTATGCCATTTAATCATCCACTCAAGTTCAGTATAAGAGACTCCGTCATAAACGAATTTCTGTTTGTCTTTTCCATTAGGATATCTCAAAAGAGCTTCGTTAGCCAAATCAATAGCCTTTATTAGGTTATCTCGTGCTTCTATATATTTTTTACTTGCCATAGGTTATATATTTATTCAAAAACAAAACAAAGAAAACAGGATTGATGATAATTATCAATTCTCATGGGTAGCCATATACCAACTCGTCTTTTTATACGCAGACATTACATTATGTGCACTTGGTTCTGATGTTGTTATTCCACTATACTTTCCGATAGGAATTTGTCCCCCCATAGTAGAATAATAAGTCGGAGTATTTCTCTTGTATGGGATAACAATTGTCATCAAATGATCAAACTCACTCAACCATTGGGCATTGTCAGTCAGATGATACACATAATCCTCAAAATCAACAAACACAGTTGGATCATAGCCATCCATACGCTGCAATGAAGAAGCGTCTACAGAAATTGTCGTATCAAGAGAAAGATTAACTTTTTTCATGAATCTAGCAAGACTATCTAAAGCTAAACAATTAATCGTCGAAATTGTGCCACATGGTTTTTCATAATTGACATAAAACCTGTAGAAAGACTCACAAATACTTTCATAGTCAATACCATTTATCAAAAATCTTCCACTAATATGATAAGGGAAGCCATACGCCATCACCTCTGTTGGATATGCAATAATATGCTTGCACACATCTTTCAGTTCATACGCCACCTCAATATTCGCCATATAACAATTGTCGAATAATATCATCTCCAATTTATTGATCTTGGAGTTCTTAATTCCTTCCTTAAATGTAGAAATCTCTATCTGATATTCAGACGTTGTGCCTCCAAGAAACCTTGTCACCGGCATTTCTTCCGAAGCATCAGCAATTGAGCGAGTAGAGAAAGAGCCGGCAGGCACCCAACCTGTTCCATGGCATCCAACAGTCATAGAATAAACTTTCGAAGGAAACTTTGGATAAACGCGGTCAAGGAGTTGAGATATACCATCACTTGTCGTGAATCCCGGATCTGAATAGCTCTCGACTATTTCCTCCGAACAAACACCATCAATCAGTTTCAATTCCTTAATGTCAACCAATCCAGGAGTCGACTCAATACAAACGACATAACGATCATTGTCGGATCCGTGTTGCTGGATAACTTGTTTGAAATCACTTATATTCTGATTAAAACAAGATGTCAAATTATTCGACCATGGGAAAAACATAATTATTGTGTTTTCTGCAGGCAGACGTGTATCATCATTTTCTTCATATTCCTCCGTACAAGCAAAAAAACAGAAAGATGCCAGAAGACACAAAAGTAGGTATTCAATTTTTTTCATTCTCATAAACAAAAAAGGCAGAGAAACCGAAGTTTCTCTGCTTATATTAATTCTTTTATTATTGGTTCATTGAAGCCAAATACTCCTCATTTGTTCTGCTTCTTTCAAGGTTTTCCTTAACCTCAGTCATAGCCTCGATTGGAGTCATATCAGAATAATGCTTTCTCAAAATCCACATTCTCTGAAGAGTGATCTTATCCTGAAGCAGATCGTCACGACGAGTGCTACTTGCCATGATGTCGACAGCTGGGAAGATTCTCTTGTTGGCAAGACGACGGTCGAGCTGAAGCTCCATATTACCAGTTCCCTTGAACTCCTCAAAGATGACATCATCCATCTTCGAACCTGTATCAGTAAGAGCTGTGGCAATGATGGTCAAGCTACCTCCGTTTTCAATGTTACGAGCAGCACCGAAGAATCTCTTTGGTTTCTGTAATGCGTTTGCGTCCACACCACCACTCAACACCTTACCAGAAGCAGGAGATACAGTGTTGTAAGCTCTGGCAAGACGTGTGATAGAATCCAAAAGGATCACCACATCATGTCCGCATTCCACCATTCTTTTCGCCTTCTCCAACACGATGCTGGCAACCTTCACATGACGCTCTGCAGGCTCATCAAATGTAGACGCGATAACCTCAGCGTTTACGCTTCTCTGCATATCGGTAACCTCCTCAGGACGCTCGTCAATAAGGAGAACCATCATATACACCTCTGGGTGGTTGGCCGCGATTGCGTTTGCGATATCCTGCAATAGTATTGTCTTACCAGTCTTTGGCTGGGCAACAATCAATCCACGCTGACCTTTTCCGATCGGGCTGAACAGATCGACGATTCTTACAGAAGTGTTGCAAGTCTTAGGGTCTCCAGTCAAATTGAATTTCTCATTTGCGAACAAAGGAGTCAGATGGTCAAAAGGCACACGGTCTCTCACATGCTCCGGTGGACAATTGTTGATTGTGTCCACACGTGTAAGAGGGAAATATTTTTCACCGTCACGAGGAGGTCTGATGTCACCAGTCACAACATCTCCCGTCTTCAATCCCATCAGTTTGATCTGATTTGAAGAGACATAGATATCGTCAGGTGAACTTAAATAATTATAATCAGGAGAACGAAGGAATCCGTAACCATCAGGCTGGATAATCTCAAGCACTCCACTACCCTTGATCACACCTTCAAAATCATATTGTTTTTGCTTTTTTGCTTCTTCAGCGGCTCTCTCTGCCTCAATTCTCGCACGTTCCTCTTCAGCCTTTATTCTGGCAGCCTCTTCTCTAGCTCTGATAGCTTCCTCTTCTGCTAATCTTCTTTGAATTTCCTCTTCCTCACGTCTACGTTCTTCCTCAAGCTGTTTTTGACGTAGCATCTCTTCGATTTCCTGTTTTTGGTAGACGAAGGGTTCCGCGACTCCAGAGTTTTCCGCAGCCTTTTGTTTTGCCAATTTCTTTTTTTCAAGAATCATTCTGGCTACTGCAGCCGCCGCGTTATTATTACTGCTTGTAGAAAGGCCAGCTCTGCCGCTGGTCACGGAATCAACTATAACCTTTCCTGTTTCCTGTTTAATTTCAGTTGCCTGAGGCTCTTCCTTCTCTATTTTAGGCTCTTCTATTACAGTCTGAGTCTCTGGCTCCGAATCTTCATTTGGCGATTGAGATTGACCCATTATTGCATTTATCAGCTGCTCTTTTCGATATGAATCCGGACGATGAATACCTATTGATCTTGCGATAGTCTGCAATTCGGGCAACTTCTTTGCCTTCAATTCTGCTTCTGTCATGTATATATTATTGACTTATACTCTTTTGAACGAGACACAGCAAAGCTGTATATCATTTTCTTTTTTTTCGAATAATTGTATAGACTAAATAACCAGGATTTCCCTTATGCATATAACAAAAGTCTGAGACACACTCCCGATGTGTAATACACATTAATAAATACGACTTGCTATGGAATTTTATTGAGAATAAGCAATCTCTATTGTTGCTCTTTCCTGATTGTGACGACAAAATTATATTTTTGTTTTATTATCGTCAAATAAATCTCACATTTTTTTTAAGTAGTTTAGACTAAACAAACAAAAAGTCCAGCCTTGAACTCAAGACTGGACCTCAATATCCTTATCCCAAAGTGATAGCCTCTGAAGGACAAACTCCTGCACAAGTTCCACACTCTGTGCATGCATCTGCATCAATTTTGTAGATATCGCCCTCAGAGATTGCTCCTACTGGGCACTCGCCTGCGCATGTACCACATGCTACGCAGTCTTCACCAATTACGTATGCCATAATTCTTTTTTTGTTTTAGTTTATAAATACAATGCAATATTAGTGCTTTTTTGATTTCACTGCAAATAAAATCAATAATATTTTTTTGAACTCTTAATGGATGTTAAAATTCTTTCATTCCTGATATGTTCAATTTATAGTCTGAACTTTCCAACAACGGGATTCTTATTGGGGCAACCACAAGGTGTACTTACATGGGCAACCACAAGGGATTGCCCCTACCGTTCCCGAAGGGAACACATAACCTCTGGTTAACTCCAAACAGATTGTATTTTGCGGAGCAAAACACTGTCGGTTTATGAGACACCTATACCAATTTTAATTTTGCATTCAGCATTTCTCATTTCTATATGCGCCAGGAGAAATACCTGCATGGGTCTTGAAGAATCTGCCGAAAAAACTTTGGTTTGGGAAATTCAACGTTTCTGATATCTGCTGGATTGAAAGATTGCTCGTGCGGAGCATCTGTTTCGCCTCATTCATCACCAATGAATCTATGAATTGGCTGGGCGACGAGCCGACACATTCCGACACAATCTTACACAGATACTTAGGAGTGATGCATAACTGGTCAGCGTAGTATTTCACATTTCGCGTCGTCTTGAAATTCTCTTTCACCATCGAAGAAAACTTGAGGAATATCTCCTGTGTACGTGAGCCCTTCTCCTGTGCCACACACGATTTCGAAACCTCATTCAACACCTCACAAAGCATAGCCTTCATCAGAAACTCACATGTCGCTCTCAAATACGCGCTCTTCTCCGTCTTGCACAAATCAAGCCTGCTCTTGACAAAGTTAAGATAAACAAGCAATGACCCATACAACTCCTCCGACGTCTTGAATATCGGATTGGTATTGCCTAGAGGCACTTTCAGACCAGACACAAATCCTGAGATCACTCGTCTGTCGAAAAAGAACAACACGGAATTGAAATCCTCACTGACGGATTTCACAAGCAACGTCTGCCCCATCCTTATTCGCACAATATCCCCTTTTGAAAATTTACATGGTTTCATGTCTATTTCCAGTTCCGCCTCACCTGACATGCAGAATCCATAGAAGAAAAGAGGCAATCTCTCCGGCGTCGACATCACAGGAATATCGCAGACATTCCACAATCCATATAAAATACCGTCATTTTCTATCTTGATATTCTCCTTTCCGCAATGCTTGAATATTTCCTGTTGAATTCCGTTCTTTTGCATCTTCAAATTATTTACCTATGCAAATTTATCAAAATTCACTTTTTTGTCATAAAAAAGGATGCTGATTTTTTTCAACATAAAAAATATGATTATTTTTGCATCGTTAATTATAATTAATAGGATTATGGCAGAACACAACGAATTAGGCAAAAACGGCGAAAACTTTGCCGTGGAATTCCTTGAAGGAAAAGGTTATCAAATCATCACAAGAAACTGGAGATGTGGCAGCAACGAACTTGATATTGTTGCTTTAGATGGAGATACACTCGTCTTTGTCGAAGTCAAAACACGTTATTCCGACTACATCGACCCTCGTACCAGCATGAGCAAAAGTAAGATCAGAAATTTTGTGAACGCAGTGACCATGTACCTCCGAAAGATGCAGGTCAACTCAAATTTCCGTCTGGATGTCATCATAATTGTGATGCAAAGCGGATTCGACAACAAAGGAATGTATGTTGAGCATTATGAAGACGCGATTTTGCCGACTGACTTCTGACATTTCTACATCAACAGCGAAGAACAAAAAAAGTCAGCCAAGATTTACTTGGCTGACTCCTCACAAGAAATTAAAATATTGTTGTTCTGAGTTAGTTAAATGAGGCATAGAAACGTAGTGATGGAACAGGAATCGTTATCTGAGCTCTTGCAATCGGACGCTCTACCATCATGTAGCCCTCTGCCACTGGCAAGAACCACATTCCTCCTGCTTCATAATAAGTTGTTCCATTCACGCGAGACAAACGAGCTCCGTAAGGAAGTGTTGTGAAGAAGACATTCTCAGGGAATGCAACCTCCTCATATCCATATACTGGATCGTATACATAGTACACGCCATTACCATAGTAGTAAGTGTAATCGCCAACCAAGAATGAGTGTACGTATACAGGACGTGTATGATGGTACACTGGATGTGGACGGTGAATCACACGATGATGGTGAGCAGGTGCATGACGATGTGCTACCGGAGCTGGCGCATGGTGATGATGATGCGGAGCTGGCGCATGGTGGTGATGCGGTGCTGGAGCAGGTGCATGATGATGATGCGGTGCTGGAGCTGGTCCATGATGATGTGCTGCTGGAGCATGATGAACAGGACGAGGTCCATGTTCTACTCTTGCAGGTGCTGGACGATGTCCGCCTCCATGTGCTGGTGCTGCTGCATGATTGCCACCTCCTCTGTTGGAAGGTGCTGGTGCTGCATGATTACCTCCACCACGATTATTGTGTGCTGGCGCAGATGAACGCTGAGGAGCTCCACCTCCATGTGAACGCTGTGCATAAGTTAACTCTGACATAGCAAGCATTGCTACAATGCTTAGGACTATTAAAAACAATTTATTTTTCATGGTCGTATCAATTTTATCATTAATTATTATCAACGTCGCCTTACCGGTTCCGTTTATCTTTTATGCAAATATAATGAAGTGAAAATAATATCTTACCTTTGTAAGGTTTTTTAAGATAGAAAAAAAGTTTTTTTAACACTATGAGCAACTCATACATATATAAAATAGAAGAGGTCGAAAAATCCACGGATATAGTATCAAAAAAATACAAAAACCTGTTTTATATTTTCGAATCTATCTGCAAAGAACTGACTGCGGACGACAATATTCGTTTCGCAACGGAATATGCCAGACTGACGTTCCTTTTAGACAAATACAATGTGCATATCGCAATGCGCAAGAGGATTATGAAATTCCGTGCCGACGCGATTAATTCCATGCGCAACAATGCCGTCGTCTCTACCGAGCAATACAGGGAAGACTATGTTGCGTTGGCTCTTTTCATCTCTCTAATATACGGAGAACAGATTTCTGAGTCTCAAAAGAGGGATCTGGAAGTAGTGAGCGGTTCATGGTCTACTGATGAATATCGTCGTACCGAACGCATCAACTATATGCGCATAGTGGCTACAGCATGCGACTACGAATATATCACAGGCTACAAGGAAGACGCGGAAGAATATACACAAGTGAAGGTGAAAATCAACGTGATAGGTCAGAACAGCGATTTCGCAATCACACCAAACATGGTATGGAACGGCTGTATCGTAGGGCTTATAGACAGTACCGTCGAACCTAACGGAGACCTTTGCCCAAGATTCATAATCATCAACCCTGACTATCTCATGGAGTGTAGCTCGATAGCCGACTGCGTCACTCCATGCGGTCCGAACCCTCTTGAGCATCTGTTCAAAAAACTGATGCGAACAAAGACGTCTAAAGCAATGCTTCTCGGAAATATAGCCAATTATTTCCACGATCGTCTTATCCACGCTCACGACAAAAACGACGTCGATTTCAAGACTCTCATTAACGAAGCGTTCCTTGAGTCGTCGCTTTCCATCAGCACCTGTGAAGAATTACAAAACAAAGATGATTATGATTCATGGATTTCAGACGCGGAGACTCATTACAACAACATAAAGAACGTGGTGGAGTCGGTATTTCCAGAAGTTGGCATTTCCACAGAAAATGTGCTGCTCGAGCCTACATTCTTCTGCGACCAACTCGGTTTGTCTGGACGTCTCGACCTGCTGCATCAGGCAAGAGGAAACTATGCCGTGGTGGAAATGAAAAGCGGAAAAAGCAAGTTTCCTGAATCCCAATTGGATCTTATCGCAGACAACCATATCACCCAGGCATTCCTATACCAGGCGATAGTGCAACGTGTACTGCAAATCCCGTTCAATGAGCTGAAAACCTACATTTTCTACACTAAATATCCGTATGAGAAGCGAGCCAACCTCCGTTATGCGAAATGTACACTTAAAAACATATCGGAGGCTCTTAATCTACGCAACCGCATCGTCTGCTATGAGCATCTGCTTGCCAATGCCAAAACCATAGATGAAGTAAGACGCATAGTGTCGTGGATCACGCCTCAATATATGATTCCAAACTATGACAAAGTAAGAAGCGAACGAATAGTAAGCGGATTCATCGTGCCAAGGATTGAGGAATTCCGTCACACAATAGAATCCACTTCTCCATTGGAACAGAAATATTTTTACTCGATGCTCGGATTTATCGCGAAAGAGCAGGATTATGCCAAGACAGGAGGTAGCGGCACCCGTCGCAACCATTACGGTTTTGCTTCTTGCTGGAGAGAGTCGCTGGAAGAGAAAAAAGAGTCAGGAAATATAATCTTTGACCTTCGTCCAAGAGAAATCGCCATCGATTCCGCAGAGCCATATGTTGTATTCGACCGCACACCAAACGACGAATACACGGCGTCTTTCCGTGTGGGAGATATCGTTGTCATTTATGAAAGACGGAATGATACCGACTTAGCAACCAACAAATTAGTACTTCGTGGCACAATCGCTGAGATCAACAACAACACGCTACGTATCAATATGCGTCAGACTCAACGCAAACCTAACGTGCTACGCAGCGACATGGAATTCGCTATCGAAAGAGATTTCATAGAATCAAGCTTTGCCAACCTTTACTCTGGTCTTTTCACATTCATCAGCACAAAGCCGGAAAGGAAACGTCTGCTTCTTGGAGAGACGTTGCCCAAACCGACAAACACTCACCGCCATGGCACATACGCCAACGAGGATATCAACCGTATTGTGGAGAAAGCGAAGTCGACAGACAGCTACTTTCTCCTTGCAGGCCCTCCAGGCACAGGCAAGACATCCTTCGCACTCAAATCAATGGTGGAGGAATTTTATGAAGACGACGGGAATATTCTGCTGATGGCATACACCAACCGTGCTGTGGATGAGATCTGCAACTCATTGAACAGAAGCGAGAAAAATATTGATTTCGTCAGAATCGGCAGTAGGCTGAACGCAGACAAAAGATTCCTGCCAAACATTTTGTCTGAACGAATCAAAAACATGACAACACCTCAGGAAGTGACCGCTGAAATCCGCAGCCACAAAGTTTTTGTCGGCACAACGACAGCCATGTTGTCAAACAAAGAGATATTCAACATCATCAATTTCGACGTCGCCATCATCGATGAAGCGTCACAGATCCTTGAGCCTCAAATCATAGGTTTGCTATCCGAGCAGACTCGACTCGGCGAATACGGCATCAAGAAATTCATCATGATAGGCGACCACAAACAACTTCCTGCAGTGGTGGCTCAATCAGAAAATGAATCAAAAGTGGAAGACGAGGATCTTCGCGGAATTGGACTGACAGACCGTCGCAACTCACTGTTTGAAAGGTTGTTCCGATTAAACAGAGACTCAGGCAACAATTGTGCTTGGGACACTCTGAGAGGTCAGGGAAGAATGCACAACGAAATATGCAAATTTCCGAATGACCAATTCTACAACGGTGAACTACACACTGTGGCAGACTGGCAAAACGAGACCTTCGACTACTATAATGATTATGACAAGGACAATCGTTGGGAGACGCTGGTGGCAACCAGAAGAATGGCATATATTCCGTCGGAACGAGATTTAGGAAGCAATAGCGGCAAGACCAACGATAGCGAGGCTAACATTGTGACAGAGATTGTGAAAGCATGTGTGGAATTGAGAAAAAAGAACGGCATTGCCGATGACAAGATGACGATAGGCGTGATCACAGGCTACCGTAGTCAAATCGCAAAAATCCGCCACAAACTTGAAGAGTCGGGTGTGGCAGACGGAATTGTGGTCGACACCGTGGAACGCTACCAAGGCGGACAGATGGACATCATCATCTACTCCTTCTGTGTCAACCAAGACTATCAGCTTGATTTTGTGTGCGATGCGATTGAAGAGGACGGCAAAACAATCGACAGGAAACTTAATGTCGCACTCACAAGAGCGAGAAAACAACTTTTTGTTGTTGGCAATGAAGAAATGCTGAGACAAGTGCCAATCTACAACGAATTAATAGATTTTTTGAACTAGAGAACGGCATCAGAGTCGATGATGTTTTGACAATAACCAAAAGAGCTACAATCAGAATGAAATCTGATATGGTAATACACATAAAAATTTTAACTTTGCACAAAAATTAAAAATCGCTTTATGGAATACTACGTATACCGCAACGGGAATCCGTTCGGTCCATATAATATATCAGATTTAACCAGCCTTGTCAAAGCTGGCAAAGTACTCAAATGCGACAAACTGTCTACAGTGAACACAGCGACTGAAGATAAGGATTTCTTTGCTGTGCGCGACGTGTTGAACGACAACAACATTTCCGTCAAAGTGGACAATGCAGGAAGTCTGACAAGCCAGTTGAGGCATATTTCCAAAGACCTCCTTTTCCCGAAAGAATTAAAGCAGAAGGAGACGTGGAAAAGCGACACCCGTCTGCTTGTGCTCGCATGTATAGGATTGTTTCCTCTTGTGGCCGCATACTTTGTCCCTAGCGGATGGTTGTCATACTACTGCATCGCACTATATTTTTCGGTAGTGTGGTGGAGTTTCTTCAACTATATGTTCAAATCGCCACAGGTGACAGCCAAAACAAGCGTGACTATATTCTTCCTGATGCAGGCGATTGTGTTTGTGGCATGGGACGCTTTAGGATTACCCAATCTGAACTTTTTCTATGGAGCTACCGACCAAAGCTACCCTATGTTATTACAACTGATCGGTTTCACTTTCGGAGTAGGGTTCACCGAGGAATTCGCCAAGATGCTTCCATTGATCTGGCTTGTGAAAAAGACAAAGAAGCCATTGGTGCCACAGACATTAGTATTCTACGGATTAATTTCCGGACTTGCATTCGGAGTATACGAAGGCGTGCAATATCAGATGACAGAGAATATGAAGTTAGACGGTTCGGACCGATTCCTGATGAACATAGCCCGTCTGACAAGTCTGCCATTCATCCATGCTATCTGGTGCGCAATCGGAGGATTCTTCATCAGTTTTGCAGTGCTCTACCCTCGCTATAGAAAAGCGTTGTGGGCACTTGCGCTCATCATTCCAGCCATGCTTCACGGGATCTACGACACAATGTGCGGAAATGGACTTACAGCAATCTTGGTAGCACTTCCTCTATGTGTATTTTGTGTTGGATTGCTAGTACACTATCTGAAAAACAGCGGCAATTATCAAAACAGATTGAGATAATGGTCGGACGCGAATATATAGAGCTATTGGCTCCAGCTCGTGAAGTTGAGCACGGAATAGAGGCGATCAAATATGGTGCCGACGCTGTGTATATCGGAGGGCCTGCGTTCTCAGCAAGAAGTGCGGCAGGCAACAGTCTGGAAGACATCGCCAAACTGGTGGAGTTTGCACACGTCTACAATGCTCGCATATACGTTGCCCTCAACACAATCCTCACTGACGAGGAACTTGCAGAGGCAGAAAAGCTAGCATGGTCTTTATACAAAATAGGAGTAGACGCATTGATCATCCAGGATTACGGATTGCTCCGAGCTAACCTTCCTCCTATCGCACTGCACGCAAGCACACAGATGGACAACAGGAATCTCGACAAAGTGAGATTCTGGGAGAAATGCGGATTCGAGCAAGTGGTGTTGGCCAGAGAGACCGACGTAAAAAGCATGGCATACATTGCGTCTCATACAAAAGTAAGGCTTGAGACATTCATCCACGGAGCCCTTTGCGTGAGCTATAGCGGACAATGCTATATGAGCCAGCGTATGCTAGGAAGAAGCGCCAACAGAGGAGAGTGCGGACAACCATGCCGAATGAAATACTCTTTATTCGATGCTGACGGGAAAACAATAGCCAAAGACAAATATCTGCTGTCTCTTAGAGATTTCAGTGCGGAAAAATATCTTGCTGAAATGATAAAAGCAGGAGTTTCTACATTCAAAATAGAAGGCAGACTGAAAGATATCACATACGTGAAGACCACCGTCGCCTACTATAGAGGAATAATCGACGAATTCCTGGCAAAAAACAATGAATATCACAGAATGAGCTATGGAACAAGCAGATACGGGTTTCAACCCAATCTGCATAAAATCTTCAACCGTGGACTCACAACATATAATCTAAGCGGGAAACGAGAGAAGATGGCAAACATAGACACACCCAAATCAATGGGCGAATATGTGGGCACAACATCATTGCAAAAAGGCTCAACTCTGCAGATAAAATTAGCAGACAAAATAACACTCGCAAACGGAGACGGTTTTTGCTACGTCGACAGGAGTGGAGAGCTTATAGGATTCCGAGCGAACAAAGCACAAGGCGACTGCATTGATTTACCGGCAGGATTACGTGTGCAGCCAAACGCAAAACTGTACCGCAATTTCGACATCCGCTACGACACTGCCGTGAACAATGATACATGCATCCGTCAAATCGATGCACAAATAGTGATGACGGAGACATCCGACGGGTTCACTCTTGAAATGACTGATATTGCAGGAGACAAAGCACAAGTGACATTCGACAGCAAAAAAGAATTGGCGCAAAATTCTCAGTTGGCCAACGACAACATCATAAAAACGCTAAAGAAAACAGGCGGCACCCCATTCTGTGTGACAGATGTGAAGATTGACTCTCAAAACTCTTATTTCTTCGCAATGTCCACACTTAACGAATGGAAACGGACATTAATCAGTGCATTGATATCCAACAAGCTGTCGGCCTGGAAGAGAGAGCCACGTCTGCCGATGGAAGAGAATCTACAGTTTCCATCAAACGCCACAGATTACCGATTGAATGTACATAACGCTAAGGCCAAAAGCTTCATTGAGCAGTGCGGAATTGTCAATCCAGCATGGAGCTATGAACGAGAGCCAAAGCAGAAAGCTGAACTTATGCGCTGCAAATACTGCATCAGATATGAATTGGGAATCTGTCTGAAACAAGACACTGCAGAAGCAGCAAAATTCAAGCAACCACTCAAACTAGTCGGTTCTAACGGCTCAGAATACACACTTGCATTCGACTGCAATAAATGTGAAATGGCTGTGATTGGTGATGTTAAAAAATAATCGCATCAAACAATTTTTGTCAATAAGAAGAAAAACATTACATTTGCGACAAATTGAATAAATGGTGGAGAAGTACCTGAAAAAAATAGCATATTTGATGATGTCAGCAATAGGAATTGCTGGCATGCATTCGTGTGCCAATATGGGTAGCGGACCACAAGGTGGGCCTCGCGACATCAGACCTCCTAAATACATTTTCAGCACACCAGAAAGAAGTGCTGTCAACGCTAAGCCAGAAAAGGCAGAAATAATATTCGATGAGTATGTAGTCTTGAAAGATGCTCAAGACGTGATTGTATCTCCACCTATGGAAATGACTCCTGAAATCAAGAGTGTAGGAAAGAAAGTAAGCATCACATTCAAAGACACATTGGAAAAAAATGCCACATACATCATTGATTTTGGAGATAATATCACAGATTTCCGAGAAGGCAACCCAATCAGAAACTATTACTTTGAGTTTGCGACAGGAAATCAGATCGACTCGTTCTGCATATCCGGCAACGTTGTGGACGCATATACCCTTGTTCCACAAGAGAATATCACAATCGGAGTGTACTCAGAGTGGACAGATTCCACTTTGGCCACAAAGAGACTCGAAAGAATAACCAAAACCAACAAGAACGGAAGGTTCATTCTACGAGGGCTTAAAGAGAAGCCATACCATCTGTGTGCTGTAAAAGATGACAATACAAATTTCAAATACGACGCGCCAGGCGAGAGTATAGCATGGATAGACACAGTGGTCACACCAAGAAAAAAAATGGTGGAGAGATGTGACACGACATGGAAATCGGTAGACAGAGACTCACTACTTGGTTTGGAGCCCGGCAACGTCCGCACAGACACATTTATTGTGGACAGCATAGTATGCAAAGAAAGTCCATACTATCTGCCAGATTCAATTGAGATGCGTCTGTTTGCCAAAGAGGTACCATTCCAAGCGTTCAAGAAAGCGGAACGAACAGATGCAAGAAAGATAACACTCTACTTCACTAACGATAGAAAGCAGAAACAAAAGCCATCAATCAAGCCGACTAACTTCAGCCCGGCCACAAATGATTGGTATATTGTTGAGCCAAGCGTCACAACAGACACAATCCATTATTGGATCAAAGATACCAACATCGTCAAACTAGACACGTTGGAATTTGCGATGACATACATTGCGACCGATTCTGTGGGAGCATTTGTAGAGCAGACAGATACAGTCACAAGCATCTATAAAAAAGTGAAAGTCAGCAAAAAAGAAGAAAGGGCTGCAAAAAAGAAGAAAGCGACACTTAATATTTCTATCTCAAAAACAGTAGAAATAAATGGCACACCTGAAATCATATTCGAGACTCCTACGTTCGATTTCAGGTCAGAAGCATTGGTTGTCCATGAGAAAAAAGACACTACAAAAAAGCCATTGCCATTTACTATAGTTGCAGCAGACAATTGTGGCAGAAAATACAGATTGGAGGGAAATTGGGAAGAAGGGCTCTCTTATAAAGTAATAGTAGATTCAAGCAAAGTAAGAGACATATACGGACTTGAAAACGATTCTACTATATTGACATTCAGGAAGAAAGAGAAAAATGAGTACTCTAACATCATCCTAAAAATGGAAAACATACCAGCAGGAGATGTGATTGTAGAGCTCGTAGACAAAGATAAAGTGGTAAGACGGGAATACCCAAAAGACAATAAAGTGGAATTCATAAACATAGTTCCTGGTTCCTATGCAGCACGACTCATTGTCGACACAGACAAAGACGGAGACTGGACAACAGGAGACTACAACGGTCTGAAACAACCTGAGAATGTCTACTTTTTTGAGAAATTTCTTTCGGTATCAGCTAACTGGGACTACGAAGAAGATTGGGTGATCGACAAGTTGCCATTGCATAGTCAGCGTCCAACGTCATCTTATCCAACACCTCAAAAAAAACGATAAGATGATAGTACTGCAGTCAGCATATTTCGCACCAGTAGGCTACTATGCAAAAATCTATGCCCACGACAAAATTCTTGTGGAGCAGCACGACCATTATGTCAAACAGACATACAGGAACAGATGCCGCATCCAGACAGAAAGTGGAGTGATGGATTTGAGTATTCCAGTAGAAAAACATACGGATAAGACAAAAATAAGAGATATTTGCATTTCGTATGGACAGGAATGGAGACGTCTACACTTAAGAGCGATGGAAACAAGCTATAATTCCACACCGTTCTTTGAGTATTACAAAGATGACATCCAAGCCATCTACGAAAAAAAAGAGAAGTATCTGTTTGATTTCAACATGCGTTTGCTAGAGTTTACGCTGGATGCAATTGGAATAAAACGGGAAATCTTGACAACAGATAGTTACTTCGAAGGAGAACCCGGGATTGAAGATGCAAGAGAGCTATTTAATCCCAAAAAAGAAACTACAGACACAGACTCAAAACCCTACTACCAAATGTTTACGGAAAAGTTTGGGTTTACCGATGGATTAAGCATAGTGGATCTGCTATTCAACCTCGGTCCGGAATCAGTGTTATATTTAAAAGAAAAGTCAAAAACTATATAATGGAAACAGAATTCAATTTTGACGACATGCGTCCGTATTATGATTCGGAAATTCCGGATGCGATTGCACGAGTTTGCAACAACGAAGAATTTCTAAAGGTATTGCCACACATTTTCCCTGAGGCTGACCCCAATGTCATTGTGGAGAAAGTGATGCAGATCAAATCTGCTGATGATTTTCAGCAGATTGTCATGACTCGTTTCTTGGGCAATCTAGTGGAGAACACATCAGATGGCATGACCAACAATGGCATGGATGCACTTACAAACGACAAAAAATATCTATTTATATCCAACCACCGCGACATCATTCTTGACGCCGCGTTGCTAAATGTGCAACTCATAGCTAAAGGAATACAGACATCTCAGAATGCGATCGGAGACAATCTTTGTTCAAAGCCTTGGATCACAGACCTGATGAAAATCAACAAAAGTCTGATTGTCAACCGTTCAGGCACGAAACGTGAGATATTCATGTCGTCACAGAAGATGTCTGCATATATCCGTTCCATGATTACAGAGAACAAATCATCTGTGTGGATTGCCCAAAGAGAAGGACGTGCAAAAGATAGTAACGACGTGATGCAAGAGAGTCTTCTTAAAATGCTCAACATGAGCAGTGAAAACGTAAAACAGGGATTCATGGATTTGAACATCACACCTATAGCTATTTGCTATGAGTATGATGCATGCGACTTCTTGAAGGCAAAAGAATTCCAGCAGAAACGTGACAATCCAGAATTCAAGAAGAGTGCCCAGGATGACATCATAAACATGAACACCGGACTTCGTGGTTACAAAGGAAGAATTCACTATGAGGTCACAAAAACAATCTCTCCACTGATCGACCAGTTGGTTAACGAAGACGATGACCGTCAACAAGTGATCGAAAAGGTAGCAAAACTTATAGATGGAGCCATCCACAAAGCCTACCGTTTCTTCCCTGGCAACTATGTGGCTTACGACGAAAGATTCGGCACTGACCGATTCAAAGACAAGTATTCTACTATTGAAAAGAACGTTTTCGACAACTATTTGGAGGAACAGATAAACAAGATAGACATTGAAAACAAAGACGAAGAGTTCTTGAGAATGAAAATGCTGGAGATGTATTCCAACACTCTCGTGAACAACCTCGCCTCTGCAGGAGAATTATAAAAAATGACATTAAGATTAGTAACAGCAAAAAAAGACATTGAAGAACAGGAAGATGATTGTCTATTGGACGTTTCATCAAACGAATCTTCATTGAAGAGGAAAAACAAGGAGACGTTGCCAAGAGAAAAATTCCTCTCTTCTGGAGCAGACGCATTATCAAACGCAGAGTTGCTCGCCATACTTGTAGGTTCAGGCACACCGGGGCAGAATGTGATCGAATTATGTAAAGAGATCATGCATGATGCGGAAGACAAACTCGGTGTACTGGCAAAACGAGATGTCAATTATCTGTGCAGATTCAAAGGCATCGGTCCTGCCAAAGCATTGACGATTGCCGCAGCAATGGAACTGGCGACGCGAAGACGCAAAGAGACTGACACCTACAAGAAAGTGAAAAGCAGTATGGATCTGTATCAGGCTTTCGCTCCCGGTCTGCAAGACTGCACTAGCGAAGAGGTGCATTTGGCTATGATCGACGGTGCTGGAAATATCCGCAAAATAGAATGCATTTCCAAGGGATCGTTCGACTGCACACTGCTTGACGTGAGGGTCGTTGTCAGCAAAGCATTGCTCTACGGATTCACCACCGTGGCCCTGGCACACAACCATCCTGGAGGTTCGATCACACCAAGCATGGCCGATATCTCGTCGACGCTAGAAATTTACCGAGGATGCCAGCTGATGAGAATAAGGCTTATCGACCACATCATAATAGCAGACAACAAGTATTACAGTTTTTCCGATAACGACAAATTGGAATAAAGTTTAAGTATCATGATCTACATCATCGCGTCACACACCAACAGATTGGAATACGTATGCCGACAGATTTTCAACCGTTGGCTAGGTGTAGAATTCAAAATCTGTCAGCAGAATGATTTCAAAGCAGACGCGAATGATGCCGTCATCAACTATTCAAACTCCATCGTCGACAATGCTCTAAACATTGCTCCTTGTGGTCTGCTCCATCAGCAAGGAATCACCAACGTCTATCCAGAATGGAAAGAAGAGCATCTGTTCCCTACAGAATGTGAACTCGGATTCGACATCTTTTCTGCCGTGTTTTACCTCATCTCAAGATATGAAGAGTATGGAGAGAATGCGACAGACAAACATGGACGATACAAACAAGAAAACAGCACTTTATTCAAACAAGGACTGCTACAAACCCCAGTGGTTGACAAATGGACAGAAGAATTCCGTCTTTTCATAAATGACAAATTCAAAATAGGGA
Source organism: Bacteroidales bacterium (assembly GCA_015061115.1). GTDB lineage: Bacteria > Bacteroidota > Bacteroidia > Bacteroidales > Paludibacteraceae > UBA1723. Next base: position 38,502 of record SUXE01000016.1, on the reverse strand, counting down.
TTCCCAAACATACACCGATAAACCTCACAACAGTGGACGTGGACAATGTCTATGCGTTCCGAAACAAAGGCATTATAAGACATATTTTAAGCAGTGTGAAAGACTTGGTCAATGGAAACAGACAAGATATCCTAAAAAGATGGAAAACGCTGTTCCACGTCGAAGACGACCCTTTCTTCAACATTGAAGAAGTCAGCCAGCGTCTTGCCGATGAGACCCCCGACAATGTAATATTCTTTCACTGCGGATGCTACAGCAAATTCGACAAGAAAACAATATTCCCAAGTTTACGATACTGGAAAGCCAAACAAAAGATAGCCAAACAAATCGTGGTGGGACTACATATCTCTTACAGAGCCGCCACAAATGATACAGCCCTAAAATTAGAGAAGTGGATATTGGGAAAATGTTTAGGAAGAGCCGTCACCAGATGTCGTTTCCACTATCTGAAATTCGCACTGCCGTACGGCTATGAAAGATTGGAAAAATTCGGATTTACAGATGATTATTCAATGGCATATTCCGACATGGCAGGATACCGTGCCGGGACATCAAAACCATTCTCTTTCTATAACATAGAGAAAGAAAACGAAACCAAACTTACAGTCCATCCTCTTATAGTGATGGACAAGACTCTACGATCAAATATGAAACTAAGCGTAGATGCCGCATACGAATACATCGACTCCTTAAAAAAAGAAAGCAACGCCACAGGAGGCGATTTCACAACCCTTTTTCACAATGAAAATATAGCAGATTTAGATGGTTGGAAAAAATGGGGAGAGAAATTCTTTGAAAAAAAGCAACAAACACTATAATTATTATGTTGTTTGACATATTTTATCTATCTTTGCAACTAGATAATGCGATTGTTTTTACATAAACAACAACTTGCTTAGAAAAAACTACAAAGAAACATAATGTCTCGATTTATGTAAAAAATCAGACATTTGCTTCATGTTTCTAAAAATAAAAATGAGCCTTTACTGAAGCAAAAAGGCATAAAAAGATTTTACAATGCTTTTTAACTCTTACGGTTTTCTGTGTTTTTTTCCACTGATATGCATATTATATTGGGGAATAAGAGCCATTAGCAAAAATGGAGAAAAGACATTGACTATCCGAAACCTGTTACTTTTAGCAGGAAGTTACTATTTCTACATGTGTTGGCAGCCCAAATATGCATTGCTATTATTATTAAGCACAGCTGTCACTTATGGAGCAGCATTGTTAATCAGCAACAGCAAAACAAAACCTCAAAAAAAAACATGGCTTGTCGCAGCCATCGTACTGAATCTTGCAATTCTATTTTTTTATAAATACTATGGATTCGTAACAAACACCATCACCAACACTTTTAATGCGATGGGAATTGCAATCAACATTCCAGGTTTGGATGTTTTGCTTCCAGTAGGAATCTCTTTCTATATATTCCAAGCACTCGGATATTCTATTGATGTATACAGAGGTGACATAAAAGCAGAAAAAAACTTTTTCACATATGCTTTGTTTGTAAGTTTCTTTCCACAACTTGTTGCCGGACCTATCGAACGAAGCACAAACTTATTGAATCAGTTTAAAGAGGATCACGAATTCAACTATGACTTCGCCATATCCGGGTTCAAACTAATGCTATGGGGCTATTTCATGAAACTTTGTATGGCAGATCGAGCCGCACTGTATGTAGACAAAGTGTTCAACAATCTAGACAATCATGAAGGCTACAGCACATTACTAGCATCATTCATGTTCACTCTCCAGATTTATGGAGACTTTGCAGGATACACATTCATCGCAATCGGGTGTGCAAGAATCCTTGGATTTTCTCTTCACGACAACTTCAGAAGACCATACTTCGCCACTTCAATCACAGATTTTTGGAGACGTTGGCACATATCACTAAGCACATGGTTCAGAGACTATATTTATTTTCCACTTGGCGGAAGCAGAACCACAAAAGGAAAAACTTACCGCAATCTGTTGATCACATTCGGAATAAGTGGAATATGGCACGGAGCCAATTGGACATTTATTTTGTGGGGTGTCATTCATGGTGTAGTACAATGTATAGAAAGGGCTTGTGGACTCAATAAAAAAGAATGGCACTCATGGAAGAAGGCATTGCGCATTGCCATCACTATTTTTATAATAAACTTGGCATGGGTTCTATTTAGAGCAAACAGCATCAATGATGCCATAACTGCAATATGCCAAATGTTCTCCCCTTCCGATTTCACATTATCACTAGGAAAATTGTGGCTGTCAATGACAATGATCTCAGCTTCAATTATATTCATCTATGAATATATAGAAGAACACCAAGTAAACAAACTTGCTATATTCAACAACAAAATAATCTCCAACTATGTATGGCCAACTTTTCTATTGGTATGCATTGGTGGTTTAGGAGTATTCGAAGGTGGACAATTTATATATTTCCAATTCTAACCTATCATGAAACGATTCATAATTAATATACTGATCGTACTATTCGGAGCTATCGGAATTCTTTCCATAATGACTTGGAATGAAGCGACATCACTTCAAAGAGCAAACTTCAAACTACCTCAAAAGAAGCATATTGCTGCAATTGGACCGTCAACCACAGCTCGTGCGCTAAACGATAGCATTATCGGAGGGTTATTCAATATGTCAAGAAATGCCGTTTGGTTGTCTGATGTACTGCCATTGCTTCCTAAGCTATTGGATGAGAACCCTCAGATCGACACTGTATTGATTAATCACGGAAGATTTCTATTTATCCATATGGGACAAGCAAAAGAGGAACCTTCGCTTCACTTACTACGTGAAAAATTGCCTCTTTTCTTTTACGATAAATCACAAACCAACTGGAACGTTTTATTAAGTGACATTGACTTTTTTGCTGCCATTCTCACTCCAGATTTCTACAATATGACAATGACAAAAAAAAGCGAACTTTCTGATTTTGGATTTGGCCACAAGAAAAAACCTGAGAAATATTTCATTGATTGCCCTCAATTAACAGGAGTGGCGGAATACGACTCTTTAAAGAAAAAACACGGAAGTACCTTTTACTCAAAAGAATGGATACTGAAGAATTGTGCTGATGAAGAAGCTAGCGTAAGGAAAGCAATTGAAGTTTGCAAACAGAGAAATGTGGTTCCTGTTCTATTCTTTACCCCTCTTTATAACTACAGCAATTGGTATTCATGGGATGGATTCTGCGATTTCATCAAGGATTACGATGAAAACATTTTGATCGCAGACTATGAGGATTTCGAATTTCCCGACCTCAGTTACAGATCAGACATAATTCATCTGAACGAATTTGGTGCTGATTATCTTTCAACAGACATCGCCCGAAAAGGTTTAAATGCAATTCCTCTAAAAGAGTGGTTGAAAAACAAAGGATACTAATAAGGGCAGAGTTCTATCTGCCCTTTTTTATCCAAAAACAAACGTTGCTACCTATAGCAACATTTCCTTTATATCTCGCATCGTTTTCATCACATATAAAAGCAACGGGAATATTACAATAAGAGAACCTAACACAAGACCGTCAAAAAGATCCGCCATCAAAGCATTTGCAGTAAACAAACCTTCTCCAACACATACGACAAGCAAAGATTGTTTGGAGAGATTTGCATAAACAGCCTTGATATTTTTGTTATGATTCATGACAATGTAGCCTAACAAGCCCGCTATCAATACAGAAATCACAAACGTCATCACAAACTGAATCTCAGACAATACCATTGGAGCATATCCGTTTGTTGTCATCCAAAACACTATTCCAGCCAAGACAATTGGCAAAACACTATACAAAATCAGAAATGGCAGAATATATTTTCTGAAAATTTTCATAACAATAAAAAGGCGACAAGCACACGCCCGTCGCCATTATTAAAATAATTTAAGAATATCAATTATAAACACGATTACCAAAAATGAAGCTTCCGACACGGACAAGTGTGCTTCCAAGTAAAGTGGCAATCTCATAGTCTCCACTCATGCCCATTGACAATTCCGTGAACTTAGGAGCAAATGTAAGTTGAGCGGAATGATAGAAAGAAGACAACTGTTCAAACTCATGTTTGATCTGCTCCTTATCATCTGTGGCCGTTGCCATTCCCATCAACCCCACGACCTCCACATTCTCATATTTAGCCAATGCGTTGCTGTCGTAAAGAGCTTTCACTTCATCAAAAGAGAACCCATATTTAGTCTCTTCCTCCGCGATATGGACCTCAAGCAGACACTTCACTACCCTTCCTACCTTCTTGGCCTGCTTGTCTATTTCCGCAAGCAGATGTTCACTGTCGACACTGTGAATCAACTCAACAAACGGCACAATATATTTAACCTTGTTTGTCTGCAGATGACCGATAAAATGCCACTTGATATCTTTGGGCAACGCTTCATACTTGCCAACCAACTCCTGGGCATGACTCTCCGCAAACAATCGCTGGCCTGCTGTGTCGTATGCCTCCTGTATTGCCTCTTTTGGATGGTATTTTGACACAGCAAGAAGTTGTGTGCCTGGCTTCAATTTAGACTTTACTTCGTCTATCCTATCCTTGATTGCCATACTTTCTAAAAATTCAAAATCCTATTCCATAATATCTGCATCCGAACCATCTTCTTTAGAAAGATGAGTCAGATCAGTATCACTGTTGTCATCCATTGTGTATGGGAAGATGTCGAGAATAGAAGTTTCCGCAATGCTTACAATTTCATAATCCGACATCGAATCCTTCATATTCTCAATCAGATGGTCGGCAGCATTCATCAAGTCATTTCCAATAACAAGGATATTGGAATTTGCACGATGCTCCTTTGCACTGACTTCATCAATTGTCACAAAAGCGACCTTAAACTTGTACCATTTGTCTCCCTCCTCATTAGGAAAGATCTCGTTGATTGGAGATTTCTTGATACTTGCCACTGTAAACTCACCGAATGGAGCCACCTCACGGCTGATTCTGTCCTCCGCTTCAGAGAAATTCAACGCCTCGACAAGATAAACCTCCGTCGCTCTTGTACTCTTACCGTTTTCGTCATCCTTACGGTAGACGACCTTACACTCAAACCAAATATTCATAATAAAATATAATTGTATGTCATTGTTTATTCCGCAAGTCTGAATCCGAATGTGTATTTATCCGTTGGCGAACATGCGCGACGGTAAGCCACACCACAGCGTGATTTCTCATGGAAATATCCACTGCCCTTCATCACCTTGCGTCCTTCTATAAGTTTATTCTTTATTTTATCACTCTCGTCTATTTTATATAGTGAGAATGAATCTGTTTTTGCATAATAGTAATCTTTTTTCACCTCTGGCTCAAGATATTTGAAATCATCAGCACACCACTCCGAAACATTTCCTGTCATATCATAGATACCAAGTTCGTTTGCCTTCTTTGTGCCTACAGGATGAGGCTTCGCATTTGAATTATCACGATACCAGCCCACCTCGTCAAGATTGTTTGATCCAGAATACTGGAAATCCTTTGAAATCACACCACCTCTGGCCGCGAATTCCCATTCTGCCTCTTTAGGCAGACGGTAGTTTCTGCCAGTCATATCATTCAACTTAGAGATGAAAGTCTTGACATCATTCCAAGAAACATTGTATACAGGAAGGTCATCTCCTTTTATCGGACTAGGATTAGACGGCATAACCATATTCCACTGTGCCTGTGTAACCTCATACTTAGCGATCTTGAAAGTGTCTACAACAGCCTCAACCTCACGTTTTTCCCCCATCATGAATTTGCCTCCAGCGACAGTCACCATACCGAAATCGACCTCCAACTTAGGTCTTTGAGGAATAGGAGTCACTGTTGTGTTGAATGAAGACGTCTGCACCTCAACCTCTTCATCATACGCAGTCACCATACACACGGCATCGTCAATATTGCCGACTGCCATATTTGCTGCGCCTAATTCAGGCAATGCCATCAAAGTACGCATCATATTTATCTCGCCAAGGTTGTTTTTGCATAGATAACCAACCAGCTCATTTTTTGAGTTGAACACAGGAGATCCTTCAGCTCCTTTTTCAATAGAGTTATCCAACATGAACATCTTACCTAGCATATTTATTCTCGACTTGGTAGTGAATGTGTTTGTCTTGAATTTTGTGATCAAAGGATACGACACAACCGACACGCTGTCCTGTCTGACAGGTTCTTTTGAAACAATATAAGGAATAGTATCTATTATTTTATCCACCTTTATAACAGCGATATCATTCTCCAAGTCTACTCTTACAACCTTCGCCTTATATGCCATTGAAAATGACTTTTCCAAACCATATACCACAATAGACTTAGCATTGCTAACCAACGCATAGTCTGTCACAATCTTTCCGTCGTTACTGATCACAAAACCAGTGCAGCTTCCTACAACATCAGCAAAAGCAGCAGAAACAGATGCCACCAAAGCAAGAATAACACACAATATATTTCTCTTCATACTCATTTTCAATCAGTTTGTAGTTATAATACAAATTTCACGTCTCTTAGGCTCGTGATTTATCTCAATTATATTTTTTTTGCGCAAACGCAATAATTTATACACATCACGCTCAGTTCTCACCAAATTCCCGTCGACGGAGATATTGACAAAATCCGCATTACTCAAGGAATCCATCAACGTTTTTGCGATGTAGTTAAAACCATCTTTTGCCTCACGTGTGCGCAACACCCGTCTGCTCTCACAAATGCCATCATAACCAACTTCACGGTGATACTCAATCTCTCGAAACTTAGCATGCTTACGGTAATAGTAAGCGACTGGCGTAGGCATCTTTCCCACTGCGAAATCATCATAATAGTCACCTTTGTTGACCACGGTGCGGCATCCGGTCTGATTATATGGCAAAAACGAACTGACCTTTGGACTACACGACAACAAAACAGCCGGCATTCCAAGTATAGTACAATATCGCGTCAACCTATAAATCATCATTTACCCGATTACATTACAAAGGTAAAAATTTTTCAAATATGAAGTGAGAAAACTTATTAACAACAAAAAAGCTCAACCATAAAGATTTAGCCCAACAATATACAATCACTCATTGATGTCATTACGAAGACATAAAAAAACCTGACCTCATCAGCCAGGATTTTTATAATCATCTATTTCCCGAAAGCAATCCAGCTATTTTAGGAGTAAACCGCTTCATCAATAAATAAACACCGACCAACAAAAATGCTGTAATGATGGGATTTATTATCAAACATATTGTTTCTTCAATGTATGTTTGACCCGGTATCAAACGGCTCATTATATAATTCACCCAACCTAATGCACCGATTGGAGCACACTTATGCTCAGCATAAATGAAAAAGCATGAGCTTACCAGTAATTTATTCGGCATCATATTCTTCTTTTCCACCAACAACGAAGCAACGACAAAAGCACAGAAAACTGTCGACGCAGTAAAGACATTTCTCGAGATTCCAACTATATCATTATCAACCTGATGATAGTAAAAGTAGAACACATAAGCGACCAGAGACAAGACAACAAACAAGAATTTGTATTTTCTTGCAAACACAACCACATTGTGATTATTCAAAGCAAAATATGCGCCTAAACCAAAATAGAAGAATGATGTTATTGTGAATCCAGGCCAATTACCCCAAAAATATAATATGTAAGCAAACAACAATGCAATTATACCCCATATTTTGGTGTTTTTAACAACCCAATAAATAACAGGAGACAACAATGTGACAACGATCAAATCTCTAAGAAACCACAAAGGCAGATCAATCGGACCAGTCAAATATGTCGTCCAAGGCAACCATGAATATTGCGTCTCCGCCCATTTATTGCAATCCCAAAGAAAGTGCAATCCATTGTCGTTAATAATCTCTATAACATCGCTCCAAGAACTGCCTTTAGTGAAAATGTCACCAACTCCTTTTGCTATTATAAACAAAAAGGAAAGTACATTCCATAAAATATATGGTATGATCAATGTTTTGGTACGACTCTTGATTTTTTTCTTGTAGCCATCCCAACTCCATTCCTTGAAATTAACAAAAAACAGATAACCAGAAATTAAAAAAAATGTCGGAACGGCAATCACAGCAATTCCCTGAGATATAAACAACCCCAAAAAATTGTATATGCCATGCCAAGAGAGAAAAGCGAAATCAGCCGAAAATGCATTTTCGGTTGTTGGGACCATATGAATATACAACACAAAGATTGCCAATGGGAACCGAAGTAAATCAATGGTCTTTGACTGATTGTCTTTCCAGTCAATAGAGGTATACTCTTGCATAATTAACAATATAAGTTCTGATTAATATACTCAAAAATATAAGAATGTCTTAAAAAGCATCTCTATTTGAATACATATCTTACCAAAAGAAAATTTACAGGTATAGCGATACAAAACACAGGAATAGGAGCCACCGTATTAGAAAGACCTACCCATAAGAAAAGATTAAGTAATGTCACATGCAAACAATAGTTGACAAGATGAGCCAAGCCAAAACCAACTCCTCGTTTTGCACTTGCTTTCTTTCGGAAAGTGAAAACACATGTCAAAATGAAATTGCATACAAAAGCAACAACATAGCCTATTGAGTATGCAATAGTTTCCGAAAAAGCATTCAGCAACAACAGATACACTCCATAATGTATTGCTGTGGCAACAACTCCTACCACAGCAAACCTAAGCAATTGGAACGCAGCTACTCGTAAATTCTCCTTGTTTTCGAACATATTAAACTATCGCCGTCTTAATCATGTCTACAATATAACGGACATCATTATCGGTCACATAGGGGCCTGCAGGCAAACAGAAGCCGACCTTAAAAACAGACTCCTCAACTCCATTAGTGTAGAAAGGAGCCCCTGCATATACAGGTTGCTTATGCATTGGTTTCCAAACAGGACGAGATTCTATCTTCTTGCTTAGCAAGAAGACACGTAGAGCCTCAACATTCTCATTCGGTTGGCAATCAGTCGTGGCACAATCAACTGCCTTGATTACTCCAGCCGCACCTCCGACAGCCGACTTGATAACCTCTTTATAGGCATTTTCCTGACCAACGACCTTCACGTCGGCATCTATAGTAGCTGTACACAACCAGAAATTCGCATCGTAACGAGGATCTGCAGGCTGTTTATGGATATGAACACCTTTTACATCTTTCAACAACTCCTCATAAAGAGCTTGAACATGCTTGTGGTGCGCGATATGTGAGTCCACGACCGTCATCTGTCCACGACCAATACCTGCACATATATTAGACATACGATAATTGTAACCTATTGCCGAATGCTGATAGTAAGGATATGCGTCGCGAGCCTGAGTAGCATACCACATAACAGTATTTTTATCCTCTGACCTCGAACAAATCAACGCTCCACCACCAGAAGTAGTGATCATCTTATTGCCATTGAACGACAACACTCCGAATCTACCAAATGTTCCAAGCGACTTGCCATTGAACTTACTGCCAAATCCTTCAGCAGCATCTTCAACTACAGGAATACCATATTTGTCTGCAATAGCCATAATTCTATCACAGTCGTAAGGCATTCCGTAAAGAGCAACCGGAACAATCGCCTTAGGTTTCTTTCCTGTCTTTGCAATTCGATCTTTAATCGCTTGCTCTAATAGATCGGGATCCATATTCCATGTTTCAGGCTCTGAGCCAATGAAAACAGGCTTCGCACCAAGATATGTTATAGGATGAGACGACGCACAGAAAGTGAAAGACTGAACCAACACCTCATCTCCTTGCTGCACTCCACAACCAAGCAACGCAAGGTGTACCGCGGCTGTACCTGCGCTCAATGCGACAACTTCATTTACACCTCCATGGAATGTCTTTAAGTCTTCCTCAAAAGCATTCACATTTGGACCTAGAGGCACGACCCAATTCGTATCAAATGCCTCCTTTACATATTTCTGTTCTGCCCCATCTTCAGACATGTGAGCCAAACAAAGATAAATCATCTTTTCAGGAACGTATGACATACTTCTAATATTTAATCGTTTTTTATTTCAAAGTAGAAACCACTTTGAATGGGACACCATAACCTTTTGAATTATCCGGGACGTCATGAACAATTACACTTCCCGCCCCTATAAAGCAATTTTTTCCTATTCTAACGCCTTGAATCACAGTAGCACCAACACCGATCCAAGTGCCAGTTCCAATATGGACATTTCCGCTAATAGTAACACCAGGAGCAATATGAACAAAATCTTCTATCACACACTCATGGTCAACACTAGCCTTTGTATTAACAATGCAATGCTTTCCTATTGAAACTTCAGCTTGAATCACCGCACCTTGCATGACAACCGTACCGTCTCCGATTCTAGCAGATGGAGATACGACAGCGGATGAATGAATTGCTGTCGCAAACTTACATTTCAGATGTTCGGCGACTTGCCTTCGTATATCACACTTGCCTATGCAAACAATTATAGGACCCAATTCAGATGCTTCATGAAGCACAGGCAACCCCAAAAATTCGGATATAGACGGATTGTCATCGATGAAAGCAGTAACGTCGACACCTGTATTATCCAGAATTTCCTTTACTACTTTGCCATGTCCACTAGCTCCATATAAATACATAGCCAACTAATTAGATCCATTAAAAAGTTCCATTGTCGCATTTCCTTCCTGAGAGATTCCATCCCTCACAAGGACCTTCTTAATCGTGATAAAAACAATTCTTAAATCTGTCAACAATGAAACATTATCAACATACCAAACATCAAGCTTAAACTTTTCAGTCCATGAAATGGAATTTCTTCCGTGACACTGAGCCCATCCGGTAATCCCTGGGCGGACCTCATGTCGACGTGCCTGCTCTTTGCTGTACAATGGCAGATATTCCACCAACAAAGGACGTGGTCCTATCAATGCCATATCTCCGACAAGCACATTCCAGAATTGAGGCAACTCATCAATAGACGTAGATCTGACAAATTTTCCAATTGAAGTAAGACGTTGCTCATCTGGCAATAGATTACCATCAGCATCTCTATCGTCCGTCATCGTCTTAAACTTACAGATTCTGAAAATTTTACCATTTAGGCCTGGACGCTCCTGAAAGAAAAATACACCAGCACCTTTATTTGCGAAGTGCAAAAAAAATGAGATAACAAATAAAGGCACAAATAAAATCGTCAATGCCATCAACGCTATACAAAAATCTAAAATCCTTTTAAAAAAGTTTTTGTACATAAGAACAAGTTTAATGCGGCAAAGTTATAAATTTTATCACATTAATTCATAATAGAATCGTAGAAATCATACAAACAATTTCTTACAAAAGATTGTTCATATCGGCATGCTATCATCTCCCTTGATTCTTTAGCCAAGAAATTTCTATATTCAACATTCATCATTTTCTTCATTGCCTCATATAATGCATCCGTATTTTTAGACGGAATTACAATGCCATTCTTACCATCTTCGATAATTTCCCTTGCTCCATTGATATCAGTTACAATCTGAGGCAATCCCATTGCTCCTGCTTCTATAACCACATTAGGAAACCCTTCTCTATATGAGGCCAAAATGGCGACATCAGATGCAGCGAACCAAGGTCGGACATCACTTTGCATACCAACTGCCTCTATTGCCGGAGATTTTGAGATCAGATCCAACACTTCTTGTTTTAATGGGTCTAATTCTCGTTCTTCAGGGCCAACAAGTATTAACCGTGTCAACGGATTTTCTTTATTCAGTCGGTCGAATGCCATAACCATTTCATTTATCCCCTTGTCTCCGACCAACCTTCCTACTGCGACAAAAGTCACAACACCATCTTTTCTTATCTTTGCAGCAGATTCTTCCACCTCTTTTGTCCTGTCATAACGAACAAGATCAATACCTCTGACATTACCATAGCCAAGAACCTTCAACGGTTTCTTTGTGATACCATTATTCAACAAGTCATTTTTAACACCTTCCCCCTCAGGAATGATATGGGTAGCGCAAGCACAAGTCAGCCAATCTGTAGTCATTAGAACAGACTTTGTAAATCCTGTTGCTGTCGGGAAAACCAATCCCGTAAACGTATGGACCCGCACAGGAACCCGAGCCAACCATGCAGCAATCATACAAAGTAAACCTGCCTTGGGTGTCATGGAATGAACCATACGAGGTTTTTCTTTACGAAACACACGAAACAGATTCCATAAAGATTTACAATCATTAAACAATGAAATATGACGGGACATGCTTACTGCAATAGTACGCACTCCTTCTCTTTCCCGAACTATATCTAATTCCCTTTCTGGAGATGACACCGCAACAACCTCATACTTTTTAGAAAGTTCTTTCAACATTCCATTCCAAAAAATATCAAGAGAAAGGGGTACAGTAGTAGCACAAATGATTTTATCTTTCATCTAATTTAACAATCAGAAATGCAACAAATTCTTAAACTTAAACAGTACTACAAACAACCAAGTAAGATGATATTTTACCATATAGAACCTCAATTTACCTTTAGCCGAAAATGCGGCAGGATCAAGTTCTGACATGATTTTTTCTGATCCTACAAATGTAGTGTCATATTTTTTTAAAGTCTCAAAACTATCTGTCACAAAATTGATACGTGCCAAAAATTGAAAGGCCATAATCGTCTTCTCGAAATCTTTAGCATCTGGTTTGGAATTAAAAAATTCAGTAAGTCCATTTGCAATACCTACCATTTGCTCCACCTGCTTGATACCATAAGATGATGTCATAGCGTGTACATTTGTTCTGTTATAATGATAACAAGAGCCGTGCACCTGAGCTAACGTACCTCCATAATAAAACAATCGAGACACAAACCCATTGTCTTCCCACATATTAAGTCCGTCCCATGGATAAACACCATTGTCTGTATGCAATGTTCTTCTTACCAACTTATTATGACAAAACATTGCCATTATATTAGAATACCATCTTTTAACAACAGTTTTGCAATCGGAAGGTAAATCCGGCTCTCTCTTCAAATATCCTCTATCCGCATATTCATGAACTTCATCACAAACTACAATATCCGCATTTGTTTCGATAGCCTTATTGTACATACTCTCATACAAATTTAGATCAACCCAATCATCAGAATCACAATGAATAACATATTCACCTACAGCAGACTGGATTCCTACTCTACGAGCGGTCGCCAATCCTCCATTTACCGGCATTTTTATTATCTTCACACTGTCTTTTCTATTGGGATATCTCTCAAGTGTTTTATTTATTATCTCTATTGAATTGTCGGGACTACAATCATCAATAAAAATAATTTCCATCTCTGTCAATGTTTGTTCAAACAAACTTACAGCACACCTTTCGACATAATCAGCGACTTTATATACCGGAACTATTACAGAAACCTTAGGATTTAACATAGTTTACTCTTTTTTAATGTTACTATATTTTGTCTCATTTTTCTTTGGAACCATATGGAATCATTGTAACTAAATGCAAAACCACAGCACTACAAACAGAAACCAACAGGTATACTGGCAATGACCAGAAAGTTCCAAAACTGAAATGCATCAGATATAGTATTTTCGGATGAGCCAAATACATTTCATAATATGCATCCAACCACTTAGGCAACCTAAAACCGCCCATAAATCCATTTGGCAAGTGGGACACAACCACAACCAACAATACTACAATAAGAATATTGTTCAACTGATGCCATATTGCATTGTCTAACTGCAAATAATACACCAAACCCAACCACAATATCACATAAAAAAACAAAGCCACAACAGGCACATATATTTTCCTTGCCAAAGGAAACAAACTGTCTTTATACTTGAACAAAGCCATACCTGCAGGAAATGCAAAAGCGGAAGACCAAAAAAAAGATCCCATACCGCATGATATCGAAACTGTTATGAAAACGAAAAGGAAAACAGACATGACGAGCAACATTTTATCCTTTATCTGTGCTGATATCGCAAAAAAAAGATAAAACATCAAAAGAACCTTTACGAACCACATTGTTCCGTCAAATGCTACAATTCCGACACAAGACAAAAGAGCATTTAACACGGAGGAGGTTGCGATATTTGGTGTGTCTAAAAACCAATAGATAACCACAAAAATGATATTAGCAATCCAGAATGGTTTTAACAAACGCCACAATCTTTTTTTCATAAAATCTATAAATCCAAGATGTTTTTTTGTCTCAGATGCCATAAGTCCATAACCAGAAAGCAAAAAGAATAAAGTCACAGACAAATCTCCACCAACACTTCTAAACACAGAGTATATTGGTCCAGCCAAAAAACCTTTATCAATACCCCATTGAGAATAATGATGCAATGCAATAACTATACATGCGATACACTTAATAAGATTAGATATCGGCAAACTGAAACCACACATAAATGAGTTTGTATTATCCTTCTGCATAATAAATAACTTTATATTCTGTCAAAATCCGAACCAATGCAATATATTTTGATTCAAGCTGTTTTTTGAAGTGCAATTTCTTTTTTTTCCCAACCGGACATAGACGGATCTGTTAATTTCCGAAACATTCGGTACGACGATGGCACTTTCACAAACAAATAATACATGCACCTCTTCAAAAATGACAAACACGTTAGTTTATCTAAAATATTTCTCAAGAAATCGTCACACGATTTGTTGTACGAATCAAGATCTCGTCTAAACATAGTCATGTATCTGCTCGACAACGCGATTTTAACGCTTGTTTCAACAAATGACTTAAAAAGTTCTGAATCTGTAGTTTTTTTGCTCAATTTAAGAAATTCTTGAGCCAACGAAAGCATAAGATGTTCATGATATGAATGTATTGCAGAATCCGCTCTCATAAAATAATAGTACAAAGCAGCATCAACAATAGCACATACGGCATCTTTTTGGGAAATCAAAAGACTTGCATTAAAAAGTTTATCTTCAGAAAACACATTAACAAACCTGGTATCTCCAATGAAATCCGATTTATATAATTTACACCAAACCACATCACACAACACAGAGCCGTTAAAAACATCAACAAATCTTTTTGTTGAAATGCTAGCTGTCTTTATTTCTGAATCATCACAAAAATCGTGTGTTTTCAAATACTTACAAACAGTTATATCAGCATGGGTCTTTCTTTGTACTTCGATCAGTTTCATAAAATATTCCTTATGAATCCAATCATCAGAATCTATAAAGCAAAAAAACTCTCCATCCGCATACTCCATTCCTACATTTCTTGTCAAAGCCAATCCTTTATTTTCTTGAGAGACGACTATCATTCTCTCATCAGTATAGCTTTTTAATATTTCTAGCGTATCATCAGTACTGCCATCATTTACACATATCACCTGCAAATTTCGATATGTATTATTCAAAACAGAATCAATGCAACGCTTTACGTATGGAGCTACATTATAACACGGAATAATAACGGAAATGACACCTGGTTTCATATTTCGAGAAAGTTTATCTTACTGAATACTTTTGTTTTTGACACCTTTCCCAATCACGCATAGTTCGATCTGTCAATATTCTGAAATAACGGTATAAAAAAGGAAACCTTACAAATAATGAATATTTGATATATTCAACTGTTGACACACTTCCTTTGATGTTTTTCAAGGCGAGCTTAAAATATGACGCACATTTTGTTTTTACTTCTTTATAGCCAGGTTCAAACATAGACAAATATCTAGCAGACAATCCAAACTTGACTGTTTCTATCGCAGGAATAACAACCAGTTCTGCATCAGAACGTGATATTGCCTTTGAAACACCATCAACTATAGAAAGTAATTCTTCTCCTGTAAATGAACGGACAAGAGAGTTCGGTCTATTGTAATAATACAGTAATTTATCATTAGTCACTGCATACTTGGCTTTAGGATTTGCGATAACAGTATCTATATTAAACAACATATCCTCACTAATTTTCACCCCTTTCATAAACATAGAATCTGCAACGTAAGATCTTTTATATAATTTCCTCCAGATATAGTTCTTAAATGAAGTTTTGTTCCATACATCCAATACACCATAGAGGACAGGAGACATCGGATCTGAGATTATTTCATCATCGACAAAATTTTCAACCCTCAAATAATCACACATAACAACATCTGCATCTGTTGATTTCTGAATGTCAACGAGTCTCTGGAAAAAATCTTTATGGATCCAGTCATCAGGATCGACAAAAGAAATATATTCCCCATGTGCACACTCAAGACCAGCATTTCTAGCTGCAGAGACACCCTGATTTTCTTGACTAATAATTGTTATTCTTTCATCATCCACGCTACGCAACTCATCCAAAGTGTTGTCTGTACTACCATCATCAACACATATAATTTCCAACTTTTTATACGTGTTGTTTACAATCGAATTCAAACAACGCATTATATACGGAGCCACATTATAACATGGTATAACAACAGATACGAGACCCTCTACATATTCCCGTTCCATATCTGATCATCTGGTTCTAATAAATTTAACAATCGAATTAGGGACTAACGCTTTCATCAATGCTGGAATACCATATGTCCAAGGATGAGAAAATCCCAAATTCCCCAAAATTTCAGTTGTTAATTTATATCCTCTCCATCTGTCTGATACTTTACGTCGAGCAAACGCCGCTCTTCCATTACGCATCTTGTATAAAGGTTCCTGCAAATTGTAACCCTTGTATCCTTTACAATAAAACTTATGCCACAAATAATAGTCCTCTATACGTTCAGTTTTAGGCTCTGCAGTATAACGGCCAACAGACTCCAATGCATCTCTACGCATCATTACAGGAGCATGGCAAAATGGAGTATTATACTTGAAAGACTCTTTCTCCGGTTTTTCTATAGCAGAACCGACCTTATACTCGCCTCCTTCATCAAAATATATCATCGGACAACTTACAAAAGCATACTCTGAATGAGAATCAAGGAACGATATTTCCTTTTCAAAACGTGTAGCGACGGACAAATCATCACCATCCATACGAGCGACATATTCGGTGTCAGCAAAATCAAGGCAATGATTTAAAGTCGCGGCCAATTTCATATTATGCTCATTCTGAATCACAATATAATTAGGATGTGTTTCAGCCCACTTTTGGGCCACTGCAAGAGTATCATCTTTAGAACCGTCATCACACAATACAACCTTGAATTTTTTATAGGTCTGTGATTCTAACGACTCCAACGCCTCAACCAAGGTATCTCCACAATTATAAATACCCATTATAACAGTTATTCTATAGTCTTCGCTCATAATTCAAAAATCTTAAATCTTACAAATATACTCTGGCCATAAAAAATATATCATGATTTTTTTGAACTGCTAAAAATGCTCGCCACTTTCATAACTATATTTGGACCAAGGATCTTGATTAATTTGTTTTTCAACAAATGCAATTGAAAACTTAGTGTTTTTTGATCTACCCAAGAACAAGAATAATGATGTATAGAAACCGTATTTTCAGTCAAGTCTATAAGTCCGGTAGTGGAATCCATCGGACAAAAATAATCTGCAGGATAAATCTTAAACCCAGCGACATCCTGAAATTTATGTTCATTTACAAAACCATATTTTTGTAATGTCCAAGTTGTATGGTGTACGATTGTGCCTTCATCGAATGTAAATGACGGTTTGTTCTCGTACAAATCCAACATCTCCTTCAAAAATGGTGATTTTGGCTCACAACCCATACCTAAACCTGCATTAACACCTATCATTTCACCACTTGTTGGATCTTGTGTCGCAAGACTCTTTTCGATACCCATGAAATTTCCAGATGAAATAATATGGTCCATATTCTTAATCACTTCGACATCTGTGTCAAAATATACACCACCTTCATTATACAAAACCCAGAATCTTGCATAGTCACTTACAAACGCAAATTTCTTTTGCTCGTAAGCACCTTTAACATATGGACAGCAATTCACGTCAAAATTGCTTTCATTCCAAACCTTTATTTCATAGTCTGGCAAATATTTCTTCCATGATGCCAAACACTTCTGTGCATCTTTTGGCAATGGATTTCCTCCAAACCAGCAATAATGAATTACTTTAGGTATCATAATACAATCAAATTTTCAGTAGATAATTTAGATATTTAATCTTCATAAACCACGAATAAATCAAAGAGCATATTGATATGATCGCTAAGCTAACAGCTATCGCAAACATAGCAGGGACATCTGATTTACACAAAAACGTAGTAAACATTATAACAAAAGGCATATGGAACAAATATATTCCCATACAATTACGTCCTAACCAAGCAAAATACCTCACTAGAACATTCTGCTCATTATAATCCAACGTGGTAAATAAAGAAAAAAATCCCAATGTCATAAGCAATGCCCCAACTGTAGGGAAACAAGCGTTCATACCATCATATACAGAACCAGAAACATTACTCCACACAAACACTTCCAAAGCGACCACTGCCAACCCTGCAAAAACCGCCACAATAGCCCAACGACGTGGAAGGACTCGTCTATCCATATAGAATGGAAGCATAAAATATAGAAGTCCATACAAACGGAACAAACCGGAATGTCCGAAAAAATCAGGCAGAACATGGCCAAACAATGCAGATATCAGGCCCAATAAATTTGTAAGGAATGGTACTATTAACAATACTATCGGAAATATAACGCTCCATTTGTAATTCTTTATTCTGTCCCAAACCAACAACCAAATATATATTATTATCAAAGCCTCAAAAAACCACAAATAAAATGTCACTGATCTATATTCTGTGATAGAATGGGGCTGATCCAATATA
Source organism: Bacteroidales bacterium (assembly GCA_015061115.1). Lineage (GTDB taxonomy): Bacteria > Bacteroidota > Bacteroidia > Bacteroidales > Paludibacteraceae > UBA1723. Next base: position 19,725 of record SUXE01000016.1, on the reverse strand, counting down.
AGGCATATCAAACAACCTATCAATCCTCCAACTATTATTCTTAATTTCAAAAGATTTAGGATCTTTATAAAAACTGATTTAGGTTCATTTTGACGACAACCGACCAAATATCCGTTTACAAAGAAAAAAATAGGTACACTACAAGCACATACTCCATATATTATTTTTGTCAAATTTGGAATGTAAACTTCTCCAGAAACGACCTCTCCAAAATCAACACGAAGAAGATGCAACATGCACACAAGCAACGCTGCAAAACCTTTAATTATATCAAGTCCGATATTTCTTTTTTTCTGCATATTTACAATTATCACTTATAAATCACAAGCCACATTAATATTGAGAACGAAAGATGAGCATATATATACTTCTCCCTATTCACAACCAACGGATGCTGTTCATTTGGAATTGCATAACATGGATATATTATCAACAATGGATAACAGAACCAAGACAAATATGCTATACGATTTGTGAATGATCCATACATACATAACATCCATATACCGTTTACCACCAAATAATAGTGAAGCATAGTCTCATATAGGAAATCTTTTAACTCGTACTTGAAAATCACATAGTATCCCATCAAAACTGGCATAGCACTGTATAAGACAAAGTCTATTCTGAATCCAGATTTACCGCCCCAATCATCATTTGAGGATGTCAAATATGAATTTCCTGATTCATCTGACATTCCAGCAAAAATTCCCTGGAAATATGTGACGTGAGCTGCTGCCATAACCAAACAGAACAACCATCCATAAAAATACCAACGACTGTCCTTGAAAAATAACGTGAGAACATAAGCAGCAACAGGCAAAATCATCGAATGGTGACATCCCCAAGAAAGCAACAAAAAAATGATAGATATTATTATTTTGTCCCTATACACCAAAGATACAACGAACAGCTGTGCTGCCAAACCTGCTTTGATACCATTTGTACCATAAGAAAAAGACGAAAATGCTATCAAACATACCAAAAATGCAATAAATGTGTTGGCTTCAAAAAGTTTTCTGCATGCGACCAACATACATGAAAAATATAAGAAGGCTATAAGCAAAAAAAACGGCGTTGGGTCTGGTATTATATTTGACATCCAGACATACAAATTATCAAACAATAGGTTTTCAGCATTCATATCAAAACCAGTCCAATACTGAATGCCCCACCAATCAGCATAATTTCGAGTATCGACAAATACCGCTGTATGAGGGCGTAAGCCGATAAACAAAATCATAAACAAGCAAAACATCACACTTCCAATTATTGGTTCAGAATCAAAAACATTACGTCTGTTCTTTACAACCAAAATTGTAAGTATCGCTATAAGTATGTGATAAACGTATTTATATAAAAAATCAGGAACCATATTTAGTCTATATTATCATGCCATTAACGAATAAATCTTATCGACTTCCGTCTCGTTACCAAAATCATTGGCACTTAGATATTCCACTATTCTTGATTGTAATTCTTTATCATTGATTAATCCAACAATTCCTTTTGCTGTTTCTATCTCATCCAATGGCACAATAATACCATCTATACCATCTTTAATTTGAGACTTTGCCGTCGGATAATCAGTAATGACAACAGGCTTTTTTAGCATCTGCGCCTCTCTGACGGTCACACTTTTCCCTTCGTACACACTAGGCTGAGCATAAATATCACATGCTTTGATATATGGATACGGATTTGTTTTCTTGCCCAACAACACCATACGATGACGCATTTTATACTTGTCTAACGCCTCTTGTATCAATTTGTCTGGTCCGTAACCTATAATATACCATTTGAAGTTTACTCCCATTTTTTCCATTTCCGCGCAAATATGAGGAATGCCTTCTATTTTCTTTTGCGCAGAATAACGACCTATTGTCAAAATCTTTACCTCCCCTTCATTCGACGGCATTTCAGAACTTACATCATCCATATCAGCCTGCTGTCTGACAAATAAAGGAGACAAAATATTCTCTATCAACACAATCTTGTCTGACAATTCTGGAAAAGTCTGAAGAAAGGTAGTGGTACAATCATCGCTAATGGATGCGACATAATCATAACCCATCCACAATGGAAGTTCTTTATCATGGTTGACGTGAATTGTGCTATAATCAGTGTGGATCCAACACACTTTTTTCTTCGCTTTTACTTTATGTAAAACTGTATTATGTGGTTGCAAAAAACTGATTGCTAGATCATATTCTCCCAAATGAAACAATGATGGCAAAGAAGCGTCTACTTCATCCATAACATATTGGAAAACACTCGCGTCGTGAGCCTTTTCATTTTCAGATAATGTTTTTAGATACTGACTATGCTTATACTTTGCCAAGATTCTACGAAACGCTAGAAATAGATGCCCCTCTTTTACAATATCTTTTATAGGTCGTTCTATACATGTATATTCTGGCACCTCAGGAAGAAGATTTACATAGTCAGGGATAAGCGACATGAATTCTCCAGTATGCTGATTCACAAACAAATCAACATCAACCTTCTCTGGATCTAGCGCTGCCAATAAGCCTAACAAAGCTCTTTCCGCGCCTCCGATTTCCAAATAATGTATATTGATGAATATTCTTTTTTTCATATTCTTATTTTTTTGATGATGAGTAGCCAATAATATATTGCGAAAATGGCAATTTGGCGACTAACCATGAGAACAGCCAGGATCCAGCAAATGTTAATATGGCAACAACCAAAGTCTGTAAATAATAGTTTGAAATACATTGTACAAATGGGAAATACCATATAAATGCTCTCATAAGGAAAATGTGAACCAAATATATTCCAAAACCGAAATTACTCGTTAAACTTACAAAGTTACCACAAAAACCATCTAATTTAGTAAGATGACCAAAATATTTTTTAATGGCGACAAACCAAGTTGCTGTCATTATCGCTACTGTTATAGATAAATACCAAAATGCGGTTTCAAAATCAAGTTCCCATCCAAGTTTTTTATCTAATAAAGGCAATGGCAACATCAATATCGCCAAAACTACCAATATCTTCAATGACACTTCATATTTTGACAGATAATGACCCAACAGAAAGTATCCAACATAACCAGTAAAATAGTACAAAATACCATGTGTTCTTGTTTCTATTTCAAGAAATAATCCAATAAATGGATATAGCAAAGTAACTCCCCATATACACAAATACAACTCTAATTCCCTTTTTGAAGCATTTCTTACCCAATGGGACAATATTGGAATCAATAAATATAATCCAACCAATGTATACATAAACCAGAGAACGCCATGTCCGTGAGCACAGAACGGAACAGACAATAGTTTAAGTACCGCATCTTTCACATCCGTAGGAAAATCCCATGTTATCGTATAAAGAATTGTGAAACAGAAAGTAGGTCCTAATACTTTACTCAGTCTCTTTTTTAAATAATCGAATGCCCCAACACCCTCCTTGCATGGGAGCAACAACGCTCCACTTACCATAAAAAAAAGAGGCACACAAGGTGTAGTCAAATAACTGTTACACACAAGAAAAGGTCCATAGTTTACAGTTTCCGGATTTATTGTGGCAGGAATAGGAGAATGCATTATCACCACCATAATACATGCAATAACTCTTATCAAATCAAGATATATTTTTCTTTCCTTCATGTTAACTATTTCTTTTGTAAAACATTATCTTCTAATAAACATATTGATCATCCAATTACATATTTGCTGAAAGGTAATTTTCTCAGCAGCATGACAATTGAAAAGCAAACGATTGTCGTCAAAAACCATCTGGCTACTATAGCACATTCCATTGACATTGAATCTAAAAAATCAGTATTTTTCAGAAATTTAGAAAGGAATAAAACATGTATCAAATATACCCCAAAGGAACATGCGGACAATGAAGCCAATATACTTTTTACTTTATCAGAACAATTGGCTGGAACCAACTTCATAATCATACCAAACAATCCGAAAGAGTAACATACCGTGGACGGATGCAAATAACAGTAATATTTCCAATCAGATGGACTTTGAATATTTACCACCACATAAAATAAAAACGCCAATATGAGAGATATGACTATTTTTTTCCATGATATTTCATATTTTGTCATATACCACCCCATAAGCAAATATCCGAAAAAGCCTCCCAAATAATACCAAGAAGAAAGATGGTCAAATTTTGGTATGTTTATGTAACACGTTACCATGGGCAGACCAATAGAGACAATCCACATTAACAATAGTGTTTCAACCTCTCTCTTTGATGACCTTTGTAACCAAGGTTCCACAATGGGAACAATAAAATAGCATCCTAAAAGAGCATAAACAAACCATAAGGCTTGATTTGCATTTACATAATGGAATGGAATCCAACAAATTTGTAAAAGCGACTCTCTGAATGGAATATCATACATATACGCGTCAACAAATATATATACAACACTCCATACAAACACTGGAAAAAACAATCGGATAAGTCTCTTCATCATAAATTTGCCATACGGCATACCCGTACCTAACAGCAAAGCTCCACTTGTCATAAAGAACAAACCATTACATGGCAACATCAACAATGATATCAATGCTGGCAGTGTACTATTTTCGCTTTCATGTAATACAACTGGAGAATGCATCATTATTACCATTAAACATGCAATAATTCTCACCACATCAAGATAAAGAACCCTTTCCTTCATAAATTTCTAAGTGTTTGTTTCTTTTCCCTTAAAAAATTAGAAATAGAGTTTCGTACAATATTATTGTACCATATGTATGTCAATCTAACCTTTATCGAACCTTTTCCTACAAATTCAGCACATTTTCTTACAGTTTCATTAAAAAAGAATGAGATTGGATGATACTGAATCTCAGCAGTTGCACTGTTCATAAATATATGAAATAATCCGTCCGCAAACGATTCATTTCGAAATGCAGTCGCCTCATATGCCTCAAAAATTGATTTCATGTGAGATGTCGCCTCCTGAAAGTTCATTCTATACTTACTTTCTGAAACAGGAAGATCATAATAATAAATACTATCTCCTACAGACCGCAACGATTCGCATTTATTCAAAGACATCAAACTGAATTTTGTGTCCTCACCTCTCCTTAAAGATTCGTCAAACCTTAAATCGTGAACAATACTGTACTTAAACATTTTGCCCCAAGGTGGCATTATATGCTTAGTATACAAATACTTAGACACAAAATCAACAACCTCTTTTTTGCCATTCAAAACTACACCAAAAGGTATCTTATTCTGTTCCTTTGCATTAATGATTTCATAAGAAGAGAATATAACATCTTCATTTACATTTTCATCAGAAAAAAAAGACAAATAATCCTCATTAACAAAATCATCAGAATCAACAAATGTCACATATTCCCCAGACACTTCAGACAAGCCAAGGTTTCTCGCACTGCTGACACCACCATTACACTTATGAAATACTTTTATTCTGCTATCTTTTTCTGCATAATGGTCACATATTTCTGCACTGGAATCCTTCGAACCATCATCTACAATTATCACTTCCCAATCTTTGAATGACAAAGAAATAATGCTCTCCAGACATTTGCTCACACATTTTTCGGCATTGTAAACCGGTATTATAAAAGAGACCTTAGGCATTTTTTTCAGATATAATATTATTTATAAGCCATTCTTTTGATCGCTCTATTTCAGCTTTCAAAATATCGTCTACTTTTTCGTAGTCAATATGAGATAATAGGATCTCAGATGGGGCTTTACTATCAACAAGTCTGTCTGATAACCCATATCTTGACAATAATTCCTGCATCCTCGAATTCAATCCGTCAGCTCGCTTCACAACAAACAAGTCTCTCTTAAATATAAAAGAAAAAGCAGTCGCATGAAAAGAATTACTTACAACACATGTCGCATTTTTTACTAATGCCACAAACACATCAGGACCTGAATTTATATAGTTTTTTGTGGCATACGATAACGGGTATGGGCCTATAGAAAATATCTTCAATCCTTTTTCTTTGGCAATTCTTTCAGCTACAGATTTCACTTCATTACTGACTTCAAAATCGTACACTAACACATATTTTTCATCAGACCCTTCAGCCATCTGATACTCTGAACTCCAAACATCAGCATCCAACAAGAAAACCGGGTCGCATACAAGTGAACCTGAATAATTCATGTTCTCCAAAATATTCAGACCAGAAGGTTCTCTTACAGCTATAGAATCAAAGTTTGCTAATTTACTTTTGACAAAGCTTTCTGTACCTTGCCTTAATGACTTTGTCGCGAAACTGGCCGCATAACTGACTTTCCTGACCTCGGTTCCACCAAAGTCCAAATAGAACGAAGCATCCGTTCCATTCTTCAGCTCTGTATTCCAAATTTGATCACTTCCTGCCACATAAACATCTGCTTTCGGCGGATCATTTTTTAACTCGTCACACGTCGTATATGTTTTTTCAGTAACCAACGGAGCAATATATTTGGCATCAAAAGAATCAAATGCGATTTTTCGCTTTTGAGACTTTTTCCATGAAGGATACTTCGCTAATAAATACAACCAACGCACAATAGGCTTGTCGAAACGTGGATTATTTACCTTCCATTCAAATTGTCCGCTCAAATATTCCGGACGATAGTCTATTATATTGACTTCATGTCCTTCTCTCTTTATATATGACGCCAAAGCCCATGCTTGTAATGCAGCACCATGGTTATATACACGATGACAAGTTATTGTAGCTACTTTCATATTGTTCAATTTATGACAACATTGTTCTTACCTTCGCACTTTCTGTCTCAGCAGTGTTATTAACTTCCTTTTGAACTGTTGTTTCCAAATGCTCCTTCAGTTCCTTATTGGTCATCAACATTTCAATCTTGTCAGCAATAGATTTAGGATCCATCTCACATATAATACCGTTCTCTCCATCCACTATCTGATTATATGCAGCCGGGAAATTTGTACACACTTCAGCCTTACCCAAAAGTCTAGCCTCAGTAACCGTCAATCCGAATCCTTCAAACCGTGAGGTCTGAACATAAATATCACAAGCTGCCATATATGGATAAGGATTAGGCTTTTCACCCAACAATTCGACATAACCTTCCAACCGTCGGTCAACAATCATTTTTTCCACCATTGGACGATCCGAACCATCTCCAACAAAACTCCATCTGAATTTATAGCCTCTTGTCTTTAATTCTTCTGCAGCCATGACAGCCAAATCATACGCTTTGGGAGGAACCATACGACCTACCGTCAACAAACGTATTCCATCAAAATCATCCGTAAATCCATCCGCTTTAGACATGGAACGGATCAACTCTGTATTTAGGATATCATATACAGTCACCACCTTCGATTCATCCTCAACATATTTCTGTGATACAAGAAATTCAGACACAGCATCACTTACTCCGACAACATTGTCATATTTCCCATATATTTTTGAATTGAAAACGCTACTGTACCCTGCCTTTTGCAAATCCGCATTTACCCAAGCTATTTTCTTTTTTGCGACTATTTTATTTGCGACATAATATGAAGGGAATCCTTGTTGGTAAGCGATTGCGACATCAAAAGAGTCCTTATAATTTGGCAAACTATCTTCTACACACTTCCAATATGTTTCCGCCAAATGCTCTTTTTTCCCAATAAACTTATTTTTCCTTATTTGAAAAGAATAGCGTAAAAGCGACATTTTCATTTTTATATCAGACGGCAAACATAGTTTAACAATCTTTACCTGATCCGGAACATACATTTCAAAAACACCACCTCTAGCAAAAAGCAACAAAGTCACATTAACCTTATCATAATCCAACAGCGGCAGCAAACTCACCATACTTTTTTCCGCTCCACCGCATGTCAAACTATCCATCATAAAAAGCACTTCCTTCTTCATATATGAATTTTTATTATAAGAGTGTGATCTGAATCAGCAAACTTACTTCTAGTCTCAAAGGAAAAATATCTAACAATCCGTCATATAGGTGCCTTAAATAATATTTCTTTCAACTATTTGTTTCCTTTTAATCAACACTTCAAAAAACACTGTCTTTTCAAAAAGCACTATTTTTTTGCTCCAAATTTTGACGTTATCATTGTTCTAATACGAGCCGACAAGTCTCTCATTCCCTCATTAAACAAAAACAAGAAAACAAAAAAGATCACAGAAAACACCAATGTGATAATCACAGCATAAATGCCCCACATTGAATATGACTCTGAAGGATCTAATGTCAAAAATTGTATACAATAGTTTCCTATAACAATTGCAAAAAGTAAACTTACTGAATATTTAGCAAAATTTATCCAATATCCCCATATACTCTCTTTTAGCCCTTCCTTAAACAAAAAATACGGTTTCCAAATGCATACGATTATAATCATACTAACAATCGTTCCCAACATAACACCTTCCAATCCCCAATAATATCCACCTAATACAGCGACAATAATGGAAATAACCGTCTCAACGGCAGGTGCCCAAACATCCTGAAAAAGTCCATACCCCATAATGAACGAATCTGTGGTATATCTTATTTGCAAAATGAACTCATTCACGATGATAAGGAAAAGAAGTAGCTTTGTCAATAAATATTGTTCTCCAAGCCAACATGTCAAAAACGGCTCTGTCAAATGCCATAATCCAAAAGACAATACACCTGCGACAAAGAATTTCAAAGCAAAAAACTCCCAATATACCTTATGTATTTTTTCCTTATTTCCTTCTGCAATCAAATTTCCTACTCCTGCAACATTACCACTCAGTACATATGCGATCAAAGATGATGTCTTTCCTGCTGTAAGATTATAGTTGTCATATTTACCAATTGATTCCAATGATACAAAATTGAACATAATCAATGGACGAATCTGCAACTGTGCAAATTGGGATATCTTGTGAAGCATCAACTGCTTTGTCTTCTTGATAATTTCAGGATACTCCCTCCATTTTTCTTTTCCCAATCTGATTTTAGCATCAAGCCATGGATATAAACGATTTATCTTGACATTCAAGTAGATAGCACATCCTATACTTGTAAGTAAAGAAATCAGGACCCACAAATAAGGATTTTTTGTGTAATACACGACTATCATCTGCAAAAAATAACATATAATCGAGGCTCCCTGTGTGCACCCATTTACAACATAACTTCTCTGATCTGCATTTAGAATTGATTGCCTGAAATTAACGAAGTAAGTTAAAAGAACCGATGCCAAAAAAGAGAAAAACACTGAATATACCAAAAGTAACGATACACCCTTTCCCTCAAACATAAATGGGAACATTATCGCCAAAACAATACCACAACCAAGAATTATAAAACCTACTATATAGTAGAAGTATCCTAAGACAGAAACTATCTCATTTAATTTTGGATAATCCTTATCATACATCGGTTTATACAGAGTAAAACTGATAGCATTTCCAATACCAAGTTCCACCAAACTTAGAAATCCAATGAAACCTCCGATAGTAGAAGTCAATCCAAAAAAATCCGCGCCTAACGAATCTAGGAAGACTTTTCTAGAAAAAAAGGTGACTGCCAAATTCAAAAAGTAAAATATCAAATTCACTTTTGCATTCAACAATGTCTTTTGAACTCTTGATTCTGCCATTTTATGTAGTTGTCCTCTTTTGTATACAGCCTAACTTAAAGCAAATAAACTATTACTCTTTGTCAAGCACCTCGTATTTTGAATGTTTGCTCTTGAACTCGGGCACCAATACTTTCATCTGTCTAACAATGCCCATATCGTCATAACCATTCTTTGTGATCTCGATAAGCTTGCTTATCTGGCTACATACTTCCGAATATCCAAGTTCACGAACAGAAGCCAATTTAATCTTTGGATGAGAAGAAGGTTTTGTGTTTTCCTCCTTATTCAGCAATTCCTCATACAATTTCTCTCCATCTCGTAAACCAGTATATTTGATTTCGACATTGGTTGCTCCGGAAAGTAGAATAATTCGTTTTGCCAAATCCGCAATACGAACCGGTTTTCCCATATCAAAAACAAATATTTCTCCTCCATGGCCCATAGTTCCAGCCTGAAGTACCAGTTTGCAAGCCTCCGGTATCAACATAAAATATCGGATAATATCAGGATGCGTCACAGTAAGCGGACCTCCTGCTTTGAGTTGTTCCTTAAACAATGGAATCACTGAACCGTTGGAACCAAGAACGTTACCAAATCGTGTGGTAACAAATTCAGTACAGCCCTTAATTTTTCCTTCCTTGATCTCTTTATCCAAACTCTGGCAATACATCTCACAGATACGTTTTGAACATCCCATCACATTTGTTGGATTAACAGCCTTATCTGTAGATACCATCACAAACTTTTTCACTCCGTATTTGACAGCCAAATCCGCCATAATACGTGTGCCGTCAATGTTATTTACGACCGCCTCGCCCGGATTGTCCTCCATCATCGGCACATGCTTATATGCCGCAGCATGGAATACATACTCTGGTTTGTATTTTTCAAACAACATTTCCATATGAATCCTGTGATGAATACTTGCAGTCACTGTTTCAGCTGGAATGTCAGGGAACTTGCGAGCCATCATCAATCTGATGTCATGAAGAGGTGTCTCAGCTTGATCAACAAGGACCAACTGGCTAGGTTTGAACTCTGAAACTTGTCTTACTATCTCAGATCCGATTGAACCTGCAGCACCTGTAATCAAAATACTCTTTCCTTTTAAGACGTTGCTGATCGCATCCAAATCAACTTCTATCTGGTTACGTGGCAGCAAATCCTCCACGTCTACTTCTTTCAAATGAGTATATCGCAAGTCACTTTTTCCATCCCACTCCTGTTGGTTATACATCAAGATTTTGATTCCTGCTTCAGCCAATGCATCTGCCATCTGTTGATTATTTCTAATTGCCTCTGATTTCAAAGGCGACACCATCAACACCGTAGCATTCTTCTGACGCATTCTGCTGACCAACTTGTCGTCATTTGCGTAAATCTTCACTCCCATCAGCAAATGATGCGCGTCACTTTCAACATCAGAAACAAAACCTGTAACTTCATACTTAGATTCTTGTGCCTGGATACTTTTTGCCAAAGCGACACCACCCTCTTTTACTCCATAAATGAACACTCTTTGAACAGAAGCTTCCACAAAATAAACATCATAGAAATATTTTGTCATTATGCGGACAAAGCACATAATCAAAGTTGACATAACGCACGTAGCTAGCAACTCATTCCATGTCAATGGTCTCAAATATCGATCAATGTCTGTAGTATGTCTTACAATAAAAATCAATGTAATAGCAATTACAGTAGCAGACCATAAACGCATCAAATCAACAAACGAAGAGTATCTCAACACTCCACTGTATGTATACCTTAACTTAAATCCGATAAGATAAAACACCAAGTAAGCACAAAATGTCAGTAACAATGGACCGAAATCGGCAAGTGTACTAGCACCACTTGTAACCATGGCATGTACAAAGAAACTGGTTCCGATAACAATCAGACAGTCCATAAGCAATACCAACCAATATGACAACGCATCTTTAGAAAAATACCAATGCGTAAATTTACTAAACAGGCCTTTCATTTTAGTATCTCAGTAAAATTTATTTCTGTTTTATTCTTTAATATAATTACCATAACCATAGCCATAGCCATAGCCATATTTTGTTCCCATAGTCTTAGTCACTGAAGTGCCATTTAGAATCAATGAAAGAGACGGGAATTTTTTCTGGTTGTAGAATGTGTCAACAATTGGCAACATATCCTTTTTCATCAATCCCGCACGGACAACAAACAATGCCATATCAACATACTCTGAGATAACATTCGCATCCGCAACGACATCGACAGGAGGACAGTCGATAAACACATAATCATACTCTTGTTTAAGTTCTTCAATCATCCTTGGAAGATAATCCTCATTAAACAACAATTCTGTTGGATTTGGTGGCACTTCACCAACTGGAATCACATCGAATGTGCTATCCTCAACATGTACCAAAACATCTCTCCAACTCTTTTTTTCTCCATTTAAATAGTCAACGACTCCACGATGAGGTCTGTCAACTACTTGAGACAATGAGGCTCTACGTAAATCCAAATCTACTGCGACTACCTTCTTCTTCTTAAGCGACATACAATAAGCAAGGTTAGCAGAAACGAAGCTTTTTCCACTGCCAGGATTTAAAGAAGTGAACATCACTACTTTGTGAAGTTTGCCTTTGCCAAGCATAAAGTCTACATTCGTTCGTACAACACGAAATGCCTCATTTATGATATTACGACAATTTTCCTTGACAACAAGAGTGATTCCGCCTTCTGTGTTTCCTTCCTTTTTAGTACACTGAGGTATCTCTCCTGCAAATGGCACAGCTAATCTTTCTACATCCTGACGGCCTCGGATCGTTGTGTTGCTCATTTCTATCAAAATCATAATAGCTGCTGGAATCAGCAATCCAGCAACAAGAGCTAACATCCATATCATTGGACGGAAAGGAGCTACAGGAGCATTACTTCCACGCGGTTCTGTAATCAAACGGGTATTGTAAGCCGTAAATGCTTGAGACAAAGCATTTTCCTCTCGTTTCTGCAACAAGAACAAATACAATCCCTCCATGACTTTCTGTTGACGTTCCTCAGACAACAAATACTTAGCCTGATTAGGATTTCTCGCCAACTGACGTTCAGTTCTTGACTCCTGCGCATTTACATTCTTAATCTGCATTGATAGGGAGGCAATCTCATTGTTCACACTCTGCAAGATCACCGACTGCATTGCATTCAGGTGCTTTGTCTGGTCTTTTACCAATGGATGGTTCTCACTACTGTTTGCAAGCATTCTATTTCGTTCAAGCAAAATCTTATTATACTCCGCTATCTGACTTTGAACATTTCCACTGGACATACTTGAAGAAATTGGCAATGGATTGTCAAAATTCTGTTCTCTAAGAATATCTTGAATATACTCAAGCATAGACAACTGATTGTTCAACTCAAGCAAACGATCTTTTGTCGCAGAATTCTGCTGCAAATACAACTGGGATACAGCCGTAATATCCGGCAGCAGGTTCTTTCCCTTAAAGTTCGCAATATTCTTATCAATTCCAGTCAATTCCGACTCTATCACACCAAGACGAGAGGATATAAATTCAGAAGTACTTTCTGCAATTCTGTTCTTATCGTGTACCCAATTGTCATTATATACATTTATTACCGTTTTTATCACGTCTGTCGCTCTTTCAATAGATTCGTCAGTAATCGACAGATTAACAACTGTCGATTGTTTATCTACCAAACCTACAGAAAGTGCTACATTATACGTATTAGTAGCAGCATCGACACTAGTACGATAATAATTAATGTTCTTATAATTACAACCTTCTACTCCAGTATGAAAAATCATAAGATGTCCTACTGGTGTTTGGGTTGAGATGGTATCTCCAATTTTAACAATGACTTTTTTGTTGTCCTCGACGCCCTTGTTATTGAAATCATACAATTCGACTTCGTCGTCATCCTTCAACATGATCTTAAATGAAACAAAATCGATGTCTTCTTTTTTGGAAGCATCAAATATGACTTTAACAGGTGACTTCCCATATATATCTTGTTCCCTAAGTTCAACAGGAATCTTATAATAATCCATCAATTGCAATTCTCTCACAACTTGTGTCATCAATGTAGGAGATTTCAATGAAATCAATTCATTGCTAAGATTGGATTTGCTTGCAACCAACCCAATATCCTGCATCTCTGACGCAATGTTTGCAACAGAAGCTCCTTTGCTCTCATCCTTTATGAGAAGCATCGCAGATCTTGTATACACAGGCGATGTTGTTGCCAAATGATACCACGCAACAGACAAACAGATTGCCACCGATATTATAAACCAATACCAATGTGCCCCAAAAGAGGCCAATACATCAGCAATAGAAAAACCACTATTGCTTCCAGCAGCTGTGTTCTGCTGTGTTGTTGCGACGGCATTAACTCCATCACCGCCATTTTTACTGACCATCACCATAATTAATAACGTTGTATCTTAAATTCTTTTTTCTTTTTTTCAATTCAATATTTCCACCATATCTGGTTCTACTCCTGCACTGATGCCAAACAAACCGTCCAACACAACAACTAGAGTCTTACGTCTGTTTCCTCTCATCTTAACGAAATAGCCCTCAACTCCATCCAGAGCTCCTCCTATCATACGAATACGTTGCCCTTGCGTCAACTGGACTTCTTCAGGCATAAATATTCGTGTTTTTTCTTTAGAATCCGCTACACGAATAAAATCATCCATTGCTTTTGTAGGAACAATCAGACAATCAGCTTGTTTTCCACTGCAACGGTTATACACAAATTGAAAATTTTTACCAACCGCCGTGTGTGGCAATATGCTTTCTTTGCTACCATAAACAAACAAAAGGTTGGGGATTACAGGCTCATTTGATATAACCTTCTTCCCCTTAAGAGTCCTTACTACCGTTTTCATAGCCTGATAATAACGAATGCCACAACTGTCAAGCTTTTGTTTGACCCCTGTCTCACAAAAACGTCCAAGCGTACGCATCACATACCAATGCATATTTTCGTTTTCTTTTTCCATCTAAAGATATCCAACATTTATTTGACAAAAGGATATAATTTTGACTCCTTACACCCTTCATAAGAGAATAAGAAACAATTACTTAGATAACATTGTATCACTTTTGTCGTTAGCATTGATATTAAACCCTTATATCAAATTTCTTTTGTTCGCATCAACAAAACGCAAATAAAGTGACACAAAAATAGTAAAAAAACGAATATAAATACAGAGCTATCACTTAAAAAATGTTAATTATTTTACAAAAACAACATCACATTGCACATTTTTATACATAATTATACACAATTAATATATTTTTAATCATTTCTGCATCAACCAACCAAAATTACAATTATCAAACAAATGTATTATGCTTTAAGAATTATATGTTATCTTTGCCGACAATTAATTAATATAGATGAAAACAGCGTTATTTATTGATCGTGACGGTACGATCATCATAGAACCGCCTGTAACCGAGCAGGTCAATTCTCTTGCTGAGATGACTTTTCTTCCTGGTGTCATCCGTAACATGGCGTTCATCCGCGAACGTCTCTCTTCTGAATTTGTGATGGTCACAAATCAGGATGGTCTTGGAACAGACGCTTATCCAGAAGCCGTATTTGAAGAGGTGCAGAACAAGATGCTTGAGGTCTTGAAAGGTGAAGGTGTCGAATTCGACGACATTCTTATCGACAAATCATACCCTGAAGATGGTCTTGACACACGTAAACCGGGAATCGGAATGCTTGGTGCCTACTTGAAAGGAGACTATGACATGTCCCACTCCTATGTCATCGGAGACAGAGCCACAGATGTCCAGCTCGCCCAAAACCTCGGATGCAAAGGTATCCTGATCGCTGAGGATGTAGACGCGGGAGCTAAGATGCTTCAAGATAAAGGTTTGACTGAACACTGCGCGTTGATCGCTGAGAATTGGAATAAAATTGCAGAATTCCTTTTCGCAGAAGAAAGAGTGGCGACGGTGGCACGCAAGACTAAAGAGACAGACATCAACATCCGCGTCGACTTGGACGGAAATGGCAAATGCGACATTTCTACCGGTCTTGGTTTCTTCGACCACATGCTTGAGCAGATCGGCAAGCATTCTGGTATCGACTTGATGATTCACGTGAAAGGTGACTTGAACGTAGATGAGCACCACACAATTGAAGACACAGGTATCGCTCTCGGAGAAGCTATATATAAAGCACTTGGTTCTAAACGAGGTGTCGAAAGATACGGCTATTCATTGCCAATGGACGATTGCTTGTGCAGCGTCTGCCTTGATTTCGGAGGAAGACCATGGTTGGTTTGGGATGCGGAGTTCAAAAGAGAATATGTGGGCGACATGCCGACTGAAATGTTCCTGCATTTCTTCAAAAGTTTGAGCGACTCTGCAAAAATGAATCTGAACGTGAAAGCGGAGGGCGACAACGAGCACCACAAAATCGAAGGTATCTTCAAAGCTCTGGCTCGAGCAATCAAGATGGCCATCAAACGTGATATTTATAAGTATGAGTTGCCTAGCACAAAAGGCACTCTATAAATATAAATGCATAATTCGCAATGCGAGATGCATAAATAATCGTTAATTCTTAATTTTAATTTAATAAAGATGAAGGCATACGTTTTCCCTGGTCAGGGATCGCAGTTTAGCGGAATGGGTAAGGATTTGTATGAAAACTCTCCCGTCGCAAAAGGACTTTTTGATAAAGCCGACGAGATTCTTGGATTCAAGATCTCTGAGATCATGTTCAACGGCACTGACGAGGAGTTGAAGCAGACAAAAGTGACTCAGCCTGCTGTGTTCCTACACTCTGTAATCCTTGCTAAGGCAATGGGAGATAATTTCCAGCCTGATATGGTAGCAGGTCACTCTCTTGGTGAATTGTCAGCGCTAACAGCAGCAGGAGCCATCACATTCGAGGATGGTTTGAAGATCGTTGCAAAGCGTGCTATGGCAATGCAAAAAGCTTGCGAGATCCAGCCAAGCATCATGGCTGCTATTCTTGGTCTTGAAGACGCAGTTGTTGAGAAACTTTGCGCAGAGACTACAGAAGGCCAGGTAGTTCCAGCAAACTACAACTGTCCAGGTCAACTTGTAGTGAGCGGAAGCATCGAAGGAATTGATGCAGTTTGTGCAAAAGCTACAGAAGCAGGAGCAAAACGCGCTCTTAAGCTTGCTGTTTCGGGTGCATTCCACTCTCCTTTCATGAAACCTGCAGAAAATGAACTTGCAGAGGCTATCCAGGCCACTACATTCTCAGCTCCAAAGTGTCCCGTTTATCAGAACGTATCAACTAAGGCAGAGACAGACCCAGAGGTTATCAAGTCTAATTTGCTACGCCAGTTGACATCTCCAGTAAAATGGACTCAGAGTGTGAAGAATATGATCGCCGACGGTGCTACAAGTTTCACAGAAGTTGGTCCAGGAGCTGTGCTTCAGGGAATGATCAAGAAAATCGACAAAGAGTGGTGCAAAGAGCATGAAGTGAAATCAGCATCCCTTTAATTGATTATTATAAATCAATGCTCCTCTTCCGGAAACGAAAGAGGAGCATTTTTTGTATATGATATACGCTTATACGAAGTCGTATTATTTTTTGATAACCTTGAATGATTTACTTCCGGCAGTAAGAATATACACACCTTTGGCCTGAGGCAATGATACAGTGGCAGAACCTTCAGCATCTGCAGATACAGAAGAAAAGACAACACCAGACACATTAACCAATGTCACCAATGATTTCTGCTCAAGATTCTGAACCTGGATTGTAGCATCGTCGAGGCTGAGGATACGAATATCACCAGAAGAAAGAGTCTCAACACCAGAGGCATCACCTTCAGTGAAATGAAAATTCTTCACGCCCTCAATAGAATAAGAAGTCTCAGCATCACCGTTAACAACTAGAGCACCACCAGCAAAAGTGATGACAGGTTTATCTGCAAGTAAAAAACTGTATTTGTTACCAGCCTTCAATTCAACAGTCAAATGTGTTGCTGCCGCATTAATAGACATCAGACCCAAAAGCAGAGTCGCAGATGTCGCAATTAGTCTTTTAATACCCATAGTATATTGTTTTATTGTAATATTCAAACACAAATAGTCAAAATAGATTTCTTCTAAAATAAAAATTACAAATATTTTTCAAAGATACAAAACTTCAATAAAAAAACAAATCATCAAGTAATCAAGAGAAAAAATCAAATGAAAAAATAAGATTTTTGTCACTGATTGTCTTCTGTATAGCGGAAAACTGCCAAATCATTTCAAAAACTTCACAGACTTACAACCCGCAAAAGCATTCTCCCCGACCGTCACATTCTCTTCTGAATTATCAATAACAATTTCAAGATTTTCACATATAAAAAACGCATAATCTTCTATGCTTGTGACACTGGAAGGAATTCCTATTCTTATCAATTCGACACAACCAGCAAACGCATTTTTCCCTATACTGGTCACACTCGACGGTATAACTATATTTGTCAAACTACTACAATCCTCAAACGATCTTCCTCCTATACTTTTTACATTCGATGGAATCATTATGTTTGTCAAACCACTACAAAAGTTAAACGTACCTTCTTCTATGCATGTGACACCAGATGGAATTTCTATTCTTGTCATGCGACAACATCCCCTAAATGCATCTTTTCCTATACTTATCACACTTGAGGGTATCTTTATGTTTGTCAAATCACTACACCCCAAAAAAGCTTGATCTCCTATGCTTGTCAAACTCGATGGCATCTTTATGCTTGTCAATCTGCGACACCCAAGAAACGTGCAATTCCCAATGCTTGTGACGCCAGAAGAAATCTTTATGCTTGTCAAGCCACTGCATTCCCCAAAAGCATATTCTCCTATGCTTGTCAAACTCGATGGCATCTTTATGCTTGTCAAGCCACTGCATCCCCAAAAAGCATATTCACCTATGCTTGTAACACTCGATGGCATCTTTATGCTTGTCAAGCCACTGCATCCCCAAAAAGCATATTCTCCTATGCTTGTAACACTCGATGGCATCTTTATACTTGCCAAACTACGACATCCGCAGAAAGTTTCATTTTCAATACTAGTAACACCGTATGGTATTTCTATGTTTTTCAATCCGCTACACCAAGAAAACGCTTTGTTTCCAATGCTTGTAACGCTGGATGGTATCTTTATGTTTATTAAGCCACTACACCAAGAAAACGTTTTATCTCCTATGCGAGTGACTGGATAAACATGCCCATCAACTCGTATTTCAGAAGGGATAACTATCGACTCTAAATATTTATAAGATCTATAAAATTTTACCTCTGCCATGCCTTCTGAAGAAATATGATACCATAGTGGAGAAACAAACACGTCTCCTTTCTCATCAATTTTCACATCAGTCTCATTCTGGTTCCCATTCAATTGGGATTCAGTCTCTGCGACAACAGATATACACAACAATGCCGACAACAGCGACACAAGTAGTTTCTTCAACATAACGACTTAATTATAATTATATTGTCACAAAAATAGGAAATAAAATGGAAAAATTGATGGTTGATGATGGATGGTTGATGATGGATGATTGATGGTGGATGGTTGATGGTGGAGGATTTTTCCGTCGCCGAAGGTGACACATCGTTCCCGAACGACCCTCACCGATTGTCGCCTGCGGAGCGGGCAACTGTCGGGGAAAGAGAGATTGATGATTGATGGTTGATGATGGATGGTGGAAGATTTTTCCGTCGCCGAAGGTGACACATCGTCCCCGGACGGCCGTCACCGATTGTCGCCTGCGGAGCGGGCAACTGTCGGGGAAAGAGAGATTGATGATTGATGGTTGATGGTGGATGATTTTTCCGTCGCCGAAGGTGACACATCGTCCTCGGACGACCGTCACCGATTGTCGCCTGCGGAGCGGGCAACTGTCGGGGAAAGAGAGATTGATGATTGATGGTTGATGGTGGATGATGGATGGTGGAGGATTTTTCTGTCGCCGAAGGTGACACACCGTCCCCGGACGACCGTCACCGATTGTCTTCCGCAGAGCGGAAAACTGTCGGAGGAAGGAGTTGCCAAAGCCCAACTGCCGGCTTTTGCGCGCGGACGCGCACAAAAAAAGGAGTCAACCTCAATGAGATTGACTCCTGAAAGCGGCGG
>SUXE01000015.1 GCA_015061115.1 Bacteroidales bacterium | reverse complement strand
TTTGTGGTGAACCGTGCACAGGAAGATAATTTTAAGGATACCGAGGGCGACATGCCAAGAGGACAGGCAGTGGGATACATTTTCAAGGATAAGGTGAATGATGCACCAAAATTCGGTCGTCTTGTAGCCCATGAAATAGGACATGGTGTGTACAAACTGCAGCATACCTTCGATTACGACGGCTTGGCGGATAAGAAGGAGCAGACCGACAACATAATGGACTACAACAATGGCGATTTCTTGGCTCACTACCAGTGGAGAGTCATGCAGGACTCCGTCATGTTTGTATGGGGATTGCTGCAGGATGATGAGGATGGAATGCAAAAGGATGTAGAAAAAGAATTAAATAAAAAATTTAGGCAAGTAATCGAAATAATATTTAATGAAGAGAAATCTTTTGGGAAAAATATTGTATTTTACAACTGCCGGCGAATAGATGAATATCAAAATTCAGAAAAAGATGAAAAAAATAAAGATATTCAACCCGTTGATAAAGCTCTTGTTGATGGTATTGTGCTTCATTTAAGCTCAAAACAGGATGTTACAATTAACATAAAATATGTACCTGGAGTTATTAAGTATGATGATGCTATTATTGAAAGTCTAAATTTTGATAATGTCATAAAAAATGCAACGCCTATCAAAGAATCATTTGAAATTGAGGGATTGTTTTCAGAAACTTGTGATTATAGAATGAGATTTTTTATTCTTTATCTTGGAAATGATGGAGAAATCTATTTTTGCGATTTAGGTGATGTTATTAATGATCAGATTGTAAATGCTTATGAATCAAATGACGAAGATGCAGGTTTGTTGTTGGCACAGCATGTAAAAAGTAATTGGCTAAATTGTTCACATCCACAAAAAAATAGTGACGAAAATATAGATGAAGATCAAATTAAATCATTATTAAATTCAATTGTACAACAATTTAGACCAAATCAGGGTGTTGAATATTCTGCAAACGGAAAAAATTATAGATTAAATAATGATGGAGAATTAGTCGAATCCAATTTGACAAACGAAAATATTGATAACGGAATTTTTGATTCGGAATATAATCAAGAAACTGAATTGTATCGTTTTTATAGAAATTCTGATGGAGTTTTTCAACTTTCTGCTTATGGATTGAATCAAGAAACAAAAGCTTTTGATGAACAAAAAGAAGTAGATTTGCTAGATGTTTCTCAGAATTATAAAGATAAAGTTAATTCTTTTTTAGTTCATCACGATGTTAAAAATGAAGAACAGAAGTTGACAGAAGAATTAAAAAGTAATCAATTCGCAGATGGAGATAATGTAAAAATTAAAGATGATACGCCTTTTTTTAAGTTTTTATCAGAAGCGGCGGGTGTGCAATATACACTTATAACAACAGGAGAAATAGAACCTCAAGTTTATTATTCGGATGTGTCTTCTTTAGGTAAAGATAATGAAACAAATCCAATTCACGTACCTGCTCCTGCAACAGGTATTGTAGAGGCAGGGGTGGAAGAAGTGACAAGTATTACTTCTACTGTTAAATATGTAGTTGATATTGTTGTAGATGAAGAAGCCAGAAAATCTGCGGCAGAATCATTTAATGGTCTTAGTGAGATTACAGAAGAAGGTGTTTATTCTGGAATATCTGATTTTATTATTGAAGCAGGGTCAGGATTGGATGGCTCTCAAAAGGAGGAATTAACATCTCCAAATACAGATGAAGGAAGAAAAAATCATTTGACTGTCAAAATTGGAACGCATGTGGCTTTAGTAGCAACTCAAGTAGCTCTGTCTGGAGGCGCTAGTCTATGTAAGGATTTGACTAAGACTTTAGGAAAAAAAGCAACCAGAACAGTTGCATATAAAGCAGCTAAAAGTGGAGTCGAAAAGACTCTTAGAAACAAAGTTAAAGAGTTGATGAAAGAGAATCGTAAGTGTTTTATTCAAGGTGCTGTAGTCGAAGCCTTAATTTACTCTATATGTTGGAAACTGACATCTAATCCAAATGAAGAATTTCCTTTGGCAGATCTTTTGGCTGATATTTTAACTGCAGGTGTGGATAATTGTATTGATGACACTAATGAAGATCATGCTGCTGCTCATGCTATAATTAGTTGTATTTCTAATATGAATGAACAAAATTGGTGTGATATGTTATGCGGTGATGGAAAATTTGCGGATGATTATAATGGACCAGATAAAAAAACATTAACAAATCTCTTAACTGAAGAGTCGATAAATTGTGCTATTGGTGCTTCCTCTGATTTTTTATTAAGAAAAGTATTAAAATGGGTCGGAAATGGTAATCTAAAAAAATTATTTCCAAATGTAGAAGTTAAGTTGATGTATAATTATTTGCAACATGTCATTAAAGCCATAAAAAACAAAAAAATAAAACTTGAAGATATTGCTAAGATTAAAGATGAAAGGGTATTAGAAAACCTTTTAAGCTATGGAGACAATTTTGTAGATGATTTTTTAACAATAAGTAAGATGATTAACAACGGTTTTAATATTGAAACTTTTGTTAAGAAAGCTAATATGGATCGTTTAATAAAAATTTACAAAGAGAAACCTGGTTCATATTTTTATAAAATAGCAAATCTAAGAGATCCAGAACTATCGATACTTATGATGGATGAATTAACATTCTTATTGAAGAAGAGTAATCCAAGTGAAACTAATAATATTTTAGCAAAATGGTTTGACGATAGCTTTTTTAAGAAATATGATGATTTATTAGATGATCCTTCTTGTAAATTTGCGTTCGAATCAAATCCAAATTTACAAAAATATATTAAGTATGCAGGTGGAACTGCAGAATTTGTGATAACAAATCTAGATAAAACTCTACAATTCGTTTTTAAGAATGATTTAACGAAGGCTGGAACAGAAAGTTTTGTTATTAAAATTTTATCATCTTTTGTTATGAATGAATATACGAAAATTGAATAATAGCTAATAATAAACTTAAATGAAAGATTCAATAAAAAAATATATTGTATTTATAGTTGTTGTCTTTTTATGTTTGTTGCATAATTCAATTTACTATATATTTGGTATGGCAATTTGCCTTATTACAGTTCCATTTTTAATATGGGGAATTCTTGAAATAAGAAAACGTTTAGATCGTAATGAAATTTCTTTGTTCAGTCTTTTGGTTATTTCTTATTTTTTCGTTTTTTCCATTGATAATATAATAATTTATCCTTACGCTCTTAATAAGTATGGTGTGGTATATTCTTCAAAAATTGATGGGATATATCATGGTCGACATGGTAATAATTTAAAGACAATAATGTTAGATGGAAGTTCGGAGAGTGTCCGAGTTTGGAGAACATATGACCATCATTTATGTGATACTTTATTGTTTGCTTATCCTCAGCTTGCTTTTGAAAAAAAATGGTTCTTTTTTTCTTTGTTTCTACGTCATGAATATGAAAATAATCCGACAAAACCTCAGATAGATTATTGCTTAAATGGTGCAGAGTATAGCGATAAAATACGTTACCTGAAAAAACATATAGGAACAAAAAAAGAGGAGATATATAATTATTGGTCCGAAATAAAAAAACATGATAATCGTATTATTTCTGCAGTTTTAGAGAAAAGAGGTAGCAGATATATTTATGCAAATCCGGTTCAAAGCGAAGAAAAACTTTGGGCTCTGAAGTACCATGAGGTTAAACATGGAGCTCATGTTTTGATAGTATATGATATTCAGAATCCGTCTTTGTTTTCTGTGATAGATTGGAATCCTTCTAATGAGGATTATGATTATTATAATACAAAAGATGGTCAAAAACCGACTTTCAAATATCTTTTGAAGCTTGAGCATCTTTCTAAAAGTCTTCAGGCTAAGAATGATGAGGAAAGGGATGATGGTTGATGGTTGATGATTGATGATTGATGGTTGATGATTTTGTCATCATCGAAGACAAGTTGAATGAGACAACCAAACTTTCACGAAATCAAAGTGAGGCGTTTAAATGTATGAACTTTACGGTGAAATCTAATAATAAGAAGTCAGCTGATAACACTGCAAAACTAATTAAAGGATCTTCTATAAGCATTAAAGGAGATAAAACTCAAATCTACAAAGTATTTGACAGTGATAATGGTAAAGAAATAAAAGGTATAAAAAAGTTTGAGTAATCATGGCATTAGAAAAATCAGATATAAAAACATGTCTTGGATCCTTGAGGGTGAGAGACTATAAACTTAAACATAATGTTTCAAGCTATGATTTTAAAAAGTTAAATAAAGAGACAAAGGATAGATATCATATTACGATTAATTATGATAAGGCATATTATGGTTATTATTTTTATGAGCCTATCTCATTTGTGTCATTTTGCGAGATAGAGAATGTCCTACGTCCATTATTTAAGAAATATAATTTATTTGATGGAGAAGAGACTCACACAGTATGTGATTTCCCTATTATTAATGGTCCATCTATGAGCCATGAATATTTCAGTACCAAGGAAATAGAATCCGTAGAAGCATTTGAACCATTGAGGCAGGAGATGCAGCGGATTATAGATGATTACAGTTTGCCGTTCATAGACAAATATAGCAATTTGGAAAATGTGGCGGATGAGATTAGTAGATTAAAGTTTGAAGATGTTTGTAGCTTTGTAAATCCATTAGGGTCAGGACTAATACGAGCTGCTTTGATTTTGAAAATGACTGGACATATAAGTTTCAAAAGAAGACTTAATGAGTTTTATAATTTTTCATGTGATTTTTATATTCGTAAAAAAAATGAATGTGGAGAAAATCATTGGCGCACAAAAGAATGTTTGAGTACGGTTTTGGCGATGAATGAATTCTTCTGTGAGGATTTGGAGAGTTTAGGTTTTAGGTTTGATCATATATGGGAGAAGTAAGATTGGTCTCATAAAAACAACGAATAAACCGACACCAAAATGATTGATGATTAAAGATTAATGATTAGCAGGTTCGTAGAACCTGTATCACGAAGTGACGCCATATTTGATTTCTTGGCGATTCCTGCGAAGCAGGTGTCGGAATCAGGAATCGAAATCGAAAAAAATAAAGATGAATTAAAAAAGATACAATTTGAATAAAAGAAAATGATACGAAAAAACTCTATGTCCTGCTGGGCATCCTTTTATTCGCTGTGGTGGCGGCTCACGCTGACATCACAATGATTGATGGTTGATGATTTGTTCCCGAGGGGAACGCATTGACTTTAGTCAACCACTATCCGATTGTTGCATAACTTGTTGTGCAACTGTCGGGGAAGAGACAAGAAGCGTGTTGAGTAACTGTCGGGGAAAAGACGCAGAACTTGCGATGCATAATGTTGAGTAAACGTTAGGGAATATGAAATAAAACAAAGCGGGGATGTGTGCTGGCACATTCTCGCTTTGGATTTAATCTGCTTAAGATTTTATCTTTTTCAAAGTCATCTTCATAAAATCATTCATGCATAAGGTCTGTTTCATTCAAATTGTAACTTCGTCGCACAAAAAATAAAAATAGTGCGTTAGTTTGTCAATGGAATCGTGAAAAAAACTAAATTTGTAGCAAACTAAAGCTGATTGATCTATGGATATGGATTTCACTGTAAAAACATTAGGAGAGTGCAGAATCAAGACTCCTCTTCATTTGTCGAAAGTAAAGGGCGACGGTATATATGATTTTGTTGAGGATGGTGAGCGTGTGCTTTACTCTTCTTCCCTTCGTGAGGTGATGACTGCCATGAAGAATGGCGAGAACTTGGTCTCTTTTGAAAAACCAGGACCAAAGGAATTGATATATTTTGAGCCTGCGAAGACGAAGGTGGCGATCGTGACTTGTGGCGGTTTGTGCCCTGGATTGAACAATGTGATCCGTGGTTTGGTGACACATCTCTACAACCGTTATGGTGTGACTAATATCGTCGGTGTTCAATATGGTTACGCTGGTTTGAATCCTGATCTTCAGATTCCGTTTATTGATTTGAATCCAGACTTGGTGGATGATATCCACAAGGATGGTGGTAGTATGTTGGCTTCTTCCCGTGGACAACAGCCTTATGAGATAATTGTTGACACGTTGGAAAGAAACAATATCAATATATTGTTCTGTGTAGGTGGCGACGGTACTCTAAAGGGTGCTCACGGTATCTATAAGGAGATTGAGAAACGTGGTTTGAAGATCGCTGTGGCTGGTGTGCCTAAGACTATTGATAATGACATCAACTTGATTGAAAAGTCTTTTGGATTCGAGTCTGCTTTCACTGCCGCTCAAAGCATCATCTTGAATGCTCACTATGAGGCTAAGGGAGCTATCAACGGTGTGGCATTGGTCAAACTTATGGGTCGCGACTCTGGATTTATCGCAGCTAACGTGGCTTTGGCTGTGCCTGATGTGAATTTCTGTTTGATTCCAGAGATGGATTTCGATTTGGACAATCCTGAGACACAAAACGGATTCTTGAATCTATTGGAGAAGCGATTGGAACGTAAGAAACATGCGGTGGTTGTCGTGGCTGAGGGTGCAGGACAACAGTTCTTCCAGGGTGAACGTAAGAAGGATGCTTCCGGCAATGTGCTTCACGAGGATATCGGTGTTTATATGAAGAACCAGATCACAGATTATTTCAACAAGAAGAATATTCCTATCTGTGTCAAGTATATCGACCCTAGTTATATCATCCGCAGTATTCCTGCCAATGCTAACGACAGTAAGTTCTGCGAGCAGTTGACTCACAATGCGGTACATGCCGCTATGGCCGGACGTACTGATTTCGTGGTAGGTTATTGGAATGGTTCATTCACTTTGTTGCCAATCGAGGCCGCCACAGCACAGCGTAAGAAAGTCAACCTTGAAGGTGAATTCTGGTGGAGCGTCGTCGAGGCTACAGGTCAGCCATTGGTGATGAAATAAAATTGGAATTTGTATAAAAATAAACCGGGCTATTCTTTGGAATCAGCTCGGTTTTTTGTTTTTTCCCATACGTCGACAAATAAGTACGGATGTTTTGAATGATTATTTTCAAAAGACGTTTCTGTTGTTGATCTGCTCTCTGTATTTATCTTCGTCGAACATATATAGAGTGCCTGGGCGTCCCACACCTTGTACACGCTCCTCTGTAGGCACGACATAACCAAGCTGGAGCATTTTTTTATTGAAATTGCGTCGGTCTAACTCTTTGCCAATCACCACTTCATATATTGTAAGCAACTGTGTCATCGTGAATGATTTGTTTAGAAGATGGAACACAAGCGGCTCATACGTGATTTTCCAACGCAGTTTGTCTAATGCCACATTGATAATCTCTTTATGGTCGAAAGCAAGATCAGGCAGTTTGTCCACAGGGAACCATTGGGCTTTTGCTGCATCGTCGCCAGCCACAACAGAATAATCATCCTGACGGATAAAAGCCAGGAATGCTATCGTCATCACTCGTTCACGAGGGTCACGGTCTACAGTTGTGAATGTGTGGAATTGCTCCAGATAAATATCCTCAACTCCCGTCTCCTCTTTAAGTTCACGTAATGCTCCATCTTCTGCAGTCTCATCCATGTGTATGAATCCGCCAGGCAATGCCCATGTGCCTTTGTATGGCTCAATACCTCTATTGATCAACAATAGGTTGAGAGACTTGCCGTCGAATGCAAAAACAACACAGTCTGTGGTGACAGAAGGATGTGGATGTTCGTATGTGTACATAGCGGTTCTTTTTTTGTTGTTGGACAATGCAAAATTACAGATGTTTTCTCTAAAATGCAGTGTTTAATGTGGAATTTACACAAATATAAATAGAGGAATGGTTAGAAATCAGTAATAAGTTTGTACAATTTAATGAAGATTTATATATTTGCGGCAACAATAGTTTTGTTTGGTCTATACGGATTGACAAAACAGTACAAATTTCATAAAAATAGTAACAATGGGAAAATACATTGATTTGCGATGTGATTTCGGGTTTAAGTATTGCATGTCCGACCCGATCATCATGAGGTCGTTTCTGAATGCCATTTTAGAAGGCGACGAGGACACAATCACAAGTGTACAGTTTGAAAATGTGGAGGAACCACGCAGAGGAAAGAATCGTCGTGGAGTGATATTCGACATGCTCTGCACCACAGAAAAGGGAGATACGATTCTGGTGGAGATGCAGAACTCGTATCAAAAATATTTCAAGACACGTGCTAATTTCTACATTTTCAACCTTATGGGAAGAAAGATTGAAAGAGGATTGGTGTGGAAGGATATGAAGCAGGACATTTCCAAGATCATAGGTATCTTTATCTTGGCCGACGGGTTGGCTGGTCTCGACAAAGTAATCACACGCACAGCAGAGTGTGATCTTGACACAGATGAGATATTTTGGGACAGACATCGAAAATATTTTATATCTTTACCGAAATTTGAGTTGGATGTCAACGACATAACAACAAAAAGCATCTGGATAAACAGTTTCAAAAATTTAGGACGTATGGATAGAATCGACAAATCTGTATATGATCGAGCCGACGAAGGTTTATTGCGTCTGCTTGAGAAAGCTAAAGTTGCCGCTCTTTCCGATGAAGAGTATCTACGCTATGAAGCCAGCATGAAATATCTTGAAGATGAGATTGACATGGAGTCTCATGGTTTTGAGCTTGGCATGGAGAAAGGTAGAGAGGAAGGTAGAGAGGAAGGTATGGCAGAAGGTGTTGAGAAAGGAGAGCATAACAAATCCATCCAAATTGCAAAAAGCATGAAGGATAAAGGATTTGACATCGCCACCATTTCCGAGTTGACAAAACTCTCTTTGGAAGAAATAGAAAAACTATAGAGGATCATTGATCATCTTGAAATGAAAATAAAGCGAGAACGTGCTGACGCATATTCTCGCTTTGTTTTACTATCTGTTTTCCTCGTTGCTGAAGGTGTTTTATTTGAACTTTTTCTCTTCTTTAGCTTTGAACTTGTTGCTTTTGAATTCTTTAAGCAATTTGTCCATTTCTTTGTCAGATCCTGTGATTGACTTGTTTTTCTCGTAGTAGTTCAACATATTGCTGAGAGAGAAGTAGTGCATATCGAAGTTGTGGTCTTTCTGCTTGTTTTCTAGACTGTAG
This sequence comes from Bacteroidales bacterium, assembly GCA_015061115.1. Taxonomy (GTDB): domain Bacteria; phylum Bacteroidota; class Bacteroidia; order Bacteroidales; family Paludibacteraceae; genus UBA1723. Next base: position 120,380 of record SUXE01000015.1, on the reverse strand, counting down.
ATGATGCAACCAGCAAAATATGCGGCCATAAGTTGTGTTGATATGTCTTTGTCTTTGCATTTCAAATACGGACACCTTAGCTCATCGAGTGTTACCAATATCTCATCTGATGCACTGATCCAAATAATCATATATTGGGCCGCTAAGTTCGATTCATATATGTCGGCTGGAAGTTCGGCATTCAAAAAATACTTTGCCGTCTTCAACGCAATGTCATTGTCTTTGCGACATTCGTCTGCATTTGCATACTTCTCAATTTGCGGAATTGTGAAGTCTGGTTTGGCGAAACTGGCAACAGCTATAAACGCCGTGATTAGGAGTGAAAAAACTTTTTTCATTGTGGTTCCTTTCTTATTATTAGTTTATTTTCATTTGGCTCGAACGGATTTTTTGTTATCCAAGCTTTGTACGCATCGAGAGTTTTCTGATTCTCTTCGTTGGCGACGTATGCTTTGTACTCGTCGGCATAGACATCTTTGAACAGATCCATTGTGTAAGCTTCGAAGTAACCAGCGTCGATCACCTTCTTCTGGTATTCAAACAAATAGTTTGGATATCTGTTTTCCCAATCTTTGTATGCGTTTGCAGCTACTTTACGGATCTCTATGAAATCAGATATTGTAATAGTATCTCTTTTTTCAGATTTTAATTTGTCAACAGCGGATGATTTAAGAATTTCCAATTCGTAAAGCATTTCGAAAGGAATGATTAAGTTTAGACCCTTTACGTTGATCGTGTTCTGCTGTGTAAGTGACACATGGAGAGTGGTGTCGTTTTCTATTTTAAATGCCTGACCCATACGTTTCACCATAGCATTCTGTATGGCGACATTCCTTTGCCCCTTTTCCAATAAAAGGAAGGTCTCTCCATAAATGAGTCCCCAAATAGGTTCTGTGGATCCTAAAAACAATGCACTTGCACGGTAGTATGGTGAAGAGTATGTCGGCTCTACTTCTATTGCTTTTTCATACATGCCTAATGCTCCATTGGGATCGTTTTCCATTAGCATGATGTTTCCTTTTTCCATATATAGACATCCTGCTTTTGGGAATTTTTTTAATCCCTTATCATAGCTTGCAACCGCTTTTTTGCGTTTGCCCATATAATCATATGCATTTCCCTGTAGTTGGAAAAGCTTATCTTCTACGTCGGAGTTGCGCTCTACCTTTTCTGTGATTTTAATAGCTTCTGCATATTCTCCTTTTGCCACTTTGGCTAATGCCAATTCGTAGTTGATTATATAGCTTTTGGGATTGTTTGCAAGCAGGTTGTTGTATATGTCGATGGCAATATCTGGTTGGTTGTTGTCGTAATAGGAAACTGCTTTCTGCATCTCATCCTTTTCGAAATCGCTTAATTCATATTTCTTTGCGTTTGTAGTCAGACTGCAAACCAGTATCAATGATGTTGCTAGAATTTTCTTTACTCTCATGGTGAAACTTTGTGTTATTGTTTGTAGTACAATTCTAAACTTATTTGTACTTCACAAATGTAAAACAAATATTGTTTGATTCCTAATAATTACACATCTTGCTTGATTTTTTGACAGAAAGTAGAATGAATTGGGTTGTGATACAAAAAATCGTGTGCTTCATCAGATGCACACGATTTACTTAAAATTAAAAATTAAGAATGGGAATCCCCAACAATTACGAATTACGCATTATGAATTATGCATTTATTGTAACACCTGATCCCAATCTTTCCAAACAGGTTCTCTACCCATTTTTTTCAACGCTGTCATCACTTCCACTGCTGTTCTTTCGTCTGAGACGTGGAATTGTTCAAGAGCCTGAGGATAAGTGAAGTATCCGCCTGGTTCTGTCTTGCTCTCTGCCGACATCGTTGTCACTCCTAGTGTGGCCATGTTGTCACGTATATTGGCTGGCTCACGTGTCGAGTAGCTGATGTCGACGTCGTGGTCGAAGATACGGAAGGCGAATGTCAGCTGTGCAAGTTCCTTGTCGCTCATGATGACGTTGGGTTGGAAGCCTCCGTTTTCTGCCACACGCATACGTGGAAAATTGACACTGTATTTTGTCTTCCAGTAGTTTTTCTCCAAATAGCGGACATGGTATGCCATCATTGTCATGTCTGTACGCCAATCTTCAAGACCTACCAATACACCCATGCCGATGGAGTGGACTCCTGCCTGTGCCATACGGTCGAAACCATTCAGTCTCCACTCGAATTTAGACTTCATTCCACGTGGGTGGTATACGTTGTATCTTGCCTTGTTGTATGTCTCTTGGAAACAGATGACTCCGCTCAATCCATGGTCGCAAAGCTCGGCATACTCTTCTGTGGCAAGAGGCATGACCTCAATCTTGATGTTGGCAAAATATTTTTTAGCTATGTCGATGGCGTTAGCAAGGTAGGGGACGCCAGCCTTTGCTGGATTCTCTCCCGTCACCATCAGGATATTCTCGAATGGGGCAAGCTTTTTGATTGCCTTAAACTCATTCTCTATCTCCTCCATTGTGAGGATAGTGCGAGCCATAGGATTCTGTATGTGGAATCCGCAGTAGACGCACGAGTTGGTGCATGAGTTGGTAAGATACAATGGAATGAACATTGATATTGTCTTGCCGAAACGTTCGAGTGTAATCTGTCGGCTCTTCAATGCCATCTGCTCCAAGTATGGTTCGGCGGCAGGTGATATAAGAGCCATAAAATCATCTACAGTTAGTCTGTCTTTAGCCAAGGCTCGACGCACATCAGCGTCTGTCTTTGCATAGATTGATTTCGTTGTCTCATCCCACGAAATTTTCTCTAATTCATCTGAAAACATACCTTGTTTATTTGTTTTGTTTATAGTCTGCAATTATTAAACCTACGAATATCAACAATGTGCCTGCAGCGATCCAAATTGTTATCTCGCTGGAGAAAAAAATGGTAGCCGCCACTGCTGATATTATCGGCATAAGATATAAGAAATTGTTTGTTGAGGCTGCTCCTATTTGGTTGAAAGACACATTCCAAAGCCACAGGCTAGCTCCGCTTGCTATAAGTCCAAGATATGAGGCTCCCAGGATATGTGTCCATTCCAGTTTTTCCCATATCTCTGCTAGTGATAATGCGTTATTATCAAAAAACAGAATAGGAAGAATCGTTATGCTGCTATAGAAAAATAATCTTCGTGTGGTCTGCAATTCTGACACTTCTTTTGGCATTACGCTCAATAATACAGAATATACTGACCATGATATGACCGATAGTATAGCAAAGAAATCTCCTAATGGACTTAGGTTGAGCACAAATACTCCGTTGAATATGACGCAAGCGACTCCAGCCAAAGCAATCACACTGCCGAGTGCGAACCATTTAGTCGGCTTCATCAATTTGAGTATGATGGACATCAATGCCGACACGATTGGCACCGTCGCACAGATTAACCCGACATTGACTGCACTTGAGTGTTGCAATGCACTGTATTCAAGGATGAAGTATAGACTGCCTCCCGTCAACGCAATTAGAAACATCTTCAATTCCGTCTTCGAGAACTCCATCTTGTATGGCTTGGGGCACATGATGCATAACGCTATGTATGCCAGCACAAACCTGAAAATGATGAGTTGAAGCGGCGATATCCCTGTGTTAAGAATATATTTGGAGATCACGAATGTGGTACCCCAAATTATTGAAACGATAAGCGCAGGAACGTACTTTATTAATGCGTAATGCTTAATTCCTAATTCGTAATTGTTTTGTTCCATATTACGTGTTATTTACTGTGCTTTGTGATTGACATTAAAATTTTTAGTAATTCTTGACAATCCGCATATATGTTATTGAAATCCGACTTTGTTATATAATCAGTCTCATGTAATAGTTCTAACCAATATTCGGTTTCCGATGCTTCTTTCAATGCAATATTCATTTTTGCAAGAAAGTCTGGCTTCGACTGACCTCGAATCGCTTCTTTTACGTTGGCTCCAATACTTGTCCCGCTACGAAGCAATTGTTTTGATATTACAAATTCCTGTTTCTTATCTATAAGGTATTTGTAAAGGTTGACGCTTCTGATGGCGAACTTTTTACTTTTGACTAAAATAACATTGTCTTCAGGATTCCTCATAAATTACGAATTACGAATTATGAATTACGAATTATTTTATCTTGAGCGCATCTCGTCCAAGTCTCATCGCACAGAAGTTCGGACCACACATAGTGCAGTATTCACCGTCTGTATGGTGAGCCTCCTCGAATATCTCACGTGCTTTCTCAGGATCCAACGACAAGTGGAATTGATCGTTCCAGCGGAATTCAAAACGTGCTTTTGAAAGTGCGTTGTCACGTATTGCCGCACCGGGATGTCCTTTTGCCAAGTCGGCGGCATGAGCTGCGATCTTATATGTGATTACTCCTACACGCACGTCGTCTTTATTAGGCAAAGCAAGATGCTCCTTTGGAGTGACGTAGCAAAGCATGGCTGTACCAAGCCATCCGATCTGTGCTGCTCCAATGGCAGATGTGATGTGGTCGTATGCTGGGGCAATATCTGTCACAAGTGGTCCAAGTGTGTAGAATGGGGCATTGTGACAGTGCTTGATCTGTCTTTCCATGTTCTCTTTGATCTTGTGCATTGGCACATGTCCTGGTCCTTCGATAAATGCCTGTACATTCTTATCCCATGCACGAAGTACAAGCTCACCCATAGTGTCAAGCTCTGCAAACTGAGCTTCGTCGTTCGCGTCTGCTGTACATCCCGGACGAAGACCGTCTCCAAGGGAAACAGCGACATCATATTGGGCAAGTATATCACAGATGTCGTCGAAATGCTCGTAAAGGAAACTCTCCTGATTATGCACCAGACACCATTTGCTCATGATTGAACCTCCACGGGATACAATGCCGCAAAGTCTTTTGTCTGCCAAGTGAACATTATGGCGACGTATACCGGCGTGGATAGTGAAGTAGTCCACACCCTGCTCACACTGCTCAATCAATGTGTCGCGGTATATCTCCCATGTCAAATCCTCAACCTTGCCGTCGACTTTCTCAAGTGCCTGATAGATAGGCACTGTGCCCACTGGCACTGGACAGTTGCGGATGATCCACTCTCTTGTCTCATGAATGTTGGCACCTGTGGAAAGGTCCATAAGTGTGTCGCCTCCCCATTTGCAACTCCATACTGCTTTCTCTACCTCCTCTTCGATTGTGGATGTCGTAGCTGAGTTTCCGATGTTTGTATTGATCTTCACAAGGAAATTACGGCCGATAATCATTGGCTCGCTCTCAGGGTGGTTGATGTTTGCTGGCAGCACAGCACGTCCTTCTGCGATCTCCTTGCGGACAAACTCGGGTGTGATATATGTGTCGATGCCAAGTTCTTTGCAGTTCATGTTCTCACGGATGGCGACGTATTCCATCTCAGGAGTGATGATCCCTGCTTTCGCGTATGCCATCTGTGTGATTTTCGCACCCTTCTTTGCTCTGTATGGCAATGCGATATGCTCAAAACGAAGATGGTCGAGACTCTTGTCTGCAAGACGCATCTTTCCGTACTCAGATGTGATCTCTGACAATTGCTCCACGTCTCCACGTCCTACGATCCATTTCTCACGGAATCTCTCAAGACCTTTCTTTAGGTCGACGGTGATGTTGGGGTCTGAGAACGGACCTGATGTGTCGTAGATGAACACGGGAGCATTCTCTGTTATGGTTCTTTTCCCGTTTTCGTCGATCGATACAGAAGGAGTCAGATTCACCTTCTGCATTCCAACTTTTATATCAGGGAACATTTCGCCTTGCATGTAGTATTTCTCACGCTTAGCGTAGTGAGTCGTTTTTTTATCTTTATCTGCCATATATTAATAGTTTTCTTTGTAATAAAATTTGTCGTATACCCATCTTTGGGGATTGCCTTTTATATATTCAGAAATAGTCGTGTATGCCGAATCAGATCTGATTATGTGTTCATAATAATTTCTTTGCCATAGAGGACATCCTTGAGTTCCATTCTTTTCATTGATTTCCCTTGAAGAAAATGTTTTTAATGCTCTGACAATTTCCGACAATGGATGTGCCGTAGTGGCAGGTTTCAAACCTGCCAATCCATTACATATTTGAATTATCCCGTGTATGTGATTTGGCATAATGCAAAAATCGTGCAGGATGACATTGTCGTAATGGTTGGGCAATTCATTCCAACATTCCAATACTATTTTACCATTATCATTTAGATTCATTTGCCAATCTTTTATGCTTCCAAACAATGGATATCTATTGTTTGTGCAAATGGTTATGAAATACAAGCCGTCGCTTGAATAATCGTAACCTTGTAGACGAATGTTTTTTCTGTATGGTAACATAATATTGTACTGTTTTTAATCAATGAATGTTGTTGTGGGCACCGTTGTCCGGGCAGGTTTGAAACCTGCCCCTACGCCTTTGCCAATGAATGTTGTTTCGAACATCGTTGTTGCGGGCGTGGAAATCCGATGTCCGTTGTTGCGGGCAGGTTTGAAACCTGCCCCTACGCCTCTGTGGTTTTATTTATTATCCCAAGAATGAGGTCAATGGAGAACTTGCGACTGCTTCTCCTGCTGTCACGGCTCCTAGACCTGCTTCGTATGCGTCACGTCCACATTTCACTGCATCACGGAATGCTACTGCCATACGTACTGGATCTCCAGCCACTGCGATAGCTGTGTTCACCAAACAAGCGTCTGCTCCTAACTCCATGGCTGCTGCAGCATGACTCGGTGCTCCGATACCTGCGTCTACAACAACAGGGACATTGGCCTGCTCGATGATGATTTTCAAGAAATCTTCTGTACGCAAACCTTTGTTTGATCCGATTGGCGCGGCAAGCGGCATGACAGTTGCTGCTCCTGCCTCTTCAAGTCTCTTGCAAAGCACTGGGTCTGCCTGGCAATATGGCAATACCACGAATCCTAGTTTCACCAACTCTTCTGTAGCTTTCAATGTCTCGATTGAGTCTGGCAACAGATAGCGTGGATCTGGGTGGATCTCCAGCTTCAGCCAGTTTGTACCGAATGCCTCACGACTCATTTTTGCTGCGAATACTGCCTCTTTTGCGTCACGCACACCACTGGTGTTTGGTAGTAATTGTATGTTTTTGTCGACGATATGTTTTAGCATATCATCATTCGCGTCTCCAAGGGAAATACGCTTCATTGCCACCGTCACCATCTCTGTCTCTGAAGCGACGATTGAATCTTTCATCAAATCGTTGCTGCTGAACTTTCCTGTTCCAAGGAATAGACGAGAGTTGAACTCTCTGCCTGCTATTATTAGTTTACTCATTTATGTTGTTGTATTTATTATTCTGTTTGTTTGAATCTCACGTCTCTACGAGATTAAAAACATTTTTCGATTGTTTTCAAAATCTCTTCTGTCTCTGTCTTGGGATCGTCGGCCGACAAAATGCCTCCTGATATGGCGACGCCGTTAGGTCCGCTATGTAACACTTTTCGGACATCGTCTTTTGTGATTCCTCCGATTGCTACAATAGGGATGTTGATGCCTTGCTCCCTGCATTTCCATACGATTTCCTGATAACCTTCCAATCCAAGCACTGGAGCAAGTTTTTTCTTAGTTGTTGTGAAACGGAATGGTCCGCAACCGATGTAGTCGACATCGTCTTTGATGGCAAGAATGTCGTTGAAACTGTTGCATGTGCCTCCGATGATAAATCCGTCTCCAAGGATAGCTCTTGCGTCTTTAGGATTCATATCCGTCTTTCCAAGGTGTACTCCGTCAGCTCCGACCTCTTTCGCAAGCTCGACATGATCGTCGATAATCATCACTGCGTCATATTGCTTGCATAATGGCAGAAGTTCAAGAGCCACTTTTTTCACCTCTTCCACGGGAGTCTCCTTCATTCGTAGCTGTATCCATTTGCATCCACCTTCTAGAGCAAGTTTGGCACCTTCGATCTCATTTCTCCCGTTTACAGGATGTGTTATAAGTTGTAGCGAGAAAGCTCGCATTTGCATTAGATTCACCTTTGTCGAAATTTAATTGTTTATATTCCACGGGGCGACGAAGGTCATAGCTCAAATTGCCTATGTCACTTCTGCGTCTCTGTGGTTAATTTATTCCATCATTTGTTTTATAATGTCAAGCTGAGCGATGCCATCTTTCCATGCACTTCCGAGAATAGCGACTCCGCCGAATCCGTACTCTTTCACTTGTTGTACTTTCCCTACGGTGATTCCGCCAAGAGCAATCACTTTCTCGTTTATGATTCCGTCTTTCTTAGCTTGACGCAAAACTTCGTCTGAAAAATTAGACGCGTATCCGCTTTTGCTTATGCTGTCGAAAATCGGGCTTAGAAAGCAGTATTCCATACCTGTGGACGCTTCAACTTCTGCAAGTGAGTGGCAAGAGCGTGAAGAACAGACGGATGCTAATTCAGGATGACGTCCGTTAAGGTGAGCTCCGCCGAGATTATATTCGTCCACCAGATTGTAGTGGTCGTGAAGTACAATTTTCCCTCTCTCATCAGCGGAAAGAGCATCTATGATGCGTCTCATAGTCTGCTCATCTGCTTTCGGATGACGAAGATGCAGACGGAAAATGCCGCAAGCGATCACTTTCTTTATCTGCTCCGTCTCCCCCACAAAAGGCTCCTCTGGAGTGATGACGACAACTTTCCAATTCCTCATTTCTAATTTAGCATTTAGAATTTCTAATTTTATCTCATCCTCCACACACGGCACGAATCATCATGACGTCTGTTCCCTCTGCAAGTTTTGTGGAAGCCCACTCGTCGCGAGGAATGACTTCACTGTCTATAGCGAAGGCCACTCCTTTACTGTCAATTCCAAGTTTGGCGCAGATGTCGGACAATACAGCTCCGTCTTGCAACTCCAAATCTTCTCCGTTAAGTTTGATTTTCATATTTCAAGAATTATTCTGTTTCTACAAAATGGTTCAAAGGACCATAGCCCTCAGTGATGTCAAGATCCACAGCACCGGCGATTGCCCGGTTGACATAATCGTGCGCTATCTTGACGGATGTCTTCAAATTATATCCGATTGCCAGACAACTGGCGATGGCAGAAGACATTGTGCATCCTGTGCCGTGAGTGTTGGTGGTTTTGATCTTTTCAGAGGTGAATTTTATCTCTTCGTCTCCGATTTTTAGAATGTCGACGCAGATGTTTGAATTTGCGTCTCCTCCTTTGTTGAGGATGGCATGTGATGCTATGGATTTCAATATCTCCGTCTCCTTCTCATTGGGAGTGACGAGTAGGGCATAGCCGCATAGTTCACGGTAAAGATCAATCGTCTCCTTGTCGAATACTCGGTTTCCCAGCGTCGCACTTATTATAGGGTCAACGACCAAGTTTTGGGGTTTGTTGGCAGAAAAGAAATCGATCAATATTTTTAGTTGGGACTTTGTCGCAATCATGCCGCACTTCATCGCATCCACACGGTAGTGGCCGAACACGTCAGAAATCTGTTTACGAAACATATCATCACTCACAGCCTCGACACCATTGAACGATTTTGGGTTCTGCGACGTTGCGGCTGTAAGCACAGACATGCCATAGACACCGAATCTGCCTGCCACACGGATGTCTGCAAGCACACCAGCACCTCCAGTAGGGTCGAACGCTCCTATTGACACTATTGTCTTCATAAACAAAAAATTGCGACGCAGAAGCATTGCCTCCGCGTCGCATTATCTCAACTATATATGATTGTGTCACATATTTCAAGAAGAATGTTCCTACATCGGCATTACCCGCATCAGGTTGTCTATCAAAGGGTATGATCTCAGCCTCGAACACTTCTCAGCACCCCTCTTCTTCTGTTTAACTTTATGCAAAGATAATTGTTTTTCAATTAGGAAGGTAGAAAATAGATGGAAAATCCCCATGCTGTATGGAGGAAAATTCTATTTCTTTTCTTCGTTCTTTTTGAATTTAGCCCAAAATTCTCTTCTTTTAGCTCTTGCCTCAAAGAATTTCTCACGGACATCGAGAGCCTCTTCTATCGCCATCTGAATATCCATTCCTAGGATTTCAGCATAACATCCTACTATCTGCACGAAAATAGCCTTGCTGCTGAATTTACAGATGTTTTCCATTCTGTCACGGAATGAAATATCCTTGTCTGTGAATTCCATTCTGTTGTTGTCGATCAGAGAGAAATGGTAGTTTGTGTCTCCGTCTTGATAATACAGAATGTTTCCTCCGTTCAAATCGTTGTGAAGCACTCCTTTCGTGTGTAGGTCGATCAGGAATCTTGCTAGTGACATTGCCAAGTGGTCGTCAAGAGGTCTGTCGAGAAGAATAAGTGGCTCCAGACTTTTATATGATGTCTTTTCACAAGCGAAATAGCAGTATTCCATCAGTCCGGCTTTCTTCTGCTCCACGTATGCTATTGGGGTAGGAGTGTCTATACCCAACTCCAGAAGTTTGAGCCCGTTGTAATATGCTCTTTCCGCCTTGCTCTTTCTGAAAAATGAGTAGACGACGCGTTGCACCGACAACGGCTTTTTATATCTCTTGATTACAACATCCCTGCCAAGTTCAGTAATGGCAAAACTTCTCACTGCATTTCTGTCAAGATGCAATGTTCTGCCTTTTTGGCGGTAACGTGTATCCAAACTCTCCAAGAAAACAACAAGTTCCTTGCAATTCTTATATTCGTCGTTGATTACTACTTTCATCGCTTTACTCATTTTCTTTTTGCAAAAATAAATAAAATAGTTTGAAACATAAATGTCTTGTCAAAATCATCTTTTCTGTTTTAACATGATTTATATAAAATTGAGAAACAAATACGTGTTGCCATTCAAAGAATATTTTGAGAATATCCCCAATATGATCTGTCTCCTCTCATATATTTTGATGCGACGATGGTATAACGAAAAAAAAGACGGAAGTGAAAACTCCCGTCTTTAATCTATATTACGAAATTACGTGTGAGACGCACGTCGTCAGAATGCGATTGAATTCATATTTGTGAGACGCACGTCCGTGCGTCTCTACGTGCCAATGAATTACTGCTTGTTTGCTTTTTTACGTTCTGTCTCGTCAAGGATGATCTTACGAAGACGCATGTGGTTAGGAGTAACCTCAACATACTCATCTTCCTTGATGTACTCAAGTGCCTCCTCAAGTGAGAATACTACTGGAGGAATGATCTTAGCCTTTTCGTCTGAACTCTTAGAACGCATGTTTGTAAGCTGTTTAGCCTTTGTCACATTGACAACCAAGTCGTTGTCTTTGCTGTGCTCTCCGACTACCTGACCTGCGTATACTTCATCCTGAGGGAAGATAAAGAACTTTCCACGATCCTGAAGCTTGTCGATTGCGTATGCGAATGCAGTACCGCTTTCCATAGCGATCATAGAACCGTTAGTTCTCTTCTCAATCTCACCTTTGTATGGCTGGTACTCAAGGAATCTGTGTGCCATGATAGCCTCTCCAGCTGTAGCAGTAAGTACGTTTGTACGTAGACCGATGATACCACGAGAAGGAATCTGGAATACCAAATGAACACGGTCGCCCTTCTTCTCCATTGAGACCATCTCTCCTTTACGGACAGAGACCATCTCGATCACCTTACCGCTGACCTCGTCTGGAGTGTTGATTGTCAACTCCTCGATTGGCTCACATTTCTTTCCTCCTATCTCCTTGAAGATAACCTGTGGCTGACCGACCTGTAGCTCGTAGCCTTCACGACGCATTGTCTCGATAAGTACAGACAAGTGAAGCACTCCACGTCCGTATACTGTCCACACGTCTTCAGATTCAGACTTCTTTACGCGAAGAGCCAAGTTGCGGTCAAGCTCCTTGATCAAACGGTCGTTGATATGGCGTGATGTCACATATTTACCATCCTTGCCGAAGAAAGGAGAGTCGTTGATTGTGAACACCATACTCATTGTTGGCTCATCGATAGCGATTGGTGGAAGTGGCTCTGGATTCTCGAAATCACAGATAGAATCACCGATCTCGAAATTCTCAACACCGATAACGGCTACGATCTCACCACACTCAGCCTCATATACTTTTGACTGAGAGAATCCTTCGAATACTCTCAACTCCTTGATTCTGTTTTTCTGGATAGAACCGTCTCTCTTGACAAGAGCGATGTCCTGACCCTCACGGATCTTACCTCTGTGGATACGTCCGATAGCGATACGACCTACGAATGAAGAGTAGTCAAGAGATGTGATCAACATCTGAGTCGCACCTTCATTATAATGAGGCTCTGGGATATGCTCGATGATAGCGTCAAGCACTGGAGTGATATCGTCAACTCTTGGAGCCTTCCAGTCTGTGCTCATCCAGTTGTTCTTTGCGGAACCGTAGATAGTAGGGAAGTCTAGCTGCTCTTCAGTAGCGTCAAGATTGAACATTAGGTCGAACACCTCTTCCTGAACCTCCTCAGGACGGCAGTTTGGCTTGTCTACCTTGTTGATGACAACGATAGGCTTCAAACCGATTTCGATAGCCTTCTGTAGCACGAAACGAGTCTGAGGCATTGGGCCTTCAAACGCGTCGACAAGAAGAAGTACGCCATCAGCCATGTTAAGCACACGTTCAACCTCACCACCAAAGTCAGAGTGTCCTGGAGTGTCGATGATATTAATCTTATATCCTTTGTAACGGATTGATACATTCTTAGATACAATCGTTATTCCACGCTCTCTTTCAAGGTCATTGTTGTCCAAAATCAATTCAGTCGGTTTCTCGCGATCAGAGAAAAGCTGTCCTGCAAGGAGCATCTTGTCTACTAGTGTTGTCTTACCGTGGTCAACGTGGGCAATGATTGCCACATTTCTTATCTTTTGCATACTTAATTTATAAATTTGGTGCAAAATTAGTGTAAACGACATTTTTACGCAAACAAAATGCCGATTATTTATGTTTTATAACAACAAAAATCAAAAATGGGTGTGTTTATTGTGTTTTGAGTTATGTGAAAACAAAAATTATTAAGTACTTTTGCCCAAATTAATGAAAGTAGAAAAGTATACTATGGATAAATTGAGTTATGCACTTGGCATGTCTATGGCTTCAAATATGAAGCAGAGTGGTTTGGATTGTATTAACGTTGATGATTTTGCAAGTGCAATCAAATCTGTTTTCAAAGGCGAGAAAATGCAGATGACACCTGAAGAGGCTCAGAATGCAATCAATGAGTTTTTTGCAAAGCAGAAGACAGAGGTTATGTCAAAAAACAAGAAGGCAGGAGAAGAGTTCCTAGCACAGAATAAGTCAAAAGATGGAGTCCAGACAACAGCGAGTGGACTTCAGTATAAGGTATTGGTCGCAGGAACAGGAGCCAAACCAAAAGCAACAGACACTGTTGACTGCCATTATGAAGGTCGTTTGATCGACGGTACAGTATTCGACAGCAGCTACAGAAGAGGTCAGTCGGCTCAGTTCCCTGTAAACGGAGTTATTCCAGGATGGGTAGAGGCATTGCAGATGATGCCTGTAGGTTCAAAATGGCAACTTTATATTCCATCAGAGTTGGCTTATGGAGAATATGGAGCTGGAGAGACAATCGAGCCAAATTCTACATTGGTCTTTGACGTGGAGTTGTTGGGCATAAAATAATATAAGTTATGAAAAAATTATTCTTGGCGATAATGTCCTTGTCGCTTGCAATCGGATCCGCTTCTGCGAAGGGGTCGAAGAAGGATGCTAGTGCGTTGACAAATTCAACTGATTCTGTCAGCTATGCACTTGGTATCAATATAGGTATGAGCCTTCAGGAACAGTTCAAGCAGCTTCCTGTTGACAATATCAATACGTCAGCATTTTGTGAAGCCCTGAAATATACTCTTAATAAAGATACGGCAAGTTTGAAAATCAAATCCTCGGATGCAGGCAATGTTGTCATGACATTGATGCAGAGAGCTGAGCAAGAGAAGGCAATGAAGGATTTGGCGGCCAACAAGATCTGGATGGCAAACAATAAAACAAAGGCTGGAGTTAAGGAGACTGCTTCAGGTTTGCAGTATCAGGTTATCACAGAAGGTACAGGAGATAAGCCAAAAGCGACAGATAAGGTGACTGTCACTTACACAGGAACATTGACAGACGGAACAATATTTGACAGCTCTACGTCTCCGATTTCATTTGAGCTAAATAAGGTTATTCCAGGTTGGACAGAAGGTATCCAGTTGATGCCTGTGGGAAGCAAATATAAATTGTTTATCCCGTCTGAGCTTGCTTATGGCAATCGTGCTACTGGTAAAATCAAGCCGAATTCAATCTTGGTTTTTGATGTTGAGCTTCTTGGGATAGAGAAGGCACAGGCACGTAGCTCAGCCAAGTTCCAGTTCAAACCTTACCAGCGAACAATGTGATTAGAAAGAAAAGAAAAATAACAAAAATAATGAAAAAACAATTAATGACAGCAGTGTCAGTTTTGGCACTACTTGCGTCGACATCATGCCAGAAGCAGTCAACGATGTCGGTAAAGAATTTGAAATCAGATGTTGACTCTGTGTCTTACGCTCTAGGTATCAATGTAGGAGACGGTTTGAAGCACGATTTGGAGAGATTCCCTGGTGATACAATCAACAAGGACGCCCTAATCGCTGGTTTTACAGAGGCTATGAAGGCAGCAGACGCTGAGAACTTGCCTATGTCTATTGAGGATGCAAGAAACGTAATGCAGGAGTATGTCACTAAGGTTCGTGACATCCAGATCAAGAAAAACAGAGCTGAGGAGGAGACTTTCTTGGAGGCAAACAAGTCGAAAGAGGGTGTTCAGGTTACAACATCAGGATTGCACTTTAAGTCTATCGTTGAGGGTACAGGAAAGCAGGCTTCTGACTCTTCGTTTGTAAAGGTTAACTATACAGGTAAGCTGATTGACGGCACTGTATTCGACAGCTCAATAGAGCGTGGTGAGCCAGCTGTATTCAATCTTAGAGGAGTTATCCCAGGATTCGCAGAGGGAATAAAGATGATGAAGGAAGGTGGTAAGGCAGAACTTGCAATTCCCGCACGTTTGGCTTACGGTGATGGTGAGGCAGGATCTATTCCGCCAGCATCATGTATCACATTTGAGGTTGAACTAGTAGAGGTTGATCCTGCGATGCCTGCTCGTCCAGGAATGCCACGCAGATGATCAGAAATGAAAATTCATACAGGAGACGTGAGTGATTGCGTCTCCTTTTTTATTTACTTATGCATAATTATAGATTTGAAGCGAAAAATTTGATATGATAAATGTATATATACAATAAAGATTTTATGGTTGCTCATAAAAAATAGACCTTTTTTGTGGAATGTATTTTTATTTTTGTGCTATTTTTGTCTTTAGTATTCAAAAATAGTTAACTTTGCTTTCAAATAGAGTAATAATGACGTATATGACAAAGTCGCATATTTACATAAAAATAGCAATATTGTTGCTTTTCTCTTTCTTCAATGTTTCTTGTGGAAGAGTGGGCAGTACGACTGCAGAGGCGAAAGAATCAGAGTCATTGTCTTCAAGTGCGATGACTGAATACCATGCCGCTGACATCATTAAAATGATAAAGAAAGGCAAACCTATTCAGTTGATGAATTGTATGATTTGGGATGATTTGGATTTCACACAGTGTGGTGAGCCAAGAATCACCTCAGGTATAGCTGTTGAGGTAGACGTGGAGGTTCCGATATATTTCAACCATTGTTTGTTTATGGGTAATGTGCTTGGAAAATCTAAGTTCAAGGACAAGTTCTCATGTAGCGCCAACTTCCGTCGCTCTGTAACATTCTCAGATTGTGATTTCCGTGGAGAAGTCGATTTTACCAAGGTTATGGTGGCTGACAATATTGATTTCAGCAAGTCTACCTTTGGAGAAAGCGCAAAGTTTGATTTGGTGGAGCTTCGTGGTGGTATCAACCGTTTTTATGAAATCACAGCAGAGAAAAATTTCTCGTTCACATCAAGTTATTCTAATGGTAATATCTCATTTATGGATGCCACATTCAAGGGTGACGCTAATTTCCATAAGTTGATTTGTTCGGAATTGATGATGAACAATACAACATTTGAGGGCGACGCGATATTCTCTAATCAGACAATCCGGGGTGCCGCTTTGTTCAACTATGCAAAGTTCAACCATGATTTTGATTTGTCTTATTCAAAATTCTTGGCTCCTGTGATTATGACTCACGCTGAGATCTTGGGTAAGATTATCCTTAATTATTGTGTGTTCAGTTCTCCAAGTAGATTCTCAAACGCATCTACTTATGCGATAGACATGAATGAGGCATTGTTCTTCTTTGCTCCAGATTTGTCTAATGTTAAGATAGAGAAGGTAGTGAACGACGAAAGCGTATATAGATTCGTATCTAGCGAGAAGCATGTTTTCCGCTTGGCGGATAAAAATAAGGAGGATGGATCTTCTGTGGCTGAGGACAAGGAAAAAATAGATCCTGAAAAAATCAATATTCAGAAAGCAAAAGAATAACCATTATTGTATAAGATATGAAACTGAGAAATCTACGTAGCCGAGTAGGAAAACTGGTTGTCAGTGGTACGATAGCTACAATGCCGTTTTCTATGACTTCTTGTGATGAAGCTACAACTCAAGCTGTGGTTGATATTCTTGCAACCCTATTGGACAGTATGGGATTGCTTCTTAATGAAGAAGATGTGACTGATATTCCAACTGATGATGTGGACAATGACGATTCTGGTCTTCCTGCATCTGTGGATTGGACAAAATATGCTCCTGCTGTAGGAAACCAAGGTTCTTACGGAACATGTGTGGCTTGGGCTGCAGGTTATGGCTTGAAAACTACGCTAAATAATATTGATAATCAATCTACAAGCTATAAAAACAATGCTTCTTACCAGACATCGCCAATTGACCTTTGGCATTTGATAAGGGATAACTATAAATCTTATTCTTCAGAAAACTGTAATGGTTCAAGTTTTGATCCCGCTTTCAAGGTTATGATTGACAAGGGTGTGGCTACGATGAGTTCGGTGCCATTCACGGGTCAGAAAATGAAATGTGATAACATTCCTTCAAATGGAAACTCGGGCAATAAACTTGGTGCTTATCGTTTGGTTGCATATACAAGCGATTTGTCTGGTAGTACCTCTTATGGTATGACTGTGGCAAATTTGAAGTCGAAGCTGAATGAAGGTCCACTCGTAGTTGGTGCAAAACTAGGAGCGTCATTTATGCGTTGGAACAGTAGTGCTACTATCACAAGTGATGATCCGGATTCATACAATGGTGGTCAACATGCATACCATGCGTTGTTGATGGTTGGATATGATGATACAAGAAAGGCATTCCGTATCCAGAACTCATGGGGTACATCAGAGTGGGGTGACAATGGATATATTTGGGTAGGTTATAACCATTTTGTCAATAATTTTGCATTTGGTGTATGGTCTGCATCCAATAAAGCTAATGCTTATTCAAGTTCTACCGCTGCGACGAGAGGAATTACAGGCAGAGATTTGAAACTAGAGGTTATCGCTGATGAGGCTCTTGCCAACGGCAACCGTAAGTTGACTTATGATATCGTGAACAATGGTACTGGTGATGTTAACTTGGCCGATTGCAACGTCGTCTACACTCTATACAAGAAAAAGCATTTCCATGAGAAGTCGTTCTTGGCTGACGTGAAAGTAGACGCAATCCTTCCTGCTGGAGCTAAGGCTTCTTCTGTTCTAGGTAAGAAGTTGACAATCGAATATCAGTTGCCATCTCAGTTCTGCAACGGTATTTCTACTGATGCTGATTGCTATATGTTCTTGGCACTTGATCCAAAGAACGAGTCGGGTGATGACAATCTTGAAAACAATTTCGCTTTCATCACATCTTCTGATGCGAAACCATTGAAGGTGTTCAACAATGAAATCACAAATGAGGTCAAGATCCTTACTGCTGATTTGAGAAGTAAGATTGCAAACGACTATACAGGTGTTGAGTTGATTGGTTACTTGGCAAAGGCATTGAAATAATCAAATCTGATTTATAATGGCAAGGTCGGGATTCAGTCTCGACCTTGTTTTTTGTTTGGACAATATGATTGTAGGTGAATGAATCTCTTTGAAGATAAATTCGTGTCCATTTACAGACTGTTGAACGAACATCAAAAAGAATACATAAATGTCATCAAAAGATAAAATAAAGCGTTTTTTTAATCAGTATGTGTTAATGATCGCAATGGTATTTGGTATTACCGCATATCTGGTTTATCACAACCTTGATTTGTCGAGCTCCACACGTGATGCTGTTCGTGCTATTGTGGACTTCACGATTCCGACGATGGTGCTTGTGATGCTTTATGTCACATTCTGCAAGGTGAACCTCCGTCAACTGAAATTCACCCGTTGGCATCTGATGCTTTTCCTGTTTCAGTTATTGTTGATGACGTTGGTGACATTGATCGCGTCGCTTCTTCAGAGTACGAAATTTGTTGTCTTGGCTGAAGCTGCGTTTATCTGTATCGCAAGTCCTACGGCGACAGGCAGTGTTGTTGTGCTGACCCAACGTTGGGGAGGAAACAGCGAGACGACAACCACATATACTCTTATTTCCAACGTCATTACGGCTCTTTTTGTTCCTGTGATGATACCTTTTATGTCGACGCAGGAATATTCGCTTTATGAGAGTTTCTTGATGATTGTGAGGCGAGTCACACCACTCTTGATTGTCCCAATGTTGATGGCATTGTTGACGCAGATAATGTTCCCTAAGGTGATAGATATAGTGAAAGGATGGAAAGACCTTCCCTTATACCTTTGGGCTGTGGCCATGTGCCTAGCTATATCAATGACATTACGCTATCTGATAACGAGTGAGTTTGGCATCCCGATTGAGGTTGCGGTCGCATTTGTGTCAATGGTTGTTTGTGCTCTTCTGTTCTATTCAGGAAAACGAATCGGAAGAGCTTATGGAGAACATATCGGAGCAGGGCAGGGATTGGCTCAACGTAACACCGTATTTATTATTTGGCTCGGCTCCACATTCCTTCATCCTTCATGCGCGATTGCTGGCGGATTTTACAGTTTATGGCAAAACCTGTTCAACACTTGGCAGATGCGGAAATTTGAACGAGAGGGAAAAATATAATTCGTATTTCATAATGCGTAATTTGTAATGTGCGGAACTCCTTCATCTGATTAATTATCCTCACGTAGAGACGCACGGACGTGCGTGTAATAACAATGGTGTGAGATTTGCGTGTGTATGAACAGTATATGGCATAATAAATGAATTTGTGTGCGTAATAAATTGATATGCGTATAAAAATGAGACGTGTGTAATAAAAATGAGACGCACGACCGTGCGTCTCTACATGTTGTTATTCTTTTGTCTCTTTTCCTTTGTTTTCTTCTTTTTGCTTTTCCTCACGTCTTTTTCCAAACATTTTTTTGAAAGGAGAGATGTATGTGCTGATCAGTTCTTCTGCGTTGTCGTAATCGTGACGGTAAAGCAAACCAATTCCTTGTGTTTGGGAATTGAACTGACGCAGATAACTGTTGGATGAGCGGTTGAATGCTTTTCCTCGTAATCTTCCGTTGGGTGAAATCTTGTATTCAATGTCAAAATCCACAACTCCACTACTATATGTCTTATCGTCGAGTGAAGACATTCCTTCGCGGTATCCGAAGTTTCCGTTCAGAAGCAGACGGTCGTTGAGCAATCCTGTTGACAATGCAACTTCGAATTCTGTGGTTCCAGAGGTCTGGTCTTCTGAGTATGGACGGTAGTTCAAACCTACATTGACATCGTTGTTGATTTTTGAAAGCAATCCGCTGATTTCAGATGACAATGCGGCAAAACCTACTGCAGACATGCTGGATGCGTTGTTTGTGACCAAGTCGCTCGTGTTAAAGGTTCCGAAAGCAAGTAGGCTGGCGACGTTTCTGTTCATCGCTTCGTCGGTGTTTATCACACTGCGCACTTTACGCATCATGTCGTCGTCGATGTTTGGCATGTTCAGATCGAATTTGACTACCGGACGTGAGATAGTGCCGGAGATGCCCATCATACAGTTTACTTGGGTTGTTGTGACATTATCTTCAGCAAGAATATCACCAACGTATGCGTTCAGCGTATATTTAGCATTCACATCAAGAATGGCTGCACTCGGGTCTCCATTCCATCGTACAGTACTTCCGTCAAGAAGCTCAAATTTTCTGGCGATGATACTTTGGATGGTGAACAGATAATCTCCCTTTGTGATCTGGTATTGTCCGAACAGTTTGAAAAGGTCGTCTCTTCCGTCGTATGAGAATGTCAGGTTTCCGTTTCCTCTCGCTCGTATCACATCTCCAAGCTTCTGGTCGAGAATCAGAGAAACTTGAGCGTCTGGAGTGGCATCTATTTCGGCATTGACATTCACAATGAGAGGGTCTTCTTCTTCTTCCTCATGTATCTTTTGGATCTTCATCCTTCTTGCCCTACGCATTTCCTGCGTTGTCATCTTGGTGTTTTTCTTAAATGTGATGAATCCAGCATCATCCACGCCTTTGGTTCCGTCGAGTGGCACAACAAACTTACTGCCTTTGTTTGTCTTTGCTTTGATGTCGATATTCAGTTCGTCTCCACTTCCCGAAACTCCAACTTTTCCTCCAATATATGCCTTGCCATAGAACAAGTCGTTGTCGGTCTCATTTGTGTTGAGATCCAACAGATGCTCGGAATCGACATTGACGGCATATTTCCAGTGCAGGAATCCTTCGTGAAGAATGAGCGCGGACATAAGACCATCGTTGCCTTCTTGATCTTTTATCTTGATTCCGTCCAGTCTGAATGAGTTCTGTGTCATCCACACTGTGTCTGTGAATGTATATTTGACATCTGTATAGTCGATGTTGAAATCGAAATCACGCACCAGACCCATACCTTCCAAACCGATGTTGTTGAAGTGTCCGAGTGCCAAGACGTGGGTATTGAGCACTCCTGTATTGTTGCTCAATATTCCGTCGAGATAGATGCGGAGGAATTTCATGTCAATGTCTCGGAGCCTTCCGTCGATGAATAGCGAGTCTTCGTCAAAGTACACAGCACCGTCAATCTCGCTTTTTTGATGAGTCTCATAGGCGGAAATGACGTTTGTACCGAAAATGAGCGTGTTGTTCTTCTTGTCGTAGCCGAATTCAGCCTGCATATCACCAAACGGATAATTGTTCAGATATGCGTCAAACAGACCTAACTTTCCTTCTATTGTAGGGTTGCTGAATAATTTGGTCAGGTAGAAATCTCCGTCTCCGATACCTCCGAATGTTATGAACTTATTGTCGAGGATGTTGCTGAAATGGGTCACGTCGAGATCCGTAAACCATATTCTCAAACTGTCGTCTTTCAAGTCTGTTGTTCGTCCGAGCGCATGGAATTTCTGGTATTTGTTCTCTATCTCAAAACGTTTCACGTCAAGCAGTTTCGGACGCAGCTCGATTTCTCCAGCTCCAATGCTCCATACTGAATCTTTTATTACAATTTTGGATGGAATGATTGAGATGTCCGCAGACAAGCCGTTGTTGGAGTATCCTTTCAACGCCGTCTTCAACGACAGATTTCCGCTGTATGTCACATCTTCTGAATTGCTGAATGATAGACGTAGGTCGAGGTTGTCTTCTTTTGCGTTGGCATTGAAACTGATATAGTATGGATACCTGCGCTTGTCAGGGTCAGTATAAGTCGTGCGGCACACAACCTTTAGATTGTCATGTGGGTTCTCAATCAGAAGCAATGCGTCTTCTACAATGTTTTCTTTGTAGATGAAGAGAGGCGCTTCAAATCTTAATTGGAATTTTTTTGTGTTGTCGTTGACGAATCCTTTCACTTTGCTTTTCTGTTGGATTATGACTGGCATTTCAAAAATGTCATTTATCGGCTCTGTGTTTTCAATTGTGAAGTTGAAAGTGAAATCGTTGGCATATTCTGTATCCTCATTTTGCTCGACATACTTGCTGTCCATCTGTTTTAATGTTGGCAGATACGAATATGCGATTTGTTTGAGGTTGTTGACCAGTGTGGCGAATGAATATTTGCCTTCCACATTTCCGTTTATATAGTCAGAAATGATGTTGATACGTTTTCCTCCTTCTTTTGAAGTGACTGTGTTGAGTGTGAAGAGATTCAGATACAGATATCTGTCTCCACGTGTGCATAGAAAGTTGTCGAGCGTCACTGATCCTGACAAATCATCTAGAGTCTTTCCTGTACAGTTTGTAGTTATGTCGAAAGATACGGTTATAGGATCTTCTGATTCGACCCAGTTTAGTTTGTCAATATTGGCGTCTTTCACGCTTGCCACAAAATTCATCACCGGCATGTCTTTGTGTTTCATATTGACGCTTCCCTCGAATTCACAGTTGATATTGTCATCTTTGAGTGTGAAATTTCCTGTGTAGCTTCTGTCGTTAAGTTTTCCGTTGACAGTCACACCTTGGTAGAGATAATCTTTGAAATAGATGGTATCGATCTTTCCGGCAAGCTCCATTTCAAACTTGTCAGCTTCGATTTTTTGGATGTCTACTTCAAGTTCAAAAGCAGTTTTCCCGAACCCGCTCTCTTTTCCGAACAGTTTAGTGAGGTTGAAGTTTCTGGCTGCTGTAGCTCCTATGATATTGAATTTCTCATATTTGTTGTCGCTGGCTTTGATGACGACGTCTGTTGATATAGATCCTCCATCTGTACTTAGATTTCCTTCTGTGTAGAGTTCTTTGAATTTTCCATACACCACGCCTGAGAATCGGATCAAACCAAGAGAGTCAGCCACAGGTGGAAGATAGACAGGACGGTCTATAATCAATTGCCCCAGTTTTTTCGCGTCGGTCGCAGTCAAAGTGATTGATTTGAAATCTGCGTCGATACCAAGGGAGTCGATGTTGAAGAAGTCCGTGAATTTGAAATCTGCATCGAACGTCATGGTCTCTCCCATATCCATCTGGATGGATTTCAGATTCATTTCGTGTCTTGTCCCGTAGATGCTTCCGCTCAGACGAATATCATCCTTGGAATTCTTGAATGAATGAAAAAGAGATGAGAAATCTGCAAGATGAATGTAAGATGGCTTTAATGAGATGTCGATCTTACTGTCTGCCAATCTGTGTATGTTTTCTTTGATTTTAGGAAGAGTGATAGAAGCTTTCGACAAAGCCAGCTGGCTGTTCTGTGTCTGTGTTACAAACTCGTCGAAATTGATCTCATCGTCTGTGAGTGTCACCGTTGTGGAAAGATTGCTCAATTCAAGTCCGGAGCGTTCTTTGAAGTGTAGACGGTGCAGACGGAATTCCTGAGAGTTGGAGAACATAGACTCCTTGATGAATAAAGCTCCATTGATGTCGTTGAGCGCGATATGTTGCGGACAGAATACACTGTCGACGGGAACAATCGTGTTGTCAGTCACAAACTCCATCTTGCAATCGGTGAATGCGAGAGATTCAAGGTCGAAATCCCAGTCGAGCGACGTGGTGTCGTTTGGTGTGGTGAATGCGTCGACGAGAAAATCGTAGTTGTATTTATTGCGGTCTTTCAGATATTTGATTCTTGCGTCGGCTTCTGTAAACTGGATAGTTCTGAAACTGATGCAAGATTTTAGAAGAGGCAACACATTAAGTGTCACTTTGGCTCTGTCCACGTAAAGCAGAGTGTCTTTCTCTTCGTCTGAAATATAGAACTGGTTTATTATGAATGCGTTAGGAAAGTTCCAGTCGATTCTGTCAAGATATACATCAGCACCTGTGCGTGCCTCTATTTCTTTTGTAACTTTGCGTACGACCTTACTCTGTAGTTGCTCATTTTGCAATACAAAATACGCCGCAGTGAATAAGGTGAAAACAAGTGCGGCAAGAATAAGCACTATGTAAGTAAGTTTTTTTATCTTTGTATAAATTTTGCAGTCATTGAATAATGCTACAAAGTTAGTGATAAATAAAAAGATTTGAAAATGTCAATAAACATTTTAGCGATAGAATCTTCGTGCGACGACACTTCTGCTGCCGTTTTGCAGGACAATATTCTTTTGTCCAATGTGATCGCAAGTCAAAAGGTGCATGAAAGTTACGGTGGAGTGGTGCCTGAGTTGGCATCCAGAGCTCATCAGCAGAATATTGTGCCTGTGGTGAGTGAGGCGATCAAACGTTCAGGTTTGAAGAAGGAAGACCTTCATGCTGTGGCATACACACGTGGTCCGGGTCTGATGGGAAGCCTTATGGTCGGCACTTCGTTTGCAAAGGGTTTTTCTCTATCGTTGGGTATTCCGTTGATAGATGTCAATCACCTTCAAGCTCATATTCTGGCCCATTTCATAGAGGAAAAGGATGTAGACCACAAATGTCCGCCTTTCCCATTCCTATGTCTGCTTGTGTCTGGTGGAAATTCACAGATTGTCTTGGTGGAAAACTACAACAAGATGAATATCATAGGTCAGACGATAGATGACGCTGCTGGTGAGGCATTCGACAAATGCGCTAAGGTGATGGGCCTTCCATACCCAGGCGGTCCGGTTGTAGACAAGTTGGCCAAAGAGGGTAACCCAGAGGCTTTCAAGTTCTGCAAACCACATATCCCTGGTTTGGATTATAGTTTCAGCGGATTGAAGACATCTTTCTTATACACATTACGTGATGAGATTGCCAAGAACGAGAATTTCGTGGCGGAGAATGTAAACGATTTGTGTGCTTCTTTGCAGACCACGGTCGTTGAAATTCTGATGGACAAGTTGCGTAAGGCTGTCAAACAGACTGGAATCAACCATGTGGCTGTGGCAGGTGGAGTGTCGGCAAATTCAGCACTGAGAGCCGCATTCGAGGATCATGCACGTCGCTACAAATGGAATATATATATCCCTAAATTCGGATATACTACCGATAACGCCGCAATGGTCGGCATCACAGGATATTTCAAATATAAGGATGGAGATTTCAGTGACGTTTCACTTCCTCCATTCGCAAAAGTGACGATTTGATAGAATTAAAAATAAAAAATGCGGAATGCTAAATTATTAGCGTCCCGCATTTTTTATTTTTTATTTAGCATTCAGCATTTAGCATTCTCTATTTCACTAATTCTTTGATTATCTGTTTGATCTCTCCTTTTGAGATATATCCCAGACTCAGATATGGATCTCCCTCTTTTGGAATGAACATAAGTGTCGGTACCGATTGGATGTTGAATGCCATTGCCAGACGCTCTTCTTCCTGTGTATCAACTTTGTAGAAATCTACATTCATATATTCGACAGACAATTCCTGTAGCTTTGGGGCTATTTTCTTGCATGGGGCACACCATGTGGCATAGAAGTCTATCACGATCGGACGACCTGATTTGTTTGTCCATTTTTGTGCGGAATCGTTTTCAAAATCATATATTTTTTCAAGAAATTCCTTGTATGTTATTGATGGAATTTCTGTATCCTTATCTTTGGTTATCATGTCTTTTATGCTTTTGACGCGAGCCTGCGACTCGACACCGTTTTTGGGAGTACAGCATGATAGTGTAATCAAAGCGATTATCGCGCGGAATATGTTTTTCATTTGGCAAATTTTTTTGTTCTTAATTTAGGACAATCGTAGAAAGAGAATTCTGCTTCAGATTCCACATTTTCTCCTGTTATCTCTATCAATGAATGGCAACTCATGAAAGTGCCGTCTTCAATCTTCTTTATCCCGTTTGGCAATGAGATTTTTTCAATATTCTCACAGCCTGAAAAAGCGGCCTCTCCAATCGTTTGTAGCAACGTTAGATTTTGCAAATTTATGGTTGCCAGACTTTTACATCCGTCAAACGCATTCACTCCGATTCCTTTCAATGTGGTAGGAAGTGTGATGCTTTCCAACTTTTTACAGCCGGAAAACGCTCCGTATGCGATGGCATTCATTTTTCCTTTCAAGGTCAAGCCGGTCATGTTTTCACAGCCGTGGAATGTCATTTTTGGAAGAGTGTCAAGGTCTGTCTCTATGGTCGCAGATTTCAGTGAGCTGCATCCGTTGAACACGTATTCTCCGAGAGAATCCACGAACGACGGAATGATCAGCGTCTTCAAGCCACTGCGGTCGAATGCGTGGTCTCCGATGGATAATTTTTTATTGCCTGGCTGTAATTCAACAGATTCTAAAGCGATATTTTCTCCGAATGCCCAACTGCCGATATGGTGGACACTGTTGGGGATATGTATCGTCTGCAATGATCTGCAAGCGATGAAAGCGTCGTGCTCAATGGATTTTAATGTAGACGGAAGTGTGACCGACTCGAGTGAAGAGCATAGGTAGAAACAGTGGTGTGGAATGGTTTCCACTCCTTGTGGAATGGCGATTGATTTTAGCTTGCCACACTCGGCAAATGCAACAGGTCCGATTTTTTTCAGTCCCGACGGTAATTGCACCGTCTCCATCTTGCCACATTTCGCAAACGCCTGTTTCGCTATTTTAGTCACGGTATACCATCTTCCTCCATTCTCCACACTGTCTGGAATAATTGCCGTTTTTGGTAGAGTTTTGTCTACAGACAGAAGCGTCGCCTCTCCCGTCGTCTCATCAAAAGAGAATGAGAAAGGAGACGCGATTGCGAATATTCCATTCAGCAATATAGATAATGTCAGAATAATCAGTTTTTTCATTTTAGAATCAGAACAATGATATTTTATCGATTTTCTGCAAACAATTGGCAAGTTAGAAATTATATTTTATATATGCAAGTAAGCAAATTTCATTTTTCAATATTCATACTTATGTGTGACTTTTATATTGTTTTTGCGTGAATTGATTTCATATGAATGTAATATATCGTAATCTGTTTTTTTGTTATTTTTGCATCGTAAATTTAAAAAATTATATATGAAAAAAACTTTAAGTACATTTTGGGAATTACTGTTTTGTGTTTGTTGTTATGCAATTAATGGAGACGGTAGTGCAGGTAATCCTTATCAGATAGGAAATGTGGATGAACTTTATGAGTTTGCGTCTATTGTCAATGAAGGATCTGTTGCCGCCAATGGTGTTTTGACTGCGGATATTGTTGTCAATAATCTTCAACCGGATTTGTTTGATGGAAATTATGAAGGAGTTAAACTTTGGGATCCAATATGTGGCAAATTAGTGTATTATGATGGTCTCTTTGATGGGAATGGCCATTCCATTTCTGGTCTTGTCGTCAGCCCAAACAAAGATTTGTTCAGTTTTGGATTTGTCGGATCTTGTTCGGAAAAGTCTGTGATTAAAAACTTGATAATCAAAGACTCGTATTTCTCTGCGAAAAATGATATCGGAGTTATTTGTGGACGTAACTATGGAACTATAGAGAATTGTGAATCATATAATTCCATTGTAGATGGGCTTGAGGATCCTTACGGTCCTCCATATAGAGGTGGTATCAGTGGAACGAATTTTAACAAGATCAGACATTGTTACAGTACAGCGACTATAATGTCCCCTGAAGAATGCATTGGTGGTATTGCCGGATATAATTCTGGCACAATTGCTGAATGTGGATTTTGTGGTGTTTTGGTTGCAAAAACGGCTAAGACATCTGCAGGAGGAATTTCTTTTTCCAATACGGGAGTTATAGAAGACTGTTACAGTGCTGGATCGTTTGAAGGTGATTTCAAGAATGTCTGTGGAATAACAAAAATCTCTTATGTAAAGAACTGTTATTATGATTCAACAAAATGCCATCAGACTCAAAAATTCAGTGTGCCCCAGCCATACAATACAAAAGATTTCACTTCAGGTAAAATATGTTTCTTGCTGAATTCCAATTCTACAGGTGGTTCTATTGTATGGCATCAGGATTTGTCAAAAGATACTCTCCCTTTGTTTGTTGGCAAAGATGTGTATCAATCAAGTCCTTGTGTAGGCTTCTATTCCAATGAGAAAGATTCTTTGGAACATGATCATGAAATGGAAAACAATGTATGTGTACATTGTGATTATCATGTCCACAAATATCAGGATTTGATGTGTGAAATATGTGGAAAAGACCAACGTCTGGATGATGACGGAACGTTCCTTATCTACACTGCAGATGATCTTTACGATTTTGCAAACCAGATAAATGAGTGGCAGAATCTTACGCTTAATGCGAAATTGATGAATGATATAGTTGTTAACGACGTGGATTTGTCAAATACGGATTCAATTGCGGATACATTGAGAATGTGGATACCGATAGGTGTTGAACGTTTGGGTGTATACAATGCTTGTTTCGATGGAAACGGATACTCAATAAGTGGTCTATTCTGTAAAGGTAGCGATTGGTTTTATCTTGGCTTATTTGCAGAGAACGGACCTTATAGCACTATAAAAAACTTAAAGATTGTCAATTCTCATTTTGAAAGTGAGGATATCTATGGCAATGCAGGTAGCATAACTGCAAATAATAAGGGCGTTGTCGTAAATTGTGAAAACTATGCGACGGTTAAAGGTAAGAATAATGTAGGTGGAATTTGTGGAGAAAACAGACTGGCCACTATATATGGATGTGTAAATCATGGTGCCATAATGACAATGGACACTAGGGGAGAAGCGGGAGGAATCACTGCTCGTAATTACCAGGGACTGATAGAACGCTGTGGAAATGAGGGATATGTTACAGGTTCTGTTGCCGGAGGTATTACGGGATCATCCGGTAAAGACAAAGGTGATGGCCCTGTAAGTTATCCTCAAATTAATTACTGTTACAATATTGGTGAGATTACAGGAAAAACTTATGCTGGAGGTTTGGCTGGTGATGATTTCTACAAAATAAGCCACTGTTTTAATGCAGGAAAGGTGAGTGGAGAACAAAACTATGGATCAATATCTGGAGGAAAGTTTGAGACATATCTTCCTGATCCAGACAGTGTGGAAGTGACCAAATGTTTTGCTTTAGTTGGGTGCGACAGCGTTTTGGATGGTGTCGAAGAGACTTCTATCCCGGAACCATACGACATTACGGTCGTGGATTCTGCAACATTTGCAAGTGGAGCTGTGGCTTTCATGTTAAATGAAGGAATAACAGACGGCACACAACCGTTTTATCAGACAATTGAGGAAAGAAAACATGCTCTGAGAGCTATGGTTTTGCCTACGGACAAGTTGGATTGTTTCCCAGTTTTGGACTCTCTACATGGCACGGTATATTATAATGAAGAGATTTCTGTTTATTATAACTATGAAATGGAACCGACAGACTTCCAGATTGTCGATTCCAACAAATCTAATGCTGTGTATGTGTTTGGTAATCGTGTAGTGGTACCAGAGATAAATGATAAACTTATGGTCTACAGTATCGATGGCAAGCTCGTCCGTTTTACGCCTGTGAAGACAAATTCACAAAACACAGAATTTGTTCTTGATAAAGGCATTTACAT
Source organism: Bacteroidales bacterium (assembly GCA_015061115.1). Classification (GTDB taxonomy): domain Bacteria; phylum Bacteroidota; class Bacteroidia; order Bacteroidales; family Paludibacteraceae; genus UBA1723. Next base: position 91,110 of record SUXE01000015.1, on the reverse strand, counting down.
GATTGTTGTTGATGGAAAAACGTTCAAGATAAATATCGCTAAGTAAACACTATATGTCAAATGAAAAATAAGGATGTTGCATGGGTAATCCCGCAACATCCTTATTTTTTTGTATCCTAGATTAAAAATTACTATTCAACGATCTTGTGATTTAATCTTCAATGGTTAATTCAGACCTCCAAAAATTCCCGATAAATCGTAAAGGTCAGAATAATCTCCGTTCAAGTATTTACAGAATTGCTCTTTTGTCAAAGCTTCTGCCATTTCAAATTCTTCTTCGTCTATAGGTGCATAAACGACTGTGCCATCAATTTTGAGATCTGGATTCTCTTTCTTTCCATCTTCGTAAGCGGCTTTCGCTAATGTTTCATTTTGATAATTGATGTATGAAGTAGCATCCTCGATTTGGTCACCAGAAAAATGAAATACAGAGATTTGGTTTCCTTGCATATATACGACATCGTCACCGTCAATAAATGCTCCGCTTTTACCTTCGTATTTCTTGAAAACAGAAGATTTTGAAGATGAATTTGAAGATGATCCTTTGTCATCGTCGTCGTCGCCACAAGAGACGAATGATACGCTTCCTAACAATATCATTGTCCAGGAAAGCAAAATTAACAAATGTTTTTTCATATTGTAACTTAGATTAATATTAAACTCTTTGCAAATATATCATAATATTGATAGATTAGGTAGATCAGATAGATATTTAACAAAAATTAAGGTTCAGAACATTTCTGCCCTGAACCCTAACTCCTTCAAACAAATCTTATTTCTTTGTGATTTTTGCTACAGCGTCCATGATCTCCTTAGCTACCTTCTCAGCCTCAGCTTCAGTAGCTGCCTCTGAATAGATTCGGATGATTGGCTCTGTATTAGATTTTCTCAAATGAACCCAGCTGTCTGCGAAGTCGATCTTTACACCATCGATGTCGTTGACCTCTTCGTTCTTGTATGCCTCCTTGATAGAAGCAAGCACCTTGTCGACGTTGATGTCTGGAGTAAGCTGGATCTTGTTCTTCGAGATGAAGTATAGTGGGTATTCCTTCTTCAACTCACTTACTTTGATTCCCTTGTTTGCAAGGTGAGTCAAGAATAAAGCGATACCTACCAATGCGTCTCTACCGTAGTGGCTCTCTGGATAGATGACTCCTCCGTTACCCTCTCCACCGATGACTGCGTTTGTAGCCTTCATCTTAGTTGTAACGTTGACCTCACCTACTGCAGCTGCGTTGTAAACACCTCCACGACGCTTTGTCACGTCACGTAGAGCACGAGTAGAGCTTAGGTTGGAAACTGTATTTCCTGGAGTCTTGCTCAACACATAGTCTGCGACAGAAACCAATGTGTACTCCTCTCCGAACATGTCTCCGTTCTCTGTGATGATAGCCAAACGGTCTACATCTGGGTCAACAACGAAACCAACATCTACTTTCTCTTTCTTGCAAAGGTCTGCGATATCAGTCAAGTTTGCTGGAATTGGTTCTGGGTTGTGTGCGAAGTGTCCTGTAGCCTCACAGTTCAAGCATTTAACGTTCTTTACGCCAAGACGCTCAAGAAGTTTTGGCAATACATTACCTCCGACTGAGTTGACACAGTCGATAGCAACTGTGAAGTTGGCTTTCTTGATAGCCTCCACGTCTACAAGCTTCAATGCCAATACCTTATCGATATGGATATCATCGTAGTTGTTGACGTATTTAACCTGTCCAAGATTGTCGACCTCAGCGAATGTGTATTCGTCGTTGTCAGCCATCTTCAACACTTCTTTTCCATCTGCATCAGAAAGGAACTCACCTCTTTCGTTAAGAAGCTTCAATGCGTTCCACTGCTTTGGGTTGTGGCTAGCAGTAAGGATGATACCGCCGTCTGCCTTCTCATTTACAACTGCGATTTCTGTAGTAGGAGTTGATGCAAGACCAATGTTTACTACATTCACACCAAGACCTACAAGTGTGCCAGTTACGATAGAGTCCACCATTGGTCCGGAAATTCTTGCGTCACGGCCTACAACGATAGTCGCTGTCTTCTTTCCGTTTCTCTTGGCGATCCAAGTGCCGAACGCTGCTGTGAATTTAACTACGTCAAGTGGTGTTAGGTTATCTCCTGTGCCTCCACCAATAGTACCTCTGATTCCAGAAATAGATTTTATCAGTGTCATGTCTTATTTATTATTTTTTTCGTTCAATCAATGATTAAAGCAAAGTTATAACAAATTTTTAGTGATAAAAAGGATATATTTGCAAAACCTTTGCAGAAAGGTCAAAATTGTATGAAAAAAACGTATTTCTTAATAATAACAATATTTTTAGTCTTATTTTCCGCCTGCTCGCCGGTGAAGTATGTGGCGGACGGTGATTTTTTGCTGGATGACGTAAAAATTGATAATAAAAATACGCAGTTGAAGGAGAGCGACGCGGAGTCGTATATCCGTCAGCAACCTAATCTTAAAATTTTCGGACTTTTCCGTGCCCATCTCCGTCTGTATAGCCTTTCCCGAAAAGATTCTATTAAGCGCAACGGTCGTGTCAGACATTTGGGTCGAGCTCTTCGTAAAATGGGTGAGCCACCGGTGATTTACAACTCTATGATGCGTATCCAGTCGGAGCGTCAGTTGGAGAAATATTACCGTGCGAAGGGATTCATGAACGCAAAGGCTTCATCCGACGTGGAGTTCAAGAAAAAGCGTGCTGTGGTGACTTATCATATTAATGAGGGTGAGCCTTTCAGAATCGAAAATATCGACTTTGATTACCGTGGTGACTCAGCAATCAAAAAAATTGTGGAGTCGGACAGATTCTATGAAACAAAACTGAAGAAGGGTATGCTTTTCGACAGTGATGAACTTGATGCGGAACGAAATAATATGTCGAGCCTGTTGCGTCGACACGGATATTTTTACTTTACAAAGGATTATATCACTTACACTGCAGACACAACTGTCGGCGACCATAAGGTGGATCTGACATTGGAGCTTAAACCATTCACTAGGACAAAGTCTGATGGAAGCAGGGTGGATGTGCCGCACACAAAGTATAAGATTGGAGATATCACCGTCGTCACTCTTGACAAACCGCATGTCTCTTTCTCCGAAGTGTTGGAGTATGATAGCGCCAGGACGGAGGAGGGCATTTTGATGAAGTATATGCATAAACCGTTTCTGAGGTCTTCCGTGATAGAAGACAATATTATGTTTGGAAAAGGTGAGGCATACAATTCTATGCGTTCCGACTTCACTTTGTCTAAGTTCAATTCTCTTGGTATTGTGCGAGCCGCATATATCAACTTCAACGACAAACATAATGATGCCAATGAGGTGGATTGCCAGATCACACTCTCTCCGACAAAGACGAAATCAATTTCTGCTAATGTTGAGGCTACGACAACACTTGGTGACTTCGGTTTCGGCGGAACTTTGGGATGGAGCCACCACAATATTTTCCGTGGATCGGAATGTTTGACATTCAAGTTGAGCTACTCTCAGGAGGCGATCAGCGGAATGGATATCACTAATGATAAAATCCGTGATTATGGAGCCAGTGTCACACTTGCCATTCCTCGTGTTATGTTCCCGTTCCTGACTCGTGATTTCAGGCGACGTATCAATGCCAACACAGAACTTGACGCGGCGTTCAGTGTCCAGCAAATGGGATATAGACGTGACCAACTTAGTCTAGGATGGAAGTATAAGTGGCAGCGTCGTCGCTTCTATAATTTTGAGATAGACTTCCTCGACTATAATCTTGTGAAGATGGAGAATGCTGATGCTTTCCGTGAAAAGTATTTCAAAGAGCATGCCAATCCTATCTTGCTCTACAATTATACCGACCACCAGATCCTGTGCACTGGATTCACCTATACGTTCGATAATATGTCGAGCAAGCGGTTGCTTAACAAGAGACTGTTCAAAGCAAGTTTTGAGACTGGAGGAAACACATTCCAACTTTTCAGCCATGTCTGTAAATACGACACGACTGAATTTGGACAGAATATGATTTTTGAAGTCCCATATTCACAATATGTGAAGACAGAGTTGGAATATGCTTTCAACCAGTATATCAACGAGAAGTGTAGGATTGTTTACCATGCGAAAGCCGGTGTCGCTGTGCCGTATGGAAATTCAGAAGGAGTTCCGTTTGAAAAACGATTCTATGCTGGCGGAGCGAGTGGAGTGAGAGGTTGGGCGGTCCGTACCCTTGGACCTGGTAAATTCCCGTCTTCTAACGACTATCTTGCTCAGACGGGAGATATTAACCTTCTGTTGAATTTGGAGTACCGCATCAAATTGTTCTGGAAACTAGAACTTGCCACATTTGTCGATGCAGGAAATGTTTGGACGTTATATGATGATAATAACGAAGATCAGCAAGGTGGTGAATTCTTTATAGATGAATTCTATAAGCAGATTGCGTTGGCCGGAGGTGCTGGACTGAGAATAGATTTCTCTTATTTCTTGATCCGTTTCGACCTTGGTCTGAAATTCCACGATCCATCTCGAATTGATGATGGCAAACAGTGGCGTACCGCACATGGCATGAATTGGCATGATGATTTCGCATTCCATTTCGCTGTGGGATACCCATTCTGATGAATTAAGAATTAAGAATTAAAAGTTAATAATTAATAGTTCGTAGCTCATTACGAATTATGAATTAAATTATGTTGAAGGTAAATAAGACAATGGAACTCCGTGAAAGAGTTCGTAAAGTGAAAGAGATGCTTCGTCTGTCGATGGATGGAAGCACAGCCGCAAGATTGCGTCATTTGGGTTATAAACTGACTTTTGGAGTTACATATCCCCGTTTGAGGGAGTTGACTGCGGAGATCGAGCCAGATGCGGAACTTGCTGAAAGTTTATGGGGATTGCGTCAACGAGAGACGATGCTTATCGCCACAATCATCATGCCGACGGAATGTTGCACATCAGAGGTGGCAGACAGATGGGTGTCGGAAGCCTTCAACGAGGAGATTGCCGAGTATCTTTCACGCAACCTTTTGATCAGACTTGATTTTGCAGGAAATATTGTGGAAAGTTTAGCCGATGCGACGGAATGGCAGAAGATGCTGATCGGATATTCGTTGCATTCGCGTCTTCTTATGAACGATAGATCCGTAGACACTATGATAGAGCGGTATTTATCCAAATCTGTGGATGATGTGCACAATACGGACAAGAGAGCCTTGTCTGCGATCGCCTTCTTCTTGAAGCAGGTGGCACGACGTGGAGAGTATCTCGACAAAGTGAAAGCCCTAGTCGCTCAGTTAAGGTCATCAGAGTCGATTCAGGCTCAATGGGTGGCGGAAGAGGTGAACACGTTCGTTGAATACAGCCTTTGAATCAATTCATAATTCATAATGCATAATGCATAATTGTGGGGAAAAGCCATACATCTGGAGAAAATTCCCTCTCGTAGAGACGCACGGACGTGCGTGTCTGAATCAATTCGTAATGCGTAATGCGTAATGCGTAATTTTGTGGAAAATCCATCGTAGGAAATTTTGACCGTAGGGGCGATCCCTTGTGGTTGCCTGATAATGTGTGATTCATAATGCTGAATTAATGACATTTTCATAATGGATTGTAAATCATTCATTATATTTGCATGAGAAAGAAATAAGATGACATTTCTTATCATAAATGCTATCTTGATAACGACAAGGAATATGCTTGAAAATGATAGTACACAAGTGACAAATGATGAATTGTATGTATCAATTTCATCAGTTTTGAAAAAAGCAAGACAAACAGTATATAATGCTGTTAATTTTGCTATGGTCACTGCGTATTGGGAAATAGGACGTTTGATAACAGAGAATGAATTAAAATGGGAACGAGCGGAATACGGAAAACAGGTTTTGAAAAAACTTTCTCAAAAACTCACTTCTGAATTTGGAAAGGGGTTTGATGAAAGAGAACTTCGAAAAATGAGCCAGTTTTACCGTTGTTTTGCAATTCGGGACACACTGCGTCCCGAATTGAGTTGGAGCCATTATCGCAGATTGATCAGTGTCGATAACGAAGAGGCTAGAATATGGTATATGAATGAGGCGGCAGATGAGATCTGGTCGACAAGGCAACTCGACAGACAAATCTCAACTCTTTACTACGATAGATTACTTGCAAGTCAAAATAAAGCGGTTGTCATTTCGGAGGCGAAAGAGGAATTAAGTCAACTTGCACCGGAAGATTTAATCAAAGATCCATATGTGCTTGAATTTCTCAATCTTAAGGACTATCCAGCTCTTCGTGAAAGTGATATAGAAAAAGGTCTTATTTCCAATTTGGAGGATTTTATGCTTGAAATGGGAAAGGGATTCTGTTTTGTGGCACGTCAAAAACGTATGCGTTATGAGGAAGAAGATTTCTATGTCGATTTGGTTTTTTACAACAGCATATTGAAATGCTATGTGCTGATAGATTTGAAGTTGGGCAAACTTACACATCAAGATGTTGGGCAGATGGACAGTTATATCCGAATGTTTGACGATTTGATGAAACAGCCAGACGATAATCCGACAATCGGATTGATACTATGTTCGGAAAAGAATGAAGCCATAGCTCGTTACTCCATTTTGAATGACGCAAAACAAATTTTTGCTTCAAAATATAAATTGACTTTGCCTACAGAAGAAGAACTTCAAGCGGAGTTGAACAAATTCAGAAAAATGTTGAACAAATAAATTATAGACAGAAAAGAAACAAAAGAATTAGATACTTGACATATTAAATATATTGAGCTTTACGCTCTTATTCTCTTTACGGAAAAATCGCCAAATTTAAAAGTACACGAGAATGAGCAAGCGAGAGGTTCACGCCTTATGGCGTGAGCCGTTTCGTGCTTATTAGTGTACATAGGTGTTTGGCGATACCTTCCGTAAATAATAGGCAACAAACGAACGGCTCACGTTTTTTTTGTGCTTATATGGGAAGTGGGGCGGCAAGCGAAATTTTTGGTTATAAATTTCAATTTGCTATTAAAGATTATGCCCACACTCAATTGGATAGGAAAGGATTCTGTAGTGAAACATCATAATGATGTTCCATTCCGTACATTGGATAAACAATATACGTTTTCATCAGCCAGCGATGAACAATCGGCTGATATTAAATCAGATAACAAAATCATACATGGAGATAATTTAGAAGCTCTAAAAGCATTATTGCCTGAATATGAAGGCAGAATAAAATGTATCTATATAGATCCTCCGTATAACACAGGCAATGAAAATTGGGTCTACAATGACAATGTTAACTCTCCAAAAATCCAAAAATGGCTTGGCCAGGTGGTTGGAAAAGAGGCGGAAGATCTCAGCCGTCATGATAAGTGGCTATGCATGATGTATCCTCGCTTGTCTCTCCTTCGTCAGCTTCTCTCTGATGATGGGGCTATTTTTATCTCTATCGACGACAATGAACAAGCTAATTTGAAACTTATCTGTGACGAGATTTTTGGAGCTGGAAATTTGGTGGCAAATGTCATTTGGGAAAAGAAATATACTATATCTAATGATGCAAAATGGCTTTCTGATAATCATGATTTTATCGTTTTATATGCAAAAAATAAAGAATTGTGGAGACCAAATCCACTTCCGAGAACTCCAGAGATGGATGCAGCATACAAGAATCCTGATAATCATCCTAAGGGAGTTTGGAAATCAACTCCTCTTCATGCAAAAAGTGGTTCGGAAAAGACAGCAAATTTTTCTTACGTTTTCAAAAACGGCGTAGTTTTTATTCCTCCTAAAGGAACTTATCCAAGATATTCAGAAGAAACTTTAAGAGAAATGGAGGAAAATAATGAGATTTGGTTTGGAAAAGATGGAGATTCAGTTCCTTCTAGAAAAACATTTCTTTGTGATTTAAAAAAACAAGGTATACCATCAAAAACATTATGGAGGTTTAATGAGGTTGGACATAATCATGAGGCAAGAGAGGAAATAAAAGCTATTTTCGGAGGTTCTGCACTTTTTGATACACCAAAACCAACACATTTAATTAATCGTATCCTTCAAATTGCTTCTGCTCATGACAGCATCATTCTCGATTCTTTCGCAGGGTCGGGCACTACAGCACATGCAGTATTGAATTTGAACAAGCAGGATGGAGGCAATAGAAAATTCATCTTGGTGGAGATGGAGGATTATGCTGAATCCATCACTGCTGAGCGTGTGCGTCGTGTCATAAATGGATATGGAGATGGAAAAAATGCGGTGGAAGGAACTGGCGGTTCGTTTTCGTATTATGAGTTGGGAGAACCTATCATGATAGGTGACTATATAAATGAGAATCAGCCTGTAGAAAAAATAAAAGAATATATATGGTATTCGGAAACGCATGTCCCATATTGTGGAGATGTGACTGACGAATACTATTTAGGCAATCATAATGGAGCAGGGTATTATTTCTATTATGAGAAGGGACGAATCACTACGTTGTCTTACGATACTCTTGATATTGTGAAAAAACGTGCAGAGCAGTATATTATCTATGCTGATCAGTGTTTGATAGATAAAGAAGATTTGTTGGCAAAGAACATAATCTTCAAAAAGATACCGAGAGACATTAGAAAATTTTAATCATGGAACTAAAATCATATCAGCAAGAGGTGCTCAACGATTTGGCATCGTTTATGGAGCAACTGAATAAAGACAATAATTTGAGTCGTGCATATAGCAATTTTTGGTTGCAGAAGGGAATAAATGTAAATACATTGGATTGTGATGCGTTACGCCCTTACGACAACACAATCAAAGGTGTGCCACGTGTAATGTTCAAAGTGCCTACAGCCGGTGGAAAAACATTTATTGCCTGCAATGCTTTACGCACAATTTTCGATCATTCTCTTTCGGATGCTCCTCAGGTTGTCGTATGGTTTGTCCCTAGCGATCCTATATTAGTGCAGACTTATAGAAATTTGAGTAATCCACAACATCCTTACAGACAGAAAATAGATACTCTTTTTAATCATGCTGTGCAGGTAGTTGACAAGGAATCCGCACTCAGTGGACAAGGTATCAGACCAAACCAGATACAGAATCAACTGACGATTTTTGTGTTGAGTGTGCAGTCGTTTGCTTCAAATAATAAAGACGGACGACGCGTTTATCGAGAAAACTCTAGTCTTGCAGAATATTCCAATGTGTTTGGAAAAGACAATAAAGTTGATGGAGCAGATGAAACGTCTCTTATTCAGACCATAGCTCATCTTAATCCTGTTGTCATTATAGATGAAAGCCACAATTTTGAGGCGAATCTTCGTTTGGATATGCTAAATAATATCAACCCTCGTTTTATTCTCGATCTCACAGCCACTCCTCGTAAAAAAAGTAACATCATCAGTTTCGTGGATGCCATGAGTCTGAAAAAAGCCAATATGGTGAAACTTCCTGTAATTCTTTACAACAGAAACAGTACGGAAGAGGTTATTATCGATGCAATACAGATGCAACGTAATCTTGAAAAAAGAGCCGTTGAAATGGAGAAAAATGGAGGTGCTTATATCCGTCCTATTGTATTGTTCCAAGCTCAGCCGAAAAATGATAAAGACACTATTACTTTCGATAAAGTGAAGGATAATCTTGTGAAGATTGGAATCCCGGAAAGTCATATTGCAATAAAGACTGCCGAAAAGAACGAGTTGAAAAACATTGATCTGATGAGTCGTGATTGTGAAATCCGATATATTATCACGGTCAATGCACTTAAAGAGGGATGGGATTGTCCGTTCGCCTACATTTTAGCATCGTTGGCAAATAAGAATTCAAGGGTTGATGTTGAACAGATTTTGGGCCGTATCTTACGATTGCCGTATACTTCGCATCATACAGATGAATTTCTTAATTTTTCATATGTGTTCACATCTTCTTCAAATTTTAGGGAGACAGTGGAGAGTGTGATACAAAGTTTGCATAATGCAGGATTCAGTCAGAAAGATTATAGATTGGCAGAAAACAGTGTTCTATCGGATAATTCAGTCAACACTCCGACACAAACTCCGATTTTCGACCAACCCAATACTTCGTCTGCAGATGCTACATCACAAATAACTACGAATGATAAAACAGTTGAGTCTGATTCATCACAGAATGAATTTGCTATTGATATAGAACAAGTCAAGAAAGCAACGTCTTCCAATAATGAAAACGATAACAAACATGTCGAATATATGTTGTCAAAGGCTCAACAACAAAATGTAGATTATGAAAAAGCCAATGCTGAAGAAAATTTTTGTGCCGAAATCCCAAATGAAATACGAGATAAAGTGAAAACATATAGAATAAAAGATGATTTTGCTGATTTGGCAAAAAAGATAAAATTGCCAGTCTTTCAGAAAAAGATAAAAAGCAATTCCCTTTTTTCAATGGGTGATTATGTGAACGTGTCCAAAACAATGTTGGCGGAAGAGTTTCTGCTTGATAATGCTGATAGTAATGTCGACTTCACGAGAACAGAACAAGAGACTGTGAAAATTGACTTGGAAAAAAGAGCAGACAACGAATATGTGCCAAAGCAGTCTTCTTTCAATAATCAGCAGGTGACAATGTTGAGAGAGATGTTCGTCGGTTACAATGTTGAAGTTAAAAGAGAACAGTTGGCAGGAAAAATAGCTAAGCAACTTAACTTTGATGAAATTCATGAACCACATATCACAAATTATGTGAAGAAAGTATTGAATAATCTTTCGGATGAGATTCTGGAAGACCTTTATGATCATGATATTGTAGCAGTAAAGGCATTCCGAAGCAAAATTAAATCACTCATTCTGGAACATCAGAAGAAGAAGTTCAAGGAGTGGATGGATGTAGGGTTGATAAAATGTAATCCACAATATGAGTTTGACGATTCAATCACGCTTGGCAGATCAGTAGTTGGACTAAGTAAAGGTTTGTATACTGATGAAGGAGATATGAATGATTTTGAATACCGTGTTATTTCCCAGGTGGCTAATTTGGACAATGTAATCTTTTGGCATCGTAATCCAGAAAGAGGCAAAGGATTCTGTTTGAATGGATTTGTCAACCATTATCCAGATTTCATTGTATATTTGAAAAGTGGTAAGATTGTATTGGTAGAAACGAAAGGTGATGATAGGGATAATTCCGACAGCCGAGACAAAATAGAGTTGGGTAGGTACTGGGCGAACAAAGCGGGAGACGATTACCGTTATTTTATGGTGTTTGAAAATGTCAAATTGGACAATGCTATTTCTGTACAGGAATTGATAAACTATTTGGGTCAGATGTGATTTATAATTCATAATGCATAATTGTGGGGAACCCCATCCGTGAAATTGGATTTGACCGTAGGTGCGATCCCTTGTGGTTGCCAGATAATTCGTAATGCATTATGCGATAAAATAAAAATAGGCGGAAAGGATTCCTTTCCGCCTATTCTGTTTATCTGAAATCAGTTTTTAGTCTTTGTCGCAGCATCCTGAAATGCAGTTCCAAACTACTGCTGCAAGAGCAGCACCAGCGAATGGTCCTACGATGAATGCCCATAGCTGAGACAATGCGTCGCCTCCCTCAAATACAGCTGGAGCGATTGAACGTGCTGGGTTCACTGATGTGCCTGTGTAGTGGATTCCTACCAAGTGCACTAGGATTAGTGACAAACCGATAGCAAGTCCTGCGAAATTGCCAGCACCCTTCTTTGAATCTGTTGTGCCAAGCACTACAAGCACGAATACAAATGTCAAGATGACCTCTGCGATACATGCTGCAACAGGTCCGTTCGCACATGCGTTTGCTCCTGTCTGTGTGCCTGCCGCACCTACCTGGTTAACCAACAATGCCAATAAACCGCTTCCGATGAATGCTCCAATCACCTGGAATATCATGTACATACCAGCATCTTTTGGAGAAATACGCTTTGAAATCAGGCAGCCAAGTGTGATAGCTGGGTTGATGTGGCATCCGCTGATTCCTCCGATTGTGTAGGCCATAGCTACAACTGCCAAACCGAATGCTACTGCTGTGCCAACAACTGACGCTGTGTCAACACCACAATTCAAACTTACGGCTGTACCGCATCCCATGAGGACAAGAACCATTGTTCCTATCATCTCTGCTAAATACTCTTTTTTCATAATTCTTGTTAATTTAAATTATTAAAATTCAGTCTCTAATATTCTCTTCAATACTACCTGTGCAGAGATCTCTCTGTTGGCAGCCTCTGGAATAACTAGTGAACGTGGGCTTTCGATCACGTCGTCTGAAACGATCATGTTGCGGCGAACTGGCAAACAGTGCATGAAATGTCCGTTGTTTGTCAATGCCATCTTCTCTGTTGTGATTGTCCACGACATGTCTTTGCTCAAGATCTGTCCGTAGTTAGGATCCTGGTATGCACTCCAGTTTTTAGCATATACGAAATCAGCTCCAGCAAGTGCTTTGTCCTGATCGTACTCTACTTTAGCACCTCTTACAAACTGCTCTGCCAATTCGTATCCCTTTGGATGTGTGATCACGAAATCAACGTCTGCCTCGTTCATGAAATCAGCGAACGAGTTTGGCACTGCCTGTGGAAGTGCTTTTGGATGTGGAGCCCACGACAAAACAACTTTTGGTCGCTTTACCTCCTTGAACTCCTCAATTGTGATAAGGTCTGCGAATGCCTGTAGCGGGTGGCATGTTGCCGACTCCATAGAGAAAACAGGTTTGCCAGAGTATTTGATAAACTGGTTGATGATAGTCTCTTCGTAGTCGAATTTCTTGCTCTCAAAACGTGCGAAACTTCTTACTCCAATAATGTCGCAGAATGATGCCATCACTGGGATTGCCTCAAGCAAGTGCTCGCTCTTGTCTCCATCCATGATCACACCACGCTCTGTCTCAAGCTTCCATGCTCCCTGGTTCACGTCTAGCACCATAGTGTTCATTCCTAGGTTCATTCCTGCCTTTTGTGTCGACAAACGAGTACGTAGACTGTTGTTGAAGAATACCATAAGCAATGTCTTGTTCTCACCAAGATGCTTGTATCCGAATCTGTTTTTCTTCACTTCCAACGCTTCCTTAACGGCTGCGTTCAAATCGCCAAGATCTTTGACGCCTGTATAATATCTCATTTTATTTTAAATTATAAGTTATAAATGCGAAATGCGAAATTAATGGATCGCAGTTTGCATCTTTTGTTTCTCTAAATTTTGTTTGGCAGTTTTTGTTATACTAGTTGGAATCGCATCAACTCCTTACAATCAGTGATAATAGATTGAAACTGAAAAGGAGTGATGTTCGCATTTAGCATTATTTCCTCACTTGTCCGTTTCCTTCAATCACCCATTTGTATGTGGTGATCTCCTCAAGTGCCATCGGACCACGGGCATGAAGCTTCTGTGTAGAGATTCCGATCTCTGCTCCAAGTCCGAACTGGGCTCCGTCGGTGAAACTTGTTGGTGCGTTCTGGTAGACGCATGCGGCATCCACCAACTGGACGTATTTAGCCAACGCTGCTGGATCCTCGCTGATGATGGCTTCTGAGTGTTTGGATGAATAAGTGCTCACATGCTCAATTGCACCGTCTATATCATCGACAGTCTTGATTGCCATCTTGTAGTCTTGGAACTCACAACCGAAATCGTCCGCAGTAGCATGGTTCTTCAATTCTGCAGGATACTGTTTAAGCGCGGCAAACGACGCATCGTCACAATAAAGCTTTACATTGCTTGCGGCAAGAGGAGCGCATAGAGCATCGATGTCGCAAAGACGGTCTTTGTGGATGATCAGACAGTCGAGAGCGTTGCAGACACTCACACGACGAGTCTTTCCGTTGTTGACGATTGCTTTTCCTTTCTCCAAATCTCCAGCTTTGTCGAAATATGTGTGGACAACTCCTGCTCCTGTCTCAATGACATTCACTTTCGCGTTCTCTCGTACAAATTTGATCAGACCTGCGCTTCCTCGAGGAATAAGAAGGTCGACGTAATCACGAGCAGCAAGCAAATCAGCTGTCGCCTCACGACCTGCTGGCATAAGAGCTACGATATCTGGGTTGACATTGTTCTTCTTCAATACGTTGTGGATGACATTGACAATCGCAGTGTTGCTGTCGAATGCGTCTGTTCCTCCTTTTAGTACACATGCGTTGCCTGATTTCAAACATAGGCTGAACACATCGAATGTCACGTTTGGACGAGCCTCATAGATGATTCCGATCACACCGAATGGCACACTCACACGTTTGATCTTCAAACCGTTTGGAAGAGTGTTCTCTTTAGATGTTTTGCCAAGTGGCGAAGGTAGGGTAGCGACGTTGCGGATGTCGGATGCAATTCCGTCTATACGATCTTTTGTCAGTTTCAATCTGTCGTACATTGGATTGGCAGGATCCATCTTTGCCAAATCTTTTTCGTTGGCTGCCAGGATCTCTGCGCAGTTGCTTTCTGCAGCGTCTGCCAAATCACGAAGAATATCGTTGATCTTGTTTTCAGTCAGAAGGTTCAGTTCCGCTGATGCCTTCTGCACCTTTTTGAAAATATCTATATTGCTCATATTCTTTTATTTACCATTTGAAAATATCCTCTTTGCATAAAGGTCTTTCTTCTTCTCTCCAATTGAATCCTCTCAATTTTTGCTCTTTCTCCGACATTCTGCCCGGCGGATACATTTTGCCTTTCGATTCCGGAGTCATTTTTATCCTGTCCATTTTTCTGTTGACCAGGAAGATGGTGAGCATCTGACCTTCACACTTATTTATTCCGATCAGCTTGTTGTAGTCGTCTTGTGCGTAATATAGTGACATGGCGTTGCCGATCATGTCAAGTTTGTCGAGATAACTGTTCTTGAAGTAGCCTTTTGCTTCACGGCCGTTTAGCTGGTCGTAGCAGTCCACAGCTTGCTGTTGAATCACGAATGCGTTGCCACGGATGTGCATCCAGTTCGGCTTGTTGTCTTTAGTGAAAATCTTGATTGTGTCACCTGTTATCTGACTTTCGTCCGACCATAAGACGGGATTTCCATCGAGACGGATCAAAGAATCCAATTCTATATAGGTCATGGAGTCTCCTTTTGCCTGCATGTCGTTGCTGAAAAGTTTCACGTGATGGAAAGCGTAAAGCTCTCTTTTAGTTGTGTCGACGGTAGACTGACGATACTTGATTGTGTCGCCATGCACAAACATGGTGTCATCCGGGTTTGTGAAGTCCATCATGCAGGCTCTGCCTACAACGATGCCTTTGCCGGGATTGTTTTGCATCCAAGCGTAATCGCCGGAAAAACCAGTATGAGTGGAGTCGTCGAGAGCCAATGCGTCGCCCCACATCTCAACAGTATTTGTCAGACTAGAGAAATAGATGGAGTCGGCTGTCATTTTGCCTCCGTTTTTGTTAGTCAGGACGGAATGGTTGTAAAGACGGCCATATCGGTCCACTGTGTTGGTCCATGCGTGAGTTGTCTCTATCGTGTAGTCTGTGTGGTAGATTGTCGACGGGCCGAACACAGATGAAATGTTCTGTTTCTGGTCGAACTTCAGAGAGTCTGTGAGAATTTTTGTCTCTCCGCTCAGCATAGTCACGTCGCCCTTGAAGAACGAGACTTTTGTATTCGGATAGTAGTAGCCTTTCTTTGAGACAATATCAAATTGAGGGTCGACGAGGTGGCCTCCGTCAGCGTAATAGCCGTAGTTGGCATCTCTGTAGAAATCAAGCCAGTCTGTTGTCAGTGTCATTCCTCCGTTGTGAAGCACTGCTCCTCCACGCACTTTTATTATTCGTGTGTTGCCATCGTAATACATCGTGTTAGACACCATTGTCATCGTGTCCTGCACCACACGACAATTGCCGAATGCGTCAAACGAATTGTTTGTATCGTAGAAGTATGCACTGTCGCAGTACATCACAGCGTTCTCGTGACGGAATCTTACATTGCCACGAAGAATCTGATAGTCACGGCCATGCTCCTTGTCGAACGACAGCTCCTCGCTGTTCTCCAAGATCACGTTGGTCGCTGCATGGGCAGACACTGCAAAAATGCACAATAAAAATATATATGTCTTTTTTAGTAGACTCATTGTCGCTTTGTATCGTGACTTTTATTTTATCCAACCTTCATGCTCGAAGTCGCATTTCTTCCAATTCTCATCAATGCGGACGTATGTCTCTTTCTGCTTCTTTGCAATCCAGCTGTTTAATTTTTCCTGTTTCTTGTGAGCCTCATACATCTGCTTGAGTAGAGCGAAGTCGTGGCTCATGTTTGCTTTGTGTGCTTTTGTCTTGCTCTTCAGTTTGGCGATGCAGTAAACGGTTTTTCCTGAGCGGTCAACCATAAGGAATGGGTTTGAGATTTGTCCTTCTTCCAAAGAGTAGACTGCTCTACCAACTTCCTGAGGGAGTTCCTGCATCTCATGCTTTGTCGTTCCTGTCTGCATGTTAGTGAGGATGCCGGAACAGTTGCGAGTGTTTTTGTCTGTAGAGTAGAGAGACACACATTGCTCGAATGTGAACTTCTTGTCGTTAATGATCTGAGCGATACTGTCGATGCGGGCTTTTGCCTTGTTCATATTCTCCAATGAAGCTTTTGGCTTAAGCAGGATATGGCGAGTATTCACTTTCTCATCCTTTCTTTCGATAAGTTGGATCAAGTGGAATCCGAACTCACTCTCCACAATCTTTGAGATTTTACCAGGTTCATACATGGCAAATGCGACGTCGGCATATTCCTTTACCAACTGACCTCTTCCCATGAATCCAAGTTCACCGCCTCTTTTCGCACTTTCCGCGTCTTCAGAATAGAAGATCGCTAAAGTAGAGAATGATGTACTTCCGTCGTCGCAACGTTTCTGGAAATCACGAAGCTTGTCTTTTACCTCTTCAATCTCTTCTTTTGTGATGAAAGGCTCAACTGTCAGAATCTGCACCTCTACCTGGCTAGGAATACTTGGCAGACTGTCTTCTGGCAGACTGTTGGCGAATTTACGTATTTCTGCTGGAGTAGACTGGATTGTTCCGACAACTTTGTTTTGTACCTGCTGCACCAATTGTTGTGTGCGGACCATATCTTTCAACTCTGTTCGGATATCCTCATAGTCTTTCATGAAGTATTCCGCAAGTTTTTCTTTAGATCCGATTTGTCCCACCATATAGTTGAGACGCATCTCGACCTGTTGGTCAACGTTTTTCTCGTCAGCCTCAATACTATCGATTTTTGCTTGGTCGAGGAACAACTTGGTAAGGGCCATCTGTTCTGGAATATAGCAGTACGGGTCTCCTTTGATTTTCTCACCTTCCATCTGCATACGGATTTTTTGCTCTTCCACGTCAGACTTCAGGATGATTTCGTCGCCGACAATCCAAGCGATTTCGTCTACTATGTTGTTTTGTGAAAATGCTGAAAAAGCTATGTTCAGCAAAGCCAATATTGAAATAAACTTTATTTTTCTCATTTTTTCTCGTTTCTGATCAAAGCACCTGACCTGATAGCTTCGTTGTAAACATCGTCTGCCAGCTTGCGTAGGAAATTAGCCTTTTTCTGTTCTATCATCATGTTTTCGATTCTCTCCTTTACGTAGACGAAAGGCTGTCTGTCTCCCACTTTGATGTGGTCTTGGACGATAAGAATGTAAACATTTTCTTCGTCTGTGCTTTCGAAATGGTTTTTATGCTCAAATGAGTGAGTACGTGAAATGTCGTACATTCCAAGACGTTGGACAGCTGCAATAGGAGTCCATTCGTTGTCGAAGTATTTGATTTTCAAACCATATTTTGTGGCTATCGGTTCAATGGCACTGATGCTGATGTCTGCATATTTGAGCAGACTGTTTATTTCATTCTTTGCCTGAGATTTCATAGGCATAGTGATGAAAATACCATTGAACAAGGTTTCATGAGCTGTGTAAAGTTCAGGATTGTTGTTGTAGAAATCCTGGAGTTCAGATTCTTTGATGGGATTGCTGAGTTTGTCATGAATCAAGTGTTGCTGGTACTCGTATATCATTAAAGATTTACGATATTTCTCAACAAGCAAATCCACCTCTTCTGTTTCAGTGATGTTTTCCTCAGCCTTTAAATATAGAAGCTCTTCTACCGCCCAGTTTCGGATGTAGTTCTCTATGCTTTTGACACTATCTTCATACGACATGTCCGGATGAAGAACGCTCTTTACTTCGTCTTCGTATAAAGGTTTGCCGTTCAATTCTGCGATTGGGTCGACTCCTTTCCCGAAGTATTTACATGACGAAAAGCAGCACATAGAAAATAGTGCTGCTATTCCGGTCAGTTTTATTGCCTTTTTGACAAATGTTTTTTTAGTGTGTGCCATTTTAATGGTTGTTCACTGTTTTGTATACGTCTTCTTTGATGACAACTGGATAGATTCGACGATTCCTTTCAATCCAATTTTTTTCCAGTTCTTTTTGGTAGTCTGCGATCACCTTGCCTTTTACGGAAGTGTGCCATTGTGGAATTTTAGACTCGTTTCCGTATAAGAAGACAAGAGGATTTTTTTCAGCTTCTACTGTTGAATCCGCTGGAATTGTTTTGAAATAATATTTATCCAGGATGGCGTTTTCTCCTTTCAACCATGCTCCTTTCTTTGCCGTATAGCCTTTACGTATTTTTTCTTTGACGAGATTGCTGAAGTCGAAAGCATCCAAATTCGGATTCTTTGTGGCAAGAGTTTTTATCTTTTTTAATGTGTCTTTGCTCGCTACCGAAAAGATGACTCCGACCCATTTGGACTCTTCAAACTGATAGTTCTCCTTCCTTTCACGGAAGAATTTTGACAAGCTATCTGTTTTTGTTGATTTTGGTCCCCAAATATTGTATTCGCTTGCCGCATATACCAATAATCCGTCACTATATTCTCTTAGAGCGTAAACGAATTCTTTATTGTTTTTTGCTATGTTTTTCAACTCTTGATTCAAAGCGACTATGTCAACCTTGTTGTAAATGAAGTTGATCAAGTTTTGCTTGTACGACAAATTTGTGTCAATAGGAACCTCAGTTCTGATGAATTTATCAAATTTTCTCTTGAAGTATGAGGCGTGGAATTTAGTGAACTCATCTTTGATCATATTTGTTGTGATGGCATCTCCGTTGTCATAATACCAAGCTCCGTCAATTTTCTTCAATGAGTCGCTTATGGCGTTTGGATCTGTGTCTTGATATTTTATTGCAAGATCTATGATTGAGTCGTTAAGCATGAATCCATGTTTTTCACGAAGCGTTACAGCAACTTTATTCTTGATCGCTTCATAACGGTCGCCATTCATCACTTTCTTTTTCAAAAGTTCATATTTGGCACTGTCCATAGGTTCCGCTGTCTCAATCTCGTTAACCTTGAAAATGTGTTGGCCGAACGAGCTCTTGAATTTCTGGATGTCTCCGACTGGCATCTTGAATAATTTGTCAACAACTTCCTGTGGGTATTTTCCATCGTTTTTTACTATACCCATGTCTCCTTTGTCTTTTTTTGCGTCGCCTTTCATAGAGTATTTCTTTGCAACTTTGTCGAATTTCTTGCTCTTCTTAGCAATTGCAAAAATTGAGTCTACGTAGGATTCTCTTATCTCCAAAGGAAAGAATATTTCCTGAGCTTTCACACTGATAGCTTTCGGACGACGGTCGTGGATGTAAACGATATGGTATCCGAATTGTGTTGTGAATGGTTTGCTGAATTCTCCAACAGGAGTGTTGTATGCAGCTGTCTCAAAATTGTAAACCATATCAAAAGCGGAGAATTCACCTAGATATCCACCTCTTGCTGCACTTCCACAGTCAGAGTTGGCTTTCGCTAGGTCAAAGAATTTTTCTCCTTTTTTAAGGCGTGAGTAGATGTCCTCTATCTTTTTTCTAGATTTCTCATTCACTCCTTTTATAAGGATATGGCTTGCTGTGATATATTCTTGTTCACGCTTGTAAGCCTCTTTGATAAACTGATTTTCTAGGTCTTTGTCTATCAAATATGGGTATGCTAGATGTTTAGTGTATGATTGAAGCTCGCTTACATAAGTGTTGAGCTTCAAATCTGGAAATCTCTTTGTCGCATCAAACGCTTTCAGCTTATAGTTGATGAACAACTCTTTGTAGTCGTCCATGCTCATAGGTCCATCAAGAGAAATATTGTTGTTCTTGTTGTACATGTACTCAAACTCACCTCTTGTGATTGTGTCAAACCTGAATTCTTCTGTACCGACGATCATAAGGACTGGGTCATCAGATTTGTTAAGTGTTTTCATCAGGTCTGCAACATTGATGTCTGCTGCTGACGCACTGATGCTTGTCAAAGCACAAACTGATGCAATGTATTTAGCTACGTTCATTTCTTATTCTATTTTGTTCTTAGTTTTTTGCAAATCTACCATTTTTTTCTCTTTATTCATAACGAAAAATTGTTTTGAACAGAAAACAAATGATGTTTTTGATAAATCGCATACATTTATTTCCTTATTTTCTGCTTTTCAACATTATTTGTCAACTTTTTTTCTTACATTTGCCTCCGATAATTTTATGCTAATTTGTTTGTGGCGAGGTATGTATCACTGTTGTAAAAGGGGGTGAGGATGTTTCGGCCATGAATATAATCCTTTTTTGATGGCAACATTCGAAGAATTGGGTTTCAAAGATGAAATCCTAAAGGCTGTTTCCGACATGGGTTTTGTCGAGGCAATGCCGATTCAAGAGAAGGTGACTCCTTTCTTGCTTAGTGATGACGATAGAGATTTGGTGGCTTTAGCCCAAACCGGAACTGGCAAGACTGCTGGCTTTGGACTTCCTGTACTTCAACTCACTGATGATTCCCGCAATCAGATTCAAACGTTGATCTTGGCTCCTACACGTGAATTGTGTGTGCAGATCAGCAATGATTTGAAAAATTTTGCAAAGTATACCAAAGTCAAAGTTGTCCCTGTTTATGGTGGAGAGAGTATCATCCGCCAGTTTAAGGACCTTGATGTACAGCCTCAGATTCTTGTGGCTACTCCAGGTCGTCTTATCGATCTTATCGACAGAAAAAAAGTGCATCTTGAAAATGTGAAGTTCCTTGTCCTTGACGAGGCTGATGAGATGCTCAACATGGGTTTCAAAGAAGATATCGAAAGAATCTTCAGTGAAATACCAGAAGACCACCGTACTCTTCTTTTCTCGGCTACGATGCCTAGAGAGATTGCCAATATCGCAAAAAACTACATGAAGAATCATGTGGAGATTGCAATCGGCAAGAAAAATTCTGGTTCTGAAAACGTGAGCCATATTTATTATATGGTTGCTGCTAAGAATCGTTACGCTTGTTTGAAGCGTGTGGTTGACCTTAACCCTGATATCTATGGAATTGTGTTCTGCCGCACTCGTCAGGAGACTAAAGATATAGCAGAGGCTTTGATGAAGGATGGCTACAATGCGGATGCCCTTCATGGTGATCTGTCGCAGGCTCAGCGTGACGCTGTGATGCAGAAATTCAGAATCAAGAATCTACAGCTGTTGGTGGCAACGGATGTTGCTGCCCGTGGTCTGGACGTGAATAATCTAACTCATGTCATCAACTATTGTTTGCCTGATGATGTGGAAAGCTACACTCACAGAAGTGGTCGTACAGGTAGAGCTGGCAAAAAGGGAGTGTCTATAAGCATCCTTCACTTGCGTGAGAAAAGCAAAATCCGTGAGATAGAGAAAATCATCGGCAAAGAGTTTGAAAGAAAAGATGTTCCTTCTGGAATTGAGGTTTGTTCCGCTCAGCTGAAGTCTATTCTGAATAAACTGAAGACTGTTGAGATCAATGAGGATCAGATTTCGCAATATTTGGATATGGCGTACTCTGAACTTGATGGAATGAGTCGTGAGGATATCATCAAACATTTCGTATCATTGCAGTTCAACCAGTTTATTGAGTATTATAAGGATGCGGAGGATCTAAATATCGCAGAGCGTCCAGAGCGTAGCGGTCGAGATAGAAAGGGAAGACGTGGGGATGACGATAAGTCGGAAGGCAAGGAGAAGAAGGGATTGCGTGGAGGTTACACTCGCCCAGATTACACACGTCTGAAAATCAACAAGGGAGAAAATATAGGCATGACTCCAAAGAAGGTGCTTGGCCTTATCAACGATACTGTCAACGATAAGAAGATCAGCATCCGTGATATAGAAATCACACCTCGTTACACATTCTTTGATGTTCCTAACTCTCACGTGCAGAAAATGTTCAAGGCATTCAGTGAGGTACACCGTGGCAGCGATATTGTTTTGGCTGAGGTGCAGGGTGAACAGCGTGGTCGCAGCCGCAACAGCGAAAGACGAAACAAAGATTTTGGAGACAAGAACTTTGGTGGCGGAAAACGCAAGCATGACGAGGATGAATGGGCTTACCAGAAGCCTAGACGTGACCGTAAAGGTGCCCCTACCGACAATAGAAAACGTAAGAAGGAAGGGCAACGTCGCAATAAATTTAATTGACGAAGGTTGATATGATGGAGAATCAATAACCTACCATCAACCATCAACCATCAATCATCAATCATCCACCATCAATCATCCACCATTTGGAAGACAAGTATCTGACAATCAGTGCTCCGGCAGAGGGCTTATACAAAGAAAAAGGCAGTAAGTTTATTGCTTTTGCTATCCCTGTGTCTAATGTCGAGCAGATCAAGGAGATACTTGAAGAGAAACGTAAGGAGCATCACGATGCCCGACATGTCTGCTATGCCTACATACTTGGTGTGGACAAAGCGGATTACCGTTCAAATGACGATGGCGAACCGTCGGGAACGGCGGGCCGTCCGATCCTAGGGTCTCTCCTTTCCGCTGGAGTGACGAATGTCCTGATTGCTGTGGTGCGCTATTTCGGTGGCACAAAACTAGGGACGAGCGGATTGATAAACGCTTATAAAGTAGCGTCGGCTGATGCTTTGGAAAATGCAGAAATCATAGAGAAGACGGTGGATGAGGAGATCCATATCTTGTTTGACTACTTGGTGATGAACGATGTGATGAAGATAATCAAGGATGTGGCGCCACAGGTGCTGTCGCAACAGTTTGACAACAGCTGCAAGATGGTCCTCTCTATACGTAAGGGGGATGCTCCGAATTTGATTGAAAGGTTGAAAAAAGTTGAATCACTCATAATAGAAGACTGATATGAAAAAAATTATTATTCTGTCGTTATTTTCTTTAGTGTCTTCTCTGGCGATGTCTCAGGAGGCACAAGCGAAAAATGGAACAAGTGCAGCTGAAATAATTGCTAATATTTTGTCGAACACAGGAGGTGGTTATTCCTACGACACTGATGGCAATGGTCAATCGCAGGGTTTTTGGGTGAGTACCGGATATACATTTCATGTGGATGAAAAATTGGCTGTTTCTCCACGTCTGGTTTATAACTGGGATAATTTCAGTTGTGATGGCGGTTATTCTGCTGAATATAAATCGTTGCGAGTGCCGGTAAGAGCGGATTACAGTCTTGTCAACAATGGCACATTCGGAGTTGGAGCCTATGGCGGCATGGATGCAGAGAAGATAATGAGGGTGTCCAACAATAGTTATGATTCTAATGTCAGACCAGTTCAATGTTCCGTTTTTGCGGGAGCTTCAATGCGAATAGCAAACAGAATTTCGGCCAATGTAGGTTATCGAGTAGGGTTGCTTTCTTTTTATAAAGATGGTACCGGAAGAAACAAAGGTTTTGAGTTTTCATTCAATTTCTAACAAGAAAGAATCAGTTTTTTAAATAAAAAAACTAATTTTGACGGAGTTTTATAATTAATTTAAGTCAATGAGTTTTAGTTCAGACGCAAATAAGATTTTTGATCAGGTTGTCGCAGACTATCACAAGAGCGACGACGTAAACGCACAGATGAATAACCCGTATCAGGCAGGTACGATTGAGTCTGTGCTATATTTGAAGAATTGGATTGATTCTGTGCAGTGGCATTTGGAGGATATCATCCGAGACCCACAGATTGATCCTGTCGAGGCATTGAAGATCAAGCGTCGTATCGATAAGTCAAATCAAGATCGCACAGACCTAGTGGAGAGAATAGACAGCTATTTCTTGGAGAAATATTCATCGGTGAAAGTTAAGCCGACTGCTGTAATCAACACAGAGTCGCCAGCTTGGGCTATCGACCGTCTTTCTATATTGGCATTGAAGATTTACCATATGCAGGTGGAGGTCGATCGTAAGGATGTTGACGCGTCACATATTGATGCGTGTCAGAAAAAACTTAATGTTCTTTTGGAGCAGAGAGTTGATTTGTCGTCGGCTATCGATCAATTGATTTCTGATATTGAGAACGGAGATCGTTACATGAAAGTCTATAAGCAGATGAAAATGTACAACGATCCAAATCTAAATCCTGTACTTTACGCTTCGGGTAAATAAATATGGCTAAGAGAGTGTTGTTGATGAGATTGTCGGCGATGGGTGACGTTGCGATGACGGTGCCTGTTGTGGCTTCGTTCGCCAAGGCTTATCCTGACATCAATATCACGATGCTTTCCACACCACGTTTCCAACCTTTGTTCGCTAATATCCCCAATCTTAATTTTGTCGGAGTCGAAAAAAATGGACGACATAAAGGGATCCGGGGATTGTGGAGATTGAGCAAAGAGATTGTTGCCGATGGCAGGTTCGACCAGATGATCGACCTTCATGATGTCTTACGCAGTAAGATGCTACGTACAATCATGCGCCTGAGAGGTGTTGATGTGACAGTAGTGGATAAAGGTAGAGCAGAGAAGAAAGCCTTGTTGAACGGAAGAAACAAGACTCCGTTGAAACAGATGGTCCAGCGTTATTATGAGACGTTTGAAAAGGCAGGTTATAAGTTTGAACTTGGCTATGATGGCTTTGATTCCAACACTGTAGCAGATTTCAGTGATGTTTTGAATCTTACATCTTGTGTATCCAACATTGGAATAGCACCGTTCGCCCAGCATGAAGGAAAAATTTATCCTTTGGATAAAATGGAACAGGTTGTAAAGACATTGTCTGAACGCAATATAGGCATCTATCTTTTTGGAGGAGGCAAGAAAGAAGAAGATGTGTTCAATTCTTGGGTTGAGAGATATCCCAACGTCACCTCTCTTGCTGGAAAATATAAATTGCAGGAAGAAATGGCATTGATGAAGAGGATGAATCTGATGCTCACAATGGATTCTGCAAATATGCATCTCGCGTCGCTATGTGGAGTAAAAGTCGTTTCAATCTGGGGCGCCACACATCCATACATGGGGTTCTATGGTTATGGTCAGGATCCGGAAGACGCGATTGTCGCCAACCTTGATTGCCAGCCTTGTTCGGCATACGGCAACAAACCATGCCGATTCGGGGACCTGCGATGCATGACGCAGATAATGCCCGATTCAGTTTGCAGAAAAATTTTTGATATACTTAATTTAAAAGAGTAATAGAGTAATTATCGTTTGCATAAAACGAAAACATAGATAAATAATGGAAAAAATAATATTAACAGGAGACAGACCAACTGGAAAATTGCACCTCGGCCATTACGTAGGTTCATTGAAAAGACGTGTCGAGTTGCAGAATTCTGGATTGTATGACAAAATATTCATCATGATTGCCGACGCTCAGGCGTTGACAGACAATGCTGACAATCCGGAGAAAGTGCGTCAGAATATCATAGAGGTAGCGTTAGACTATCTTTCTGTTGGTTTGGATCCGACAAAGTCGACTATATTCATTCAGAGTCAGGTGGCTGAACTATGTGAGTTGGCCTTTTATTATATGAATCTAGTCACAGTCTCTCGTTTGCAGCGCAATCCGACTGTAAAGACAGAGATCAAGATGCGTAATTTCGAGGCAAACATTCCTGTAGGATTCTTCTGTTATCCTATCTCTCAGGCTGCCGATATCACAGCGTTCAAGGCGACAACAGTTCCTGTAGGAGAGGATCAGGCACCGATGATAGAGCAGACTCGTGAAATCGTAAATAGATTCAATAATATCTATGGAGAGACGTTGGTAGAGCCAAACATTCTATTGCCAGACAATGCGGCATGTTTGCGTTTGCCAGGAACCGACGGAAAGGCAAAGATGAGTAAGTCTCTTGGAAACTGTATTTATCTTTCAGATACAGAGGCTGACGTTCAGAAGAAAGTTAAGTCAATGTTTACAGATCCTACACATTTGAAAGTGTCTGATCCAGGCAAACTTGAAGGGAACGCCGTTTTCACATATCTTGACGCGTTCAGCCGTGACGAACATTTTGCAGAATTCCTTCCTGAATACGCAAACTTGCAGGAGTTGAAAGATCACTATACAAGAGGTGGACTTGGAGACATGAAGGTGAAGATGTTCCTAAACTCAATATTGCAGGAAGAGTTGAATCCGATCCGTGCAAGAAGAAAAGAACTAGAGAAAGATATCGAGGAAATCTATAGAATCTTGAAGAAGGGCTCGGATGAGGCAAGACAGGTTGCAGCACAGACATTGGCAGATGTCCGCAGTGCGATGAAAATTAATTATTTCGACGATGCTGAACTGATCAAAGAGCAGGCAACAAGATATAGAGCAGAATAATAGATACTATATAGGGGCCAAGAGTTTGATTATGATTCTTGACCCCATTTTTATTTAGTATATTACCTTCCGACATAAAGCCAATGGAATATGTGAAGTCGGTTATTCCTAATATCAGAGAGACACATTTGAGATAAAGGAGACAAATGTAAAAATGTGTTCTTCTAAACAAACAACACTATTGTATAACTGTATAACAAACACTAATGCCAATGAAAATAATCAACAAAAGTTAACATTATCTGTAAAAATGTGTTAAATAACATTTTTGCTGGACTCTTTGTGGAAACAAAGGGAAATTCTTTGTCTTATTATGCTAAATATATTAGTAAATTGAATATATTTGTCGCATTTTAGAGATAGAAAGTAAATAAAAATATTAATAAATAATTAACAAAAGGTAAAGATGAGGAAAGTTTTATTATCTGTCGCAATGATGTCCTCAGCACTTACAGTGATGGCCGATAGAACCATCAAGGGTGTTGTGAAAGATGCGAAAGAACCTCTACCGTTCGCCAATGTAGTAGTGAAAGGTACTACAATCGGAACAAACACCGATATGGACGGTAACTACGAAATTGAGGTGCCAGAAGGTGCTGTTCTAGAGTTCTCTTACTCAGGTTACGAGACACAGACAAGAAAGATCACTGCAAAGACAGGCTCTACTCTAAATGTGACTTTGTCGGAGGAGATGCTAGAAGAGTTGGTGGTAACTGGTTATGGTGTTCAGAAGAAGAGTGATGTTACTGGTTCGGTATCCTCTCTAAATGAGGAAAAACTTAAGGAAAGTGTTGCTACATCAATCGACCAGGCTATGGCAGGTCGTGTATCTGGTGTTAGCGTAACATCTTCATCAGGTCAGCCAGGACAGGCAACTTCAGTACGTGTGCGTGGAGTCAGCTCTTTGTCAGGTTCATCTGAGCCATTGTACGTTGTAGACGGAATGCCAATCGGTGGTGGTGATGCTTCTCACTCAGCCTCTTCTAACCCATTGGCTTCAATCAACCCTGCGGATATCGTATCTATGGAGGTGTTGAAGGATGCGTCTGCTACAGCGATCTACGGATCTCGTGCTGCAAACGGTGTCGTTATGATCACTACTCGTAAGGGTAAGAACGGTGACGCTAAGATCACATACGACGGAAGTTTCTCTGTATCTCAGTTCACAAAGAGATACGATATGATGAATCTTAAGGAGTACGCTCAATATTTGAATGACAAGGCTGTAATGGAGGCATTCAAGTCTGAGCCAGATGTCCTTTTGACTAATCCAGATGTTTTGGGTGAGGGTACTGATTGGCAGGATGAGTTGTTCCGCAATGGTATCGGTCACAGCCATCAGGTAAGTGCAAGTGGTGGTACAGACAAGACTACATACAACATATCTTTGGGATACACTGGTCAGGAAGGTGTTATGCTAAGCTCTGACTATAAGCGTATCAATGGTCGTGTCAACTTGGAGACTCAGGCTAAGGATTGGATGAAGGTAGGTATGAACGTCGGTGTTACTCGTCAGGAGAAAACATCTATTCGTAATATCCTAGACTTGTCTGCGAACCAGGCTTCTATCGGAAACTTCGATAATATGGATGAGTCTATCATCATGCAGACTTTGCTTTCTCAGCCTACAGGTCAGCCTTACGGTGTTGATGGCCAGCCATTTGCTCCTCAGACATCAAATGGAGTTAAGATGAACCCAATCGCAGAGTTGAACATGTCTCCAGTTGAGAGAACTGAGTTCAATGTATTGGGAACTGCATTCCTAGATATGACTTTGTTCGACAAGAAGAAGAAAGATCAGGATAGATTGGACAATGAAGCTAAGGAAAGTGGAGCTACTCCTGAAAAAACTAAGCTTGGAGAGAACAGATTGTCTTGGAGAAATGAGTTCGGTATCGATATCACAAATGCGGATGAAAGCTATTACCAGCCATATTATTACATCAATTCAGCATTCAACCGTAAGGAAGATGCTGCTACGCTAACAATCGGTGATTACAAGAACAACTCAATTCGTTTCTCTTCTTATGCAACTTGGTTGCACGACTTCAATAAGAAGCATAACCTAACATTTATGCTTGGTACTGAGTTCAACAAGTACTCTTACGAAGGAATCGTGATGACGCATAAGGGATATACAGATGGATCTATCGTTACACCAGCTGCTGCAACAGAAGGACATTCTGTATCGTCGAACTTCATTGGAGACGGTTCAATGGCATCTTTCTTCGGTCGTGCTAACTATAGCATTGCTGGAAAGTATTTGTTCACAGCGACAGGTCGTTTTGATGGATCTTCTAACTTCGCTCCAGGCAACAAGTGGGGATTCTTCCCATCAGTCAGCTTCGCATGGCGTCTTGAGGAGGAGGAATGGGCTAAGTCTAGCGAGTCATTCCAGAATATATTCTCTGCATTCAAAGTTCGTGCAGGTTATGGACAGACAGGTAATGCAAACTGTTCTCAGGCTCACTTGACAACTGTGTCTAATGTGGCTTCTTCAGGTATCTATGGTCCTGGACAGTACACTAACACAAATTTGACTTGGGAGACAAACTCAATGGCTAACTTAGGATTGGATCTTGGATTCCTTGGTGGTAAGATGAATGTTACTATCGATGGATACTACAAGAAGAACACAGACTTGCTTTTGAAGCAGGAACTTCCTACTTATGTTGGTCAGAGTGGTTACCTAAATATCGAGCCTTCATACGTTAACGCTGGATCTATCCAGAACGTCGGTTTGGATTTGCAGGTAGGAGCTCAGCTTATCAACGCCAAAGTTTCAGAGAAGACAAATTTCGTATGGGAGTCTGACTTGACATTCTCTCTTGTACGTTCAAAGGTGCTTGACCTAGGTTCTTCATGTGAGGCAATCTGGAACACAGCAGGTTCTCCACGTGGCAGATACTTCTTGTTTACTAACGAGTACAAGATCAACAAGACAGTTGTTGATGAGGCTCCTGGTAAGTTCTGGGGTTATAAGTATCTAGGTGTTGCTGAGACTCAGGCTCAGGCTGACGAGTACAACAGCCGCACAGGTAAGAACATCGGTGTTGGTGATATGATGCTTTCTGATGAGGAGACTTGGATTGGAGATCCAAACCCAGCATTCACAGCAGGTTGGAGCAACTCATTCACTCTAGGACAGTGGTCATTGAACGTTCAGTTCAACGCAACTGTAGGAAATGATGTTTACAACTTGGTTCGTATGAAACTTGAGAACAACTCAGGTGATGCTAAGTGGTGGAACCAGTTGGCTGATGTCTTGAATTATACAAAAGTTGAAGGAGAGGGTGCTGACAAGCATGTTGTAAGCAATTCTTCAATTCCTGCTCCTACTGCAACAGATAAGGATCAGAAGGCAGTTTCTGACCGTTATGTTGAGAATGGATCATTCTTGAGACTTCAGAACGTAGGCTTGTCTTACAAGTTCCGTCCTGAGGCAACTAAGAAGTTACATATCGAGGGACTTCGTATTTCAGCTTCTTGCTCAAATGTATGCACAATCACTGGTTACTCAGGTTACGATCCTGAAAACCCAGGAAGTGCAATCCGTCAGGGTGTGGATGAGGCTCGTTACCCAACTCCACGTACGTACACTTTGGGCTTAGGCTTTAGTTTCTAATTCTAATGTAAGAGATATAATATGAGATCAATTTATAAATCAGCTGCTCTTTTGTTTGGGGCGATGTCGCTTTTCTCTTCGTGTGAAGATTTTTTGACTCGTGACCCTCAGGATTCATATTTGTTGGAAGACTATTTGAATTCGAATGAAAAGTTGGATAGTTATACAAAGCAGGTATGTGGACCATTGACTTGGAATGGATTTGATGACAAGTTCTCGTGGTGTGTAGGTGAACTTTATTCAGGTAACGTTTACCACAACTTCGCCGATGAGGGTCAGTTCCACTTCATGTCGTTTACTGCTAACAACGCACATATCAGCAATGCATATACTTCATTGTATTCTGTAATTGCCAAGTGTAACCATATCATTAACGATATTCCTAATATAGCCAGAAAGAATGGACTATCAGAGGAGGCTATCAATAAGGCAGTCGGAGAGGCTAAAATGTACCGTGGTATGGCATACTTCTATTTGGCTGAGTATTGGGGTGCATCTCCTATTGTTCTTCACAATAGTGATGTCGTGTCAAATGATTTGGCTCCACAGTTGACTAAGGCAGACAGAAAGTCTTTGTATACTTTGATTGAAAAGGATTGGAAAGAGGCTTATGAGTTGCTTCCTGATAAAGCACAGCCAAATTGTCGTGTTTGGAAGGCTTCTGCGTTAGGTATGCTAACAAAACTTTATGTGACAATGGCATCTTGTCAGAGACCATTGGATGAACCAGGTAGCTATTTGTGTGGAAATCCTGATGCATACTACAGCTTGGCAATTCAGATGGGAGAACAGACTTTGAAACTTTGCAACAACTATTTGGAGCAAGGCTATGAAGCTTATGATAAAATGTTCCAGCCTAACACTCAAAGTCCTGAAATCCTATTCGCTTTGTTGTTTGAGCAAGGTGTTTATGCACAGGGATGTTCACGTCAGATTCAGTTCGCAAGATCAAAGCATCTTGCTGCAGGAGGTGATGCTTATGGTGGAGAGAAGGGTTTGACAACTATGCTCTTTGACTCATATGACAAGAAAGATATCCGTTTGCATGCGACTTCTTACTATTTTGGTCCAGATGATTCATATTCAGATGCCAAAACAAAAGAAGATGTTTATAATGGTACAGGTCACTACTATACTTTGAATGATGGATCTCGTTACTATTATTTCTTGAATCCTAAGAAGAGCTTGTCGAAGGAGGAGAGAGATGAACTATACGGAAATGAGGATCCTTCAGCGGTTCTAAACCACTGTCGTAAGTTCGTTTACTCTGTAAAACCAGTAGATTCTCCATTCAGTATAAACTTGACTATCCCTATGTTGCGTGTCGCAGATGTTTATTTGTTGATCGCAGAGGCAAAAATGGGTATCGAGAAAAAGGATGTTGCTTCGGATGCTACTGCTGGTGTTGACTATGTAAATGTGGTGCGTGCTCGTGCTGGATTGGATAAGATCTCAAAGATTGCATTCTGTGAGCCAGATTCAGTTAAGCGTAAGGGTAACGTAGCATATGCTACAATTCAAGACCAAGAGGGTAATGATAAAGAAATCTCAGCAAGCTGTGATATGTATTACCCAACTTACGACTTGATGCTTGAGCGTCGTCATGAGTTTGCTCTTGAAAACCAGTGTTGGTTGGATATCAAGAGATTGTTCTACCGTAATCTGGATGCAGCTAAGAAATACATTGAGGCTCAGGACCGTTCATTTATCTATGCTGAGAAGTTCGGATCTCAAATTGCAGTTCCTCAGAGAAGATCAGATTACCAGCGTAAACGTTTGGTTCATGAACTTTCAGTAGAGGCTCATAATGTTAATCCTGCTTATGCAGAACAAGCTTCTGAGACAGAAATTGAACTTGACAAGCTTCAGTTCTTCTTGCCTGTTCCAGCATCTGTTCCAAACACAGCTAACTTTAATACAGTGGTGGATTATAGCGAGCAGATCTTGAGCAATCAGTATGCTTATTGATTTATGAAAAATTCATGATTATTGCGGTTGAAATCGCAAGAAAGTAAACCGCAATAATTTGTTTGATTTCAAAAAAGAAAAAAATGAATAAAAATAAATTTTATACAATCGGTCTAATCGCAGGCTCTATTTTCGCTACTTCATGTGACGACAGATTAGATTGCGGCTGTGACTGTAATATGCCTACATTTGAAAAGTGGGAGATTTTGAAGCCAGGAGTGGAAAAAAATGCTGATGGAACAGTATCTTCTGGTACAGCGATCGTTGTTTATGGAAAAAACCTTTCTGATATTACAGCGATTTCTTTTGGAGATAAAAGTGCTGAACTTCAGCCTGCTTTCATGGAAGATAACAAGATTGTTTTTCAGGTTCCAGAAGGTATTTCTGAGGATTGTATTGCTCATGTCACTACTGCATCTTGTGCACAAGGATTTGATACAGACTTGTTGAAGGTCGTTGTTGCGCCACCTTGTGTTACAATGTGTGACAACGAAATGGCAGAGAAGACATTGAAGGTTGTTGGTAACTCGTTGTTCGCTCCTCTTAAGGCTTTGTTCTTGGATAAAGATGGTAAATATACTCTTGAGGCTTCAACAGAAAGCGGAACTATTACTATTGAGGATGCTAACCACGCAACAATTAAGATTCCTGCTGGTGTTCAGGATAACGGAAAAATTTTGTTTGTCAGCAAGGCTGGAGAAAGCTTCTCGAACTTCATCTTCCGTGATACTCGTAATATGTTGATCACTCATGACGATGATCAATATTTGAACTTGTTCAATCAGGACAAACCGGATGTTGAAAGATATGATGAAGAGTCGGGCAAAACTATTGGTCTGCCAAAGCCAAAGGATGTTTTGAAATCTACTATTTTCAAGTCTGAGAACAATACAACTGAGTTCTCTGTTTTCCATGATTTGGCTGGTTATACTGCTTGGACTTATTGCCCAACAGGAGAGGCTAATCCAGAGGATGTAGAACCAAATTATCCAACGCCATTTGGTTGCTTCTCTGAGTCAATCGTAAAAGGAGAGAAAAAATTCTCTGATTATGTAATCAAGTTTGAAGTATTTGTTTCTGACAAGTACCCAATTATCGGTAATGGTCTTGCTGTTGGATTCTATTACAACGCTTGGCAGGATATCAGAAACTATTGTGCATTTTGGCAGCCTTCAAAAGCAACATTTGCTAAGGATGCTGATGGTGTATGGCAGGCTAAGTGTGATTGTGATGCTTGGACATCAGGTGGTGACTGGTTGACTGTTACAATTCCATTGGATGAAATCAAGTACAATTTCACTGCTAAAAACTATTTCTGTAGTGCACAGAACGATCGTTTGATTACAGATGGATCTGACAACATGTACGCTGGATTCGGAGATCCTAATAATGGTGCTGCATTTTTTGATCAGCCTAACATCGCTAAATTATCTGGTCAGTTGCTTGATGATGGTGTTAGAAAAATACAAAGTGTCGGATTTGAGTTCGGTAATGCTGACCAGCCAAATCAGTCAAATGAGCCATTGATCGCAGTTGATAACTTGCGTATCACTCCAAGTGATGGCAATGGTGGTGTATGGCCTTTGCTAAAGTGGGGTCAGTCTACACGTGACTTCTATACTAATCCAGTTATTTCTTGTAGATAATCCGGACTTTTATAGCTAATAAGGAAAAAGAGACATCGAAAGATGTCTCTTTTTTTGTCAATATACTAGTATTGCCTCTGTTTATGTGCTATGATGCTTAATTATACAGTATCATGTTAAAAATGATGTTGTTAATCATGTTTTGTTGTTAAAATAAAGATTTGAACGTATTTTTTTTATGGCATGCTGTATGATTATTGAAAAAGATAGTATATTTGAGAAAAATAAATTTAATTATCGGTTATATGAACAAGTCGGAATTGGTAGATGCAATGGCATCAGCGTCTGGTCTAACTAAGACAGACAGCAAGAAGGCATTAGATGCTTTCATTAGTGTTGTTTCAGACACATTGAAAAAGGGTGATTCAGTCAATCTGACTGGTTTTGCTTCTTTGTCAGTTAAAGAGAAACCTGCTCGTACATGTCGCAACCCACGCACAGGTGAGCAGATGACTACAGAGGCTAAAAAGGTTGTAAACTTCAAAGCAGGAGCAGAACTTGCAGATGTAGTTCGTTACGGAAAATAATCCTACTGCTATATGCAATCGAAATAAGAAAGAGTATCAAAATCATTCATTTTGATATTCTTTCTTTTTTCTAATGAAATGCTGTTGGTTAGTTGAGCTTTCAATGTTAAACTCAGTTGATTGTCGGGTGGGCTAAAATTGAATTTGACCTTTCTATTATTTTGTGATAATTTGCAAGTCTCAGAAAAAATAATGCGGATTTGGGACTACTACTATATATATTATGTTTAAGATAAAAACCTCGCAAAGATTATTTGCATCCTTTATGGCATTGTTTGTCGGAGCATTTTCCCACGCTGCCGAATTGAGAGAATCTGTATGCTATATTAAGGAATCAAGCAATTCTTCTTTGAATTGCGAAAATGTTGCAAATGCATTGCAGAACAAAAGTTATTTCTCTGCAGCAAAACAAGTAAGAGAATATTCCGGTGGTGATTCTTTTGGCTCAGGTTTTGTGATCAAGGATGAGAAGGGAAAACTTATTGTTGTCACCAACAAACATGTGGTTGAAGATGCGAAATTTGTGGATTTGACATTTGAG
The DNA here is from genome assembly GCA_015061115.1 of Bacteroidales bacterium. Classification (GTDB taxonomy): domain Bacteria; phylum Bacteroidota; class Bacteroidia; order Bacteroidales; family Paludibacteraceae; genus UBA1723. Next base: position 56,334 of record SUXE01000015.1, on the reverse strand, counting down.
ATTGGCGGTGCTGAGGTTAAGTATGCCCGTTGCCCTGTATCTTTTATCTCAAAAAGTCTTGATGTCGCTTTAGTGAATTTTCCTTCTGACGATGTGAAAGTGCCTGCTCTTAATATAAAAAAAGATAAGATTAAAGATGGTGTCGAGGTCTGGACGGCGGGATATCCGGCGTTGGGTGACAAACCGTCGTGGCAGCTTGGTAAAGGTGTTGTATCAAATAATAGTGTAAAAGATGAGTTTTTTGGAAACATAGACTCAGTCGCCGTTTATCAGCATACTGCCCAAGTCGACCCGGGAAGTTCAGGTGGTCCGTTGTTGGTCAAGGAGAAATCAGGAAACTATGTTGTTGTCGGAATCAACACATGGAAGGCATCTTTTCGTGAGAATGCCAACTTCTCAATTCCAATCAGATATTACAGCAGCGTCGCTACAAATGAAAAGATTGCAACGTCGGCTACACCAAATAATTCCAATGATGTGGAAAAGATCGCTAAACAGTTTCTTGAAGATGTGAAGAAAAAGGATGCTGATTTGTCGTCATACGTCGCAAATGAGATGCTGTTTTGGTATGGAAGAAGCAACAGTTTCGGCATTGTTGGATAAAGCGTCTGAAACAAGAAGAATCCAGCTCCGTACAAAAGAGCCTGTTCCGGTCATGAAATCTATAGCTGGTGAGTCTATGTTCAACGGAGTAAAGAATGTGGATGATGTAGAATATTCAGCTACAGTGAAAGATGGGGATAATTATAAGACAACCTATACTTACAAAGGTAAAGAAATAGAGACCATTTGGAAGGAAACTGCTGATGGCTATAAGATTGTTAGCAGTCCGACGTCAGCTGAGCAAATAGAAAGCATTAAAAAGGCTGAAGAATCAAAAGTGATCTATTCGCAGGAGTGGCGTAAATACTTTGAGATTGGATTGTCTAAAGGTCTTTCAGAAAATTATGGACAGAAATTAGATATCTCTTATATGTTACTGCCAAGTAAATATTTTATGCTGGGCTGTGGTATTGAGATGGGGCATACAGTAAAACATATGTTAAGCGATCCTAATATATATTACTACGAAGAAGTTAAGAAAGGAGATACCACCTATGTGATTGAGGAAGAACCATTCTTTGGAGCCGTTTTCCGTATTGGATATCAGTGTCCGTTCAAATTGGCACCTAATGGCAAAGTATTTGCCACTCCATATGTGATTGGAGGTGTTGGAACAGTGATTACAACGGGGCCTAATTTTGAAGCTAATTTGCATGCTGGATTAAAGATCGGATATACGACATCGAAGTCTAAGGCGGTTTTTGTTGGAGCAGAGTGTAATTTCAAGCGAGTGACGGAACTCAATTTTGAAAAAGGTGATGACGACGGTTGTGTCTATGGAAAAAGAAGATATTTCACTGTTTGCATCGGTTATGGATTTTAATGTAGAATGATTGAGTGGAGAAAGAATATCTTAATCTCCACTATTTTTGATAAATTATTTAAGGGTCATGAGTATAGCAAAGATTATTTTGGCGGTAGCCATTTCTGTGGCATCAGTTTTTTCGGCGTCAGCCGCTGGTAAACCTGGATTGATTACTTTGAAGTCGGGAAAGACGATAGAAGCTCCTGAAGTGTGGTTTACGCATGGACAGGCGATTTATTTGATGAGTTCAAAGGATAAAAAAGTTGTGATTGAAGATCCGGAAATCGCTTATGTTCAGTTTTACGATGAAGAAAAAAAGGATTATGGACCGAAGGAATATTCAGAGTATGTAATTAATTCGTATGAATTCTTAAAAAAGAATTCCAAAATGCCTAAGACAAAGAAGTCTGGAGGTTGGAAAGTGTTTGAGATAGATGGCTATATTTTATATATGATTGGATATATGAGAGTTTATAAGAATGGAAGTAGTTATCCAGATGTGAATTTTTATTTCAAGAAACCAGAATGGCCTTGGACGGTATCTATAAATTATCCATTAAGTCATATGAAAGATAAGGATTGTCAAAAATTTTATGAAAAAATGTTTGAAGACAATCCGACTATGTATAAAAAGTTGAAAGAGGATCCACTCGGATTTGCCAAATCTTATGGGAATGTCAACGATGTGTTGCTTATATATCCCGCAATGTTCATGGATTACGTCGAAACACTAGATAAAAAATAAGATATTGGATATGTAAAGCAAAAAGCGAAATGTGGATGAGTCTGCATTTCGCTTTTTTTATTTTCCAGGGACAGATAAATCCCCGTCCGTGGCGACGAATTTGATTCCGTATGGGTAGACCTTGTGCCTGCTCCAAATGATTTCAAATATGACCACACACAGATTGTTTTCCAAAAAAACATACGTTATGTCACACCGTTGTCGTTGGCATGTATCCACAATTACGAATTACGCATTATGAATTACGAATTGATTTTATTTCCTCGTAAATTTTGAATATTCCGGCATTTTTATCATATTTACTTATGAAAATCAAAAATGGAGACTTTGCATCGGAGTAGGATTTTGGAACGTAGACGCAAATCATTCCGTCTACAACAAAAAAAGAGATGCGATTCAAAATCACATCTCTTTGGGTTAAGCGCTTCTTCTAAGGCTTGAACTTAGGACCCCATGATTAACAGTCATGTGCTCTAACCAACTGAGCTAAAGAAGCATTCCGAAACTGTTTTACATCGGTTTCACGATGTGCGCTTCTTCTAAGGCTTGAACTTAGGACCCCATGATTAACAGTCATGTGCTCTAACCAACTGAGCTAAAGAAGCATTCCGAAACTGTTTTACATCGGTTTCACGATGTGCGCTTCTTCTAAGGCTTGAACTTAGGACCCCATGATTAACAGTCATGTGCTCTAACCAACTGAGCTAAAGAAGCATTTTATGTTTTACAACCCTCCTCTCGGGAATTGCGATGCAAAAGTAGTGTCTTTTTTGAAAATAAACAATATATTTGCTAAAAAAAATAACAAAAAAGTGAAAATAATATGAAAATACTAGGTATAGGCAACTCATTGGTGGATATGTTGTGTAGATTGCCCGATGAGACCATTATAAAAAAATATAATCTTCCTAAGGGAGGAATGCAATTGATAGACGATGAATTGGCATTAAAGATCTCGGATGACATCAAACATCTAGAGTGCCAGTTTGTGGCTGGAGGTTCCGCTGCCAACACAATCAGCGGTCTGGCAAACCTCGGAGCCGAAACAAGTTTTCTTGGCAAGATCGGCAACGATGAGGTGGGAAACTTTTTTGAGTCTGATCTAGTAAACTCTGAAATAGAGGCTCAGATGATTCGCTCGGAACTTCCTACTGGCCGTTGTATATCTCTTATCTCTCCGGATGGTGAGCGTACGATGTGCACTTGCCTTGGCGCGACGGGAACGTTCTCTGCTGATGATATCCGTCCTGAATATTTCAAGGGTGCGGATGTGTGCCATATCGGCGGTTATCTTGTGCAGAGTCATGATCTGATAGAGAAGGTGATGAAGACTACGAAGGAGTGTGGCGCGAAAGTCTCTCTCGACTTGGCAAGCTACAATGTTGTGGATGAGAATTTCGATTTCATGCACTACCTAGCTAAGAATTATGTTGATATTGCTTTTGCTAATGAAGACGAGGGTCATTCGTTCACTAAGTGCGATGATTTGAAGCGTGCTGCGGAGATCATCTCTGAAGATATCGAGGTTGCGATCGTGAAGTGTGGAGCCAAGGGCGTTTGGACAAAGCGTGGCGACGAGATTGTGTTTGTCGAAGGTTTGAAAGGCAGAAATTGCATCGACACGACCGGAGCTGGAGACCTTTTTGCGTCGGGCTTCCTTTATGGCCTGATGTCGACTGGTGATATCAAGGTGGCTGCTAAATACGGAACGATCGTTGGTGCTAATATCGTGGAGCATATCGGAACAAAGATGCCGGCTGAAGTTTGGAACAACATCAAAAGTGAGTTTGCGAAGATATGATCAAAGCGGCTTTCTTCGACATCGACGGAACTCTAGTAAGTTTCAACACTCATAAGATCCCAGATTCGTCATTAGATGCATTGAAGCGATTGCGTGAAGCTGGTGTCCGTCTTTTTATCGCAAGTGGACGTCACAGAGCAAGTATGGATAAGATAGAGCCTCATGCCGACCTTTTTGATGGTTATGTGATGGTGAATGGCGGACTCTGCACGTTTGGCGACGAGATTGTGCACAGCAATCTTATGTCAAAGAAAGATGTGAAGTTGTGGCTTGAATATATAAATAAAGAGCCTCGTTCCACATGTTTCGTGCTGCAGGACAAGATCGTGATCAACTTCATCGACGATCAGATGCAGAAGGTGTTTGAAGTGTTGGATTTTCCAATCCCACCGTCTGCAAATCTTGATGATTTTGCAGATTCCGACGTCTACCAGATGATTATTTCATTCACGGAAGAGGAAAATTCGAAAATTTTGCCTATCTTTCCGAAGTGTTACGCACCACGTTGGAGTCCGCTCTTCAGTGATATCATTCCAAACGGTGTTAACAAAATGGTTGGAATAGAGAAAATGATCCAGCATCTTGGCATTACGAAGGATGAGGTTGCGGCTTTTGGCGACGGTGGTAACGATTTGGAGATGATTGAATCTGTGGGGTGGGGAATTGCGATGGGCAATGCTTGCGACGAGTTGAAACGAGTGGCGAAATTCACTACGGAGGATATCGACAACGATGGACTTGCAAAAGCCGTCGACAGATTGTTTGAAAAAGGATTGATTAAATGAAATAACCCTGAGTGGATAATTTGACATTCAGCATTAAAAATTTGATTTTGTTATGGCAAAAGTGATTACAGACAGCAGTTTCACTAGTGAACTGAACGAGAATAAGGTGATGGTGGTAGAGATCGGAGCTCCCGGTTGCGGACCATGCAAGGCGTTAAGCAAGACATTGGAAGAGATCGAACCGTCGTTCGCAGAGAAGGTGGCATTCTTCAATGGCGACATGGGAAGTGGTGATGTGGACGATCTTTGCATGGAATACAGAGTGATGAGCGCGCCTACGTTGTTGTTCTTCAAGGATGGCGAATTGTCGGAGAAAATGACAGGAGCAGTCAAGAAGGAGCAGATCGAGCAGAAGTTAAATTCTTTGATTGGATAATGTATCGACGGGAGTTATGTCCCGTAAAGCGGATATGGATAAATCATTGTAGAGACGGGGCATGCTCCGTCTTTACTTTATTATAAGAGAGATATGGGAGACAAGAAAAGATTAGTGGTGCTCACAGGAGCAGGAATAAGTGCAGAAAGCGGAATCAGCACATTCCGTGATTCCGACGGTCTATGGGAAAAACATTCTGTTGAAGAGATCTGTACACATGAGGCTCTGTATCGCAACTATGATATGGTGGTGCAGTTCTATAACGACAGATTCGCTCAACTTGCCACAGTGGAGCCGAATGCCGCTCATTTGGCATTGAAGACGTTGGAAGATAAGTTTGATGTGCAGATAATCACCCAGAATGTGGATAATCTTCACGAAAGAGCTGGAAGCAGCAATATAATCCATCTGCATGGAGAGTTGACAAAAGTCTGTTCGATGAAGAATGAGAATCTCATCGTCGACAGAAACACCTTGCCGAATCCACTGATCTCAAGGGAAGATGTCGCTCCCGACGGTGGAAAATGGCGTCCTTTCATTGTTTTTTTCAACGAGGCGGTGCCAATGATAGAGCCAGCCATTGAGTTGGTGCAGACTGCTGATATCCTGCTTATCATCGGAACTTCTTTGCAGGTGTATCCGGCGGCAAGTCTTTCGATGTATGCTCCACGTAACGCGGAGATGTTCCTCATTGATCCTAAACCAAACACTGCCGGTTTCAACCGCCCTATAAATGTGATCGCAAAGGGAGCGTCGGAAGGAATGAGGGAGTTTATGGAAATCCAAAATGTGAAATTATAAATTCAAATGAGGAGACGTTGGGAATCAGCGTCTCCTCTATATTGATATAAAAATATAACGTATCGCATGTCAGTCATTCTTGTATTTATAGTTGTCCTTGTTGCCTTAATTTGGCTAAGGAAAAGAAAATCGGATCAGGAAATAAAGGTGACAAAAGGAATTGTTGGAGAATCTATGGTTAAAGGTATTCTTAAGAATTTGCCTGATGATTACTATGCGATGCATGATCTTATACTGGAAAAAATCAAGGGTCGACACAAATCGCTTTTTATAATAAGATGATTTATAACCTACTAAAGAGTTTCTATTTCATCCAAAGAGAGTTTGGTTAGTTTGGCTATGAGAGATGGATTCATTCCTTCTTTCTTCATCTCTTTTGCAATTTGGATGGAATTATTTTTTCTGCCTTTCTCGACACCGATTTTTTCACCTTCTTCAAGTCCTTCTTTTCTACCCTCCTCAAGACCTCGCTCGTATCCAGCCTCCTCCATATCAACTTCATCCTCAAGGGCTTTCAAACTTGCCTCATAGATCCTGTGTTCTTTCTCGGAAAGAGCACCTATCTTAGCCTTCTCGATGAGACGAAGAAGTCCCTCATCCGCTCGTTCGTATACTGATGGGTCGATATTTTCCATACGTCCTAAATTTTTGAAGAAGTCAAACCAAATGTCTCTTTTGGTCATGTTGTTGGCATCCAAAGAGAACTGTGGCAAAGATATAAAATATTTTCGATGTCTGTCCCAAAATATTTTTCCTGTATCCAAATCACACTCTGCGGTACGTGTCACCGCTTTGTCTATATCAGACATATTCTTGCCCAAAATGAAGATGCCTATGATTTTGGGAATGTCTTTCTTCATCTTCCTCCAAGAGTGTCCTCTTTTGATCTTGCTGTCCATAAGTTTGTAGACGTAGAAATTGGCACGTGTCTTGAAGTATTTCTGACATGAGTTCTGCATCTCGATCAGGATGGAATCCCCTTTGTTGGTGGTGCAGAGAAGGTCGAATATGACACCTCGCCTGTCTTTTTTTGTGGCTGTCCTCTCCACATTCTCAAACTTAACTCTTGTGATTGTGTTCTCGTCGCCATCCAAAATGGCATTTAGAAAAGATTTCATGATGATCGGGTCAGACATGCAATACTTGAACCCGAAATCACATCGTAAATCAATGAATTTACCCATTGTTTATATGTTTTTATTTTTTGTACTATGTCTAATCACAAAATGACTAAACAATTTCGGGTGCAAATATATGAATTTTTATTGACTTGGTTAGTTTAAGAAATGAGTTATTCAAAAAAACTTTCATGACTCAGAAGTAAGAAAATCAAAAGCGAGGATATGCATTTGCACATTCTCGCTTTTGCTTTATTCCCTAATGATTAATAAACCTCCTTTTATTTGTCTCTCCAACGCATGAATTTGGCTCCGTCAGACAGATCGAAAGTCCATTGTGGTGTGTTGATCACTGGAGATTTCTCTTCGTCGATTTCAAACCATGGAGAAAACCACATTCCTTTTGTCCATTTATCAGTCCAACGGTAATGATCTTCGTTGTTGGCGAGGATTTCAATCTCTTGTGCTGGCATATAGCTTTGGCTGAACATGACTTTCAGTTTCCCTGTCTGTTTGTTGCGTAGCACATCCATCACTGTGACAGCATGGCCCGGACTGCCTCCCCAAATCAGGATGTCTCCAGGCTGAATGTCTGTTGATTTTACAGGCGTCATCTCTTTTGCTAAAGTGGCTGTGCCACAGTAGGTGAATACAAGTGACAGATATTTGCGGAATGTGGTGTAACTGTAGTCCACTCCTGCGTCTTTGCTCCACGATGCTTTCCAATTTTTGTCGAAATGGACTCTGTAGCCTTCCGCCCACTTTTTGTAAGAGAACACAAATCCTGGGGCATTCTTGAAGTGGATCTTGTCATACATCTTATGCTCCCATAGATACTCAGCCCATAATCGTATGCAGGCATCCGCACACTGTTGCAGATCGGCAGGTCTTTCTTTGTTTTTTGAAAAAGTGCCGACAAGATCATATTTCAAAACTCCAACGGATATTATGTTGTTTCGTCCATTAGAGTTTTGTTTTTCTTCTCCATTGTAATATTGCACTTTGTGATCAAACGGAAAAAGTTTACGATTGAGCAGCCATTGCGCGTAATCTGTGTTATATGGTCTAACGTAGTTTGTGTCTTCATTCACGAATCGAGTACGTATATCGTCGCCATCTGGATTGACGGTGAATTTTCTGGTGACCTTATTTCGTATCGTGTCTTTCGACGTTGAATCCGATGCCACGATTTGTTGCTGTGCGTTTTGTTGGTTGTCCGCAGCAACACTGCATTCATTGAACAGTGCGATTGCCAAAAACAAGATGGCAGATAATTTATTAGGTACGTTATTCATAAGCAGTCTGTTTTATTATCATTTCTTTTTTTGTGTCATCCGGCTATGATGAATCAGATCAGGTCTGAATTCAAAGTGCATGGTGTCGTAGTGATACCAGCGTGCTCCGGAAATGAATCCATGTTTTTCAAATATACGAATGATTTCTTTAGGAATACGGTTTGCGTACACAATTTCGTCCATTTCCTCTTTTCCTGGATTCTTCCATCTCCAGAAATCAGAATATTTTGTGCAGATGTCAATAGCAATTCCGTAACTATGAGCGCTTAACCGATCGCTTCCTCTCACTTTTCTCCAGTTGTAGGTTGACGATTGATAGAAGTATTTATGATATTTCTCTGGAAGTGAAGCCAACTCTTTTTCTACAGCACGTAGACTGTCTGCTGCTCCGTTCACCTTAGTGAATGGCAATTGTTGGTTGAACCATTTTACTTTCACCAGGTTTCTAGACACTTCCTGAGATGTCTTCCCATACATAAATTTCAAGAGCTTTTCGTTGCGGATCCTGCCGGGATCATAGTTTCTGGATGGTGTCCAGACGCTCGTGTCGTATGGTTGGGTAAACATGTCCTCGATGTCGGCATTGTCCATCTGCTCGACAAATGATTTTTGTATTTTATCGTCGTAGATGATTTTTTCACCGTTAGAAAGGGTCAGACTCCCGTCGGAATAGCCTTCTATAAAATCAGGATAAGTGGCTGATAATGCTTTTGCTCCTGACGGAATCTCTACCGCTGACGGAATGCAGTCTGCTTTTTCAATGGATATGACGTTCGGTTCCTGTGTCTGCGAACATGCATTCATACTGCAAAGAGACGATACTGCTATAATGAGGAGACGCTGACATTTCATTGGCTTTGAGTTAAAATCTTATTCCTACGTCTGCAAATATAGAAATTTTAATGGCTTTCAATACGTTGATGCTCGAAAAAGCAAGGAAGAGAATGTTTATTTTGTCTCTATCTATAAAATCATTAACTTTGCGTTCAAAGGTTAATATTAGAAGATATGGCAAAAACGACAATTAAACATTTCTGGCGTTTTATTGTGATGCTTGGTCTGTTTGCTTTGGGTGCTTCTTCTTGTGTAAAGGATGAACTGCCTAATTCTGAGTGTGACATAGAAAAGATTATTATTCATTATCCGACTCCGGATTCTTTGTTCTACCGTCTTTCCGACTCTATAATTATAGTGCCTCCTGCCGACAACGAAATCAAAATTGAGGTTCGTCCGGACGCGGATTTTTCGTTGATGCGCATTGAGTATGTCCTTACGGATGGAGCCTCTTTCAACAATATTTCGGAATATAAATCTGACGAGATTAAGATTCGAACTACCAGTGAGGATGGAAAGTGGAACCGTATTTATACGATATCATTCTCTGTTCCGAATGAATCTTTCACGGTTGAAAAGAGAATTTTTGAGTTTAATTTTGAGGATCATCGTCTGGACGACGGTGGAAAATATAGCATCTGGCTCAACAACGATGATGTTGACTACTGGGCTTCCGGCAATCCTGGATTTAAGTTGAGCAAGTCGACAGCCAAACCCGATGAGTATCCTACAATAGTGGATGAGAATGGTTATGCTGGAGACGCGGTTGCTCTTGTCACTCGTTCGACAGGTCTGTTTGGTGAGATGGTGGGAATGCCGATTGCAGCAGGAAATCTGTTTGTTGGTTCGTTTGATGTTAGTCAGGCATTGAAAGACGCGATGGCTGCCACACTGTTTGGCAAACCATTCATGTATCGTCCGATGAGAATCAAGTTTATGGCAAAATATAAGCCTGGTGACAAATACAAGCGTAAATCTACGGAAGTGTCTGGTATGGTAGACTATCCTGATATGTATGCTGTGCTTTATAAGAATACCGACGCAGATGGAAACAGTGTCACTCTTCGTGGAGATGATGGAAAGACAAATCCTAATATTGTGGCCCGTGCGTTTTTGAGTGAGACTGAGGCTAAAAAGATCCCAGCCGACAAATGGACTGAGATAAATATTCCGTTTGAATACTTGGAGGAGATTGACGAGACTCGTTTGGAAAACAGAGGCTATAGTTTCGCTATGGTCTTCACCTCAAGTTTTGCAGGAGGAGAATTCTCTGGTGCTGTCGGCAGTACGTTTACTATTGATGAGGTACGATTAATTTGTAATGAAGATGAATAATAAATATATCAAAATCATATTCCTGGTGGCGACGTTGCTGATCTCCACATTCTCGGCATCTGCGGAAAAAGAGTCAGGTTCGTCTGAGGCACAGAGTCAGGATTCTATTAATGTAGTTTCTAATGATTGGACAGGTTGGGGATATGGCTACAGACTGGGATTCACAATTGGTGGAATCACTCCTGTGCCGTTGCCTGCGGAGGTCCGTGAGATGATGACATTCAGCCCGAACGGAGCTTTCATGCAGGAAGTCTATGGGTATAAACTGTTCAAGGAGAAGTTTGGATTCTATTTTGGAGAACGACTTGCGATTGAAGGCATGAATGTGGAGGCAAGAGTGAAAAACTACCACATGAGTATAGAGCAGGGTGGCGATTACATCAGTGGCTATTTCACTGGTGTGGATAAAACCGAAGCCAAGCTCATTTCCGTCAAAATACCGCTTGAATTTATGGCGAGGATCAACTCACGTCTTGATCTGCGTGTAGGCCCATATATCCAGATTAATCTTCACAGAGAGTTTAAGGGAGAGGTTTACGATGGATATTTGCGTGAGAACACACCGGTTGGTCAGAAGATTGTGTTCAGCGACGGATCTACGGCGACGTATGATTTCTCAGAGGATGTGAAGAAGGCTGGTTTTGGAGCGGAGGTTGCGGCAGATTTTCAGATTAAAAATGGTTTTGGAATCTTTGCCAATCTTGATTATGGATTCCGCAGCGTCTTTCCGGATGATTTTGAGACAATATCGTTCAAAATGTATCCGATTTTCTTCTCTTTGGGTTTATCTTATAGAATTGAGCTGAAGAGAATTATAATTGTTGGCCTAAAGGACAAATTTTAGGATAAAAATCGCTGTAAGCCTAGAAAGGACTATCCTTGCAGAAGATCAAAGATAATCATGAATCAAAAAAATGCATAAAATGTGGCAGTAAAGAGGTTGAAATCATATCTTAGGAACCACAATGGGTTAAGCGATGAGACTAAGAACAAATTGATTGATGGGCTTTTCGAGGCATCGGGTGATAAAAAGTAAAGAGCATCCTAAATTTTGTCCTTTACTCGAAATCGTCTATTTAATATCCTAAAATTTGTCCTTTATACACTAATTGTTTTATGAAGACGATTTTTGATTTGGCGAAATATATCAATAAAAAGGTAGATGAATTTTTGACCAGTGATAAACCATTTTTAGCTTCAAAAGAATTTGATGAAAAATATAAATGGTTGGAATACTTATTGGGGGCAATCGTGTTTATCGGTTATGCGATATATTTTGTCGTTACAAAGTATAGGGAAACAAATGTAATATCTGTTGGAACTGTTCTGGGATTGTTATTGTTTTTGTTTGCTGGAATTTTTTGCATTTATTTCTCATATATGGAGTGGAAACGCAGGAAAGATTAGCGGATCATAAATCTTCCGACGATCTGAAAATCACTCTGTTTTTTGATTGGAAAGATGTGAGCTGATAGTTAGACATGTCTTGAATAGCCATCTTGGTATACTGTTTGTCGTTAAGCGATTTCAGTACAAACTCAATAGTCAGATCCTTGTAAGTCACTCCAGAGCTTCGGCTTTGGATGAAATCCCTGAAATACTGTTGGTCATTCTCTCCAAGAGAGTGCCCGAAGAAAGTCACCTTGTCGCCATTCCTTAATGTGAGCAACGAATCAATGATCGCAGGAGGGTTGAAATTGTCGTCCATCGCCTTTTGGAGAAATTTGTATGAGTTGTTCGTCTCATTATACTCTTTAGTTCCGATCACAATCGTGTCATCCTTGATTTTTCCGTGGACATATTGGACATCCGCTTTCTCTGGCCATGGGACATCCGTGTAATTGAATGTAAACACTTCAATTTGATCAAACTTGTCCATTTCAAAAATCGTATTCAGACGATTCCTTAACGCTTCATCGTTTGTATGGGAAAACGGCTGGCTGAGCAGGTAATCACGAAGTCCACTCTTTATCTTCTTGAAAGCCTCTTTGTCTCTGACCTCTTTGGATTCAGCGTAAACAGGATCCTTCAGATAATAAAGCTTCAAGTCTTCGGTTTGTGAAAGAAGATGTCTCTCCACCATCTTTTCAAGATTGCAAACAGTTTGCTTTAAGAAAAGTTCGCGTATCTCCACTTCTGGATTGTTGTATAATACGTAAACTTCGCCAGAATCGTTGGATGGCACGTATAGAAAGTCACTTATCTCATCTGCACTTACCGGACAATTCCGTTCTTTTATATATGCAAGGACCTTATGCTCTTCCGGGCTTATTGGATCTTTGATGTCGTGGTTTATTTGGGAATAGTTGTAGAGTTCTGTTTCGAAGTCAAACCATTTGACGTCGCTTAACCCCCTCGTCGGCTGCCACTGGTTGAGATAGTCAATCAAAGGTGCAGGATAATCCTTAGGGCAATAAATATCGCTCTTGTAGAAATCGCTATACTTGGTTTTTCTGCCAAGGAATAAGTCGAATCCGTTTCCTATTATGATGACGTGGCGTGACATTTTTTGTTAGTATATACCCTTACTATGTTATACGCAGGTTTATGCGTTTTGTTGTCTGTTATATAATAACAGATCTCCTTTCACAAAGATAGGAAATATCTCCGTTATTGAATGCCTAAAAACTTTTCAAAATGAAATTTCATGCCTATTCCGAAAAACTCGCCACTTTTTTGGAATGTAATCCAAAAAACTCGCCATCGCCCCAATTGCCTGTTGCAGATCAGCGAAAAATAAAGACGGGGAGATGCCCCGTCTATACGATTTATTAATTGTTAAAGATTTCGCTTTTTTAGTAATTCCTTTGCAGGTATTTCCACGATGTTGCCGTCTTTGTCTGAAAGGATTACCGTTTCATTGTTGGCTGCTTTTTTCTCCAGAAATTCGATCTCTGCGATTTTAAGAGCAGCTTTCAATTTGTCTAAAATTTTATTGTCGTCCATAGTTTTTTTACGAATTACGCATTAAAAAATCAGTCCATCGTTTGCAAATTTTGCTTTCAAGCATTTTGCAGTGAATGATTTTTCATTTTTTATAAGCTCTTCAGGTGTACCTGCAAACACAAGTTCTCCTCCCTTATCTCCTCCGTCGGGACCGATATCTATCACATGATCCGCACATTTGATTACATCCATGTTATGCTCGATGATGACGACGGTATGTCCTTTCTCAATCAATGCGTTGAATGCTTTTAACAGTGTCTTGATATCGTGGAAATGAAGTCCTGTGGTCGGCTCGTCGAAGATGAAGATTGTTGGTTGTGTCTTCTCTTCTGCCAGGATCGCTGCCAATTTCACACGTTGGCTCTCTCCTCCCGACAATGTTGACGATGATTGTCCAAGTTTGACATAGCCAAGTCCGACATCCTGCAATGATTTCAGTCTCTTGACTATCTTCTTCTCTGTCGACTCCATCTTCTCTGAGAAGAATTCCACAGCTTGGTTGATGGTCATTTCTAGCACGTCGTAGATGTTCTTGCCACGGTAGCGGACTTCCAGAATGTCTTGCTTGAAACGCATTCCTTTACAGCTTTCACATGGTAATACCAAGTCTGCCATAAACTGCATCTCTATTGTCGTCGTTCCTTCTCCCTGACATTCGTCGCATCGTCCTCCTTCTGTGTTGAATGAGAAATGAGCGCTGCGGTAGCCCATCTGCTTGGATAGTTGTTGGTCAGCAAACAGTTTGCGGATCTCATCGTAAGCTTTGACGTACGTCACAGGATTTGATCGTGATGATTTTCCAATCGGATTCTGGTCCACAAAATTCACATTTTTGATCAAGTCTGTGGCTCCAGTGACAGCTGAATGCAAACCAGGTTTCTCTTCTGACTCATCCAATATCCTCTTTAGTGAAAGATAGAATATATCTCTCACAAGTGATGATTTTCCTGAACCACTCGGACCAGTCACAACAGTCATCACGTTGAGTGGAAACTTCACGTCGAAGCCTTTCAGATTATTTTGCAATGCTCCTTTGACCTCGATATAGTTGTTCCATGGGCGACGGAATTCCGGCACTGGTATTTTCTCTACTCCGTTAAGATAATCTATAGTGTAGCTGTGTAGTCCCTCTTGCTGCTTGGCTTTTTTCGCGTCTTCAGGAGATCCCTCAAACACTACTTTACCTCCGTTGCGTCCGGATTCAGGACCGATATCTATGATATAGTCGGCCGCACGCATGATCTCTTCGTCGTGCTCTACCACAACCACAGTGTTGCCAAGTTTCTGTAGTCTGCGTAACACTGACACTAATCGTTCTGTGTCGCGACTGTGCAGACCTATACTTGGCTCGTCAAGGATGTATAGTGAGCCTACGAGACTGCTACCCAATGATGTCACAAGGTTGATACGTTGGCTCTCACCTCCGGAAAGGGAGTTGGACAGACGGTTCAGAGTCAGGTAGCCAAGCCCCACGTCTACCAAGAATGTCAAACGGTTTTTGATTTCGATCAACAGACGCTTGGCGATTGCCTGGTCTTGTTCAGTGAGTTGTAGATTGTCGAAGAACACTTTCAATTCCGACACTGGCATATCCACCAATTCGGTGATGCTTTTTCCTGCCACCTTCACCCATGACGCGTTCTCCTTCAAACGTGTGCCACCGCATTTAGGGCAGATTGTTTTGCCACGATAGCGGGCAAGCATCACACGGTATTGGATCTTATATTGTTGTGACTCGACGAACTTGAAGAAGTCATCGATTCCTTGAGTGAGCTGTGTGCCATGCCATAGCTTGTTCTTTTCTTCTGTTGTCAGCTGGAAATATGGCTTGTGTATTGGAAATTTGATCGCTTCTGCGTGGAAAATGAAATCCTGTAGCCATTCTCCCATCTTTTCTCCACGCCAGCATATCACGGCTCCTTGATATACCGACAATGTTTTGTCTGGCACGACAAGGTCTTCATCAATGCCTACCACACGTCCGAATCCTTCACAGACTGGACATGCTCCGTATGGCGAGTTGAAACTGAACATCAGCTCGGTTGGCTCGTCGAAAGATATTCCGTCAGCCTCAAATTTTGTGCTGAACTGCTTCAACGTCTCTCCATCAGGAGTGTAAACCAATATTTGGCAAGAAGAACCGTCGCCCTGCCATAATGCTGTCTGCACAGAGTCGGACACACGGTTTTTTGTCTCATTGTCGTGACGCACCACATATCTGTCCACAACAATGTAAGCCTCTTTGCAGCTCTTTGCCATTTCTGCAGAGAAGTCTGTTATCTTGATCACGTTGCCATCTATTAGCAAGCGTGCAAAACCTTCCAGTTTGGCTTTCTCCACCGTCTCCACAAGATTATCTTTATCTTTGGAAAGCGATGAAAGAATCATTCCTTTTGTACCGTCTTCAAACGAAAGAATATAATCCACGATGTCCGACACTTGATGACGCTTCACCTCTTCGCCTGAAACAGGAGAGAAAGTGCGGCCGATGCGGGCGAACAAAAGTTTGAGATATTCATATATCTCTGTTGATGTGCCGACGGTGGAGCGAGGATTCCTTGTGCTGACTTTCTGCTCGATAGCGATTGCCGGAGGAAGCCCCTTGATGTAGTCCACCTCTGGTTTGCTCATTCTGCCCAAGAATTGGCGGGCATACGACGAAAGACTCTCCACATAACGGCGTTGGCCTTCCGCATAGAGAGTGTCGAAGGCAAGAGAGGACTTGCCCGAACCAGAAAGACCGGTGATCACCACCAGTTTATTGCGAGGTATTTTGATGTCTATATCTTTAAGGTTGTGTACTCGCGCACCCTTTATAGATATGAATCCACTGTCTGCCATAAGAATCTTAGATGAAAGGATGAGTGTTTGCAGAGACTAAATCGTTAAGATGCTCGGTGTCGTTCCACATCTTGATATCCCACACACCGGCCTCTTTGCGGATGTCGCAAAGGCAAGTGCTTTGTGGCTTAGGCTGGTTGGAAGCGTCCTTCATGTCCCAGCGTTTGAAGTAGATGTAAAGAGAACGGAGCACCACGCCGTGAGTGACGATAAGAACAGTCTGATTGGGATGCTTTTGTGCAATCTCTTCAATAGTTTGGGATGCACGACGCATCACGTCGCCCACAGCCTCACGCTCATCGGTGTTTGAAGTGAGGTCCCAGAAATGCATCATGGCTTCTGGGTATAGACGTTCGCCTTCCTCAAAAGTCAAGCCTTCGAGTTTGCCGAGATATATCTCTTTCAATGCGTCGACGGGAATGATGTCGAAACCACGTTTGCCCACAATAAGTTTTGCGGTGTCCAACGCACGTTGCAGTGAACTGCTGTAGACGGCGTCGATGTGGGTTCCTGCAAGCCTCTCGCCAAGTTTCACAGCTTGTTGTTCACCAAGCGTAGTGAGGTTGGAGTTGGTTTGGCCTTGGAATCTGTGAGCCACATTCCATTCAGTCTGACCATGTCGGCAAAGAAGAAGACGAACCATATATAATTTAATTGATGATTGTGATTGCTTGTCGGAGTTGTGTGTCGGCAAACAATTACATTAAACATAAAAACCCCGAGTAGAAAATCTCTCGGGGTGTTTATTTTCGATAAGCAAAAGTTTTTTACTCCTCTACTGCTTTTTCGATTGCTACCTTACCACGGTAGTAACCACACTCACCACATACTGTGTGGAAGATGTGCAATGAACCACAGTTAGGACAAACAGCAAGTGTTGGTGCTACTGCTTTGTAGTGAGTTCTTCTCTTTGCTCCTCTTGTCTTTCCCTGACGTCTCTTAGGATGTGCCATTTTGCTTTATTATTTAATGTTATTTTATTTTAAAATTTTTCAGTGCTTCCCAACGCGGATCAATCTCCTTCTCACCTGCTGCCGTATCACTTGCCAGGTCGGCAGACTCGCTATCCTCATCATCTTCGCCGCTTTCGAAACACTCGTGACTTCTAAATTTCTCAGCCATTGCTTCATCGCATTCGCCGTCTTCATGGACATGGCGAATCGGAATTGCGAGAGCAATAAACTCGTATATGTGCCATGAAAGGTCAATCTTCTGGTCGATCTCAGAAATGAACACCAATTCATCATCTGATTCTCCGTCGCCAAACTTGGCGTCGAAATGACCATCTGTGGAAATCTCAAGCTCCATATCTTCAAGACATCTGTCGCAAGGAACAATCACCGTGCCGTCTATCTCAAAGTCGAAAGAGAAAGAATCTCCCGATGAAACCCTCATCTCCACGTCGACTTCCACATCTCCTTTTTGAAACTCCGAGCCTCCTATCTTCTCGAAATCCTCATCGGTCATCGAAAAGTGATAGTTGTAAACTCCTTTCTCAAGATGCTTCAAGTCTATGATAAATCTATCCATGGCTTTCATTTGGTTTGCAAAATTACAAATCTTTTTTCTTATTACTAAATTTTCGTTTTGTTTTTTCGCTTTTTCGGTGATAATGTTGATAAAATCTTTAATGTTGGAATCAAAAATGGCTGTAAAATAGGAGAAGACAGTGAGAAAAAACGAAGAAAAACAGCATATTTAGGTTCGGGAAAGTATGGTTTATGAATGACGGTGACCTTACGATGAATGATATCAGGTTGCCCTGCTTCAAAATTTAGTTGATATGGAGAAAGACGCAGAAAAGCAGTAGAATATTATTACGTCTGATAGAGATGGCAAAAGTAGTTGGCTTTATATAAATATGTGGTATCCCCCAAAAAAAACTGACGGATGAAATGGGCATGGTGGATCTTGGATGTGAAAGACGGGAATAGTACCAGAATCAAAGTTATATGGTGTCATTTGAGGAAAAAGAGTGCATGGATAATGTCTGATTTTTAAAATATTGTTAAATTATGTGAAAACGGCGAAAGTTGCTTGTGTAAAATAGGACATTGCTTAATTTTGCGCCCGAAATTAATCAATAAAAATCAATATGAAACATTTTTACACAATCAAACAATGTTTTTTAGTTTTCGCATTGTTGCTTTCTACCTTGGCTGCAAGTGCAGCAGATTCGTTTGTGATTGGTGATTTTAAGTACACTGTTAAAACAACAAATGAAAAAGAAGTGTCTGTCTCCGCGGCAAAGACCACTATTTCAGGTGATGTCAAAATTCCTGAAAGTGTAGAATATGAAGGGGTTGAATATACTGTTACCTCTATTGCATCTTCTGGATTCTCAAGAAGTTATGATATGACTTCTGTATATATTCCGAACTCGGTTACTGAAATTTCGTCAAGTGCATTCATGGATTGCAATGGAATGACTTCTATCCGTCTTTCTGAAAATCTTACCGTTATTAAGGCAAGGGGAATTGGACGTTGCTATAAACTTGCGGCAATTGAGATTCCTAATTCTGTAACAACTATCGAAGAGGAAGCTTTCATCTCATGCTCTGCGTTGACTGAAATGATAATTCCAAACTCAGTCGAAAGTATTGGAAGATCGGCATTCTCAGGTTGCACTAAATTGACTTCTATTCAGTTGCCAAATTCTCTCACTACTATCAGTAATGGTCTGGTTTCTGATTGCCCAAATTTAATATCCATTAAAATTCCAAATTCTGTCACTTCTATTGAAAACAGTGCGTTCTCAAAATGTAAAAACCTTCTTTCAGTGACTATTCCAAACTCAGTGACTACTATTGGAAATTCTGTTTTCTCTGGATGTAAAAACCTTCTTTCAGTGACTATCCCAAGTTCAGTAACATCTATGGGATATTCTGTTTTCCGTGATTGCTCAAGTTTGCCTTTAATTTATATTCCTGCTTCTGTTGCTAAAATTGGTTATGGAATGTTCGATGGCTGCACAAAACTATATGAGGCTGGTGATGAAAAAGGAATTTATTGTGAAGCGAAAGAAAAGCCAGAAGAATGGAAAGAAACTTGGAACGAATACGAAACTGAAGACGGAGATATCTATTTGAAACCATTATGGGGTGCACAACCATTGGAGTATCTTAAGTATACTATCTTAAAAGATAAGGATAATGAAGTTGCTGTTTCTGCGGCGAATATGGGCATGGCTTTTGGGGAAATCGTTATTCCGGAAACTGTGGAGATAGAAGGTGTTAAATACACAGTTTCTGCAATCAGTGATAATGCGTTCTTTAATTGCGAGTATTTGGTTTCTCTTGATATTCCGAACACTATTACTACTATAGGTGATAATGTCTTCTCAGGCTGTGATAATTTAATATACAATGAATATGATAATGCAAAATATCTGGGAAATGAAAAAAATCCATATCTTGTACTTGTGAGTGTAAAAGATGAAGCAATCAAGACATTAGAGATAAACAACAATTGTAAAATAATAGTTGGTAGTGCATGCTCTTGTTGCTATAATTTGAATTCTGTGTATATTCCGAATTCCGTTGTCGAAATTGGTGCAAGTGCATTTATGGACTGTAATGGAATGACATCTCTACGTCTTTCCAATTCTCTAGTCAACATTAAAGCAAGAGGATTTGGACGCTGTTCAAAACTTTCCATTGTCGAAATTCCAGAATCTGTTAAATCTATTGGAGAAGAGGCGTTTATTGCTTGCTCTGGATTGACAGTTTTGACAATTCCAAACTCTGTCACAAACATAGGAGGAAGAGCTTTCTCTGGTTGCTCTAAATTGACTTCTGTTGAGTTGCCAAATTCGCTTGTGACTATCAGTAATACTCTATTTTCTGATTGCTCAAAGTTAAGCTCCGTTGAAATTCCAAATTCTGTCACTTCTATTGAAAACAGTGCGTTCAAAGGATGCAAAAGCTTGCTTTCTGTGGAAATTCCGAATTCTGTATCTACTATTGGACGAACTGCATTCAAAGATTGCTCAAGTCTGACTAACGTTACTATTCCTTCTTCTGTTGTTAAGATGGGAGAGGATGTCTTCTATGGTTGCACGGAACTGCAAGTTTCAGCTGCGAATGAGAAAAATGGAATCTATTGTTCGGCAAAAGAAAAGCCAGCAGGATGGGATGATGACTGGAGTTCTGAATCAGATGAAGATAACAAGTGCAGAGTGTTCTGGAATACTCAATTGTCTTTTGCTCCTGAGTCTGTCGCAAACACTAATGTGTCGATCTACACACAGAATGGCAGTGTCGTTGTAGAGAATGCTGACGAGACTATTTATGTATTTGATATATTTGGCCGCCAGGTATTCAACCAGAATTCTGAGTCTGTTGTGAAGTTCAACGTATCAACGGGAATGTATATCGTCAAGACTGGAAGTGTGACCAAGACAGTGCTAGTTAGATAAATCATATTTCGTATATTGTAAAATACGAAAAAAAAAGCCTGCAGCGTCAAATCTGACACTGCAGGTTTTTATTATATTCCTATAATTAGTCACACCTGTGTGAACTCTGTAATATTACAGCATCATCAAAATCAATATCAGGATTCCACAAACCACCAATGGTGCTACATTCATCTCTGTATATTCTCCCAATTTGATTTTTGGCAGGTTCGTGAACAGATTGAAGATGGGGTCGCAAATGTTGCCGACTGCCTCAAACTTTTTCAGATTGTCGTCGCTGAGCTTGTTCTTGTATGGGATTGTTTTCCAATATAATATGACGATGAACAATGAAACTCCAGTGAACAATTTCAACGTCCATCTGATGTGGATATTGCTACTCATCCCAATCGCGTTGAGCAGTGCGACGATGATGAGTGCGATGACGGATATCTTTATGATCTCGGTTTTGTCCATTTTTTTGGTTAGGGGTTAGAGTTGATGGGTTAGAGTGTGGCACATTCCACATTTAGCATTTATAATTTCGCATTTAGAATTTCTTTAATGTGTTGCTCCACATGCTCCAGTCTCACTTCCACTCCGAATTTTTCAGAGATGTGCTCTGCTGTCTTCTGTGCTGAGTAGACTGAACGGTGCTGTCCTCCTGTACAACCGAAACTTACCATCAGGCTTGTGAATCCTCGCTCCATATAGCGTGCGACGTGGAAATCTACCAATGCCCAAACTGAATCAAGGAATGTGAGAATCTCACCGTCTTTCTCCAAGAAATCAATCACAGGCTTGTCTCTGCCAGTGAGTTGCTTGTATTCTTCGTATCTGCCTGGGTTGTGCACAGCACGACAGTCGAAAGCATAGCCTCCTCCGTTGCCTGATTCGTCGGCAGGAATCCCTTTCTTATAAGAAAAACTGAACACTTTGACTACCAATTCCTTATTCTCCATAATGCTTCGTCGCTTCTTTTATGACTTTTATAAGTTCCGGATATTCAGACTCAAATTTGTCGACAACGTTCCCCAATACTTTCAAGGTATCTGGAATCTGTCCGAGGAATGTCTCTTTTCTCTCTTCCAAACCACGGAGCCCGTAGGTGCCAAGCACTTGGACCATGCGGGTCAGAATAAAGAATGAGAGGTTGCCGTAAAATTCGTCGTCTGTGATCTCGATGAATTTCTTTATCGATTTCAAGTAGACGGAGATCATCTGCGTCTTAACGGATTCTGGATATTTCGCTCTTACTTGATAAACAAACGATACCAGATCATACCAGATTGGTCCGCGTCGTCCTCCCTGAAAATCAATATACCATAATCCGCCTGATTTCACCATGACATTGCGAGACTGGAAATCTCTGTACATGAATCCCCATGCGTCTTTTTGGATTTCACTCATCGTCGTCCACATCTTTTCAAAATCATCGTGCAGACGGGATTCTGAGTATTCTATCGGATGCTTCTTTACAAAGTATGTCTCGAATTTGGCAAAGTCGGCCATCAATCCATCTCTTGAGAATTCTGATTCTGGATAACATTTGGCAAAATCCACCGTCTTTGCTCCAACAAACTGTATTCTTGCCAAGTCTGACATCACTTTGCAAAGCATTCGGATGCTGGTCTTGGAATATTCGTTTGTTTGACGGAATCTGTCGAGCACTTTATATAATGAGTCGTTGCCGCAGTAGGTCTGCAGATAGATCATCTTATCTTTGGAGACGTGGAATACTTTTGGCACCGATGCACCTGCTCTCTTCAGTTGTCTTGCGAGATATATGAAAGCATTGTTCTCTTCCACTGTTTCTCCTATAGTGGCTACGTATTTGCCAGACTCTCCGTCTACAATGAAATATTGTCTGCCAGATCCAGCCTGTGCGATCGGAGTGATCGTAGAAGGACGATGTCCCTGGAATTTCTTGTAAAGACGGGAGATTGACTGCATGTTTTCCTCATAAATCTCTTCCGGACTTTTCTGCACGACCACTTTCGGCTTTTTCTCAAGTTCGGCTTTCCTTTTCTCGCGTCTTTCTTTTTTCTCTTTTGCACGTTCTTGCTGAGCCAGCTGCATTTGCTCCAATACAGCTGAAGAAAGATGCTCGGCAGGGAATCTCTTGCCCTCTTCACTCTGACTCAACGTGTTGTAGATTTGGAGTGTAGCGTTGGCATCGAGAGCCGCATATTTGATCTGCGCATGGTCGAGCGGATTGGCTTCCCAGTTGGAAGTCTGCTGACGTTTTGAGATCTGGAGTTTGAAGATTATAGCGTATATTTTCTGCAGACTTTTGTCTTTGATTCCGAATTTCTCCACGTAGCTCTGTAGCTCCACATAATTCTCGCATTTGAAGTCTGGCATGCGTCTGCGGAGTTGGCGGAAGTCGTCGTGAAGGCTGAGTCCGATCTTTGTGATGTTAGGGTTCGCAAAAAGTTCAGCCACTGATTCAGGAATATTCAATAGGTTGAGACGGAACAGATAGCAGCGTTGCTCCGAGCTTATCTGTAAGAGAGCCACTTGGTTGGTCTTGCCTTTTACAAAGACAGGTTTTGTCTCTGTGTCAACACCAAGTACTTTTTGCTTGCTCAAATAGTCGACAGCCTCCTTCACCATGTCGAATTTTGACACGACGATTATGTCGCCGTCGAAAGATGCGTACGGCAACTGCTGGATTTCCTCTTTGGTTATAGATTCAGCAAACTGTCCCATTTGTTGTCAATCTTCTTCTTCGTCGTCTGGTGCTGATATATAAGAATGGAGAGCACCCAAACTGCGGGTAAGACACTGTCCCCAGAACTCGTGGAAGTGATCCACACACTCTTTAAGAGCGGCACACATGATTGCGTTGTCCGCACTCTGGATTCGATGTGTCATATCGACGATGTCCTGATAGATATCGGCGATGTCTTCCGACACATGGACTACAATAGGAGTATCGCTGTATTGCATGTCAACGTGGTCGACGGTCAGAAAATCGTCGTGTGCACCAAGTTTGTCGCTGACAATTTGCACGACAGAGTTGTACATAGCCTCCGTCACTTTACATTCAAGTTCGATATCGTCGTACTCCTCATCGTAAGAAGGAAGGTCGACAGTCGCAGCATATAAGCCAGCCAATGATCCCGCAAGGTTTTTAGCGAAATCCTTAGAAGTGTCGTCGGCAGATTGCTCGATAACACGACAAAAAAGAATCGCTGACTTTATAAAGTTGATAGTCTCTTGATTGTTTATATCCATGGCGTTTTTCAAAAAACTCTGCAAAATTATATAATTCATTACGATTTTCAAAGATTATTTTGATTCTCGGGCACATTTCACATTGTCTGTTTTGTGTTTTGCATTTTTCTGTTTATCTTTGCATCGCTTTTCTTGATTTTCGGCAAAAAATCATTGAGGAGTATTATGGGGGATTAGAAAATCTAATCCTGAGTATACTTAAAAAATTATTAAAGA
This sequence comes from Bacteroidales bacterium, assembly GCA_015061115.1. Classification (GTDB taxonomy): domain Bacteria; phylum Bacteroidota; class Bacteroidia; order Bacteroidales; family Paludibacteraceae; genus UBA1723. Next base: position 32,197 of record SUXE01000015.1, on the reverse strand, counting down.
AATGGAAAAATTTCAACTTTCAGGTGAGCTTCGTGCAGATCTAGGCAAGAAGGCTACAAAGGAGACTCGTGCAAACGGTCTTATCCCATGTGTACTTTACGGTGGTAGCGATGTAAAGCACTTTACAGTTAAAGAGGGTGATGTTAGAAAGCTTATCTACTCTCCAAACGTATACATCGTTGAGTTGACTATCGCTGGTAAGACAGTTACAGCTATCTTGAAGGACCTTCAGGTTCACCCAGTTAAGGATAACATTCTTCATATCGACTTCCTTGAGATCTCAACTGAGAAGCCAGTTGTAATCGAAATTCCTATCAAGCTTGAGGGTCTTGCAGAAGGTGTTAAGCTAGGAGGTAAGTTGTCTCAGCAGATGAGAAAGCTTCGTGTTAAGGGTATCTACACTAACTTCCCAGACAGATTGATCGTTAATGTTGAGAACCTAGGTATCGGTAAGTCAATCCAGGTTGGCGCATTGTCATACGAGAATCTTGAGTTGTTGAACAATCCTATCAACGTTGTTGCTACAGTTAAGGCAACTCGTGGTTCAAGAGCTAACTCATAATGAAATATCTGATTGTTGGGCTTGGCAACATCGGAGACGAGTATGCCAACACAAGGCACAACATTGGATTTATGGTATTGGACGCTTTTGCCGAAGCGTCCAATCTTGTTTTTAAGGACGAACGTTACGGAGCTATCGCCGAGGGTCGTGTGAAAAACAAGGAATTTATCCTGTTGAAGCCTAACACATATATGAATCTTAGCGGAAATGCAGTACGCTATTGGGCAAATAAAGAAAAGATAGATGTTGATCACATCTTTGTCGTTGTGGATGACCTTTCTCTTCCTTTTGGTAAGATACGTATCAAGGGTAGTGGTAGCGCAGGTGGTCACAATGGTCTGAAAAATATCCAGGAGCTTCTTGGCACAGAGAAGTATGCTCGTCTGAAATTCGGTATCGGCAACGATTTCCCTAAAGGCAAGCAGGTAGACTTTGTGCTGGGTGAGTTTGGCGAAGAGGATAAGGCGGCTATGCCAGAAAGAAAAAAAATTGCGGCGGACGCTCTTGTCTCTTTCATTCTTCAAGGACTCGACATCACAATGAACCAATACAACAACAAGTAATGGCAAAAGAGGTTAAGGAGGAGGTACGCATCGATAAATGGATGTGGGCTGTAAGATTGTTCAAGACGCGAACATTGGCGGCTGAGGCTTGCAAAAAAGGTCATGTCATGGTGGGTGGCAATTCCCAAAAAGCGTCGAAGATGATTCGCGTAGGTGATGTCATCCAGATCAAGCGTGCCCCGATCACATACTCTTTCAAGGTGCTTGCGTTGAGCGAGAACCGTATGGGTGCCAAACTTGTGCCTGAATTCATGGAGAATGTCACTCCACAGGAACAGATAGAGATCCTTGAACTTAGCCGTTATACATCCAACGGACAGCGAGATCGTGGAGCTGGCAGACCTACTAAAAAAGACCGTAGAGACATCAATGAATATACGGAACCTCAATTTATCAGTGATGACTGGGATTGGGATTTTGATCTGGACGACGACGATGATTAATCAGTTTTAGATACAGAGTTATGATTGCAGCAAAACAGTTGAGAAATAAAAGTATATCTGAGTATGTGCTTTATATCTGGCAGATTGAAGACATAATCAGAGCTTTTGGTCTGGATATAGAGAAGATTGATCAGAATATAATCTCCCGTTATGCGGACGATGTTGATAAGAAAGCGATCCGTGAGTGGTACGACAATATGATTTCTGGAATGGTGAACGAGCAGAAACAGTCGTTCGGACATCTTCAGTTCATAATGAATGTTGTGGACGATATGAATGACCTTCATATGAAATTGCTTCAGACTCCAGAACAGATTTCATACAATGCTTTGTTTTTCCAGATATTGCCTGTGCTGCAGGAGTTCAGAGCAAAAAATAAGAGTGGGGCAGAGGTCAACGATGTTGATTTGGCACTCACTGCTCTTTATGGCACGACGATGCTGAAAATATCAGGTAAAGAAGTGTCGAAAGAGACTATGGATGCGATCCAACAACTGGCAAAATGGTTGAATCTCCTTTCTCAGAAATATAAGGATTGGGAGGAAGATAAACTGAAATTTGAAGATTGAGGTTAGTGTCTGACCTTAGACTCCAGGTGCGACATCGCTCCGACAGTTAGTAATACAAACTTTTTGTCTCTTCCCCGACAGTAGCATAACAAGCTATGCAACAATCGGATAGGGTTGACTAAAGTCGATGTGTCCCCTTCGGGGACGGAATCATTAACCTTCCATTACAAGAGTTTCCTCCTACCATTTCCATGAGACATACGGAAATTAATTATTGATTGATGTATATCATTCAATGGAAATTAATATATTTGCATCTGAAATTGTTTAGTCTTTATGATTAGACATAGTACAAAAAATAAAAACAGATAAAAAATGGGTAAATTTATCGATTTACGATGTGATTTCGGGTTCAAATATTGCATGTCAGACCCGATCATCATGAAATCATTTCTAAATGCCATTTTGGATGGCGACGAGGACACAATCACAAGAGTAAAGTTTGAGAATGTGGAGAAAACAGCCTCCCAAAAGGACAAACGAGGTGTCACATTCGACCTTCTCTGTACTACAAACAAAGGAAATTCCATCTTGATTGAAATGCAGAACTCATGTCAGAAATTCTTCAAGACTCGTGCTAACTTCTACGTCTACAAACTTATGGACAGCAAAATCAAAAGAGGACACGCATGGAGGAAGATGAAGAAAGACATTCCAAAAATCATAGGTATCTTCATTATGGGCAAGAACATGGCTGATATCGACAAGGCGGTTACACGTACCGCAGAGTGTGATTTGGACACAGGAAAGATATTTTGGGACAGACATCGAAAATATTTTATATCTTTGCCACAGTTCTCTTTGGATGCCAACAACATAACCCAAAGGGACATTTGGTTTGACTTCTTCAAAAATTTAGGACGTATGGAAAATATCGACCCATCAGTATATGAACGAGCGGACGAAGGACTACTTCGTCTTATCGAGAAGGCTAAGATAGGTGCTCTTTCCGAGAAAGAACACAGGATCTATGAGGCAAGTTTGAAAGCCCTTGAGGATGAAGTTGATATGGAGGAGGCTGGATACGAGCGAGGTCTTGAGGATGGTAGAAAAGAAGGTCTTGAGGAAGGTAGGAAAGAAGGTAGGAAGGAAGGTATTGAGGAAGGTAGGAAAAATAATTCCATCCAAATTGCAAAAGAAATGAAGAAAGAAGGAATGAATCCATCTCTCATAGCCAAACTAACCAAACTGTCTTTGAATGAAATAGAAACTCTTTAAGGATATAAATCATCTTAAATCAAAAGCGAGAATGTGCAAATGCATATTCTCGCTTTGTTTTTTTAGTGACAAACTCTTGTCTTAGTATGTCAAGATCTCAAGACCATCCTCTCTCATCACGAATGTATGTTCCCATTGTGCTGAAGGCAAAAGGTCTGCTGTGCGGACTGTCCATCCATCTTTCTTGTCGAATGTGACGTTGCGGACACCCATGTTGATCATTGGCTCTATTGTGAACACCATTCCTGGCACCAACAGCATACCTGACATTTTTTTGCCGTAGTGGCAAACCTCTGGTTCTGTATGGAATTTCAATCCTACACCATGTCCACACAACTCTCTTACTACAGAATATCCGTTTGCTTTGGCATGTTTCTCGATTGCGTTTCCAAAATCACCGACGAAAGTGAACGGTTTGCAGATATCGATCGCCAAATCCAAACACTCTTTAGCCACGTCGACAAGACGTTTCTTCTCTGGTGTTGTCTCTCCGATGATAAACATACGTGATGCGTCTGCAAAATAACCGTCGAGGATGGTTGTGCAGTCTACATTCACAATATCTCCCTCTTTCAACACTTCAGTTGTGCTTGGTATTCCGTGGCACACAACTTCATTGCGTGATACACAAACACTCTTTGGAAAACCTTCGTAATTCAGACAAGCTGGAATTGCACCGTGATCGATTGTATACTGATATACGATGTCGTCAATCTCCTGTGTTGTCATGCCTGGACGAATGGCTGCCGCTACTGCATCAAGCACTCCCGTATTCACGACTCCACTTCTGCGGATTCCTTCAATCTGCTCCTCATTAAGAACTAACTCGTTCTTTGGAACTAAGAATCCACGGTTCTGGAAGTTCAAAATCTTACGGTCGAACTCTGTTGGCTCTACACCTTTCGGAACTTTCCAGTTTATTTTCTTTTTACCGAAAATCATCTTTTTTTGTTATTGTTTCATAAAATTGAGAGACGCGTGACAACGCGTCTCTGCAATTGGATTGTTTATATTATAGCTCCAAATCTCCGTTGAACACCTCAAACCAAGGAAGTCCTTGCTTGTTGAGCTGCTCCATAAATGGATCTGGATCAAACTCTTCTACATTCCAAACTCCAGCTTTCTTCCACTTGCCTGTCAAGAACATCATACCTCCGATCATCGCTGGCACTCCTGTTGTGTAGCTTACACCCTGCATGCCTGTCTCGATATATGCTTCATGGTGGCTACAGTTGTTGTATACGTAGTATGTCAACTCTTTGCCATCTTTGCCGATTCCCTTGATACGGCATCCGATTGAAGTCTCTCCCTCGTAGTTCTCTCCCAAATCTTTTGGATTAGGAAGCACAGCCTTCAAAAACTGTAGAGGAACGATTTTGACACCATTGTATTCAACTTCGTCGATTCTTGCCATACCGATGTTCTGGATCACACGCAAGTGAGTAAGATACTCCTGTCCGAATGTCATCCAGAAACGTGCACGTTTGATTGAAGGATAGTTCTTTACCAACGACTCCAACTCTTCGTGGTACATCAAGTATGACTCCTTTGGTCCGATGTTCGGATATGTAAGTGGCTTGTGGATTTCTAGAGCTCCTGTCTCAACCCACTTGCCATCCTGGTAGAAACGACCCTTCTGAGTGATCTCACGGATGTTGATCTCAGGGTTGAAGTTTGTGGCGAATGCTTTGTGGTGGTTGCCGGCATTACAGTCTACAATATCAAGATACTGCATCTCTTTGAAGTGATGCTTTGCCGCATATGCAGTGTATACACCAGAAACACCTGGGTCGAAACCGCAACCAAGTATAGCTGTCAGACCTGCGTCTTCAAATCTTTTCTTGTAAGCCCACTGCCAGCTGTATTCGAAATGAGCCTCGTCTTTTGGCTCGTAGTTGGCTGTGTCGAGATAGTTGACTCCGCATATCAAGCAAGCGTCCATGATAGCCAAATCTTGGTATGGAAGAGCAACGTTGATAACTAATTCTGGATTGTGGCGACGGAATAGAGCTACAATCTCATCTACATTGTCAGCATCGACGCTATCCGTCTCAAACTGCACTCCATACTTCGTTTTAAGCGTCTGGGCTAATGCATCGCACTTAGATTTAGTGCGGCTTGCTAGCGTCACACTCTCAAACACTGAAATGTTTTGCGCTACTTTGTGAGCAACAACTGTGCCGACTCCGCCGACACCAATGATGACAACTTTTGACATTATCGTTAACCTTATTTATAAGTTAATACTATCCCACATGCGTGGGGTAACTTGTGCAAAAATATTTCTTTTAGAAGTCTGCTACAAATTAAATGGCAAAATTTTCTGGGTATTTTGCATTGACTCCTCTGTAATACTCCTTGATTGCCGCGATATCTGCTTCCGCATCATCCGTAGGAGTGAACATTTTCTTTATTCCGATCTCTTTTTTCTTGTAGTCGAAATATATAAGAGCGATCTGGATGTTCGCTTTCTTTGCGATATAGTAGAACCCACGTTTCCAGTTTGGATTGGCTTTGCGTGTCCCTTCTGGTGTTATCGCAAGGTGGAAATGGTCTGTGTTGTTGCAGACCTCCACCAACTGGTCCACAGTGGAGATACGTCTGCTTCTGTCGATTGGAATTCCTCCTACGGCTTTGAAGAATATGCCGAATGGAAATATGAACCATTCTTTCTTGATCATAAACTGTTTCTTTTTGCCTCCGATGGCCGGATAAGCAAACAGTCCCACGAAGAAATCCCAGTTGCTTGTGTGTGGAGCTATGCAAAACACACACTTCTCCGGAAGTTCAACCTCTTTATCTATCTTCCATCCGAACAAGTTGAGTACGGACTTCGCTAATTTCTGCTTGATCATATTTAATCAAATCGTTAATTGGTCTGCAAAAATACGTATTTTATTTGATAAACATGTTTCGACGGGAAAGTTTATCTCTTATATCTCGGTTGATGGATATGTCATTGCTTGCAGAGAAATCATTTTCCTATGAATTTGGTTTTGCCGAGTTCGAATCCCAAATTGTCTACGGCTTCTTCATAGGGGTCGGACAGCCCATACTGCTCGTAGTTTTCTATTCCTCCTTTCTGTTTAGGGTAGTAGACTATTTCCAACTGGCATCCGCTGAACGCTCCATAGCAGATGTCCTCCACGTCGTCCGGTATCGAATATTCTTTTTCTCTTCTGCATTTAGGGTATTTCAGCTTTGTGCCATCTTCTTTTAGTTTTCTGTATTTGGGAAATTTCAGTAGTTTGGTTCCATCTTTTGAGAAAAGTATTCCGTCCACTGATTTTAGATTTTTGTTTTTGGGGTCGACAATGATAGCTTCCAACTTTTCAGAATAAATAGCAGCATATTCAGACGTGCATACATCGTGAGTCCTCTTTACTGTTTCAGAAATGTATAGTTTTTCCAACTTTGGAAGGAATAAAGAGGAAATGGTAATGAACCCATCTGGTATGACCAGCACTCTTGGCGATGCCAATAAGATATTCTTTACTTTTATGTTGTCGTCATATTTGCGGCAATGTAAATATTCTATTATATAGACATCAATGATGGTTTCTTCTTCCCCGTCGATGATAACTTTGTTTCTTAACACAACACTATCTTGGTCTTGCTCAAATCCTGCGACATACCATCTGCCTATGCGTCTGCCGCAATTACCATTATAAGCATAATAAATTCCGTCTACTTTGACTACTCTATCCGTAGTTTCGGGATAACAAGCTTCAGCTGAGAGTATGACCGCAAATAAAAACAATATTGATAAGAATAATTTCTTCATAATGTTGGAATTTTAGTTTGATACAAAAATAGTTTTTGGTGTATGAATGACAAATTTTGGATTGTCAAGACCTAAATTATATATATCATCTTCTTATGAATTTTGTTTTGCCGATATCGAATCCCATCGACTCTGCAGCTTTATCGGATGTGTCGTAAACTCCAAATTGTTCGTAGGATTCTATTCCTTTTTTCTGTTTGGAGTAATAGACAGTTTCCAATTCGCAGTGGGCAAACGCCCCATAACAGATGAATTCCATGTTGTCGGGTATCGAATATTCTTTTCCCTCTTTCTTTGCCGGATATTTAAGCAGGTACTCACCATCTTTTGTGAAAAGAATGCCATTTTCTGACTTTAGCTCTTTGTTTCGCTTGTCGACGATGATGGTTTTCAAATTCGGAGTATAAAAGCATGCGTACATTGAAGTGCATACGTCGTGTGTCCTGTCTACCGTTTTGGGAATGTATAGCTTTTCCAATTTTGGAAGATGTAGCTGGGCTACAGCTTTGAATCCCTTTGGAATCACCAAAATTCTAGGGGATGCAGCGTCGTCCCTATAATCTTGAATGTATATTTCCTCCACTGTCACTTTCTCCCCATTTATTACAACTTTGTGTTTTAGCACGACGCTGTCTTGATCCTGCTCAAAACCTCTCACATACCATTCACCACCATCATAACCGTAACATACACCGTCTACATTGGCTGTTTTTTTGGGGATTTCAGGTCGACACGCTTCTGCGAAAAAAACAATCGCAAATAAAAACAATATTGATAAGAAGAGTTTCTTCATAATGTTGGAATTTTAGTTTGATACAAAAATAGTTTTTGGTGTATGAATGACAAATTTCGGATTGTCAAACAACCAGAAGAAAGGCCTAATTATATATCATCTCCCTATGAATTTGGTTTTGCCGATATCGAATCCCATCGACTCTGCTGCTTCGTCGTGTGTATCGTAAACTCCAAATTGATCGTAGGATTCTATTCCTTTTTTCTGTTTTGGATAATATACGGTTTTCAAATTACAATTTTCAAATGCCCCATAACAGATACTCTTCACGTTGTTTGGTATCGAATATTCTTTTCCTGCTTTTTTTGCCGGATATTTAAGCAGGTATGCTCCATCTTTTGTGAAAAGAATGCCATCCTTTGATTTTAGATCTTTGTTCTGTTTGTCGACGATGATGGATTTCAAATTTGGAGTATAAAAGCATGCGTACATTGATGTGCATACATCGTGTGTCCTAATGATGGTTTGGGAAATGTATAGCTTTTCCAATTTAGGAAGATCTAGCATAGCTATAGTTTTGAATCCCTTGGAAATCACCAGAACTCTTGGGGACGCAGAACTGAAATCGTGTGCGTTATTATATTTTCTAATGTATATATCCTCCACCGTCTCTTTTTTCCCATCTATGAAAACTTCGCTTTTAAGCACAATGCTGTCTTGTTCTTGCTCAAAACCAGCTACATACCATCTGCCTGCATCGTATGCGTAACATACACCGTCTACTTTGACAATTTTTCTGGGAAATTCAGGGAAACACGCTTCTGCAACGAAAGCGAGCGAAAATAAAAACAATATTGCTAAGAAGAGTTTCTTCATAATTCTGATATTTTAAGTTTGATACAAATATAGTTTTTGTGATGAAAAACACAAAATGATGCCTCCAAAAGATTGAATGTGAGATTATTTTGTTATTTTATCGACTAAATCTTTGTTTTTATCGATAAAATAATCTATTTTTGTTCTGAATTAAACAAAATTGTATGAAGAAGTATAAGGATTTTGTATGTGTTGGATTTGCATTTGCTTTGTCGACGGTGAGTTGCGAGGCAAAGAACGATGCGAAAATCCATGTTTCACAGTTAGGCTACACTCCAAATTCAGATAAAAAGGCAATGGTAGTGCCGGATGGAAAAGTTGATTCGTTCTATTTGTGCGACGCTGCATCTGGTAAGATCTGCTATAGAGGTAAATTATCTCCGAAAAAATATTGGGATTTGAGTGGAGAAGATTTGCAGTGGGCGGATTTTTCATCTTATGACAAGTCTGGTGAGTATTATTTAAGTGTCGGAGGAAAGAAATCGTACAATTTCACAATTTCTTCAAAAGCGTATGATGATCTGACTTTATGGGCTCACAAGACGTTCTACTTGTGGCGTTGTGGAATCGACTGCACAGAGGAGTTCTCCAATTTCCACGGGCAGAGCTATGCTCATAAGGCTGGTCATCCCGACGTCAACGTGATTGTGCATCCGTCTGCAGAGAGTGCAGGAAGAAAGGCTGGCTCGACGGTGAAGTCGCCAGGAGGTTGGTACGACGCGGGTGATTATGGAAAATACACTGTCAATTCAGCGATCGCATTGGAGTCGATGCTCATGAGTGCAGAGGCATTCCCGTCGTTCTACAAGAATTTCGACATGGAGATTCCTGAAAGCACGAATAATACAGTAGACGTGCTGGATGAGGCGATGTATAATCTGGAGTGGATGCTTACTTTGATTGATACAGTCGACGGTTGTGTTGCCCACAAGGTTACGACTAAGAGATTTGTTCCGATGGTATTGCCTGCTGAAACAAATGTTCAGAGATATATGATCGGAAAAAGCACTGCCACAAACTATGGTTTCGCAGCTATTATGGCGAAGGCCTCGCGTCTCTACAAGAACAATCCAGATTATCCCGATTTTTCTGAAAAGGCGATGCGTTATGCTAAGCGGGCTTATGAATGGGCGGAGAAGAATCCTGGAATCATTTTCCACAACCCGGATTCAATCGGAACAGGCTCATACACTGCAAGATTCCCTGAACAATTCCGGTTCTGGGCTGATGTGGAGCTTTATCTTGCCACAAAAGATAAAAAGTATATTGATCTGACTGCTATCGACACATTCCAGTATGATGTGCCTACATGGCAACTCCCTGCGTCATTCGCATTGATGTCTTTGATTGTAGGAGTTGAAAATAATATGGTAGACGGGGATTTGAAGAAGAAGACGGAATTGCATTTTGATAAGTTGGCCAATTTGCTTTACGACCGTATGGAGAAAGATCCGGGTCGTTTCCCTCTTTTCAAATTTGAGTGGGGAAGCAACGGTGGACTGGCGAATGCAGGAACCATTTTGCTCCTTCAGTATAAAAAGACTGGCGACAAGAAATATTTGAAGGCTGCCCAGGATATCACTACTTATATGATCGGACGTAATGCGACAGGCTACTGTTTCGTGACTGGTTTTGGACAGAAATCGCCGATGTTCATCCACGACCGTCGAAGCACAGGTGACGGAATAGCCGTGCCGGTGCCAGGATTGCTTGCCGGAGGACCGACTCTAGATGCCATACGTGATTGTGACACCTACGTCTACAACTATGATCATCCGAAGAGCGAATATCCTACTCGCGAATATCCGGCAAGAGCTTACAACGATGAGATTTGCAGCTACTCAACAAATGAAGTCGCAATCAACTGGAGTGCTCCGTTCTTGATGCTTTTGGCTGGAATAAATGAAAATTCAAAATGAGAAATGCTAAATTCAAAATTCGAATATTAATAAGTTAATTTGCTAATATCGTACTTGATGGAAATGTAACCGTCATTAAAATCAAACCGTGGGTGTGAGCCTGCGGTTTTTTTATTTTTGATGGTTTTTGTAATCCTATGGAAAATTATAATTTTGCGATAAACAATAAATGCACTATTAAATTATAAATGTGAAGACGATAAAACCTTTTGCAATAATTGTTCTTCTTGCCTGTTTCCTTCCGATAAGTAGGGAATGGTTCAAATATCTTGAATATTTTTTTGACGATGAAGTGTCTTCTGTCAATGAATTGAGATTTAGGGAATTGACCAGCTCTACGGCTGAAGTTGTATGTTTGCTTGATTATAATCACTCTGATATTATAATTCCTTCTAAGGTATTGATAGGCATGAGAGTGCATACAGTAACAAGCATTAGAGACAGTGCGTTTTGTGCATATAATAATTTGAAGAGTGTAGAAATACCAAAGTCTGTGACGACAATAGGTAATTATATGTTTTATGGATGCAAAAACTTGGAGTCTATAAAGATTCCGTCTAGCGTGACGAACATTGGAATTGGGGCTTTCTTAGAATGTGAAAGTTTGAGGTATATAGAAATTCCATCAAGTGTGACAAACATTGGAAACTATGCTTTCTCAGAATGTAAAAATCTACAGTTTATTGAAATTCCATCGGGTGTGACAAATATAGGCAACTATGTGTTTTATGGATGTGAAAATCTGAAACATGTAGTGATTCCATCAAGTGTTACAAGCATTGGGGAGGGTACTTTCAGATTGTGTTCAAGATTGAGTCAGATAGAGATTCCATCAAGTGTTACGAGCATTGGAGACGGAGCTTTCAGATTATGTTCAAGATTGGAGCAGATAGAAATTCCATCAAGTGTTTCAAGTATTGGAGACGGTGCTTTCTTAGGATGCGTAAGTTTGAGACAAGTAGACATTCCATCAGGCTTGAGTCGCATTGGAAAAGGGACGTTTAAACGTTGTAAAAAATTGGTGAAAGTAACGATCCCTTCGAGTGTGACGGAAATAGAAGACGACTTGTTTGTAGAATGTGATAGTTTGAAAAGTATAGAGATTCCTTTGGGTGTGAAAAAGATAGGGGATAATGCATTTTATGGATGTGATGAATTGGAAAGTGTGAAAATGCCACAGAGTGTTGAAAATATTGGAAATTTGGCATTTAAGAATTGTAAAAAGCTAAAAAATATTACGATTCCATCGAATGCCCGCACCATTGGAAAAGAGGCATTTGGAAATTGTGTAGGATTGGAGACCATGGAGATTCCTTCATCTGTTTCTTTTATAGGATCATCAGCTTTTTTCGGATGTGAAAATATGGAGGTCAAAATTCATCCATTCTCAACCGGATACAGATATTTTGGGGATGATCCTTTTAATGGATGTAAATCTGTGACACAAAAAAAAAATTAGCACATTCAAACGATAAAATGGTAAGGTAGTGATGATTGGCAGTCAAAATAAAAAAGCAGGATGTTATCTGTTGAGAAGAGGAGAACAAACGATCTGAAATGTAAAATATTATTAGTTAATGTTAAAGTCGTGTTAAATAACATAATTTCGTCTCTTTTGTGAATGGAATAAATTATTTTTGCGAGAAAATATAACACTGTTAAAAATAAAGTTTATGCGTAAGTTATTTATTGCAATTACAACAGCGATGTCGCTATTGTCGGCATCAGCGGAGGTGACGTATAAGTATGATGAGTCTACCAAAACGTTGACTTTTTCCGGAGAGGGAGAAATGGAAGTGTATACCACGGATATTTTTGGAGACACATATATCAATCCGGCGTGGAGTAATTTAAAAGAGGATGTGGAGAATGTGGTCATCAATGAAGGAGTAACTAACATTGGTAAACATGCATTCATGTCGTTCAGCAAGTTGCAAGATGTGAAGATTGCCTCTACGGTGGAGATAATCGATGTCGCAGCATTTGAGGAATGTACATCACTTACTGAAATCATTTTACCAGAGGGTTTGAAAGAGTTTGGAGAAGAGGCTTTTTTCGGATGTTCTTCTTTGACTTCAATTTCAATTCCTGAGAAAGTGACCTATCTTCCTGGTTATATTTTTCAAAGTTGTAAGTCGTTGAAAAATATTAATCTGGGAAATGTAAAGAAGTTCGGACCACAAGTTTTTCAATATTGCGGATTTGAGACATTTGAGATACCAGAAGGAACAAAGACTCTTTCGGAAAACATGTTTTTCTCATGTGATAAAATAAAGACGATAGATGTTCCAGCAAGTGTAGAAGAGATTGAGTCTGGAGCATTCTATTATTGTGAGTTGGATACAATCAAATTCTTGGGAGAAACATTTCCAAAACTGACAGGATTCAATAATTTCACGATGCATAAAGAGGAAGGGGATGTCGTTATAAGTATCAATTGTAATGCTTATACTGAGGAAGCGATAGAAGCGATCAAAAGTCACGGAGGGGCATATGATACAAAAATCATACCTTCTTGGCCAGATGGTGTTGAAGTCTACTCGACAAGTAATGCTTACGGACCTTTGACAATCACACCAGTCGATTGTGACAAGAATCTTTACAAATTGTCTGTCGATTTGTGGACGTCAAGCTATCAAGTGACATGGGAAGGCACTTATGATGTGCCAGAGTCTGATTTGCACAAAACAGAAATCGTGGTTGACTTGTCTACTCCTGCGACTGTTATAGCAAATGTGGAATATGGCAGTAACAGCTCAAATATCAGTTTAAGTGCAGATGTTTACGGAAAGGGAAAGGTTGATGTGGAAAAATTGAGCAGTTCAAGTACGAGCGCAACATTCAAGTTGACAGCAACTCCTGATGAGGGATACAAGTTTTCTCGTTGGGAACCATTTGGTTTTGGCATTCAATTGACTGAAGCTCAGAAAACGAGTCCGGAGATAGAAATTACCATCACATATACAAATTATATTGATGCCTATTTCACTAAGGTCGATACTACAGGTCCAGAATCTCCAGATGTGAACTATTGTGGTAAGGATGGCGGAAAGAACGCGACTTGGAAGGTTCAGAATGACACTTTGTTTATATTAGGAGAAGGCGAGATGGAAGATTACTCTATATATGATGATACTCCATTCTATTTTGAAAATTATACGTATATCTATGTAGGAGAAGGTATCACAAATGTAGGAGAAGCCTCTTTCGCTAATTTGTATAATATAAAGGAGGTCTACTTGCCTTCTACTATTACAAAAGTTGGTATAGATGCCTTTGCTTATTGTGAAGAACTAGAAAAGATATACTTTGCAGGAGCAACTCCTCCAACATTTGATAATTTGTCTTTTATATTCGACGAGATAAAGGATTTGGTAAAAATTGTTGTCCCTTGTGATGCGGTGAATGCTTATGCAGAAGTAATGACAGACATGAATGTCATCTGTGAAAATGTAAGTGTTGATGATGTCGACGCTGATGATGTTGTAGTGGTTGCTGCAGATGGTCGTATCTCCGTCAACAGAGATGAATATAAGATATTTGACACTCTCGGACGTGATTTGACTTCATCTAACGGATCTCTGACATCAGGTGTTTATGTCGTGAGAATTGAAGGCAAGGCTTATAAAGCAGTTGTGAAATAATAATTTTATTATAATTGTCAAAGATGGGGTGGGCTGTCGCTCATCCCATTTTTGTTTGTTTTTTTCTATCAGTCCTTAATTTTCATCTATGTTAATATCTTTTTTTATGTTTTTTTAACATTCGTTTTTGTAAACAATTGAAAAATTATAAATTCGTTGCGTCTAATCTAATACTAATTATTAAGGAGAACATGAAAAAGTTGGCGTCTATTATCACTTTATTGATAGTGTATGCTGTGTCTGCATTCGCTGAAAGAGTGGAATATGCTCATTTTTCCCATTTCTCTACTGATGACGGAATGATGACCAATAAATCGGAGTCTATCACACAGGATGACCGTGGATTTATTTGGATCGCAACTGATTTTGGCCTCGACCGTTTTGATGGAAGCAATTTCCGTCACTTCTCTAAAGAAAACTATCCTGAAATCCCAAGAGACAATTTTTTATTCGTATCGCATGTAGGCAATGGCAAGATTGTCGCTGGTGGTATGAATGGCCTGCTTGTGGAATATGATCCGTCTACAGATAAGGTGACAAACAAGATGCCAGCGGATTTCGACAAGACATATTATAAGATGACTCATGGTGTCACTCTCGACGCGGAGGGCACTATATATGCGTTTACTAATGGCGGATTATACATCTATGATAATGAAAAGCAGGAGTTTTCTAATGATCATCCTGCATATAATGCGTTGACGGGAGCATTCATCCGCTCTCTTTATGTGGATAACCAGCATCGTTATTGGACAGGCTTGGGAGATGGTGTCAGCGTCTACGGCAGAAACGGTGGTCAACTTATGGAGTATAAGGGAGACCGTGCGGAAATGGTTGTCAACTCTATTATCCAGTTGACAAATGGAGATATTGCGGCTACATCTTTCTCCAACCAATTGTGGATCTTCAATAGTGTTAAGATCAATGAACGACCACGTGTTGTGACTCTTCCTTTCAACAATACAACTCGTATCATTCAGACAAAAAATGGAAGATGTTGGTTTTCTTCCGATGGCGATGGCCTTTGGTATACAGATAATATTGAGGCAGAGCAGCCTGATTTTGTGAATCTCCGTCCGTATGAGAATAATGGAGAGACAATGAAAAAACTGTATACTGTGATTGAGGATTTCAATGGAGACATCTGGGTGTCAACTCAAAACAGCGGTATATGGTGTTATCATACTCAGCAGGTTCGTGGAATTTCGTTCTCGTCTGAACAAGGATTCCCTAATCATGTTTGTTCCGATTTCACTGAGGATTTGGACGGAAATCTGATTATTGCTACAGATGGATCTGGCGTTTTCAGGAAGACTGACAACACGTTCAGACAATATAAATTCGGTTGCAACAATGTGTTGGGAATAGACTGCGATAAAAATGGCAATATGTTGCTTGCCACTTGGGGTGACGGTTTGCAGTCGTTGAATCTTAACACAGGAGTCAGCCAGCTTGTCAAGATGGACGGAGTCGCACCGTACAACAATATTTTCAGCATCTGTCAGATGGAGAACGGAGAAAAATATTGTGGCTCTGCTGGAGATGGCTTGTATGTGATGGATGAGAATGGAAAGTGGCGCAAAAGAATCCTTGCAGACGACTCTTTGGCTAAGATGCCAAACAAGTGGATCTATAAGATTGTAGAGAAGAATGATATACGTTGGATATTGACAACGAACACAATCTGGCGTGTTGAGAAAGGTGTCTACAAGGCTATGATGAAGGATTTGGCGACAATCAAATCTGTATGTCCGCTTTCTTTGATTGATATTGATTGTGACGAGCATAGTAATCTGTATGTTGGCACGAACGAAGGTGTGCTGAGAATAGCTTCTGATGGATCGGAAGTGAAGAAGATCACCGCAATAGACTCATGTGAGTTCAGAGTCGTTTGTTCGGACGGGAAAGGTAAAATATGGTTTGGTGGATTGGGTAAAGTGTTGTGGTATGATCCGATCAACAACACATCAGGTTCATTGCCAGGCTACTATGGAAACATGTCAAAATATCTGTTTTATTCCCGTTCTGGATATCTGTCGAAAGATGGCCATGTCTATATGGGTACGAACACAGGATATCTTTGTTTCGCACCTAATGAAATTAAGGTGACGAAGAATATCAAGTATATGGATTTCTCAACGTTATATATATCACAGGAGAAACAGTATACTCTTCATAATGTGAGTGAGTTGACGTTGAAGCATAACCAGACGGATATAGCGATTGATATTGATTTGGTGGATTATTCACAGACTGGAGCAGCAGCGTTGCGTTATCGCCTGAAAGGGTTGAACGACGACTGGAAGGAGATGGGCAAGAACCGTAGGATATCTTTCAACTATATACCAGAGGGAGACTATTTGTTGGAGGTTGAGGCTAATTCCCCAACGTCTTTCACATCTGTCCAAAGTCTTACTCTGCCTTTGAAGGTATTGCCTCCTTGGTGGAAGGCATGGTGGTGCTATCTGCTTGAGGTAATGTTGGTGTTGGCGATAATCTTCGTTGTCTATCGCACAAAGATGCGTCAGCAGGAGGCGTTGAAGAATGAGTTGCGTCAGAAGGTGGCTGAGCGTACAGAAGAATTGAATGTGGCGTTGAAGGAGAAGGACAGACTTATTTCAGTCATTGCCCACGATCTTCGAAATCCGATGTTTGGAATTGTTGCCTCATTGGATTCGGTTTTGGCTCAGGAGATGGTGAACATCAAGAAAAGTTCACTCGTTGATATAAGAAATGCAGCGTCGATGTTGCAAGGTGAAATGCAGAAGTTGTTGGCATGGGCACAGTCGAACACTAGCCAGTTTGCGGTGCGTATGTCGGATGTCGATTTGAAACAGTCGGTAGAAAACGAGATCCGTCTGCTCAACGAATTGCTCGTGGCTAAGAACATAGAAGTGGTCACAAACATCGATTACTCATATTGCGCGAAAGCGGATATCCGTCAGCTTGAGGTGGTGGTGAGAAATCTGCTTAACAATGCGTTGAAGTTTACTAACGAAGGCGGAAGAATCACCGTCGACGGAAATGAACTGCAAAGTGAATTGCTGTTGAAGATTTCTGATAATGGAGTGGGAATGTCGCCAGCTCAGTTGGAGAACCTGCTTTCTTCTGGAAAACATGAGTCTACAGAGGGAACTACAGGAGAAAAGGGCTCTGGACTAGGATTCTCGCTTTGTCAGGAGTATATGAAGCAGATGAATGGAAAAATCAGCGTCGAGAGTAAGGAAGGTGTTGGAACTTCTATAAGTCTGTACTTCAAGAAATCGACAGCTAAAGTGAATAATAAGATCGTTTCTGAGGAGACGACGGAATCAATATACACTCCACAGGAAGACTCAGCGTTGAACGAGAGTGTGATTCTTGTTGTCGACGATGATGATATGGTTTTGAAGAGCATTGTGTCGATGCTTGAACCGTATGCGACGGTGCTTACCGCAAATGATGGTGCCGCTGCTTTGAATATGTCAAAGAATGAGCAACCGGATGTGATTGTCAGCGACGTGGAGATGCCGATAATGGACGGATTCACATTGAACAAATCGTTGCAGGCATCACAAGAAACGAGCCATATCCCATTGCTGTTTGTCTCTGCACGAACAGAGGATGAGATGCGTCTGGAGGGACTTGGTACGGGAGCTGTGGATTATATCACGAAACCATTCAGCCAGAAGGAGTTACTTTTGAAACTTCAGAGTATCATCAATGTGAAGCGAAACACTCAAAATAGAATCCTTTCTACTATTGTCGAACCAGATGCGATGGAGAAGACGGAAGAGATGGATCCGTTCTTGAAACGAGTGATAAAGGTGATAGAGGAAAACTATTCCGACTCAGATTTCAGCATTGAGGTGCTGGCTAGAGAATCTGCGGTTAGCCAGTCTACTCTGACGAGAAAAGTAAAGGTTCTGACAGGTAAAACGCCGCTTGAAATCATCACAGACTACCGTTTGAACATGGCACATTCGTTGTTGACAACAGAGCGTATTTCTGTGGCTGATGTGGCATATAGAGTAGGATTCTCCGACCCGGCATATTTCACAAGAAAATACAAACAGTTCTTTGGACGAGTACCGTCGCAGAGATAGAATCAATTCATGATTTTTGATTATTGGGTCTGTATCCTTTTGGCGTGGAATTAATCCATATTCTGGGTTTCAAAATTATCTTGAAGAAACGATATGAAAGAATTAAAATGTCCAAAGTGTGGGAATGTGTTCCAAGTTGATGAGGCTGATTATGCATCTATTGTCAGCCAGGTGAAGAATGCGGAGTTTGATGCAGAGCTGAACCGTCGACTTGCTGAACTTAGCAAAAACCAAAAAGCGGAGCAGGCACTTGTGACAGCCAGGACAGAACAACAATATCAGAGTGTATTAAATAGGAAGGATCTTGACATTAAGGAGAAGGATTCTATAATAGCACAACTACGCAATGAACTCCATATAGCAGAAGAGAAGAAATCAACTGAAATCAAACTTGCTATTGCTGATAAAGAAAAAGAAATTGCCGCATTGCACTCTTCTATTATTGAAGGTGAGAACAAATTGAAAATTGCGGTCATGAATGAGCAGATAAAGGCTCAGGAAAGCATCAAAGATAAGGAAGATGTGATTGCACAGTTGAAGCTGAATGTCCAGATGGAAAAACAACAGGCTGTCAATTCTGCTAATTCAATCAAGGAACAGTACGAATACCAACTAAAGATGGCAAAGGAACAGTTGGATTACTATAAAGAGATGAAGATCCGTATGTCAACAAAGATGATAGGCGAATCGTTGGAAATCCATTGCTCCACTCAGTTCAACCAGATGATGCGTCCTGTGATGCCTAATGCATATTTCGAGAAGGACAACGACGCTTCCGGAGGCAGCAAAGGAGATTTCATATTCCGTGATTTCGCTGACGATGGCACTGAATATGTGTCGATAATGTTTGAAATGAAGAATGAGGCAGATGAGACTGCATCCAAACATAAGAATGAGGATTTCTTTAAGAAGTTGGATGCCGACCGTAAATCTAAAAGGTGTGAGTTTGCGGTGCTTGTATCTTTGCTTGAGCCAGATAATGAGCTCTACAATGGTGGAATAGTGGATGTGTCATACAAATACGATAAGATGTATGTTATCCGTCCTCAGTTCTTTTTGCCAATTATTTCTCTATTGGTTCAGACATCAAAGAAGAGTCTGGAGTACAAGCAACAATTAGCAATAGCTCAAAGCCAGTCGGTCGACGTCTCAAATTTCGAGAATCAACTTAATGATTTCCGAGATAAGTTTGGAAAGAATTATCGTCTTGCAAGTGAAAAATTCAAGAATGCTATAGACGAGATTGACAAATCAATTCTGCATCTTCAGAAGATCAAGGATGCTCTTATAGGTAGTGAAAACAATCTACGTCTTGCCAACGATAAGGCAGAATCTTTGACTATCAAGAAACTGACACGCAATAATCCAACAATGAAACAGAAGTTTGATGAAGCACGGAAAGGTAGTGACTATATTGATATAGAAGATGATTGAGACGTGTCACTAAAACAAATGCAGAAACTTGGTTGGAAAAATAAAAAAATGGTTCGACTTTCGCCGAACCATTTTTTATTTCTAATCGTCAGAAGGATTACTTCCAAGCCTCGATGATCTGCATGAAATCAGCTGCCTTAAGAGCTGCACCACCGATCAAACCACCGTCGATATCTGGCTGAGCGAACAACTCAGGAGCGTTGCTACCCTTGCAAGAACCACCGTAAAGGATTGAAGTGTTCTCTGCTGTAGCCTTGTCATACTTAGCTGCGATAGAAGCACGGATAGAAGCGTGTACCTCCTGTGCCTGAGCTGAAGTAGCTGTCAAACCTGTACCGATAGCCCAAACTGGCTCGTATGCGATAACAACCTTTGCGAAATCTGCTGCAGAAAGAGTGTAAACAGCTGCCATCTGACCCTCGATAACTGACTTGAATGTGTTAGCCTCACGCTCTTCCTTAACCTCTCCTACACAGAAGATTGGAGTTAGACCGTTAGCCAAAGCCAAATTAAGCTTCTTGATAAGAAGTGCGTTGTCCTCACCGTGGTACTGACGACGCTCTGAGTGACCAAGAATACAGTACTTAGCACCTGTTGAAGCAACCATGCTTGCAGAAACCTCTCCAGTGAATGCACCCTTCTCGTTTGCTGAACAATCCTCAGCACCTACACCGATAACTGATCCCTTTACAGTCTCAGCAACTGCTGCTACTGAAATGTATGGAGTACAAACTACTACATCACACTTTGGAGTCTTACCTGCCAATGCGTTCTTCAAGTCGTTTGCCAAAGCGATACCCTCCTGAAGAGTTGTATTCATCTTCCAGTTTCCTGCTACGATTTTCTTTCTCATTTTCGTTGATATTTAATTTATGTTTATTCAATATTCAATTCGTATGCAAAGATAATACATTTAGATGATTATCTAAAGCATGTTAAAAATTTTGTATTTGTGCCGACGTGAATTTTTGCGGCTTATTGTTGCTCACTTGTTTCTTCCGTCTCTTTCTTCTTTCTTTTTGTCTTCCAAAACCTGTAAAGAAGTTTCGCCAATTCTATCAGATAGTCATATATGAGTATGGCTATCAGTGGCACACCAAAGAACAGGATGCTTTTAGCAACGTCGTTCCATCCTTCTGAAACTTCTGTGTCTTCAGATACATATTCTTCCAATGGCTTGTCGTAAGTCGGTATCTGATAGCATGAAAATTTCTCTTCCACAATCCCGTCTTTCATAAGAAACAATTCTGGGTTTGAGCGGACGAATGCGTCTGTGAGTTCACGGCTGATTTGGAGAAATGGGTATTCTGCCCCGGAAGTTTCGATTATATACTCATCCACTTCACGGCTGTCCGGGTCGGATGTGGTGAGCATCGCAAAATTATAATTGTTGCTTTTGCAGTATGAATACAGCTTATTTAGTTGCTTTCTATAAGTGGTGCTCGCTTGTGTGATGTCGGGGCTCACAAGTATGAATGAATATCCGTTATGCGACATCGCTGCTCGTGTGTTTTCATCCATATCTATTTTATGCGACTCTGCATAATCGAGCACTTTTTTTATTGAATCTCCCTCTTTGCAGACGGTGAGGTCGAGGATAGGGAGTGAAAAATAGCAGTGTATAGCCATCACGACGGAAAATGCGAATCCGTAGATTGATATGATCCACTCTGTACGTTTGGTATATAACGCTAAATTATAATTTCTCCAATGGAACACAAGTGACGCTAATCCAAGCAACATTATGTTGTGGGCGATTGAACTGCCGAATGTGTGGGCACTGATGGTGCGTGTGATTCCGTCGTAGATGTCAGGGCACTGGTGTATTGTGGTGGCGGACGTGATGATCTGAATCGTAAGGAATATTGTCGCCATTATCGATGTCCACTTGATCTTGGCTCCTAATGTCATGCAGACTCCGATGACAAACTGGAGTGATGAAATGGAGATGGAAATTATATACGACAGTGGCAGTAACACGTCTAGTTTCAGACAGTGCAGAAATCTGTCGCACAAAATGTTTGAACCTACTGGATCAACGATGGATTCGTATCCGGGAATGAGGCACAGCAATCCTACGATAAGACGTGACACAAAAACCAATATTTTGCGTAGCGTCGTGTTTCTAAGTTTTTTGATAAGGATTGACAGTTTTTTTCTCATTTGTGAGATCCGATTTTGTTGTATGGCTGTAATGTCAGGTCTTATGCCCGTCTGTATGATAATAATGAAGGAGACGGGAGAAATCCCGTCTCCGAATATTTATTTTCCTTCAGCTTCGTCGATTTTGATCAAACCGAAAATGGCATAGTTCACCATGTCCATATAGTTTGCTTCAATACCCTCAGAAATGATGGTCTTACCGTCGTTGCTCTCGATCTGCTTTGTACGGTATATCTTCATTAGGATAAGGTCTGTGTACGACGTCGTGCGCATGCTTCTCCACGCTTCGTCATAGTCGTGGTTTTTGGCGAGCATCAGTGTGCGAGTCTTCTGCATATATTCATCGTATAGGCTAAGAGCTTCATCCACAGTGATGTCATCACCGTCTGCGAACCCTTTGCTCAACTGGATCATACCCATGATGGCATAGTTGACGATGCCGATCAACTCTGGCTGGATTCCTTCGTCTACACAATGATTCCCCTTCGTCTCCAAAGTGCGGATACGATTGGCTTTGATGAAAATCTGGTCGGTTATTGAGCATGGACGCATAATCCTCCATGCTGCGCCGTAGTCTTTCAGCTTTTTAGAGTAGACGTCGCGGCAAACCTGAATCGCTTTATCGAATTGAGCTTCTGTATTTGCCATGGTTATACAGTCTTGACATTGTATCTGCATCTCACTTTGCCTTTAAGCATAGCGCTTATTTTGCTGCGGTTCATCTGTCGGCGGATCGGAGAGATTCTGTCGATGAACACCTTGCCCTGCAAATGGTCGTATTCGTGCTGTATGACGCGTGCGAAGAAGTTTTCATACTCTTCGTCGTGCCATTCGAAATTCTCGTCCTGATATTTGATGCGGATCTTCTTTGATCGCTTAACAGGCTCTGAGATGCCAGGCAAACTCAAACATCCCTCTTCTCCTTTCTCTTCCTCTTCGCTGTAGAAAGTGATCTCTGGGTTGATGAATGTCTTCTTGAAATCCTTGTATATAGGATTCTCTTCAGCCAAACATGTCAAGTCGACGATGAAAAGTTTGATCGACAAGTTTACCTGTGGAGCTGCCAATCCGACTCCCTCAGCGTTGGTCAATGTCTTATACATATTTTCGATTACCGTAGATAGATTAGGGTAATCTGGAGTGATTTCTGAAGCGACTTTTTTAAGTACGGGCAGACCGTACACCGTGATAGGATATATCATTTTGTTTTATCTTTTTTTTATAGGAATTTCATTCTCTGACTTTCAAGATAGGATTGCAGAATTATCACTGCACTGACCTTGTCGACCAACTTCTTGTTTTCACGACGTTCTTTCTTTTTCACTCCGCTTTCCAAAATAGCACGGTTGGCAAGAACAGATGTGAATCTCTCGTCGTGGAATTCAATAGGCATATCAGGAAACTTCTTTTTGAATCCTTTTACGAAAGGCTCAATATATTTCATTGACGCGGATGCCTCTCCGTTCATGTTTTGAGGTTTGCCGATAATGACTTTGTCGACTGTTTCTTTTGCAAAATAGTCTGTCAAAAATTGGAATATTTCGTTTGGTGAAACGGTGTCTAATCCATTAGCGATAATCTGCTCCGGATCTGTGGCGGCGATGCCGATTCGTTTCTGGCCATAGTCAATTGCGAGTATTCTTCCCATCTTATACAATTATGACAACAAAAGTAATATTTTCTTGTCAATTATGCATCACGAATTGACAAACACCACCTCTTTGAATGCGAACTTCATTATTTTTCCGTTGTCGCTTTCCATAATCAGTCTGCCCTCTGGAGCGACATCGATGATTTTTGCTTTGAAAATTGTGTCTGTGGTAGGAAGTTTGTAATCTGCCATTTGATTGAAACGGTAGAGTCGGGCGATATATTCTTCTCTTAATCCTTCAAGATTTCCGTTTGCAAGCATGGCATATCGGCGGAGTAGGGAATTGCAAAGCAGATTTAGTTCTGTTGGCAAGTCGTAAGTCTTGTTTGTGATGTTTGTGAGAGAAATAGGATTTGGAGCATCACTCAAAAATTTCTTTTGGTTGATGTTCAATCCGATGCCGACGATGGAACTGTCGATCGTATGTCCGATGATGGTATTCTCAATCAGTATTCCACAGATTTTTTTATTGCCGACGTAAATGTCATTCGGCCATTTTATACACACTCCATTGATTCCTTTGTCCATAAGATAGTCTGTTATACCGAGCGACACCGCGATGGATATGAAAAAATGGTCTACTATGGATAGAAAATCTGGTCGGAGAAGCAGACTTATGGTTATATTCATCTTTGGCTCCGATTCCCAATGGTTGCCGGGCTGGCCTTTGCCTGCAGTCTGTTCGATGGCTCTCACAACAGTGCCTTCCTCTATATCTGGCACCATCCTCAGTAAATCAGAAAGTGTGTTGTTGGTACTGCCGAGACTCTCTTTTTCTATTAAATGAATCTGCACAACTTTTTAAAATTAGAAATTAGAAATGCGAAATGCAAAATTTATTTTTTTTATTTAGCATTTAGCATTTAGCATTTAGCATTTAGCATTTAGCATTAAAAAAGGAGACGTTACCGCCTCCTTTTTTGTTATTGACGAATCAAAGTGAAGTGGCCAGTGTAGGTCTTTTTAATTTCTTTGATTTCGATTTCATACCAGTAGTCGGTTGATTGCATTTGAATTCCGTTGTATGTTCCATCCCAGTCAAACTCAGAATTGCCTGCTTTGTAGTCTGCAAGTTTTTTACCCCAACGGTCATAGATTCTGATGTTAGCCTCTGGATATGCTTCTCTTAGAGTTGGAATGCTGAATGCATCATTGATTCCGTCACCGTTAGGAGATATGTGGATAGGAATTTCCAAGCCAGGGGCATTGGTTACGAATGACGAGTCTATCTCACATCCTGCGGCATCGAGAACTTTGATATTGTGGGTTCCATATTCCAAACTATCTTTCACTGGCTCTAACACATTATCATCATAATTGTCGTCAACGATGTATTGGAATGGAGCCGTTCCTGTGTTCGTTTGCAATACAATCTCTACCGAACGGAAAGACAAAGAATCGATTCTGTCGAACTTAGGAGCTGGTCTTACATCAATTGTCACATCAGCAGTCTCTGTACATGCGCCACGTTGCATTTCGACTGTATATGTGGCGTAACCAGATTTTGATGCGACATTGATAGAAGCTCCAGACTTTGTCACACCTTCTCCAAATTGGCTAATCGAGCTCCATACGTATTCTGTAGCTTTGTATGGCGAAGCGTCAAGAGTAGCGTTATGTCCTTCACATACAAACTCTGGGGCAATTATGTTTCCTTCAATCGCCTTGTCTATTGTGAATTCTGGATAATATTTTTTATCAGCGCAAATTCCTCCGTTTGAAGCTACTAGTGTCAAAGCTTTTTTAGAGGTCAAACCAGAGCCTGAGAATACGGCTTCCACATTTGCTCCGCTTTTTGAACCACTCTTTAGACATTCGTCAGATTCCCAAGTCAACTCTATTTCAGAAGCTGGCTCAGCTTTTGTGATTTGAATGAAACCTGTCTCTCCTTCACATAGGCGAACGTTGCGATCCCAGTCGACATTATATGCCGGGTGGACTGTGATTGCTGCTTTCTTAGACGAGTCTTGATTGCCCACACTGTATTTGTATACAATGTCATAAGTCGCCGACTTGTTAGGTGAGATTTCGGCAAACAAGTAATCATCCTTCTTTGCCAATGCTATCTCTTTCTCTTTTCCGTCTAAAGTCTCAACAACCTTCAATGTGAATTTGTCTGGGTGAAGCACTTTGCCTGTTCCAGTTGTGTCGATTTGGAATCCTACACCTTCTTCGTTAACGCACATGTCTTTTGTCTGCTTTCCTGTTCCGTCAACCAATACAGCATTGATAGACAAGAGTGCATCTACGTTTAGTGTGATGTTTAAGTTTGTTCCGCAGTAATCTGTGTTAGTACCTTTCTCTCCGTTTGCGATCACAATCTGGTATTCATGATCTGACACCACATTAGTCAAACTTAGAGTCTCTCCTCTGTTTACCTCTACACCATCTTCCTTCCAAATAATCTTGTCGTTCAAATTAGACATATCGATGCCTGTCGATTGTACAATAGGTATGGTGATATCTATGGATTTTGTGCGGATAACTTCGTATACACCATCTTTTGCAAGGAGTGATTCGTTGATCTTTACCTTTGGCTTGGATTTGAAACTTACTCCATACGCAATTTTGTCGTGGTAAACACATCCTGATGATGTCACGGTGTAGCTGTATACTCCATTGTCGTCTGGTGTCGTTGATGGAATGTATAGCACCTCTGAGTTATAGTTAGGAAGTGTGTTGCCATCCTTTTGCCACTCAATCTTGTACTTCTTAGGGTCGTATTCAAACGGTGTATTGTCGTAGTTTACAATCTTGATGGTTAGTGGAGTGCCTTCACATACAGCCATGTTAGATGGATATCCGGTAATATCCAAAGACTTGTCTTTTACCTCAAACTTGAATGATGTCTTACAAGAGTTGGTGAAAGTGACTTCATACAATCCTGCTTTTATGTCAAATTTTCCTTCACCATTGTTGAATGAGTCTTTCTTTACAACTCCAGTCTCAAGATTCTCGTAAGTGAACTCATCCTCTGTCTGTTTAACATTGAATGCAACCTCTACCTTGCTGTTACAACCGTCGAATTCAATTATGCCATCCTTCGACAATGTGTATGCTCCTTGTCCACTATTGGTGTTGTATTGTTCATCGAACTTGATTGTTCCGTCTACTCCAGGATCATCAACTGTGACAATGTATGCGTCAACTGGTTTCTTGCCTTTACAAGCTCCCATAGACACTTCAAGATTGACTGTTAGCTTGTCTCCCTTCTTGCTCAATCCTTCTGCTGATGTGTTCAATGTCTCCATCTGTCCTGTGACTCCTGTCGGCGATACGCTCCATGAGTAGCTAGGCACATCATTTGCACCCATATTCGCAGTATCCAAGACTGCAGTCAACTCGACACCTATTCCTGGACATGTTGTATTATCTCCTTTAATAGCAACATCCAATTCCTGGACTGTCACATTTACCTCCTCGAATTCTGAACTACATTCATCACCACTTGATAATATAAACCAAGATCTAATCATGTAACTTCCGTGTTTTGAAACTTTGGATGTGTTGATGAGACTTCCATTTTCTCCCAAATATTCATGCTCATAATTCGCATGTGATGACATTGTGTTTGAAATTGAATACAGATCTTTCAAATCAACTTCTTCTCCCAAACAGATAGGATCAGGAGTCTTAGTTTTCAAAATTGGTTTTGAATATATTGTCACTAACAAATCGGATGCCGGACTCTGTCCTCCACCAGGACCTAGATATCTCTGGACAACCCAATATTTGAAATCTTTTGCTGTTACAGTGGTTGCGTCGTATGATAGATCCTCCATGCTCAAATCAATGGCTATGAACTCCTCTGCACCAGGATTTGCTTTTGGATCCTGCTTATACCATATAAGTTGATAGCTTCCCTCAGAAAATCCTCCATCTGTATTGATTGTCGCAGTCAATGGGTATGACGATTTCAATTCATCAGTTCCCTGACAAAATGAGAGAGCTTTCACCTTTGGACTAGGGAATGATGATATGATCGCGGTCACATCATGAAGTTCACTTTCACAACCAGTCGTCTGGTTGACCTGTGAAACATAATATATCACTTTTCTTTCTCCGGTCTCGTTTGCTACATATTCAGGTGCTGGCTCAGAATTTAATGGTTTTTTATCTGAGTCGTACCACTTTAATGAGTGTCCAGGCTCTACTATGACTGCTGTTCCATCTTGGTCAAGTAGGGATTTATACGATTTGTTTTTTTCACCATCTATATGCAAATATTGAACTGTGTAGTTCGTCTTTGAGTTAGGGATATCAGTCATGTTGGTCGTGATGGTGATGTCCTGAATCTTTCCGTAACAGACTGTGCTGGCGAACTTCTTTTGTGCATCTTTGTTTGTATATTCAGCTTGTGCATAGTAGACCACATCGCCTTTTTCATCTGTTGTTGGTGTCAATGTGGCTGTTGCATCAGACATGTCTGATTTCTTCGACCATTTAGCTGTGGTGAAATCACCGTCGCTATTTGCTGTGAATGTCAACTCTACAGCTGGTTCATTGATACAATATTCTGTTTTGTTCGCAATCAGTTCAAGAGTGGCAACCTCATGCACAGTGATTGTCAAAGTCGCTTTTTCACTTTCTGCACCAGTTTTAGTATTTGTCTGGCTGACATAGAACTTGTATGTTCCTGCAGCAGTCGCCTTGAACGACGGTGCTGTCTGGCTGCCTGTCCCCTTTGCTGCTGATGGATCATCATACCAGTTGAGAGTGTGGTCTTCTTTTGCCTCTACATAATCTGACAGAACTATTTCATCGCCTATACACAACGATTCGTCAGTGACCTCTGGCTTAGGAGCGTCGTTGATGACAATCTCTACCTTGATACGCTTGCTTGTACATCCTGTTTTTGTATTGTATTGCTCAGCCCAAACTTCAATAGTTTTTGCTTCATCCAAAGCGATGCTTGTGTTTGTCATTTCCGACGTTGCTGTCTCCGACTCATACCAATGGATCTCGCAGTCTGGATCTGTGTTAGGAACTGCGACTGACAATTGGAATTTGACAGACGGATCTTTTAGTAGAGTGATAGAATTTTTCGTCACTTTTGGCTCACCTGTTTTATTGACAGAGATAGTCAGAGTGTGCTCTTCTCCCTCACATCCTGTCTTATCGTCGGTTACTGTATATTTGTATGTGTACTCTTTTGTTCCAGTTCCTGTTGGTCCTGTCAAAATGGCAACATCCTTAGGTTCATCAATCCAATTGATAGTTTTACCTGTGATTTCAAATGTAGGCTCTGCTGTCAATTCTCCTTCACAGAACTCGATCCAGTCGAGAGAGTCGACAGGAGCAGGATGGGCGATTACCTTGATTGAATCGTAATGTTCACATTTCTCAGGATTCTTGTGGTCGTAAACCATCACATAGTATACCTTTTCAACATCTTTGTCGATGTCTGCTGCTCCAGCCACAGTGGCCCAATTTGTCTTTGTTTCAAGAGTAGTGGCACTACCAGTAATATCTTTTATTAAAGCATCTGCTTCGTCAGCTTTGAATTTGTCGAACCAGAAAATATCAAATTTGGCAGTTGGGTCATTTTTGCCTTCCAATGGCTCAATATTCAAAACCAAATCATCGCTTTCCTTGCAAAGCTCAACCACTTTCTTGTATTCAGCATCAACATCGTCTTTGATAGTCTCGCTTGCAGTAATCTCCAATTTCTTTGGATCGTCGCATGGAGGACACCAGAATTTAGACTGTAGTTCAATCCTACCGCATGTGTAAGATGTCATTTTTGAATATACAAGGTCATAAATAGCATGTGATCCATTTGGAGAAAAATTACTTAAATTATTTGCCTGACCAACTTCGTGTACAATTATGGAATTTCCGCCAAAATCATCTGAAAATGGTCCCAGGTCTGTAAATATAGAAGTGCTGTTTATAGATTTACTTGCATTAAAAAATATAAAATATGATGCACCTCTTGCAGAATTTCCTTCCAAACGTAATTCTCCAAAATTCAACTCTATTTCCTTTATTACACCCTCAAGCGTTTTATCGTCCTTACAATCAGGTATTGAAAATGGTATAGGTTTGCCATCTTTTACCTTTTTATCGGCTATTGGTTTTCCGTTAACATCTGTACCTGCCTTATAGATGCTTGGAGTTAGTGTGTAATTACCTCCGTCCCAGCCTATAGCTACGGATAATTTGGCTGATTCCAGGATCACATCACTATAAACTGTGACATATAAATAGAACGGTTGAGTCTCTGATAATTGACCTGATTTACCAGTAGTTGTGGCTCCTTTCTCAAAGAAAGTGCCTTGCATTTTTGTATAATCTTCAATAAAGATACTATATATAGTATCTTCTTTATTTACAGAAACATTATCTCCAGTTACACAAATTACGCCTTTATCTCCAACTTCAACTTCAATTGTATCTATTGCTGTTTCGCTTGTTTCTGAGTCGTAAGCTCTCCAAGTAGTTGCCCCTTTTTGGTAGAATTTATTGTTGACTTTAAATTCAAAGCAGACCTCATCTGTTGCTTTAGGGGCAAACGTGTCCACACAAGCTTGTGTCAAAATTGTATCAATCGGCATTTCCATGTCGATGACTTCACATTCAGCGAACGCTTCAGGGCAGTTCTCGCATGGCACATTCAATCCAACGTAGTAAATGTCAACTCTGTACAAACCTGGCTCTGACACATCGATCGATTCCTTGTTATATTTATCATTCTTTCTTGTGTTTTTGTCGTCAGTTGGCTTGGCATTGTTTAGAATTTTCCCGTCTTTAGTCCATTGGTAGAAGTAGTTTTCCTCACTATTTTTTAAAGGTGTGAATCCACTATATAATTCTTTAATTGTACCAGGACACTTATATGTTTTAGGCAACATAAATGCTTCTGGACATAAATCTTGTGGATCACATAAGATTTCAATTTTTTTGAAACATGTACTTATCTCCTCAACTTTCCCTGTGCCTAACGCTCCTACATGTTTTAATGCTTCGGTAGTTGGCCTTGCAGTACTTCCCCATACATAGAAATCACCCTCCTGGTTGACCATAAATCCATAAAGGTCTCCACGTGCAATTGCAACAGCATCTTCTACTCTATGTTCTGGTATTGTTTTTCCTTGAGCATCTTTTGTCTCGCAATAATTTGCAAAAACAGGTCCGATGTTCGCTGTGCTTTCTGTCTTTGAGTCATATTTTGAATTTGGAATAACGCCTCCAGAAGTGGTCGTAGGGTCAGATGCACCGTTATGACCCCAATATAGGACATGACCTTCTTTGGTGACAACAGTTCCATTTCCATTGCCTCCTATTACTTGTATGGCATCTGTAAGGTATGCCTCTCCTGATATGTCTTTATATTCTCCGGATGTTACTTTTTCTGCGTAAACAATGCTACTGCTGTATGCATTTCTCAATCCACAGGCACCCCACCAGCCTCCATTTCCCCATCCGTAAACGTAACCAGTTTCTCCATCAACAGCAAATCCTCCTGTATCTGATAGACCAGATGTTCTTACATTGGTTAGGTATTTTCCTGAAGATTTTGCACCTGTGCCGTCTCCGATTTCGACCGGTGCAGCAATGAATGATTTCGCATCTCCGTCTCCTCCACGGCCATTCCAGTTTCCAATTGTATACACTGTTCCTACTTTTGCATCGGGAGAATCTCCTACAATAAGCATGATGTTGTTGTCTCCTCCAGTGATGTGAATTACATTTTCAATTGGTTTGTTGGTTGCTTGGTCTATTATCCATATTGGCTCATATGTAGGAGTTTCGATGACTCCACCACCACCACCAGAACCTTCGACATTTCCTCCCCACATGACAACTCTTCCTGTTCCGTCATCCAAAATTGCCATAGAAGCTGCGGAAGTCGCGGATATATATTTGACATTTCCAAGATAATCTCCTCCTGGGTTTCCATCCAAGTCATATCCTTCAGTTACTCCTTTATACACAGGGACAGGTTCTCCTCCTTCAATATAATTTGATTTTGGTCTTCCACATTGCATTGTGTTGTTGTCTCCCCAGCAGTATACTACTTTATTGCATGATAAAGCTACGCTATGACCGCCTGAACCTCCACTTACTTGGGAAAATGTAAGGTTGCCTGTGTTTACCAGACTAGGAGAAGGCACAATGTCTTTTGCGGCATCTGTTGGATCACTAAGACAAAGTCTGTTGCCAGCATTATAACCCCATGCAAAAATTTGTCCTTTTGAACATAAGGCAAGTCCATGGTCGTTACCTCCGGAAATAATCATACTCTGTGAGAAAACATTTCCCACAGAAGCGATAATTGCTAAAAGCGATATAAATAATTTTTTCATATTGTTGTATTTCCCTATCATAAACTAACTATGTGATGTATGTCCTAAAATTTGACAAAAGTAAGAACAAAAAATGGAGTTGTCAAAATTTTTTGAGGTAAACTGTATTTCCATAATGTGGAAAAGATGGTGTCTAGTTAAATTTTTAATAAAGAAGACGGGTTTGCTGATATGAACCCCTAAAGTTAGACAAAAAACTTTAGGGGTATATTTATGTCAGAAAGGGGAAAAAGACAAAAGCACG
>SUXE01000014.1 GCA_015061115.1 Bacteroidales bacterium | reverse complement strand
GATATCTTTGAAGTCAATTCAAACAGCTGTTGCTTGATCGCTTCTTTGTCGGAAGCGTTGAACGAGTAAGTGTAAGAGCTGTCGATAATGCCATAAACATATGTTGAATCAATTTTTTTGATTCTTGCAGGCAATTGAAATGAGTCTCCCGCAAAGACAAACATTTTCTCTTTCTCAATTTCTTTCATCTTCTTATCAATGTCACTCAAAAGTTCCTCCTCGTCGTAACTGTTTTCACAAGATGGAAATAAGAAGAGATAACACATCAAGGCACAGATGCCGATTACATTAAAAATCTTTTTCATATTGATGTCTTTAGTTGATCAATCAAAAAATTGGAATGAATAATGTGTTGTCTTCATTTAGTCTATACAAAAATTCACCGATTGAGAAATTAGGGGTTTCTGAATCAGAATCGAACGAAATATTATACAACCTGCCATTAGAGCCTACGAAATACCAATATGTAACATCATTTGAAGCATCAATTTTAGCTTCACTTAATGGTGTGACTCCCAAATATATATATTGTCTGTCAAGATCAAAATTTCCGTACTCGGATATCTTTGAAGTCAATTCAAACAGCTGTTGCTTGATCGCTTCTTTGTCGGAAGCGTTGAACGAGTAAGTGTAAGAAACTTCATCTGGATAACCATAAACAGATATGGAATCAATTTGTTTGATTTTTGCAGGCAATTGAAATGTATCTCCCGCATAGACAAATGTTCTTTCTTTCATTTCTCTTTCATTCCTCTTTTTCTCAATATCACTCAAAAGTTCCTCCTCATCATAAGCTTTTTCACAAGAAGGAAATATAAAGAGATAACTCATCAAGGCACAGATGCCGATCACATTAAAAATCTTTTTCATATAAATACCCTATTAGTTAATCAAATACGTTAACGACGCAAATATATAAACTATATTGTAATGATAAGTGGTAAATCCAAATATTTTTCAAAATTGATAGATTGGCATCAAGATAATCTCTATTTATTTCTGAGAATGAAAGCTTTTTGTTGGGTGTAGAAACAAAATTTACAAATCGAAAAATAATACTACTTTTGTAAAATATAAAAGAAAACTACGAAAAAGAATAAATTAATGTCTACAGAAAAGTGTTCAAGAATTAGTTGATGAAAATGATTCCTTTGTACCGACATATGAGCACTTTTATTTATCAAAGGAGGAAAAATAATGATTTATAAAAACGAGGAGACAGATGCCATAAATCTTTTTGAGAGTTTTTTAAGTGGCATCATTTTCGACGAAGATAAAACTACTCTTACGATCCTGATTGATTGGAAAGATGGCAGTGGAGATACACAATTGGAGAGAATCAGTTTTGTTGTTAGGTATTGTTCTAAGTTTCAGTGTTCTATTCGGCAAAATGAATATTTCAAACTGCCCTTATGTTACGGGTTTGAAATCACAGGATTTTCTTACAAAAAAGTAGAAGAAGGGTATATAGTTCAGTTTAATTTTGACCTTAGTACAGAAGGGTATTTGAGGTTCTACTGTTACGAATTTTCTATTGAAACTGTTGGAAAACCATTACAGCAAGGAGGTAATGATAGTCTAATAGAGGATTTTTAAATTCTCGGCTATGATCAATCGTCTTCGACGTTCTGCCAACCATAGCCTGTTCTGATAACCGTTTCCACGGTTGGTGTTGAGTGAAAAGATGATTATCTTTGCGGATATCATATGCGATCTTTAATTCATTATTGACGGAAGTGGAGTTATGG
Organism: Bacteroidales bacterium; assembly: GCA_015061115.1. Taxonomy (GTDB): domain Bacteria; phylum Bacteroidota; class Bacteroidia; order Bacteroidales; family Paludibacteraceae; genus UBA1723. The sequence continues at coordinate 139,296 of SUXE01000014.1, read as the reverse complement.
AAATGAGGATTCCAAAGGGCGGAATGCCCTTGCTCCACACCACTTTCGAGAGCCCGTAAGGGCGAGCGAGAAGAAATGGAAGAGACTTTTTTCTATCATCCAGATCATGTGGAATCACATCTTACGTTACTGATGCAGACGGCAACATCGCTCAGCATGTGGAGTATATTCCATACGGGGAGATCTTCATGGAGGAGTGCAACAACCAATTCTCATATGATTATGTTGATGAAAAAGAAGCACACTATCGTGGATTTCTTTTTTGTACAAGTAGTAAAACTCCAGATAGCAATTATTATCGGTATTTTGAAGGAGATACAAAGACAAAAAGAGGCATGGATATAGAAAATACTAGAAACCAAGTGCTTTATTTGTATAAAATAAATAGAAATAAACATTATTTTATATATTGGGATGAAAAAGGGGAGAAATATAAAACGTATAAGCCAAATGGTAAATAAAAAAATATTGCTATTCTTGATTTTTGTTTTTGGTCCAATGCAAGGGCAAACATACAAAAACTTGAATTCAGAAGTGTTTCTTTTTCTTAGCTTTGGAACTGATTTTTTCCATTTGTGTTGTAATACGGTTCATCCAATGGCTTGGAGTGGGACATATTCGCAAAAAGAGGATACTATTTTTTGCGTTCCATACCTATCGGTTATAGATACAGTGTCATTTAAGTATGATTATCTTACACCTGATTCTATTCGTCAGTTTGTTTTTGTCGAAAAAGGTGATATGTTAAAGGATATTACTCGTAAAGAAGCAAATATCGAAACTGATAGCGAATGGTTTGATTCTTTATATATAACTAACAAGTATTATGACAAAAGAAGATATGGTATAATCGAAAAAGAAGAATGAATTTCATATCAATTATTGAATAATTGGTATTCTAATGTGATTTTGTTCTTTCTGATGGAATAGACTTTAGAAGGATGATTCTCAATGGGTATGCCCTTGTCCTCCAACACTTCCGTGAGCGCGTAATCACGAGCGGAACATCTAATCAGGCTACGGTAGCCAATCGTCTTCGATGCTTGCCAACCATAGCCTGTTCTGATAACCGTTCCCACGGTTGGTGTTGAGTGAAAAGATAATTATCTTTGCGGAAATGAGAATGCGATATATAAGTCAAAATTTCATTAAGCATGCTACATTTTAATTCTATGAACACAGGAATAAGATTTGTTGTCTTATTTTTCTTCTTTTTATGGATGGGTTTGTCTTGCTCAGACAGACATCCCTTTAATGTGTACGTAAATGATGTATTTTCATGGTCAAATTCATCATCGAATAGTACCGATGGATATCTTCATTTTGAATTATTGTATATTAACAATAGTGAAGATACTTTATACATTAAGGATCAATATGTAAATGTTGATGGCTATTTAGATAATGAAAATCCTGTACTTAAAACGACTTTTTTGTGTGTAAAAGAAGACACACTTTATGGAAACAGAAGTTATGGGGGAGAACATATTCATTATAGAAAACATCCAAAATTAGAATTAAAGAAGATATGCCCAAATCAAAGAGTGCAGATTCGATTTACAGTGCCAAAGTCTGCGATACGAAAACTTTATTTTAGGAAATATAGCAAAGATTATGACGAAAAAGGATTCCTTTTCTTTGTCGCTGATAATGCCGTATTGGTAACAGATGTCCTTCAGAATGGAAAATTGGTGAAAAAAAGGCTGTCTGGTTTTAGTGATTATATGAGATTGGAAACGATAGATTCAGAAATAGATATGCCTAATGATGATTATGAGGAGTTCTAAAATGATTGTGAATTTGTCAATGCCCCTGAAAAACAAGTGGAAAGAAGGAAGAACAATGATGATTTTATAAAGATATTTATCTTTGTGGATATCAAAATGCGTTCAAGTCATCTTTGTTTACTTGTGGTTGTAGATACCCTTAAATATTAACAATAGGTCGTCATAATTTACGTTGAAATGAGAAAGATTTTATTTGTGATTCAGTTTTTTGTTTTTTTATTCAGCTGTAGTGGCGGTCATAATAAAGAAAATTGTCACAAGGACGGAGTATTAAGTGTCTTAAAAAAGAACATTGATAAAGAGAGTTGTTTCGTGGAAGACCATGCAAAATTTGTCTCTTTGGTGTTTTTTGAGACGAAAGACAAAAGGTTGGTTCAAGTTTGCACATATATTGACAGACCTTTCAAAGACAACAATAAGTTTTATTATAAAGAGGATCCTGATTATATGTTCGTTTGTATAGGTTTTTGTGATGATTTTGTACGTCAAAATGGTTTTCTGGAATGGAATGACTCAATAGATAAACATTATTTGAATTTTTGGCATTTATTCGAAAGTTCCGATTCCGCCACATATGACTATTATCTTAAACACAACAATTTTAATTCAACTTTCTATGAGTACAATAACAACAGTTTTGTCCGGTTAGATTCATTAACTTATGAAGAACAAGACTCTGTGGCTTCTCAATTAAGTAGATTTGATTTAGGTTATTGTATAATGCTTCCGCCACCGTCTTTTGCTAGGCGTGACGGTATTGATGATTCAAAATAATTTGATTGCCTTTTTTCCTTCCACGAGTGCGGAATCACGAGTGGAACCTCTTAAACAGGCTACGGTATCCAATCGTCTTCGACGCTTGCCAACCATAGCTTGTTCTGATAACCGTTTCCCACGGTTGGTGTTGAGTGAAAAGATAATTATCTTTGTGGAAATGAGAATGCGATCTTCAATGAAAGTTTTTTTTACTCCTAAATGTTTTCTGTTCAGACAATGATAAAGCGTTCGATATTTTTTATTCTACTATTTTGTGTGACATTTACGTATTTGACATTCAATGTCAAATTGTGTTTTTTGCACAGCAACAAAAATGAAATAATTAGCTCCCATAACAGGGACAATTATATTCCTGAAACGGATTTGAATGGAATATATATATACTTAGACAAGGATGACTATAATGATCTTAAAAACAAAAGGACCTTGTTTCATAGAGTTTTGTATACAAATGATTCATTAGTTATAAATGAATTCATTAAAAATTCAGAATTCCGTCAAACTGGAGGTGATATATGTACTTGTACTAGCTTCATTTATTTTACCAGAAACGATACGATACAGGAAGAATATGAATGTTGTATTTCTTCAAAAAAGCTATGTCTTCAAAGCTCAAAATGGGGATATCTTGAAGCGACGTCTGACTCAACCTTAAAGTTGATACAACATTTTAAGGATAAGGTTGGTGTAGTTTTTAAATAGGAAATTTTCATTGTTTATTGTGCCGTCATCATTCACCATATTCTTCTGTCAATATGCCGGATTGATATGTTTTTGGAATGATGTATTTTATAGGTACAAAATATTATGAATTAAAAAACGATAAAATAATATGATACGAAAAAACGAGGAGACTGATGCCATAAATCTTTTTGAGAGTAAAATCGTAAAATTTCTCTTTGATAGAGAAGGAAATCATGTTACTTTTATTATAGATTGGTCAGAATGTGATGAGGAAATAAAACTTGTATGCAATTATTGCACAAATTATCACTCCGAGATTAATACGCTTGAGTGTTACTCAGACTTCTTATGTACAGGCTTTTTGATAACTGGCTTTTCCTATAAAAAAACTAGCGATGGTTATATCGTTCAAATCAACTTTGATCTTTTTGTTCGTGGTTTTATAAAATTTAAATGTGCTGATTTCTTTATAGAAACGGAAAGTGAACCATATCAGCCTGGAGGCAATGATAATTTAATTGAGGATTTTTAAATCATCGGCTACGGTATCCAACCGTCTTCGACGTCTGCCAACCATAGCCTGTTCTGATAACCGTTTCCATGGTTGGTGTTGAGTGAAAAGATAATTATCTTTGCGGAAATTAGAATGCGATCTTTATAAACTCTGTATTTTTCGGATGGCTGAGTTCATGAAATGAGGATAACAACCTTTGTTTCCACCATCTAGCGAGCACGTGTGCACGAGCGGAAAGAAATAATGCGTGAATTCTTTTTATATAATCCAAACTATTTAGGTTCAACGTATTATGGGATTGATGGCGACGGAAGTATAGCCTGGCATCTGTAATCTGACTTATGGCGAATGATTATTTTGGGGATTCGATTGAAGCAATGCGGTTGAGTGTGGATCAGCGTGTAAGAAGTATGTTGGAATGAGTACGTATAACTGATATGATAATGGAAAATTTTTAATTCACCAATTATATCTATTTTGTCGTCCGAAGTTGATACTTTATGAAATAAATATTTAAAGAGATAAAACTATGTATTTCAAATTAACATTCATATTTTGCTGTTTTTTTTCGTTGTTCTTTGAACCTTCCGTAGCCCAAAAGAAATCCGGCAATTTTGTCGTGATAACCTTTACCTCAGACATTGACAGAACTTGTGGAATTCAAAGTTATAATTGGATAGTTGATTCAGACAGCTTAAATAATAAGGATATTTATTTATATCCTTTACACTTGGATATTTATGATAATTTTTATTATTACAATTGTGTTGAACGAAATGTAGCCTTATTTTGTAATGAATCATTTTTATCTATGGATCTGGAGAAAAGTTACCTAGAAATGCAACGTTCACTTTCGTCTCTTATTTATAAGAAACGAAAACAGATAATGGAGATGAAAGTGGTTTGTGCCAACGGACGAAAAGAAAACGTTATAATCTATGCGACACCAATTGTAGGATCTTTTGAGACTTGCAGAGAATGTTGTGATTCACATGGTAACCCTTATGGAAATATGGATATATATATTATGAAAAAGGATGGCGATGTGATGTACGATAACTCATTTTTCAAGAAAAAAGATGATATTGAAAAACTGATGATAAGGTTCAATTTTATTGATTTCAGACGAACTTTTGAAACTTATTCAGGCAGGGTCGCAAAAATAAAAGAATAGAGACATGACTTGGGGCGTAGAAACAATTCTCAAAACAATGCCTGGAAATATTATGACGAAAAAAATAAAAGGTGTTTACAACAAATGCATATTAAATTTAACGAATAGTGTATTGATGGTTTTGTTAACATTATGTACATCATGTTATGATACTAAGTTGGATCCATCGGAGGAATTTATCAGATATTATAAATATCAGAGAGAGACAGGTGAAACTTATTTGTTCGCATTTGTGATTTTCTCTGAAGGACGTAATGAGTTCTCTTTTTATTTTATTAAAGAGAATGGAAAGAATTTGTTGAAGAGACAAAGAATTGTATGCGATAAAGATTGCCTGTATAAATACAAAGATGATACCAACAAATATGAACTTGTTTTGTCAATTTCTAGTGATACGACTACTACTTGGTGTCCTCCTAATGCGGACGATTGGCTTTGTTATCATTTTACGTTTCTTGGGATAGAAAAAATAAAATTGTGTGATTCAAATGATAGTATCAATGCGTATAAGTTTATTGAGGAACTTGGAAACGCTCCAGAAAATGTTGTGTCAGAAATATATTTTGATGATTCTTTTATTTTATTAAAGCGCCAATACAAATATGGTGATATGGCAGAATTCTGTATGGAAAGGATTTCATCTGTAGATCAACAGTTCGTAAATTATGTTGATTCGCTCGTTGTTGAAATAAAAGAAAAAAGAAAACAAATGATTGATTAGATACCTTGTAGAAAATGTTGTCGAACTCATCAGTTGACAGTCAATAGAACTTGCAAAAAGGCAGATTTAATTTCAGATAAAACATATGGTTATATTTCTTGTTTGATGTATGTTTTAGCAGGTTTGTTTTCATGGATTGTTTCGGCAGTGATAAGTATTTAGTAGGAATTTTCTGTTAATTAATACAAAGCGTTATTTAAGTGAGCGGGAGTGGAAAAGTTTTGATCCTGTTTGTAGAGGATTGATGAGGACGGATACATCAAGGATTCCAAAGAACGGAACACCCTTGCTTCCAACCACTTCCGAGAGTGCGTAAGCACGAGCGGAAAAGAAAGAAGGTGAGAGATGTAAATTATTTAAAATCATTACTTTAACACCGTCGAATCAAAAAATACGACAAGCGATCTTTTGACAGAGTTCCGATTTGAGAATCCATTACTGGAACATCTCTATAAAAGTGGCGAACCAGTTCCCCCTTCAGGGGGTAGGGGGCTTGCTCGACATCTTACGTCACTAATGTCGATGGAAACATCAAGTTTGGATCAATTATTTATAATAAGCCAAATATGAAAGAAGAAACAATACTAAAAAACGAGTGGATAAACCGGTATGATTTAACGGCAGTCACTCAATCAAAATACTATAAAATTGTAGGTTGTTTTGCTATAGGTTTTGAACTTATGAAGATTCGTGGTAAAATACAACCATATTTTGTTATATATCCTCTATGGCTAGAGGATGTAAAGGAGTGTTTTGGTTTTTCTTTTCTTTATCATTGTATTGAGGACACGAAGGGCCTTAATTATTCTCTTTCGATCTCCAAAATGCTAGAAAAGAAAGAAGAGATTTTCCAGAATGCTGAAATCTATTTGAATTTAGATTTGAAAAAAACATACATAAGGATAGTCTTCTTAAAGTTATCAATACATATTCTAAAGAAAGATATTCTGTGCTACCTGATCAAAGTTCCATTATTAAAATGAAGGCACATATGGCAACGTTTCTAAATGATGAATCATTGTTCGAACAAGCTATTGTAGATATGGAAATTGCGTATGCTAAATATAATAGTTTCTTTGAAAAGTATTTTGGAACATTAGATGATTGGAAGAACAATTTAATATCTGTTTTTTCTAACCGCCAAACAATGTTAGACAAGATCGAGGAGAATATAGCCAATGGAAAAATCAAGGCACAAGTTGAATTGTTGCCTTGAATCTTGTTTTTCATATTTTTGATTTCCAAGGGAGAACTCTTGCTCCCACTGCGAGCCCGTAAGGGCGAGCGGAAAAGAAAATGAAACATAGCGAAGATGATTAAAAAAGATAATTATCTTTGCTGGTGTCAAATTGATGATTTGAAAAGCGATCTTTATAAATTCTGAAAATCCCAGATGGTTGAGTTCAGGAAATGAGGATTGTTCTTATGGAATGTATAAAGGGTTGAACCACCAATCTCAATCTGTGAATTCTAATACCATAGACTATTTAAGACATCACCCAACAGAATTAGGAAAAGTGATGCCCCATTGTAAAATCGAATTTTTTATGTATAATGGTAAGATTGTTGACTTTTTTAACAAAAAAACAAAATGAATTTTTGAGTTTGTTTTTATTACAATTGCCTTTGGTCGTAGAACCGCAAGAATCTAAATTATATTCTTTTTATTCTTGCCATGACTATTATTCGGATTATGCTTTGTTTTTAGTTCATAATCAATGGAATTATGAATCAGGTAAAGATAGTACTGCTTATATGTATGTTGCAGGTGGATATATAGAAAATGGTTTTTTTAGAAGAAAAGAAGATACATTATGTCTATTTCCACAAAGTGTATTACAAAGTATAGATGTGTCAGATTTCTTAAAATTAGATACTTGTATGTTTTATAAAGAATACATACAATCTTTAGATTATGAATACAAACATAATAGTTATTGGATGCTTTTAGATAAAGGAGATTCTTTATCTTTAATCAAAGATTCTATTAATTGTAGGGATTTTAACGGAAGTAATAGATTTCCTACATTGAACAAACTGCAAAAGATTCCTCTAAAACAAACGGAAGAAGAAAAAAATATTTCAAATTTCCGAAATAGATTTTCTTTATAATTTGATTGTGATGTTTTTGCATGGTTTTGATTGAGTCGAAAAATATTTTGTGCCGGTGAACAGGGAAAGTCCCGCTGCTCATATTCCAATTAAATAACATGATTTATGAAATTTTGTTTTGATGACCTATATTCCTATAGGTTTATGTATGATTGTCATAATGAAAAAATCGAAATTTCATTTGACAGTTATTATCCAGAAGACAGTGATTGTCTTGTTGAAAAAAATTGTACACTTACTATTTGTGGTTGGACTAAGGCAAAAGGTAAATTGTCAAAAGACAAACATTGGTCTTCGGATATTGAATATTTCATGGGAATTGTTGACATGATCTTAAGAATTGAAGAAGAGAAAAATGAAAAAGGTTCAAGTTTAACAATGACGGTGATGACGAATGATGATCGTTATGTAGATTGGTATTTTGAGAATGCTAAAATTAATTTGTTAGTAGAGGATTAAGTGTGTGTATGAGGATTTCCAAAAGACATTTCCTTTGATCTTACATCACTCTCCGCGAGCCCGTAAGGCGAGCGGAAAGAAAATGAAAAAAGAAGATGATTTCAAAAAGATAATTATCTTTGCTGGTGTCAAATTGATGATTTGAAAAGCGATCTTTATAAATTCTGAAAATCCCAGATGGCTGAGTTCATGAGATGAGGAATTGCAAAGGGAGGAACGCCCTAACCCCACACCCCTTCGAGCGAGCCGTAAGGCGAGCGAGAAGAAATCCTTCCTATGTGATGAGGAGAACCGCCTACTAGCCGTTCTCCAAACGGAATCTATTTAGAGAGTGTACATGGTCACAAAATACAGGCTTAAATATTCCCAAAAAACTAAAATGATGTTTAGAACTATATATTTTATTATTCTAGTGTCGTTGGTATTTCAACTGCAATCTTGTAAGAAAGAAATATTGGAAATAGATGAGGTTGTAAATAAATACAATGATGTTGATTTTAGCAGATTGAAAAATATTTCCATATACTACAGAAGTAGAGGAAGTCAAACAAATACGTCTGTATATTTTATTAATTTATTTAAAGGTAATTGTTCTCCTTATGTTGTTGTGTATAACAATGTTGATAAGTCTGTTGTTGAAATCAAAAATCATCTGGTCCTTGCAAGTTGTAAAGAAGAATATTTGAAAAAAGAGGATATAGAATCGATTGTAAAACAATATGTTGGCTACGGAATCTGTTTGCTTCAAGTTGACGAAGAAGGCAATGTTTATATTAATCCCAATAGACAAGATGTACCGATTCTTCTACGAAAGTCTTCAGAATCCACGCCTCAAGACTTAGAAAAATTTAAGCGCTATAAGGGAGAGTGGTATATAAAGAGATAAGTCAAGTAGATATGAATTATGTTTACATTTGCATGACATTTGCCATTTTTGTTTAAGACTATGTTTTTGATAGGCATCAGGCGAGCGTACAGTGAAGTTGACAAGTGAGAGCGAGATGGCGCATGTGAACGGCAAGAAAGTCGGTGGAAGCGATGCAGTGACCAAGTTCATAGCCTATGTCAGCCCATACTTTGTGGTCTCTAATGGCGGAGCCTACACAAAACACATCTATGCCGCAAATCAGCGAATCGCATCGAAATTAGGCAATGTGGATGGATTTGGAGCAGACCCAAGACGTGTGGAGATGGCTGGAGGCAAGAAGTATGATGACAATCAGTCTGGAACTATAAAGGCCAGATTCGAAGCCCTTGACATCGATTATAGTGATGGCAACGGCAAGAAGGACGACGAGGAATACGAGCCTACAAAAAGAATGTCTCAAAAAGAATTTAATGACTTAATGAATGATCCTAATCTGTATCAGTGGGAAAATCCTCATAATAACAGAAGTCACAAATTTGAACAAAAATAAAAATGAAAAAAACTAAAAAAACATATAAATTACACGAAGCAATACTTCACAAAGATATTGATATGGTATTGTCGTGTATTTCGAATGGAGCAGACGTAAATGAAAAAGACGATAACTCCTATGCTCCATTACATTATGCTGCACAAAATAATTTGTTTGAGATTGCAAAAATTCTTTTAGATGCGGGGGCAGAGGTTGATCCGAAAGACAGTCATGGAAATACTCCGTTAAGTGAAGCTGTTTTTAATTTTCGTGATGATTCCTCAATGATAACTCTTTTATTAAATCATGGGGCAAACAAATTCGAGGAGAATAATTATGGTATATCTCCATATAGTTTGGCAGAGAGCATAGCAACTACCTCTGTGTTTACACTTCTTAAATGAGTTATTGGACGCAGTATGCTAATTGTTGATTCATAAACTTTAAAATTAAAATATGAAAAAGTTTAAGAAAAAAGCTGAAGACCTCATCAATTTGGTAGATATGCCACAAAGATGTATAGCTACTGACAAAATAACTTGTGAAGGAAGTAAGATAGGATATATGTATAGAGAAATCCCAGATGATGATATGGATTCAGGATGGAGATTTTTTGCTGGTTCTGAAGATCAGGAATATGTGGATAATCCCGAGAATTTAGAGTATTATCATCCAAATACAATAGCAAATTATGATCCTTCTATAATACCGTTTCTTAATGCTCCATATGGATCTGCATTTGAATGGGATGAGAACGAAAAAACATTTATAAAAATTGATTTTCCTAACATGTTGGAATAATTAGTATCATACGAATCCTTGGTTCAGTATATTATGAATATTTGATGAGGATCCCCAAGGGCGGAACGCCCTTGCCCCACACCCCTTCGAGCGAGCCGTAAGGCGAGCGAGAAATCATCTATGGAATGAGAAGAACCACCTACTTGTCGTCAACAACAACGGAAGCGTTTTATGCTGAGTTAGGATTCGCATATTTCGCTCTTGAAATGGAGAAAAATGCATGGAGGTAAAAATGCTTATTATACAGTTGAACCTACAAAAATTAATTCGGAATGAAAATAGATTATAAAAAATTGTGGCTAACGGTTGTTCAAATCAGAGCATGTAAAGGCTTTGATTTTAATGACTTGATAGACAAGGCCGAAGATGATGAAAACAAATATATTGGAGCATGGGCCAACGTGTTAGTTAAAGCAAATACAATTTCTGAAGTTGTAAATATCCTTAATGATGGGTTAAAAGAATTACAATTTGAAGTTGAATTTATTGATAAAATTTCTAATATGGCATCTTTAGTAGAAGAAAATGAAGTGAGTCAAGAAATAATATCTGATGCGGATTCTTTGATTGATTCTGATTATAAATATGTCTTTTGTGATGAGCTCTGGCCATATGTTTAAGTGTTGTACAGTAATAGATAATTGTGTTTGATTAAAAAATGTCAGTAGATGTGTTGAATATTATGATTGGATTTAGGTAAATAAATCCTTAGTTAAAAAGTATTTGTGAGGTTGATAATGTCTAATGTTGCATGTATAGATAATGGTTCATCTATACGATATCTTTTACTACCCATGTAATATTAATAGAATAGTCAGACATGCATTCTTTGTTTTCCTAGAATTTATATTAAAATTTTGATTTATGAAGTATTCCATACCTTGTTTTATGATTTTTCTATCATCTATGGTTTCCTTAGCGGAGATAGAAACTGACATAGAAAGTAAAACAGATTCACTGAACAGATTCGATTATGTTGATCTCGGTTTAACAAGTGGCACGTTATGGGGTACAACAAATGTCGGTGCTCTTTCTCCTGATGATTATGGATCATTTTTTGCATGGGGAGAAACTCAAACAAAAGAAGTGTATAGTGGAATCAATTACAAATTTGGCAAAGGAGAAGAATATGTAGTGGATTCTTTACTTAAATACAACACTTTATTGAAGTTTGGAAATGTGGATAGTTTGATGAATTTACTTCCTGAAGATGATATTGCCACAATTGAATGGGGTAAAACTTGGCGTACTCCGACAATTTCAGAATGGGCGGAATTGTATGAACAATGTAGCTGGATTTGGATGGAATTTAAAGGAGTTTTGGGCTATAAAGTTGTAGGGAAAAATAACAATTGGATATTTCTACCTATAGGAGGATATAGATCTCAGAATTATATATATAATGAAATATATGGTAGTTATTGGTCTGCTACAGTCTGCAATGAAGCACCTGAATTTGCACATTATATGTTGTTTTATTCCAAACGTATTTATGATTTTTATTATAATAGCCGTTATATAGGTATGCCAATACGTCCGGTTATAAGTAAAATTAAAGATATTAGTCGAATGGTTATTGATCCTCCAAAACCTCGTTGATCATTAATAAAAAGATATGGGATAATGGAGCGCTTGCATATTTTCCCCTAAATGGAAGTGAGAGAAGAAATGAGGAAAAATGATCGACAACGGTAGCCAACCGTCTCAGATGCTTGCCAACCATTGCCTGTTCTGATAATCGTTTCCACGGTATGGTTTTGAAAGAAAAGATAATTATCTTTGTGGAAATGAGAATGCGATCTTTATAAACTCTGTATTTTTCGGATGGCTGAGTTCAGGAAATGAGGATAACAACCTTTGTTTCCACCATCTAGCGAGCACGTGTGCACGAGCGGAAAGAAATAATGCGTGAAGTCTTTTTATATAATCCAAACTATTTAGGTTCAACGTATTATGGGATTGATGGCGACGGAAGTATAGCCTAGCATCTGTAATCTGACTTATGGCGAATGATTATTTTGGGGATTTGATTGAAGCAATGCGGTTGAGTGTGGATCAGCGTGTAAGAAGTATGTTGGAATGAGTACGTATAATTATTTATTGTATGTGGAAATCCGGTGAAAATGGAGAACCTGGATGGTTGGGAAATTAAAAGATGGTAATAATGAGGATGTTTAATCATCCTTTTTTAACAAAGAAAAGATTATGGATACGTTACTTTTTATCAAGAATATGATTGTTTGTCTCGTTTTACTTTTGATGCCAATTGATTTGTTGGCGAGCCCCAAAAGAACTCTTTTTAAGGCTCAAAAAAAAATAGAAGAGACATTAATTAAGGAAGACATAAAGAAATTTTATTGGGAAGATTCGGAATTGGAAATTCTAATGGAATCTAAATGGTGGAAAAAGTTTCCATGTTCAAAAAATGATACCATTATTGTTTTTCTAAGTACATGTGAAGGTTTCAATAGTGTTGAAATCTTTAATAAGTCAACCCGTTTATGCTATAATGATGTAAGTAAATGTTTTTCCTTAAATGAGAATTTTTCTGATTATGAAAAATTTAGAATACAACTATTTTTATCGTGGGACAAGATTTTATTTAAGCGTATTGAGTCCAAAACAAATTGTAAATTGGAATGTGATTATGAAGTTTTTTTTCGTTTTGAGATATCTGGTAGGAAAATAAAAACGGATTTCAGTGGATTTGTAGACGTGGATTCTCCAATTATGGAGGAGTGGTTTATGAAATCTAAAACTTTACATACAAAAGAAGAACTCGATATTGAAAATTTTTTTGATTATATGGATCATCTGAAATAAGTAGGTGAATTGTTTTAGCCTTTAATGTTTTAAACTTTGACTTATAACATTATTTTTGAATCGAGAAATTCTAGGGAGAATCCTTAGTTTCTTTCTATTGCTCGAGCGCGTAACCACGAGCGGAAAGATCTTATATAATTCAATCTTTTTAGGCCCATCGTATTATGAAGTCGATGGCGACGGAGGTATAGCCTACGAAACCTTTGAAAAGAGACAAAAGAAAAGTTCATATACAATCAGTTTTATATAATAAGCCAAAAATGAAAGAAGAAACAATACTAAAAAACGAATGGATAAACCGGTATGATTTAACGGCAGTCACTCAATCAAAATACTATAAAATTGTAGGTTGTTTTGCTATAGGTTTTGAACTTATGAAGATACGTGGCGAAATACAACCATTTTTTGTTATCTATCCACTATGGGAAGAAAATGTGAAGAAGTGTTTGGACTTTCCTTCCCTTTATCATTGTATTGAGGATTCGAAGGGCCTTAATTATTCTCTTTTGATATCCAAAATGCTAGAAAAGAAAGAAGAGATTTTCCAGAATGCTGAAATCTATTTGAATTTAGATTTGAAAAATAACATACATAAGGATAGTCTTCTTAAAGTTATCGATACATATTCTAAAAAACGAAATTATGTGCCATCAGATCAAAGTTCTATAATAGAAATGAAGGTATATATGGCTACGTTTCTAAATGATGAATCGTTGTTCAAACAAACTATTACAGATATGGGGGAAACTTATGCAAATTTTAAGAGTATCTTTGAAGAGTATTATGGCAAATTAGACGATTGGAAGAACAATTTAATATCTGTTTTTTCTAACCGTCAAGCTGTGTTAGATAAAATTGAGGAGAATATAGCCAATGGAAAAATTAAGGCTAGAGTTGAATTGTTGCCTTGAATCATGATGTCTATATTTTGAAAAATTGAATTAAATTAATATGATTTACCAAGTTGAAAAAAAACAGTTAAATGAGAAACTTCAGTATTATGATGAAGAAAAAACTAAAATTGTGTTTATAGACGAAAAAATAGAAGACGTGGCAACTTTGTTTAACATGTTGTATGAGGAATTATGCTTCCCTGATTATTTTGGATGGAATTGGAATGCTCTCAATGATTGCCTGCGGGATTTTTGTTGGCTACAAGAAGATTTTGTGGCTTTTGTTATAATCAATAAACAAAAAATTCTGTCGAAAGATCCGTCATTTCAAAAAGATGCATTTTTTGAATATTTACAAGACGCTTCTGATTTTTGGGATGATCCCAACGATGAATTTGGATATAAACAAAACCATCCGAATTTAGCGTTTGATGTTTATTATGTTGAAGACTAGGCAACAGAACCCTTATTCCATCCATTTTCAAAACCTTGAAATACAAGAAGAAAGATGACAAAACAATTATGATTTCATAAAAAGAGTTATATTATGCTGATATCAAAATGCGATCAAGTCATCTTTGTTTACTTGTGGTTGTAGATACCCTTAAATATTAACAATAGGTCGTCATAATTTACGTTGAAATGAGAAAGATTTTATTTGTGATTCAGTTTTTTGTTTTTTTATTCAGCTGTAGTGGCGGTCATAATAAAGAAAATTGTCACAAGGCCGGAGTATTAAGTGTCTTAAAAAAGAACATTGATAAAGAGAATTGTTTCGTGGAAGACCATGCAAAATTTGTTTCTCTTTTCTTTGCGAAAACACCCCAAAGAACAATTGTTCAGGTTGCCACATTCATAGATAGACCGACTAGAGATAATACTAAATGTTATTATAAGCAGGATAGCTCATACATATATCTATGTTCTGGTTATTGTGAAGAGTTCAGATTGAATAATCATTTTATAGAATGGAATGATTCTTTGAATAGATTATATTTAAGATATGATAATGATTGGAACTTGTCCGATTCTTTGTATGAGTTCTATATGGAGCATTTTAAGAATCTGAAAGAGAGATTTTATGAATATGAAGGGAATACTTTAGTTTATATTGATTCCATATCTAAAGAAGAAATCGATTCTGTAGATTCACAAGCAAGAAAATTTGATATAGGATATTATTTTAAGAGGGAAGCACCTGCTTTTGAGTCGGATTCTGTAGCACCTCCTCCAACAATCCCGGAAGTAGAGTGATAGGGTAATATAAATAGCGGAGTGTGGATTCCCGTCGTCTTCAGAGATTGATAATGACAAAAAATGAAAATATCAAGGATTGATTTACAGAATGATTATCTTTGCAAATATCAAATGAGTTGTGCTATAACAACATGCAAGATTTTTATTTTAGATTTCAAGGATGACATTATGCGAGTTGATCTGTCTCTTAAACGTAAAGCAAATATTGTAATTCTTCTTTTGATCAATGCAGTGTATTCATTTTCCCAAGAGAAAGTGAATATAAAGGGCGTATATGAGATTCAAACCGATAAGGAATCTTATGAATTAAGTAAATCTGATACGATTCGTTTTGAACGGATGTCTTTGCGAGACGCAATCAGGGACAAAGACGGAATAAAGGATGAAAGTTGTAAGCACGAGTATGTAGACCTTGGATTGACAAGTGGTACATTGTGGGCTACAACTAATGTCGGAGCAGTGTCTCCTGAGAATTATGGATCTTTTTTCGCATGGGGAGAAACACAAACAAAAGAAGTGTATAGCGGATTCAATTACAAATTTGGTAAAGGAGAAGAATATGGAGTGGATTCTTTATTTAAATACAATACTCTTTTGGAATATGGAAAAGTAGATAGTTTGATGAATTTACTTCCTGAAGATGATATTGCCACAATTGAATGGGGTACGGATTGGCGTACTCCGACAATTTCGGAATGGGAGGAATTGTATGAACAATGTAGATGGATATGGAGTGAGTCTGATGGGGTGTGGGGCTATAAAGTTGTAGGGAAAAATAATCATTGGATATTTCTTCCTGTAGGAGGATTTAGATCTCAAAATTTAATAAGCAATGAAATTTTTGGATGTTATTGGTCTGCTACGATCTGCAAAAAAGCACCTGAATTTGCACATTATATATTGTTTTATTCTAAATATGTGTTTGATTTTTATTATGATAACCGTTATTTGGGGATGCCAATACGACCAGTTATAAGTAAAATTAAAGATATCTCTCATATGGTTATAACACCTCCGGAACCATGGAAATCTTTAATGGAAAACACAAAAAAGATAAGGGATAATGAATAAGAAATAAAAGTTGATGTGATAGTTATGCTGATGGATCGTTTGCTATCTTTGCACCGTCGACCAAAATAAATTTTCAAATGGGAAGGAAGATAATTAATACGTTGTTGCTGATAAGCATTAGTATATATGTGTACGGACAAAATTCAAATGAGAAGCCTCATGCTGACAAATTTTTTGTGACCAATGGGGATACCGTCTGGTACAGTACCATATTTACTTGGAAGCATTCTGATGTTAATTGGTTGAGAAACAGTAGAACACAATTGTTAGCATTGGTCGATTCTAATCTTAATGTTCTTACCGAGTTTAAATATGAAAGGTTTTGCCCATTTTATGGAAAATGTGGTGCTGTGATGCGAAATGGTAAATGGGGAGTTGTTAATAAAAAAGGAGAAGAGGTGATACCTTTCAAATATACTATGTTTCCATTTTCTTTTTCAGATACAACTTCTAATAAAGAGTATTATGTTTTTACAAAAAAAAATAAAGTAGGGGTGATAGATTCCGATGGAGAAACAATCATTCCGTTCAAATGGGATGGTATTAGGTATTTGGAATATGCAATCCTAGAAATGGAAAAAGACAAATGTCGTTATCTATATTTTATGAAAACAGGGAAAACGGTTCCTATAAAAAAAGATATGATAATATGTAGTGATTTTAATGCCTATGGAGAAACTATTGTAAAGGATTTGAATTTAAATAAATATGGGATTATGGATACAAGTTGTACGATTATTCAGCCATGTATTTATAACGGGCTTAAGGAAGTAAGACAGCATTTGAAATAATTCTTTAATTGTTGTTCTATAAAGTGTAGAACGCATAATTCGTGAATCTCCAAGGGCGACTATTGGCTAAAATCTCGCTGGATTTTGGTGTTGAGAAAACGAATGTCTTTATATATTAATTAAAACTGGTGCATATATGGATATTCAGAATATTGTAAAATTTTTTCTATTGGCATTGATTATTTGCCCTGTTCAATCAAAGGCTCAACTCCTGATTTTTAGAATATAATGAGAGTTTAATATATGAATTTGCGGATAAAAGTATAATTTTAGAAGACGGAATTAATGAGATATATCTAAACAGAGAAAATATGCGGGTTTCACAACATAAGAAGAAAATAAGAGATGTCGACTATAGTAATCACATTGTGATGTCGATTATCCTTTCGGTATGCGTGATGCTCGCTTTTACACGCAATCGGAATCATGTGACTGAAAATCAATACTTGCTTAAAGGTAGGTGCTACAGCTCAGTCAACGATGTTTCAGAAACCAATATGGATTTTATCGAAATATATGTCGACGGGAATGTATCCGTAGAACGGTTTGATTCTTTGATGTTTGTTGCAAATCATGCGACGTGTCATATTGATTCATTTGTGTTTCACCCCCGTCGCTACAGAACATATATGATGGAGTACTATTGTAGAGAAAATTCTATCGATCTCCCCGTCGCTAAATATTATTATGACTCATATTTTGCTCCTCCGACAGAAGATGAATTGAACGATTGGAAACGTGATTTTTTCTTGACGTATAACCAAGATATGTCCAGATTGACTTTGGTCTCTGATCTGTATTTGTTGAATGGACAAAAAATCAGCTCTGTATGTTTGAGAGATTCGATGAAGAGACAACAAGACAGACCACTTCTTATCGATTTGACCAACAACAATAAAATTTCAGACCTTGTTTCGGTATATACTCTTTTAATGGAGGCATACGACGCAAAATGTCTGGCTGATCTATTCAGAAAGAAGAAAATCCTTTTGCTTATGCCTTTTGACAAAAAGATATTGCAGTCGATTTCCGCAGATGTCGCAGGCAAAAGTAGAACGAATGATCTGAGAAGTATCATTTCCCAATAAATAATTAATTTATTTTTGAGTTTTTTTTACATTTGCTGATGTCCTGTGATATTCACAGGAAAAATTTAATTATTAAGAAGATGTTAAAGTCGTTTCTTTCAAGTGTCAAACGAAAAATTTTTAATGCAATGAAAAACAATGGTGGTTTGCCATACTCAGATTTTGAAAAGTGGCTTGATGAAATTTTGTCAAATGAAAAAGAAATGTCTGATGACATTGTCGCTTTCTGTTTCAATCTTTACGAGGATGCTGATGATTTTTGGTCGGTGGAATTGGTCGGCTCTGCTTCATTTGATAAAGATGACAATGATTGGCCGTGCGATGAAGTCTTTTCAACCAGGGAAACACCTCTTACGTGGAGATTCATTATGACTTATGAAGAGTGTTTGCATACGATAGAATCCCATTTGTCTGAGTATTTGCAAAATGGCAAGTATTCTAAAATCCTGCTAAGCAAGCAGGGAGTAGGCTATGGTTTTGTGGATGGAGATCTATTCTTGATGTGATAACAGTCTTTGTGGATATTCGCGTCGCATCCCCCCAATTTTAATGGCATTAAGATTCGGAATAAATGAAAAAAATAGTACAAATTTCAGGTAATTGGAGTAAATATCAGGTTGATGTTTTACAAAAATATGGCCTAATGACAGATGTTGGATGTGACACATTTTTTGTTGAAGAAGAAACATTGGACAAAAATATATTCCAATTGTTTAAAGAATGGAAAGTATTGGTCACAAGAGTTGTAGAGTTTGAAAAAAAAGAGATTCTTGATTCAGCGTTTTGTCTGATAGACCAATGTAGGGAATTTGGCTATCCAATGCCAGATGACGATTTTGGATACAAAGAATTAACATATTCGATTACTAATGAGTATTGTGAAAGATGTGACATCGGCAAACACCAAAAGGACGATTTCCGAATAAAGAATTTGCCTAAAGCAAAATTCTGGTCATTGGGGTGGGTTTATGATGAATTCTTTGTAGACAAGGCAATCTATGAGGCAGTGTTTCGTCCTTTCGGTGTGGCTTGCAGAAGCGTGAAGAATTATAAAAAGGAAACAGTGATAGACTCTATCGTTCAGCTCGTAATCCCTGATACCGACCAGCCATTGGATTTAAGTGAATACGAATATGAGATCTGTCCGGTATGTGGAAAAATAAAATACCATGCAGCAGTCAAAGGATTTTTCCCAATCCAAGAGAATCCTACATTGCATATGTATAAAAGCAAGGAGTATTTCGGGTCGGGCGGAAGTTCATCAAAAAAGGTATTTGTGTCAGCTCAGTTGCGAGATAAAATGTTGGAATCCAGATTGATGAATTGGCGTTGGTTTGCTCCATGTGTGAAAAGAGAAACAGCGTCTTCTTCCATTTAGAGTTTAGAGTATATAAATAAATTATTTAGATAAAAAAGAGCCAGACATTAATGCCTGGCTCTAAATGTATTTTACTTAATCTATTGATTAATGATGCTTTACTCTATCTCTTTCCTCTGCACGTTTAGCTGAGTTCCAAGATTCAAGTGAACCTGTCAAGTAACCTGTGATACGGCGTAGACGGATGATCTCCTCACTCTTACATAGTGGGCAAGTAGAGTAGATGACACCACGGTAGCCGCAACGCTTACATGTGTCGACAGGGTGGTTGATTGAACCATAGCCGATATTCTCGTCGTGCATTACCTTTACGATCTTAAGGATTGAGCTGACGTTCTTCTTAGCTTCTCCGTCAAGCTCCACGTATGTGATGTGACCACCACCTGTAAGTGCGTGGAATGGAGCCTCCTTCTTGATCTTGTCGATCAATGAGATGTTCTCCTTTACATCGATGTGGAATGAGTTGACGTAGTAATCACGGTCGTTGACACCTTCGATGATACCGAATTTCTGCTTGTCGTAACGAGTGAATCTTCCTGCAAGACCTTCTGCTGGAGTCGCAAGGACAGAGAAGTTCAAATGATATCTTTCTTTGTATTCTTTTACAACCTCGTTCATTGCAATCAACACATCACGAAGGCATTCCCATGCGTCTTGGTTTGTTCCGTGGCTCTCACCGTAGATTGCCATCATCGCATTGTGTCCACCGATGAATCCGATACCAAGAGTACCGCTGTTTAGCACATCTCCTACCTCATCGTTAGGCGCCAAAGCAGCTCCTCCCTTCCATACGTCGTTACCCATCATGAATGGGAACTGACGAGCCAAAGCTGTGCGCTGGTATAGGTATCTTTCATATAGCTGGTCGGCTACGAATGCCACCATCTCCTTCGTCTTCTTAATAAGAATCTTCTTAGCCTCTTTGCGGATCAAGTGCTTGTCGCCGTCTGGGTAGAGATCCTCTGCCTCTCTTTTAGCTGTTATGGCAAGACGAGGAAGGTTGATAGATGTGAATGATAGGTTTCCACGTCCGATTGATGTCTTCTCTCCGTTAAGGTTTTCAAACACACGTGTACGGCAACCCATTGTAGCCAATTCATATCTGTATCGCTTAGGATCGTTGATGTCCCACTTCTCATGCTTGTTGTATGGAGTATCCAAGAACAAGAAGTTAGGGAACAATGATGTGGCTGTAGTCGCGCATGCCTTCAACAATAGGTCGAAGTTTGGCGCCTTAAACTTGATTTCGCCAGCCATTGCAGCGTCCCAGTTCTCAATTGCGTTCTTGTAATCCTCCTCTGAGTAAGAAATTCCGTCTCTCACTTTGAAGATTTGGATAGGGAAGACAGGAACCTCTCCGCTTCCAAGACCTTTTGATGTAGTGTTGAGAAGCTCTCTCATCACCATTCTTCCTTCTGGAGAAAAATCTGTTCCATAATTTATAGAGCTGAACACCACCTGGTTTCCACCACGAGAGTGCATAGTGTTCAAGTTGTGGACAAGACCTTCCATTGCCTGAAGCGTTTCGTTACGAGTGTTGTCGTATGCGTTGTTTACGATCACTGACAACTCGTCAAGGGTGATGTTGATTCCCTTTCCGCTTAGCATTGCCACCAAGTTGTTCTTTTCCTCGTCTGTTACGTCGATGCTCTTGATGTTCTCCTTCAACATGTCGCGCAAGAAGCTGAAATCTATGTCCTTATGCTTGATTTTGCAAAGGAATTTGATCATCTGCTCCGCACTCTTTATAAATGTCTTGTAGACACCTGGCGCCATGAAGAAGTCGAATGCTGGAATACTCTGACCTCCGTGCTGCTCGTTCTGGTTTGTCTGGAAAACGATAGTAGCCAAAGTGGCGTAGCTACGGATTGACTGTGGAGTACGTATGCTTCCGTTCTTTGTCTTGAAACCTCTCTCGAAGATATCCTCAAGGTCATACTGCACACAAGTCACAGTCTTTGTTGGATAGTAATCCAAGTCGTGGATATGGATGTCTCCTTCTTTGTGTGCACGTGCGAATTTTGGACTTAGCAGATATTTGATCGCATAGTCTTTAGTCACCTCAGATGCGAATGTCATCATCTGGCCTGCAGGTGTGTGCGATGACATGTTGGCGTTGCTTAGGTTGACATCATTCTTCTCGATATTGACGATGCCATCCATCACATGCTTCATATGTGTACGCTTGTGACGCTCTGTATTACGTTGGTCACGGTAGAGGATATATTTTTTTGCGACGTGGTGGTTGCGGAACATCAATTCATGCTCTACCAAGTCTTGAATTTCCTCTACTGAGATGATCTCTTTGTCGATACTATTGCAAACAGCATCTGTAACTTGATCAATTACTCCAGGCTCTTCTTTCACATCACTAGCACGATAAGCTTTCGCTATCGCGTTCTTGATCTTCTCTTTAGAGAACGCCTCGTGTTTGCCATCGCGTTTCTCTATTGTAATCTTGTCTAAGTCCATTGTTATATTTGTTATATCACTTACTCTAATTTGTTCTTAATGACTTTGCAATATTACCCACAAAAAAAATAAAAAATACTCTTGACATTAATATATTTTTTGTTATGGGATTTGTAATTATTACAAATTTGTATTGTATTCATTTTTCAAATCCTCCGCCAAACATGTTGCGTGTATTGGTTGTCTGGAGGAATAGTCAAATGAAATGTTTGGGGAATTTTTAAGAAAGTCTAAAAATATGT
The DNA here is from genome assembly GCA_015061115.1 of Bacteroidales bacterium. Lineage (GTDB taxonomy): Bacteria > Bacteroidota > Bacteroidia > Bacteroidales > Paludibacteraceae > UBA1723. The sequence goes on along the minus strand of SUXE01000014.1, from coordinate 116,852 downwards.
TTGATAACACCTATTTGATGTCGTTCCATATCTTCCAAGACGCAATTGCTTGATTATGTAGCATTTCAAGTCCATTCTTGCAAATCGCACCTTTAGCTTCTCCAAGTTGGCAGAATTTTGTGTGCTCCGGGTTGTAAACCAGATCGTACAAAAGGTGGTTTGGAGTCAGGAATTCGTATGGAATGTTAGGGGCTTCATCGTGGTGTGGGAATGTGCCGACGGGAGAGCAGTTGACTATGACAGTATACTCCTTCATCACCTCTTCGTTGAGGTCGGAATAGGTGAATCCGTCAGGTCTTGCACTTCTCGACACATATTTGTATTCAATGCCCATCAGTTTAAGAGCATAACATATTGCTTTTGAAGCTCCACCTGTGCCAAGGACAAGAGCTTTTTTGTGGTTTTCTTTTAGCAATGGTTTGATGCTGTCTGTGAATCCGATGATATCGGTGTTGTATCCACGCAATTCCGTCTTGCCATTTTCACGGATGAATTTAACTGTGTTCACAGCTCCGATGCCCTCTGCGATAGGGTCCAACGAATCGAGGAAAGGAATAATTTGTTCCTTGTAAGGAATTGTCACATTGAATCCGCAAAATTCTTTTGTCGTGATCAAATGTTTGAAATCATCTATCACAGGGAGTTCGTACAAGTCGTATTGCGCATCGATTCCTTCTTTTGCGAATTTCTCAGTGAAGAATTTTTTTGAGAATGAGTGGACTAACACTTTCCCAATCAAACCAAAGTGTTTCATATTATGAGTCTATTTGTTTTCATTTTGTGCCGTAAGCCATTGCTGGCCTGTTGGGCAGTGGGGTAAGGAGAATCCTAAATCATTGTGGGTTACTGCCAGAGTCGTTTATTCCGCGCTGGCAGTGTCTGCGATTGTAGAATCAGGTGGGGCGATGATGGTTTTGTTGAATACGCTGTCCACAAGGTGTAGAGTGTAGACGCCACGCTCTTCTCCGTATTTGGTGGTTTCCATCACACCTTCCCACATTCTGCGTAGTTTAAGGTTTTTGCTTGTGTCGATCGGCTCTGTCATACGGTATGCCGCGATGGTTTTGAAAGGGTATACCTGTGCTGCCGTCTCCACGTCCCAGATCTCGTTGCCGGTCACGTCTTCGCGTAGAAAGATAAGGGTGTCTGTCGCAGGAGCGAGAGTATCTTCGTATGAGACATTGTTTTTGTCCAACGTGAATTTCAGGATCACATCGCAAGGCTGGTCGTTGACTATGCGGTATTCATAGTCGAATGATTTTTCCTTGCATGATGTAGACGCGAGCATTCCCGTCAACATGATTAAGTTCAGAACATTATTTCTCATTGTCGAAGAATTTTTGGAAATCGTTATCGGTTTTTGCTTCTGGACAATATTCGTAGAACAGAGATTCAGCCATGAAATCCTCACCTGTCTCCCTCATCGACGTCGCCGCTGATTTGATATCCCTCATTTTATAATACGCCACAGCTTTAAGAGCGTGGATTTCACCAGCATTGTCAGCGTTGATGGAAATTGCCTCGTCGTACATGTATATAGCGTTGCGGAAATCTTTGCGGTCCATGTATATATGTCCGAGCGCAGAAATCGCGTCGGCATTGTCATTGTCCATTTCCAGCACGAGATTATAAATGTTTTCAGCTTCGTTAAGCTCTTCAAGGCAGACGAGGATGTCGGCTTTAAGCAGATAGTAATCCACTCTTGTCTGTTTGCAAGGCGATTCATCCCAATCCATTTTATAGATGTTGGTTCCGAGACTTACAGTGTCGGAGATCACGGTGTCGAAATAGTCGTCCTCTACCTTGCTTATCGCTTCGTTGATACAAGAGAGGGCATCTTTGTTGCGATCCGTCTGGTTGTAGCAGATGGCAAGCGAGTATTGTGCATTATGGTAGTCAAAATGCGTGTCTGGAATTGTCTCCAGGATAGACGCCGCTTTCTTGTAGTCGTCGGTCATCAGATAGCAGTTGGCCAGTTCAATCTTGGCTTTTGTATCCGTAGGGAAAAGCATTCCGTGCATGCGCAATTCCTTAACGGCATCCTTGAATTTGCCGGTTGCCGCATACACTTTTCCGAACCATAGGTGCAGACGGTTGTTGTCTGGATCAATTGCGCGGGCAAAGTTGAGCGACAGTTTTGCCTCCTGATAATTGAAATTCATGAAGTGGAGTATTCCTTGTGCAAGCCAAGCCTCCATGCAATAAGGATTCTCGTCGACAAGAGCCTCATACATCTCTGTCGCCATTTTATATTTGTCGTCTCCGATCAAATAGTCTGCGAGCTGGATATAGCATTCAGCTTTGACGCGGATGTCGGCATCTGAAGTCGTCGGCAACTTGCTCGTAATACCTTGCACCAGTTTGAACACCTCATCTTCCTTGCACAACACATTCATAGCATCAGCGACGTCGAAGATGGAATCCACAGGGTTGCAGTCCGTCTCCTTGTTCCACTGGATATCCACGATAGCCTTTTTCAGGGCTGCGTCGATGCTGGTCCTGCTGTCCACAGCATTAAGGATGTGGTGGAGTATGATAAGATAGTTGTTGTGCGGATAACGCAGATAGTCAGCCTCAGGGTCCCATGATCTCAGGATCTTGAAGCCTTTTGTGGTAAACTCCATAAAGAGGCGGCAGATGCGGATCTCATCGTTGTTGGGGTAGTGGGCCAATGCATCGTCGGCACAAGCGAATGCTCTATCGTGTTCTCCAAGATCAGCGTAGTAATATAATACTGTAACAATCTCTTCTTCGGACAGATAACTATCCGAGTAGTGATTGCGGACATAATCCTCGTAACAATTTACGAGGTATGTGGTGCGTGCATCATATATAGAGCTAAATCTCATTTTCTTTTATTTTCTGCAAATTTACGACGGGAAAAAAAGTAAAACGAAAATTGGGTTGGATAGTTATTAACAATTCATGATTCATAATTCACAATCCGGAATAAGGCAGAATTCCTATATCTGCATATGTCATAGGTGAGAAAATCATGCTGCGGGTCTGGTTTTACAGGTTTCGTGAAATTTTAGTGGTGATTTTGTATTTTTTTACGTCTATGCTACATAATTTTATGTTAATTATGCAGATTTAACATAAATGTAAAATCTTTATTAGGAAAAAACTGTATATTTGCGTATAAGCCTATAGGCGTGCCTTGTTTTTGAACAGGGTGGTATAGGAAATTATTTATCAAAATATAGTTGTTTGACGAGGGGATATTATAGTTATGTTTGTACCTGTGTGACTGTTTGATGAGAGTTTAGATATGAATAGTTACAAACGTTAGCTTAAACTACAAAGATGATGAATTTTGACGTTAGTTGAAAGGATGTATAGAGTAGACTATCGCCAGCAAACGCTATAAGATTTAGGACTTTTTCGAGAATGATTTTGGATAGCGTAAAATATATGGTGGAATTGTACACTTTCTTAAAAAGAAATTTGTCTGTCACAAACATATTTGGAGTATGTTTGGTGGTGTTGTGTGTGAGTATTTGTGAGGTGGTGGAAGGACAGGTTTTGATTCCTAATTATGTGAAAGCCATGGATCACAATGCAACGGAATCTGATGTTGCATATTTACAGCCTACCGATAAATGTGGATGTTTGAAGATAACACAGCCAAATAATCATACAAGATATTCAAATACTAATGTTTATACTGCAAAAGGAGTAGAGATAGAGGAGCTTAGAAATTTATATAAATATGCCCATGGAAATCCTACAGGAACAGGTTATTATTATTATAATGGTTCGAAATGGGATTATTCGACAGATCAAAATGTTTGTAATTCTGCCGTAGATCCTACAGGAGGAAACCCGACTAGTGTTTTGCATATCAGATTTACTTCTGGTAATTATAATAATCGAGTTGTAGAATTAGAATGGGATGAGAATTCAGGCTGTTATTTCACCAATGATACAAAATATTTGTTATATTCTAATTGGCGACTTGAAGATGCATGCAATAAAGTGATCCCATTGAGGACAGAATTCGTTTTCAATGTATGGGGAAATGATGGGCAGAGATATAACAATAACAACGGAAACACATCAGAGAATCTTCAACCGTTGCAGCATTGTGGTTGGGATAGAACTGATTCATATACAAGTAATTGTGCTTCTTATGACGGTCTTTATTTTACTTTATACGTATATAAAAAGAATGGGGATTGGTATGCTTCAGAATGTTGTGGCGGTTGTGTCGGAGATCCACATCATGTAAAATCAACAGCGAATGTAAATGGAGATACAAGACAGCTTCAAGTTGTTAATCCAGCTTGTTATTCAGTAAATGAAACATCCAATTTGCATAATGGTCATTGGCATCTTGAAGATCAATACAATAATACACTGCCTTTGATAGCTGAGTTTAATTTCACTACTCAGAACGATCAGCCATATAATAATAATCCTGTTGAAGGACAGTATGTTTATGATGGATTGTATGCAAATTGTTGGAATTATAATGATCAGAATATTACGGATCATTGCATACTGTATGTTTATAAGAGAGACGGAATGTGGTATGCATCTGAGGATTTGGCAAAGTGTCAAGCCGCTGCAGATGCTATTTTATCGATAACACCAAGTACTACACAGAAGGTTTGTTGTGATGACATTACATTTTTAGCCAACCAAAGTTCCAACTCTATCGAATGGTATTACGGATCAACAAAACTTTCAAATGGTGATGGCATAATAGTCAGTGGAAATAGATTGACTATATCTCCATCGTATGTATATACAAATGGTAATGCAAGTGTATATGCGAAGGATGGAGAGGAAGTAAGTAATAAAGTTGTGGTTAGTAAGAGTGTGGTCAGATTAAGGACAAGCAGTAATGGAAATTACCAGCTTACACGTTACACAAAGGATATGTGTCCTGATATGTGTGCTTATAAGTTTAGTTTTGATCAGGTAGACAATCTAAATCAATGGTGGTTTGAAAAGGATGGAGTAAAGATGTCTCTTACCATTTCTCCTGATTGCCCTAGTGATTTCAGTCTGACTGGTGATGGAAATTTTAATTATGTAGATAGAAGTAAATTTACTACTGGATATATCTATTATGATAATGGATGGGTGTTTTCAATTGAAGATCCATGCAGATGCCTGATGTTGTCTGTTGACAATACAGTATCGATTTGTGACGGGACAATGCTGTCTCTTGATGTAGCGTGTGATGGAATAACCAGTTGGACATGGCAGAGAAGCAGTGATGGTAAGAATAGCTGGAGCAATGTACAGAATAATGGTTCGACATTGAACTTATCCGATATAAACAGTACCGTCTACTACAGGGTGACTAGTGGAAATGAGAAATCGAATATTGTCAGAGTTTCTAAAAATGGTATTGAAGTTGCGACAAATAACCAATCTTATACTTCTTTGAATGTTGTTTCTGGTTGTTCTGCTTGTGCATTCGCAATACCGTTGAATGGCAGCATTAATCTTATACAAAACGGGAACTGGTATTTCCGCAAATCATCAGACCAAACAAAACTTTCTGTGGTTGTCGATAGCGATGCAAGTTTTGTCACAAAAAATAGTGAAGGTAATTTCAATGGAATAAATGGTGGTAGCACTGAATCTAGATTTTATGGAACATTATATTTGTATGAAGACGGTGGAACATGGCATCTGACATCAAAAAATCCATGTTCTTGTGTCAAGGTGAATGTCAGCGGGAATATTTCGTGCGAAAGCGTGACTTATGAAATCTCAGGATTGTGTGGACATGATAATATAAGTTCGTATAAACTAGAGAGATGGGATGGCGGCAATTGGTCGTTCATGAAGGAGAAATCTGTCAATTCATTTCCTATAACTTCCAATGATCTTAGTGGGGCGAGATATATTAGGGCTAGTTATGCGTATGGAAACAATTCGACTTGGGTCTATTCTGATCCGATAGAGGTGAATTATTTTCCTTTTGAGTTCAAATCGACTTACGATGCTGGAGATTATTGGGCAAGCCATACGACAGGAGCTAAAATAGAAGTGTCTCAAATACGTCCTTTGTGTTGTAATAATTATGAGATTACGGTGCGTAATACTGGCACTCATGGAGATTGGAACGGATGGGCATACTTGCGTGCAGTGTCAGAAAATGATACTTATAAGGTATATTATGCTGCTGATGGCGCTGATCGACTTAATTTCGGTTTCGACGAGAATGGCACAATCACTCATTGGTGGGAAGTCTTGGGTGTCCATAGAGATCTGCCAAACCAGAAATTCTATATCTATGTAGATGAGCCAAACAAGAGAGTCATAGTAAGTTCAAACGAAAGAGGGAAAGTTATAGGTATAGATATAGAGAACGCAGATAAGTTTCCATGTGAGGATCTGAATTTGGTTCTTTCTACAGTGCCATGTGGTAGTGATAATTGTAATTCTGTCAAATATCAGTGGTTTGTGAATGGAGAGAATGGTGATATTAAAGGAGCGACAAGCAAGACTTTGACTATAACTCGGGAGATGTATGAGAAGAATGATTTTTCAGATCGTTATGGAATTAAGATCTTGGATTCTTGTAGCAATTCAGTTTTGCAAATGGGCGCAATTGATTTTGCGTGGCGGCTTTCCAATCCTTCAATTACGGGATCTAATGGATTGACTGTAAATAGAATCGTGACGTTGTGTTGTGATGATAATGGAGGCAAACTTTATCGTGTCGACTATAACGGTACTGGACAGATGAATTTTGACGGATACAGTCACATTAGGGTAAACGATGCGGAGTCGGGAGTCTTTGAGACCATAAGCAATGGCGTTAACGTAAAAAATGCTACGAGTCCTTTATATGTATATGTAAAAGGAGACAAAGCTTATTGGTCGGTTAATAAGCCAGATTCGTATGTCATGTTGAATATGACAGAAAGTATATGTGATGTTTGTAGTGATAACAGAAGCATAATAGCGAATATAGCATATGTTAATAACAGTCTAAATAATGATGACTTTAAGAATGCTTTTGGACTTAACTCACCTTCATTTACATGGGAAGGTTCTAATGATGGCAATAATTGGAGCTTGATAAATGGAGAGACAGGTTCAATATTATCTGGAAATGTTATCGAAAATTACAGTCAGTTCCGTGTGTCTATCAATGTCGGCTGTTCGACATTGAGCACTCGATTCTTCAAAAATTGTGCCTATTATCCGTCTGTAACTATATCTGGTACGTTGAAAAAATGTCAGGTTGGACGATTGACGTCGACTGCGAATAATCTTTCTTATGTTAGTTGCGGATTCACGTTTGAACTTCAGGAGAGTGAGGATGAAAATTTGTGGTCTCCAGTAAATCCTTCAGATTATAGTGTGTCTGGAAGTGTAATTAATATAAATAGTGTGTCGTCTTCATATTATAGATATGTAGTGAAGATAAATGGATATGAGTTTCCTTCCAACACAATAAGATCAAAGGATGTGGCAGGTGTGGATTTGAAGGTCTCATACAATAAGTCTTTGGTATATGGAGTCGATCGAGTGGATGAGGTTGATTTTGTGGTTATCCCATCTGATGTCATAGGTCACTGGGAAAAACTTGAAAATGGCGTTTGGGTGGATGCAAGAGGACTGCCAAATATTTCGGGAGCGGAAACCTCAAAACTTAATTATAAAATTACAGACAACAATCATAAAGCAATATTCCGATTCTATGCCACAAGTAAATGTACGCGTAGTGAATCGGTAGAACTTAAAATAAACGAGATAGATCCTATTTGTGCAAGTGACGGAGCGATCATATTCTCATTCAACGGAATGAATGCGGGTCAATTAAAAGCACAAAAATCTGACGTTGAGCCATATATGTTTATTCGACCAAACGACTCAAGATGTTATGTCGATTTCCCTCCTAACATGCATAATTCTGTTCAGTATACGACAGGAGAGACTGATCCTCAAAAGCGTATTACATATCTAGGAATAGAAAGATGTGGACGTATAGGTGGTGGCCCTGGCGTCTCTTTGTTCCCAACACTACAAGAGAATCCTTTCGGCAAGAAGAATGCCTACTATATAGTCAATCGTAATGCTTTGGCGATGTACGGTGGATCCGACGCTGTGATCCCTCCTTCATATTTTGATAATGATATGTATTATTTGTGGTGGCATGGAGGAGAGACGTATAAATCAAATGACCAGGTCACTTTGCCTAAAATTTATCCGATGATGGGTATTCAGTATCCGAGTGAAGTGGCAACGGGATCTACCGGAAAAATTTCTGTGCGTTTTTGGTTGATTACTGATGGTCTTAATGCAGATAATCCTTGTCATTTCGGTTTCTTCTCCGACAGACATGGAAGCAAGACAGTTGACACTGACGGTACTCTTATTTCCACACTGGAAGAAAATCCATTCTATAATCAAAATTGTACACTTGTATGTGAGGCGACTGGAGAGACATGGAAGATGGATGTGAACAACACTATGATGGCCAACTCCAACAATAACGACTGTCTTACTGAGGTGAAAGTCCCTAATGCCCAGCCAGGCTGGTATACGATGACTGCGGAGTTTGTAATGGATGGTATGCTTACGGATGATAATTGTCCTGTGTTTTATCCTATGGTGTTGCCATATTCAGACAAGGTTGGAGTCGCTGTAGAGTATTTGATGACAGAAATGAATCAGGTGTCAGGTCAAGAAGTACAGCAGCTTCCACTGAAACCATCTATTTGTATCAGTGCAGAGACTGCATGTACGAGTGATGCTATCAGTCTGTTTGTTAAGGGATTGGAAGAATTGCAGAATTCGATTACAGATCTGACTATCAGATGGTATGATGAGGCAAAGCCTAATGATGTGATCGTTCAGCAGTCTATGGATGATATTGCAGGAAATGGAGTCGCTCGTTTTGACACTCAATTCCCTGAAGGAGTAAGTTATGTTACATATCGTTGTGAGGTAGAGATTAAAGGAGTCAATAATGATGTTTATACATATAAGAACTATGTTCAGGTAGGTCGTGATTCCAAGTGCTACGATTGTGTCTACATTGGAGAAGACATTGAGAATGTTGTGTATACAAAGGAGACTGACATCAGAATCCTTACTTCGAATATAGATCTTCCTTACGGTATTGAGTATGTATGGCAGTGGAGTGACAAACGTTATAATTCCGAGAGCAAATGGTTGGATATCCCATCGGAGTTGTATACTAGTTTGGACGGAGGCACTGGTATAAGGCTTAAGTTGAAAAAGGAGGATTTCGTGAATCACCCGTATATCCGTGTGGTTGTGAAAGATGATGAGGGCGAGACTCATTGTTCGTCTAATTCTATTCTTCTGACACCGATGGAGACGAAATGCGGATGGGAAATCAAAAATGTCAATACAATCAACCCTCAGGAGTATGAGGCTTTATATGCTGAGGAGTACCGCATCGTTTTCCATGTGGAGAATAATGATGAATGGATTAACAAATCTCCTAGGTTTTCAATGACAGATATACAAGATGGTACCATCAAGAATATCATCTGTACCGACAAGGATATTGATGGCAACTGGTATTACGATGTCAAAGCAGTTTCTGATTATAAATTCACAATGACTGAGTTCTGTACAGAATTCAGTTTGAAAGATCATAATTACAAATCGATAGTCGTTCGTGCTATCAGGGAGTGTCAGAGCGCGTCTGGAAGTACGACACGTGTATGGTATGATGATTTTGGATCTTTCTCAAATTGGGTAAGCGATAAGACATATCCGTTGGTTACTCCAAATGGAAATGGTGGTTATAACTTCTCTGAACAAGAATATCTTAATCAAGATTTCGGATTCAGAAATTATGAAAGAGACGTTGAAATAGACGGAGTAAAGACATCGTATTCTATGTATAATACGGATGATTATGCCTTTGCTAAGGATCTTACAGGCTCTCTTACAAATAATGTGGTGTATGTGACAGATTTGAATCAAACTTGTTGGGGTGGAGGCCAAAAATTTGTTAATCACCATGTTAATGATGGTTCGTATGCGATTGTGTATAACGCAGCAATGGGATCATGTGTTGATTGGGGAATCATGATGGGAGACCATACACCAGGCAGTGAACATGGCGGTATGCTATTTATCAATATGCCACCATCAGGAGGACTTGTATATTCAGGTTCTTTCAAAACAAAATGTAGAGATGCGGTTGCAATTGTGTCATGTTATGTGGCAAATGCCAACCAAATGGATGATAGAATTCCATGTAGTGTCACAATCAATATAAAAAATGCTGCTGGAAACATTCTTTCGACATACAAATCTGGTGATATCTATTGCCGTTATCAGAGTACTCCCGCATATCAGGAAAACCCTTGGACACATTTGACATTCCGTGTGCCATTGGTCGCTTCGGAAACGGCAGATTTCTATAATTATACTTTTGAGATCATTTCAGACGAAGTTTACACTACTCAGGGTAATGACTTTTTGTTTGATGATGTCGAGATTTTTGTTTGTGATCCAGATGTATCAATTGCATCTGAAGATAAGGTGACTCATGAGCAAGAGATAGATCTGTGTGATCCAAATCCTTTGACAGCCCGTGTGTATGCTGTGCCAGAAGTCTCGTTCTGTAATTTCTTCCCAGATCAGGATAATGTAAAGGTTAAGTGGCAGAAATGGGTTGAAGATGAGTCTCATATTGGAGAATGGGTTGATTTGTTCATTAGTGATGAAAATGAAGGACGTACGGAAAAGGGTAGTGATCCTTCTGCTGTGCCATGTCAGGATAAATACAGTTTCTTCTGTCCTGTAGATAAGATAGGTATGGGCGATTGCCGACTTCGTGTTATCGCAGCAGAGAGTGAAGTGTTGGATAAAGTGATGTCGCAACTGGAACCTTATAAGAACACATTGGATCCAGAAAACAATTGGCCTAGGATCTCTTGCGACACAGTCTATGCCCATTCAAGTGATTTTTGGGTGCATGTACATGAAAGCCGTGCACAGATAGATACTGTGGTGTATGCGTGTCCTAATGAGACAGTGACACTTGTGGATACTCTGCCTGATGGATATATAGGTGAGTGGCGAGATGCTAATGGAAATATATTGAAATCGGAATCCGCTCCTATAGGAGGAGGAAAACGAGAAACAGAATATACGTTTGTTAAGAATTCGACAATTGACAAGTTTATATTTGTCGCGACTCCTGGAATCTATTTTACAGATCCAGACAGACTGATATGTCCGCGTGTTACTGCCTATACTGTTAATATTCCTCAGACTGTAAGAATAGAGTGTTCTGCAGAGTCTGTAAATCTGGCTTGTCAGACTGATTTTGAGAGTACAGAGGGCGCAACTATAGCGTTGACAGCTCCATCTTTGCCTTTCTGTGTGGAAGGAGCAGAGACATCTCTTGAAGTTGTCAGTGTTAAAAACAAAGGTGTTGAGTACAAAGATAAAGTATTGTATGATACGTCTACAGACAAGTGGACTATCTCAGGAATAAAGACAAGAGGTGAGTATGAGATTACATGGAAAGCAAAGGCTTGGAAGGATGATGGATCTACTCATAAAGATTATGGTACAACACAATCTATATGTAAAGCTACTTTCGACTATCATTCATTGCCAACTGTGACTGTTTCTCATGATGCGGCTCTCTGTCCGAGGTCTGGCAATGAGGTGTTTGTGACTGTGACTCCAGAAGGAAATTACTCTTTCAATTATGAGGTCGACGGGACAGAGTATGCTCAAAAAGATAATAATGTAAATCCTAATGTTGTTTCGTTCTCTCTAACGGATTGTGATAGTACCGCTCCGTTTAAGGTTGTCGTAACAGACAATGCTACAGGTTGTTCTGTGTTGAAAGATACTACGTTGGATGTGGATGGAAACGTGTTTGTCACTTATAATAATCCGAAGAATCTATTTACAGTCATTGGTGAAAATTGTGAGTTCTCGGTTCCTGATTTTATTAATCCAAGTGATTCTGAAATAGAAAAATATGGAAAAGAAAATCTATCTCAGTATCTGACAGCTGAGAGTGGTTGTGGTTTAGATGTCACATATACACAGACTCCACCGGCAGGAACTAAATTCACAGAGACAGAAACCGTTACAATTACGGCAACAAATAAGTGTGGCAAGAATAGTTCCATATCATTTGTGCTTAACACAAATATGCCTACTTCACAGCCTGAATTAGAATTTGTGGATGGCGCTTGTCCGAATGATAATCGTATGGTAAAAATCACTGGTTGGACTACAAGCACTGACAGTTTGGATGTCTTTCGTAAGCGAATGGGTGCAGAATCCCCAATGGACAGAGTTAAACCAGTGACTACTATTGTTGATAGTGTATTGACATTTGATCTTGATTTTGAATATGATTATTTAGTCAGAATGACGCATGTCCCAGCAGGATGTAGTACGGATTTTGATTATGAAGGAAGAATCCGTCCGGGTTATGATCTTGCACTTCTTGAAGATTCTTTGTTTGAGTGTGATCCGTCGATTACAATCAAAGCGATGGGTATTATAAAGGACAATGCAATTGCTTATGATAATGTGTCTTGGCAATACACAACAGACACAACTGATGCGGAACAGAATCCGTTAATTAAATGGGCAGTGCCTGGTGATTCCGTGTTCTCACTTGCAGACAGGGTGAATGTTGACAATAACACTGTATATTATGTACGTCTTCATCTAGAGCATGTTGGCTGTCATTGGCACTCTTCACCATGGAAAAAGGTGACTGTTTTGAAATATGGCTCATTCGGTAGTGTCAGCGGTAAGGTTGAGTGTAAGGAGACGAAGGTAACTCTTACTCCAGAACCGAATGCCGACATCTGTGAGATGCATGCGGATAACAAAATCAAATGGAGTTATATAAAGAAACATAAAGATGGACGAACTGAAAAGATCGTTATCGACAATAGTAATGTGACTTGCAGTGATGGAAAACTGACTGTTTCATATCATTTCCCTAGTGACGACTTTGACAACATAACATATATGTTTGTTGCCGAATTTGTCGGAGAAAACAGTTGTGTCTCTGAAATAAAGAGTGAAGAGTTCACCGTCGCTAAATCGACAGAATACTATATTAGTGGACCTTCTCGTGTCGCATCTTGCACGAAAGTGGATTACAGATTGTTGAATAGTGATGATAATTCTCCTATTCATTGTTCAGATTGTTCGGTTGAATGGAAATATATATATGAAAACGGTACTGTAAATTCAAAGAACAGCTCGTCTTCAATGTCTGTTTTCAGTCCTGTCATCAATGACAATTCAAAATTCAAGATCAGGGCATTGGTGACAGAATCGGGCTGTGAAGCTATGTATGAGACAGACGGATACACAGAAGTTGTTGATCCTATATTGTCTGTAGACGGTGCTTCAGAAATTTCAATGTGTGAGACTCTTACACTCAAAGCTAAAGCCATGGCTGAAAATACGGCAGGGGTACCAGAGGATGTGATTGGCTCCTACAGACAAATAAAATGGTTGTCTGCTACATCAGTGGATGGACCGTATACTGAAATTGTTGGACAGACGGGCAAGGAATACTCTCCGGTTTTGGAGTCGGTCGGCACATATTATTTCAAAGTGCAGATTTTCAATTACAATACTCCTGAAAATGATCCTTCTGACATATGTGGCAAGGAATATATTCATAAGGTTGTTGTAAGCAATGTTGGAAAAATTGCTCTTGTCGCAAATGCGATGGAGGTTTGTGAGGGAGAGAATATTACAGTTGAATTCACTTCTTCTATTTCTAATAATTTCACTACAGATTGGAGATTGAATGACTCTCCTGTTGTGGCGTCTGGAAACAAGTTGGTCATCTCGAATCCTGGCTCATATAAGTTGGATTTTGTAGCGACTACTAATACCGGATGTAGATATGAACGCAGTTTGACATTCAGTATAAATCCAAATCCGGAATTCGAACTTACGGAGGATACTGTATGCTCGCAGAAAGAAGTTTATTTCTCTTTAGATAAGACTGCGAAAGATGATGAAGAAATAATCAGGGATACAGCAAATAAGTCGCAAAAGGGAACTCATGGTTTTGCTTACTACGACCGCCGTATGGATAATAAATTGGGTATAAGCACTTCTGCTGATGATATCTCTGATTATAAGCCATATGATAATACTCCTGCGACTCAGAAGTTTAAGGAGATAGCCTCTTATATCAACTACTTGTTGGCATCAAAACAAATGAACAATGATGCTGGTTTGATTTCTTATAATTCATTGGTTCAGGGTCAGATAGCTAATAACCGTGGTGGTGTTCTAGGAGGACAGAATTTGGCTGTCGCAAACCAGCTTCAGAGTCTTTTGATAGACAGATTTGGACAGGAGGAGATAGATGCTGTTTATTGGTCTTTATATAATGATGGTACTCCAGATGATCCAAGTGTGTTCATCATGGTAAATGCGAAGAAAACAGGCAAGTATGCGTCTGAACTTTCCTGTGTCAAGTATGTTACTGTCAGGGAGTCTTCTTCTCAACCTGCATACACTACGGGAGAACCGTCAACACAAAGAGTAGGATGGTATATTTTTGGAACAAGGGATGACTCAGACCAGGATGCTCCGTTCACAGACGGTTTGATCTCGGATGCGGAATATGTTCGTAGAATGTATGATCCAGCTCAGATGTCGCCTGTAGTGAATGGACGAGGTTTCAAAGTCTCTGCGACGGTAAAAAATTCTTCTGCTGGTGATTATTTTGATTATACATGGGATAATGAGCCGGGTAAGCCATGGGGTTCCGCATCAAGTAATGAGGCTTATATCTTCTCTGATACTTGCGAGGGAAGCATTCCTTATTCATTGACTGTTGTCAACAGACGTACTCTCTGTCACACAACAAAGTCTGCGATACTTCCAGTTAAGGTTGGTGACGTGATTGTCAATGATGCCAACAATGTAACATACAATGTGGTGGATCAAAACTCCCCATTGACAGCATCAGCCAAGATGATCGGAGAGGTTATGGCTGAATATTCAGGAGAATGTAAATTGACGGCTCCTGCTGTTGATCCTTTGTCTGTTACTCTTTCGTGTGGAGATAATTCTATTGATGGAAATATTGTCTGGACTCAGTCTCCTGCTAAGGGAGATGTTGTTGCTAACGGATCCCAAATCGTGTTGACAGTCAAATTTAAGACGAAGTCGGGATGTGAGGTAGAAAAGAAAGTTGACGCGTATTATATTGTTAAAAAACCTGATGTGATGTCGCTTACTGCTGTAGCTAACGCTAAGGTGTGTGAGAATGAGAAGTATGAGGCGACGTTCACTATTGAAAATGGAGTGCCTGAAAACGACGAGCCTCGTTATTTAGTCGAAGGACTTCCTAATGGAATCAATCCAATAATTGATGAAGATAAAGTTACGGTGAATGTCCCTGCTGGTGATTATAATTTGATAGTCACAGATGCTAATAAATGTTCAGCTCATGTCGCGTTCAGAGTTGACGAGATTGTTGTGGATAAACCAGAAATTTCATTCACACCTGTTTGTGATGATCAGACTGTTGATCTTGCAATTAAGAATCAAGACGATACTAAGTACACATATTCTTGGAGTTTGCCAAAGGTGACAGGATTGTCTAAAACAGATGATGGAAAGAAGTATACCCTTACTGCTTCAGCTAAGGAATTGCCTACAAATAACATCGCATGTACGAAATCAAGTGAGGAACTGACTATTTCATTCTTGAAGAAACCAGTCTTGTCGTGGATTTCCAACAATACTTCAGGTACGGTTTGTCCAAAAGAGAGTGGCGCATATCCTCTAGGTGTGGTGGCAGAAAATACAGATTCTAATGAATCTTATGCATGGAGTGTCACAGGTGGTACTATTGATAAAAACAATACGGACAATGTTAACTTTACTCCAACCAATAGATGCTCAGGTAATGCGACTTATGAGGTGTTGGTTGAAAATGAAAACGGATGTCAGTCTAGAATATCCGGCTCGTTTGAAATCAATGCCGGTGATTTGACGTTCTCGTTGCCTGACAATTTGAAGACTGTGGCGTTGACAAGTACAAATTGTAAATTCACAGTTCCTGATTTGGTTGGCGATGCGTCATACAATGTTGCAAAGTCAACGCGTTCGTGTCATCAGGTTTCATACACTCAGAGCATAGAGTCTGGTACGCCTGTCACTTCATCTACAAATGTGACAATCACGGCTAAAGATTTTTGTCATGTGAATGGAATTTATCAGATTGTCAACTTGACTGTGCCAACTCAGATTTCTATTGAAAGTGTATCGTCTACTCCTGTAAAATGTAAGGGAGACAGTGATGGTTCGATTGCAATTGGAAATGTCGTTGGTGGCAAGGAGAATTTCCGATACTATTATAAGAAGGCTTCAGATGATGAGTTTACAAATCTGACTGGAAAAACAGTATCGAATCTTTTGGCTGGCGACTATGTGTTGAGAGTTGTTGACGCTAACGGATGTTCTAATAATAAGAGTGTAAGTGTGAAAGAACCGTCTATTGTTACGATATCTGCAACACCTACGAATGCCGTTTGTCATGGCACTAATGGTAAAATCACGGTCGCTGCTAATGGAGGAAATGGTGGCTCTTATATTTATAAGTATGGAACATCATCCGATAATATAACTACTCTGTTCACATCGGATTCTGAATTGCCAGCGAATAAATATTATGTTCAGGCATTCGACTCCAAGGGATGTAAGAGTGCAGTTGCGGATGTGACAATCACACAGCCTGATGATTTTAATCCAGGAACTATTGAAAGCACCGGTCAGCAAATATGTTATGGATTTTCTGTAAATGCAATCAATAGTGTCGAGGTCGCAACGTCGATCCCTTCTGCTACAATTTCATATCGTTGGATGTTAGAACAGAATGGAGAGAAGACAGAAATTGATGGAGCTACAGATGTTTCATATACTCCAGATGTTACAGCTCC
Source organism: Bacteroidales bacterium (assembly GCA_015061115.1). Lineage (GTDB taxonomy): Bacteria > Bacteroidota > Bacteroidia > Bacteroidales > Paludibacteraceae > UBA1723. Next base: position 99,927 of record SUXE01000014.1, on the reverse strand, counting down.
TGGTACATATACATATTATCGTGAAGCTAAAGATGATAAGTGTAAGACGACGTGGACAGAAAGCCCTGATCCATGGACATTGGTAATCAACCAGAATCCGGTCGTCACGTTGTCTGTCCCTTCTGATGTTTGTGCAAAGGTCGATGGTAAATATCCGATTACCGTGTCTGTTGAGGATCAACCTGGAGATTACACATACAGTTATAAATACTCAAACAATGTAACGGTTGATGGTTCGAATATTTCTGTAGTGGCTGCAAACAAGTGTGGCGGAGATGTCTCTTATAATGTGGAAGTCACAAATTCTACGACAGGATGTAAGAGCACGGACTCAAAGATGTTTAGCATCACAACTCCTACAATAGCATTTACGGATGCTGCAAAGGAAGCTGCGAAAACGCATATCCAGGCCGAGCCAAAGGGTGATTGTACGTTTGCTATTCCAGCATTGGATAATGTTGTTTATCAGAATATATGTGAGGTAAACAGGCCTTGTCATTTGGGTGATGTCACATATTCTATAAAGGAAAACATATCAGGTCATACGATTTTGGATAATCTTGTCGAAATTACTATTGTGGCTTCTGATGTGTGTGTCTCTGATGAGATAACGGTGTATGTTGACAAACCAGAACCATTGATTCTAAGCGGATCTGTTAATGAGTCTCCTATATGTAAGGATGCGACAACATCTGTCATCCTTACTGCATCTGGTGGTTCTGCTCCATACGTATATAACCTTGTATCTCCTTCGGAAATGCCTTCAGGAATGACGATTGATGGAAATGAGGCGAGTGGAGTGAAACCTGGTAATTACACGTTCTCTGTTTTGGATGCAGATGGATGTGTCGCAAATACAGCATTGCTTAACGTTGTGACCTTCTCTGAATTTAAGACAAATCCGTCTCTTGAAAGAACCGGCCAGGACATCTGTTCGGAAGAGACTCCATATACCATTAAGGTTGTTAACGCAGAATCGAATGGCGGTGCTGTGACATATATGTGGTATAAAAATGAGGTCATTGATGGAAATAGGATCAATGGCGCTACTTCCAATGAATGGACTCCAGATGATAATTTTGTTGATGTTGGACCAACACAGAGAAGATTTGATTATATAGCAGTTGTCACAGATCAATGTAGCGGAAAAGAGATTAGACTTAGATATTCATTGACTGTCAATCCAAATCCTGTAGTCAATCTTACAGCATCTAATGGTTGTGAGTCATCAATATTCCGAGCTGATGTCAATGGCGTCACAAATAATTATAATTTCTATTGGAGTGAAACAAATCAAGACGGCTCATTTGTTTTAGGAACATCTACGAAGACTGTCTCATTGCCTACTGCGTTAGATCAGCTTGCAAAGACATATTATGTTAAGACGGAGAATGCAATAACGAAATGTGCAAGTAAGCAATCTGTGTCGAAAACAGTTACAGTTTATCGAAAACCTTCAATTTCAATTGGAGAGATAGCGGTGGTATGTCCGAAAACTCCTGAAGTTTCTGGAAGTGAAGTTGTCATTCCTGTCTCTTCTGTAGTTGGTGGTGTGGTCAGTGTGACGGAAGGAGACGCTAATGTCGCATATACATATAGTGACGGAAAGATTACGTTGACGGAAAATATTGCTACAGGAAAGGACTTCACGATTACAGTGAAGAATGGAGATGTGTGTGAGTCCGTTTCTGAAGATGTAAGTGTGTTCGTTTATTCTGCTCCGGATTTTGATCTGACGGATTGGGATGATATTTGTCAAGGTAATCCAATGCATAGTTTGCCGGAAGTGCCAGTCGTTTGGAATGATAATGCCGCTGATAAAAACAAACGATCAGAAGGATGGTATAATGGATCAACAGCACTCACTGCTGATGATATCAAGAATCTTTCCGTAGGAAATCATATATTCACATACAAAGCGGTCAATGGTTGCGGATTGTCTACGGACAAAAACATCCCATTTGTTGTCAATCAAAATCCAACACTTGATGCTTCTATAGTTGAAGGATATGAATATGTATGTGGCAATAACGGTCAGATAAAAATTTCAACAAGTGGAGGAACCGCGCCTTACTCTTATACGATTAATGGTGTTTCTTATGATTTACAGAATGATGGCAAGGTTTCTGGTTTGGCACCTAATAATTATTCTATTGAAGTCGTAGACATTAATGGATGTGAGGATAATGTTGATGGATTGATAATCAGACATCAGGCTCAGTTCAATGAGGGTTCATTAAATCCGATAGCTCCAATCTGTGCTAATGAGGATGTCACTCCTGTTATATCATTTAAGACGTTGCCAAGTGGAGGCTCTGGTGAATTTGTATATAACTGGTTCAATGGTAATGTTGAAATCTCTGGTGCTACGGAAAGTTCTTACACTCCTTCTTTGCCGAAAGAAAGTATGACTGGAAAGTATGTGCCTGGCACTTATACCTATACTGTAACTGTTACAGATCAAAAAGGATCTGATTGTGGTTATGTATCTCATACTGCGACTATTGTTGTTAAACCGCAACCTGCAGTTACACTTAAAACATCATCAGCGAAGAGTTGTGATGAGGATATTGTCTTTACTGCAGAACCAAGTGGAGCAAAGACAGGTGTCGGATATCTGTATAAGTGGGATAATGAAGCATACGGTGATTTTAAGACAAAAACTTTGACTCTCCCATTGTCAATCGCAAAGACGGATGCTACATATAAAGTGGTAGTGAAAGCTGACGGATGTGAGAGTGAACCTGCTTCAGCTTCAGCGGCTGTTTATGCGTCTCCTGAGCTTGGAGAATTCTCTCTCCCTGAAGATTTGTGTGCAAATAAAGTATCTTATAATGTCTCTGTGAATCTAAATTCAAATAAGGGTTATACGAGAGGAGACAATATATATACGTGGAAGGTCGGAAATCAGACTTTCGGTACTTCTTCTTCAGTTGTGGTTCCGGTAAAGAACAGTTGTGGAGATGTATACAATTTCTCTGTAAGTGTGAAGAATGTAGAGAGTGAATGTGAGAGCGTCGTTAAGCTGGGTTCGTTCAGTACTTCAATAGATGAACCAACGATCAAGAACGCTACTGAAATTGATCCGATTCTTCTGACTGATGGTGTGTCTTGTAAATTCGCTGTGCCGTTTGATAAGATCAAAACAGCTGTAGGTCTCAATACCTCTTGTGATTTGATTGCATCTGAATGGTCGTTTATGATAGATGGTACTGAAGTTAATTCTGAGACAAGAATTGATTCCGACAAGGATGTTTTGGTGACTGTGACTGATGCATGTAATAGATCTGTTCATACTACAGTTCAGCTAAAAGTACCGTCTCCATTAATTTGGAATGGAACGCAGTCTGTCGTAGATGTTGATTGTAAGGGAGATAACAATGGACAAATCTCATTGAGCGTAGCAGGAGGTGTCGCTCCCTATGCATATGCCAAGACTTCGTTGGATGTAAATGCAGCTGGTTGGCAGACAAGTGGTGTGTTTACTGGACTATCGGCATCTACATATACAATGTCAGCAAAAGATGCCAATGGATGTAAAATAGAAAAGAATTTGACAGTCTCTGAGCCTGCAAATCCTTTGACAGGAACAATTGCTGGAAATGCTACTGTTTGTAAGGATACAAAGAGTCCTGTTACAGTAACAGTGTCTGGAGGAACTGCTCCGTATGTCGTTACTGTGGGTGGTGATACTAAAACAGGAAATGATACGCAGACTGAGTTCTCATTTGATTTGCCAGCAGGCACTTATGTGGCAGAGATCACGGATGCTAAGAGTTGTCATTTTGTTACTTCGACATCTGCAATTATCAATGAGTACGTAGATTTGAAGACGGCTATCCAGTTTACAAACAATCCCGCGTCTCAGACAATATGTGAAGGAGCTATAAAGAATAAGATTACAGTTTCTGCAACGTCATATTCTTCTGCAGACGATGCTTTGACATATATCTGGAAAATCAATAATGGTGATGTATTGTCTAATCACACTTCTGAACATACTCCACTAGAAACAGCTGTTGGAGTCTACGATTACACTGTATCGGTAGTCGATGGTTGTACGAAGAAAACGTATACTGTTGATAAACCTTATCGCTTCACTATCAATAAGAAACCGACGGCTAAAATCAAAGTTCCAGAAGAAAATAACTGTGAAGGTAGTAGCGTTGTGTTGTCTGTAGAGACTAATCGTGTTGACGGTGAAAATTACACGTTTGAGTGGAATGATCCTGATAAATCAACAACCGAATCGTTGACTGTCTCAAAGGATGGCAATTATGTTGTCAAAGTCACTTTGGGTAATTGTTCAGCTTCAGATAAAAAGCAGGTAAAGTTTGGTTCTCGCCCTGCTAATCCAACTCTGACTATAACTAAGGAGACATCTTGTGAAGAGAGCATTATATTTACCGCATCTGGTGCAAAACCAGGAGAAACTTATGTGTGGAAACATAATGGAGAACCTAAAGATATGACGTCTTCTACTACGCAGATTGATTATGTTGGTGGAGAATCGGTGACAGGATCTTGGACCGTTTCAATTAAGAATGATATTGGATGTGAAAGTGAGAAACCAGCAACAAAGACTGCGACTATTTACAAAAAGCCAACTTTTGAAATAAATGTCCCTACGAATGCATGCCCAATCGACGATTCTTACCCATTATCAATTGATGTCGGTTATGCTGCAGGAGGAAATTATTCAGTTAAATGGTCAAATAATGTTGTCCCTGATAATCAAGTGGCCGCTAAGGCTGTGATTAATAAGAAGACAGACGTTTGTGGATCTACGTATTCATTCGATGTCACTGTGACGGATGCTCATTGTCAGACGACTAAGACTGGTTCGTTTGTGACGAAGAAAAGTACTGCTTCTGATTTGAGTTTGACTATAAATCCAAATGTCCATAATCTGACTGGTACGGATTGTGTTTTCAAAGTGCCTAATGTTATAACAGGATATACGACATTTAGCACAATTTGTGATGTGACAAAACCTACGACTATAACTCAGTCTGTCGCAGAAGGTGAAGTTATTGATGGATCAAAGACTATTACAGTCACTGCCACAGACTTTTGTGGAACTTCGATTACTGAGAATGTTACTCTTAATGTCCCAGTAAACGAGTTGACAGGAAAAATCCTTGACGCCACAGTGACGAATGTCATGTGTAGTGGAGAGAATGACGGAAAAGTTACGCTTTCTGTTGATGGCTTGAATGGCAGTGGATATACTTATTGTTTGACAGATAATGGTCAATATAATGTCAACAGTGATAATGGTGAATTTATTAAAGTTCCATTTGGAACATACACTGCTAGTGTAAAGGATAAAAATGGATGTATGTTGAATAATCCGACAGTGAAGGTTTCTCAACCGGAACCATTGTCCGCAACAATTCCAACTACACTTAGTGTTTGTCCTGGATCATCTGATGGAAGTATTGAAATCACCAATATTTCTGGTGGAACAGCTCCATATACAGTGACCGTCACTAATGCGACAGCATCTGTTGTGTCTGAAGGCAAGTCTATAGTCAGTGGATTGGCTAAGGGCTCGTATTCAATAAAAGTAAGCGACAAGAATGGATGTGAGAAAGAGGAAACTCTTGTAGTGACTGAATATGAAAAACCGAGTGTGAATATTGAAGGAGAGGCTTCTGTTTGTGAGGGCGATTTTGTGAAATTGGATGCAAAATCGAATGCAAATGCAGCTCCAACAGTGATTTATTCATGGGTGAAATCTGATGTCTCTCCTGACGATAGCGAATATTCAATATTCAATGCCGGTGCTTCTAAAACAGTTGCCGCACCAGCATCAACAGAATGGAACGGACGCACTGTATATTCTGAGACTTGGTATGTTAAGATAAAAGATGGTCACGGTTGTGTGAGCGACGCAACGTCTGCTACGGCCACTATAATGAAGAAGCCGGAAGTGACTCTTGATAAAGAAGATGTCGTCCTATGTTATGACAAGACAACCACGATCTCGGCAAATGATGTCGCTGGTTACACTTATACTTGGATGAAAAATGGTTCTCCTTATGGAGACAATTCAGCTTCAATAACAACGGATAATGAGCATGGTGTAACTACTTATTCATTGACTGTCTTTAATGGAACATGTACATCTGATCCAAAGACAGTCAGTGTCACTCAGCCTTCATCAGATCTCTCATTAGTCCATGTAGAAAGTAATCCGTCTGCATACGGATTGAACGACGGCAGTTTCACAATAACTGTTGATGGCGGATACGGTGGTTATAAGTATTGTATTATGAGTACAGCTAATGAAGAATGTACTCCTGAAACAGAAATTCTAGAAACTGCAGGTAAATATGAGATAAGTGTATCAGATGTCGCTGCAGGAGAATATTATTATACAATTGCAGATAAACAAGGTTGTAAGGATACTGTGCTGATTTCTATTGTGAATGAAGGTGCACCAAATATAGATTGGTCAACAACCGATGCTTTATGTAACAAGGATAACTCTGATGACGATGCCAAGTTTGGTATTATCACCGCAACGTCTTCTTACAAGGAGTTTACTCTCAAGATGAAAGAACCATCAACTGGTTATGTAGATGTCGTATCTACAGAAGAGGGAGGTATGTATGTGGCTGGATTTACTGGTTTGCCTGCTGGTGTTTACACCGTAGAGTATGTGCTTAATGAAAATCCTGATATCACAAAAGAAGAGACGTTTACTATTACAGAACCAGATTTATTCACATTCTCTCTTGATTATGGAACAGGTACGGCTCCTTGTGATATGAATTACAATGAGGTTGTCATCAGCAAGGTTAGTGGAGGTTCAGCGTTCGACGTTACAGATCCATCTAAGAACTATTTCGATGACAAGTATGAGGTGGCATATTCTGATAATGAGACAGAAGCAACAGTTTCTTATGTGGATGGTAAGTTTGCTTTGTCTGGAGATATTTCTACGGCCAAGTTGACTGCTGAGTTGACAGACAAGAATGGATGTGTGGCGAGAAATATAGTTGAATATAAACCTTCAGATTCTGACTTGAAGATCACTTGTGATAATCTGAAAGGTATGTTTGTCTCATTTGATGACAATTGTACGAGTGCCGTTTCATTGACTGCTGATGATATCAAGGATAGTGTCAATGCTACATTGTGTGCACCAAATACAGAAGTTAAGGTCAAGTATTCTCTTGATAATGGAGCTACTTATAATGACATGCCATTTAATCATACTCTGACAAAAGCGGAGAATGAATTGACTGTTCTTTGGAAGTTCTATAGTGATGAATATCCATCAATCGTTTCCGAACCATGCAGCCATACAATTAAGGGTAAAGACGACAAGTCTCCTGTGTTTACTGCTGGTGATCTCGATAAGACAATCAACTATTCTGATCAAAACAAAACTTGTGGAGCGAATTACACAAATGATGATGTAGAGGCTTTGCTTGGAATAGAGGATTGCTCTTTGAAAGAGGTGTCTTATTGCTTGCGTAAGAAAGGTGAAACTCAATGTCTTTCATCAGGTAAGGTGTTTGAAGATGGTTCTTATAAGTCAATTTCAACGGAAGATCTTCTTCATGGAGAGTATGAGATTGTTTATGCCGCTACTGATGGCACGAATGAACCAACAAACAAGATTCAGAACATCACAATTATCGATGATATTGCTCCTGAAATCGCATGTCCTAATAAAACTATAGAGATCCCTATGACAAATGGATCTTGTCAGAGAACAATCGATCTAGACAAGCAACAAATTCTAAATGCTCTTCGTGCTGAGAAAGTTGGGGTCGCAACGGATGCTTCCGGAAATGAAGTCAACTATGATATGACTTCAGACAAGTATGAGACTTCAATCCTTTCTGCTGACAATGAGTTCACAGCTGAAGATCAGAATAAGATTAATGTTGATTGTGGAGATGATTTGACAATCGAGTATGAGATCACTAATTACGATGTGGATGGAAATGAAACGGGTACAGAGACAGGTACCCCTTCGTCTACTACAATCAAGAAAGGTGAGACGCAGAAGATTTCAGTACTTGTGAGTGATGCTCATAATCAGTCATCAACATGTGAGATTTCAATCAAGGGAGTTGACGTTGATCCTGTCTTTGCTGAATCATTGAAAGATGAGACTCTCGTGATTGATGGAAAGACAGATGGAAAAACTTGTGAGGCCGATACGTTGTTCTCGTTCGACAAGGTGAAGAATGAGTTGGTGAAGACAGACAATTGTGCCGGAGTCGAGAAAATCAGTTATCAGATTAAAGATTCAGAGAACAATGTGGTTGCCGACGGAATTATGACAAATGCATCCGCTGATATTACAGAATGGTTGTCTAAGGGTGATTACACGGTTTCTTGGACTGCAACGGATGGTGATGGAAAGACTTATCCTTCTGTTGAACAAAAGATTACGGTTGAGGATGGTGTCGCTCCTGCTATTAATTGTGCAGATGTGGAAATTCCAATAGATGCAAATTGTGAGGCGTCTGTAGATATGAATTTGCATCAGTTTGCTCTTGGTTACTTGGCAGATAAGATAGTTGTTGATGAGACGACTGGAGAAATCTCGGCGAAGAATTCAGGAGACGAGGAATACTTCAAGCTGAGTGACGACAAGAAGACAATCACAAATATTTATGATGAGTGTAAGAATGATTTGTCAATCAAGGTTTCAGAAACAGATGCCGTCGGAGATGAAGACCATTTGATCGTATCGTTGGATAAGGATAACCAGACAAAGGATGTTTATTGGACTTTGTCTGATGGCACTAATAATTCTGAACAATGCAAATCAGTGATCTCAGCAATCGATAATGCCGATCCTGAGGTGAAAACTCCGGACGCAATCACTGTTCATACAAGCAGTTCTGCTGATAAGTGTGTCGGAGATACAACTATAGCCAACGACGCTATAAAGGCGGCATTGGATATCAAGGAGTGTTCGGAATATACAATCTCATACTCTGTTGATGGAGAATCCACTAATCCACTGACGACAAATGATGTTGTGGCTAATGGTCTCACTCCTGGAGAACATGAGATTTCGTATACAGTGACCGACGCTACTGGCAAGTCGACAACAGTCACTCAGACAGTTACAGTTGTTGACAATGTGGCTCCGATTATTGCTTGTCCTTCCGACTTTGATATTTTCGTAAAGGATCTTGCTAACGGTTGTCAGGCAGACACAACAGTGACTGTCCAGATGTTGAAGAATGCGTATGTTAATGCAAACGCAGCGTCGGCTACTGAAATTACAACAACAACGAATGAAAATAATACTCCATACGCATATACTAAGGATGGTGATGGCAACGTCGACAAAGTATATGACGAGTGTGGAAAAGAGTTGTCTTTCTATGTCGGCTTGACTGATGAAGAAGAAAAATCTTCTGTAGATGTCAATGTATCATTGAATGATAATGATTCATATGTATATTGGACTTTGAAGGATGAGTTTGGCAATACTTCAAGATGTTCCACTCTGGTCTCTCCAAAGGATACTGCTAAGCCAGAGATTGCGGAGTCTCTTGACATATTGAAACTTCAAGGTGTTGATTCTGACAGCAAGTGTCAAGGTGTATCTGACCTTTCATATACGGAAATTTCAGATATGCTTGATATCAAAGATTGCAGCAATACAGAGATATCTTACGTGATCGTGCATGAAGATGGAACTAAGAGTGACGCTAAGATTGTTGAGAATGATCCGTCTTACAAGTTCAATGAAACTTTGAATGATGGCGACGTGATTGAATGGATTGTGACTGATGAATTCCAAAATGCAGACACAGTTCAGCAGAATGTGGAAATCATTGATCGCATTGCTCCAAAAATTAATTGTGCGGAGCTCGTTAAAAACATAACAATCTCTGAGGCAGAGATCGCGGCTGGTATATGTGTAGAAGATGATTATCTAATTAACCACAAGGGTCTGTTCACAGGCTTGAAGAAGCCTACGGACAATAGTTGGGTTAAGGATAATTGTACAGACTTCGAGGATATTGTCGTCACATCTAAACGTTCAGATGGAAAGAATAATGGTGACCAAGCTGATCTTTCTGCTCATTTCATGGTTGGCTCTACTACAGTCATCTGGACATTCACAGACAAGGCTGGCAATTATGATTTCTGTCCACAGGTGGTGAATATTATAAATAATCCTCCAACAATTGTTTGTGAACCTTCAGTGGTGAAAGTCCCAATAACAAGGACAAATAATTGCGATAAGTCATATAAGATTGATCCAGACAAGGTGATTGCGGATCTACGTCGTGGTGTCTTGATAGAAAAGAGTATCATTGATGCTGACGGAAATATCTTGAACGGTATGAGTGATTCTGAGATTGATGAGTTGCTTCATAAGAGTGATTGTGGACATGATTTGATGCTTGATTATAGTTCTGATGTGTCTATTGATAACGATGGCTCGTTCACATTTGAGAATGGCGAGGATGTTGAAATTTCATATCGTGTTTATGATGAATATGGTAATGAAAGCTTCTGTACAATCACTTATAAGCCAGTTGATGAGGAAGCACCGTATGTTTCTAAGGATGAATTCTCGTCTACTTTGGTGAGAGGCACGGATTGTAAGTATACATATTCTAATACTAAGAGTGATTTCTTGAGTAAACTTGATGCTGCGGATTGTAGCGATATGAAAGTTTATTATGAGATTGATGGTAAGAAGACGGAATTGACAGACAAGATGACATACAATGGCTTCGATAGTGAGATTGGAGAAGAAACAATCAATTGGACAATCGAAGATGAATTTGGCAACAATACAGAGGTGACGGAGACAGTGAATAAGATTGATACTATAGCACCGTCTATCGCATGCCCAACAGAACCAATCAGACTGCCATTGGCCAATGATTGTCATGCTCGTGTGTCTATGTCGTCCGAACAGATTGTTGCTATGATGCGTGCTGGTGCTGTACTTACTGAAATCAGTGATGATTCATTAAAGAAGATCATGGGTGTCGATCTGTTTGACAAACTAGAAGACGCAGAGAAGTCTGCGGTGACACATGATTGTGGTGAGACGTTAGACCTATATGTTGTTAATGGTGACACGTATTATGAGAAGAACGATGGTATTGATCTTGATCTTCAATATGGAGAGTCTGTCACTCTAGAATTCGCAGTTCGTGATCTTTCCGGTAATGAGAGCAAGTGTGAATTGGCATTTATGGCTACAGATACAACAGCTCCTAAGATCGATGCTATGGAAAAGGTAGAGCTGTATTATAAGGAGTCTGAATGTAAATGTACTTATGCATCTACATACGAGGATGTCAAAAACATGTTGAATATACGTGATTGTGACGACAATACTATAATTTCTTATATAGTGGATGGCGAAACTAAATTGTTGGCTAAGGGACAGAAGATGGAAGATATTTCTCTGGTCGACAAAGAAGTTAAGAATATCCAATGGATTGTGACTGATAATAATGGAAATGAGTCTGTCACAAATCAGGAAGTAGTCGCTTACGATAATATAGCTCCTCAATTTAAATGTAATAGTTTGCCTTCTGAATTGGTGGTTGAGCTTCATAATCATGGAGATGAGGCTACATTCGAAAAATTTAAGGAGGCTGGACTTGATACGTCAATCAGATTCGATGATAGTTGTGATGGCATGTTGAAACCTCTGTTTACTAGAGATGATGATAAGAGTGTATTCGATGATATTTATCCTGCAAATGATACCACTATCTTGTACACTACATTCACGGATAAGGCATCTAATTCACAAACTTGTGAGCAGAAGCTGATTGTCAAGGATTTGATCAAGCCACAAATTATCTGTCCTCAGTATGATACTTTTGTTTGCATAAAAACACTTCCTTATATTGCAAAGAATATCGAAGAGTTCAAGACATATTTGTATGGAAAGATTTTGGATGAACAAAATGTTGTGCCAGATAAGTTGACGTATAATGACGATGTTGTTGGAGACAATTGTGAGAGCACAACAATTCGTACGTATACTATATATGACAAATTTGGAGGTTCTTCGTCTTGTTCAAGCAAAATTTATTTCAAGGATACAATACCTCCTGGTTGGGAGACCACGTTAGAAAAAGACACATTGTATATGATATGTGGAAACCCTTCTCCAGAATGGAAAATGCCAACGGCTGAGGACGATGATTGTAATTATAATCAATCCACTTATGTTAATATAGAGAGACCTCTGTTCTCAACTCAAGTGGATGATGAGACTCAATGCGGTCACTACAATTATGAAGTCACATATGTGTTCTACGCTGTGGATGGATGTGGTAATGAAACGCCAAAAGAAGATAGGTTGAAATTGGTTATGGTAAATAAAGATGATAACAAACCGAAGTTTGATGTTCCAGACTGGTTTGAATCAGGTGATGTTTACGCAATATCAGAGGGTAATTGTGAGATGTTGATGCCAGACATGAAACCGTTTACTTCTAATTGGTCTGACCCTTGCCAGGCGGCGAAAACATTGACATTTACTCAGTCGCCTGCCGCTGGAACAGTCATTACGGACAACACTACGGTTATGATGGCTCTGAGTGATGCTTGTGGCAATACGTTTACTTATGAGAAGGAGGTAACTGTTCCTAAACGTGAGGATATCGTGACTGCTATGGCTAATGACTTTGCTAAGTGTGAAGGAACAGAATCGGATGTGACTTTGATGTCTGAATCAATCATATCGGCTGTTGGTAAGAGTAATGTTTTGCAGGATGACAACACTTATAAAGAGGTTGAGTCTAACATCGTATTTGATGTTTACAAAGGTTCTATCGCGGTTCCAAATCTTGTATACAGTAATAATAAGACAACATTCGGTTTGAGATTCTCTTCTAACCCAGATAAGGTTGCTGAGTATACTGCGATTGATAAACTTACTCAGACAGGTACATATTATTACGTCGCTCAGGATATGAAGACTGGATGTGCGGATACTGCGTCTGCTTACATCGGCATCCGTCAGCGTCCTCGTGTAGCTATGTCTAGTGTTGATACAGTTGAGGCTTGTGAATATCAGGCTTTGGCGGTCAACGGAATGGCTGGCGACTACAAGGATATCCTTAATGTATGTGTCGAGGATATGGGTTCTGAAATTATCGAGGAAGGTTGGATGATTGGCGGAGCCAAGTATAATGGCGAACCTATTTCTCATATCCACGATGGAACACGTATGATATATTACGCTGTAAATGAGTGTGGTATGACATCTTCGGACAATTCATCCGCTTGGCGTTGTGACTATGTCTACAACAGTGAGAATGGAACGTTCGTGTCTGATCTTACAACGGCTCAGATGATGAATGATGTTGTGTCTAACGGTGCTCCGATGAGAGTCCATCAGAAAATCAGTCCAGACAGTATGCTTCTTACCGCTATATTTGAAGGACGTTCACGTGTATGGGTCGGTGAGAGTGTGTCTCTTGACATGAAGTCTATCTATAAGGATAAGGGAATAGAATATCACTGGTATCAGGTGGTCGGTGACGTTGATGTCTCAAGCCAGATGTTTGATGGCTTTGGAAATGTATTGGAGGATTATATCAATCCTCTTGACGATGCTGATGAATTGTTGGCAGTTTCTTCTATTTCTGATCCAGATTTCGGTTCTTACTTCTATGAGAACTTGTTGGACACTACATTGTTCTATGTCGTTGTCACAGATAATGTTTGTACTTCTGCTGCAAGTAATGTGGTTGAGGTTGATGCTTACGACTTCATCCCTACTGCGATCACACCTCATAACTCTGTAGGTATGAATGATGTGTTCATGCCTGGATTCCAGGTTGAGATATTCAACCGTTATGGCAACAAAGTGTTTGAGGGTGAAGATGGATGGGATGGAACAATACGTGGTGAACTTGCGGACCCTACCGTCTACTACTATGTGATTACAATGAAGGATGGCTCGACGAGAAAGGGTTCTGTTGAGGTTGTCTACTTCAAGTGATAATTTATTTATTTTTGTATAAAAAAGAATCGGTGGTCGTCTGATTACCGATTCTTTTTTGCTTGTTGTCATAGGTTCTGAGAAAGCACGAATCAGTGATTGCGATATGTTATGATGTATGTTTCTTCGGTGAAATGGGGGGGTAACGTTCAAAGTATCCGTATAATCAGCCACTTGAAACGATTCTCCATATTTACGAAACGATTTTCAATAGCTCTCTTGTCTCATAACCCTACTTTTGTTGGAAATTGAACAAGTAGACAAAAGGGTTATTATAAATCTTACGCTATGAAACTAAAACATTTATTTCCGTTTGCCTTTCTCGCCGCGTTTTCTATGGATGCGTTGGCTGATAAGGTTGTGATGGATTTCGAAGACGGCGAGACTACAGGCTCTGGTTGGAATATGACGGAGTCTATCGTAGACAATCCTGTGAAGTGTGGAAACAATTCTGCCAAATGTGAGTTGGTGGAACCTGATGCGGCATGGGGTATGACAGGTGTGTGGATCGAGTACAATCGTGGTGCCGAATTCATAGTCGCTGATATCTTCATGAACAAGGATGGTGATATCACTATGCGCGACAACATGCAGAATACTGATGATACGAACAATAACGTGGTAGTTTCTATCAAGGGTGGTGTGTGGAACAGAGTCGCTTTCGATACTCGTTCTTTTGAATCTATTTCCGACAATCAGATGGTCTATTTTGGCAGGTCATCGTCTCCTTTCTATATCGACAATATCAAAGTGACATCTACAATGCCTACTGAGTATGATTGTACAAAGGAAGAGAAAAAGACGGATGTGGATTACACTTTCGGTCGTGTAAAAATTGGCGGTGGTGGATTTGTCGCTGGAATCGTGGCTGAAGGATCAACTATGATCGCACGTACAGACGTGGGTGGAGCATACATCCGTAACCATGCTGACTGCTCATGGGAGCCAATCACTGATTTCATATCTGAGGATGACAAGGGTCTTTATTCGATAGAGGCAGCTGCTATCGATCCGTCAAATCATAAAAACATCTATCTTCTTGGTGGTTGCCAGTATTTCTCAAGCACTAAGACCGCTATGATGATAAGTAAAGACGGTGGTAAAAACTTTGATATCATCCCTGTAACGGATCTTATCCGTGTGCATGGAAATGGTAACGGACGTAACTGCGGTGAGCGAATTGCCGTCGATCCAAACAACAGTGATATCGTTTTTGCGGGTGGACGTGCAGGTACTCCTTTGATCATGTCAGTCGACGGTGGTAAAAAGTGGAGCAAGGTGGCATCTTTCCCTTCTGAAGCATACGGCACAACTGTCAACTGGCCTTCTTGGGAGAGTACAAAGGTTGCTACAACTGCTGATGAGAACGGTACCACTTGTGTCGTATTTGACAAGAGTTCTGTAAAGAATGGAAAGACTCAGCGTATTTTCGTCGGTATTTCCCGTACAGGTGCTGATAATATATATGTCAGTGAAGACGCAGGGTCTACATGGTCGGCTTTGAAGGGGACAGACAACAGTTTCATTCCTTGCCGTATGAAGATGAATAAGAGAGGAGAACTTATCATTTGTTGTGCCGACAAGTGTGTGGGTGGCTCTAAGGGTAAGATGTATAAGTATGATATCGCTGGTGATGAAATCACAGACATCACTCCGTCTAACGCCCCTGCACTTGGAGGATTTGACATCGCACCGTCGAACCCAGACAGAATGGTGGTTTCTACTAACAATACTTGGATTCCTCAGAAATGGGACGGAGGTTTGAGCGCGAACGGAGATATTGTTTGGATTACAATTGATGGTGGTAAGACATGGACTTCTCTACAGAATAAGATGACACTTTACAATAGTGGTGTCACTTGGGTGAAAGGATATGCTCTTCACTGGTGTGGATCTATCTGTATTGACCCTACTGATGAGAACAAAGCTTCTTTCACTTCCGGTAACGGAATCTTCACATGTGATCAGATATGGTGCCCGGAACCAAAATTCTATTTTGATGTGAATGGATTAGAGGAGACGGTGCCTCTTGATATCGTGTCTATCCCTGGCCGAAACACTCTTTCTGTGATCGGAGACTACACTGGATTCATACACAATGATATCCATGAGTTTCCTGCAATCCATGATCCTGCTCCTGGCACAACAGGTGGAATCTGCTATTATCCTCAGGATCCGGATGTGATGATGCGTGTGGCTAACACAGGTTTTTATATCACAACATCAGGAGAGTCTGGTTGGAAACAGGTGTCGAAGACATCCGCTGAATACAATAATCCATACTGCCCGTCATGTGGTCCGATGGCATCAAACGAAGGTAAGTGTGCTATCACAAAGGTGGATGGAAAATATCGTTTCTTCGTGATTCCAATTCCAGATCCTGACGGTAATGGATCGGGTAGTGGTATTTTCTATTCCGACGACGAGGGTAAGACATGGACTTCAATTGCTGGTACAGAGAAAGCAATCCGTATCGTGACTGATCCTAAAAATGATGCTTATCTATACGCTTCTGGTATGGGTGTGATTATGGTAAGTGATGATTACGGTAAGACATTCGAAGATGTCGCAATCCAGAACACATTCGGATGGCAGAGCGCATACACACGTCTATGTGTGGTTCCTGGTCGTGAGGGCTTGATCTATGCTCCATGTGCAGGCAACGGTATAATGGTCTCAACAGATCATGGCTCAACATTCAAGAAATTGTCTGGTATCGAGAGTTGTGAGGCTGTTGGTTGTGGAAAGGGAAAGAAAGATGGTGAGTTCGCTCTCTATATCTATGGCTCAGCTGGCGACGGTAATGGATTCTTCCGTTCTCTTGATGAAGGAAAGACATGGCAGTTGCTAAGTGATTCAAAACATCAGTTTGGAGGCCCAGGTAATGGTCAGTTCCTAGAGGGAGACCAGAACGTGTTCGGACGATTCTATATGAGTTCGATCGGTCTTGGAATCATATACGGAGAGGAGACAGCAACAGCTATTCCTCACACATGGGAATGCACTTCAGTGGTGAGTGACAAGTGTGATGCTTCTGATGCGGATAATGTTGAGGCTGAGAATACAATGGTTGTATATCCAAATCCATCAAACTCTGATTTCACATTCGCTGTGGCAGGAGAATATGAGTTGGTTTCTGTGATAGGCAAGACAATCGCGTCGGGCAATGCAGAAATAGGTCAGACATTCGGTGTTAACCTTCCTTCTGGCATCTACTTCTTGAAGATGAATGGTGAGGCTTATAAGGTTGTGAAGAAATGAAATTTATTTTAACTGACTAGACAATATTATATTAAATAAGGAGACGTGAACAATCGCGTCTCCTTATTTGTCTTAAAGTAAAGCCATTATTTTGTGACGGCTCTTACACTTCTGCCTTCTAAACGTGTATGCTCAATCATATCGGTGTTGTAAGGGTTAAAGTATAAGTAATATGCGTAATTGCTGCCACTGAATTCGTTCTTTCCAAAAGACGAAGACCAATAGAAACCGCTTGGATTAGAACCACTCATGATTGATTTGCATCCTCCTGCTGGTAAGAAAATGACATTGTTGTTGGTTTTGCTCATGCCGACTAGTCCAGCAACTCCTGTATTGGAGAAATTTATGTTGAATCTCCATGAGCATCCATTAATAAGTTCTTGCATTTCTTCTGCAGTTGGCATTCTCCATTTGTCCCCCAAATTTGCAAATGCTGCGTCATCTTCTGGATCCAACACGGTCTTGTTGTCGGATTTCGTTATGGCACTCTCCTTGATATACTTCGTATACAATTCTCCATCGAACCATTTGTAGTTGTCACGTAGAAACTCATCTTTAGACTCTGTTTCTCCCCACGCAAAATAGGAGCCAAAATCAGTCGGTTTAGTTGCCCCCACGTTGACTGTAGCCCACTTCAGACCACTAGGTAATCCCAAGTCGACATAAGAATAACCTCCAATCTCTCCGCTGACAGACACCTCTTTGATTTGTTCGAACTTTTTGTTCTCTTCTTCGATTCTTTTCTTCTCTTTTTCCGCAGCGGCGAACTCGTCGTCGTGTTCATCAAGACAAGAAATAAATGAGATTGACAAACAACCTGCTAAAAGCAGAGTCATGATACTGTGTTTGTGTTTCATGGTAATATATTTTGGTTAATATTGGACTAATGAATTGTTACAAATGTAGGAAAATAATTGTCATATATATATTGTTAGATGGAAATTTAACGAAAATGCAATGATTTCTATGTGTTTCTATGATTGTTTTTGTATATTTTTTTGTTGTGAAATCGTAAATGTCTTTAATTTTTTTACTTTTGCAAAAGTATTTTGTTGAGTATTCTATTTCTCCTGATGATTTTGTTGAGAGAAAATAATATTATTGAATCTACTTTTAAGAGATGTTTTTTAATTCGTTTACTTTTGCTGCTTTTTTGACAGTAGTTTTTTTTCTTCATTTATTTATATTTTCCAAAACGACTAAATTAAGGAATTTATTTTTTCTTGTAGTGAGTTATTTTTTTTACGGTTATTGGAATTGGAAATTACTTGGACTTATAGCAGGAATAACAGCAATTGATTTTTTTCTTGCAAAATATATGTCTAATTCGGAGAATAAAAAGCCGTATGTGATAGCTGCGTTAATTGCAAATCTTGGTGTGCTTTTCTTTTTCAAGTATTGCAATTTCTTTTTGGAAAGTTTTTATTCATTGATTCATTGGAATGATACGGATGGTGTGTTTACACCTTTGAATATTATACTTCCAGTTGGAATTAGTTTCTATACATTCCAAGGTTTGGGTTATGTTATTGATGTTTATAAAGGGAAAATAGAAAGTAGTAAGGACCCTGTAGCTTTTTTTGCTTTTATATCTTTTTTTCCTCAGCTTGTTGCCGGTCCTATTGAGAGAGCAGGCGATTTGTTGCCTCAATTTGACAAGAAGTACGAATTCAATTACGATGATGTAAGAAAAGGATTATTAGAGATTGCGTGGGGATTATTTAAGAAAGTAGTTATTGCAGACAGAATAGCAATATATGTGGATAGCGTTTACTCTGATCCTTCTGTTGTTGGAGGAAAAGCTATGGTTGTTGTACTAATATTTTTTGCTTTTCAATTGTATCTTGACTTTTCAGCGTATTCGGGTATAGCTGTTGGTATTGCTCGAATGTTTGGATTTAAATTACATCAAAACTTTTTGTCTCCATATACAGCAGTTACAGTCCGTGAATTTTGGGCTCGCTGGCATGTGACCCTGACTTCTTGGTTCCGAGATTATCTTTACATATGGCTTGGTGGAAATCGTTGCTCGAAATGGAGATGTTGGCTTAATGTGTTGATTGTGTTTGTGGTAAGTGGATTGTGGCATGGCGCTAGTTGGAATTTTGTGATTTGGGGATTTATAAATGGATTCTTTATGGTGGTTTTGGACAGAATAATCAAATGGAATCCGACCAATGTCCCAATAAAAGTCGTATCTTGGGGTATAACAATGTCTATTTGGACAATATCTTTGATATTCTTTAGAAGTTCTACATTTGCAGATGCCATAACTGTGTTCCATAATCTATTCGCATCATCAACAGATATTTTCGAACATGGATTAAATAACAAAAATTTCTATTTTACAATTTATTGTTTGGCTGGTTTAATGTCTGTGGAATTTGTATTTAAAATGTGGGGAGAAAAGATAGAAATGTGGTTTTATGAAAGATCTCCATTTTTTATTCGTTGGACGTTATATTTCATTATACCTCTGTCTGTACTTTATTTAGGTATATATGGAGATGGAAATGACAATAACTTTATTTACTTCCAATTCTAATCTGACATGGCAAATAAAAGCAAACAACATATAACTGTTTCAGAATCTACAAAAGGTTCTTGTGAAAAGTCCACTGAAGTCTTAAATAAAACGAATGGTGACAAATCAAAATTAAGAATTCCTAAAAATCAATGTGTTTTGATTTTTAAGATGTTGATTGTGGCTGTTTTCGTAATAGGATTTGTTCGCTGGACTGATTCAAAACTTTGGTTTCAAACTAGAGCGTCTAGATCACAGTATAAGTCTGATTGCGTAGATAAATTGCTTGAAGATAGAAAAATGGATATCGTATTTGTGGGTAATTCACATGCCCAAACTATTGATCCTTTTATTATTTCGCAATCATTCAAATGTAATACTTGTGTATATTCCGAAGATGCTATAGCTTCTGATGAACTATATTATTTGATAGAAAATCTTTTGGAACAACAACGACCAAAATTATTGTGTGTCGAGACATTTCCTTTTCTATACGAAATTTTTAGAACAAACGGAAACACAACAAAGGCAGTAGTCCTTGATAGAATAAAAAGTGAAACCAGGAAGTTGAGATATCTTGCGGAAGATTTTGATTTTGAAAAATCGCCCCTCCTTTACAGTAGGAGTTTGAGGAATCATGAAATCCTTTTTGATAGCGTTTTGCTTAATCAAGGACTTCAAAGAGAAAAAAATCATGGTATAGATACAGTTGGAGAGTTTAATAGTGAAAAGTATAGTTTTGCAAAATATGGAGCGCTTGTTTATTATGCGACTCTTAGCGATAGCCTTATAACTGTTATAGATAGCATAGGTCCATTGATTGATGGAAAAACGTTTAAATACGAAGATAAAGTGTATTCTAATGTAGAGCGTATTACAAAATTGTGTGAGGAAAAAAATGTTCCTGTTCTGTTTTACTCTACACCTATCTATTATAAAGTTTTTAAGAATTATGAAGATATTCATTCTAAGTTTGATTCGATATGTTATAAGTTAAATGCTAAATGGGTAGATTTTCAACTTGATTATGACACTTTGTTGTTTGAAAAAAAAGCATTTTTCGACAAGGATTATGTGGTAGTTATGCATTTAAACCGATATGGTATAGGACCTTTTTCATATATGTTATCGACTTACATACATGATTCACTAAAACTATCTTTTCCTGATAGATCAAATTCAAAAAAATGGAAAAATGAATTTTTAGGAATGTTTGATTATCAATATGTTTCTGATGTTTTGGAAAATGATACGGCAAATAAAGTCTTGTTTAGGAACGTTGAGAAAAATGGTGTCGTTATAAAGGAAATGTTTTATAACAAGAAAGAAAAAAACGATATGGTATATGTGAAAGTAAAAAAAGAAGTGATTGATAGTTTGTTGAATGATTCATCTGATGGAGTGATAAACTTGTATGATGGAAAATTCAAACAACAATTGAACTTGACTATCAAATGTGTTCTTAATGGACGTGAAACAATAGGCAATCTTCCTTTAAGTTTGTTATATGATATTCGACCAATTGACAATTATGTTTTTTGTGCAAATGTTATAAAGGGGTTGGAATATAAAGAAATCTTAAAGATAGAATTAAAGTGAGAACTTGTGTTTGGTTCAATGTGTTGGGTTTCAACCTATTAATATAGTATGAGTCAGGCTTTTATTGATTAGTTGCGTAGAACTGATATTTCAAAAGTTTTACAAAAAAATCTTCAAATGTTTTGTGATTTTAATAAACTTATCTAATTTTGCATGTGAAAACCATTGATATTTATGAATTACCAGATAATACATAGGTATTGGCGATGGTGGCTTTCTTCAGAGAAATTAAGAAGTGAAGCAGTCGCCTATTCAAAAAGCTTACGCAAATGATTTTGCGGTTCATTGTCGGATTCTTCAAGGCGCGAATCTGATAATGACTTTTTTGTGTTTATGTATAGAGGTAACTGAATGATAGCATAAGGCTGTTTCACTTAATGTGAGACAGCTTTTTTTATGTTCGAAAAATAAAAAAGATTTACATATATGAAAAATTACGAAGTAAGCAAAGATGGTTACTACGGAGAATTCGGAGGAAGCTATATCCCAGAGATTCTTCACAAGGTGGTTTATGATCTTCAGGAGCAGTATGAGGCGATCATGAACAGCAAGGATTTCAAGGAAGAGTTTCATGCTCTTCTAAAAGATTATGTCGGTCGTCCTTCTCCGCTTTACTATGCAAGCCGTTTGAGCGAAAAATACGGTTGCAAGATCTATCTTAAACGTGAGGATTTGAATCACACCGGAGCTCATAAAATCAACAACTCTCTTGGCCAGATTCTTCTTGCGAAGAAAATGGGAAAGACGCGAATTATTTGTGAGACGGGAGCCGGCCAGCATGGTGTGGCTACTGCTACAGCTTGTGCTCTTATGAATCTTCCATGCGTCGTGTATATGGGTGCTACTGATGTTGAGCGTCAGAAACCTAATGTGGAGAGAATGAAGATGTTGGGTGCGACTGTGGTGCCTGTACAGAGTGGTAACAAGACTCTAAAGGATGCCTGCAACGAGGCTATCCGTGACTGGTGTTGCAATCCACGTGACACTTTCTACATCATCGGTAGTACGATGGGTCCTCACCCATATCCTGAGATGGTGGCAAGAATGCAGAGTGTTATCAGTGAAGAGATTAAGTGGCAGATCAAGGAGAAAGAGGGTAGGGATTATCCAGACTATCTGATGGCTTGCATCGGTGGCGGATCAAATGCTGCGGGTACTATCTATCATTATAAAGGAGACGAGAGAGTAAACATCGTTCTTGCTGAGGCTGGCGGTCTTGGTGTAGAGACTGGTGAGACAGCAGCGTCTTTGAATATCGGTACTGTTGGAATCCTTCATGGTTCTAAAATGTATGTGATGCAGACTGAGGATGGACAGATCATTGAGCCATATTCAATCTCTGCCGGACTCGATTATCCTGGCGTCGGACCAATGCATTGCCAAATGTTCAAGGATGGCAGAAGCAAGGTTCTTCCAATCACAGACCAGGAGGCTCTTGATGCTGCGTTCGAACTTACTAAACTTGAAGGTATCATCCCTGCTCTTGAGAGTGCTCACGCTTTGGCTCTTCTTCCAAGAATGAAGGATAAGTTCAAGAAAGACGATGTCGTTGTTTTGACAGTCTCTGGACGTGGCGACAAGGATATGCAGACTTATTTAAAGCATCTTAAGTGATTTTAATTAAGAATTAATAGTTAATAGTTAAGAATTGGAGGTAACTATTAACTATTCACCGTTAATCATTAACTTCTATACGATTATGACTAGGATTTCACGTCTTTTCAAAGAAAAAGGCAAAGATATACTTTCGGTCTACTTTTCATCTGGTTATCCCACAGTAGACTCGGCTCCACGAATCATCAAGGCATTGTCTGATGCTGGTGTGGACATGATTGAAATTGGAATTCCATTCTCAGATCCGTTGGCTGACGGTCCTGTTATTCAGCGTAGTAACTCTATCGCTTTGAAGAATGGCATTTCACAGAAACTGCTTTTTGAGCAGATCAAGGATATCCGTAAGGTGACAGACATTCCGTTGATTCTTATGGGTTATATCAATTGCGCTATGCAGTTTGGTTTTGATAATTTCTGCAAGAAGGCAAAAGAGATCGGTATCGACGGAATTATCCTTCCAGACCTTCCTCTTGATGAGTATAATGCGGAGTATCGTCCGATTGTGGAGAAATATGGTCTTGATTTCATCCATTTGATCACTCCAGAGACAAGTGAGGAGAGAGTGCGTAAGATCGACGAGGCAAGTTCAGGTTTCGTATATATGGTTTCGTCTGCCAGCACAACAGGTGCACAGAGCAGTTTCGAGCAGAGCAAGCAGGATTATTTCAAGCGTATCAAGGCTATGAATTTGAAGAATCCTACTTTGGTCGGATTCGGAGTTTCAAACCATGAGACATTCCGTGCCGCTGCCGACAATTCCTGCGGTGCTATCGTAGGTAGCCAATTTATCAAGGAACTTGATGCAAGCCCTACAATTGAGGATGCGGTAAGTTCACTAATCAAGAAAATTAAAGGTTGAGACTATGTATAAGTTCAAAACAAATGTCGTGACTCTTTTGGGAGATATGCACACTCCCGTCGAGACATATCTTCGTGTCCGCGACCTATATTCACAAAGTGCATTGATGGAAAGTTCTGATTACCATGGCGGTGAGAACAACCGTTCATTCATCGGATTGGAGCCTATTGCAAGCGTATCTATCAGCCATGGAAAATCATATATGAGATTCCCAGATGGAAGCAGACGTGAGCATGTTGTAGACCATTCTTATCGTTCTGATCATGCCATCAATGATTTTTTGAAAGAGATTTCTGTAGACGGTGAATGTTCCAACTTCTGTGGATTATATGGATATACTTCATTCAACGCTGTCCGCTATTTTGAGGATATCAAGGTTAAGGATGAGGTTAATCCGTTGGCCGACGCTCCAGATATGCTGTATATATTGTATCGTTACATCATCGTCTTCAACGATTTCAATAATGAGATGATGATTGTGGAGATGGTTCAGGATGGTGAGAAAAGTGGAATCGAGAGAGTCCGCACAGCGATCCGTGGAGGTAAGATCAACAATTATGAGTTCCATGCGATCGGTGAGACTTCAAGTCCGTTGACAGACGAGGAGCATAAGGCAAATATCCGTAAGGGTATCGCTCACTGTATGCGAGGTGATGTCTTCCAGATTGTGTTGTCGAGACGTTTCATCCAGAAATATGAGGGAGACGATTTCAAGTTGTATCGTGCGTTGAGAAGCATCAACCCGTCGCCATACCTATTCTATTTTGATTTCGGCGGTTTCAGAATCTTCGGATCAAGTCCAGAGACACACTGCCGTATTGATGGAGATCAGGCTTATATCGATCCGATTGCGGGCACAACAAAACGTACTGGCGACGCAGCACAGGATGCCAAGAATGCCCAGTATCTTCACGATGATCCAAAGGAGAACGCAGAGCATGTGATGCTTGTGGATCTTGCCCGTAACGATTTGTCACGCAATTGCCACGACGTGTATGTGGAGAAGTACAAGGAGATGCAGTATTACAGCCATGTTATCCACTTGGTTAGCCGTGTTCGTGGTACACTCGATAAGGATGCCGATCCGATCAAGGCCTTCATCGACACTTTCCCTGCTGGAACACTTTCGGGTGCACCAAAGGTAAGAGCTATGCAGTTGATTTCTGAGTATGAACCGCACAACCGTGGCGCTTACGGTGGATGTATTGGATTTATCGGCTTGAACAAGTCGTTGAACCAGGCGATCACAATCCGTACATTTGTGAGCCGAGGCGGTGAATTATGGTTCCAAGCTGGTGGTGGAATTGTTGCCAAGAGCAACGAGGAGTATGAGTTGCAGGAGGTGAACAATAAGTTGGGCGCATTGCGTCGTGCCATCACACTTGCTGAGGAAATTTAAGAAGCTGTTTAAATGTAGAATATATGAAAATAGTAATTATAGACAACTACGATTCATTCACATACAACCTCTCGCACTTGGTCAAAGCATTGGGTGCAGACGTTACAGTGTATAGAAACGATCAGTTCAAATTGTCTGATTTGCAGCAGTTTGATAAAATAATTTTAAGTCCAGGTCCAGGTATCCCTACAGAAGCCGGACTGCTTATGGATGTGATTGCCGAGTACAAGGGAAAAAAGCCAATTCTTGGAGTATGTCTTGGACATCAGGCGATCGGAGAAAGTTTTGGAGGCACATTGACGAATCTGTCAGATGTGTTCCATGGAGTACAGACAGATATCGACATCACTGTAGATGATTATGTGTTTGCCGGTTTGAACAGACGAATCCCAGTCGGAAGATACCATTCATGGGTAGTCGACGCTAAAGGATTCCCAGCAGATTTGGAAATTACAGCTGTGTCTGGAGAAGGACAGGTGATGGCGTTACGTCACAAGACATTTGATATCAGAGGCATTCAGTTCCATCCGGAATCAGTGCTTACACCAGATGGTAAGCAGATGATAAAGAACTGGTTGGAACACTAAAACGAACAGTTTATTATTATTGGGAGAAGACGGGGGAAACTCCGTCTTCTCTTTTTTGCCTGTTTTATATAAATATGTGGAAATAAGCTGATTTAAATGAACTTATTTTTATTGTCGCTAGGTAATCCATTAATGAATTCTTTGAGCTCGCGAATAGCACATTGCAGTGGAACGAGATCCTCGTCAACCACTTGCCAAATGATATCTTCATCAATATCAAAATATCCATGAGCAATCTGGTCTCTAAGGCCTTTTACTTGTTTCCAAGGTATATTGGGTTTTAGTACAAACAATTCTCCATTTGTCAGTTTGTCTATTCTTTTGCATCCTTCTCCAATAGCCTCCAACATCATACTTGTGGCAGCTAAATTACGTGAGCCATCAACAGATGATAAATAGTCTTCTGCACAACATATTGTTTGATTCCAAACCAGAATATCTGTTATGGCGGAATCAATTTGATTAAGTAACCCTATTACCAATTCCTTTACATTCGAAGATATTGATTCCATCTTTTTGAATTTCCTTTAACAATAATTCATTCAGTCGTTTATGATTCCTGACAACATCAACTTTTAAGCCTATGATGTCTTCTAGATATTGCTTGACTGCAATTACCAAAAATAATTTGGCTGGCATGGTAACAAAGACGTCTATGTCACTTTCTTCTGTTTGTTGGTTTCTTGCAAAGGATCCAAAAAGCACAAGCTTTTCCACTCCAAATTGATTCTGGAGTTCCTCTTTGTTTTTTTCTAAAACAGATATGACTTCATTTCTTGTTAGCATGCTTATTCTTTTTTTGCAAACATAGCAAATTGAATAGAACTTTGCAATTTCAAATTATATTTAAATCAGATTTACTCCTTTATTGTCGCAGCACAAACGAAATTCTTTTTGTAGTACGATGAAGACATACTTTCGAATTTCAAACCTTTTGAAGACATTACTACAAAACGGTTTTCTTTCAAGTAAATACCCATATAGTTCGGCGTCTGATTCGTCTTTCCATCTGTACGGAAGAAAACCAAATCGCCAGACTCTGCGTCTTCCAAATCGATTCTTCTTGATTTTTCGTAAATTTTTGAAGTCTGACGTGGTAGACTTATGTTGTATACCTTGTCGTAGACGGCATTCACAAATCCTGAGCAGTCGGCTCCATCCTTGTCGGCACCTGAACTTTTATATGGTGTCCCTACCCACGTCGCAACTTCACGGAATAGTTCAACATCATCATCCTGTCCTACAGTGACTCCTAATGTGGTGGATAGCCTGTCCAATTCCAAACTTGCGTATCTGACTTTTTTGACTGGTTTGTCAGACGCTTCTACTGTTGTGCTTTCAGATTCTGTTTTTGATGGAGATTCAGACGATCCGCTACATGAATTTACAGTCAAAGCCAAACCTGAACATACTAAGCCAATAAATAATACCTTTCTCATAAATATTCATATTTTAATCATTTGTACACTCTTAATTAAGTTGGCTTGATAAAGAAAAACAACGAAATTGATTTTGTCTCTATTTTTACAAAGATAAACTATTATATGGATGAGAAAAATAACTGTTGTCAGTATTTCATGGCTTTTTATGTTTTATTAACAAGTATAACCGGTGCTTATTCGTTCATTTATGCATTACGCATTGTGAATTTATTTGGCTGTTGGATCGTTGATCAGACCGATGAACAAAATTTCGTGATCCTCTTCGTTTTGAATCGTTATTATAAATGGACGATTGACATCCATATCTACATATTCATAAAAATCCTCTCCAATTCTTTCCATAGAGATAATTGTGACAGCGGCTCCTTTTGCACCGTCTTCATCAATTTCCAAGTGCGCGTTCTGATTGACATCGGAGATTATGGCTCCAGGTGTGATATTGTTGTATATTGTAGACATGGCATTTTCCAATTCCGTCTTTTTCAAAATTTCTTTTAATGGTATTTTAGAGCTTACATTGAATTTTGGCAGTTTGAGATATGCCTTAATTCCGTCGTAATATTCAGACTTCTTGTATTGTATATTCTCCAAATCGATTTCAGCAAGAACTGATAAAGGAGAAAATCCTTCTTTGGGTAGAATGACATTCATATGGTATGTATTTCTGTTTTCTATGCCGAATTTAAGGTTAACTAGCTGATATGTTTCACCTTCTGTATAAGGACCATAAGTACAATACATTTTGTCTACCTCGATCTCATCTCCTTTTGATGTGACAAACTTGCCTGGCGTTGTATTGGCAGTGTCGAATTTTTTAGCCCAATTTGATTGGAAACTTAGGGCGTTCGCCAAAACTAAAATCAAATCGAGATTCTTATCGACTCCTATTTCTTTAATCATTCCATTTGTCGACTCCTCTGCCCACTTATCCATCATTACATAAGTGGAATCTTCTGAAAAATCAACATTAACTGCGGCAGCCTTATAGAATTCGTCTATGTTCTGCATGAAATTTTTTCCGAAGTGAGATTTTTTATCAGCGAAGACACCATTAACCAAACCAATTTGAGCTATGTCTGGATTGACGTACTGCAATCTGGACAATCTTTTTGAATACATTTCATTCAATGAGTCAAGAGGTATCTCTTTTTGACCCAAAGCTGCTGATATTTCAGAATAAGCTTCGTCGTCAGCACCATTCGCCAACATAGCGAGAGCAAATTGAAAACTAGTGGGTGAGAAAATGATATTTTTATTTACTTGGGAAGAGTCTTCGCTTATCGCCGCAAAGAGTTGTTTAGTATATTTGTTTGCGGAGTATTGAATCTCCTTTTCTTTATTTGTTAAATGGAGGTTGAGTTCGTAAACCTTTTCTTCAATACAGTTGTTGTAGTTATACTGGGCATTAAACAATTCCTTGTCAATCTCATATTGTTCGGCACCATCTTCTCTCATTTGATGAGCCTTTGTTGTGTCATACACACATCCTTCAATCGACACTTTTGGAATGTTCCAATTGGTGGCATCTTCTACCAAGTAAGAAATCTCTTTGTCGAAAGTCACCATTGCCCCTTCAAGAGGATAAAGCGAGTAGGTGCTGTCTGTACGAGTGACTTTGATGAAGTCTTTGCCATCTTTGTTGATATGGCTCACATAATCTGTCTTTTCGACCTTCACATCATATACGTTGCCGTTTGGTAAGTTGATGTGCATGTATTGAGTTGCCGATGTTGAGTAAATGGCAATCATACCAAGAACTGATAATAGTATCTTCTTCATGACAAATAAGATTTTATTTCGTCATCTGGGCTTATTTTATTTTTCGCATAAGTGACGATGACCAATTTGTTTTAATAAACGTTGCAAATTTAGTGATTTTTTTTCTTGAGAATATTCTTTTACAAAAAAAATATATGTCATCTCATTCCTCTGCTAGCCTTTATGATTTCAAAAGCTTTGTTGATTTCCTGACATTTGGCAGTAGCTTTTCTGATTGCTTCTGCTCCCTGTTTTTCCATTAAATCCGGATGGTTGACGCGCATCAAGTTTCTCCAGGTTGCACTAAGCTCTTTGTCAGTGGCGTCTTGGGAGATTCCGAGTGCGGCATACGCTTTCTCCAATTCACTTGTATATTTAGGTTGTGAATCCTTGCTTTCCTGTTTGTCTTTATTTTTCTTTTTTTCGTATTTTCTCCTCATGAAATCAAATGTCGACTTTGAGATTTTCAGTCTTTCTGCCACCTTTTTCAGGAGATTTAACTCTACGTTGGTGCAAGTGTCGTCGGCATAAATGAGATCAACCAGGATTTTTAATATTTCCTCTCTTTTTTTGTAGTCTTGACGGAATTGTTTGTTGATTCTAGTGCATGCACCTTCCACGTTCATTTCGATATATTCATAGCTCAGGAATTTTTTCACATCCAACAATCTTTCCTGAAAATTCGCGTTATCATATTTCATGATAAAGGCCTTTATGACGTCGAGTTCACACACCATTTTCGACCGGTCTACTTTCATCGCTTCCACCAGCAATTCAAGTGTCAGGGTCACAAATAGACTATTAGGGTCATTCTTTTTATTGCTATTATTTCCTTCTTTATTTTCTTTTTCCGTTTGACTTTTCTCGTTGTTCGTCTCTGTTTTTTTTGAATATTTTCTTTCGTATTCTTTTCTTTTAGTTTCAAACAAATATTCGTCTCCAATGATTTTTGAAATGTATTCTAGGATAAATGAGGAATTCTTGCTCTGATATACTGCTGAAAATAGAATATCTAAAATTAAGTTTCTGTTACTAAATTCCCGTGATGGGTTGTTATTATTATTAAGTTTTCTATTTATCTTTTCACATAATATTGAGATGTCGAAATAGGAAACTTCAGTGTTCGATGCAAGAATGACTAATTTGTCAAAATCTTCCAATCTTGTAGAGAGGCTTTGTGGATCATTTTTTATTATGAAATTTCTGATCTTGACTCTTGTTTCATCGTCTATATCATTACATCCACAGTATTTTGCGGTATATACTATCAGTTTGATGCAACAGAATAGAAAATCATCACCATCTTCGTCGTCTCTTTTTTTGTGAGTTTGTGAGTATGATTCATATAGTTTGTTGAATCTCCAACCTTCGTAGCCTATTTTGTCGCAAATCTCACGAAGTATTGGATTAAATTCACCGGTTTGGAAGACTGCTGAAAATAGAGCCTCTTCCAAAAGTATATACTTCCAGTTAATTTTGACTATTTCATCGCACAGAAGCATTATGTCGGATTTGTCGATTACTTTTTGGGATGCAATTTTGAAATATTCATTTATCTCTTCTGTTATCTTTTCCGATTTCTTTGCTTTTTCCTTTTTGCTTAAAAATAATCCTGATGAAGTAATTTCTTTTAATTTGGATATGGTTTCTTCATCAAGTTTCTCATTGCCACAGTAATAAGCAGTGTATACAACAAGTTTTGTGCATAAAGAGATGTATTTTTTTTCTTTTTTCTTTCCTGATTGATCAACTGTCAATTTAGCGATAAGTATAAAGAATGGAGGTGTTCCCCCTTCAGGCGCAAATGTTATTGCTGGTATTATTACAAAAAGGATCAAAAGGATCCAAAGGATGATGGTCATATGAGTTTGATTAAATTTGTCTGCAATATTACAAAAAAATGGAGAAATCCCAGTTTTCGTCCATCGTTCATCGTTTATCGTTTATCGTCCATCGTCTACTTCATTCCTCTGCTCGCCTTCACAATCTCAAATGCTTTGTTGATTTCTTGGGTTCTCACCGTCGCCTTCATTACAGCCTCCGTACCTTTGCTCTCCATCAGATCAGGATGATTGACACGGATCATGTTTCTCCAGCATGCACGGATCTCTTTGTCGGTTGCCTCTTTGTCGATTCCAAGTGCGGCATACGCTTTCTCCAATTCACTTGTATATTTAGGTCGTGAATCGTTTTGACTTTTATTGCTTTGATTACTACCACTTTGACTATGACTCTGTTGCTTGTCTTCCTGTCTGTTGTTTTGTCGTTTGTTTTTATTTTTTCTGTTCTCAAACTTCATTCTCATGAAATCAAAGGAGGTCTTTGAAACCTTGAGCATTTCTGCCACCTTTTTCAGAAAATTATATTCTACGTTGGTGCATGTCTCGTCGGCATAAATAAGTTCAACTAATATTTTTAATATATCCTCTCTTTTTTGATAGTCTTGACGGAATTGTTTGTAGATTTTGGTGCAAATTTCTTCTACATGCAATTCTATATATTCATAGCTGAGGTATTTTTTCACCTCTAGCACTCGTTTCTGAAAATTATCTTTGTCATGTTTCAGGATGAAAGCTTTTATGACATCGAGCTCACACACCATTTTCGACCGGTCCACTTTCATCGCCTCCACCAATAGTTCAAGTGTCAGGGTCTCAAATGAATTGTCTTTATAGTTTTGCTGATTATTATTGTTTCCCGTCTTCTTTTCCCTTTTCTTCTTTTCTTCTTTTTTGTTGGTGGTGTTATTTGACGTATTCTCTTTTTTGTCGGATTTACGAGAATCCTTTTTTTTGTGTGTTTTGGTATGATTTTTATGAAGATCTTTTATCCTCCAAGGGTATATTCTTAGTTTGTCAAAAATCTCAGGAAGTACAGGATTGAATTTGTCTGTTAGGAATGCCGCTGTGGATAGGGCTTTACTTAAATGCAAATTTTTATCAAAGTTGCATTCGACAATTTTATTGCATAACCGTATTATGTCGGATTTATCGATGACTCTTTCAGTTGCAGTTTTGAAATACTCGTTTATCTCTTCTGTTATCTTTTCTAATTGTTTTGTTTTCTCTTCCTCACTTTTATAGACTCTTAATGAAACTAAATTTTTCAGTTCGTGTAAAGTTTCTTTTTCAATACTGTCTTTGCCACTCCAATAAGCAGTGAAGATAACCAGTTTTATGCATAGCGAGTCGTATTCCATTTCTCTCTTCGCTGACCACTGGTGTAATAGAAGCTCCATCCAGTTAGTTATCTTTACGACAAGAAAAGGAATCAATATTATTGTGGCGAATAATAAAATAAAGTCGGTCATTTCATTTGTTTTGATTCGTCTGCAATATCACAAAAAAGGTGAAGCCATTGGTTTCACCTTTATATTTGTTATTGTTGTTAAAAAAAAGAGACGCACGGATGTGCGTCTCTACGTGATTATAACAATTTACTTGCGATCTCGCTCAACTTGCTTCGCTCACCCTTGACAAGGTTGACGTGCTGGAATATCTCCTGACCTTTCATCTTGTCTATCATGTAAGCCAAACCGTTGCTCTGCATGTCAAGGTATGGAGCATCGATCTGCTGAACGTCTCCTGTGAAGACCATCTTACATCCTTCACCTGCACGTGTGATGATTGTTTTGATCTCATGCGGAGTCAAGTTCTGTGCCTCATCCACGATTACATATGTGTCGGAAAGGCTTCGTCCACGGATGAATGCCAATGCCTCAATCACCAATCTCTCCTCTTTCTGCATCTCGTCAAGCAACGCAATCTCTTTGCTGTTTGCTCCAAACTGACGCTTGATGACGTTCAAGTTGTCGAATAAAGGCTGCATGTATGGAGCTACTTTCTGTTTCTGGTCTCCAGGTAGGAATCCAAGGTCTTTGTTGCTCATCGCTACGATAGGACGTGCCAACAAGATCTGCTTGTAATCCTTGTTCTGTTGCAATGCCGCTGCAAGTGCCAACAATGTCTTACCTGTACCTGCCTTACCTGAGATAGCCACAAGCTTGATGTCGTTGTTCAATAGAGCGTCCAAAGCAAACTTCTGCTCTGCACTTCTTCCGCTGATTCCGTATGCTTTCAAATCCTCCTTAACTCTTACGACAGACTGAGTGTCTGCATCATAACGAGCCAATATTGTAGCACGGTTGCTCTTTAGTATGAAGCACTCGTTTGCGGCGAATGTGCGGTTGAGTCCGCTTTCACTTAGCAGAATGCTGTTTGGTGCTGAATATAGCTTGTCTATCAAATCTGCGTCTACCTCAATCTCCTCCTGAGCCTTGTCGAAGATGTCTACGTTGGTTACCTTGTCGTTCTCGTAATCCTCAACTGGAATATTGAGAGCTTTTGCCTTCATACGTAGATTGACATCCTTTGTCACCAATATTGTAGGAGTCTTCGCGTCTTTCTCTATTAGATTAAGTGCGACTGCCATGATGCGGTGATCAGGGATTCTCTCTGAGAATGAGTCTGACAATTTCTTTGGATAGACAGTGTCTGTCACGATGTATAGCTTGCCCAAACCTTCACCCAATGGAATACCTCCCTTGATTCCGTCTGTAGCAAGTGTGTCCAAATCTCTTACCACTGAGCGCGCGTTATAATTGATCTGCTCAGCTCCTTTCTTAAATTTGTCTAGTTCTTCCAATACTGCGATTGGTAGGTATATGTCGTTCTCTTGGAATCTATAAATGCTGCCACTGTCGTGCAAAAGCACGTTGGTGTCCAAAACGAAATTCTTTTTCATATCAATATCTCCTTATATTTTAGTTTCAACTTAATTTTAAGCCTATCTCAAAATTAAAACTCTTTTTGATACGACAAAAAAAAAAGGGTTAATTCCATGTAATTTTTTTCTCTTTTTTTACTTTTGTGTGTTAGTTAACATATTTGAATAGAAAAAAGTTGTGATGGACTATAAAGAGTGTGTTGAGTGGCTTTATAAATGTATGCCGCCGTTCCAGATGGTAGGGCGTTCGGGCTATAAACCAGGTATGGATTCAATGCGTCTGCTTGACGCTTTTCTTGGCTCTCCACATAAGAATATAAAGACTATCCATGTGGCAGGAACCAATGGAAAGGGTAGTGTCTGCAATAATCTTTGCAGTATTCTGATGGAAGACGGAAATAAGGTGGGACTGTTCACGTCTCCCCATCTTCGTGATTTCCGTGAGCGTATCAAGGTGAATGGTGAGATGATTTCCGAGGCTGAGGTTTGCGAGTTCGTGGAAACATACAGAACGTTTCTTGAAGCGTTGCTCCCATCTTTCTTTGAGGTGACCACAGCTATGGCATTCTGGTATTTCTCACGTCAAAAGGTCGATTTTGCGGTTATTGAGGTCGGTCTTGGCGGACGTCTGGATAGCACCAATGTCATTTCCCCACTTTTGAGTGTGGTGACAAATATCAGTTACGACCATATGAATCTTCTTGGCGACACTCTTGAAAAGATCGCATACGAGAAGGCAGGAATAATGAAAAAGAATACTCCTTGCGTGATTGGCCGTGCCGACGGTGGTGTGAAGAGGGTGTTCGAGGAGTGTGCGGCTCAGACGGGAGCCAAAGCTATATTCTGTGATATCAAGGATGCTGTCGACGTGGATATCCCAGACTATCAGATTGAAAACCGCAATACAGTGCGAACTGCGGTCAAAGAGTTGCGGAAGCTTGGCTACAACGTGTCGGATGAGGCTGTGGAGCGTGGTTTCGCCAATGTGCATCATAACACTAATTTCTCAGGAAGATGGCAGACATTGTCTACCAATCCTCTCGTCATAGCTGATTGCGCACATAATGAGGATGGAATCAAGAAGGCTGTGCATGAGATCGGACGCCAGAAGTATAAGACACTGCGAATTGTGTTTGGAGCGTGTGGCGACAAAGATGTGGCGGAGATCCTCAACCTGCTTCCTAAAAATGCGGTATACTACTTTGCCGCTGCCACAACTAAACGAGCCATTCCGTCTGACCAGATGAAGGAAATGGCCGCTGAACACGGACTTTCTGGTAAGAGTTGCGGATCTGTTCAGAACGCACTTGAAACAGCGAAGAGAGAGGCTGATGCGGATGATTTCATCCTTGTGTTCGGCTCTTGCTATGTAGTGGGGGAAGTGGTGTGAAAAAGATTGTATGGGCAGGTGTTTCAATCCTGCCCGTTAGCTAAATTCACGGAAAAAAAACGACTTTTCCTGTGAAAAAAAGTGTAAAGTCATTCACAAAATAATGGAAAACTATTTTTTTCATATATTTGCATAGAATTAAATTTTTTAGGTATGAAATTAGTAATGGAAGAAAAAACAAAGACCACAAACAAGAAAGTGTTCGTGGACGAAAATGGTAGAGAAGAGACCTATTATTATCTGATAGATGATATTGGAAATGAAAAACGGACAAACATTTCAGCATGGGCGATATCAAAATTTCGTGAGAATCATAATGTGAGAATTTCATTGGATTCACTTTGACCATGAGATATCTTTTAGATACGAATATATTGATTTATTACATGTCTGATAAATCAAGTTTAAGCCAGAATGTTTTGTCTGTTTTAGAGGATTACGATTCTATTTTATGTGTCAGTGCAGAAACGTTAAGGGAATTGATAGTCGCTTATCGAAATAAACGACTTTTGAAAAAGATTTGGAAATCATCGGAAGACATGATAAGAGATATTGAGGATATGTTTTGTGTGACAGTACTTCCTTTGTCTAGAGAGCATTTAATTACCTATTCTCGTTTGCAAATCAATGAATCACAGGAGCATTTTGATCCATCGGATCATGTGATAATATCGCATGCAATGACAGAAAAAATGTCTTTGATTTCAAGTGATCATAAGTTTTTGTTTTATGTGAGTCAGGGATTAGATCTGATTTATAATAAGAAATAAGGTGGTAGGAGAGCGCTTTTGTAATTAAAGTGACTTCTGTGTCTAAGATAAAATCACCCGTCTTTAAGATCTACACTTGCGTATGCTCAGTACTATTGGTTGTATTAATCCATATCCAAAATTTCAAAAAAGCGGAAAATAATTTCATTAATAGGCCAACATTGATTATTTTTGACAAATTTTGGGACAGTCACATTCGACAAAAACGATATGAAAGAGATATTAAGTAAACTTTACACCCAATATACATTGACTCAGGAGGAGGCAAAAAATGTGATGTTGGGTATCGCTGAGGGCCGTTATTGCAACGAGCAGATTGCAGCGTGTCTGGCTATAATGCAGACAAGAGGAATCACCGTAGACGAGTTGCTCGGTGTTCGTCAGGGTATGTTGGAAACTGGAGTTCCTGTTGATTTGGGTGGTGTAAGAGTGGTTGATATCGTAGGTACTGGTGGTGATGGCAAAAACACATTCAACATCTCTACTTGTGCTTGTTTCGTTTTGGCGGGTGCAGGTTTCAAGGTTGCAAAGCATGGTAACTATGCCGCGACATCTGTGTCGGGCGCAAGTAATGTGCTTGAAGGTCATGGTGTGAAATTCACTAATGACAGTGCTGATCTACGTCGCAGTTTGGATGGATCAAACTTCTGCTACATGCACGCTCCTTTGTTTGCGAAGGGAATGAAGAACGTTGTGCCTGTAAGAAAAGCTCTTCAGGTGCCAACTCTTTTCAACCTTCTTGGCCCGATGATCAACCCTTGCCGTCCACAGTGTCAGTGCTTGGGTACTGCTAATCTGGAGCAGATGAGATTGTATGCCAATGTCTTCCAGAAGATGAAGATGGATTATGCGATCGTGACAAGTGAGGACGGATATGATGAGATCTCTTTGACATCTGATTTCAAGATCACTGCCGCTGGTTTGGAGAAGGTTTACTCTCCTGCAGACTTTGGCTTGCCGACAATCAGACCTGAGGAGATCTATGGAGGCTCGACAAAGGAAGAGGCTAAGCAGATTTTCGACAATGTGTTGACAAACAATGCAACAGAAAGCCAGAAAAATGTTGTGCTTATCAACGCAGCCGCTGCAATGCGTGTCTATGATTCTTCTCTTTCCATGGAAGATTGCCTTGCATTGGCAAAGGAGAGCGTGGAGAGCGGAAAGGCAAAGAAAGCATTGGAGAATTACATCAGATTAAACTCGTAAAACATAAATATTAGGATTGTATTATTGTAGTAGTATTGTATGTATCTAGACAAAATTATAGCGCGTAAGGAAGAAGAGGTTGCAGAATTGAAGCGTACGATCAGAATGAGTGACTTCATGGAGTCGGAAATCTATACTCGTGTATGTTACTCATTGCGCAGAAGCTTGTTGGCTTCATCTACGGGAATTATTTCGGAGTTCAAGAGAAAAAGCCCGTCGAAAGGATTTATCAATGAGAATGCCAAGGTAGACGAGGTTGTCCCATTCTACGAGAAGGCTGGAGCGGCAGGTATCTCCGTCTTGGCAGACACTGATTTCTTCGCAGGTGCTCCAAAAGATATACGTATCGCTCGTGAACTTGTGGAGATTCCGATTTTGTTCAAGGAGTTTGTGATCGATGAGATCCAGCTTCATTTGGCAAAGAGTTGTGGTGCTGATGTGGTGTTGCTTATCGCAGCTTGTCTCACACCTGAGCGTGTGGCAGAATTGGCTGAGGAGGCTAAGCGTCTTGGTCTTGAGGTGCTTCTGGAACTTCATTCCGCTGACGAACTTGGCCATATCAATAAGAATGTTGATATCGTAGGTATCAACAATCGTAATTTGAAGACTTTCGAGGTTGATTTGCAGGCATCTATCGACTTGATGTCGCAGCTTCCTAATGATATGGTGCGTATCTCTGAGAGTGGTATCTCAAGTCCTGACACCATAAAGATGCTTCGTGAGAAGGGATTCCAAGGATTCTTGATCGGAGAAAATTTCATGAAGACTCAGAATCCGGGAGCCGCTTTGAAAGAATTCATCGATGAGTTGAAGAAATAAAAAAAGAGAATATGAAACCGCTTTTTTTGATTGTTCGAGATTTACTTTGTGAGCACAGTCTGGTGATCGTTCCCGGACTGGGCGGCTTTGTGTGTAATAAAGCAAGTGCACGAATCGACAAGAAAAGTGGAAAATTCACTCCTCCGTCTGTGGAGGTGCTGTTCAACCAACGTTTGCAGCACAACGACGGTCTCCTTCAGTCTGCTCTTGTGGAGACGGAAGGACTCTCTGCCAATGATGCAGAGCAACTGATTAAAGAAGAGGTTGCGAGAGTGATGTCGGCGTTGGCAAAGGAACATAAATTTGACCTGTCTGGACTTGGAGTCCTTGAAAAAGACGGCAGAAACATCATCTTCCATTCTCAGCCAAGAGTAGTGGAGAATGTTGACGCATACGGTTTGCAGGAGTTTTATTTCCCTGAATTGGATGAGGCTGAGGTGGAGCGACGCAATGTCTACCGTCCTACAGAGAAGTCGACAGGTTTCTCTGTGATCGCGGCTGCTGCGGTTCTGCTGTTCTGCTTCTTCGCGCAGCCAGTCCACCGTGACAGTATCAATTCATACCAGGCTTCGTTGATACTCGACACTCCATGCAACTGGGTCAGCTCACAATCGGTGGAGAAAGTGACCAAATACAGTGTCGTCTTATCAAGATTTGAGACAAAGGCTGAGGCTGACTCTTTTGCTGTGCAGCAGCAGATGATGGTGAACTCGGATACTGTGAAGGTGATAGAGCAGGGTGATGAATACCTTGCAGTCTTCTCAGAAACCGATAATTGGAAACAGGTGATATCATCTCTTTACACAGTGCGAGACAGCATGACCAACGTCGTTATGCCGTTTGTGTTGTGCAGAGAAGTTGAGGTCGAATAAAAAGGTTGGCAATAGCACAATAATATGGCTGAAAATTTCGTTAAGATAAAAGACAGTGAGATAAAGGAGGCTTTGAAAGATGGTGACATCTTGGCTTTCTTTGATTTGTTTGTGTCGCATTACGCACAGGTGTTCAAGGATGGATACACTGCCGAGGCGATGGCGAAGCTTAACGCGTCGCAGCACACTATCTGGGCTTATCATCTTCTTTTGGAGGAGCTGGATGAGGAGGGATTTGTCGGTTTGATACAGAATGGCTTTGGAGGATACTTCTTTAAGAATCCTGTGGCTAAAATGTTGAAGTCATTCGGAGCTGTCAGAACATCCAAACTCCTTTATAGCGCTCACGACATATATGCCGCCAACAAAGAGGATCTGGAGAGAGATAAGAGTGATGATGATTTCATAGCCTCTTTCGAGGAGTATGAAGCGTTTGATCCGATAGAAGAAGAGATAATAGAAATTTCCGAGCAGGAGAAGAAACTCTTGGCTTACTACATTGATGAGCATATTGAAGAGTTCGCTGAGATTCTGCCATAAAAAAGAAAAATAAGTGATATGATAAAGAGACAAATTTCATTATTAATCTGTTTGTTATTGTCTTTGCTGACATTGTCTGCTCAAAGATACAATGTCGGTGAGGTCCCTAATCTTGTTAATTCGGATAATAAGTCATACCATTTCGGATTTATCCTTGGATTGAACACTCTTGATTTCAACCCATATCAAAGTGGTGAGATTTTGGAAGACGGAAAAATATGGTATGGTGAAGATATCAATTTTGAAGTCGGATTTTCTATCGGTATCATCTCCGATTTGCGTCTTGCCGAGCATCTTGACATGCGTTTCTGTCCGGTGTTGTATTTCGGTGAACGCACATTGAGATTCGTCGATAAAGATGGAAATGAGAGAGATGGTGGAGTCGTGACAGTGAAATCCAATTTGATTTCATTGCCATTGCTGTTCAAAATTCGTGGACAGAGAGCTCGCAACGTCCGCCCATATTTCCTTGGAGGTTTTGCTGGGACTATCGCTGTCGGACGAGACAAAGAGGCTCCTATCATGTTGAAAACCACAGACTATGGTCCGGAGATAGGTTTCGGATTTGATATTTATTTGCCATACTTCAAATTATGTCCTGAGTTTAAGGCATTCTTTGGTTTGAGCGATGTGATAAATCGTGACAGACCGGATATTGCTAATGTGGAAGATCTGAAATTCTCTGGTGGAGAGTCAGGAGGAAAGGGAGTATTCTCTAAGTTGACTTCACGAATTTTTGCTATCTCATTCAACTTTGAATAATATGATAGTAAAGGTATGCGGGATGCGTGACCCTCGTCAGATGCAGGCACTTGAGGATATGGGTGTCGATTTGATGGGGATGATCTTTTTCCCGAAGAGCCCGAGATATGTCGACGGTGAGGATGTATGCTCCGGTTGTTTGCCAAAGAAAATAGCCAAGGTGGGGGTGTTTGTGAAGGCGGATCTTGCCACTGTGGTCGAAACAGTGAAGAAATATAATCTTTCGTATGTTCAGCTTCATGGTGGAGAAGACGTCGATTTTGCAAACCTTGTGAAGAAGCATACTGGGGCTGGAATTATCAAGGCAGTCAGTGTTTCTGGTGTCGATGACGTGAAAAATCTCTCGGCAGAGTGGGAGAGTGTCGCCG
This sequence comes from Bacteroidales bacterium, assembly GCA_015061115.1. Classification (GTDB taxonomy): domain Bacteria; phylum Bacteroidota; class Bacteroidia; order Bacteroidales; family Paludibacteraceae; genus UBA1723. The sequence goes on along the minus strand of SUXE01000014.1, from coordinate 59,454 downwards.
ACTACATGCTTTTCGACTACAAATGTGTAGGCTACGGAGGCAGTGGACAGCAGTTCGACTGGGCTGTGTTGGATGAATACACATTGAATATACCATTCCTGTTGAGTGGTGGCGTCGGAGCCGATGATGCTGAGGCAGTGAAAAACATACGTCATCCCAAGTTTGCAGGAGTGGATGTGAACAGTAAGTTTGAGATTTCGCCTGCGAATAAAGATATTGAGAAGGTAAAAACATTTTTAAGCGTAATAAGAGAATAAAATGATTGCAGAACTATTTCAAGGAGCGTTGGAAAACCTAAACTATTTTTGGGTTACATTTTTCATGATGATTGAGAGCTCATTCATTCCTTTCCCATCAGAGGTCGTGGTTATTCCGGCTGCGTTTATGGCGGCAGAGGGAACGATGAGTTTGCCATTGGTTATATTGTTTGCCACAATCGGAGGATTGCTTGGTGCCACAATCAATTACGTATTGTCGTATACATTGGGCAGAAAGATCATCTACGCGTTTGCCGACAGCAAATTAGGACATCTATGTTTGTTGGATAGTGAAAAAGTGGCATACGCCGAGGAGTATTTCCGTAAGAGAGGAGTGTTGGCGACGTTGATCGGACGATTGATTCCAGCTGTCCGTCAGTTGATTTCAATCCCAGCCGGACTGTCAAAGATGAATTTTGGAAAGTTCGCCTTCTTCACATTCTTGGGAGCTGGAGCCTGGAACATTATTTTGGCATGTATAGGATATGCATTCCACGGAGTGATGAACAAAGATGAGCTGATAGAGAAAGTCCAGCACTACAGCCATGAGTTTTTGCTTGTGCTGATCATAATATTCGTCGGATTTGTCGTATATATGATATATAAGAACAAGAAAAAGGGTGCGTCAAAACAGTAGGTTTAATTCGTATTCTTTTGGAAAACATCTGTAGTAGAGACGTCGCATTGTGGCGTCTCTACTTTATAATACGACATCCCCACACAAATGATTGGATATTCCAATTACGTCGATAGACGTTTGATATTGGAAGAATATATTTAGACGGATCCTCTTCCTAAATATCCTCCGTGATTGAATTTCAGTCACGGAGGTTTTTATTCTTATGCTGATAAAGTTTGTGCCAGACCAATATTTTGTTGTTGCAAAATTTTGAATTTAAAATTCAATTTATGATATTTGAGTATGTGAAACCTAAATTCTAATGCTATGATATTAATGATTCTTCAACTATTGGTCGTATTGATAGCTCTATATGTGGGCTCCAGATACGGCTCTTTGGCACTAGGAGCTATTTCGGGTATAGGCCTGGCGATTCTTGTTTTGGGCTTTAATCTAAAACCTGGAACTCCTCCTACAGATGTGATCTATATAATTATTGCGGCTGTCACTTGCGCGGGTATGTTGCAAGCTGCTGGAGGTATGGACTGGATGATTCAATTGGCGGAAAAAGTTTTGCGAAGCCGTCCAAACAGCATCACATTCCTTGCTCCTATCTGTACGTTCTTCCTGACAGTGATGGTTGGAACCGGTCACGTCGTCTATACTTTGATGCCGATCATTTGTGATATCTCGTTGAAACAAGGAATCCGTCCGGAACGACCTTGTGGTGTGGCTTCTATCGCGAGTCAGGTTGGTATAACATGTTCCCCTATCGCAGCGGCTGTAGCGTCGTTTGTGACTATCTCCCATGCGGCTGGTTTTGAGATCAGCAACCTTGAAGTGATCGCTATCACGATTCCAGCTTGCCTTTGTGGATTGATGTGCGCAGCAGCAGCGTCTTACAAACGAGGATTGGACCTTGACAAAGATCCTCTGTTCCAGGCACGTTGCAAGGATCCTGAGACATACAAATACATGTATGGCAACAATGCCACCTTGCTCGACAAAGAGATCAGCAAAGAGGCTAAAATGAGCGTCTACATCTTCATTGGAGCCCTTGCTTTGATCGTTCTGTTCTCTGTTTGTCAGATTCTCGGACATGATATTCGTCCGTCGTTTCCTGTGGTGAAAGACGGAGTGGAGAAGATGGTTCCGATTGGAATGAACATCATCATTCAGATAGTGATGATTGCTGCAGCTGCGTTGATGATTATAGTCGCTAAAGCAGAGCCTAAAAAAGCGATGCAGGGTTCGGTGTGGCAGTCGGGAATGGTTGCCGTCGTCGCTATTTATGGAATCGCATGGCTTGCCGACACCTATTTCGGCAATTACATGGGAGAGATGAAAGATGCATTGGGTAGTATTGTGGAGCAATACCCATGGGCGATAGCACTTGTGTTTTTTGCTGTGTCTGTGCTTATCAACTCGCAGGGGGCGGTGGTCGTGTCGATGCTTCCGCTCGCATATTCTCTGGGCATTCCTGGCCCTGTCTTGTTGGGACTACTTCCGTCTGTCTACGGATATTTCTTTATCCCTAATTATCCGTCGGATATTGCTACGGTGAATTTCGACCGTTCTGGCACAACCGTCATCGGAAAATATCTGTTAAACCACTCATTCATGATGCCTGGACTAATCAGTGTAACCGTGTCATGTATAGTGGGTTATGCTCTGACAATGATGATTTATTAAATGAGACATTTTAATATGAAAGCCGTGACTGAAACTCAGTCACGGCTTTTTTTGTGTTTGTCGTTAAGATGAGACTATTATGTTCAACTCCTCATTTATCGTCATTTTTCTCTTGTTTACGGATAATCCTATCCAACTGATTTTGCAGTTCTTCCCTACTTGGCAGGTAGAGTTGGTATTTTGCTGCAAAAAGTTGGTTCGAAATGCCTTCCATTGCATATTGCATGGTGAGTCTGTCGGCATCTGCTCCCAAAACAATACCTATTGGTGGATTGTCGCCTTCAACATTCATTTCTGACTTATAATAGTTGATATAAAGGTTCATTTGCCCAATATCTTCGTGCTGTATTGTGCCTCGCTTTAAATCGATAAGCACGAAACATTTCAAAATGCGGTGATAGAACACCAAATCCACATAATAATGCCTTCCTGCTAAACTTATGCGCTGCTGACGACCAATAAAAGCGAATCCCCTGCCAAGTTCCAGCAAGAACATCTCAAACTGCTTCAACAACCCATCTTCCAAATCTTTTTCAGTATAATTGTATGTTTCTGGCAAGCCTACAAAGTCGAAAACATACGGGTCGCGAAGAATGTCTTCTGGTTTTTGAACTTGTTGCCCTTCATGTGACAATTTCAACACTTGCTCCTTGTCTTTGCTCAACGCCAATCTATGAAACAGCATACTTTGCATCTGCCGTTTTAATTCGCGTACACTCCAACCTTCTATTTCGCACTGTTTCACATAGAAACTGATTTCCATAGGATCATCTTTTTTCAGTATTTCATAAAAATGACTCCATGTCAAAAGGTGGGACACTGTCCCACTTTTTGGAAACGTTAAATAAAACTTTCTGATATACAACAGATTGCTTTTTCCAAACCCTTTCCCATATCGTTCTGTTAGGTCGCGAGATAAGCGATTAATAAGGTTTGATCCGTATTCTGCACGTTCGTTCCCTTTTTGCTCAAATTCAACAATATGTTTGCCAATACTCCAATAGGTTTGTACCATTGAAGTATTTACCGCAATTGCCATTTGTTTACGACCATTATTCAACAGGGTTCCAATGTCAGAAACCAATTTGTTGTAATTGGTATTTTGTGTTAAATTTGTACCTGTATTGTCCATTTTTATTTTATGCTACTAATACTTCGTTCCACTCCTCAATGATCTTCATCATATTATTTTAAAACACTTGATATATCTCACGTATTGGTATGATTCCACAAATATAGTAAATTTTTAGCTTGTATGGATAATCTCACACATTCATGCATATAGATGCGTTGGCAATTAAAAAAGGGAGATGCAAAATGACGGGGAAAAACACAAGCATGTGTGTCTTGTTTGAATAGAAAAAATCCGTGATTGAATTTCAGCCACGGATTTTTTTATGAGTATTGTTGGCGACGGTGGAATGCCCATTTACTTATTCATTCACCAGTCTTTCGATCTTACATTGATGCTCCTTCGTCTTCTCATCATAACTGATGCCGACGAAAAGTAGGTCGCCTTTGTATTGGTTGAGAGCCTGACAATAATTTTTCTCTTTTATCTGTCGCAACGCACTATCCGCACTCTTGTTGTGCTTCAACTCTATCACCATGGCTGGTATGTTTGGCAGGTATGGAATCAATACCAGATCTGCGTAGCCTTTGCCAGTAGGCAGCTCCTTGACAAGTGTGTAGCGGGTGTTGGCGAAAAAGTAAGCCAGACAGATCGCACTCTGGAAACAATGCTCATCATTGTATGTCAACGGATTAGTCACCTCAGTGTGGGCGGCATCAAGAGCCTTTGCCACAGCCTCCTCATTGCCGTCGACAGTGGCATCAAGCAGTTTCTTGGAAGCGTTGACCACAGCCATTACCTTTTTGTAATCAGCGGAATCTTCTATGGAGTTGACCCACTCGATACGGACCTCCTCGTTGGGAATATAACATGTCTTATCTGCTCGATTATAAGCCAGATAGCCCAGATGGATAAGATATGTGAAAACATTGTCTTTAGAGTTGACACTCTCAAGAGTGTTTTGGAATTTCAGAACGTTTACTGGCACACTTCCTCCTGAAATCATTTTAATCACGTCTTGGCGGATGCCCTCGAAATCCATGAGAATATAGTCGCGGAGCACCTCAAATGAACCTGTGGTCGACCAGTAACTGTCAAACTCACGGTCGAGGATGGAACTGACCACAGATAGCGGATTGCAAACACGTATGGTGTCGGACATCTTATATCCGTCGTACCATCTTAGGCACTCGTCATAATCCATGTCATATTTTTCACACAAATCTTTCACATCCTCCTCTGTAAATCCAATCATGCCTGCGAATTGACGAGGACGGATCATCGTGTATTCGGTGAACTCATTCAGTTTCGACTGCACCTTATCCCTGACTATTGGAATGATGCCGGTGATGTAGGCGAGAGCTATGGCAGGGCGGAGGGTAGTATCCTTGAAAAGTCCGTTAAGGAAGCTCAGATAGTTATTGAAAAGAGATTGTGGAACCTGTTCACGCACCAAAACGTCGTATTCATCGATGATTATGACAAATTTCTCACCGATGTTGGCATAAACATTCAAAATACACTGATCCAATGTCACTCCCTTGTTGAAAGTCAAATTTGGGAAAGCAGATCTGAATTCATTTGTCAAAGTCTCGTGGATATCAGTCAACAGAGATTCTATTCGATTCATTTGTATCGCTCTCTGATACCATCCGTTCAGATCCAGTTTGATGACATTGATTTTGTTCAGATATTTATCATAATCAGGCACTTGCCCGAGTTTCATCTTGCTGAATTCTTCACGAGTGTCGCAACCTTTTGAGTAGTAGGCAGATATCATGTTTCCAACCATGCTCTTTCCGAAACGGCGTGGACGGGACATGCAGACAAAATTCCCTTGACTATCCACCAACTTATTAAGCTCAGACAGAATAAGAGACTTATCCACATAAATTTCAGTGTTCAATCCCATTTGAAACGCATCAGCATTCGGATTCAGATATAAGCCCATGATCTCTACTTTATAATTTTCACAAAGATAGATATTTTCAATTTCTTGGACAAATTATTGGGGATGGGCAAATCTTTTAACTTTTTCATTTCCAAATTACGACACCACCTTCACGGGAATCGGCTATTCTTTGTGAGAATAGGAGGTCGACAGATCGAAATCATTTTTGTGTTGGTTTCATTGATTTGCGGTATGATTTTTGTTGATGTGTATGCCAATCGGGTATTTCATCGTCTCCAGTTTGTTTATAATGCAAATATAGCAATTTTTGGCTTGTGTGTATAATCTCACGCATTCCTGCAATTGGATGGAGCAAAAGAAAACAGCAGCCACGAATGGAGTGGAACATGATCTCAAAACAAAGGTTTTTACAAAGCAATTTGTCTTTGAATTTTCATGAATAACAAAAGCATCCGGATGGGGATGCTTTTGAATACTGGAGTTTTTATATTATTATAATATGGTTCTATACATCATGATAGCCCTTAAAGAATACCTTTATTAATCAGTAGGAACTTCCATATCTTCTTCATTGATGTTGATTCCTTTTTCTTTCAGAAAATTGTCAGTGCTAACTATTAGCTCTCTATCAAAATCTTTATTTGTATTATTAAATCTTGCCTTCATTTCTTTTTTGAAAGTATCCAACTCTTGTTTGAATTTCCAGTTTTGCATGTTTGGTGAAGCATAAGCAACGATTCTATCCATAATTTTCGCACCAATTGATAATTCATTTTGACTAATTGATGCGATTGAATGAATAATTGATACCATTTGTGCTTCTGATAGTGAATCTGAAATATAAGTCATTTCTAAAAACTTTTCTGGACTACAAATCCACCCTTTATAAGAAGGTTGATTTCCAACTTTTGTCAATGCTACATCGTAACTTAGAATAATCCAATGTTCATTATTGTTTGCCATTCTATCATTTGTATACTTCAGAACAGTCGCATCATGTCGAATCAAATGATTAGGCTTTGTTTTATTATTCTCACTCAAATAATGGGAATAATTATTTTCATAGTCTTTCAATGCATCGTCATTAAATGAAGGTATAATCTCTTGTGTGATTTGACCTTTTGTTAATAGCTCAGTCAAATCTACCATTATTTCTCTAACCCATGCTTTTATATTATTTTTTTCAGTTCTAATGGCACTACTAAACGTTGCCAAATATTCCATAAGAGAATGAGGCATATCTGTGCCAGCATTTTTTTCTGAGTAATAGTTAGAGACAAAAGCATTACTAGAATATTCCATTTCGTGTGGATCCAATTCAAAAGCTAGATATTTTCTTGCTGTCAATAAATGACCGGCACATTCATTAATATAAGAATGAGGGATTGCAACTTTAGAGGTAAGCTCAATGGCTTTATTAACGCTTTTTACACTTTTCTCAAATGATTTTGTGTTTTTTGTAATATAAAGACGAGAACAAATAAAAGGAATTGCAACTGTTGGCTCAAGCATAACATGAAAATCATTCCAATGGCTTGCTCCCAAGGATTGAGCTGAAGATAAAGGATCGGATCCTTCCAATGCTATGTATAGACAAGCTCTTGTGATTTTGATAATCAAAGAATGTCTCTCTGCAATATGCACAAGATCTTCAACCGCTTTGTTAGATGTTGCATCATCTAATCCCTTTTTAGAACGAAGATAAGAGAGTAATTTTTCATTGCCGTCTTTTACCAATTTAAATATTGGATGTTCTAATTTAGTTCTAGCTTCACGAAGAATCTTTATTTGACTATCTATAGCATAGAAGGCTAAATATGTTGCAATTTCTTTTGAATCATCATCATTCCATTCCACTCTATATTTATTTCTCATTAAATCGATTTGTGCAGATGTTAATGTACTTAAATCTTGAAGGTATGCTTGTTTTCTATTTTTTATATCATCATCAACTGAAGATGATAAATTAAACCCAGTTTCGTTTTTCTGTATCCATTTTCTTGTAAGGAAAGAGTCTATCCTATTATTTATTATTTCTTCTTTTTCACTAGGAAGATTTAAAAAATCAAGAACATCTTTCGTTATTTCTTTTTTTTCATGATAATTAGATGACGAAATTTTAAATAAAATTGCATCATCGTAGACATTCCCCTTCAATTCATTCACCTCTGATGACGCTATTGTAAAAGAATGAAAAGCTGCTGTTAAATAATCGATGTCTGTAGGTTTAATCTGGCGATCAATAGCATCCTCGCTGTAAATCTTTGATACCAAATTATTTTCAATTATGAGTTCTGCTAACAAACTAGAACCTATACATTTTACCGTTATTTTGTATTCGTTCCCAAATTCAACTTCATTTTTTACTGATTCCGCAGTCTTGACATTGTATTTGTAACAGAAATAAATATTCTGAATGTTGAATTTGTTGATTTTTTCTTTTAAGACTGTAGAGTCCAATTTAGAATTTTTATCAAGAAATAAATGATACAATACTGATGTATCAACATCTTTTGTTTTACTGTTTATATTGTTGTCATTTTCTGCACTTGTTTTAAATACTTCTTTCAATACTATTTTTACTGTTTGTTCAAATTTGTTTTTATCAAATCCGTTTATTGTCAGTGCAAGAGATTCTTTGTCCATTATATTTTTGATGTTTTGTTATATAAATCAGTTATTTCAACAAGAGATGACAAATGTGAATAAATGTCATTTATATGTGCTTTAATAGATCGTTTATTTATATCTTCATTATATATTTTCCTATAGAGTGAATTGTCTGTAAATATAGAATTTTCTTTTTGCAGTTCAATGAAAATAAGTTTTACTTCAACTGGTATAATAGACTCAAATTCCATGATTTTTGCAATTTGACATTTTTCTGCTTTATGCATACAATCAAAGTATTCAAACCAATTATTAACTTTTGAAAACAATATATCATCTTGACTATTTTTTGGTTGTTGCAGTAAATCCACATCATTGCAAACTTTTGAAAATTCTAGTTTAGTCAAACTTGATTTCCCAGTGATGTCTATAAACGCTTTTTCTCCTATTTTTTTTAATACCTCTAAATTTGAGATAATATTTTGGTTTGCCGTTTCTTGTTGGTGTTTTTTGGGAAAATAATCAGTAATAAAATAAAAGATACAAGACGCAATTATAGATAAAGCCACACAATTACATACAACTCCTAATGCATATATAAATTCACATGCAGCTTCTTTTTTTATGAAAAAAAGCTCGTATAATAAACAATATATTATACAAATTATAGATATAAAAAGAGCCTTTTTTGAATACGACATATTTGAAATATATATTATGATTTTATCTTATTAGTTTACTTACTTTCCTTCCTCCTCCATCGTCATATGTCTCATTTCCTGACGTATGGCTTGTAGAGCACAAAAACAATACAAAATTAATAAAAAAACTAAATCTATTAGATTTTTCAAAGAGATATATACCCAATCAGCCCCACCTTTTTCAAGATGAGGCTGATTCGTTATCGTTGGTTTTGATGACAGATTATTTTTATATAATCTGCTGTTTAATCATCTGTTTCGCAATAGTATACAGTGACTTCAATCTCTGCGTCTTTGCCATCCATCTCACCGTCTTCCACAATGATACGTCCTTCATATCCTGTGCTGGTGACGAATGAATAGTCGCATCCTTTCTTCAATGTCTCAATCTCTGCTTCGTTCTCATTCTCGGAAACAATGTCGTTTTTGGCTTTGCTTGCGGTCACGAATTTAGTTCCTGTAAAGACGATTTCCACATTCTCAAGACAATCGTCGTCGTCATCTTCCGAATAGGCTTCTTGATCACAGATGGAAAGGTATGACGGCTCATCAGAATTCGGTCCTCCTAAAGTGACGGTGAAGGTCTCGTACTCATCAAGATCTTCGTCTTCTTCATCTTCGTCGCACTCGCTTTCCTCGTCGTCATCACAATCACATTCTTCCTCATCCTCGTCTTCATCGTCGTCGCCTCCCATCCAAGCTGATTCCACAGTGTCGATGAAGTCGGATTCCTCTTCGTCTAGTTCATCCGCACCTGCAATCTCTCGCATTTGCTGCAGGATTGTGGCAAGTGCTTCTCCCGACAAATACTCTCCAAAAAGTTCGACTGTCTCGTTAAGTATATTCTCGTTTTCATCAATTACCTCAGACGCATATTCAAACACTCCTTCAGGATCAAGATCGTCATAGCCAAACAATTCCAATGCGTTGCCTATATGCTCGATCGCTACTTCCTGCTCCTCTTCTGAAAACTCGCCATCTACAATTGCGGCGGCAGTGAATAGTATTCCGAGACGGTGCGGAAACGGATAATCTCCCATTCTTTCGTTCATCTCTTCCCATGTCTCCTCGTCCATGTTAGCGAACTCTTCGTTAAGATCGGTCAATACAGACTCGTCATCGTCAAACCATGAGTCTTCGTTGCCTTCCACCTCTTCCGCATCACGAATAATCCAAGTGTCGCCATGATTATACTTCTTGTTCATGATGTAGTCGTATGAGATGTAGCAGTATCCTTTATCTCCCCATCTGTCTCCCCAAGAGTTGCGGACTATGAATACCCTGTCGACGTCGGAATAACCTACGCAGAGCATTGCGTGGCTGCTATGTGAACCACGTGCGGCTTCTGTCGACGAGGGGTTTGGCACGAAACCTCTTTTTCTCTGATTGTCAAATGATTTGAACAGAGATATTCCGAATATGATAGGAAATCCTTCAGCTAAAGCACTCTTCCACGCTTGGAGTGTGGTCGGGATGATTTCTGCTTCGGTGATTTTGTGTCGGCTTGCCTCCTCAAAAGCTTCTTTGCTTGGTTTAGCAAACACCACAGATTTTTGCTCGGAATATGGCCATGTGTATTCAGAACAAGCTCCCGTCTCCTCCAAAAGAGAGACAGCATCGGAAATTGCCGAGCCTGAATCTTTCTTCTCATTGCCTTGTTTTGCACGTGCACCATAGTAGATGAACAGGCGGCTTACGTCATAATCGTCCTCCAATCCCTGATTCTTTTTCACGAGATATTCATAAGCACCAGCGACGGCATTGGCAGTGCAGCTGCCTACTTGTCCCTGATCTTCAACAGCGGTCATGTAGGGACGCAAATCGACCTTTTTAGGAAGTTGGCTCGCACTATATCGAGTGGAACGGAAGTTTTTTACACTTGAACTTGGGGCACTATAGATGTAGCCCGAGATTTCGCGCGTTTTGCCATCAGCGCGTTTGATTTTAAAGTCAGACATGTAGTTTAAGTTTTATATTAAATTCTTTTGTTTTTTCAAAAATGATCATCGGTATACAAGTGTGTGGTTTTCGCATCTTTGTAAAATAGGGATGACCATTGTCTATTTAATCAATGGAAAATTATATAAAAGTTTTTTTATACACAAACGATAATAGATTTTTTCGTTTGGAAAGACGGTGGGGGATAATGGCCCCGCACATACTACGCATCCCCTCACATCCCTCGCATGCTTCGCATCCCCCGCACATACTACGCTACGCTGTGTATGTACGGGGTTACAGAGATAGCGTCTTCCAGGCACCCCGCACATACTACGCTTCGCTGCGTATGTACGGGGTTACAGAGATAGCGTCTTCCAGACGCACAAAACAAAAAAAGGCATCAGATTGCTCTGATGCCTTTTCTATATTAGGAAATATCAATTATCCCTGATCTCCGCCACCGTTGTTGTTATTGTGGTGATGGTGGTGAGGACGCTCTGGACGATCACCTCTCTCAGGACGCTCTCCCTCAACACGCTCTGGACGTGGAAGCAATGCTTTGTGTGAAAGCTTGAACTTGCCACTCTTCTGGTCGATGTCAAGAAGCTTGACTGAGATTGTGTCACCTTCCTTGATGCCTGTCTGCTCCATTGTCTCGAATCTCTTCCACTCGATCTCTGAGATGTGAAGAAGTCCTTCCTTACCTGGCATAAACTCTACGAATGCTCCGTATGGCATGATGCTCTTAACCTTTGCATCGTATGTCTCGCCAACCTCTGGAACTGCTACGATAGCCTTGATTCTGCTCAATGCTGCGTCGATAGCTGTCTTGTTAGAAGCACTTACTTCGATGTGTCCCTTACCGTCTACTTCATCGATAGAAACTACAGCACCAGACTTCTCCTGGATATCCTGGATGATCTTTCCACCAGGTCCGATCACTGCACCGATAAGCTCCTTAGGAATGTCCATAGTGACGATGCGTGGTGCATGCTCCTTAAGATCTGGACGTACCTCTGGAATTGTCTCAAGAATCTTGCCTAGGATGTGAAGTCTTCCTTCCTTAGCCTGAGCAAGTGCCTTCTCGATAACCTCGTACGACAAACCGTCTACCTTGATATCCATCTGTGTCGCTGTGATACCATCCTTAGTACCTGTTACCTTGAAGTCCATATCACCTAGGTGGTCCTCATCTCCAAGGATATCTGAAAGGATAGCGTACTTACCGTAGCAGTTTCCACCGTCTGCGATAAGTCCCATTGCGATACCTGCAACTGGTTTCTTGATCTTAACACCGGCATCCATCAATGAAAGTGTACCAGCACAAACTGTTGCCATTGATGAAGAACCGTTACTCTCCATGATGTCTGAAACTACACGTACGCAGTATGGATAATCTTCAGGAATCATGCCCTTAAGAGCTCTCCATGCCAAGTGTCCGTGTCCGATCTCACGACGACCAACGCCTCTCTGTGCCTTAGCCTCTCCTGTTGAGAATGGAGGGAAGTTATAGTGAAGAAGGAATCTTTCCTTGCCCTGATTCAAAACATCATCAACAAGTTTCTCATCCTGCTTTGTTCCTAGTGTACAAGTAGTCAACGACTGAGTCTCTCCACGAGTGAAGATGGCTGAACCGTGTGCTCCTGGCAAATAGTCAACCTCACACCAGATTGGACGGATCTCAGTAGTCTTACGTCCGTCAAGACGCTTGCCCTCGTCTAGGATAGAACGACGCATAGCCTCTTTCTCTACTGCGTGGTAGTATCTGTCGATCATGCCGGCCTTAGCCTCTAGCTCGTCATCTGAAAGGTTAAGAGATGCGATATACTCCTCCTTTACGCTGCGGAACTTAGCCTCACGGTCGTGCTTGTCTGTATTTGCTGAAGACGCGAATGCGTAAGCCTTGTCATAACACTTAGCCCATACATCTTTCTTCAAATCCTCATCGTTGTCTTCGTGGTTGTACTCACGCTTAACTGTCTTGCCGACAGCCTCCATCAACTCTTTCTGAACAAGACATGCTGTCTTGATTGCTTCGTGAGCTACCTTCAATGCCTCAAGCATTGTGGCCTCTGAAACCTCGTTCATCTCACCCTCAACCATCATGATGTTCTCATATGTTGCGGCTACCATGATATCAAGGTCGTTACCCTTCATCTGGTCGAATGTAGGGTTGATGATGAACTTGCCATCCTTCAGGATCACACGAACCTCTGAGATTGGTCCGTTGAATGGAATGTCTGATACTGCCAATGCTGCAGATGCTGCAAGACCTGCCAAACTGTCTGGCTGGTCAACACCGTCAGCTGAAATCATCAATACATTTACGAATGTCTCTGCGTGATAATCGTCTGGGAACAATGGACGTAGTGCGCGGTCCACCAAACGGGCAGTAAGTATCTCATAGTCGGATGCCTTACCCTCTCTCTTTGTGAATCCACCAGGGAAACGGCCGTAGGCTCCGTATTTTTCCTTGTATTCTACTGTCAACGGCATAAAATCTGTGCCAGGCACTGCGTCAGATGCTGTGCAGACTGTCGCTAGCAACATTGTCTTGCCAAGGCGAACTACGACTGCTCCGTCGGCCTGCTTAGCTAATTTGCCTGTCTCGATCGTAATCTCTCTGCCGTCAGGGAGTTTGACCGATTTTGTAATTACATTTAACATCTTATCTTCTTTTTTCGTCAAAATATCTGCTACAAATCTACACTTTTTTTATCCAAAAACTAAAATAATGGCAATTATTTTCGATTTTATTGGATATTTCTGCAAATTACTTTTGCATAGAGTAGAGTTTATTGTACAAACCGCCTTTTTGGATCAGCTCTTCGTGTGTTCCTTTTTCCACTATTTCTCCTTTCTCGAGCACGCAGATCAGATCTGCTTTCTTGATTGTGGATAGACGGTGGGCAATCACGATTGTTGTGCGGTTTTTCATCAGCTCCTCAAGTGCGGCCTGCACAAGTTTCTCGCTTTCTGTGTCGAGTGCCGACGTTGCTTCATCGAGAATCAGTATCGACGGATTTTTCAGAATGGCACGCGCGATGCTCAGTCTCTGTCGCTGTCCGCCGGATAGTCTGCCTCCGTGGTCGCCGATGTTGGTCTGATAGCCGTCTTCCGTCTCCATGATGAAATTGTGGGCGTTGGCTATCTTTGCGGCGTTGATGATGTCCTCTTCCGTCGCATTATCTGTACCAAACTTTATATTGTTGTATATGGTGTCGTTGAAGAGGATCGGATCCTGGTTCACGTTGCCCATATATCCGCGTAGATCATGCAGTGTGAAGTGACGGATGTCTGTTCCGTCGATTGTGATTTCTCCTTTCTGCACATCGTAGAATCTTGGCAGTAGGTCTACCATAGTGGATTTTCCAGAACCGGAAGCTCCGACCAATGCGATTGTCTGACCTTTCTTGATGTCGAGGGAGATTCCTTTCAGGATCCACTCTTCATCATATTTAAACCATACGTCTTTGAATGAGATCTCTTTTTCGAAAGGCTCTGCTTTCACTGGATTGTCGACTACTTTCAAAGGATTGTTTGCCATCAACACCATGTCTATTCTCGCCAAAGATGCTTTACCTTTTTCGATGCTGTACATGGCTTTCGACAATTCTTTGGCTGGATTGATGATGCTGTAGAATATGACAAGGTAGTAGATGAACTCTCCTGCGTTGAGTGTGCTTTGCTCGTTAAGGATAAGAGATCCTCCGAAATACAAAACGATCGCTATCATTAATGTTCCCAAAAACTCGCTCATCGGGTGGGCCAACATGTAGCGACGGTTGATCTTGTTCGTCGTCTTTCTCAACTGGTTGTTCAACTCTCCGAATCTGTTGCAGACATGCTCCTCAGCATTGAACGCTTTGATTATACGCAATCCGTTGAGCGTCTCTTCGATGATTGATGTTAGACTGCCTTGCTGCTCTTGTCCGATGACTGATTTCCTTTTCAGACTTCGTCCAATTCGTCCCATCAAAAAGCCTGCTATCGGCAAAACCAAAAGTACGAAAAGTGTTAGCTCCCAACTCAGCATAAGCATTACGCCAAGATAGAAGACGATCATTATTGGGTTCTTGCTCAACAGTTCGATTGAACTCATGATGGATGCCTCCACTTCCCCCACGTCGGATAGCATTCTGGCCATGATATCTCCCTTCTTCTGCTTGTCGTAGAATCCGAGATTTAGGTCGACGATTTTCGCATACATGTCACGACGGATGTCGCGGACCAAGCCTGTACGCATTGGAATGATAAAGTACGATGCAAGATATGTAGTGCCGGTCTTCAATAGCGTCATGAATATAAGCACTACGGAAAGAAGGAGTAGTGTGCTTATTCCTCCGTTCTGCTCTATATATTGCTGTACGAAGTAGTAAGCGTTGTTTTTTATACTGTCAAATGACCATGGCTGAAACTCATAAACAGTCTGCTCTGTCTTAAACAGAATCTGCAATATAGGAATCAGTACGGCGAAGGAAAATATTGAGAAAAGTGTCGCCAGCACATTGCACAGAATATTCAGTGCAATGTGTCCTTTATATCGGATGGCGAATCTTTTTATAAGTAATATAAACTGTGGTGTCTTCACGCGCAGATTATTTATAGATACCAGTATAAGTACTTGGCTTTATTGCGCGTAGCTCAGCCTTCACCTTCTCGTCTACATTCAGAGTCTCGATGAAATCAGCGATTGTCTTTTCGTTGATCTTCTGGTTAGTACGAGTCAACTCTTTCAATGTCTCGTATGGGTTTGGATAGTTTTCACGACGCAAGATTGTCTGGATTCCTTCCGCAACGACTGCCCAGTTCTTCTCCAAATCAGCTGCGATAGCATCCTCGTTAAGAAGAAGTTTGCCAAGACCTTTCTGGATCGACTTGATAGAGATGATTGAGTGAGCCAAAGGCACACCGATGTTTCTTAAAACAGTCGAGTCTGTCAAGTCTCTCTGCAAACGAGATACAGGAAGCTTTGCTGACAAATGCTCAAGGATAGCGTTTGCGATTCCAAGGTTACCCTCTGCATTCTCGTAGTCGATTGGGTTGACCTTGTGAGGCATAGCTGATGAACCAACCTCACCTTTCTTGATCTTCTGCTTGAAATACTCCATCATGATGTACATCCAGAAGTCACGGCAAAGGTCGATCATGATCACGTTGATTCTCTTGATGCTGTCGAATACGCGGCTCAAATTGTCGTAGTTGGAAATCTGAGTTGTGTAAGCCTCGCGCTCAACACCTAGTTTCTCAGCTGTGAACTTGTTGCCGAATGCGATCCAGTCAATATTTGGGAATGCCACGTTGTGGGCATTGAAGTTACCTGTCGCTCCACCGAACTTGGCTGGCATCTTCATTGTCTTCAACTCTGCAAGCTGCACCTGTAGACGTGATACGAATACCTTGATCTCTTTTCCAAGACGAGTAGGAGATGCTGGCTGACCGTGTGTCTTTGCCAACATTGCGATGTCTTTCCACTCTGTAGCAAACTCATCAAGTTTTGCGATAAGTCCTTCAACCTCAGGAATGAACACCTCGTTAAGAGCCTCACGCATTGACATTGGGATAGAAGTGTTGTTGATGTCCTGGCTTGTCAAACCAAAGTGGATATACTCTTTGTCTTCCTTTAGACCAAGAGCCTCAAACTTCTCTTTCAAGAAGTACTCTACGGCCTTTACGTCGTGGTTTGTTACACTTTCGATTTCCTTGATACGGTTGGCATCCTCGATAGAGAAGTTTGCGTAGATCTTTCTCAAATCAGCAAACACCTTGCTGTCGATGTTTTTAAGTGCTGGCAATGGAATCTCGCACAATGCGATAAAATACTCCACTTCTACACGCACTCTATACTTTATTAGAGCGAACTCTGAAAAATATTCTGCTAATGCGTCTGCTTTGCTTCTATATCTTCCGTCTACTGGAGATATAGCGGTCAATTCCTGTAAATTCATACTTGACTTTTTATTTGATGTATAAAAACCCTGCAAAGATAAGCAATTTATTTGAGTTTGGTTGTATTACGACGATGGACTTTTGTTATATTTGCCCAAACCGACATAAAAACGTAACAGATAACGAGTTTATGAAACATTCTATCTTAACTATATTTGTTTTTGCGACGTTGCTGCTGAGTGTCGCAAATATCTGTGCTCAAAATTCAGAATGGGAATGGATGACAGTAGGAGACCAAAAAATCAAAGTCGATGATAAACGTTGCTATTTGATAAGGAAAGGAATCAGCAGAAAAGATACTGCGAAATGGGAAGTCTTCTGTGGTGGATTCACTAACTTTTATTATGAAGAGGGATACCCTTATAAGCTATATGTGGAAAAATATGATCCTCAGGCGGATACGATTAATGTGATAAAGTCATTTTGTCGTGATGGCTCAGGCTTTTATATTCGTCGTGATGGCTCTATTTATAAAAAAGGAATAGCTCATGGAATGGTAGACTTGGTTGTTACTGAAGGTATTTCAAAAATTAACGAAAACGCCCTCCCATATTTTACAGTGGATGTTGAGAATCTCACACTTCCACAGAGTTTGAAGGAGATAGGTGATGATGCATTCTCTCTCATCCACAATTTGAAAACGATCACATCAAAAGCTCCAATAGCCCCACGTCTCGGACGGAAAGCGTTTAATAAAATAAAAGGCATCAAGACAGTTTATATTCCAGTAGGTAGTCTTGATAGTTATAAAAAAGAGTGGGGCAACAGATTTAAATTTAGGGAAAAGTCGGAATTAAAGTAAATGTCATTCAATCCAGAAGAAAAATAAAAAAAGACGCGATGATTCGCGTCTTTTATAAGATTTAAACTAATCGGTCACAGGTCTGATCGGTCTGCCGTAATAACGCCCATAGCTTCCATTACTCATATACTTAGAAATTGAGTGGAAACATAGACACCACGAACGGAATGAGTTGCTCTCATCTACAGACGCACACCAATATCTGCCGTAGCCAGCCTCTTTCTGTGAACTTCCGAAATAGTTTCCTGCGGCTGGTAGGAATATGCTATTCCCGTTTTTGCCTTTGACATAGTAGCCAACTCTTGTCTTGTCCCATTCCCATTCACAATTCTCAATCAACTCGTCAAACTCCTTTTTGCTTGGCATCCTCCAACCTTCGCCCCAGTTTTTTGTCGCGGCATCATAATTTGAGGTCAGAGTGCCATCTTCGTTGATTATATTGGCGGCGAACAATGTCGACGCATCTTTATTATAGGTCTGGACATCTTTTCCGTACTCTGCTTTTGTTGACACTTCTCCCCACGCAAAATATCCTCCGAAAATATTATTAGAGTCAGCTCCAACGTTCATTGTCGCCCATTTCGTCCCGCTTGGAAGCCCCAGATCTATGTATTCGTGACCATTGAGATTTCCAGACAAAGTCTGAGCATAAACTGATGTCAACCCGCTCAATAATAAACCTGTTAATATTGATAAATACTTTTTCACCGCCTCAAATTTATAGTTAAACCTAAAAAATCCCTTCTCTCCAAATTTAGTGCAGTGATGCAGTATTTCCAAATAATGATAGTTAAAAAAAGTTAGAGTTGCTGAAGAACACAAAAAGAGGTGCATCCACATCGGAAGTGTTGATGGTAAGCCCCCTCGTCTTCCCTAGAATGTGATCTTGGTTCCAAACCTTATTCCCCATTTGTTTGGATGGGCATTTGGATAATTCTCGTCAAAATCAAGATATGTGATACGTCGTACAACCTCCACCTGGAAAATCTTCAGGATGTTGTATAATCCGATGCTCGCTTCCATGTATGGCTTTTTTTCGTCGGACAATATCCTTGAATTTTCTGGCAAAATAAACAAAGTTTCGTCATTTGTGTTGACGCGGGGATTATTCTCGTCGGATACACCTCCATACAGCATACGGAATGACCAGAACTCACGCAACTTGAGCTTGTTGATCAGCGGTATTCTCGACAACAACCATCCGTCAAGACAATGTTTGAGCTCCAAACTGCAGTATTGGTCGTTGATGAATTCCATGTTGCTCATCAGATAGAATGATTCGCTGCTGACGAAATACGACAGATTCGTGGCTGGCATGAAGAGTAGCGGGTATGGCACTTTCTGGAACACTTTGCCTCCCTTGGCAAATACATCAAGATATCCGATCGGAGCCAGTGAAAATCGTTGGTCGTAGCACAATTCCACTCTGTTGTACGAGTAGTCCGACCATATTTTTTCGGAAGCTCCGCTGAAAGTAAGACTTATATGCGGATGTTGGTTCGTGAGTGTATAGCGAGTCAATCCAATCTGATGGTACTCCACTGGAGTGAATGATATTTCTACGGAGAAATCGGTGGTCTTGAATTTGTCTACCAGTTCATAGGTCTTGTTGTGACGGTACTCAAGCTCGTCCGCAGCCTCTTCTGTGTTGTGACGCACGGAAAGAGAGTAGCTGATTCCGTTTTCAAATTCATAGGTGTGCGTTATTTCTGAGCGACGGAAGTATGCGAACTGGTTAGGATTCTCCCATCTGAAACTTCCTAAGAGGTTTCCCTGACGACTTCTGGTGAAACGGTTGCCCGGCATGTCACAGTCGAAAGTGTAGCTCGCGCGTATGCTTCTGCGTGGAAACTCGAATCGGCTTTTCTCTTTGTCTAAAAACGAGTATTCTGCCTCACCCATGTATTTGAGTTTTTCGTCTCGGAATCCATAAGCGGCATATCCTGCGGCAAACCATCGTGAAGACAGACCTGTGCCTGTCTGGGCACCCAGCAGAACGCGAGGTCCTTCAAGGTGGTTAGTCGAGATGATGCTGAAAATAGGACCTATGTGAAGCCATGGTTTTTTGATGCCTCCCACAGGTATATAGCCGTCAAGGATAGTTCGTGCGGAAAAATTCGCAAAACGCATCATCTTGTTAGAGTAAGCTTTTGCTTTGAGCGAGTCAATGTTTTTCATCGCCTCTTCTGGAACGTTATCTGGCAATAATGAATCCCAATCATCTTCTGAGGAACTGTTGCTTTTTGTCGCGATGTCTTCTTGTTTCGTGAATTCAGTAGGAGAGTAGTAACGCTCGATTTTTGCGAACAATCCTTTTATTCTTTGTGCACTTTCCAACGGATTTCCTTCCATGGCAAGAGTACTATTCGTCAAAGTCCAGTATCCCTTCTCTGTCTCTTCAAAGTCTTGCCATATTCTCATTGCCTGCACAAAATTGATGCGTGAATTCTCTGTAAGTTTCATGTCGATGTGGCGCACACCATATGAGCTATCCTTCGCCACAAGCATATGGCCTACAAATCCAAAATTCTCTTTCAGCGCGGGGGCAAAGTTCACTTTTATATAATCTCTGCCTTCGTTATTGTAGTTTTTGATGGTGTCGGTGATGTAGTAGTGGTAGTACGCTGTTCCGTATTTTGCTATTGGCGACGTGAAGTCAGTAAACAGCAGACGGAAATCGTTGTCGTAGATGTTTATTTCTTGTGCGGCATCTGCCATCAAAGTTGAGAAAGCTTCTTCCGGAATCACCTCAATGATGGTTGTGCTTTTGGTCGCAATCACGTCGTTCTGCACTTTTCTTTTACCGGTATGCGTATTGTCAGAAATCTGTTCCTCAAGGAATAACGGAATATATACAGCTCCGGTTGCCTCTGAAGTGTCGGCGGAAGATTCCAAAGCGGACACGTCCTTGCCTCTAGCCCTGCGTCGCTCGATCATATCGTCGATGTTTGTCATTCCCAACGTCTGTTTTGTGTAGCAGCGGTTGTGGAAAAAGTCCGCATTGCGAGGGTCTAGGGAATCCTTTTTCTCAAGAATTCTCTTGACTAGGGTGACTGCTGGATTGTTTTTTCTGCGGTAGTGCACTCTCTGTCTTTTCACCACTACCTCTTGAAGCATATTGTCGGGAACTAATCTGATGTTGCCGACCAATCCTTCATGGCGGATCTTTATTGTTTTGTCTTTATATCCGATGAATGCGAAAGTGATTGTCTGGAGTGGAGTCTCACTTTTCAGAGTGAAACGGCCTTCGATATCGGTAGTCGTTCCGATTGTGGTGCCAGCCACGAATACACTGGCGTATGGAACGCTTTCCGCACTTGTTGAGTCGGTCACGATTCCACTGTAGGTGTATATGCTTTGAGCTGTAAGATTAGAAGAGAATCCAATCAAACAAAATAGGATCAGAATTATGTATGAAAAAATCTTGTTTGTCATTGATCTGTAAAATATTGTTGCAAAATTAGTCAATTTGCAGCAGATTGATTGTCACAAACGTCGGATTGAATGGTTTATTTGGAGTTATTTTAACATATGTTTAACATAAAAGTTTGCATGTTTTGAAGTATGGCATTGTATGAATTTATATATATTTGTATTCAAAATTGTTTAGTCATTTTATGATTAGACATAGTACAAAAAATAAAAACAGTTAAACAATGGGTAAATTTATCGATTTACGATGTGATTTCGGGTTCAAATATTGCATGTCAGACCCGATCATCATGAAATCATTTCTAAATGCCATTTTGGATGGCGACGAGGATACAATCACAAGAGTAAAGTTTGAGAATGTGGAGAAAACAGCATCCCAAAAGGACAAGCGAGGTGTCACATTCGACCTTCTCTGCACGACCAACAAAGGAAATTCCATCTTGATTGAGATGCAGAACTCCTGTCAGAAATTTTTCAAGACACGTGCCAACTTCTACGTCTACAAACTTATGGACAGCAAGATCAAAAGAGGTTTCGCATGGAAGAAGATGAAGAAAGACATCCCTAAAATCATCGGCATCTTCATCATGGGCAAGAACATGGCAGATATCGACAAGGCGGTTACACGTACCGCAGAGTGTGATTTGGATACAGGAAAAATATTTTGGGACAGACATCGAAAATATTTTGTATCTTTGCCTCAGTTCTCTTTTGATGCCAACAACATAACCAAAAGAGACATTTGGTTTGACTTCTTCAAAAATTTAGGACGTATGGAAAATATCGACCCATCAGTATACGAGCGAGCGGATGAAGGACTTCTTCGTCTCATCGAGAAGGCTAAGATAGGTGCTCTTTCCGAGAAAGAACACAGGATCTATGAGGCAAGTATGAAAGCCCTTGAGGATGAGGTTGACATGGAGGAGGCTGGATACGAAAGAGGACTTGAGGAAGGCAGGAAGGAAGGTATTGAGGAAGGCAGGAAAAATAATTCCATCCAAATTGCAAAAGAAATGAAGAAAGAAGGAATGAATCCATCTCTCATAGCCAAACTAACCAAACTCTCTTTGTATGAAATAGAAACTCTTTAATAGCTTATAAATCATCATGCTAAAATAAAAGCGAGAATGTGCAGATGCATATTCTCGCTTTGTTTATTTTTGGACTTTGTCGCTGAGTCGTGATCAACCACAAGGGATTGTCCCTACGTCATGCTTTTTTCCAGTGCTCGTCGCGGCATTTGTATATTTTCTCGATTATCTCGACCACTTTTGATCCTTCTGCAAGGGTTGTTGTTGGATTGGCTCCATGAGTGAGTGTGTCTACAACGTTGCGGATTACATAGTGGTGGTTTTGTGCCGAACCTTTGTATGGACCGTAATCGTTAGGTGGGTTAGACGGTGCAAGTTCAGGCATTTCGTAACCGTCAATGTCGCAATACACCACTTCGTTCATGTATTGTCCGGCCACTTTGATTGTGCCTTTTTCACCAATGATTGTGATGCTGCTTTCAAGATTCTTGTTCCAAACTGCTGAACTGTAGCATAGTGTTCCCATACCACCGTCGACAAAATCAAAAGACACAAAACCGCTGTCTTCGAATGCAGTCAGTTTCTGGTGTGTGAAATCGGCGAAATTACCTCTGATATCCTTGATGTCGCCGAACAACCAGTACATGATGTCGATGAAGTGGGAGAATTGAGTGAACAGAGTTCCTCCGTCAAGATCGGCAGTGCCATGCCAGTTGCCTGGTTTGTAATACCTCTCGTCGCGGTTCCAATAGCAACAGAGCTGCACCATGAATATTTTGCCAAGACGTTTTTGCTCGATAGTCTCTTTCAGCCACACAGAAGGTGGGGAATATCTGTTCTGCATGACGCAGAAAACACGTTTGCCACTTTTTTGAGCAGCGTCTTTAATCATTTTTGTTTCGACGGTAGACAACGCGATTGGTTTTTCAATCACCACGTTGTAACCGGCAAGAAGTGATTTTGTCGCATATGTTGCGTGTAATCCGTTAGGCACGCAAATGTTTATGACATCCGCGTCGATGCCAGAAGAAATCATCTCATCGAATGAGGAGTAGAATGGGGCATCATCCACGGGAAGATTCAGATCTTCTTTAGGCAGAATGTCGCAAATGCCGACAAGAGAGGCTCCAGCTTCACGTCTTATCATTTCAGCATGACGTTTGCCGATATGTCCTTGTCCGACAACCGCAAACTTCACATCTCTATTTGTTATCATTATTGTCTGTTTTTTGCAGTATAGATACTTGACCGCCTTTCAAAGTGTATGTTTCTTTTGATTCGTGGCAAAATGCGATACCATAGCGATTGAACTCCAGACGGAAGCCCTCTTTGCTGACCCATCCTACGTGGGCGGCTGGAACGCCTGCGACCAATTCGAAATCCAATACGTCGTGTGTCACAACGCTGCCTGCACCTACAAACGCATATTTGCCGATTTTATTGCCGCAAACAATAGTGGCATTAGCTCCGATGCTTGCACCCTCTTCTATAGTTGTCTGCTTATATTCATCTTTCCTGTCGATGAATGCTCGTGGGTTGATGACGTTGGTGAAAACTACGGATGGCCCTATGAACACATTGTCTTTGCAAACCACACCGTCGTAGATTGAGACATTGTTTTGTACCTTCACACCATCGCCAAGCACAGCTGAGGCTGCTACATATACATTCTGGCCGATATTACAATTTTTTCCGATTGTGCAACCTGCCATCAAGTGAGAAAAATGCCATATCTTGCTTCCTTCGCCGACATTGCAACCGTCGTCAAGGACCGCTGTTTCATGGTAATAGAAGTTCTGGTTCATAGTTATATAATGTAGTAATAAAATCCTTTTTCCTAAACAAAAAAGAACCTCAAACAGAGTCTGAGGTTCTTTTGTAGAGCGGAAGACGGGGCTCAAACCCGCGACCCACAGCTTGGAAGGCTATTGCTCTATCAACTGAGCTACTTCCGCATTTGCACTGCAAAGATATATCCTTTTCTTGGTTTTGCAATAGCTTTGGCCAATTTTTTTTATGGTAAAAAATCACTTTTTTGCTTATTGGAGTGAAATTCAAGCTGTTGAAAAAATGAGTTTTTTGTCATTCATTCAGTTCTGCTAGTTCTTTGTTTGATAATTTGCGTATTTGCGAACTTTCAATTTTAATAGCTTTCGTGAAATTCATGATGCCTCCGAGTGGAAGAAACGAAAGGTATAGCGTCTCTCCTTTGTGCAAGACTCTGCCGATTTTCTGGTTGAACGGACTGCCTGGATTATAGTATCTCACAAGCTCATTGTCAACATAGTCCTCCGCATCAAGGGCGATGTTGGTCAAGTTGGAGTTGACTGCAAATTTGAAATCAGCCATCTCCGCATCTGATATTTTAAGAGCCTGGCTTTCGTTGTTGTTTTTTCTCATCGACTGGCGAACCAAGAGTCTGGAGATGAACGAACCGTCCCAAAGTTTGTCAGACTCAATACGGAGAATATCCGCGATGGAAGTGTGAATGAACAAATATCCGGGGCAGAAGAGAGCTTTTCTCTGTCCGATTATATTGCCGCATCTTTTTATGTCTTTTATGTAGGTTGGCAAATAAGTCTCGACACAGACGTCAGAATCGTTATTCTTTTTCCAAAGCTCTATCTTTTTTTCCAGAGATTGCTCGGAACCGCGAGAAACCCTAAGTACCATCCATTGTTTTGCTTTGTTGGCTTTGTCATTGTCGTTGGCTTTTTTCGCGTTCTCTATTTCTTGTGAGATATCGACGACTTCCTCGGCGTCACCTTTGTTTATCACCATAAACAGATCTGTACCCAATACTGAGAAAAAGAATTTGTCGGTGTTTACATTGCCTCGCATTTTGCTGAGTTCTCCTTCCAATATCACACCACCTGGGACAGAAAGTGTCGCATGTTTTGTCTCGGCAGGTATGGTGTTGGCTCTGAAAAGATTCTGTGGGGCGTGTTTGATTATCCAGTTCAGCGTGTTGACGTCGGTTTCGTTCACCACACGTATGACGCCGCTGTTGCTTTTGCGAGAAGTGTCTGCTGTGATTTGATTGTCGTTTAGTTCGTCGAGCATTTCCAGCAGTTCATCTTCAGTGCATTTCACCCAACAGGAGAATTTTATATTGCTCATGATGGATTCGTAATAGCCGTTGACATTGCTGGTGTTGGAAGGGAATAGGTAACGACGTTTGATGCAGTCGACGTCAGTCTCTTCGTCACTCTCTGCATCTTCTTTTTGGTTGTATTTGTTTACCTTGTCTATTATAATGTTCCTAAAGGCGTCTAATTCTTTTCTTTTTGTCAGATTTATTCTGAACCAGTTTAGCTCGGAATTATTTAGTGCCTTTGAGATTTGTGCCATCTTATTTTAAATTTTGCTCGTGCGAAAATATACATTTTTTTGTATTTGTTTTGCCCTCAACGGGCTTTTTTATTACCTTCGTGACGTTTTACATTGATTTTTTTGCAAAACTCTGTGTTTTGCTGTGAAAAATAAATCCTATTTAGCTTTTTTTACACTATTTCGCAAACTCATTATTTTTAGAAAATTTTGAGCGATAGTGTTATGCGTTTAAAATAATTTATGACGGTTGCCTGAATTTCACTGATCCAACATACAGATATTCGTCGGATTTATTGGTGCCTATCCATTTTTGCTATTTATGTATGCCGACGGAATTGTGATAACATAGAGTTGGAAATAGACGGATGAAAACAGGTCTGCTTTTATCGAAATCATAGTATGTTTAATCTGGAAAAATTCATAGCGGATAGTGTTATCTCACGTCCCGTAAGTATGTTTGTCCCTGATA
Source organism: Bacteroidales bacterium (assembly GCA_015061115.1). Classification (GTDB taxonomy): domain Bacteria; phylum Bacteroidota; class Bacteroidia; order Bacteroidales; family Paludibacteraceae; genus UBA1723. The sequence continues at coordinate 33,634 of SUXE01000014.1, read as the reverse complement.
TTGAGGCCAACAAAGATAAATTGACTCAGGAGATAAAAGGGAAAACGGTTTGTGTGATTGGAGGCGCAGGGTCAATTGGGTCTTCATTCATAAAGGCTGTTTTGCGTTTTGAGCCAAAATCCGTTGTTGTGGTGGACCTTAACGAGAATGGATTGGCGGAATTGGTGCGTGATGTCCGGTCTACGGATGGACTTTATTGTCCTGATGAGTTCCGTTGTTATACACTGAATTTTGCGGACCCTATTTTTGAACGTATTTTCAGAGAAGAGAAAGGTTTTGATATTGTCGCTAATTTCTCAGCTCATAAACATGTGCGTTCAGAGAAGGACAAGTATTCTGTTCAGGCTCTTATTGAGAACAATGACATAAAGGCAAAGAAACTGATGGATCTTCTGACTGTATATCCGCCTAAACATTTTTTCTGCGTGTCGACAGACAAAGCTGCCAATCCGGTTAATATCATGGGAGCTTCCAAACGAATCATGGAGGATCTTGTCATGGCATACAACAGATATTTCAAGGTGACCACAGCTCGTTTTGCCAATGTCGCTTTCTCTAATGGATCTTTGCCTGACGGATGGATCCACCGACTTCAGAAGAAACAACCTTTGGCCGCGCCATCTGATGTGAAACGTTATTTTGTTTCGCCGGAAGAGAGTGGGCAGATCTGTATGCTTGCATGTATCCTTGGAAATAGCGGAGAGGTGTTCTTCCCTAAGTTGGGTGAGGAGCAGATGTTGACATTCTCATCTATATGTGACGATTTTGTAAAGGCGGAGGGCTTCAAAAAGATGGAATGTCAGAATGATTCAGAGGCCAAAAAGTATGCCGCTGGAATGTCTTATGAGTCTGATACATATCCCGTCGTCTACTTCAAAAGCGATACTACGGGAGAGAAAGCATACGAGGAATTTTATGTTCCTGGAGAAAAAGTGGATATGGATCGTTTCACAAGTCTGGGTGTCGTCTGTGAGAGTACTCGCAGACCAATGGATGAAGTAAACAGCTTCTTTTCAGAACTTGAGGGGATCTTTTCATCTCCTGATTTCACAAAAGGACAGGTTGTGGAGGCCATCAAACGATTCATCCCTAACTTCGAGCATGAGGAGAAGGGAAAGAATTTGGATCAGAAAATGTAATTTGTAATTATAGCTATGGCAGTTATGGCTGATTATTCAAAAACGATTAGTTTCATAAAAGAGTTATACGGAAATCAAGAATTTACACCGCTTTCAGTTCCTGTGTTCGCGGGAAATGAGAAAAAATATCTAGAAGAGTGTATCGACACCACATTCGTGTCGTCTGTAGGTAAATTTGTTGACCGTTTCGAGGAGGAGATAGCCCGTTATACAGGAGCGAAGAAAGCTGTTGTGTGTGTGAGTGGCACGAATGCTCTCCACATGTCGTTGATGCTTTCGGGTGTGGAGCGTGATGATGAAGTGCTTACGCAGGCACTTACTTTTATAGCGACGTGTAACGCTCTTTCTTACATCGGAGCTCATCCTGTGTTTATCGATGTGGATCGTTCCACTATGGGACTTTCTCCTGATGCGGTCAAACAATGGCTTGTGAAGAATGCGGAAATCCGTAAAGGAGAATGTTTTAACAAGAACACCGGACGTAGGGTGAAGGCATGTGTGCCTATGCATACGTTCGGACATCCCGTCAGAATAGACGAGTTGGCGGCTGTTTGTGAGGAATATCATATAGAATTGGTTGAAGATGCGGCTGAATCGATAGGTTCACGCTATAAAGGAAAACATACAGGAACATTTGGCAAAGTCGGAGCTATTTCCTTTAATGGAAACAAGACAATAACCACTGGCGGTGGTGGTATGATGCTGTTTAATGATGAGGAGTTGGCCGCTTATGCCAAGCATATCACAACTCAGGCTAAAATTCCTCATAGATGGGAATTCCGTCATGATCATATCGGATATAATTACCGTATGCCTAATATCAATGCGGCTCTCGGATGTGCCCAGTTGGAAAATTTGGACAAGTATATCGCGAGCAAGCGAGAGACAGCCTCTGCTTATGCGGAGTTCTTCAAAAATATTGATGACATAGAATTTTTCGTTGAGCCGGAGAATTCTTTCTCCAACTATTGGTTGAATGTCGTTATCTTGAAGGACAAAGATGCTCAGGTCGACTTCCTTCAGCAGACTAACGACAATGGAGTCATGACCCGTCCTATTTGGGAGTTGATGAATCGTCTGCCAATGTTTGAGAATTGTGAAAACGATGGGTTGAAGAATACCATATGGTTTGCTGACCGTGTTGTGAATATACCTTCAAGTGTTAAACTGTAGATGGAAAATAAAAATCTAATCCTTGTAGGAGGCGGTGGACATTGCAAGTCTGTGATTGAAGTCGCGGAATCCGCAGGGTATAATATCCTTGGTATACTTGATATGCCGGAAGAGGTCGGTAAACTTGTACTTGACTATAAGGTGATTGGAACGGATGCTGACATTCCCCAATATGTTGATAAATCGGATTTTGTCATAACCGTAGGGTTCATAAAAAATCCTGCCATACGTATCCGAATTTTTGATCAGATCAAGAATGCGGGCGGCCGATTGGCGACGCTTGTGGCATCCACAGCAAGAGTTTCCAAATATGCGGAGATAGGAGAGGGCACCGTCGTCATGCATCAAGCCTTTGTAAATGCTGGGGCAAGAATTGGTTGTAATTGTATTATCAATACGTTCTGCAATGTCGAGCATGACGCTCGGATCGGAGATCAATGCCATATCTCTACTGGAACTATGGTGAATGGCGACTGCAAGATCGGAGACAGAGTGTTTGTAGGAAGCCAGTCCGTACTTGCCAATGGCATCACAATAGGAGAAGACATCATTGTCGGAGCTGGATCTCTTGTCCGTAAGAGTATATCGACGAAGGGCATTTATTCGGGTAATCCTGCAATCTTAAAAGTGAAAATTAAATGAAGCATGTCCTTATAATAGCGGAGGCTGGTGTAAACCATAATGGATCGCTGGATATTGCAAAACAACTTATAGATAAGGCTGTTGAGGCTGGCGTTGACATTATCAAATTCCAAACTTTCAAATCAGAGAAGTTAGTGTCTAAGGCCGCACGACAGGCTGAGTATCAGCAACGTAATATTGGAAAGAAAGATGAAGGCCAGTTGGCGATGCTGAAAAAATTAGAGCTTTCACATGCAGATCATGAAGAGCTGATGGCTTATTGCCATGAGAAAGGAATCCGTTTCTTTTCCACTGCGTTCGACATGGATTCCATTGAATATCTTCATTCTCTTGATCTTGGCTTGTGGAAAATCCCTTCTGGTGAAATCACAAACTATCCGTATCTGCGTAAGATCGCTCAATATCATGAACCGGTCATCTTATCAACTGGGATGTGTGAACTTTCGGATATTGAGGCGACGGTAAATGTCCTGGTTGAATTCGGTGTGGAAAAAGAGCAGATCACCATATTGCATTGCAACACGGAATATCCTACACCATATGAGGATGTTAATCTTAGGGCAATGCTTGAGATCAGGGACAGATTTGGAGTCAATGTCGGATATTCAGACCATACTAAAGGCATTGAGGTTCCGATTGCAGCTGTCGCATTGGGCGCAACAGTGATAGAAAAACACTTTACTTTAGATAAAAATATGGAAGGTCCAGACCATAAGGCTTCATTGGAGCCTGATGAATTAAAGAGTATGGTCGTCTCTATCCGTAACATAGAGAGAGCGTTGGGGGCTGGCCATAAAACCGTTTCTGAATCAGAACAGAAAAATATCGAGATAGCACGTAAGAGTATCGTCGCGGCATGTCCTATAAAAAAGGGCGAAATGTTTACTGAAGATAATCTGACTGTAAAGCGCCCAGGAAATGGCATTTCCCCAATGCGGTGGAATGAAGTGATCGGTAAAGTCGCGACAAAGGATTTTGAAGAGGAGGAGATGATAGCGTTATGAGAAAGATTTGCGTGGTGACGGGAAGTCGTGCCGAATACGGTATTCTTAGAGGCTTGATGGCTGCGATCAAAAATGATCCTGCCTTAATCCTGCAAATAATAGCTACCAATCAGCATCTTTCGAAACGCCAGGGTGAGACATATAAAGAAATAGAAAAAGATGGGTTCACTATCGATTGTAAGGTATATATGGCCGACGACGGTGCCCCTGATAACGCAAACTCTGTGGCCAAGTCAGTCGGACGAGGAGTAAGCGGCTTCGCTGATGCGTTTGACATCCTTCGCCCGGATATGCTGCTGATTCTTGGCGACCGTTATGAAATGCTTGCCGTCGCCTCTGCTGCGCTCATATATAAAATACCGATCGCTCATCTTCATGGAGGAGAAATAACGGAAGGAGCGTTTGATGACGCAATCCGTCATGCGATCACTAAGATGAGTCATTTGCATTTCACATCTACAGAGGCTTACCGTAAACGTGTTATCCAATTGGGAGAACAGCCGGAACGTGTGTTTAATGTAGGTGCTTTAGGTGTTGAAAACGTACTCAAGAATGACTTCATGTCAAAAGAAGAAATTGAGCGAAGTCTTGATTTTGAGCTTACAGACAAATGCTTTCTGTGCACATACCATCCTGTCACCATTTCAGACATGTCGTCTGAGACTCAAGTGCTGGACTTGCTGGACGCTCTCGACAATTATAAAGACTACCATATTATTTTTACATATTCCAATTCAGATACAGATTCGCAGATTATCATCAGACGAATACAGGAATATGTCGACAAGAGTGCCGGCCGCTGTATGTTCATCCCATCACTGGGACAACGACGTTATTTCTCAGCACTCAGACACATGGCAGCCGTGTTGGGTAATTCTTCGAGTGGTATCATAGAGGTTCCAAGTTTCGGTATCCCGACTCTCAACATCGGAGATCGTCAAAAAGGACGTATCGCGGCGGACAGTGTGGTGAATTGTGGCTATTCAGCTGAAGAAATAAAAGAAGGATTGGCAAAGGTTGTGGCTTATGGACATAGAGATGTCGTTAACCCATATTATAAGGAAGGTACTTGTGATGCCATCATGAATGTCATCAGGACATACCCTCTTGAAAATTTGATACAAAAGCATTTTTACGATTTATAAGATGAAGATAATCGTTATCGGACTCGGATCTATGGGCAAACGTAGAATCCGTTTGATCAGTGAACGCAATGATGTCGAACTCTTTGGAATAGATTCTCAGGAGTCTCGTTGTGCGGAGGTTAAGGAAAAGTTTGGCATAGAATGTTACAGCAGTATAGATGAAGCGTGTAAGAATCAGGATATTGAAGCCGCTATTGTCTGTACATCACCTCTTTCCCATGCAAACATCATAAAGGATTGTCTGAATCACAATCTTCACGTCTTTACAGAAATAAATCTCGTCACGGATGGTTATGATGAGAACATCGCTTTGGCGAAAACGAAAGGTAAGGTCCTTTTCCTTTCGTCTACATTCCTCTATCGCAAAGAGACTCAGACAATTATAGAGAAGGTCCATGAGGCAAAATGTCCTCTCAATTATATTTATCATGTGGGCCAGTATCTTCCCGACTGGCATCCGTGGGAAAGCTACAACAGCTATTTCATCGGAAATCCGAAGACTAATGGATGCCGTGAGATTATGGCGATCGACCTTCCTTGGATTGTGACTGCTTTTGGAGCAATCAGGGATGTTAAGGTTATGAAGAGCAAAAATACAGAACTTAACATTCAGTACAACGACAATTATTTTGTAATGATTCAGCATGAGTCGGGTGCAAAAGGAGTGTTTGCTGTAGACGTGGTTGCCCGCAAGCCATACCGCCACATTGATGTTTATGGAGAATCACTTCAGCTTTCGTGGAATGGCACAGCTGATTCTCTTATCCAGTTTGATATTGAAAACAAGCAGGATATAAATATATCCTTCACTGACGCATCAGAGCATGTTGACGGATATGCGGCGTTTATCACAGAGAATCCATATCGTGAAGAGTTGAACTCATATCTCAGACAGATTGAGGACAAGGAATACCAGCCGGCGTGGAATTTCGAAAAAGACAAAGTCGTCCTTGACTGGATAGACAAAATCGAAGCATGAAGAAACATTACAAAATAGCCTTCGTAGGCATGGGATCTATTGGCAAACGCCATCTTGGCAATGTTTGCGATCTCATCAAATCCAAGGGTGGCAAATGTACCGTCGACCTTTATAGAAGTTCTATGAACCGAGAACTTCCTGCAGATGTTGTGGCATTGGTATCCAATCAGTATTTGTATGAGAATCCTGTGCAGGACAATTATGATATGGTATTTATTACCAATCCTACATCCATGCATCTGGAAACGGCTGTCAAATTTCGTCCATACACAAAGGCTTTTTTTATTGAGAAACCTGTGTTCCGTGATTTTGACGTGGATGCGGATGTTGTGTCAATGCTTGATGAAATACCATCATACGTGGCTTGTCCGCTTCACTACAATCCTGTACTGCAGTATGTCAAACAGAATGTAGATCTTTCAAAGGTCATTTCTGTCCGCGCAATGTCATCAAGTTATCTTCCTGATTGGCGTCAGGGACAGGATTATCGTCAGACATATAGCGCGCATGCTTCTCTTGGTGGAGGTGTCGACATCGACCTTATCCACGAATGGGATTACCTCACTTGGATATTCGGAATGCCTACAGATTGTTATGGTATAGTCGGACGGTTTTCCAATCTGGAGATAGACAGCAGTGATACAGCTTTATATGTGGCTAAGAATAATCAAATGACATTTGAACTGCATCTGGATTATTTCGGTCGTAACACACAGCGCACTTTAGAAATTTTTACACATGACGATACAATACAGTGTGATCTTATTGCTGGAACAATCAAATATTTGAAGGCAGGAAAAATCGTGAATGTGTCTGCGGAGCGCAATATGTTCCAGATGGCGGAGATCATGCATTTTTTCGATATAGTTGAAGACCGCATAGAGAACGACAGTAATGTAGAACATGGCATAAAAGTGTTGAAACTTACAAAATCGATAATATAGATATAGACTTGTTATGAATAATATACTTATTACAATTTGTGCCCGTGGTGGCTCAAAGGGAATTCCCGGTAAGAACATAAAGATTCTAAATGGAAAACCACTTATCGGATACACAATTGATATCGCAAAACGTTTCCAAGAGAAACATGGAAATGTGGAAATCGCGCTTTCTACGGATTCCGACGAGATTATCCGTGTCGCGGAGGAGTGTGGCCTCCATTCAGAATATAAGCGTCCGGCTTCACTTGGAGGTGATTCCGTCGGAAAGATAGATGCCATCAAAGATGTTGTGCTTTATACAGAGAATTCAAAAGGAATCAAGTACGATTATGTGTTGGATATGGATGTCACATCTCCGCTTCGTACGATAGAAGACATAGAGGAGGCGTTCAAACTGATGGAGGCCGACCCGAATGCTGTCAATCTTTTTTCCGTGAGTGAGCCAGGGAGAAGCCCATACTTCAATCAGGTAGAGCGAAAGGAGAATGGTTACTATAACAAAGTGAAAGATGCTGGAACTATCCTTACTCGCCAGTCCGCTCCAAAGGTATACGACCTTAACGCTTCTTTCTATATATACCGTAGAGAATTCTTCGATCTTGGATATAAGGGAGCCATCACAGATCGTTCTCTTATCTATCTTATGAACCACACATGCTTTGACCTTGATCATCCGATTGATTTTGAGATTATCTCATTCCTGTTGGAAAACAATAAACTTGATTTTATGCTGTAATATATGAAAAGGTATCTTATACAAGAAACATCTTCAATAAAAGAAGCTTTAGTCGCATTAAATAATATAGCATATGATACCTTGTCTTTGCTGGTTATAAATGGAACTGAGCAAATGGTCGGTTCACTCACGGATGGCGATATACGTAGAGGATTGATCTCAGGGGCTCAATTGGACGATCCGGTGAGCACCATCATGCATCGCAATTTCAGGTTTATCAAGAAATCTGAGTATGATGTCTGTTGTCTAAAAGAGTTCCGTGAGTCAAGAATATTCTTTATCCCTATTTTGGATGAATCCAATCATATAGTGGATGTTATTAATCTTCGAAAGTATAAGTCCCATCTGCCGATAGATGCCGTTTTGATGGCAGGCGGTAAAGGAGAACGACTTCGGCCTTTGACTGAGAAAACCCCAAAGCCATTGCTGTTGGTCGGGGATAAATGTATAATAGACCACAATGTTGATCGATTGATTTCATATGGTGTTGATCATATCAATGTGACAGTCAATTATTTGGGTGAGCAGATAACAGATCATTATGCGAAGCCTCGTAATGGTGTGCAGATCAGAACATTCAGAGAGCCGAAATTCCTTGGAACAATTGGCAGCATTAAGTTTGTCGACACCTTTTGCAATGATACGGTGTTGGTGATGAATTCAGATCTGTTCACAAATATAGATTATGAGGATTTCTTCCTTCATTTCCAGTCAAATGAAGCAGATATGTCAGTTGCGGCTGTTCCATATAATGTGAGTATACCATATGGCATTTTGGATCTTGACGGTATAAATATCAAGGGGTTACAAGAAAAACCAAAATACAATTATTATGCCAATGCTGGCATTTATTTGATTAAGAAGAATACTCTTGAGGAAATACCAGATAATGAATTCTTTAATGCCACAGATTTGATAGATAAGCTTATATCAAAGAATAAGAAGGTGATTCGTTATCCTTTGAATGGTACTTGGCTGGATATCGGGACTCCGACAGAATATCAAAAAGCGTTGGATTTTGTGAAACATTTGTAAAGATTAAAATACATTTCGGGCAGATATGAACATCCGATGTTGGCGTTCTATATTTTTTGGCTTTTGTTTTGTCCCCAATGGGCTTTTTTGTTAACTTTGCAATGTTTTTCTGTCATTTCTTAGACGAAAATTTAATTTTTTGCACAAAAGGGATATAATCCTCTATGATTTTAGTATACTATGCGTGTGACTCATTATTTTTGTAAGATTTTGAGCCCTAGTGTCTTGTGTCTAAAATAATTAAAATATCTGTCGGTTTGAAAAGTACAAATCAATATAAAATATGTGTGATCGGCTTAGGTTATGTGGGCCTTCCTCTTGCACGTCTTTTTTCGACAAAGTTTAGAACAATTGGTTTCGATGTCGATAAGAGAAGGGTTGATGCTTTGATGAATTGTGAGGATTCAACAAAAGAGGTCGACAAACAACAGCTTGAAGACGCGATTGCGAATCACGGATTCCGTTGCACTACTGAAGAGAAGGATATTTCGGATTGCAATTTCTACATTGTTGCTGTGCCGACACCTATAGATGAAAACAATCGTCCTGATCTAAAACCGTTGCAGGAGGCGAGTCGGGTAGTCGGACGTGTGATTGGCAAAAATGATATAGTTGTGTATGAATCAACTGTTTACCCGGGAATGACAGAAGAAGAGTGTATTCCTATTGTAGAAAAGGTAAGCGGATTGAAATACAATGTTGATTTCTTTGCCGGATATTCGCCGGAGAGAATCAATCCCGGAGACAAGAATCATACCGTCGAAACAATAAAAAAAGTGACATCAGGATCTACTTCTGAAATCGCTGATATTGTAGACGGAATATATAATCAAGTGCTGATTAACGGCACACATAAAGCTCCAAGTATCAAGGTGGCTGAGGCTTCCAAGATAATTGAAAATACCCAGCGTGACGTTAACATTGCATTTTTCAATGAGTTGGCTAAGATATGCAATGCTATGGGTATAGACACCCATGATGTGATAGACGCTGCGTCTACAAAGTGGAATTTTGTGAAATTGAATCCCGGACTTGTAGGTGGTCATTGCATCAGTGTCGACCCATATTATTTGATACAGAAAGCCCAGGTGTATGGAGTGATGCCTCGTGTGATGTACGACGCGAGAAAGCTAAATGACGGTATGGGTGATTATGTCGCTAACCAGGTTGTGAAATGTATGAATAAGAAAGGCGTGCTTGTGAAAGACGCGAGCATTCTAATCTTAGGGTTTACATTCAAAGAGAATTGTCCAGACATACGCAACACGAAGGTGGCAGATATATTCCATACTTTAACAGAATATACCTCCAACATCACTGTTTGTGACCCTCATGCTGATGCAGACAAAGTAAGGTCGATATATGGAATTTCACTCAATAAAGTAATTCCATCAGCAAAATACGATGCGGTTGTGCTGGCTGTGGCACATGATGAATTCAAGAACATTTCCGTCATCAATTTAAAAAAGAATCCGAGCAGCGTCGTTTACGATGTGAAAGGAGTTTGGAATAGAGAAGAGGTGGACGGAAGGTTGTGATGATGAATTTTAGCAAATTCTTTAATAATTAAGTCAACACAAACAGCGGATTTTTAAATGCTTTTGTAAGAAAACAAGATTTATTTCAGACAAATATCATCTGGTGCGATGATTGTTATTTTGCAAAGAGTGATGTCTTTCGTGTTAAGTACGATGCAAAACGAAGAAGAAAGATAGGAAAAAAATAACAGAAAGCTTTGGTGATGATAGAGTTTGTCTTGTGTTTGCTGGCAATATCTTTTAAAGCTGATAGAGAGGTAATCTTAATTTGGATTAGTTTATTGAAAATCACAAATGACGGATCAATCATTGAAGTCAAAAACCGTAAAGGGGCTAGGGTGGAGTGCTTTGGATAATGTGACAAAGATGGGAGTCACATTCATCGTAAGTATTATATTAGCACGACTCCTTTCTCCGGATGAATACGGATTGATTGGTATCTTGACCATTTTTATTTCTGTTTTTAATGCTATTGTGGATGGTGGATTCACAAATGCGCTAATAAGGAAGAAAGATATTACAGATATAGATTACAGTACTGTTTTTTATACCAATCTTGTTTTATCTGTTTTTATGGCGTTGGCACTATATTTATGTGCCGGTCCGATTGCGAATTTTTTTGAACGAGAAGAACTGGTATCTTTAACACAGGTGATGTCTTGTGTGGTTGTAATAAATGCTTTATGTATTGTACAAAAAGCACGAACAACAAAGAACATTGATTTCAAAACTCAAGCCAAAGTCACTTTTATAGCGTCACTATCCAGTGGTGTGATAGGTATAGCAATGGCATATATGGAATATGGTGTATGGGCTCTTGTCGGACAACAAATTTCTTTGCAATTGACTACCACTGCTTTTTTTTGGATATTCAATAGATGGATGCCAAAATTGATATTTAGTAGAGAGAGTTTTGCTGAAATGTGGTCTTTCGGGTGGAAATTGCTAGTCAGTGGACTGATAGATACTACATGGAAGGAGATATATCAGGTTGTGGTTGGAAAATGTTATTCTCCCGCGACTTTAGGTTTATATACACGAGCTAAACAGTTTAGTCAATTGTTTAGTAGTAATTTGACAAGTATAATCCAGCGTGTCAGTTATCCTGTTTTGAGTAGTATTCAGGATGACCGAGACCGTTTACGTGAGGCATACAAGCGTGTCATTAAGACAACAATGCTTCCTACATTTGTTTTAATGTATGGAATGGCGGCTGTAGCTAAATCAATGGTTATTGTTCTAATTGGGGAAAAATGGCTTGGATGCGTTGGTTTTCTTCAGATTATATGTGTTTACGGAGCTCTTTACCCATTGCATGCGATTAATTTGAATATGCTGCAGGTGCAGGGTAGAAGTGATCTTTTTTTGAAACTTGAAATAATAAAGAAAATTATAGCAATAGGACCAATCCTTTTAGGCATTTTTGTTGATATTTATTTGATGGTGTTAGGAAGCCTTGTGACTAGCTGTATCTGTTATTATCTGAATGCTTATTATTCTGGTCCATTCCTAAATTATGGAATCAAGGAACAGGTTAAAGATATTTTGCCTTCATTAAAGGTTGCAATAGTGATGGCAATACCAGTTTTTGCAATGCAGTTTATTCCATTAAATGCGTTTGTACTGTTGCCTTTGCAGATTTTAGTTGGAGCGATTATTGTGCTAACTATATGTGAAAAGAGTCAGATGCCAGAATATCTTGAAATAAAAGGTATTGCGATGCCTATAATCAATAAAATAAAAAGAAAATAATAATAAATGGACAATAAACTTATTACAGTAACTAGTCCTTTACTGCCTAATCTAGATGAGTTTTATGGACTTTTGAAGCAGATTTGGGATTCAAAGTGGATTACAAATAATGGTCAGTTTCATAAACAGTTGGAAAAGGAACTTGCAGAATATCTTGGCGTTCCTTACTTGTCTCTTTTCACAAACGGAACATTACCTCTTTTGACTGCGCTTCAGGCTTTACGAATTACGGGAGAGGTTATAACAACACCATATACTTTTGTCGCCACAACACATTCTATTTGGTGGAATGGATGCAAACCGGTTTTTGTTGATGTTGATCCCAATACTGGAAATATTGATCCTGACAAAATAGAAGCTGCTATTACTCCAAAAACGACTGCTATAATGCCAGTCCATGTTTATGGTAAGCCGTGTGATACAAAGCGTATTCAGAAAATAGCTAACACTTACGGCTTGAAAGTCATTTATGATGCGGCTCATGTTTTTGGAGTAAAAGAAGACGGAGTAAGTGTTTTGACTGCTGGTGATATGAGTACTCTTTCTTTCCACGCTACTAAGGTATATAATACGATCGAAGGAGGTGCGATGATAATGAAAGATGAAGAAACAAAACGTCGTATTGACGATCTTAAAAACTTTGGCTTCCATGGAGAGACCACAGTTGTCGCACCTGGCATCAATAGTAAGATGGATGAGATGCGTGCTGCATACGGTCTTCTAAATTTAAAGCAGGTGGATTCAGCTATCGCAGCCAGAAAAAAAGTGGCAAAAACTTATTATGAAGCACTTAAGGATGTAAAAGGAATCTCTTTCTATCCATATCTTAAGGATACTTTTGAAAACGATACTCTTCATTATAATTATGCGTATATGCCGATGTTCATTGACGCAGATGAGTATGGAATGACACGTGATGATTTGTATGCGAAAATGAAGACTGCAAACGTATTAGGACGAAGATATTTTTATCCTCTTATTACGGACTTTGACACATATAAAGGATCTCCCGGTGCAGAAAAATCAAATCTTCCAGTAGCACATAAGATGGCGGATAGTGTGATTTGTTTGCCTATGCATCATATACTTTCTGAAGATGATATAAATAGAACACTTGACCTAATCGTAAAGTAAATTATGTCACAAAAGAAACTGATGCTCCTGGGAGGGTTACGCTATCTTCTTCCTTTAATCGAAGAGGCTCACAAGATGGGAGTATATGTTATTACTGCTGATTATCTTCCTGATAACATTGCTCACAAATATTCTGATGAATATTGCAATGTGAGCATTATAGATAAGGATGCTGTTTTGAAAAAAGCGCAAAAGTTGAAGATTGATGGAATTCTTTCTCATGCTGTTGACCCAGGAGTCGTGTCTGCTGCTTATGTCGCTGAGAAAATGGGATTGCCTTTTCAATGTTCTTATGAAGCTGCTTGTATTCTTCAGGACAAATCTCGATTCCGTCAATTCCTTCATGATAATGGTTTTAATTGTCCGAATGCTAAGGGGTATACGAATGCTGAGGATGCATTAAGGGATGTTGATTATTTCAATTGGCCTGTTATTGTAAAACCTGTTGATTCTGCAGGAAGCAAAGGCGTTACAAAAGTTGAAAAGAAAGAAAATTTGTCGTCTGCGATAGATTTTGCACTCTCTTGTTCTATTGGAAAACATTTTATTATTGAGGATTTTCTAGATAAAGTTGGAGCACAGTCGTCTGCAGATATCTTTACAGTTGATGGCAAGTTGGTTTATTCTGCTTATTCAGATCAACTTTTTGATCCAAAAGCAGCAAACCCATATACTCCCGCTATAGAGATTTGGCCTGCAACTATGGAGCAGGAATATCAGGATGACTTGACAAACCAACTACAGCGATTAGTTTCTCTCCTTGGTATGAAGACAGGAATTTATAATGTAGAATCCCGTGTTTGTAGCAATGGGAAAGCTTATATAATGGAGGTCTCTCCTCGTGGTGGAGGCAACCGTATTGCGGAACTTCAGGATATGGCTACAGGTCAGTCGTTGATTCGTGCAGAAATATGTAAAGCATTGTCATTGCCATTAGATGAAATATCATCTCCTGTTTATGATGGCGTATGGTGCAACTATATTGTACATTCTGACAAAGAAGGAACATTAGAGTCAGTGGAGATAGATCCTGAATTTGAGAAAAAGTATATCAAGGACAAAGGTTTCATTGTGAATGACGGAGATAAAATAGTTCCTTTCTCTGGGGCTAATACATCTCTTGGAACATTATTCCTTCGTGCTGAAACAAGAGAAGAGATGGATAAGATCCTTGGCTATATAGAAAGGAGTGTAAGAATAATATTGTCATGAGTTTATTAACATATCTAAAAAGAAAAAAATTTTGGATTGATGATTTCTTCCATGGAGGAAAAATGTGGAAGCATTTCAAGGAAGTGATGTTTATTATTAATAATCCTGATCAAGGTGAAGAAATCAGGAAACGAAAACTTTCTTGTATGTTGGAGTTTGCTTGTGCGAATACAAGATTTTATTCAAAAATTAATAGCAATAAACTGGAAGATTTTCCGGTTATAAATAAACAAATAGTTTTAGATAATTATAATGATTTTGTTACTCCTATAGAAAAAATTCCAGGGCAAATCGGAGATGTGCATGTTCAGAGTACAAGCGGATCTACAGGAACCCCTTTTAGGGTTTGTCAAGATACGGAGTGTCGTATAAGAAGAATAGCGACAATCAAAGCTTGTAATGAACAGGTAGGTTTCCATTCATATGATTTGCTTATGCATTTTAGGGCCGTGAAACGTCATTATGAATTCAATGATGACATAATGTGGAATAGAGAGTACAATATCATATATGTAGATAATGCAAATCTAAATAATGTCAAGGTTGAACGAATAATAAAGACAATTAATGATAATAGAGTTAAGTTTATTCGTGGCTATGTGACGACAATGGATACTGTTACTAGATATGCAGTAGATCACAAAATTGTGTTTAAGCATAAACCGCTCTTTATTGCTGGAGGAGAATTGCTTACAGAATCTCTTAAAGATAGAATAGTAAACGAACTTGGATGTTCGGTTATCTCGCAATATGCAAATGAAGAAAATGGAATATTTGGGCAATCTGATGTAAATGGATGTCCTACTACTATGATACTAAACAGGGCTAATTGTTATATTGAAATATTAAAATTAGATTCTGATGAACCAGTAGATAATGGTGAGTTGGGACGAGTTGTAGTAACAGATTTTACTAATCATGCTATGCCATTAATTCGTTATGATATTGGCGATCTTGCAAAAGTCGGCAGTGTTACTGAGGGTGGAATAATGCTTAGTATAAAGTCTCTTTCTGGAAGAAAAACCGATATGATAATAAAAACAAATGGAGAATACGTTGACTTTTTTAATAGTATATCTAAAGATGTGGCTCATTCTCCGACTGTTAAACAATGGCAGTTTATACAAAATGGACCTAAAAACTATCTTCTGAATTTATGTTTAAGTGATAAAATGTGGGAATCAAACAAAGATCACTACATTCAATTGGTTAAGGAGGTAGTCGGAGAGGATGCTGATGTAGAAGTTGATTTTATTGAAGAAATTCCTGTTTTAAATTCAGGGAAAAGAAAATTGATTATAAATAATTGGAAGAAATCCTAGATATGAAATATGTACACGACGTTACTCTTTCTGATATTGAGGTAAAGAATATATTGTTCCAATGTGACGAAAAATTTGTGCCTCCTAGGTGGACTGATGAACGATTAATGGAACATTCAAAAAAGCTAAATGATTTCGCTTGTAAGGATTTGGTTGTTGAAAATAATACAGTCATTGGTTGTAATATGTATTATGTGAACAAAGATACGCATATAGCATTTATTAGTATAATTGCAGTGAATAAGCAATATAGAGGACAATCAATTGGTTCGTTGATGCTTGATAAAATGAAAGAAAATTTAGATGATTCGATATCAACGATTCGTTTGCAGGTGAGTATGGATAATATAGGTGCTCAAAAATTTTATAAAAAACATGGATTTGTGGAGATAGAAACTGGAGAATCAAAGAATATGATGGAACTTAAAATATAAAGGATGTGTTCCAAAGAATGAATAATTGTTGTTAATTGAGAGAGTGATACTTATACGTCAACAATTTGATACAACAATTAAGGGGACGTAATATATTAGCATCGACCGTTATCATAAATTCATAGAAAACAAAGATTATTTTGAAAATGTGTAGCGAAAAAGTTTCGCTGTTATGACTTTGATGTTTTAGGCAAACTAAAAACATAAAGGAATATAGTTAGTTTTCGACCATAAAATTCAAATGGTTACCTTCTGCATAAAAAATATGGTTTGTGAAGATAGGTAAAATGAAAATATAAGATGATGTTGCGTTTTTTGCAATTAGTCATTTGGTTGTTTAATAAGTAGATTTTGTAAATTATGAACATATGTGTTCCTTTTCCAGATATAGATTATAAGGTATTGGTTAAATGTCCAACTTATAACCATTCAAAATTTATATGCGATGCATTGAATGGCTTTTCTATACAGGAGACGGATTTCCCATTCATTTGTATTGTAGTTGATGATGCAAGTAAGGATGAAAATCAGGAAGTGATTCGACAATATGCAAATGAAAATTGCGATATGACGAAAGCTGGGATTTCTGAGGATGACATATCAAAATATATTAGAGTCCCTCATAAGACAAACGAGAATTGTGTGTTTTTGTTTTGTTTATTGAAGGTAAATTTGTTTTCTAAACCAGAAAAACAAGAAATATATAAGCCTTATCGTGCTGTTTGTGAATATGAAGCATTTTGTGAAGGAGATGATTTTTGGACTGATCCCTTGAAATTACAGAAACAAGTGGATGTGATGGAAAAAGATCCCCAAATAGGTTTTGTTTATACGGCATTTTCTACAGTCAAGGAGGATGGACAAGCCCAAGAGTATCCATGGTGTGAAGAAAGAATGCTTCGTTCGCATAGTGGTGATTTGTTTGCAACATTGCTTGACCATAATAATATTCTTACACTGACAGTCTGTGTAAGACAACATTTGAATGAATTGTATTTAGAATTATCAAAAAAAAATTCTATAGGAATAGACTATTATCTCTTTTTGATTTTAGCTGGATATTCAGAAGGCTTTTATCTTCCTGAAAAAACAGGAACGTATAGAATCAATTCAAATGGAATGGTGCAATCTTCGGGTGAAAAGGTCAATGTCTTATGTAATAAGTCGCTTATTGCTGCGTCATCTCTATATCTAAATGGAGTATTTCCACAGAGATCATTTTGGAATGACATCAATATTCGCAAGATGATAATATTGAGATTGTTGCGATTGATGAAAAAAGGATGGCTTTCTAAATCTGAATTTAATAAACTTATATTTACTTCATTCAAAATGATTTGTTTGACAGGTGTTGTGTTGATGGAACTGACTGTTAAAAAATTATCAAATCGTATTGGAATAGTCAAGGAAAGAAATAAGGAATTTTGACACTGTTTGGCGAATTTTTAGCTTATTGTTATATTGTTATTAAAGTGTTTTGTTATGTTATTTTTGGGCCAATTTGTTGACGTGTACCCTGTGTAAACGAAGTCTTTGAGATTATAAAGTCGAGTTGGTGTAAAGCTTTTGATTGATACTTTCCTCCTATTTTGCAAATGAGGATGGGGGAGAATACTGAAGAGACAGATGAACATACATGTTTTCTATATAGCTTTCGGCTTAGTTCGCTTGGATAAACATTGTATGTGGAAGGTAATGTGGTAAATCTTTCAAATCTGGAATAGAGATTAGATTCTAAAAATTTGTATCTTTGTCCAGAAATGTCGGGATGGGCTTTTTTTTCAATTTTTGTCAGATTCCCGCTGGTTGTAAAAGTTAATGGTTCTCTTAGAGTTAACAATAACTGATCTGATAAGTGGTTGTATTGTAGTTCTAATAGTTTATTTTCATAAACATCATTGAACGATTAGAAAATGTCAACAGCTGTAGTTATATTAAATTACAATAATTCTCAGGATACTATTAATTGTATTAAGAGTGTTGAGACTTTTAATACGGCAGATATTAAATACATTGTTGTAGACAATGGTTCCACAAATCATAATGTGGTGGATGAGATTTCGCTCTTTTTAAGAGAATCTTTTTCAGACACTTTGATTCTTCATGATGACCATGCCTCAATATCTGATTTGCCTCGTATGACATTTCTGATTTCAGATAAAAATGATGGATACGGAGAGGGTAACAATAAGGGACTCCGGTTGGCCTATAATGATAAGTCTATTGATGATATTCTTATTTTGAATAATGACATATTGTTTGTGGAGGATATTATTCCCAATATGCAAAAGGTCAGGTCGACTTTGGACGATTGTGCGATTATAAGTCCAATCCTCTTTAAAAAGGGTCTTGAGGAAATAGACTATAATTGTGCAAGAAAAAACCATGGCGAGTGGGAATTGATTTTGACTTATTTGTTTTTATATAAGGATTTCTTTGGATATATCTCAAAAAATGAGAGACGAAGAAAATTGTTTATGGCAGATCCTGAACTACAAAACAATGATATATTGCCAATAGAGTTGCCTAGTGGTTCATGTATGTTAGTCTCAAAGGATTTGATCAAGGAGGTGGGAGGTTTTGATAATCACACTTTTTTATATTTCGAAGAGAACATATTATATAAAAAAATTAAAAGATTAAACAAGAATAATTATCTGTTGCCAAAGGTGAAATGCATCCATCTGGGTGCTTCATCTACAAAAAAGACAAGTGGGGCTTTTTTGTTAAAATGCTCATTGAGCAGCGCTTCTCATTATTTATCTTGTTATTGCCAAATGAATATTCTTCAGGATTGCGTATGGAGAATAGCAAAGTTCTTGTTCAATATTAAAATTGGCATTTTAAAGTTGGTAAGGTAATGCTTTTCTTTGTCGCATTATTTGTTTTAGGTTGTCTTTCGGCTTTTGTCTTTACTAAATTCAAACCAGTACTGGCATTGTTGGCTTCTTATCTGTTTAGCATATTGGTATTCCCGTCGCAGGTGAAAATATTATCATTTTCTCCATCTACAATTTTTAGTTATATGCTGTTTGGTATATCTGTATGTTTGGCTGTAAAGGACAATTTGTATTCTGAAAAAAACAATAAAAAGATATTATCAATAATTTTGATTTATGTATGTTCTTTTTTCTTTCTGCTTCCATTTGGTAGTAAGATGACATTAATAGATCAGATACCAGCACTTAAAATGTTTGTTTTAGGTGTTTTCCCTTTTATTTTTTTTCTGCTCCTTATGAAAAAATCAAGTGATTTTGAGACTATTTTCAAATACATTGTTGTTGTCGCCCTGTTTGTTTTTGCTTATGGAATATTCGCTTATTCGATAAATCAGAATCCATATCTGGTGTTTGTTGATATTGTATATTCAGGAGTGGCAGCGTTGGAGAGAATGTTGGATGAATCGAGAGGTGGGTTGGAAGGTAGATTGGGAGGTACCATTGGAAATCCTGTGTTTTATGCGGGACTTCTATTGATCCTTTTTTATAATTTTTTTGCTCTATATTTAGGTCTAGGAAAAAAACAGAAGGTGTGGAGATTTATAATAGTATTATCATTGATTGGTTTGTTGATAAACTTATTTTTGACAGGTTCTAGGTCCTCTCTTGTAGCATTACTGTTCGGTTTTGGAATTTTCTGTTTAAAATGGATGTCTCAACGAAGACTGGCAATAATAAGCGCGGTTTTAATAAGCGTTTTTGTTATTTCTGCCTATCTGCCGATATTTGGTAAATATCAGGTTTACGTAAACTCAATTGTCTATTTTTGGGATGATTCGAAAAGTGAAGGCGAAATAAAAGGATCTTCTGTAGAAATGAGATTAAATCAGTTGGACGGACTTGCGAATGTTGTAGGTGCAGAAGGTGCTATATTTGGATTGGGCGCAGGATGGATTCAGAAATATATTTCGGAAAATGGTATGCATCCGGTCTTATTGGGTTTTGAAAGTTTATTGTTTAGTGGAATTACCCAATATGGTATTATAGGTTTTATACTGTTGTATATATTATTGTTTGTCGCCATGTTCCATTTGTGCTGGATGTTTTACAGAAGAGGAAATCTAAAAGGTCTTGAATTTAGATTTATTGTATGTTATCTTACATCTTATATGATTTATGCTTTTATGACTGGCCCCTTTTTTTGGGAATTTTTTCTATGCAGCTATGTCATCATTCTAAAATATTTTCTTGACAAGAACAGAGAAAAGAGTTTGCTGCTCAAAAAGCTTTATCTGATTTGTCAATTAAAAAACAATAGTGTACCCAATGCGGACAGTTCTATTTGATTTATTATCATCGCAGCCAAATGACGGTGCAAAACGTCATGGCGGAGGTAGATATGGAGAAGTCGTTTTGAAACGAATAATAGAGAGAGGTTTAAGTGTGTCTTGTTTCTATGATTCGTCTAAATGGCTTAATCCAGAAATTGAGGATTTGACAAAATCACATAATGTCCCTCTATGGGATGTTCATAAAACTCCATTGACAGAAATAGTAAAGGAAGGAAAATTTGATGTTGTCTATTCCCCACTACCATTAGATATGCCGGAAATCAATCTTGATTGCTTTGTTTTGGGTACAATTCATGGATTGAGACGTTTGGAAACACGTATTGATTGGCATGCTTTCCGGTATAAGTCTAAAATGAAAGAATATTTACGTCTTTTTATTGTTAAATTGTTTCCTAAAATAGGATTGAAAAGGGAGTTTTCCGATTTTGGGTCTCTGACAAAAAAAGATAGGTTTCGTTTTGTCGTGGTATCTAATCATACAAAGAATTCTTTGAAAGCATATTTCCCACAGTATAGAGATTTAGATATTCCAGTGTTTTATAGTCCATCAACGTCTTCTTCAAAAGAACGTTCAACTTTAACAACGCAAAAGTATTTTTATATTGTTAGTGCTAATAGATGGGAGAAGAATGCGTTGCGAAGCATAATGGCGTTAGACAGGTTGTTTTCTAATGGATATTTGAGTGATTGCAGAGTAAAAGTTACTGGTGCAAAAGATATGTCCAATTTCAGGTATTCGTTGAAGAATCCATCAAGATTTGAATTCTTAGGATATGTGGATGACGAAGAAATGGAACAATTGTATCATGATGCCTATGCTTTGATTTATATGTCTTTGAATGAGGGATTCGGTTATCCTCCTTTAGAGGCAATGCGTTATGGAGTCCCCGTTGTCGCTTCTCCATTCACATCTATACCTGAGATTTGTGGGGATGCTGTCTTGTATGCAAATCCTTATTCTTTGGAAGAGATAATGAATAGAATAATTTCACTGTCTGACGAAAATGAACATATGAAACGTTCTGAAATGGCGTTGAATAGATATCGCTATATAACCAAACGTCAAAATGATGATTTGGATAAATTGATAGACTATATTTTTAATGATCCTGAAAAATGAAAATTGTTTTAGTAAACTATAGATATTTCATTTCTGGTGGCCCGGAACGTTATTATTTTAATATAAAAGAAATATTAGAGAAGAATGGTCATCAGGTAATACCGTTCAGTATAAAAAATTCTCGAAATGAGGAGACTCCATATGATGATTTTTTCTTGGATGTGGTCGACGACGAGGTCTATTTTGCCAAGTCTCGTAAGAGTCTTCCGGTGATATTGAAATCATTCACAAGAATGTTTTATTCTTTTGAAGCAAAAGATAAATTTAGGGCTTTATTATTGCAGGAAAAACCCGATTTGGTCTACATAATGCAATATCACAATAAAATATCTCCGAGTATTATTGATGCTGCTCGTTCATTATCAGTGCCTGTAGTTCATAGAATAAGTGATTTTCAATATATGTGTCCAAATGCACTGTTTTATAATGACGTGATTGGAGTTTGTGAGGATTGCTTAAAAGGAAGTTGGACAAGTTGCATCAAGTATAAATGTGTCCTTAATTCTCCCGTCTATTCCGCATTGAAATTTGGAGCGAAGAAATTGCATGATATGATGAAAGTAAAAGACAAAATAGATGCTTTTGTCGTTCCTTCCTCTTTTACTTTATCCAAATTGAAAGAGTATGGAATAAAGGAATCCAAACTCAATCACATCCCAACTTTCTTTAACCTCAAAGAATCAGATCCACAGGTGGAGTATTCTCCATTTGCATTATTTGTAGGACGTATTGAAAAGCAAAAAGGATTACTTACTCTTATTAAGACTTTTGTCGGAACTGATTATAATTTAAAGATAATAGGATTCTCAAATAATGGTTATGAGGATGAGTTGAAGTCGTACTTGGAAGGCAAAAGACATAATATAGAATTCTTGGGAAAAATGGAATTCCAACAGATTGTCCCGTATCTCAAATCATGTTTGTTTACGGTTGTCCCTTCTGAATGGTATGATAATTTCCCTAATGTCATATTGGAGAGCTTTGCATATAAGAAGGCTGTCGTTGCGACTGATTTTGGTTCTTTGCCAGAGTTGGTAAAAGAGGGTGAGACTGGATATTTGTTTAAGTACGCTGATGTGGAGGATTTCCGACAAAAAGTAAAATTGATGTTTGAAAATCCGCAAAAGACAGAACAAATGGGAACAAACGCATATGACAAAATAAGTGAAGAGTATTCACCGTCTGTTCATTATGAAAAGTTGATGGCTTTGTTTGATAACATTTCAAATGAAAAAAATGGATAAAATTAAAATAGTTCTTTTTTTCTGCTTGTTTATCATAATTTTTGGAGGCACTTACGCTAAAATAAATGGAAGCAATTATGTTACTCCAGAAAGCTTTGGAGCTAAAGGAGACGGCAAATCAGACGACAGCCCAGCAATTAGCAAATGCTTAAGGTCAGGAAAACCGATACGCTTTACTTCAGGGAAAAACTATCTTTTGGTATCTGCATTACAACACTCTAAATCAGATGAATTAAGAATAGATGGGAATGGAGCAAAATTGACTGTGTCTGAAAAGTATGATATAAAAGAGAATGGGGCACTCTTTTATTTTGGAATGCCTAGAAAAAAAAATCTGGAGGTTAGTGATTTAGAAATAGATTGTCTGTTGGGACAAAAGTTTTCTGACAAAGAAAAGAGAGGTGACACCTATATATTCTCTGTTGAGTCTTGTGAGAAAGTGAAATTCGCAAATGTCAAATTCAAGTCGGAAAAACATTATAACAACGTTACATTCTTAAGAGACAATGGATCTCGTTTTTTGAATATCGAAAATTGTAGGATAGTCATAAACACATTGTCTACACAAGGAGGAATCTTATGGTTGATGAATCAAAGGGATTCGATTTGTTCTGTTTCTATAAAAAATTCATATTTTGAACATGATGCAAAAGATGAGTGCATGTGCTTCTCTGTTTATAACAAATATGATAAGAAATTATGCAAGATGGATGTTAATGTTGAAAAATGTGAATTTTATTCTAAGTGTGAATCTCCCTCTTCTGGGTTTATATTAGTGTATTCCCATTCTCAAAAGGCATATTCTACAATTAACGTAAAATATAAGGCATGTTCTTTTAAGACTAGCGGTGCATCTTACTCAAGAAAGATTCAAGGATATCAGATTTGTACCGGTGATTCCAAATATGATTATGGTATTTTTAATACGGAATATGAAGACTGCAAGTTCGATTTTGATTTTAAAACTATTAAACAAAGTGGAATAGCAGGAATTTTGTATTCTAAAGGCACATCGATGAACCCAGAATCGATCTATTATAAATTCAATAAATGTGAATTTAAGTTGAGAAATACGTCTCCTTTGATTGATGATGGAAACCAATACCGAAAAGGGACATACGAATTCAATGATTGTAAATTTGAAACAGATGGTAAACTTTTTGTGAAGAATAAGAGAAGTTCAGATACCGATGTTAGGATTAAGTTAACCAACTGTGATATTAAATCGAATGATGACGTTATATCTACAGAATATGTAATAGCTAAAAAATGTAGATTTGTAAATAAGTCAAAAAATCCGATACAATTACCGAATAAAAGATCTAAATTAGAGAAATGTGTGGTGAATGGCGTGAAATATTAATTAAAAAAAAGAATCAATATGTTTGGAATATTAACTGGAATTAGAAGTTATTTCAATATCAGGTCTTCATTAGTCAACTTGTCTAATGCAAAATTCAAGTATGATATTATTGGAAAAAATAATATGATAATGATAGGCCGAGGTTGTCGAGTTGTAAAACCAGTTATCAGGATACGAGGTACAAACAATAAGATAGTCTTTGAAAATAACATTTACATTGGCAAAGGATGTAGTTTTTGGTTGGAAGGGAACAACATAGAAATCATAATAGGGAAAGACTCTTCTTTTACGCATTCTGTACATTTTTGTGCTCAAGAAGACAACACAAGTATTCGTATTGGAGAAGATTGTATGTTTTCTAATACTATTGTGGTTAGAACCAGTGATTCTCATCCTATATATGATAAAATATCGAATAAAAGAATCAATCCAGCAAAATCAGTTGTCTTGGGTAATCATGTCTGGGTCGCTCCTAATACCAAAATTATGAAGGGGGCGATAATAGGAAGTGGATCCATTATTGGTTCTAACACGATAGCGAATAGAGAGTATCCAGAAAATTCATTGATTGTAGGAATGCCTGGCAAGGTTGTAAAAACAGATATATATTGGACGAGGGAAAAATTATTTTAGTGTATAATACGCTCCCTTCCCCCTCCCCCCAAAAAAAAATATATATATATTGATACAACAAAAGTACATAAAAAGTGTGTCTTTGTAAAGATTGTAAATAGTATTGGAAGAATTAGCAAGTAAGGCTCTGCATTCCATACTAATGAGGTCTATACGTGCCTGAATGAAAGAAAAATTTTTAAGATTAATTTAATGCTGTAAAAGGTATGGCATACAAGTAAGTGCTGGATGCAAAGATAACATGTGGACAGAACGTTTCTGAAGGTCTGCAAAGTAAGCGTACTTTTATCGATATCTTACTGCTTATGTGTTGGATTAAAAACTATATAATGTATTATAATGAGCAAAGACCATATCAACGTATTGGAAATGGTTATGGCTCTTCGAAAGTTTACATTATAAGTAAGAATGTTTGAAAAAAATATTTAATTTGAAAATTATAGAAGGGACTTAGAGTTTTGCCTCACAAAATGTTCCTTTAAAGGAAGAAAAAGTATTGGTCAATTGTCAAAAATTGGGAGTACTATATAGATTATTTTTAAGGATTTAATATTATAGGACGTTTATGAGATTTGTTTTTTTATTTTTGATCTTGCTTGTGACATTACAAACAAACGCTTCTGTTAATATATCAGAAGTCATGACCTGTAATGTCTCAACGTATCTGGATCGTAATTCCTGGAATTTCCCTGGATATGTCGAGTTATATAATTCAGGGGATGAGGATGTATCTTTAAAAGGGTATAAGATTATCCATTATAATAAGAAATCCAAGGGAAATTACAAGTATAAATGGGAATGGATTATTCCTTATGATTTTGTTGTAAAATCAAAATCATACAATCTATTGTTTTTTGATAAGGATAGTACGAAAGCTATGCATTCATCAAAAAAGTTGGATTCGGATGGAGGACAAATTTGTTTATATAGCGGAGACGTATTGTTGGATGAATTTTTTTATGAGGCGATGGAGGCACATATTGCATATGGTGTTGGTGAAAACGGTGATGTCGGTTATATGGTTCCATCTCCAATGAAAATGAATGGAGCTTCTTATTCTTCTTTGAAAAATCGGGTGACTCCAGTTTATTTTAAAGGAGCATCTCCTGGGTATCAGGACTCTTCTATTACGGTTTCTTTAGCTTGTGACACGAAAAATGTTTCTATCTATTATACGACGGATGGATCTGAACCTACAATAAATAGTCTAGTTTATAACGATTCTACCAATATATTGCTTGACTCGACTGTTTGTATTAAGGCTAGGGCATATTCAAATTCCTTATTGCCAAGTAAAATCCTGTCAGGAACATTTATTTTTATGGATTCTGCACATTCTTCTTGTGGTGGATTTTCTGTTCCGATAGTCTCAATTTCTGTAGATGATAAATATCTATATGATGATTCTTTAGGTATTGCAGTTACTGGTGTAAATGGAATATTGGGTAATTGTACTACATATCCGGCGAATTTTAATCAAGATTGGGAGAGACCTGCTGTATTTGAATATTTCGTAGATGGTAAAAGACAGGTGTGTGAGGAAGTTGAAATAGGCGTGTCAGGGGGCTGTACTCGTTCTTATACGAATATTCCTAAGTCTTTAAAGATAAAGACAGGAAAGAAAATTGGTAGCAATAAGGAATATTTAGATTATGATTTTTTTAAGGACAAGTTAGGAAACAGATATAAATCTTTGAAAATTAGAGCTGGAGGAAATGCCAATGACGCATTTTCTTTGCGGTTTAGGGATGGATATTTTCATTCGCTTGCCCGTGAAATGAATGTTGATTATCAAGCGTATCAGCCAGTTTCATATTATCTGAATGGAATCTATCAAGGAATGATGGGCCTACGTGAACATTTGAATGAGGACTATATCGTGTCTAATTACGGATTGGATGAGGACGATCTGGATATGATAAAAACTCATGAACAGAAGGCAGGTGATAAATTGGCTTATAATAAGATGGTTTCTTTTTTGGATAATAATGATCCAAATGACTCTTTATACTTTAGAACAGTGTGTGAAATGATGGATGTTGAGGAGTATATTGATTACATGATAATAGAACAATTTTCCGCCAACGCTGATTGGCCTGGTAATAATATTATGTGTTGGAGGGATCGGCATAATGGAAAGTTCCGTTGGATATTGTATGATTTGGATGTTACGATGGGTTGTTCTCCAAGTGATGTTTCGGTTGATCCAATAAAATGGTGCACAGGTGATGTGGAAGAAAAAACGTGGGCTAATAATGAAAAATGGAAGGTCGTTATATTTTCTAATTTGATAAAGAATCCTCAGTTTAAGAAAAGATTTATTAATCGTTGGATGATGTATTTGGGGACAACTTTGTCAAAACAAAATATAGAATCTGTTTACGATAGTTTGGCGACAGTAGTTGATGGAGAATTTTGTGCAACGTTTGATGGACTCTCTCCATTGGATTGCCCTGGGCGTGCTTTTTTAATGAAAAAAGTAAATGAAAGAACAAAAGTAGTTTTGTCTTCATTAGGAAATCTTGCAGGTTATAAATGGAATGTCGGACTCTCTTTTTCCGCTAATCTGCCTGGTGTGAAGTTCGAAATGAATGAAGAAATTGTTAATAAATCTTCATTTTCTGGTTATTGGTTCAATTCTGGAGAACTGACACTAAAAGCGATAGCACCTGCAAATTATAGATTTGTTCGATGGGATGTCAAGTTGGCAGATAGCACGTATTCTGTGAAAGAGAAAGTGTTTAAGAGGATAATCAAGAAAAAATGTGAGATAACAGCCATATTTGATACTTGTGATTGCCAAGTGCCGACTGTCGTTATAAATGAGATGTGTGCTTCTCCTGATAGTTCTACAACAATTTTAGATGATTATGGATTGTCTTCTGATTGGGTGGAATTGTATAATTATGGGGAAGATACTGTGGATGTCGCTGGTTTATATTTGACTGATAAAACCACAAACTTGACAAAATATCAAATCCCATATAGTTATGAAACAACAAAAATAGCACCTCATGATTATTTGATGGTATGGGCGGATGGTATGTCATATAGAGGAGCAATGCATGCAAATTTTAAGCTAGAAAATAAGACTGGAGCAAAATTAGCTCTTAGTCAAAGATGTGGGGATTCGATAATTGTGTTGGATCAGGTTGCGTATAAAAAAATGCCTGCAAATGCTTCTTATGGCAGAATTCTAGATTTTTCAGAAGATTGGACTTCGTTTTCCCCTTATAAGGATACTTTGACGGTGGATGAACTATTGTTTGTTACTCCGGGAAGAGCAAATGGATCTGAATCTGCTGCTTTGTTGGTTTGTCCAAGCGATACCATGACGAGAAAGTTTTTTGATGGTGTTGAGCTGCGTCCGAATGCCTTTATAAAAGGAAATGCGAATGATATTGATTTTTCAATAGAATATAGCACTGATGAAGGATTGTCGTGGAATTATGATGCTCCAGGTATAGTCAATTGTGACACAGTAAATGTTATGGTTAGAGTCGTCCATCCAAATTACAAGACGGTGGAGTGCGGGTATGAAATGTCCATAGCGGAAGCTGAGATGAATTTTATATGCCCTGGGGATACGATAAAAGTATATGACGGTGAGTCTTTGGATGTAGTGGCATATGCGGAGGGCATTCGTCCGGAAGACACGATAACGGTTGAGTATAGCAAGGATGATGGAACGACGTGGGATACCGTAGCACCAGCCATGAATGGTGTAGGTGTCCAGAACGTTATGGTTAGAGCCGTTTGTCCAAATTACAAGACGGTGAAGCGTGGATATGAAATGTCGATAACGGAAGCCGAGATGAATTTGATATGTCCAGGGGATACGATAAAAGTATATGACGGTGAGTCTTTGGATGTAGTGGCATATGCGGAGGGCATTCGTCCGGAAGACACGATAACGGTTGAGTATAGCAAGGATGAGGGTGTGACATGGGATACCGTAGCACCGGTCATGAATGGTGTAGGTGTCCAGAATGTTATGGTTCGTGCCATCCATCCAAATTACAAGACTATGGAGTGCGGGTATGAAATGACCATAACGGAAGCCGAGATGAATTTGATATGTCCAGGGGATACGATAAAAGAATATGACGGTGAGTCTTTGGATGTAGTGGCATATGCGGAAGGCATTCGTCCGGAAGACACGATAACGGTTGAGTATAGCAAGGATGAGGGTGTGACATGGGATACCGTAGCACCGGTCATGAATGGTGTAGGTGTCCAGAATGTTATGGTTCGTGCCATCCATCCAAATTACAAGACTATGGAGTGCGGGTATGAAATGACCATAACGGAAGCCGAGATGAATTTGATATGTCCAGGGGATACGATAAAAGAATATGACGGTGAGTCTTTGGATGTAGTGGCATATGCGGAAGGCATTCGTCCGGAAGACACGATAACGGTTGAGTATAGCAAGGATGAGGGTGTGACATGGGATACCGTAGCACCGGTCATGAATGGTGTAGGTGTCCAGAATGTTATGGTTCGTGCCATTCATCCAAATTACAAGACCAGGGAGTGCGGATATGAAATGACCATAACGGAGGCCGAGATGAATTTGATATGCCCAACTGATACGACAAAAGTACACGAGGGTGAGAAATTGGATGTAGTGGCATATGCGGAAGGCGTGTCTGAAAATGATGAAATAGTAATAGAGTATAGTGCTGAGGGTGGCAACGAGTGGTATTCTGTGCCTCCTATTCTTCTTGATACTGGCACAATAACGATGAATGTCCGTGCTACACATATGAATTATAAAATGGCGGAATGCAAATACAATTTGATTATCGCAAAAGATGACGTTAGTGTGGAACTTTTAGACTCAGATTCTTATCTGATTGGGGATGAGTATAGGATTTATGATATGAGTGGTAGACTTGTTAGGAAAGGAGATTCGTTAGAGAACCTTGTTGGAGGTTTGTCTGGAATTTATTTGTGTCGTGTGTATGACCATGGAATTTGTATTGGTGCATATCGAATTCTGGAATGATATAATCATCGAGTTTGTCATTAAGTGGAAATTATAGGTGGTACTATACTTAAAATGGGAAGCTTTTGTTAACGTGGAGGAATCAAGAATGATTAATATGTAGTTCTTCTTGATTTTTCTAATGCTTAGAGACTGTAATTCTTTTGCAGTCTCTTTTTTTTTATGTACATTTGCAAAATGGCGAATTTCAGAAACTCTTTTCGCCACGTTTGATAATTGTTTTTGATGTATGGCAGAAAAGAAATTAAACGGAACAGTCATTGTGACATATAGATGCAACGCTCGTTGCTCTATGTGCAATAGATATAAAGCTCCTTCGAAACCGGAGGAGGAAATTTCCATTGAAACGATAAAGAAACTTCCCAAGATGTATTTCACAAATATTACGGGAGGAGAACCCTTTATCCGTACGGATTTGAAGGATATTGTCAGGGAGTTGTACAAACTAAGTGATCGTATTGTTATTTCCACAAATGGATTTTTCACTGACCGTATCATAGATCTATGTAAGGAGTTTCCACAGGTTGGTATCCGTATCTCAATTGAAGGCTTGGAACAGACAAATAATGAGATCAGAGGTTTGAACGATGGTTATCAACGTGGTTATACAACACTTAAGAAACTTCGTGAAATGGGCATGAAGGATGTCGGTTTCGGTATGACTGTTCAAGACAGAAATGCTCGTGATTTGGTGCCTTTGTATAAAATATCCGATGAAATGGGTATGGAGTTCGCCACAGCGTCGCTTCACAATTCATTTTATTTCGTGGAGGCAAAGAACATCATCAAGGACCGTCCGATGGTGGCTAAAAACTTTGAGGACTTGGTCAATGAACTGCTCCGTAGCAATAGCCCTAAAAAGTGGTTTCGCGCCTATTTCAACCATGGCTTGATCAACTATATATACGGTCAAAAGAGACTTCTTCCATGTGATATGTCTTTCGATACATTCTTTATGGATCCTTATGGCGACGTGATGCCATGCAACGGAACCAAGGATAAGGAAGTCATGGGGAATCTTAACACTCAGACATGGGATGAGTTGTGGAATTCTCCAGAGGCTGAGAAAGTGCGTAAAAAAGTACGTTGCTGCAATCGTAATTGCTGGATGATTGGTTCTGTCTCTCCTGCTATGCGTAAGTATATCGCCACTCCGGCATGGTGGGTGTTCAAACATAAATTGAAGAGTCTTTTAGGTGTCAAGTACAGCATGTACGAAAACCAGATCTGTTGTGATTATCGTGATGGAAAGGTGACACAGGATGATTTGGACAAATGTTCAACTTGTGACATGAATGCTGTTATTAGCAATGGCTTGTCTGACGACTCCAAAGAGGCTTTGAAAGGTAAACGAGGAGAGGATATTGTAAATGCTGATGTCACAGGTCAAGGTTACGAGGCAACCAAGGCAGAAACAGATAGGGATATTGAAATAAAGTAATTTATTGCTGTTTTTCTTCATAAATGAAGGTTCTTGTTACAGGTACTAGAGGAGTCCCCAATGTGATGGGAGGAGTCGAAACCCATTGTGAGGAGTTGTTCCCCCGTTTGGTCGATAAGGGTGTTGATGTCACTCTTATACGACGCAGCAGGTATGTAAACGACGGATTAAAGGAATGGAATGGTATTAATCTGTTGGATATCGACTGCCCTAAGAACAAACGTTGTGAGGCTATAATTCACACTTTCAAGGCTATCTGGAAGGCAAAAAGATTTGGCGTGGATATTGTTCATATCCATGCTATAGGTCCTGCTCTCCTGACTCCGTTCGCAAAAATGCTTGGACTTCGTGTCGTCTTTACTCATCATGGACCTGACTATGACCGTGACAAGTGGGGAAGATCGGCAAAACTGATGCTTAAATTAGGAGAAAGATTCGGTTGTATGTTTGCCGACGATGTGATTGTTATCTCTAATGTGATAAAGCATCTTATTGATGACAAATACAATCGCGTCGACAATGTGCATCTTATTTATAATGGTGTCCCTAAACCACATTTTTGTGAATTACCTGAATATTTTAAGGATCTGCAAATAGAAAATGGTAAATATGTTTTAGGAATGTGTCGTTTCGTTCCTGAAAAAAATCTTCACCATTTGATTGAAGCTTTTCAATTGTTGAAACGAAAAGGTTCTTGCCCTTCTGATGTCAAATTGGTTTTGGCAGGTGATACAGACTTTGAGGATGATTACTCTTTAGGATTGAAACAACAGGCAAGAGATGCTGGTGTTGTATTGACCGGGTTTGTTAAGGGTGAGAAACTGCATTCATTGTTAACCAATGCGTTGTGTTACTGCCTTCCTTCCAGCCATGAAGGTCTGCCGATATCGCTTTTGGAGGCCATGAGCTATAGATTGCCTGTGGTTGTGAGTGATATTCCGGCTAATTTGGAGGTCGGTTTGGATAGAACATGTTATTTCCCTTGTGGTAACGTGGAGATGTTGGCTTCTCGTTTGGAGACGTTGGTCTCTATGGAGCAACAACGTGTTAGTTATGATATGACTAAATATAATTGGGATCATATTTCGGAACAAGTTTTTGAGGTATATAACAACTGTGTTAAATCGTGATGTTTTTGAAGTAAAACAAAACATACTTTACAGTTTTATATATGTGCTTGTTCTGTTGATATTTATAAAATCTTTTGTCATGAACTACATAATTTTCGGTGGAACTGGTTTTATTGGTACTCATTTGGCTAAATTGTTAAAAGAAAAGAATCCGGATGCCGCAATATATAATCTCGATATTGTCAAACAGGGAGATCCTTTGCCAACGGTGAAAGATTATAAATCGGCGTTGTGCGACGGTGAGTCTCATCCGGCTACTTATGTCGCTTGCGACGTGAGAAAGCCTATTGAAGTGCCATTTACTCCAACTCCAGATGATATAGTTTTTAATTTCGCTGCCGTGCATCGCACTCCCGGCCATCCTGACAATGAGTATTTTGAAACTAATATGTTGGGGGCTCAGAATGTATGTGATTTCGCAGAGAAATATGGCATAAAGAAAATAGTGTTCACTAGTTCGATCGCTCCTTACGGTGCCTCGGAAGAACTAAAGAATGAGTCTACTTTGCCGACTCCTAACACTCCTTATGGAATCTCTAAACTTGTTGCTGAGAATATCCATAAGACTTGGCAAGCCCGTGATATTCAGAATCGTCAGCTGACAATAGTAAGACCGGGTGTCGTTTTCGGTAAGGGTGAGAATGGGAATTTCTCCCGTCTATACTGGAGCATAAGAAAACATACTTTTGCTTATCCGGGCAGAAAGGATACGATAAAGGCATGTATCTATGTGAAGGAACTGGTGAATTTCATCTTGTGGAATATAGAGAAGGGTAGTGCCCATTCGGAAATATACAATTGCACTTTCGAACCTGCTTACACGATCGAGCAGATTGTAGCGGAGATGAAGAAGGCGACGGGATTGACACAGTTTGTGCCTTACATCCCTAATTGCCTGATCATGCCGGCTGCGGCTGTGGCAAAGGTGTTGGGAAGCCCTATGGGAATTTGTCCTGCCCGTGTTAAGAAACTGCAGATCTCCACGAATATCTGTGGCAAGAAACTTGCTGAGTGCGGCTACAAATTCAAATATACATTTGCTGAGGCTCTTTCTGATTGGTTTGAGGACAATAAGAGGGAATGCCTTGAATAGTAAGTAAATAAATGAAATATAAGAAAAGACGAGACTCAACAGTGATATGAACCCCTAAAGTTAGACAAAAAACTTTAGGGGTATATTTATGTCAGAAAAGGAAAAAAGACAAAAGCACG
>SUXE01000013.1 GCA_015061115.1 Bacteroidales bacterium | reverse complement strand
TTGAGCCCGGCACAATACCGAGCCCAATTCTTTAACATTTAATTTTTTTTACCGTCCAACTTTTGGGGTGCACTTCAGCAATCGCGTCTTTTTTTTTTATTAATATTCTCTTACAATTGTATAATTTAGCAGCATCAGTAATGCTTTTTTTGCTTCTGAATCTGGGATTGAATCCAAACATTTTATTCCTTCCTGTTCAAACTCTTTCATCTTTTTGGAAGCGTATTCTATTCCACCCATTTCAATAGTGAAGTTGATAAGTTGTTCGACCTCTTTGTTTGTTTTGTTTTCTTTTCTTAGAGTGTCGATTATTTCATCTCTTTTTGTACCTGAAATGTTGTTAATAGCGTATATAAGTGGAAGTGTTGCTTTACCTTCACGGATATCATTTCCTACTGGTTTTCCTATCTCTTTTTCTGTTGATAAGTAGTCGAAAATGTCGTCTCTGATTTGAAAACAGATGCCAAAAATAGTTCCGAAATCAACAAGAGAATCTATCATTTGTTGATTATTGCTTACGCTCTTAGCACCTATAAAACAAGCAGTTGAGAATAATACAGCAGTTTTCTTTTTGATAACATTATAGTAAATATCCTCGTTGAATGTTCTGTTTTTTGAGTTGTAAAGTTGGATTAATTCACCGTCTGTCAATTTTTTTCCTACTGTACAAATTGACTTGATTATATCCAAAGAGTCAGTTTGTGATGCAACATTTAATGCTTGTGAAAGAAGATAATCACCAACCAAAACAGACACTTTGTTTTGCCATACATTGTTAATGGATTTCTGACCACGACGTGAATCAGCTTCATCCACAATGTCGTCATGGATGAGGCTTGCTGTATGTAGCATCTCTATTGCTGTCGCTCCGTCGTAGCTTGAATCATTCACGTCTCCAAGACATTTGGCAGCAAGCAGAGCCATGATCGGTCTGATCTGTTTTCCTTTTTTCTGAAGTATGTAATTGTTTACAGCTGACAACAATTCATTGTCTGACGAAAAATATCCGTCAAACTTCTTAGAGAAGATTTCGAACTCCTTTTCTATTGCTTTTTTAGCTGTATCTAATGTTGACATCCGTAATTCAATCAAAAATTTTTTGCGAATTTAATAAATGTAAGTAAGTTTGAGAAATGAATTTCAAAAAATGGATAATAGACTTGTTTTAATTGATGCTTATCCCATCATTTTTGGCTCATATTATGCCTTGATGAATAAGCCTATGAAAAATTCAAAGGGTGAAAACACCTCGATTGTTTATGGATTTGTTAATAAGTTGGAGATGATTCTTAAGGATTATTCTCCTTCACATATTGCTGTTGTTTTTGATTCTGCTGCGAAGACTTTCCGTCATGAGATGTATCCAGAATATAAAGCTCAACGTCAGGCGACTCCTGAAGAGATCCATGCTTCTGTTCCCTTGATTAAAAAAATTGTTGATGC
Source organism: Bacteroidales bacterium (assembly GCA_015061115.1). Lineage (GTDB taxonomy): Bacteria > Bacteroidota > Bacteroidia > Bacteroidales > Paludibacteraceae > UBA1723. The sequence continues at coordinate 148,900 of SUXE01000013.1, read as the reverse complement.
TTACAATATTCCTCAATTTGCAATTGATGGATATGAGGCGGATGATATTGTCGGAACATTAGCCAAACGTGGAGCTGCTGAAGGACTTGAAGTTTTTATGGTTACTCCAGATAAGGATTATGCTCAGCTTGTCGACGATAATATCAAGATGCTTCGTATCACTCACGGAAACGGATTGGAACTGATGGATAAGAAAATGGTTTGTGAAAAATGGGGAATAGATGATCCTTCAAAAATCATAGACCTTCTCGCTCTTATGGGTGACGCGAGTGATAACATTCCAGGATGTAAAGGTGTTGGAGAAAAAACTGCAGTCAAGTTGTTGCAGGAATTTGGATCAGTAGAATCTGTTATTGAAAATTCTGAATCAATAAAGGGAGCATTGAAGACAAAAGTGCAAGAGAGTGTAGAAATGATTAAATTTTCAAAGATTCTTGTGACAATATGTACTGATGTTCCGATTGAGACTCCTATTTCTGATCTTGCTATCAAGGAGAAGAAAGTTGATGAAATGCTGAAAATATTTAATGATCTTGAATTAAAAAGTTTCATTACTAAATATACCCAAAAATCTGCCCCTGTTCAACTCTCTCTATTTGATAATTTCAGTACAATTACACAGGCTGAAGAAAAATATTCAAGTCTCAGCGAGTTAACTTCCGTCTCTCACGACTATAAATTGATTGAAAATCAAGAAGATATTAGCCAATTTTTGGCTAAAATTTCTACTCAGGATTTTTTCTGTTTTGACACGGAAACGACGTCAACAGACGTATTTTCTGCTGATTTAGTGGGAATGAGCTTCTGTTGGAAGAAAAATGAGGCATTTTTCGTTCTTTTACCTGAAAATCGTGATGATGCTCAAAATATTGTTGATCAGTTCAGACCATTGTTTGAAAATGATAAAATTTTCAAGATTGGTCAAAATCTTAAGTTTGACGTGTTGATGCTCAAACAGTATGGGGTAGAGGTAAAAGGTGAATTGTTCGACACAATGATCGCCCATTATCTTATCCAACCAGAGCTGAGACATGGAATGGATGCTTTGGCAGAACAATATTTGAAATATAAAACTGTTACATACGAAGAGCTAACGACAGAGAATGGCAAAAAGAATCTTCCGTTGAGAAGTGTTGACAAGAACAGACTTGCTGATTATGCTGCTGAGGATGCGGACATCACTTTCCAACTTTATGAAATTTTCAAGGAAGAGTTAGTGAAGAACAATCTTGATAAGTTGTTTAAAACTATTGAGATGCCTTTGATGCATGTTCTTTGCGAAATGGAAAATGCCGGAGTGACAATTGATGAAAAGAGTTTGAAAGAATCATCTGTTAAGATGACGGCGGAGATGGATAACATTGCAAATGAAATTTATAGTCTTGCTGGTCACTCTTTCAATATATCATCACCTAAACAGGTAGGAGAGGTAATCTATAATGAGTTGAATCTTGTAGAGAAAGTAAAGAAAACCAAAGGTGGACAGATGTCAACAAGTGAAGATGTGTTGATTTCTTTGAAAAGCAAACATCCTATTATAGAGAAGATTCTTGATTTCCGAGGAGTTAAAAAATTGTTGAGCACTTATATTGATGCTCTTCCTGAGATTGTTAATTCTCATACAGGCAAAATACATACATCCTTTAATCAGACTGTCACTTCTACAGGACGATTGAGTTCAAGCAATCCTAATTTGCAGAATATTCCTGTGCGAGATAACATGGGAAGAGAAATACGTAGATGTTTCGTAGCCTCTGATGATTGCGTCTTCTTATCAGCGGATTATTCTCAGATTGAATTGAGAGTCATGGCACATGTATCTGAAGATGAAGGATTGATATCATCGTTTTTATCTGGTTTTGATTTTCATCAGGATACAGCCTCTAAGATTTTCAAGGTTCCGACAGAAGAGGTAACAAAAGAAATGCGTAGCAAAGCGAAGACTGCAAACTTTGGTATACTTTATGGAATATCAGCATTTGGTCTTGCTGAAAGATTGTCAATTTCCAGAGATGAGGCAAAGCAGATGATAGAAAGTTATTTTGAGGCTTTTCCAAAAGTTTATGACTTTCTTGAGAAAACAAAGATGTTTGCACATGAGCATGAATATGTAGAGACATTGTTTGGAAGACGACGTTTTATCCAAGATATAAATTCACGTAATGGATCGTTGAGACAGAATGCTGAAAGAAATGCTATTAATGCTCCTATCCAGGGAACAGCGGCAGACATCATCAAGATGGCAATGATTAATATCCAAAGAGAAATAGAAAGTAGGGGATTAAAGTCACGAATGATTATCCAGGTGCACGACGAATTGAATTTCAACGTACTTAAATCTGAAGAAGATATAATGCGTGAGATAGTAAAGAGTGAGATGGAGAATGTGTTCAAGATGAAAGTACCTCTAAAAGTAGAATTATCTGTTGCATCAAATTGGTTGGATGCTCATTAAAAAAAGACGGGTTTTATCCCGTCTTTTTTATTGCTGGTTTCTTGCTTCCTCAATCAGAGGTTCAGTAGAATCAATTATATCGAACAGATCTTTTCTGACTTCTGTACGAAGCATCTCTATTCTTGTTTTTCTGAAATTATCTATTCCTTTGAAGATAGGAGTAGAAGCGAGATGGCGACGTGTATGAGTTATACCTTTTCTTTCGTCTCCATCGAACATTTCGATATTTTCATCAATCATTTGTTTAAGAATATTCAGGCAATCATGAGTATTAAGTTTTTCTGATTCTTTACCTTGAATATAATCTTTACACTCTTTGAAAATCCATGGTCTTCCGAAAGTAGCTCTACCTATCATCACAGCGTCAACACCATATTTGTCGAAACATTCTTTTGCTCTTTCTGGAGTAGTGACGTCACCATTACCGATGATCGGAATATGAATACGTGGATTATTTTTTACCTCACCTATCAGTGTCCAGTCTGCTTCACCTGTATACATTTGGGCACGTGTTCTTCCATGGATTGCCAATGCCTGTGCACCGCAATCTTGAATTTGTTCGGCAAGAGTAGTGATGATAAGATTGTTGCTATCCCAACCTAATCGAGTTTTAACTGTTACAGGAAGTTTCACTGCTTTCACCACTTCACGAGTTATCTCCAAAAGTTTAGGAATATCACGCAACAAACCAGCTCCACCTCCTTTACCAGCGATTTTTTTAACTGGACAACCGAAGTTTATATCAATGATATCAGGTTTAGCTGCCTCTGCAATCTTAGCTGCTTCCACTATTGTGTCGGTATCTTTTCCGTAGAGTTGGATGACGGTAGGACGTTCGGAGTCGTCAATTGTCATCTTATCTTCTGTTCGTTGTATGTTTCTGATAAGTGCGTCGGCTGATACAAATTCAGTGTAGACCAAATCGGCACCGAATTTTTTACACATTTTTCTGAATGATATATCTGTAACGTCTTCCATAGGAGCGAGGAAGAGCGGGTATTCAGAAAATTCTATATTGCCTATTTTCATCAGTTGTGCTTTTAGTTATAACTTTGTGCAAAGTTAATTAAAGCATTATGGATTTGAAAAGAACAGATTTTGAAATTATGGCTCCAGTCGGCAGTTATGAAAGTTTAGCTGCTGCCATTCAGGCGGGTGCCAATTCCGTCTATTTTGGTATTGGTAAGTTGAATATGAGATCACATTCAGCCAATAATTTCACTGTCGATGATCTTAAGAATATAGCAAGCATTTGTACAGAGAATGGTTTGAAAAGCTATCTCACTCTTAACACAGTTATGTATGACACAGATCTAACAGATATGCGTTCATATGTTGACGCTGCAAAAGAGAGTGGTGTATCGGCAATCATTGCGTCTGATATGTCTGTTATCCTTTACGCAGTTTCAATAGGAGTAGAAGTTCATTTGTCGACACAGTTGAACATTTCTAATATTGAGGCATTGAAATTTTATTCTCAGTTTGCTGATGTTGTTGTATTGGCGAGAGAGTTGAATATGGATCAAGTATCAGAAATTCACAAGCAGATAATTGATCAGAATATATGTGGACCAAAAGGAGGCCAAATAAAAATTGAAATGTTCTGTCATGGTGCATTGTGTATGGCAATTTCTGGCAAATGCTATATGAGTTTGCATGAATTGAATAGTTCTGCCAATCGTGGTGCATGTTTCCAGGTTTGTCGTCATTCATACAGATTGTTTGATGATGAGCGTGATATCGAAATTAAGGTTGATGATAAATATTTAATGTCTCCGAAAGATCTAAAAACAATCCACTTCTTGAATAAACTTGTTGATTCAGGAGTAAGAGTCTTTAAGATTGAAGGACGTGCAAGAAGTGCCGAATATGTCAAAACAGTTGTCTCTTGTTATAATGAAGCTTTGAATTCAATCATTGATGGATCATATTCTGAATCAAAAATTGCAGAATGGGATGAACAATTGAAAACAGTATTCAACAGAGGTTTCTGGAATGGCTATTATTTAGGACAGAGATTAGGAGAATGGAGCAACGTTTATGGTTCGGAAGCAACAGAAAGAAAAGTTTACGTTGCAAAAACAATACGCTATTATTCTAATATTGGCGTAGCCGAATTTTTACAAGAAACCAATGCTGGTATCAATAAAGGAGATAAACTTTTAATCATTGGTCCAACCACAGGAGTAATAGAAGTTATAGCAGACAAACTAATTGTTGATGATAAAGAAGTTGATTTTGTTCCACGTGGAACAAAATTTACATTAAAGGTTCCATGTAAAGTTCGACCATCAGATAAAGTTTATAAGATGGAACAAGTAAATAAAGAATAAAAAATAGAGTCACATTAAATATGTGACTCTAATTTTTTTTTGTTCCACGTGGAACACTATCGCAAAACTAAATATAAAGTTGTTCCACGTGGAACGTAAAATCAAAACAATAAAATGAATGTTGAATAAAAAAAGACGCAGGTGGCTACGTCTTTGTAAAGTGAGTTGAATAAGAATCTTCGATGAAAATGATTTAGTTTTTGTGAAGACTGTCGAATAATATTTTTGCTTTAGCTTTTCCAATAACGTTAGCTAACTCTTCTTCGGATTGTTCTTTTATTCTTTTGACGCTCTTGTATGTTTTTATCAGAGTGTCTTTAGTTTTTTCTCCAATACCATTGATATCATCAAGAGCAGAATGAATTTGACTTTTGCTTCGTTTGTTACGATGAAAACTGATAGCAAATCTATGTACTTCATCCTGAATTCCTGCCAAAAAACGAAATAGAGAATGATTAGGTTGTATCTCTACGTGGAGTGGAGGAAAACCGTATAGCAATTCTTTTGTGTGATGTTTGTCGTCTTTAGCCAAACCTGCGATGGGTATGTATAGATTTAACTTGTCTTCAATCACTTCTCTCACACATTCCATCTGTCCGACACCACCGTCGACAATGATCAAATTAGGTAGTTTTTCTCCTTCATTAATCAATCTGCTGTAACGTCGGTAAACAACTTCTTGCATTGAACCGTAGTCATCTGGTCCTTCAACAGTTTTTATATTGTAAGTACGATAATCTTTTTTTGATGGTTTTGCATTTTTGTAAACCACACATCCAGCGACTGCGTCACTTCCTGAAATGTTGGAGTTATCAAAACATTCAATCTGATGAGGAACTTCTTTGAGTCCAAGTACTTTCTGAAGCTCAGTCAGAAGTTTCATGGCTCGTTGTTCTGGATTGAATTTTTCTGCTTGTTTGACTCTATCAAATCTGTATTGCTTTACATTTTTGATGGATAAATCAAGAAGTTTCTTTTTGTCACCTTTTTGTGGAACTGTAATGGTGACGTTTTCAAGTTCGAAAGAAATAGGGTAGGGTACAATGATTTCTCTCGACATACTCTGAAATTTTTGACGCATTTCCACAATGGCAGATGCCAAAATTTCACTCTCTTCCTCTTCTGTCTGTATTTTGTATTCGAATGTGTAGGCTTGAGAAATTGTTCCTTCCATCACTTTCAAAAAATTGATGTAGGCGTTATTATCGTCTATTTCTATTGAGAAGACGTCGATGTTGGTTAAAATAGGACTGACAATTGTGTTTTTACTTTTGTATTGAGATAGAAGAAGCATTTTTTCTTTCATCTTTTGTGCATCTTCAAATCTCATTTCTTCTGCAGCTTTACCCATTTCACCGAGAATATAGTTTTCTAAAGTGCTCATCTCACCTTTAAGAATGAGCTTGATTTCCTTTATGTTTTCTCTATATTCTTCTTCTGTTTGATAACCTTCACAACATCCTTTGCATTTTTTGATGTGATAGTCCAAGCAAACTTTATATTTTCCGCTTTTGATTGCATCATCAGTCAGTTTATTGTTACAGGTGCGGATTCCATAAATGTTGTGAATCAGATCAAGCACCGTCTTCATTGCTGGAAGATATGTGTATGGACCATAATAAAGAGATCCATCATGAACAAAACGGCGAGTGTAGAAAACACGAGGAAAAGGCTCGTTTTTGATGCAAATCCACGGATAAGTTTTATCATCCTTTAGTAGAATGTTGTATCTGGGTTGATGCTTTTTAATCAGACTGTTTTCAAGAAGCAAAGCATCTTGTTCGCTCGGAACAACAATATATTTGATGTCTGCAATTTGCTTTACGAGTGCACGAACCTTATTTGATGTTTGATATTTGTTGAAATATGAAGATACACGTCTTTTGAGGTTCACAGCTTTGCCTACATAGATGATTTCATCTTCTTTGTTGACATATTGGTAAACTCCTGGACTTTCAGGAAGTGAAAGAACGATTTGTTTTAACTGTGAAATCTCTTTTTCCATCGTGTTTTTAGCTTAAATGCCTATACTTTCAAAGTAGTTGTTAAGTAGGAAATTGTATGCCTCCACAATTTCTTGCATTTTTTGGGTTGCCTCTAATTTGCTGTATTCATCGGCTGATTCGTACCTGTCTGGATGATATTTCATTGAAAGTTTTCTCCATTGACGTTTCAGTTCTTTTAATGAACAGTTGTAATCCAATTCCATTGTTTTAAAGGCTTTTTTAGTTTTTTCATTCAATGACTCTTCTAAATTTTCCTCATCATTTACAATGTAGCCTCTATACATGGTCCATAAATTTTCTTTGTCGATAGAGTTTATTCTCATGTGTTTCATGATTTTTTCTATCAGTTCACGTTCACTTCTGCATATACCTTTTCCGCATGTACTAATACACATGAGCATATTTAGTAGTTGAACTCTATTGTCATATTTGAATGTACGGTTTGCATTTAAACACAGTATATTCACCGACAAATTATCATTATAGAGGTATGTTTTCAGATACTCAAGAGTCTGCTTAGCATATATTGGATTCATCTTGCGATCAAGATAATTTTTGACGATTTCAATCTGAGACTTCGTTCTTACTGTGTTTGCTTTCATCATCACTGCACTAAGTCCAGCCACCGTCTTCATTATCTGTTCCCTACGTTGCTCTTTGCGTTTGAGTGTGTCTCTTTCATTTTTTACTCTCCTTTTTTCCTTGAATTGCAGAGCAACAACAATGATGAATATTACGGTTATAAGTGTAGCTATTATCACCATTTTCTTGAAATTTGAGAGTAAAAAAATGAACTGATTTCTAACTTAGAAAGTTAGTGTTAAGCCAAGTAAAAAGTTGAATCCTTGCGATGGATAACCATACCAAACTTCGCTTCTTTGGTTCAAAATATTGTTGAAACGAGCGAATACATCGAGAAAACTCATCAACTTATAGTTTGCACCCAAGCTGATGTCGTTGAAGTTCTTAAGGTCGACTGAAGTATCTTTTCCTAACTTAGCTTTTCTTCCTGCCTCAAGATCATAATTGATGTTGAAACGAAGAAAATCAGTTGGCACATAGCTGACTCCAAGTCCAATTTGTGCTGCAGGAAGCATCCAAGCTTCAGCCTGTTTTTCAAGTGACCATTTGTTATAGCCAATCTTAAATGAAAAATCAACTTTCTCGCGGAAATTATAGTTTACTGCAGCTCCACAGTTGAATTGTCCGACATTTTTATCGTATACCACATCAAATGTGTTTTTCATACCAGTCGAGTCAGACTTGTTGATGTAGAAATACTGGTTGTTAATGATTTTGTATCCTACATGGATATCTGTATTAACGCTTTTACCAATATTGAGTTTTGTTCCCAAATAGATGTCAAGAGGAATGTATGTATCTTCAGGACGAGCATCTGGTGAAAGATAGATGTTTTCGTTTGCAAGAGAACGAAGAGTATTCACTTTATAGTCACCTGTTACTCCAGCATAGACATACCAAATATTGTCGATTACACGGACTTGTCCGGTAATATCCGGTGAAAATGCGGTATTCTTTCCTTGATTGATACCAAATGATGCTTTCAAACCGAGATTTAGTCTTCCTACTTCAGAAACGAAGCTGTAGTATGGATTAAACTTCAAAACAGTGAAATTTTTGAAGTTTTGTGCATTACTGAAATCAATAGGTCCATCTTCAGGAGTAGAAACAAACACATTATACATCTGGAATTTCAGCGACAAAATAGATTCTTGCATTCTGTAAGAAGCTGCCACATCTGTGAATATTGTATTTTCAGCAACGTTGAAATGTGTTTTAAGAAGACGCCAGTTAGTTTGCAAGTCATATTTCCACTGTTCTATATAATCTTTTGAACGGAAGCGAAAGTTTAAAGCTGCGGTCAAATGGGAGTTTTTCTGATCATCATTCTTGTATTCAGGCTCTTCTTTGTTTTTGTTTTGTTCAGAAAAAGCAATCATATCACTATTAAGTCCGTAGTAGTTGAAACGATTGTATCCAAATTCTCCGAAAGCACTGATTTCACGTATTCTGATGCTTCTTAGGAAAGAAATCCTTGCTTTATTATCGTTGTAAAGACCTTTACTCAAAACATCATTTGAAAGAACGTCATAATTGTCTTTTTTTAGTGTGACGTTACCGAAAGATGAATTGTGTTTCAAATAAAAGTCAAAAAGAGCAATATCACTATTGTAGATAGGAGTATAAAGTTCACCAAGGAAAGATTTGTAGTTTCCTCCACCTAATCTCAAAAAGCCTTCACGGCTATATTTGTTTTCTTCTTGTGAAGCAAGAGCATAATCAAGAGAAGGAATAATATCTGTTTTTGGTTTGTAGGTTGATGTCCAAACCTTGTAATCAACATCTATCTTTTTGGTATTCACATCTTTAAGTTCTGGCATTGTGTTTATTTTACCAGCTTCTTTAATGACGGGAGTATAATCTCTTACCACTTCGATATTTCGTTTGATTGTTGTATCGGTGGCAGATGCGGTATTTGTGGAATCAGATGCGTTTTGAGCACTGACTGCTGAAAATGCCGAAAGTAGAGCAATATTAAAAACTATTCTTTTCATCGTGATTTTCTTTACTCCTTAATTTTATTTTTCTCTCTTGATTCAATGTCATCAAGACGTGATTTGATTTCAAGAGCTATATCATCTTTACCTTTATAGTTTTCTCTTACGCTGAGCAGATATTGTTTTGCTTCAAATTCGCGGTCCATTGATACGTAGATATCAGCCAATAACACAAAACTCTTTGCCAACCAGTATTGGTGAGGAGTGTTTTGTTCGATGAATTCGAAGATTATCTTCTCTGCTGCTTCTTTATTACCATCGTGGAAAGCATATTCAGCTGTTTTGTATTTTGCCTCTGCACCAAACTCATCCAGACAGTTTGAAGAAAGTGTTTTGTAATCTGCGACAGCGTAATTAGTCTCACCCTTTTGCTCATAACATTTTGCACGAGTGTAAAGAGCTTCACGGTAAAGATTTGGATCAAGTTTGTCTCCTTTGATCACATTATCACATGCAGAGATTGTTTCGTCGATTTTGCCAAGTTTGCTGTAGCTACGCATGATCTGCAGTTTGGCTTTTTCTTTGTTCTCTACATTTTGTGTTATTTCCACCATCTTTTCAAGGTGTTCCACGACCTGCTCATAATTTTCTTTCTTATACTCTATGTCGGCAAGTAGAAGCAAAGCTTGCTCTGCGTGTACAGAACCAAGTTGTTGTGCTGTAAGCGACAATTCCTTCTTTGCCAAGTCGTATTCTTTAATGTTATAATAGCTGTTACCCAAGTTGAAGTGAGCACTTTCATTGAAAATGCTGTTTGGAAATTTGTCAAGATATTTGTTGAAACTGTTGATTGCTTCCTGGTATTTTTCCTGAAGGTATAGTTTTTCAGCAGCAAGATAAGTCAAAGAATCTTGTTCAGAAATCTCAAATTTGGCGATTCCACCGAGACTTTCAACATATTCTGCATATCCTGACACGTTGTTTTGATCAAAATATATTCGTTTCAAGCCTTCAAGTGACGTTTTTGCCTCTTCACTGGAAGGGAACATATCAACTATGCTCTTGTATATTTTGGTACTTTGGTCAAAATCACCCATTTTATCGTAAAGCATGGCTGTCTGTAGTTTACCTTTACGACTCAAAGGACTGTGAAAATATGATTTTGACAGTTTGTCATAAGTAGTGATTGCGGATTTGTAATCGTTAAGCATAACGTATGAACGACCAATCTCGTACATTGCGTCGGCAATATATTCTGAGTTAGGAAATTTCGAGATCAGACGGTTCAAAGTGGCGATTTTTCCGTTGTAATTTTTTTGAAGTCCTTGAACGAAACCTTGTTGGAAACAAGCGTAATCAGCTCCTGAACCTTTCAATGCATATACTTTTGAATAGCTTTTCTCCGCATTTTCAAAGTCATGGTTGATGAAGTAACAGTCACCTATACGGTTGTTAGCGTCGGCGATAAGTGTCTTGTTGTTATCTTCAAGGTTAGTGAATTTTCTGAACCATGTCAAAGCAGAAGTATAGCTCTTATTATTGAAGTAACAATATCCGAGATTGTAATGAGCAAGATTGTATACGTCACTATGGCGTGCTCCCGTCGTATTTATAAACGAAAGATAATCTTGTTGTGCTTCAGAAGGTTTGTTGAGACGGAAATTTGCCTCACCACGCCAGAAATAAGTTAAAGACTCTGTATTGTAATTATACTGTTTGTCAATAAGTGATTTGGTAAAATATTCCTTGGCTTTATCATAATCTCCATCTGTAAAACTCTGAATACCAAGACAATAAAGTATTCTTTGGCGAGCCTCTAAGATACTAGGATTATTTGTATTTAATTTTTGTATCGACGCGTATGCTGCCTCATAGTTCTTTGTCGTCATGTAGACGTTGAGCAAAAAGTCGTAGATACGGTTTTTATAGTTCGACTTAGGAAATTTTTCCAAGAAAGTCTCAAATGTAGTTACCGACTCATCAAAAGGCGAATAACTCTGGTCGTACACCACAAGAGCGTAATTGAACATAGCCTCTTCCTGCACCTCTTTATCAAATTCCATTTTTGATGCTTGTGCAAAGCACATTCTTGCGTTGGTTTTATCGCCAACTTTCAAATATGAATTTCCGAGGTTCAAATAGGCATTCTGACTCAATTCGTCATTTTCGGTAGTTACTTTCTGCAGATTCTCAATCGCGTTTTTCCAATCCTGGGTTTTACAATATGAAGTACCCAGCATATAGATATTGTTACGCATAATCTGATCCGTCGTCTTTGCGTATTCAGAAAGATATTTGATAGTCTGTTTATAGTCGTTCTTTTTGAAGTAGCATTCACCGATTATACGGTAGATTTCAGAATTACTCTTATTATTCGGATATTTTTCAATTATGGAGTGTCCGTATTCGAACACTTTTTCGTCCATATTTTTGTAGTAGTATATCTGAGCGATATAGTATGGCACTATTGACTCATATTCGCTGTCGTTCTGCAAACTGATGAAAGTTGGAAGAGCAGCGTCGTAATTCTTTTTCAAATAGTCGATATAGGCAAGATAATATTTGCCGGATTTTTGATAATTATCGTTGTTAAGGTCACAAAGAGTAGTGAAAGAAGAATGTGCCTTATCGTAATCCTGAAGTTGGAGATTGCAGTAGCCGTGACGGAAGAAATAGTCAGCTTTCTCCTTTTTGCTAAGTTTACGTGGGTCAACTTTACAGAAATATTGATCTAGAGCCTCTTTGTATTTACCTTTTTGGAAAAAGATAGATCCTTGCAAAAAGTGAATTCTGCTTATATGCGACGAGTGGGGATTATTGGCAACGAATCTTTCCAAGCGTCCACGTGTATCCTTTCTGTCCATCTCGTAGGCACAGCAGGCAAGTAGATATTCTGCTTCAGCGTAATATTCTTCTCTATCCACATCCTTATCTTGTAGATATTCGTCAAGATAACGGAAAGCAGTATTATACTGCTTGAGGTCGTACATCTCTTTTCCTTCAAAGTACAGACGTTCAGCAGTAGTATAAGTTTTAGTTTTTTGAGCGTTGACACTGCCTATCGACAGAGCCATAGCCATCATAATAAGTTCTTTTTTCATCGACTAATTTACATATACTTCAAATGTGCAAACAAATATACTATTTTTTTTCAACAATTGATCCAATTTTTTTAACTCTCTTATTTAATTTACAATATGTTATTGCCTGTATGGATAGAATGATTATTGTAAAACTAAGAAATTATCCGATGAAAAGGGAAATATAATGACTTGCTATAACATAAATAAGTATAGACAACGTGTAATTTATTTTCATGAAAAAACCGGTTTTTGCAAATACAGCAAAAACCGGTTTTTATGTTGTTGTGTAGACGAAGTTGCTATTGTCTACAGCTTATTCTTTAGTTATCTTGAAATTGATAACGCTTCCGTTTTCCAGGTATTGTCGCTCAATAATAAGACCTTTTGTATTGCTATTTACTCTTTGACCAGCAAAGTTGTAATATTCAGTCTTAATTACCTTTTCTGAGTTAGAAACTAAAGATTCAACGTCAGTCAATGGACAATTCTTAGACATTGCTATAACAGGAATATCAGATATAGATACTAAAGAATATGCATCAGTATTCATGTATTCCTTAATGTCATCAGTATCACCAACTACAACTCTAAAATAGAACAAAGTGTTGTGAGTGTCGAATAATAAACAGTTTTCTTTATTCAACTGAATAGAGGATTCGTTTGAAGGCTCGTTAATGTTTTTCCAAATTTCATTCGTTCTAAATGGAAATTTAGAAGGATCTTGTGTTGTATATTGGAAAACATACATTGGATTATTGAATGCACTTTTAGAACTTTCTGTCATTAAAGTTTTTAACTTCAGTGAATCATACTGACATAAATCAAGAGCCTCTTCTGAAGAAATTGTAGATTCAATAGCAATATCAGGCATTGCGCAATATTCCATATGGACATTATCGATAGCAAAATCACCTTGAGAAGTCCAATAACTATCTACACTATTTACAATTTCTAAAGTGATGTTATTGCATGTAGCCACTATATGTCTCTCTGCTTCTATCCAACCTTCAGTTCCATTTAGTTTGATATTAGTTATAGAATCAATAACTTGGTTGGTATTTGCGTCGCGAATATATATAGCTAATTTAGCGACTCCATCAGAATTATTATTCATAGCTCCAAAGAAAGCACCATAATTTAATGATGTTCCTTTTGCAATTCCATTGACAGTACGTCTATAAATGACTTTATTTAGATTATCTAGACCATTCAAATCTAAGAAAAGCATACCACCTCTTCCTGTACCAGAAGCATCTCCAATAACGCCAGGAGTGTAAGGATTGACATTAATAATCATCCAAGAATTTATAGGATCAATATTTGATTTTGGAAAATCAGGAACACTTGCACCATGTTGAAGAACAGTTGAAAAAGGTCTTGTTTTATCACCATAAATACCATTTGTGACAGGAACGGTATGTTTTGTACCGTCAGATTCAGTGTATGTGTATTCTGTGTTATCTGTTGAAAATTCGCCGAAATCATCGAAGAAAATGTATGATATAGGCAATGGAGTACCGTCAGCAGTATAGCATTTATGATTGTCAATAGGATCACAATTAATGCTGCTAGCAACAATATGGTTTGAAATAGACACTTTATCAGAACCTACATTTCCATTTTCGAAACCTATAAGATTTAAAGAGTCTGCAGCAACAATTCGGAAATATACATTCTTACCGATGAATTTGTCAAAGAAACATGGGTTGTTCTTCTCATTAAGAGTGAAAGAATCATTTGACTGATTATGGAATAATGTGATCCAATTTATTGTGTCAGAAGAATACTGAAGCAAGAATTTTAGACTTTCGTAGATAGATGTCAAAGGCTTTGGAACAATGGCAGACAATGTCAGTTCATCATTTTTACAAAGTTTTTTGATATCTTCTGCATCAGTTTGATATTTAATGGAAAGAGCAGGAATTACAACAGAAGTATCTTTCTGATCTTTACAATAACTCATAACTACATTGTCGATGGCGATATCACCTTGATGTGCACCATAGTAATCTGCCGCATTTATAATTTCGACAGTTAATTTGTTAGATGGTGAAACAAAGTTATAATCTACAGAAATCCAACCTTCGTTTCCAATAAGTGTTATATCTTTTGAGAAAATGGTATCGTTATTTCCATCTTTTATGATTGTTAATAGATTTGCTTGTGTAACTTCAGAATCATAATTGATAGTTCCTAAGTTACATCCAAAAGTAATATATTTATCTTTTAGATTACCGTTCGCTTCATGTCTGTAAATAACTTTATTTTTGTTGATTTCAGACATATCTAAAATAAGCATACCTCCTCTTCCTGTGCCGGAAACGTCTCCATTAACACCAGGAGTGTAAGGATTGACATTGGTAATCATCCAACTGTTAATTGGGTCATCATTGTTTGCTGCTGGGAAATCAGGAACACTTGCACCATTTGGCAAAATTGTAGTGAATGGTTGTTCTGGATTAGAAAAAATACCATTAGTAACAGGTATAGTTTGTTTGATTCCGTTAGAATCAATATAGGTATACTCTGTGTTGTCGTTTGAGAATTCTCCAAAATCATCGAAGAAAATGTCTATTGTTTCTAAAGGTTTACCATCTGCGGTAGAACAGCATTCTTTTGTATCAACAGTTAAAGATGCAGTTCCAGATGAACATCCGTTAGCTTCAATGGTACATTCAACTTTGTATGATTTATTGATGTCATCAAAAATTGCGGAAAATGTTTTATCGTTTGAAGTCTCAGAATTACATTTCCAGCTGTAAGTGACACTATCCAATATGTTTTCTACCTCGAAATTTACAGGAAAAGCGGGACAAACAGGTAATCTTTTTAAGCAGTTTATCTTTGGTTGAGCCTCTCCTACAATTTGGATGTTGTCTATTCCGATAGGTGCAGTTGATGGGTATTTCGACTTAAAATAGAAAGTGACCTCTCCATTTTTATCGGCTTTTGTTGTAAGTTGTATATTTTCGTATTTTCCATAAGATGCATTTAAAGAAACTTTATTACCTGATGCCGTTCCGTACATAATATCTGTACAAACATCAAGTGATGGTTTGTTTCCATTGATATTACCAGATCCAGTAGCAAGTTTGTTACCAATGGTTTGCATCGCAAAAATCATGGCACCAGGAAGACTTATTTCTCTGATAAGATTTCTGCCATTATTTTCATTGATGGCAATCAGGTATTCTTCCATATTTTCAATAGAATACAGATTATACGCGTCAAAAGAGATAGTAACATTAGAACCTGGTTTTAGGTTGCTAAGTTTGTAGGTCATGAAAGGGGTTTCAGATCCAAAACCAGCAACAACCATCATGTTTCTGCTTTTTGTATCCATAATATATGGAAAAAGTGTGCGTGGATTTCCAACTATTCCTAAATAACCTATGGCATCACCAGTGGGGTTGCTGATTGTTTTTGTTAGAGAATCAAAAGTAATACTGTTTGAAAATATGATATTTGCACGGATCATACCACCTTGCTTAACATGGTCGATAGTAGTTTCTCTTTTGCTATCGCATGCGGCATTACGGATACTGTCTGAATACCAACCATTTAAATCGTTAGATAATTCAGGATCACAAAGCTGAATGTTGGTGTCAAAATTAGTGAAGTTAACTATACAGTCTTTTGCAAAAGTTGAAAAACAGAGCAAAGATGAAAAAGTAACTGCACAGACACGGTTAGAAAAATTTTTTTTTTTCATTTTCTATATTAATAAGTGTTTAAAACATAGTGAAAATTTCGTCAAAACTAAAAAACAAGTAAAATGATAACCAGTTTCAATAAATTATTTGCAAAAGTAATAGTGCATGCAATATGTTCTTAAAAAAATCTCTATTTTGTTTTATCCAATTGTTAATATATCATAATACATTTTTTATATTGACTTTGATTTTTTTCTAAAAGTCTTTATTTTTGTATGAAAAATAAAGACTAATAATAAAATTTTTTGAAATGAGTCTAATTAGCGATTTTAAGGATTTCGCCATGAAAGGCAACGTTGTCGACATGGCAATTGGTGTGATCATCGGTGGTGCATTTGGTAAGATAGTCACTTCAATGGTATCTGATATCATGATGCCTATTCTTGGCTATGTTATAGGCGGTGTAAACTTCACAGATTTCAAGCTTACTCTAAAGGATGCTGTTCCTGCAACTGATACAACACCAGCTGTTGAGGCGGTTACTCTAAACTATGGTAACTTTTTACAGGTGACATTCGATTTCTTGATCGTTGCAATCTGTATTTTCGCGGCTATTCGTTTGGTTTCAAACTTTACTAAGAAGAAAAAAGAGGAACCAGCACCAGCTCCAGAACCACCAGCACCAAGCAAGGAAGAGGTTCTTCTTACTGAGATCAGAGATTTGTTGAAAAACAAATAAAACATACATTAGGATGTCAAATTTGGCATCCTTTTTTGTTATTCATCAGAGACGTAGTGTACTGCGTCTCTTTTTTTGTTAATTGTGGTTTCAGCAGATGCAATATATTGCTTGCTATTATTAGCAAAATCACATATTTTTTTGTAAGTTTGTCTTTGAACAAATTATATGCATTCTTATGAAATCAGTAGTGGATTTACATACCCATACAATCGTCAGTGGACATGCTTACAGCACACTTGCTGAAATGATTGATGCCGCACAAAAAAAAGGTCTCAAACTTTTTGGCGTGACGGAACATGGTCCAAAAATGCCTGGATCATGCCATTCTATCTACTACCGTAATCTTAGTATCATTCCGCGTCAGTATGGAGAAATGCGGTTGATGATGGGATCGGAAATGAATATCATCGATTTTGCAGGAAACGTGGATCTAAAACCAAGCATCACAAAAACATTGGATATACGTATTGCTGGTTTGCATAGCCGTGCATTCACAAACGGTACTGTCACAGAGAATACGGATGCTATAATAAATGCGATGAAAAGGCCAGATGTTGATATAATTTCTCATCCTGTCGACGGTACTGCCGATCTCGACATTAGGGCTATTGTGCAGTGTAGTGCGGAAACAAAAACATTGCTTGAACTTAACAACAGCAGTTTGCGTCCCGGTCGTGACAAACCGATGGCAAAATCGAATTTTATCGAGATGTTGGGATATTGTAAGGAGTTGAATGTTCCTATAATTATGGGAAGTGATGCCCATATCACTTATGATGTCGCCAACCATACTTATGCCTATGCATTGGCGAAGGAGATAGGTTTTCCAGATGAACTGATTTTAAATGGTGACGATACTAAATTCTTAAACCATCTTGAAGAAATAAGAGAATCAAAATAAACTTAGTCTCTCATCACTCTTGTGCTCCATTCCACGTATTCACCGCCGAATTCCTTTGCAAGGTTCATCACTTCATTAGTGACGGTGGTGATAGATTCTATATCAGTTTTGGATTTCTTTGAGAAAACAACTTTCACCACTCCTTCTTCTTCCTCCACTTGGTCAACATAATATTTCCATGTTTTGGCTTTGGCAGCAAGGTTGTTGGCTTCTTCTTTCTTGTCTAAAGGGAATGAGATGAAATGAGACACGATGTGAAGCTTTGTATTCACGTCTCCTTTTGCTTGAAGATCTTCTATTATACGTTGGTTTTGTATCTTCTGGTAATTCCACTGGTCGGGGAAAAGTTCATTTTGATATATCTTCCAGTTTTTGTCAATCATGGAAGAAATGTTCATATTATCACCGATTTTACCGATTAATTTGGATTTTTTTATTTCTTTTCCTAATTCGTCTGGTTTGTAGGTGTAGGCATATATTTCAAGTTTTCTGCTATCTAAAGTAGCGGCAACGTAAGCAGATTTATTGCTTTTGTCGTTAACCAAAGCAACAATGGCAGGTTTGACTTTTGATTCGAGAATAGTCTTTGCCTCTTCTTCATCTTTACATCCTTGTCCGTTAAAGGTAACAGTAAGACAATGGATACCTTCCGATGGTTCGACAGCACTCAATATTGCCATGTCGATGAGGATAAACTTACCGTCTTCACTCTTATAGAATCCCCAATCATCACGATAACCATGACCTACGATTGTTTCATCGGAGGTTTTGTTTTCAAACATGTGCTTGAAAAAAAGTTGGTTTTGGGCTGACGCACACAGCATCGTCGCCATTATAGCAAATGATGTAAAAACTCTTTTCATTATCTTCTTTTTTGCAAATATACCTAATTTTTGAAAAAGAGATATAACTTTGCGTTCTCATTACACAACTAAAATAATGGACGGAGAAAACAAACGAGTAATAAAGAATGCGGCATGGATGACAGTGTTTCAGGCTGCCAACTATATTATACCGATCATTCTTATCCCTATTGTCAGTAGAATACTTGGAGTAGAGAGTTTTGGTAAGGTGACTTATCTGCAGACTATCGCTCAGTATGCCACAATCTTCATTAATTTCGGTTTTGAATATACATCAACAAGAGCTATCGCTGTTAACAGGGATAATCCGGAAAAACTACGTTCTATTTTCTGGGGAACCATTTATGCAAAGTTGCTGTTGACGATGGTTTCACTTCTCGTCTTCCTTCCATATTCCTTCACTCATTGCCAATCCACCGAGGAATTTGTGATGTATGCGGCAGCATGGATGATTAATGTTGGATGGTGGTTGTATCCGTCGTGGTATTTTCAAGGAGTTGAAAAAATCAATATTATGAGTGTCGCCAACTTCTTGATCAAGGCGGCAGGAGCTATTTTGGTGATTATTTGTGTGCGTGACGCGTCAGACAGTGTCAACTATCTTGCTTCATTCTCTTTCTCATATATCGCAGGTGGAGTGATCACAGTTGTTTTTTGTGTGAAGATTGAGAAAATGAAATACATTAGGGTGACAAAGGAAACGGTGATGACATTGCTAGGAGATTCTTTCCCTATTTTCATAGCATCTGTGTTCTCTTCGATAACGCAAGCGTTTGCGATCACCTATCTTGGAGCTGGACACGCCACAGAACATGATCTTGGAATTTATTCAGGAGCGTTTAAATTAGTGTTTGCTGCGGTGGCAATGTGTAATTTGCCGATATCAATGGCGATTTTTCCGAAGGTTTCGAGAGAATACGAAAAGGATAAGGAAGGAGGAATCAGGTATTTCTACAAGACATTGAAAATTGTGATTTTGATTTCAACATGTTTCAGCGTGGGAATGTACATTTTTTCTCCGTTGGCGGTTTCTCTATTGCTTGGAAAAGAATTTGCAGAATCGACGGAATTGTTGAGATACTACTCCATTTGTCCGCTTCTTTGCACCACATCCCTCTATCTCACGGTGCAAGGATTATATGCAATACAGCGACAGAAGTTTGCCACAATTGTGGAGAGCATCGCTTTATTGGTATGTATCGTGTCGACGATAGTGTTTAATGATATTTACGGAGTCAAGGGAGCAGTTTGGGCATTCGATCTCACAGTTTTGACAGAGATTATATTGTCATTCTCTGTGATAATTGTGATGAATAGGAAGAAATAACAGGTTTACAAACCGAAAAAATCGTAGAGACGTCACATTGTGGCGTCTCTACTTGTTTTATTTTTCGTTGTATCGAAAAAAGATTTTATATTCGTATGTTCATTACGATATATCGAAAAAAAACTTTATTATGGAAAAAGTCAGGAAATTTGTTTCTGCGACATCTGTTATTAAGTATTTGAAAAACGAGAAACGCAATTTGTCTACGGAAACCCTTTATAATTATTTAGATTTCTGCAAATCAGTTTATCTTGTCAATATGATTCAGAGACGAAACATTATTGGCAAAGAGATATTATCTTCCCAGAAAAAGATTTATATGATAGATCATGGGTTACGACAAGCCATATATGGAAATAATCAGAGAGATGTAAATCAAATTCTAGAAAATATTGTATGTGTTGAGCTTCAGCGACGAGGATATAATGTTATGATAGAATGTATTGGAACAAAGGAGGTAGATTTTTGTGCGACAAAGAATGAAGAGGTAATTTATTTTCAAGTAACATATCTTTTAGCTAGCGAAGAGACAATAGAACGTGAATTTGGTTCTTTAACGGCTATTCAAGACAATTATCCAAAATATGTTCTATCTCTAGATGAATTAGATTTCAGTCGTGATGGTATCATACATAAGAATATTGTGGAATGGTTGTTAGAGTAATCTGATTGGGCATTTGATCTCACAGTCTTGACAGAGATTATATTGTCGTTCTCTGTGATAATTGTGATGAATAGGAAGAAAAGTTGAATTTATTTCTTTGTTGTCGTTTCTGAAAAACAAAATTCTTCAAATATACAATCTTAACAAGCCTCTTTTAAGAGACAGAAAAATTATAGTTAATTACAAAATCTTTTAATTAAATTAAAACAGTTTCTAAAAATTTCTATTTTTGTATTATAATTTTCTAAAAATGCTGATGTATTTGTTGTCTATTGTTTCAATATGAAAAAAGTTTTCAGAGAGCCTACCAAATAGGTTATAATAATTATGGCAGAAGGATAGACAAAGTTGACTATATGATATTTTTGCTGGGTATCATCGTAAGTGAAAAAAAATTAAATGGGAATATTGCTGGATATATATATACGAAGACAGACGTGTTTTGTCGCGTCACAACTAAATAGATAATCAATAAAAAAAAAGATAATGAAAAAGTTAGTAATGATGCTTGTAGCAATGTTGATGACAGTATTCTCAACATTTGCAAAGGAGTTTCCAGGTTTAATCACGCTTGTCAATGGAAAGACAATAGAATGTGCAGATATCGACCAGAATATCTTAGGCAATAAACTAAAATATAAGCTGGTATCAAAAGGAGAGGAGACATCTATACCTGCGAATGACGTTAAATATTATCAGTATTACGTTGCTGATGGTGATTCTACGGTGTTAGGAGTCAAGGTTCTTAGATTCAAAGTATGTTCAGCTCCTAAATTTATGAAGAGTGGTGAGGTGAAGATTCTAGATGATGCTGGATGGGGAACTGTTGTATATGAAGGTTATCCTGCATCGCTTGTAAAGGTACAAAGTACGATGTATAATGGTAAGAATTATGTTACTGTCTATGATCACTATGTTTACAGAGAAGACTGGGGACATGGAATTTCTTTGTTGGAATCTCACAAAAACTTGGCAAAAAAGACAATGGGTAGATATATGGCAAAAATTTTTTCTGAATGTTCTGACTTGAAATCAGTTTTAGAGGATAAGGGAATCAAAGGAATCAACCATTTTTGGAACAATGTTGGAGAGACAGAAGGATATATAAATTTTATGAGAGAATATAACAATTGTGTAAAGAAATAGGAACATTTATCCGAAACGAAAAAAGCAAAAGACGTGGTACATACAAGTATCACGTCTTTTTTGAATATTTTAAAAATTTAATTTAGTCCGTTTTATAAATTGAATTATTACAAAAATTTATTGTTTTTTCATATCCAACAATATTTAAAAAAAATGAGTACCTTTGTAAGTCTTTACTTTGACGCTGAAGAAAAGAAGCGGGGGAATAGGTGGAGAACCATAAATTAAAAAAAGTGTTTACTATGGTACATTAACCCACACTTTGTTTAATTATATGAACTAATCAATCCAAGTTTAACAAATCTTGTTTGGGGTTATACGAGATATAAAGTATTCTAAAGAAGAATGCTTCAGTTTAAGGAACTTAAGAAGTTATTAAAAACTGATTTTGCAAATTTGCCATCAATAAAAATGGCCCTTGTTGGTGATACAGCTACACAGTTTTTAGCCGTTGCCATCAAAGGTATGGGAATAAGTCGAAACTATAATATTGATCTTTTTGAAGCAGAATATAATCAGGTAGAACGCCAATTTATGGATCCAACAAGTGAACTGTATGAGTATGATGCAGATATTATTGTTGTGTTCCAATCAACTCATAAATTGGGTGAATATCATAGTCAGTTATCTGTTGAGAAACAATTAACATTGGCAGAAGACAGAATAGGATTTATAACATCTATATGTTCGAATCCTGTTTTGGCAAAAAAGAAGATTATATATTTTAATTATCCAGAAATAGACGATACGGTATTTGGCAGTTATGCCAATAAGGTAACATCTTCATTTAATTATCAAGTACGCAAATTAAATTTTGAGTTGATGAATTTGTCCCAACAATACCCAAATCTTTTTATTTGTGATATTGATGGGATACAAAGCAAATACGGTCGAAATTTTATGTTTGATACCAACATTTATGTTGGGACAGAGATGGTTATCAGTATAGACGCTTTACCTTATGTTGCAAGTCGAGTGATGGATGTTGTCTGTGCGATAAAAGGACAAATAAAAAAATGTTTGATTCTTGATCTTGACAATACAGTATGGGGAGGTGTTATTGGTGACGATGGATTAGAGGGAATAAGGTTAGGACATGGACTTGGTATTGGAAAAGCATTTACTGAGTTCCAAATGTGGATAAAGAAACTGAAACAGCGTGGTATAATTATTTGCGTTGCATCAAAAAATAATGAAGAAACTGCAAAAGAGCCATTTGAGAAGCATCCTGATATGGTACTCAAACTTGAAGACATTGCAGTATTTCAGGCTAACTGGGAGACAAAAGTAGATAATATACGCAATATTCAGCAGATTTTAAATATTGGTTTCAGTTCAATGGTTTTTCTTGATGACAATCCATTTGAGCGAAATATGGTGCGTGAGAACATTCCAGACATAACTGTACCGGAACTTCCACAAGATCCAGGAGATTATTTGGAATATCTATATTCATTGAATCTCTTTGAAACTGCAAGTTATAGCAATCTTGATAAAGATCGTACAAAGCAATATCAGGTTGAGGCTAAGCGAGTATCGTTCAGTAAGACTTTTACAAATGAGGCTGATTATCTTAAATCGTTGAATATGATATCCAAGGTCGGCGGATTCACGAAATTTGATATTCCTCGTGTAGCACAGCTTTCACAACGAAGCAATCAATTCAATCTCCGAACGATTCGATATACAGAAGCTGATATAAAGGCCTATGCGGATGATCCTAGTATTATTGATTTAAGTTTTACTTTGGAAGACAAGTTCGGTGATAATGGACTAATTGCTGTTGTCATACTCAAACCATGTGATAGTGAGACATTATTTGTAGATACGTGGTTTATGAGTTGTCGAGTTTTAAAGCGAGGTATGGAGAATTATACTTTGAATACAATGGTTGAATGTGCTAGAAAAGCAGGTTACAAACGTATTGTTGGAGAATATCTGCCTACTGCTATGAATAAAATGGTAGAAAAGCATTATCCAAATCTAGGATTCAAAAAGATAGAGACAGCGGAAACGGATTTGTATGAATTGGAAGTAGAAAGTTATCAGTCACGTGAATGCTATATTGCTACACAAACAAATAAACAATGACATTATTTGGATTTGTATAACCAAAAGCATAAATAATCTGTTTTCATATAGTGTATAAATAGAATTCATTAGTAAAAATTATAGATTATGGAAAGAAAAGAGGTTTTTGAGAAATTGAACGAGATTTTTAGAGATGTTCTTGACAATGAAGAGATAGAATTAAATGATAATACATGTGCAGATGACATTGAAGAATGGACATCATTGACTCACATCCAATTGATCGTGGAAATTGAGAAAACATTAAAATTGAGATTTACATCGGAGGAAATTCTTGAGTGGAACAATGTCGGCGAAATGGTTGATTCTATTTTGGCAAAGTAAGCAATTATTATGGTTGTTAATTCATTAGTTTTTCTACTTTTTTTCATTGTTGTTTTTGTAGTCTACTACACTCCTGTAATAAAACAGTCGGCAACAAGACAAAATATTTGGCTTTTATTGGCAAGTTATTTTTTCTATGGTTTTGTCGATTGGAAAATGTTGCCTATTCTGTTTGTTGTAACTGTGCTTTTTTATTGGTTAGGAGCGCAGATAAAAAAAGAAATGGATAAAAATGAAAAGGGGAAAGCATCCTGCTATATGAAGTCAGGTGTGGTAATAGGAATAGGTCTCCTTTTGTATTTTAAGTATCTAAATTTCTTTGCTGAATCTGTAGCAGAAATGTTCAAACAATTAGGTGTTGGTGTGTCATGGTCAACACTGAATATTGTTTTACCAGTGGGAGTTAGTTTCTTTACGTTTAAATTAATTAGTTATTTGATAGAAATAAAACGTAAAAAGACGCAACCGGCAGAAAATTTATTGGAATTTGCAACGTATATCTCATTTTTTCCGACAATATCTTCTGGTCCAATAGACAGACCCAATACATTTCTTACTCAATTGAGGACAAATCATTGTTTGGTATACGACAAGGCAGTTGATGGCTGTCAGCAGATATTGTGGGGTATATTCACAAAAGTTGTGGTCGCAGATAATTTGGCGACAGTCACATCACAGGCATGGAATGATTACCAAAGCATGTCGTCATCATTTTTGATCCTTGCAATTTTATTGTCACCTATTCAGGTTTATGCCGATTTTGACGGATATACCAATATGGCAATAGGTGTAAGCAAAATATTAGGATTTGATGTGACAAAGAATTTCAATCATCCATTATTAGCCAGAAACGTATCTGAATATTGGAACAGATGGCATATGTCACTTACAAGTTGGATAACAGACTATGTTTTCACTCCATTATGTCTTAGATTCAGAGACATGGCTAATATAGGTATTATGTTGGCAATAACGGCAAATCTTGTTATTATAGGTTTGTGGCATGGTGCGAATTGGACATATGCTGTGTTCGGTATATTTCATAGTATTCTATTTATTCCTATTGTTTATTCTGGCAAGTTAGGAAAAAACAAGAAATTGAAAGAAGGAAAATATGGTTTGCCTTTATTTAAGGATTTTATCAAGATGATACAAACTTATATTCTTGTTGGAATTGGACAAGTCATATTTTTTGCTAAAGACACTTATTCTGCTTTTGATTATATAAAGCATTTGTTTACAGGCCCATGGCATTTTGAATGTCCAATAAAATTGTCGATCATTGTATTCATACTTCTTTTATTTGTTTTGGAGTGGACTTCTAGAAAAAAGGAATATGCACTTCAGATTCATGAAAAATATAAAGATAGACAGATATGGAAACTGTTTGTCATTGATTATATTATTTTAGCCATTATAATAAAATTTGGCTGTGTTGAAGATTCTCAGTTTATTTATTTCCAGTTTTAATCGCAATGAAGAAGTTTTTGTTATATATTTTTATCCTGATTCTTCCTTTACTTGTTTTATTGCCTTTACCTATATATTGTCTATATATGGTTGGTGAGTTGAATCCTTTTGATTCTTATATTCACAGACTGGAAAAAGATCAATTGTGGGGATTGGCGTACAGCTATTATGATAGGGAATATAAATATTTCATGACAGAAAAACTAAAATCTGATATCGTTGTGCTAGGGACAAGTAGAAGCATGCAGATAGAAGAAAATATCTTTAATAAAAAATATTCGTTTTATAATGCAGGTGGCGCAGCACAAAACTCTCAAGATTTTCTTGAATTTGTCAAAAATCTTACATACAATCCAAATTTAATAATAATTGATATTAATCAGTTTTTCTTTAATTCAAAATCTGATAAATCTCCAAAAGCTATATATAAAAAACCAAAACTAAATGGAAATACAGTATTAAAAAGTAGTTTGGGCTTTTATGAAGATTTGATAATGGGAAAAATTGACTTCAATCGATTTTCAGCAAACAATAATATTGGTTTGTTGGCAAGAATGAAGGAAGATGGATTTACAGATACGGGATTTTATTATTATGGTAGGATTATGAATAATATTAAGGATTCTCAGGATTATAACTTCGAGAATACAATGGAACGCATAAAAACACATAGTAAAAGATTTCAAACGTGTAATGATGTTGATATGTCTGCGGTAAACCACATTGATTCTTTTCTAAAAGAATGTAAGAAACGAGGAATTATGGTTGTGGGTTTCCTTCCTCCTTTTGCCCATAAGACAAACGAAGCAATGAAAAAAGATGGTAATTATCAGTATGTTTCTCAAATATATGATAAACTTCTTTTTTGTTTTGATGGAGAGACACAATTTTTATTTGATTATACAGATGCAACAAAAATAGGAGGAGAGGATTATAATTTTATAGATGGTTTTCATGCAGGAGTAATCGTTGATAATCTTATATTCAAAGATATGATTTCGAAAAATGAGAAAATATCGAATTTCTTTGTGTCGCCAGAATATATAGACTCAGTAAATATGGAATACATGGAAAAGCATCCTAAGTTTCATGATTTACCATCTATATACAGTAGTTCTAATTAAACAAAATTATTTCCTTCTTTTGTTTGACAGATAATGTAAGCAAAAAATGTAGGGCAGGGATTTCCCTGCCCTAATAATTATTCTTTAGCCAAAACAGTCATTAACGTTTCTCCTACAGCTTTCAGAGTGCTTTTGCTGATATTGTCAATCACATCCTGATGTGTATGCCAAGTGTCGGGGAATCCTCTATATGCGGTGAAATCGATGATATCCACAGTCGGAATATTCGCATATTGGTTTACGTATACGTGATCATCTATGATTGAACCGCTCTCACGCATCTCAAAGATATTGTCATAGCCTAGATTTTTGGCTGTCTGCCAAATCTTGGTCACTGCTATACTTGCCAATCTTCCAGAAGTAAGGTCGATATGGAATTTTGCGTTTGCATCGCCCACCATGTCGAGAAGTATACCGAATTTTGGTTTGGCGATGGAGTCGGCTTTATAATTCTGTGCCCAGTATTGTGAACCAAGACACCAAGAGTCGTTGTTTCCTCTGCCTCCTGTGATGAATGTCGGTTCACCCAAGTCTTCAGCGTCGAAGAACACCACGTCGAGACCTATTTTAATATCAGAATTTTTATACTGACGTGCGATCTCCAAAATCACTCCGACACCACTTGCACCGTCGTTCGCACCGTCGATAGGAGTTCTTCGCGTCTTCTCATTGCCATCTTGATCCGCCCATGGGCGAGAATCCCAATGAGAGAAAAGAATAACTCTCTTTTTTGCCGACGGATTGAAATGAGCAATAATATTCTCAGCTTTACGTGTCTTCTTTTCCCAATCCACCACGTCGCATTTCTGCACTTCCACAATATCAGCACCATGTCGACGCAATTCACTTGTCAGGTAGTCGACGCAATTATCATGAGCTTTGCTTTCCAGAACACGTGGACCAAATTCACATTGTTTGGCAATGTAGCTGTATGCACTGTCGGCATTGAAATCAACCTTTATTTCCTTCTTAGCTGAAACTTTTGGCGTATTCTCCGCTTTTTTCTCTTGTGAGAAACAAGAAGGCAACCCTAATGCTAGGGTTGCCACAATTATGAATTTATTAATTTTCATCGTTTATGGTTAAGTCTTTTGATTCGTCTTTAATTATTGGAGCAGTTGTTTCTGCGACGGAGGTGATCGGATAGAAAGACATCACGAATGTGAATGCCAAGCAGATCACTGCAGGGATCCAACTCATAAGGTTGATGATTCCAGGCACGGCATTCTGGACTGCTGATGAATCTTGTCCGTCATAACCGTACATTCCAAGCACAGCACCGATGATTGCACCTGCGATACCACCACCGAATTTTGTCGCAAAACTTCCGGCTGAGTAAACAAGTCCAGTGGCACGGCGTCCAAACATCTTTTCTCCGTAGTCGGCAGCGTCTCCAAGCATTCCAAAGAACAGGGTAGGGAGGATAGCTGCGAAAAGTTCAGATGTGATTCCGACTGCGAAAATCATAAGAATTTGAGTTGGACCGAAGAAGTAAAGCATAGTGTTGACAATGGATGTCGCTATCATTGAACCGATGAAAACGTTCTTTTTACCGAATTTTTTACTCAATGAAGGAGTGATCATTGCTGCTACGATACTGATAAGCATCAAAGCTATAAAATATATTCCTGCAAGTGCCGCGTTGCCCACATAGTGGGTGAAGTAGATGGCGATGATACCTGTTTTCAAATTGTTGTAGATATTGAATCCGAGACCGACAACAAGAAGAATAAACCAAGGCTTGTTTCTAACAAGGTCTTTCAAATCTTGCAAAAGGTTATCCTCCTGTTTTTCGTCTGGAGCCACACGCTCTCTTGTTCCCCAGAATGTCAGGAACATACATAGTGCAAGGATTGCACTCATGATATATATACTATTGCTGTAACCTGTGCTTTGGTTGATAAGTGAGATGTTATCTTTAGTCAGGTCGCTTTCGCCAGTGATTGTGAAAGTATATTTCTCACCAGCTTTCATTTCAAAACTTTTTCCAAGTGTTGGAGCCGCTGTGTCTCCTTCCATCTGGAATTTAGCGACGCTACCGAACAGACCATGCTGAGTGCTGATTTTTGCATTCTTCACGTTTTCAGGCGACGAGACTGTCACCACATATTCTGTTTCTGCTTTTTGTTCCAAATCGATAGTCGGGTTGACGTTGCCAAAATATGCCACTAACGCAAGAAGCGATCCTTGTACGAGCATACCACCTGTGAAAGCACCGATCATACGGAAAGAACCAAGTGATGTACGCTCATTTTCATTAGGAGTCATCACGGCCATCAAGGCACCATATGGGATATTGTTGGCAGTATAGATCAGAGTAAAGAGGATATAAGTAGTGTATGCGTAGACGAGTTTCATTTCGTAGCTCCAGTCTGGTGCGGTAAACAATAAAGAAAGAATCACACCAAGAGGAATGGCTGTCCAAAGTATCCAAGGACGGAAATGACCATATTTGGATTTTGTCATGTCGCCAATCATACCCATGGCGACGTCGCTCACACCGTCGCTGAAACGACAGATAAGCATTAACAAACCGACAGAAGCAGGAGTAAGACCGAAAACATCGGTGTAATAGATTGTAAGGAAGGCAGCGACACCTCTCCATGCGATGTTTGCACTCGCGTCTCCAAGTGCGAAACAGAGTTTCTCTTTAAACGAGCAATAACTAGTGTTTTCCATATTATTATAATTATTGATACAAATGTATGAAAAAATGCTAAATGAGGAATGCTAAAACCTAAATTATGGCGAGGACATAAAAAAAAGCAGACCGCCAAACAATTGGGGATCTGCCTAAACCTAAAATATGATAACTTAGATATGAAGATCTTGATTAGAACATAAAAAGTGGTCAAAATGACTTGTTTTATGTTTTACGACACAAAAATATATCTTTTTTAGAAAATGACAAAACAAAAAGCAGAAATTCTAACAAAAAGTTAAAATTCCTGCTTTTTACTATCATAGATAGCATAAAAGGATTTAATATTAGGACTAAACTACAAATTACCGATTCACATCGTCACTATATTAACTACAAAAACTGTGCCAACTATGCCAATATTTTAAATAAAATTCAAAAAAAGTGTATAATTGATTGCTATTTAATAAATTATCAAATTATACGAAATTTTTTAATGTATCCATCGTAATAATTATCCACCTGCATTCCCGTCGGATCGGCAAACTTCACTGGATTGCCGAGGCAATACAAGTATTTGTTGTAGTTCAACCAGTTATTCTCGTCAGCAATGAGCGGATCCGGACTTAGGAAGCTGCATGTGGCTGGCTCGTAGACGATTCCTCATATTTTCTGCTCGCCCTTGCGGGCTCGCGTAAGGGGTGTGGCAAGGGCTTCGCCCTTTGGAAAAAATCCAATATCACACTTTGATAAAAGATAAAATATAGAATCAAATGATTATTAATACAATCAATAAAATGAGTGGGATATATGCGTACAGAAAAAAGAATAAAATTCCCATTTTTTTATCACATATATCATACATGTTGTATATCTTTTCTTCTCTTTTATTATGAGTCAAAAAGAAATATGTGCATAAATACCCAAATAAATATGGAGGAATAGCACACGGAAGCAAATTAATTCTTTCTAAACAACTAAGTTCAATACGAAACATGTTCATGTAATAAGTATTACAATTTAACCCCCATTTTTTTTCTAAATAAACAAGAAACAAAAGAAATGTGGCCATGAAAACAAATCCAAAAAAAATACTTAATAACGTACTAGCCCCACTCATAGTGCCATTTTTTTCTACATAAGAATGGTATATGTTTGATATATTTTTATACAAAAACTCTTTCATACATAATATAATTAATGCGATTTGTAAATATCATATCCTAATGTGGCAACGGAATATACACATGATATTCCTATTATTGTCCAACCTGCAGGATTTGAAATTAAGCCTGCCCACATAAGACCTGTTGCTCCTAAAGAGGCTATAGACATAGCAACGTCAAAACCTCCTCGTATATAATTGCCATCTGAAATATTAAAATATCCACCAACCATACCAAACACAGACCCTACCACTCCAAAAGCTTTGCCTCCAACAGACATTGCCTTGCCAATTCTTCCGTAATCCGAAGCCAATTTTATTTCTTCACAATAAAGCATAAAATCAGCATTTGTTATTACGGCATTTGTGCCTGTCACTGTCATGTTGATTTTGTCGAATGTAGAGAATTTTTGTTTCTGATAATTTCCATTAACAACAACTGCATAGCAATTATTTGAAATTAATGCATTTCTTCCTACATCACCAGCCGCCTTTCCCGCCGCATCTGCCTGAGCAGAAGCCATAGCCGCATTCGCTAAAGCTCTTTGAACAGCGGCATTGCGATCGTGATCAATAAATGCCAATGCATTATTTGTACCTGCAGTAATGACCTTATTGAGCTCATACATCGCATTGTTGAATCTCACTGTTGCCATCGCTTGCTCCTCCCAACTGTTGTCGGTAACGATATAATCAAAAGTTGGTTCCGGCACATTTATCGGCAAAGGGAGATACTTGTAAATACCCTCCACATCATAAGTGGGATTTAACACTTGCATTCCCGTCGGATCGGCAAACTTCACCGGATTGCCGAGACAATACAAGTATCTGTTGTAGTTCAACCAGTTATTCTCGTCAGCGATGAGCGGATCGGGGCTGAGGAAACGACAAGTGATATCATAGATGTAATAAATCCCAAAAAAACAAAAAAATTATAAGAATGAGAAATGGTAAAGATAAAATCCCCAAAAAAATAAAAAAAGGTTTTCTATCAGCAGAAGTATACTTTTCACATACTTTAGTTCGTACATTCCAATGTTTCAAACAATAGTATATTATAGAGCAGCATATAATAGAAAAAGGCATTGCCGCTGAAATCGCTGTAGGAAACATGTTATTATACCAAGATGCAAGTGGCCATCCAAATATTTCTTCAAAAAAAGAAAGACTAAGCAAAAATGTAGCAAAAATAAGGACTGTTAAAAGACCACTAAGTGCAAAATCGGTTCCTTCATATGTTCCCTTTGTCTGCCTGCATTTATTATAAAAACTCGCCAGACTTTTTTCTATAAAATCTTTAATCATATTGTCAATTTTTTTATAATTACCAATCATATATACCGACAGCAATTCCGTAAATAGCACAAGGAATAACAACAAACCATCCTCCAGTGCCGATAATTCCAATTGTCATAGCTATTGCCGTTCCTCCTCCTGCAAAAGCGACTCCAATATCCAAGTAGCCTCTCGGATTACCAGACTCTTTTGTTTTCCATCCACTAACCACACCCAAGACTGTGCCAGCTATTCCCATACTAACACTTGCCCCTCCCATAATTTTGCCTGCGGTGCCACAATTTCTGAGAAGATCCACACTAGCATCAGCTAATACTTGCTCAGTCCATGCCGTCGAAATTCCAATACTGCCTGAAATAATAGAACCTATATCCACAATGCTATGTCCATTATACTTTTTGGCATGAAAGAAATTTTCAGGCGTTTCGACCATCCATTCATTAAAGCTTCCTGAATATGGTCCAATAGTTGCATTTCTTCCAACATTCACTCCCTCCATCGCCTTTGCACCTGCATTCGCAATCTGCCAATCAATCGCATTTTTGTGGGCTGCCGTAATAGATGCAGCATAAGCGGAGTTTCCTGATGTCGCATAGTTCACAAAATAGTCGTTTGAGTTGTTGGCACCATTGTAACTGCCCTCAACAACTAACCATACTGGATTACACGAATTGGACGGATCGTATTCCCAATATGTGTTGACCACACCAAACGCTCCGCCTCCATTCTGTGGCACCACACCAGTCGGACCAGTGAGAGGCATATCTGATGGAGTGACGATCTGCATTCCCGTCGGATCTGCAAACTTCACTGGATTGCCGAGGCAATACAAATATCTGTTGTAGTTCAACCAATTGCTCTCGTCGGCAATGAGCGGATCGGGGCTGAGGAAACTACATGTGGCTGGCTCGTAGATACGAGCGTTCATGTTGATGAGTCCCAGACAATCGAGATGCTCATGCATGGAATAGCCTCGAGGCAACAGATGTCTCGCTGTGTCGGGCTTTGTCCAGTCGTCAGGATTACGTCTCGCTCCCCACGGATCGTATGCAAGCCTGTCAACTATATTTTTATCGCCGTCCACAAGCATCACGAGATTTCCAAACCTGTCTGTGAAGGCATGGAGAAGGGAATCTGTTCCGTTTGTGGAGATCCTCACGCCTACTATATATTGTTGATCTGTTGGAATATTTTATAGCCATTTCCCAAAAATCAAAGCAGGGATCAACAATAAAGCTATAGAAACCCAAATATATATCACGGTATTTCTATATTTTCTTTTAACCTCTTCGGTATCTCTTTTCTTATCTATAATGCTGAAGATTTCTTTCCATTTTTTTCTATGGTAGAGAAATACGAAGTTAAAACAAAACAAAACAAAATATGGCAAAACGAAACAAATAATTTTATGATTAAGAAATGTCAATAACAATGGAATACCTATAAGGTACAAAATATTGACTATAGTTAAATAATTAAACCAAACCCATCCAGGAGCATAAATCAAACCACGGATTTCAGGCTCTTTTTCTCTTCGTGCGTAAAATTTGTAAAAGACATAGTTGAGCATTACCCAGTAGTCTATAATCCCATCTAAAAATCGAAATATCATAATTACCAAAATTTATATCCAGCTTCCTCTAAAATATATTTTCCTCCAAAATAAGCGGCTGATGCAGCTGTTCCATAAGGCCAGAAAAATCCAGCAGCACCCATAATCAAATCAAGACCACCTTCTCCAATCCAATTTTTTTGTCCTGTTAATGTTTCCGATACAGTCATACCCATACCGAAAACACCAGTAACACCACCAATAACCTTAAATGTAGTAGATACTGCTCTTACAGCCCCTACTTTCTGAGTGTACACATCGAAATGAGGACATTTCCATCCTTTAATTTCTACATCAGGGATTTTGAAATGAATATCTTTGGTCGTGGAAACACCATCCACAAAATATTCCAGAGATTTATTCATCGACTTGTTCACATATTCAAATGCTGATGAAGCCACAAATGCCATACCATTATTGATATTGCCAAATATGTTCCATCCTGAGCCTCCTACATTCACACCTTCCATCGCCTTTGCACCTGCATAGGAAATCTGCCAATCAATCGCATTTCTGTGGTCTGCCGTAATAGATGCAGCATAAGCGGAGTTTCCTGATGTCGCATAATTCACAAAATAGTCGTTGGAGTTGTTGGTTCCATTGTAACTACCCTCAACAACCAACCAGACTGGATTACATGAATTAGTCGGATCGTATTCCCAATATGTGTTGACCACACCAAACGCTCCGCCTCCATTCTGTGGCACCACACCAGTCGGACCAGTGAGAGGCATATCTGATGGAGTGACGATCTGCATTCCCGTCGGATCTGCAAACTTCACTGGATTGCCGAGGCAATACAAATATCTGTTGTAGTTCAACCAATTGCTCTCGTCGGCAATGAGCGGATCGGGGCTGAGGAAACTACATGTGGCTGGCTCGTAGATACGAGCGTTCATGTTGATGAGTCCCAGACAATCGAGATGCTCATGCATGGAATAGCCTCGAGGCAACAGATGTCTCGCTGTGTCTGGTTTCGTCCAATCGTCAGGATTACGTCTCGCTCCCCACGGATCGTATGCAAGCCTTTCCACTACATTTCCTTCCTCGTCCACAAGCATCACGAGATTTCCAAACCTGTCTGTGAAGGCATGAAGAAGAGTATCTGTTCCGTTTGTGGAGATCCTCACTCCTACCAATCCTGTCGGACCGGTGATGTAGTCAATCTTCCTGACTTTGCCGTCGGCATAATGCTCCTCCTCGTAATCCGAGAAGTAATAGCGTGTCAAAATTAGTGAATCATTTTTGAAAATTTTCATGCGACGACGCTGAAAATCCACTCCGTAAGTTATAAAGATGGAATCCACTCCGTTCGACGCACTCTCCAGCATCTTGAAATCAGTGTAGGTATAGTTGTTCTCTTTGTCATGTCCGTGGATAGGAGCGTCGATAGAGGTGAGGGCATGGGGCGACAATCCGTATTCTCCGTAGTTGAACACGAAATCGGAGTCGGAACGGGATACAATATTGCCATAGACATCATCGTATGAGGCGAAGATCTCTTTGCGGAGAGTGTCTTTCTCAAACGTCCTCCATATATTCAGACGGTTATGTTTGTCGAAAAGAAAGACCTCCTCCTGCTTTGAATATGTCTCTTTCTTCTGGAGCATGTCGCCGTTGACGTCGAAAAGATACTCGTGATGCATCAGTTTTGCCACGTCGTCCAGAATAGGCAGACCTCTGTTGTCGTACTTCGTTGTTCTGATAATTCCGCCATAGGTCTCTTTTACCGGCTTGCCATACTCGTCCGTGTCGACAAGTCTCCAGAACTGATTGCCGTCGCATTGTATTGCTTCGATGTTGCTGTATGGGTCATAGTTCAGACTGATGTTCAATCCTGTTGGCGACGTGGTTGAGACCGGTCTGCCGATTTTATCGTAGGATAGCGATTTTGTGAATGTCAGGCTGTCTATCTGTTCTGTCACAGATGCGATGTTTCCAACCTTGTCGTAGGCTATTGTCTGCTCATGATTGCCATTTCCACAAGACACTGGTCTGCCAAACTCATCATAAGCGAATTTTATCGTCTGATTGCCGATTTGCGACTCCACTATCTGGCCGACCTCATTGTAGGTTTGTTTGGACACAATCGTGTCGCCAGCCTTGTGCACGCACTGGCTGGACTGAAGTATGTTTCCAAAACCATTGTACTTAGTGAAAATCTCACCTCCGCTTGGATCTTTAATCTTTGTACGCAGACGAATGGAATTATATTCCAAAGTGACAGGCTCTCCGTCCTGTGGTGTGGCAGAGATCATGTTGCCCATAGCGTCGTATGCAAAGTCCACGCCCTTTCCGTTCTTAGTGACTGATATGGTCCTGCCTGCGTCGTCAATCTCGCTGATGATGGTGTCCGCTCCATGGATCTTGGTTGTGAGACGTTCATCGTAGATATACCTCACGGAATCGATCACAGACCTGTTGTATATCAGATTGCCATAAAAGTCTCTTTGCTCTGGATATTTCAAAGAGTCGACATATTGTTTTTCAAGCGTCACACGTCCAGCCTTGTCATAAACAGTATGGCTGGATCTCTTAGGCTTTTTGTCTCCAAATGTGTTTAGCACAGTAGACAGTCTGCCATCGCTGTAGAAATACTCACGCGTCGACACCATTCCTCCAAAACCTGTGGAAGATTCCATCTCAAGTCTTCCTTCATTGGTGATGGACTTGGTAACTGTTCCGGTAGAGAACGAATCCCGTTGCTGAAGGCATAGGTCACCATGATACATCAAATAGGAAAATCGTCTTTCCATACTTGATCCGTTTGGATATGAAATGCCGACAACATCTCCAAACCCATTATGTTTGTAAGACGTTGTACCTAAAGGAGTATGTTCGGCTATCAGATTGCCATTGGAGTAATCATACCGCGTCGTCACGCCAAGATGGTTGGTTGCGGATGAAAGGTTCACTCCGCTTTTATCATATACAAACGAATAACTTTTTGAAATACCTGATGATGATGAATCCACTTTGACAACGTTACCAAAAGAGTCATACTTCATCGTCACCTTCATCTCATCCATTCCCGTCGGCTTGATGATAGTCTCAACCAAACGATCCTTTTCATCGTAAGAATAATTGGCTTCCAGTTTCAAATTGACGGAAGAAGAATCCTCTTTGTCGGACCAATATGTCGAGACTCTCTTCATAAGTGATCCTGATCCCCCGTCGACATCATCATAACCTATTTTGTCAGTCTTTGTTATTCCTCCTTCATCACCCTTCTTTGTGACAATTGTCTGTGGCATAAAAGCCGAGTTCATGTCTTTATAAGACGTGGTTGTTAGAGTATTGTTGAGATAGTTTTTCTCTTTCAAATAAGACAGCGACACACGATAAATTTTTTTGTCGTCTCTTTTTGCCAGACGGAATGATTTATCTGTCAAAAACAATTCATTTCCATCCTCATCAAAGACTCTTTCCCTGTATGAGAATGGTATGAATGAAGGCCTTGAATAATTCCATTCCTTTTCTGTGACTAACTTTGATGTTTCGTCAGTCACCGTCTCATTTAGGAAACCGATAAAACCTTTTCCTGTCTTTTCATAATACAGCGATCCATATTTGTAGGAATAGACACGTTGTCCGGTAAATGAAAGCTTTGACACAACAACTTTATTTCCGTTATATAAAGATGCAGGCATATTGTAAACAGTAGGAGTCGAATACATTCCTTCTTCGGAAAGACGCTCATAAGAAAGCACGAAATAATCGACCATACTGTTCATGACTCTTTGTTCAATCGTCCTCAGATATGGCTTCAGTTTTTCTTTGTCGAGTTCTGTAAAATATCCGCTTCTTCCAGATTCCTTTAATGTCAGCAGATCATATCCCATAAAATGGACAGCTTCGGAAATGCCGTTATTATCCAAATCATGTATTTGGATGCTGCTTTTTAGGAAACAGTTTCTTTCTTCAGAAATTGTCTTTTTCGATACCAATTTGAAAGACTCTCCCGTCGATGTATAGAATGCGATTGTCGCATCTTTCCATTCTCCCCAAACACCAGATAAATCATAAAGACGTGAAGCATCTTTTTTCATCGTATAGTTTGCACATAAGAAGAGTAAATCTGCTTTTCCGTCTCCG
The DNA here is from genome assembly GCA_015061115.1 of Bacteroidales bacterium. Lineage (GTDB taxonomy): Bacteria > Bacteroidota > Bacteroidia > Bacteroidales > Paludibacteraceae > UBA1723. The sequence continues at coordinate 111,390 of SUXE01000013.1, read as the reverse complement.
TTGAAATCACCGACTTTAATGTCGTTTTTGTTGTCATCTTTATCTGTATATGGATAATATAGACTATAAGATTCATTTAATCCTTTTTCTTCAAACTCTAAGTTTTCCCTATTGTAAAGAATTCCCTGTTTTTTTTCGTAGCAATAATTGAATTTTGTTTTTCCTTCGTCAATTTTTCCATCAACAATACCATAAAGAATGTCCGGTAATCCGTCTCCATTGAAATCGGCTACCGTATGAAAATCCATTAAGTTGTCGAATTTTATGGTTTTTGCCATTTCAAATGTCATCTTGCCCCCGCCAGATAATTCTGATTTTGGTTTAATTCCTGTGTTCGTGAATATCTCAAGATATGACCACTGTTTTATATCAAACCATTCTTCACTTCCTATTTCTGGTGCATACCAATTATCTATGTATTCGTATCCAAAAGCGATATCCAGCAAGCCATCTCCGTTATAATCAGAAACCATCACTTTGCAGTTTCTAGTCATGTTATTTTGTACGCTTGCGACAAAGCTAAGATGTCCCCAACAATCGTTATTCCAATCAAAAATCTTGATATCTGCACAATGATTCTCCATTGCTTTTTTATACCTGACAAATTCGTCGTATCCGTCGTTATCCATATCCGCCACAATATGAATGAAGTCTTCGGCATCTTCTATTAGTACTTTCTGTGATGATAAATCTCCTACACAAACTTTGTATGATCCATTTTTTTGGAATTTCACCAACACATCTGTTTTGTGCGGATCGAAAAAGCAACCGAAAATCGGTTGGATGATTTTCCAATCGTCGGGCGTGTTCATCTGATGCTTGTAGACATACTCTCCATCTTTATTTTTCGAATAGAATTTCACATACGTGTCACCCCATGAAACCAAATCTTTCACTCCGTCATCATCGAAATCAGCAAAAGTCCAGTTTGTGCTGTTTTTGTCGATAAGATAATCAAGAGCGGTGGAGAATGTGTTTTTCCAATGATATATGGATGGTTCCTCAGTCCATTGGATGGTATATGGAGGAAGAGTCTCGCCATTGGTGCCTTTCTCATCAATTTGTTTCAAAACCCTTTGTCCGTACCATGTATTATACGTCAAGGAGTATTCGCGGTATGCTTTGTCTCCAAGTGTCACACTGATATCAGACAATAAGTAATTGGTTTTGACCAGTCTCTTTGCGTAAAGGGTGGTTAACGGGTCGTCTCGTTTGATATATGAGAATAGTACCGAAACTTTCTGATCGTCAGTCCCCTTTTGATTATAGCGTATTTCTGAAATCCTATGAGTCTCCCCATCCGTACACTTCCAATAATAATTTATCTCATTGGAGTTTTTGTCTTTCTCTGATTGCAAAAGCCAACAATAAGATCCAGGCAGAGATTCTTCGTAGGTCTGCACATTGCCGTTAGGAAGACGGACTATAAATTTGTTATCGTATTTTGCGATTGTCGTATTGTCATCTGCATATTTTTTGTAGAAAATCGTGTCATACTGCGTTTTATCCTCTATGAGTCTTTCTCCATCCAACAAGAAGGCACTGCCGATAGGTTCAACGGTATTGTCATAGAAAACGGTTTTACTTGTTGTTGTGATCTTGTGCAACGGAGAAATCATCCAGCCAAAACCAAGCAATCCGTCAGCAGCGTCTGAATTATAGAAAAATCTTAAATCTGGTTTGAATCCTCCAACTCCTGGTGGTGTAGCTATCGGAAGATCAACTAATGCTGCTCCTTGTGAGACATGGGTATTAATATTGGTTCTCGGACGAGCGACGTCGTCTGCTATAACACGTAGACAAATTGTCGAAGTAAATAATGCGACTAAAACAACTCTCAGAGACATAACTATTTTTTTTACTCCATTCATAATCCCTTATTTTTTTATGATTTTCACTGTTCCGAAAACTTCATTTCCTCTGTACACGGTGACCATATATATTCCTGTCGCCAAATCCGTCATGTTTATTTTCGCTGTATTCCCTTTTACAATTTCTTCTGTAAGCAGACTTACAGATCTTAAATTAAATAGTTTTATTGTATAATCTCCTGTTTCAGGCATTTCGACAATCACGTCTCCATTTGTAGGATTCGGATAAACTTGAAATCTTGGATGTGTTCTGTCGTCTTCAATCACTATTTCCGGAACGACAGGCTCTTTTTCTTCTATAATTTCTTCGTCTCCTTTAACCTCATTTACTATTTTGCTGGCAGATTTCAATCGGTTTCCCGAATTGTCGTAGGTATAAGCCAAAACCTTCTTCATTCTCACATTCATGTTTCCTTTCAATGGTGACGGTGATGCATCTCTAAAATCGGAAGAGACAATACCAAATTCCTCATCCACCAACACATTGTTTCTCTCTGTACATCCAGCTACTTTGGCTTTGACAAAAAATGTATCAGAAACTGTGCTGTCAAGTGTCATCAACAATATGTCATACATTCTCAAACTTGAATTGGAAAAAATAAGTTTTGAACTATCAATCTCAGAGCTGTCTGGTAAAATGAATTCCGAGAACATCATGATTTTTGTCTCATGAGGTGCAAATGAAACGGTATCATTTACATATACAGATGTGTTCCCGTTGGAAAACTCAAACAGATTCACTTTCTGACTTTTATTATTGATATTGGTTATCTCCACGTACTGAATATTATTCGTTGTTGTATCAACAAATACTTCAGATACCACCACCACAGAAAATACGGAAGAGAAAATACATGACAAATAAATTGTCAAAAGCGTTGGCAGATACTTGTAAAAGTGTCGTCTAAACAATGCACCTTCCACTTTTTCTAAGTAATAATTTTTTGTACTCTTATTCATAATATTTACTTTTCATTTTCTGTTTGAAAAAATTGCCGTCGTAAGAATATTTTTCAAAATTACACAAACAGAACGAAACAATAACGATTTTCACATTTTTTAACTTCATTGAACCTGTTGAGGAAAGGGTTAATTAACACTAAGAATTTGGAAATATTTGCCATAAAAAGAGGAGTATCAAAATATTTCACATTTTGATACTCCCTCCAAAGTATTATATAATGTCTACACCATTATCTTCTATACAGATATGCCACAGCAGCATCTATTTCATCCCACATCAAACGGTTGAAATCCTCCACTTCACGTGGTGTCGGCAGAGCACCGTCTTTCTTGATACGGTTGAGAGCTGCGAATCTCGACATGATTTTGTCGGAACAGATCACTTTTGCGATGTATGCTTTCTCCTCATTATCGATAAGGAGGACGTCGGGATACCAATTTGAAAGCTGGTACCAGTTGTTTTCTATCCATCCCTGATTGCGGAAGTAGTTGCGGTTAGCTTCTGCAATCTGCTGCAGACCATTGTCGTAACGGTTCTGGTCGAAACCCTGTGCGGAGATAGAAGCTAGTCCGCAAAACAGAGTAAGTATCAATAAAACTATACCTTTTTTCATAGCAGTAAAATTTACGTTTTCCAAATCTTCTGCAAAGTAAAGAAAAATAGTGCAGAGAGAAATCAGATTTAGTTTTTTTAACCTTATTATAACATAATTATACAATTCGTCGAATTGGCGGAGGAGCAAGTTTCATACCTGCCCGTAATATAAAAAGATGTGTCTCTGTGGTTTTATTAAATTCTATGAGCTCGCCTTACGGCTCGCACTCTGGAATGGGGTTAGGACATTCTGCCCTTAACAATCCTCAAAAGGACCACAGAGTCAGGGAGGATTGAGAGAAAGCTAACGTTTAGAAGGAAGAATAGAGAGAATGATCGTAGGGCAGGTTTCAAACTTGTCCGCAATATAAATAATGAAAAAACAGAAAACAGCGTCTGAAAATATCAATTGCCGCTTGGAAAACCCACAAACAAGTTTGTGAAGAAAACTCCTGAACGGAGAAAACAAAAACGAGAGAAAACGTGATCATGAGAAATTTTCGTCTGAAAGACGTTACCGAGCAAAGCGAGAGAAACCCGTGACGATGTCTCGGGGAGAAGTGACGATGATACAAAAAACTTTGCCTGAAAGGCAATACTATAAGTTTTGCTTTCTTATCCTTTTCTTCAAAAAATCGAAGACTATCTCTTAATTCTTCTATCCTCTGTGTTTTTATAAGTGCTCGCCTACGGCTCGCACAAAGGAAGAGGGGTTAGGACGTTCCGTCCTTAACAAACCTCAATCATGACAACGCCGCATTCAATAACAATTTAGCATTTAGCATTTCTAATTTTTAATTTTCTTGTCTTTCTCTTGCCAATTCGGCTATTTTTTGGGCACATACTTTTGTTATATAAAAAAAATTATGCGTAATTTGCAGTATAATTGTGTATAATAAGATAAGAATATGGATCAATTGAAGAGAAGCCTAGGGGCTATTTTAGTTTTATTGGGAGTTATTTTGTTGGCTATTTACAGCTTTGCAGAGTTGACAAATAACGCTATTTTGGTAGTTGCAGCTATTTTGTTTGTTGCTGGTATCGGATCTTACATCTTCCTTAATAAGAAATTCATCGGAAACGGTAAGTAATATCACCTCCCTTTTAAATTACGGATATGGCTACAAAGTTGTGGGACAAAGGCAAGGCTACAAACGCAGAGATTGAGAAGTTTACGGTTGGCAAAGACCGTGAGATGGATTTGTACTTGGCTGAGTGTGATGTGTTGGGCTCAATGGCTCATATCACTATGTTGGAGTCGATTGGCTTGATCGCCAAAGACGAACTTCCTGTGTTGCTTGCGGAACTGAAGAATATCTATTTGGCCGCACATCGTGGAGAATTTGTAATTGAAGAGGGAATAGAGGATGTTCATTCTCAGGTGGAGCTTATGCTCACACGTAAGCTTGGCGACTTGGGAAAGAAAATCCACAGTGGCCGTTCACGCAACGACCAAGTGCTTGTCGACATGAAATTGTGGACAAGAGAGCAGATCAAGAGTGTGGTTGAGGCTGTCGAGGGTCTGTTTAATGTGTTGATTCAGCAGAGTGAGAAGTATAAGAATGTGCTTCTTCCTGGTTACACTCATTTGCAGATTGCGATGCCTTCGTCGTTCGGACTATGGTTTGGCGCATACGCAGAGAGTCTTGCCGACGATATGGAACTTCTACTTTCGGCATGGAAGGTGACTAACAGAAATCCTCTGGGATCAGCAGCAGGTTACGGTTCATCGTTCCCTTTGAACCGTCAGATGACGACAGAGTTGTTGGGATTTGACACTATGGACTATAATGTGGTGTACGCTCAGATGTGTCGTGGCAAGATGGAGAAGACTGTGTCATTCGCATTGGCAGGTATAGCAGCTACTCTATCAAAATTGGCTTTTGACGCTTGTATGTTCACGTCGCAGAATTTTGGATTCATCAAACTTCCAGACGAGTGCACAACAGGATCAAGCATCATGCCACACAAGAAGAATCCAGACGTATTTGAGTTGACTCGTGCTAAATGCAACAAAATCCAGAGTCTACCTCAGCAGATAATGATGCTTATCAATAATCTACCAAGCGGATATTTCCGTGACTTGCAGATTATTAAAGAGGTATTCATGCCATCATTCGGCGAATTGTTGGATTGTATCAAGATGACCACACATATCATGTCTGATGTGAAAATCAACGAGCATATTCTTGATGATCCAAAATATGATTTCATTTTCAGTGTGGAAGAGGTCAACCGTTTGGCTCTAGAAGGAATGCCATTCAGAGACGCTTACAAGAAAGTGGGATTGCAATGTGAGGCTGGAGAGTTCAAGCCAAACAAGAATATCCACCACACTCATCAGGGTAGCATAGGAAACCTTTGCAACGACGGAATTACAGCACTTATGAACAAGACTATTTCGGAGTTCAATTTTGACAAGGTGGAAGAGGCAAAAGAGAAATTATTGGCAATATAAACAAAGAATTTAATGACAGTAGACACAAAGACTATTATTCAGAAGATAGTTGAGGGAATGCAGGAACGAAAGGCTAAGAAAATCGTTACTGTAGATATGACTGAGTTGGAAAACTACAGCTGTCCGTACTTCGTGATTTGTGAAGGTAATTCGACCACTCACGTCGTCAGCATCGCTGATTCTGTGAAACATTATGTTAGAAGTGAGTTGAAGGTTCATTTTATCGTAGCGGATGGTTATGAGAATGGTCAGTGGATTGCCATCGATTATGGAGAAATCATTGTTCACGTTATGCTTCCGGAAATGCGTGAGTTTTATCGCATAGAGGAGCTATGGGAAGACGCGAAGATAACAGAAATACCTGATTTAGATTAAATTATATGGCCCAAGAAAGTAACAATAAACCAAAGATGCCAAATTTCAAGTCATCATCAGGCCTTTATTGGCTGTATGGCTTGGTGGCGATCTTTTTGGTTGGAATTTATTTTTCAGACGACAATCATTCAGCAAAGGAGATTGGCTACAACGAGATCAAGTATCTTGTGGAAACCAATTCTGTCTCTAAAATCACCGTCATCACAAACGACAAATATGCTGAGGCTACAGTAAAGGAGGGCAAGATGCGTAACGCATTCGGTTCCGACTCTACAAAATATGCCGCTAATCCTAAGGTTCATGTGAAGATACCTTCAGCAGATCGTTTCACGGAGGATTTGACAGAGTGGCAGAAAGAGGATGGAGTCGAAAAGGTAGACCTTACATTTACGGAAGACAGCAGTATGTTTGAGGGATTCCTTTACACATTCGGTCCATTCATCTTGCTTATATTCTTCTGGATGTTCATCATGCAAAGAATGGGTGGCGGAGGAGCAGGTCCTGGCGGTGTGTTCAACGTCGGCAAGAGCAAGGCTCAGCTTTTTGAAAAGGGAAATAATCCTAACAAAGTGACATTCAAGGATGTGGCTGGATTGAGTGAGGCAAAACAGGAGGTCGAGGAGATTGTGGAATTTCTTAAGAATCCGGCCCGCTATACAGAACTTGGAGGTAAGATTCCAAAGGGAGCTATCCTTGTTGGCCCTCCGGGAACAGGTAAGACGCTTCTTGCCAAAGCGGTGGCTGGTGAGGCTGATGTTCCGTTCTTCTCTCTATCAGGTTCTGATTTCGTGGAGATGTTTGTCGGTGTGGGAGCAAGCCGTGTAAGAGATTTGTTCCGTCAGGCAAAAGAGAAGGCTCCATGTATCATATTTATCGACGAGATTGATGCCATCGGTAGAGCTCGAGGCAAGAATGCAAGCATGGGCGGTGGCAACGATGAGCGTGAAAGCACTCTTAACCAGTTGCTTACAGAGATGGATGGATTCGGCACAAACTCTGGTGTCATCCTGTTGGCTGCGACAAACCGCGTCGACATTCTTGATAAAGCATTGGTCCGTGCCGGACGTTTCGACCGTCAGATTCACGTTGATCTTCCGGATGTTCATGATAGAAAGGCAATTTTCAATGTCCATTTGTCAAAATTGAAACTTGCGGATGATATTGATGTTGATTTCTTGTCACGTCAGACTCCTGGATTCAGTGGCGCGGATATAGCCAACGTCTGCAACGAGGCAGCTTTGATAGCCGCGCGTCGCAACAAGACACGTGTAGATAAGGAAGATTTCTTGAGTGCCGTCGACAGAATTATCGGTGGATTGGAGAAGAAAAATAAAATCACCACTCGTTCTGAAAAATGGTCTATTGCAGTGCATGAGGCAGGACATGCAACAATCAGTTGGATGCTTCAGTATGCTGATCCATTGGTGAAAGTGACAATCGTTCCGCGTGGAATGGCTTTAGGAGCCGCATGGTATTTGCCAGAAGAGCGACAGTTGATCACTAAAGAGAATCTTCTCGACAAAATGTGTTCTCTCCTTGGAGGACGTGCTGCCGAAGAGTTGGTTTTGGGCACAATCGGTACAGGAGCCATTAATGATTTGGAGCGAAGCACTAAGCAAGCATACGCAATGGTGGCATATTATGGTATGAGCGACAAGCTTACGAACTTGTGCTACTATGATTCTCAGGCGGACTATTCATTTACGAAACCATATTCGGAAGAGACGGCAAAATTAATAGATGATGAAGTCAAAACGTTGATTAATAGTCAGTATGAGCGAGCAAAACAGGTGTTGCGCGAAAATGCTGAAGGTCATCGTAAGTTGGCAGAACTTCTTGTTGAGCGTGAGGTGATATTTGCCGATGATCTTGAAAAAATCTTTGGCAAACGAAAGTGGGAATCTCGTAATGAAGAACTTATGCGTGAGAACGAGAATGCTCAGGCAGAGAAAAAAGAAGACAGTTCTGTAACTGTATCTGAGGAATCTCAAAATAATGAAAACAAGGAAAAGGAAATTCCTGAAGTAGACGTAGAGAAACCAAAGGAAGATTAATAATTAGTGCGTACGCTTTCAATAGCGTATGCACTTTTTTATAAATGCTTATTAAGGACTGAACAAAAAAAGATTTGCTTAATAATACAAACAACGAACATTTATTTTCTATGACAATTAAAAAGATTCTTTCACTTTTATTCTATTTCATCAGTATTCTGAGTGCGATGGCACAAGGCTACACGATCAATGGTAGGGTTGTGGATGCCAAAACTGGTGAGACTATTCCATTTGCGAATGTGGAACTGAAAAGTGCGGATGGAACAAAAACTGTACAAGGACATTTCACAGGTGATGACGGACGTTTTGTGATGGAAAACGTCGCAGAGGATAATTATCAGCTTGTCATCTCCTTTATGGGATATAATGATTATAACGGAAAAATCACACCAGAAATTCTAAAACGTAAAGGAGGAGCCCATTTCACAATCAAATTGCGTGAAGACGTTGCTCTTTTGAGTCAAGTGGAGATTGTCGGTAACCGCTCACAAATGCAGATGGATGTTGACAAGAAAACATTTTTGGTCAATGAAGGTGCTGCTTCTGTAGGAGTGTCAGCTACCGATGTACTTCGTGATATCCCTACTGTTGATGTGGATATGGAAGGAAACATCTCACTCCGCAACAATGAGAATGTGGAGGTGTTTATCAACGGACGAAGTGTCGGACTTTCAGGTGACGCTCAGGGAGAGTTGCTTGAACAGTTTCCAGCAGGAAGTATTGAAAAAATCGAGGTTATCACCAATCCATCGTCTAAATATTCAGCTGAAGGTTCTGCGGGAATCATCAATATTGTGATGAAACAGGATGTTCCAGCAGGAGTGTTTGGAAATGTCACAGCCGGACTTTCATATCCGTCCGAAGGAAAATTGGGAGGTAATCTTGGAGCCTCTGTAAATATCACAAAAAACAAGTGGACTATTCTGTCTTCATTAGGATACCAGCGTCGTACATTCAGAGGAACTTCTGATATTGATCGTGAACAATATTTGAACAGGGGCACTGAAATCGATAGTGTCTACAATGTGACAGATGGAGGAAGAGATTTTGTTATGAATTCATATTTTGCCCGACTAGGTGTGGATTATAAGATAAATGATAAAAACAGAGTCGGATTCTCTGGTGTCTTATCTCTTGGAAAAAACAGAAGAAACGAAGACTTTGAGTATAATTTCGGTAGAATAGAGAATGGAGAAAGAATAGATACATCATATTCGAGCAGAACAGCGTCGGCACAAAGCCCTCGAAACATGTATACGTTGAAGTTTGATTACACACATACATTCAGAGAAAATACAGAACTTACTTTTCTTGCCCAGACGTCGAGCAATAGCCAGAATCACGATGTGACTTACTATCAGTCACGTTATGACATGTCTAATCAACTTTTGAACTATTCTGAGCAGAGACAGACAAACGACCGCACAATACGCAAAAATCAGTTTGCAATCGATTATACCTCACCTGTAGGAAAATTGAGCAAATTGGAATTGGGTATCAATGTCGATCTTACAAACGAAAGGAATAACGCTTTAAGTTTTGATCGCAGCAATAGTTCGGATCCTTTTGTTCAGCAGGATAATTTGACAAATGATTTCGAGTACATTCAGAATGTGTATGCATGGTATGGCATGTGGAGTGGAAAAGTGAAAAGATTGGGATATAAGGTAGGACTACGTGGTGAATTGTCGGACATCTCATGGAAGCAACACAACACAGGAACTTATGATGATCTCGATTTGTATGGAAATCTGTTCCCATCATTATTCCTTTCATACAGTATTACTGATAATGACGAGTTGCAGTTCAGCACAATACGAAGAATATCACGTCCACGTGGATTCCGATTGAATCCTAATCCAAACATGTCGGATTCAACAAATATCAGTTATGGTAACCCAGATTTGCATCCGGAGGAGGCCTTTTCTGGTGAGATGAATTATCTTCACACCACTGAGAAAGGACATGTTTATACAGTTTCCGCTTATTATAAGTTCACAGATGATGTGGTGGAGCAATACAGTTGGACAGAGGTGTCGGACAATACGGCGATATTGAAAAGCACATTTGCCAATCTGAACCGTTCTCATTCGACGGGATTGGAATTTATCGCAAAAAACAAATTTAAGGCACTTACTTTCACAACCAATGTGAATTTGTATTATTACAATCTTGTAGGGGGAGAAAGTTCGATCGAAATAGCCGATTCTGATGGTGTATTGAGAAAGAATCTATTGACATTGAAGCAGCGTAGCGGATTCAGTTGGGATTTGAAGGAAGGAATTGATTTCCGTCTTCCAAAAGCGATCACAGGACAATTCACATTCAACTACCGTTCACCAAGAGTGGCTGCACAGGGAAAGAATATGAACACATTCTTCATGAACATAGGATTTAAGAAACAGTTCATGGACAACAGATTGTCGTTGTCGTTCAATGTAAGAGATATTCTCAATTCCAACAAGCGAAAGAGAGAGACATGGTCTGATTCTTTCTATCAGGTGTCAAAAACCACTCGTAATGGAAGAACATTTAATTTGACTGCTTCTTATTCATTCGGAAACAATCATCACAAGAGTGGCAAAAAGAAGGGCAAAGATGGAAAAGTAGACATGGATGACGATATGAATTTTGAAGATTTTTAATTCCGTCGGAGACATGAATATAGAGATAGAGAGGAAATTCTTAATGGCAGACGACTCCTGGCGTGCTGAGGCAGGCGAAGGAGTACATTATGCCCAAGGATATTTGAATAAGAAGGGCAATACAGTGAGAGTGCGTGTTGCCGGTGATAAAGGATACTTGACGATCAAGAGCAAGACACAGAGTTTCACCCGTTTGGAGTTTGAGTATCAGATACCCCTTGGCGACGCGAATGCCATGTTGGAGCTGAGCCAGACGCCGATAGTGGAGAAGTACCGTTATAAGATAAAGCGAGGCAATCATACGTGGGAGATAGATGAGTTTCTTGGCGACAACAAAGGATTGATAGTTGCTGAGATCGAGTTGCAGAGTGAGCAGGAGGCCTTTGAGATGCCAGAATGGATAGGTTTTGAGGTCACTGGCGACAAACGCTACTATAATTCACATCTTGCGGAGAATCCGTACAAGAATTGGGCAAAGTTGTGATGCCGTCGCTATCCCACGAGACTTCGTCGCGGGGGTTGCGCTCCGCTCGGCAGCGTCTTTTTAGACGGAATAAAAGAAACTTATAACGTCTCAAAAATATGTTGAAATCCATTTTGTTTCCCATTTTAGTAACTGATTGTATATCTTATGTTTAATGATTTTATTTACACATTTTCGAGGTTATTGAAACTAAAATATTACACATTTTCGAGGTTATTGATGAAGAAACGCAAGTTTTTGATGCCGTCGCTATCCCACGAGACTTCGTCCCGGGGGTTACTCGCGCTTTGCTCGGCAGCGTCTTTCAGACGCATGAATCGGGGACGATATACTCGAATAACTTAAATACACCGTCAGGTGTTTTATATCGGTAGATATATAATCATGATGACGGGATTTCCCCGTTAGGGGATAAATATTTAAACCAATGCGAGAATATCGGGAGAGAAGCTTTTTTGGATATGGTTCGCAAAGAATTTAGCGATTTCTTCTCTGCTAAAGCCCAACATAGACTCTCCTAATTCCATTATAGTGTCTACCTCAATAGATTCGATTTTTTTGTCAGCCAATGCTATACGGATGAGATATTCAAGCATTAAATCTCTAAGATCAGGTTCCACTTCAAGAATATCATATATAACGTTTTGTAATGTGTCGAATATATCATCATCATTTGCTATCTCTTCAAGATACTCTTTTGGATTTAGAATGAATTCAGAAAGTTCAGAAATGATAACTTTGTATTCCTCTTCTTGAAATTCTTCCTTTAAGGATATCATTCTAAGACCTCCTATCGCAAAGAATTTGACGAGATTTTTTTCAAGTGGACTTGAAGAAATATTTGTCATTTCTGCAATCAACTCATTCATCATATTGTCGAAATAACCATCTGTTGCTTTGTCGGAAGCACATTTTTTGGAGAAAATTTGTAAAGCTCCTATTCTGATTGGATTGACTGGATGAGTTCCTTCTAATTCAAAATCATCATTAAACAAATATTCAAGATTATTTGGAATTTGCGACAAAAATTCTTCAATATTCATTTCCATTTTTTCCAAGTCGAATCCTGTTGTCAGTTTAAATAAAGCACTGACGCATACGGATAATTTTGGCATAGCTAGGAATCCATATCTGTCACATTCCAATTCGGATAGTTGATGCCATAAAGAGACTTTATATGTCAATGAAGGTGGCATCTTTGTATCTTTCGGATAAACAAAATCAATAAGTTGATTGAGTCTGGAATCTCTTTTGATTAAATGACCAATTTCATGTCCGATGGCAAATTTTAGTTCATCGTCTGTCATCATTTGGACTAAAGAGTGGTTTAGGATAATTGTGTGAGGATGATCTTCAGAGGCTCTAAGAATAGCGAAAGCATTTACTTCAGGGTTGCTTACAATATATACGTCGACATCTTCTTTGAAGTTGAGAGACTTTTTCACCTCTTCGCATAAATTGTAGTATTTTTTGAAAAAGCCTTTTTCTATTTTGAATGCACGACCGTCTTTGCATCCTTGTAAATAAAAAGGTGCTTTCGATGGTTCAGTTATGTCTGAAAGCAGTTCAACAATGTCTCCTTGAAGGGCATTATGGATTTTTTCTCTCAGTTCACGCTCAAGAGGGATAGTGACTGAATCTAAAAGGTTTCGTTTTTGCATAGATGTAGTGATTATATATTATGCTTCTTTAGAATCATCGCTGTTTTTGCTATCTAGAACTTTGATGATTATAGGACCCAAAGTAAGTACGGTAACAACAGCAAGTTTTATCAATCCATCATGACCTTGCTTGTTCATATTTATATCTATAATTCTATCTTCTAGATCTTTGAAAAAGACACATGAGTTTGCAAAACATTCACAGTTGTTCCACAATAGGTTATATCCTTTAGTGCCCTTCTTTTGTAATTTTCTAGCATTATCAACAATCGTTTCTACATCTTGTATTTTTTGTTTTTGCTCTTCGGTATAATCTCTAACTTCCACAGTACCTCCATCTAGGAAAGTATGAAGGGAAGTACATTCAGGTTTTGCATTTTTCCAATTCCAAGGAGCGAACTTTCCAGTTAGGTGAATGACTTCGCTGTCGGATATATATATTCCATGGTGGTAATATGCTCCCCAAGCTCGCTTTACACGTATATGTGAACCTTTTGTAGGTTGTTTTTTTACAAATCTGCTTGGATGTATTATAACTTTTTCAATGTCTACTTTAATTCTTTCTTGTTTTACTCCTTCTGTATCCAAGTTAGAAGGATTCTTGATTTCTTCTGTCATAATGCTAAAAGATTAAGTTTAGAAGATAAGTTGTTTGGATATAGTATCCAAACAACTATTTAGTTGGTGTAATTAAACTGTTTTATCCCAACATTTCTTTTAGTTTTTTGACAACTTGAGCTGTGATATTGTCATTGATTTCATCTTTTACCATTTTCAGAACAGCAACAAGGGCAGCTAAGTCGTCTGTATAACCGAAGATAGGAGTAAAATCTGGAATTAAATCTATTGGAAGGATTAAGTATCCTAATGCACCAAGAATAGCAGCCTTTTTCGACAAATCAAGATCATCTTTTTGAAGAGTGTAATATAAGGTTAATGCAGGATTTAATACGGTTTTACCAACTTTTTTAGCAACCTTTTTAGCAGTATCCCAAAATCCACTATCTGAATAATGATCTTGACTTTTGTAGATGTCTTGTAGTTCTACATCTGTTTCTTTTGATTTGTTATCATCCATAATATAAAAATTTAGTTTCTATAGAATCCGCTATAGACGTCTTTATGTATCATTAAAATATTAACCTCGTTTTCTCCTATAAAGGAGTGCCAGAATAATCAAACAATTTCTGTTAGATTTTCTATCTCTAATAATCAAAATTTGAGAGGAAATCAATACAAATGTGTTATCCCAAAGTACTATTTAATTTTGTACGCATATAGGCAATTTGGATACATCCTGGGATAATCACTCTGTAAGCAGGACCTGCAATATCAATGGCTGTCCAAACTGCAGTAACTCCCCATCCTATCGGTCCTGCAAATGCACCAATCACTTTTGTTAATGTTTGATTAGCAACAAAAGTTAAACCTTTACCTAAAACAATTTTAGCTACTGCATTTGCTACAATTAAAGCTCCTTGGTAAACTGCAAATCCCCCCAATTTTACACCAGCTTGGAGTGCTGCAACTACTGCTTCTTTTGTAGGTATATTGACATTGAGATGCATATCTTTTACAATATTCTCAATTTCTTCCTGCGACATTTTTTCTACGCTATCTGTCAATACTTTAAGAAGCAAATTTTGTTCTATAAAACTTACATTCTGTTCTTCATTGTAGTTGACTTTCATTTTGTCACAAACCTTACACAAGATTTTTTTATAAGAGTTCGTTTTGCCAAATAAATTGGAAAATGTGTTGCTTCCAAATTTTCTAAATTCACACTCTATATCATCAACCATTGCGATAAGATTGTTAGGATAGTATTTTTTATAAGAATCTTTATTTTTAAGACTCTCGGTAAGACTTCCTTTTTCTGTTAGATAATCACATAATACTTTTAAATCATCATTATCACATTTTGTCAAAAATTCTAAATCTTTATCCATGTTAATTAAGTTAATTAAAGTGTGCATCTTCATCTATAGAATCCGCTATAGACGTCTTTAAATATCATTTGCAAAATTATAAAAACCGTTTTTTCCAATAAGTCAAAGGTATGTCAGGATAATCATACGATTTGTATAGTATTATTTGACAAATTTTAGGTGGGAAGAGTAGACTTGAAAGAAGTCGTGGTTCAGGATTATAGATACTTTTTGCAACAGATGAGTGTCGATGTATTGCCTTTTATAGATGTCGTAAACATTTGCTCGCTCGCATCCCAATTGTTTGGCTAACCATGATGGACTGCGACCTTGCTCTTTCATCACGTGCTTGATGATCTCACCGATATGTATCTCTTCGATTGTTTGCATAAAAAAAGCGTGAACCGTTCGTGATTGCTTATCTCAACTTAGAAGGCTCCGCCAAGAACCGCAGACACAGATAAGCACGAAACGGCTCACGCCCAAAGGCGTGAACCTCCCGCATCGCTTATTCTCGTGTCTATAAAATTTGGCGGATTTTACTAAGTTGGAGAATAAGAGCGTAAAGCTCAAATATTATACTATGTTGTTAAATTATATGTCTGTTTCTTAAAATATTATGTTTCTTTATCATAAAAATCTTCAATCCATGGTTTCAAATGAGGAATGTCATTTTTACAATAGCACGTTCCAAAGCAATTTGGCTTTGATTTTTAATGATCATTAACAATAGCGTGACGCATTCCTTCTATGATACCATTCGATCTTTTGGTGTCAGTATTTCAATTTCTGCAAAGTTATCAATCGACGGAGATTTTTCCAAATGAAAACCCATAAAGGCGGAGACATTCCTGCAATTGGCTTTGGTATATGTTGAGCATGTGGGGAATAAAAAGGTAAGGAATGATCCAGGTCATACGTGTCTTTTTGTAAAATATCGCAATAAGCTTGTCTAAAATGTGTAAAATATCGCAATTGTTGATTATAAAGGTTATTCCCGTTACAAAATGGTTGCTTAACCAATAAAGGCGGAGACAATCCTGCACCCGCCTATTTTATATAGTATTCAACGTGAATTCGACGAAATCAAAAAGATAGTGGGAGTGTCATAAATGAGGATCGTTAAGGGCCCATGTTTGATTGATATTGGCCCTAACCCCTTCCTTAGTGCGAGCCGTAGGCGAGCACATAAATCAACCACAGAGATACAAGGAACACAGAGAAAATTTACGATTTTATGAGTAAGAGGCGGAATATCAGTTATTATATAGGACAGAGCCTTTGAAGTTTTACGCTATTCTTTTCTTAATTCATTTATGATATCCTCAAGTATATATTCGTCGCTCATAAGCTGAAGACCATATTTAGGATCAGAAAGTTGTTTATAGACATTAGTGGAATAGAACAAGTCGAGTGCACGTTCCTCGCTTATTTGAAGGGTTTTTGCCAATAAAATGATGATGCGGCTTTGTTTACGCCATAATACATTGTCTCTCATTATATATCTTCCTCCAAATTAAGTTCTTCAGAACGTTGGTAATGTAGAAATAGGTCAACAATTTCTTGGTTAAGAATACATATTTGATGGTTGACACTCTTGTATTTTAATTGACCAAGTGCTTGTTCTGCTGTAATAATGCCGTTTTCGTAATCTTCAACAGTATCTATGACATTGTCGTTTGCAATTCCACCTTCAACGATATCGAATGTTAGTTGTTGACTTCCTCCTTTTCTACAATCAACAACGTAGTCTAACCATTCTATATTATATTCTTCAAATTTTTTATAACGAAAATGCGAATTATTAAGTTTGTCAATGTCAAATTCATATACAGACAAAATAGGTTTAGTATTTCGTCCTTTTCTTTCTGCAATTGCCTTTGCCCATGATTCTGCTTGCTCTCGCAGTTTAGTTAGATAGAAACCTTGTCCGAAGTCTACCTTTTTGCGACCAATCTTAACAAAAGGAGAGGATATGGACAAATAAGATCCGTGGTAAAGAGTAATCATTTTTCAGCCTCCCAGTTTATGAGTGTTTCACAGATATCATCTGCCACATATTGTAAACTTTGTGTATGAAGTTCCTCATATCTTTTGAAAAGACGGCGATGAATGAGATTTTGTGCCTTTAATCTATCATACATCTCTTTGCCGGATATACCTAATTTTCGTGCTCCGCTTTCTATTGCCATTACAGCGAAGTGAACATGTCTGTATGCTGAATTTTCTTCCATGTGTTTTAATCTATGGTTGTTGTTCAATTTGTAAAATGCAATTAAATCACCTGCATACTTTCTTTAATGTCCATTCCTACGTATAAAGATAGGATGGATGTTTTGTCAAAGATAGTATGTTTTTATAAAACAACCAATAAAGGCGGTCACATTCCTGTAACCGCCTTTGGTATAGAAAGTATTACTTGTTACAAACGTCATCAAATTTATCGTTTACGTCAAGCATCCAATTAGGAAGTTTAATTTTTGCCAGTTCGATAAGTTTTTCTGGCATTTCCTTATAGAATGCGTATGCTATCGGACAAGATATAGCAGCCATTGTATCTGCGTCTCCGCCAGTTGCGATTGTCTTTTTCAGACAGTCTTCAAAGTCGGTACTTTCAAGGAAACATATTATACTGGCAGGCACAGTGTCCATACATGTTTCATTAAACTGATAAGATGGCTGAAACGATTTGTATTTCACTCCTTCCCATTTTGGATAAAACTTGTTAAGCACATTAGTGCGGATATATTCTTTATCATGTCCGTGCATTGCGTAGAAGATGGCAAGAGCAGTGGCTACAGCACCTTTTATTCCCTCTGGATGATTGTGAGTTGGAAGAGCAGTCTTAGTCGCAAGATCAACACACTCATCTTCGCTCTTTGCCAAGAATCCAGCCGACGATGCTCTCATCGCAGATCCATTGCCCCAACTATTGTATGCTGGTGCTATACCAGGTTTTGATAGCCAATTACGAAACCCTAATCCGTAGCAACGGTTAGGATCGGCTAAGCATCTGTTTTTTAAGCGTTCTGCGATATCTTTACCTTCCAAGAAAGCCTCTGCACAAGCGAAGGTACAAACAGAGTCGTCTGAATAATCGTTTTTTGGATGGAACAAGTTTATATTATCGTAATCTTTCCAAGCGATGAATTCGTATGGTACACCACAGATATCTCCAATTGCTGCTGATAATAATAAATTTTTCATAGGCTTAATGTTTGTGTTATTTTGACGCAAAGTTAATATGTAATTCTGAATAATAAAAATATATTGTGTAAAAAATACATATATTTGTGCAGAAACACAGGATTTCATGAATTTTATTCAAAAAACTACATACACCTTTAGGTGTTCTATTCCGGTAGACGGAATGTATTATGAAGACGGGAGATTCCTCGTTAGAGGATTAATAAAGATAGTAACAAATCAATGCCTTATTTTTGTTGATTTAACCGCCTATGAGAGCGTTTATGCTGTTTGTGCACACATTGCTAGGCAAACGAGAAAAGGTGGCTAAAACGTGACATAAAAAACGCTTTTAAGTGTTCTATGCTGGTAGATGGAATATATTTTATGAATCCTTTGGATAAAACCAATAAAGATGGTTATTTTCCGAGTTCCATTAGAGGTTCGTTGAAAGTTTCCCATTTTGTTATAGTAGGAACGCTATCCTCAAACATGTTATATGATGTGGTTTTCTTTTTGCCTGTCAAATAGTTGATGCTGACATTTGAAGCATCTCCGGATGCTCTATGAAATTCGTCGGAATCATATCCAATTTTGTAGAAAGCCCCGTCTTGATATCTGTATTTGACAGAATAATTAGGGTTTGTCCATGAGCCACAGGATAAAAATATATTTACGTGATAAATCAAAACTCTTTTTTCAGTTATTTCTACATTTAAATTTTCATAAGTTACACCACAGGGTTCTTCTGGTGGAACAAGACCATCATAAATTTTATATTGAGTAAATTCTCCATTATTATTGCCCCAATAAATTGCCAATACGATACTGTTGGAATTCAGTTTGTATTCATCAGGGGTACTGTTCTTAAACTCTTTTCTCGTGAAAAAAGCTATGTCATCGATTCCGTCGCCGTTAAGATCTCCAGTCGCACTGCTCATGATTTCCCATTTTTCAGGAATTATATCTTCAGCGGATTTTCCGTTCACTTTGAACTCTTTAAAATAATATGTGACATCTTCTTCTGAAATGAACTCATTATCTTCCTCTTGATCTTCTTCTTGTTTTTGTGCAAGAGAATTAAGAACGGTACAAAAGATGAAACTTATTGATATGATATATGTTTTCATAGATGAATTCAGATTTTATTACGGTTCCCTTTTATGCAAAAATATAATTCAATGTTCTCTTTTCCAAATGACGCTGGATAAACCAAATGAAATAGGATAAAACCAATAAAGGCGGTCACATTCCTGTAACCGCCTTTGGTATTATCATGACACGACGTCCGCGTTTGTGATTGTGACACGCACGACCGTGCGTCTCTACACATGTGTGTCGTTTTATTTTGACAATAGGTATTTCTTGAAATCGTCGAAATTCTTAGTCATTGGTACGCTCTGCTTCTTTCCTTTCATGAATTCCTGAAGTTTTGCTGGTATCTTGACTTCGTCTTTGATGATCTTCTCTACTGTGTCCTTAAACTTGGCTGGATGGGCTGTTTCAAGGAACACACCTACTTCGTTTGGCTTAAGCATCTCTGTCAATGCTCTGTAGCCCACTGCTCCGTGTGGATCAAGCAAGTAGCCTGTCTTCTTGTAGCAGTCTGCCAATGTCTCCGCAATCTGTTCGTCTGTGTATGTGCATCCGCTGATCTCTTTGCTGATCTCTGCGTGGCTCTCTCCATATAGGTCGTAGATACGGGCGAAATTGCTTGGATCACCTACGTCCATTGCGTTTGCGATAGTCTGAACAGATGGCTTTGGCTCATACTTGCCTGTCTGCAAATATTTGAAGAAGATGTCGTTGCGGTTGTTGGCTGCGATGAAGCGAGAAACAGGTAGTCCCATTCTCTTGCCAAACAATCCTGCTGTGATGTTTCCAAAGTTTCCAGACGGTACACAGATGACGATATTGTCTTTCTTGCCAATCTTGTGTAGCTGAGCCACTGCGTAGAAATAGTAGAATGCCTGTGGCAAGAAACGTGCCACGTTGATGGAGTTGGCACTTGTAAGCTTCATGTGTGCGTTAAGATCGGCATCCATGAATGCTGATTTCACCAATGCCTGGCAGTCGTCGAACACTCCGTCTACCTCAAGAGCAGTGATGTTCTTGCCAAGTGTTGTGAACTGGCACTCCTGGATAGGACTCACTTTGCCCTTTGGATAAAGCACGAAGACGCGGATGCCCTCTACTCCAAGGAATCCGTTAGCTACGGCTGATCCTGTATCTCCAGAAGTGGCAACCAATACGTTGACCTCTTTCTGTCCCTCTTTGGCGATGAAATAGCCAAGAAGACGTGACATGAATCTGGCACCTACATCTTTGAATGCAAGTGTTGGTCCGTGATAAAGTTCCAAACTGTAGATGTTGTCGTTGACGTGTGTAAGTGGAATGTCGAAAGAGAGTGTGTCGTACACAATCTTCTTCAATGATTCGGCGTCTACATCCTCACCAAAGAATGCGTCTGCAACAACGTATGCGATCTCCTGTAGGCTCATGTCCTTCATGTTCTCGAAGAATGAGTCTGGAAGATGCTTGATTACCTCTGGCATGAACAAACCTTTGTCTGCAGCAAGTCCTTTTACAACGGCTTGCTGCAAAGTGGCTTTGTCTGCCTTTTTATTTGTGCTATAATACTTCATCTTTATTAGTAATTAAGAATGAAGAGATAAAAGTTATGAATTATGCTCTTATACAATTATTCCTCTGTATACTGTGGCTCGCCCTTACGGGCTCGCAGTGGTGTGGAGACAATGGCGTTCCACCCAGACAAGTATGTCCTCGGTGGATTTTGTCTCTTTTAGTCGTCAAGCAATGCTTTGATGAACTCGTCGCCGACCAATGTGCCATATGCACCGTCTGCACATGAGAACTCATCGTATTTCTTCACGTCATCACCGTCTACTCCTGGTTTGTAGATCAGGAATGGGATAGGTGCTGAGATATGCGTTTTGATGCGGCATGGAGTAGGATGGTCTGGAAGGATAGCGATTGCCACTGGTTCATTCCAATTCTTCACCTCTTCATAAATCGGTTTGACGATTCTGTTCTCTAGATACTCCACCGTCTTCAATTTCAAATCCACATTGCCTTCATGTCCTGCTTCATCGCTCGCCTCTATGTGGAGATAAACGAAGTCGGACTTCTTCAAAGCGTCGATAGCTGCCTGTGCCTTGCCTTCGTAGTTGGTGTCATACAAGCCCGTCGCACCTTCCACTTCAATGATGTCAAGACCAGCGTATTTGCCGATGCCACGGATCAAATCGACAGCAGAAATGACAGCTCCGCTCTTCACACCGTACTCCTCTTTCAATGTCTTCATCTGAGGCTTGTATCCTGCAGACCAAGGCCAGATACTGTTGGCTGGATCTTTTCCCGCTGCGACGCGAGCCTTGTTGACTGGGTGGTCGGCAAGAATCTCCTGCGACTTGATGATAAGCTCATTTAGCAGATCCGCCGTCTTCTGTGCTTCTGGCACCTCCGCTTTTACAAGCACATCCTTGAAAGGAGTGCCTGGCACGTCGTGAGGAGGAGTGCATTTCACTCTCTTGTCGCCACCTTTGATTTTCAATAGGTGACGGTATGATATACCTGGGAAGAAACGTGTGATCTCGTCTCCAAGTTTTTCATTCAGATAGTCGATAAGCACGTATGCCTCTTCATCTGAGATGTGTCCGGCAGAGTGGTTTTTGATGATGCCGTTCTCAATACAGATTATATTGCAACGCATCGCCATCTCTCCTGGCTCTATGTCTACGCCCATGCTGGCTGCCTCCAACGAGCCGCGACCTTCAAACACTTTGCGAACATCGTAGCCCAACACTTCAAGGTTGGCGATTTCGCTGCCTGGGTGGAATCCTTCAGGCACCGTCTCCAAAAGGCCACAACGACCTTTTTGTGCAAGCAAATCGATAGTCGGTATGTTTGCAGCCTCAAGTATAGTTTTATTTCCTAACGACGGAATACGCTCGTCAGCCATTCCGTCGCCAAGGATAATCAAATGTTTCATAATGCCAAAGAATCTTTATCTGATTATCTGATGTTTGCGATGCTGATGATGTCGGCGAAGACACCGGCAGCAGTCACAGCAGCACCTGCACCATAACCACGGATCATCATTGGATCCTTGTATCTTGCAGTGTTGATGATGATCAAGTTGTTGCTTCCCTCAAGATCGTAGAATGGGTGGCGTGAGTCGACAGCCTGCAGACCAACCTTAGTCTTTCCTTCATCAAGAGTGGCAACGAATCTCCAACGTTTGCCCTCAGCTGCGATAACCTTTCTCTTCTCCTCGAACTCAGCGTCGAATTTCTCAACCTTTTTCCAGAAATCATCAAGAGTGCCTTCGAAGAAATCATCAGGGATGAACAGGTTCTTCTCAACGTCTTCCTGACTAACCTTCAAACCGCTCTCACGTGCAAGGATAACCAATTTTCTGATCACATCCTTACCGCTTAGGTCGATACGTGGATCTGGCTCAGCGAATCTTGCCTCCATGGCCATCTTGATTGCCTTGCTCAAAGGAATCTCCTCACTGATAGTGTTGAAGATGAAGTTCAATGTTCCTGAAAGGACAGCCTCAAGTTTCACGATTCTATCACCAGAGTAGATCAAATCACCGATTGTGTTGATGATAGGAAGACCGGCTCCAACGTTAGTCTCGAACAAATATTTGATACCTCTCTTACGAGCTGTGTTCTTCAAATTGATGTAGTTGTCGTAGTCGCCAGACGCTGCGATCTTGTTGGCGCATACAACCGAAATATTGTGTTGAAGCAAATCCGAATACATTGCTGCGATTGCTGGAGCTGCTGTACAGTCAACGAATACGCAGTTGAATGCGTTAAGCTCGAACAATGCCTTCTTCAACGACTCTGGAGTTGAGTCCTGACCCTGTGTCTTCAAAAGCTCGTTGTACTTAGTCAAGTCGACGCCGTTGCGATCCAAGATGAACTTAGAAACATCAGCCACACCCATCACATTAAGCTTCACGCCGTTCTGGTTCATGATAAGCTCTTTCTGAGAGTGAAGCTGCTCAAGCAAGCTGCCTCCAACAGTACCTGTACCTACGACGAAGATGTTGAGCTCCTGGTATTCAGTCAAGAAGAATGACTCGTGGATTGCGTTCAATGCCTTCTTGATATTCTTCTTCTCAAGTACCACAGTGATGCTTGTCTCAGAAGAACCCTGGTTCATTGCGACGATGTTGATGTTGTTGCGTCCAAGGGCGTTGAACAACTTGCCTGCTGTGCCTGTAGCGTTCTTCATGTTCTCGCCGACGATGACAACAGAAGCAAGATCACGCATTGTCTGCACTTTGCAAGAATCTATAGAAGCAAGGTTCTGGCTCAAATTGTTGAAGTATCCTTCGTATTCTACAGGGATACATACAGAGAATGATCCGCCTGCTGCAGAAAGAGAGAACACAGTGTAAGGCACATGGTCGCTTTCAAGAACCATAGCTGATTCCGACACCAAACGAGGAAGATAGTCAGAAGGAAGACCTGAGAATGTGTACATAACACAGTCGTCCTGGCTTGCGATACCCTTGATAACTTTATCTTCAGGATTTGGAGTGGCTGAAATCACAGTTGTGTTACCGTTGCAGATATTCTTCATTGATAGAGGAATCTTAGCCTCTGCAAGTGGAGTAAGAGCGTCTGAGAACAAAGTTCCGACACCATTTATAGAAAGCTCTCTTGCCTCCTCGTAGCTCATATGCTCGATAAGGTATGCCGACGTGATTTTTTTAGGATCTGCGCTCATGAACTCATCAGTAGGCTTCCACACCTGCACCTCCTGAGCACCCATCACCTTTGCGATGTAAGCGGCAGTAAGGTCTGATGAACCTCGGCCAAGAGTGGCAATCTCGTCGTCATTTGTTCCGGCGATGAAACCCTGGCAAACAACAGCACCTTTGATTTTTGAGAATGCTGCCTTGATTTTCTCTGTTGTGCTCTCTTCATCGATTGAGTATCCGCAATCAGCGTCGCCTTCAGCGATGATGAAACGAGTCGAGTCAAGAACTCTTGCTCCGATCATCTCACCGACGATCACAGATACAAGACGCTCTCCGTAAGATAGGAATGTCGCAAGGATATTGTCTGTCCAGTCGCGGAAAATGGTTAGAGCCTGCAACATACTATCCATCTCAGCATAAAGACGGTTGAGTTCGCTAAGAGCAGCCGACTGACTGTCTGCAGGCACCACCTGACGTGCCAATTCGGTGTGACGGGTCTTCAAATCCTCATATCTGCTGATTATAGACTTAGAGTCGCCTGTTGACGCCTCTTCAACAATCTCCTCAAGGAGGTCAGTTACTCCGTCCATAGCTGAAACCACAACGATAGGGTTCTTTTCTGCTTCAACTATGCTTTTCACCTTCTTCAAATGTTCAGCGGAACCTACGATTGCACCGCCAAATTTTAGCACTTTCATATATTTATTGTAATTGTTTTACGAATGTATATTCTTTATCAATTTGCAAAGATACAAAAGATTTTTAGAAGGATATGGCATTTTGTAATTCAAAATTCAAAATGCAGAATGTGAAATGACATCATTTCACTAATATTTGGTATATCAAAAGGTTTGAATGGAGAGAAATCTGTGAATGTCTGGTCTTTATTGTGAGATAGAAACTTGTATGGAAGTGAATTTATTTTATATCTTTGCCATAGTATAAAAACTCTAGAGTATATATGTGTATGAAAAAATTACTTTTTTCGGCTTTGATGGTATGTGCATCTACATTTTCGACATTTGCGGTCGAAGGAATGATAGGAATCAAGGCTGATAGATCCCAGGAGACATTCGCATTGTCGGATGTGGTAAGTATTAAAGTTAAAAGTGGTAACGACGCTTCTATGTCGGTCAACAAGAACGATGGCACATCAATTGAAGGATTCCAGACTATCGTCTTCAATGTTGATTTGTCGAGTGCAGATAACAAATCAGCTGCGCCGACAATCCAAATGTACCCAAATCCAGTAGAAAGTACCATCTATGTGTCTGGTTTGGATAAGGATGCCAATATAAAGGTGATAGGTACAGATGGAAAGACAATCAAACATGTTGTAAGCCAGCAGATTAATGTGTCAGATTTGGCTAAAGGCATGTATCTTTTGAGTGTCGACGGAAGAATGATCAAATTTATTAAGAAATAAAATTTTATTGCGGACAGTTTTCAAAACTCTCCCTGCTAATATTAGAAAAAAAGGAGGCATTAGGTCTCCTTTTTTTGTGTGATGTGGATTTTATTTATAATTCTTCAAAAAAATACATTTTTAACATATTTATGCATAATTATTCAACATTTAGGAATGTTTACATCTATTTAAAGATTTATTAACATTATTATGCCAAAAAACACAAAAATACGTAAAAACTAATTGTGAAAGTTTTTACCTTTGTGCCGTTTTATATTGTATAATAGCGAATATTAATATCTCAAATGAATAATATTCAATATAACGTGTTAATATACAATATAAAGGGAAGATGATGTTAAAAAGTATTTTAAGACACAAGGAAAACTTGAAATATTTAGAATTATGAAATATATGCTAAACTCAATATGCAGAAAAATTGCAAATATGAGAAATAAAGTTGTTAAGTTCCTATTTACATTAATGACGGTAATGTGTGTAGTTCCGTCTTTTGCACAAGAAGTAGAATATGATTTTACTGCACCGACTAAAACTCAGTATACAGAATATGAGGGTAAACCCAAAAAGTTGGTTTCACCAGGAGTGAGTGGTAAAGATGTACCAGGAAAATTCGTGTATTGTTTAAATAATGAAGAGGGTACATATACTTCAGATGTTCCAGAGGCAAAACCTGTGGGGAACTATGTTGTATATTATAAATATATTCCAGATGATGAAAGTCTTCCTGAAACTGAACCTGAAGGAGTGAAAGTGAATATTACTCAAAGAGGAATTCAGGTAGAATGGGGAGAATTGGACTTGCCATACAATAAAAAGGCACAGTTGCCAACTGCTACAATTTCGGAACTAAAACCAATAATAGAAGGAGATGATGTAAAACTTGAGGTAGAAGGAGAAGAATGTATAAATGTAAACAAAGATTTTAAATATAAAGCTACAGCAGTATTGGTAGGTGAGGATGCGAATAATTATAAAATCATAACTTATGAAAGCACAGAATTCAATATTGTCGAAGTTCGTGCAGTTGCCGGGACAGACTTTATAGCTCCAACAGCAATAAACAATTTGGTATATGATGGTGATAACCAAAAATTGATTAATGAAGGAAAAACATTAACAGTAGAAGGAACATTTGTCTATGCTATTCATACAGATGAATTAGACACAAAAATACCAGAAGCAATAAATCCTGGTGAGTATGTGATAAAATATCAATTTATCTCTGGTAGTTCAAACTATTCGGATTCTAAGATTGAGGTTTTTCCTGTCACAATTGCACCAAGAAAAATTTATTTAACATGGACAAACACTTCGTATACATATAATGGAAAGTTACAAGGACCAACAGCTGAAATAAATGAAAGCATTTCATTTATTTCAGAGAAAGATGATGTAAGTGTAGACATAACGGATAATAAAGAGAGGGCAGTAGGTCATTATTCTGCAAATGCCACTTTGTCAGGTGAAGATGCATATAAATATGAGATAGGAAATACACCTTTGGGATACAATATTTTGCCAAAGCCACTTACTTTGGATTGGGGAGAAACAAAATTTGTATATAATGGAAAAAAACAAAAGCCTATCCCAACACTAGAGGGTATAGTAAAAGGAGAAGAGGAACTCGTGTCTGTATCTGTAACTGGTGAGGAGACAGAAGTAGGAGAATATACAGCGACTGCGACTTTGGTTGGTACAGGTAAAGGAAATTATATTATTTCAGAGGGAAATGAGAAGACGGCATTTTCTATTTCTCAGGCTGGATCAACCGTTAAAACAATCCCATCGGCAGTGGATGATTGGACTTATGATGGTAAGTCTCATGCGTTAGCGAATGCGGGAGTGGTTGGAGATGTGTCTGGAACATTCAAATACGCTCTTGGTGAGGATGGAACATTCGAGGACACAATACCAACAGTAAAAGATGCTGGAACATATAGAGTAAGAAGTAAGTTTGTTCCTACTGATACTAAAAATTATAAAACAAGAGAGTTCTCGGCAATGTCAATAACAGTTGCCAAGAAAGATGTTTCTGTAGAGTGGGGAAGCACATCTTTGATATACACAGGAGAACCACAGGCTCCATCAGCAACTTTGACGGGAGCTATTGATGACGTAACAATAAATGTTACAGGAGCGAAGACAGAAGTAGGAAAAGATTATACAGCGACTGCCACTTTGTCTGGTAGTAGTAAAGACAACTATGTGATTTCGGATGGAACTGCATCAACGAAATTTTCTATCTCTTCTTCAAGTGTATATTCTTATACAGAACCAACAGCCAAAAAGAATCTGATATATAGTGGAGTTGCTCTACCATTGTTGAATGAAGGTAAAGCTGGAGATATTGCTGGAAGTTTCGAATATGCATTAGAGGATGGTGATTTTGCAGCGAGTGTTCCTACAGCGATAAAAGCTGGCACATATAATGTAGGATATAAGTTTATTCCTGAGAATAATGGTTATTCTATATCAGAACCTGTCTATCTTACAGTGACAATTGCAAAGAAGGAGGTGTCTGTAAAGTGGGAAAACACAGAGTTGGTTTACAACGGAAAACCACAGACACCAACAGCGACATTGATAGATGTAGTATCAGGAGATGATTTAGATGTAGATATTGTAGGAGAGCAGACAGAAGTTGGAACAGGGTATACAGCGACAGCAACATTGTCTGGTAAAAGCAAAGAAAACTATGAACTTTTGGAATCATCAACGTCAACAGAATTTTCAATTGTGCAATCTAGTGTTGATGATTATACAGCACCAAAAGAAATAGAAAACCTGATATATAATGGTTCGGCTCAAGAATTGATATATGCAGGTGAGGAAGGAAATATAAAAGGAAGGTTCGAATATGCATTAGGAGAGGCGGGTAATTTCTCCGAGAATATTCCAACTGAAATGAATGCTGGTACATACAAAGTAGGATATAAATTTATACCTGAGAATGATGGCTATTCACCATCAGAACCAGTCTTTATTACAGTAAAAATTGCTCAGTTGCAGCGTTCATTGAAATGGGGAAATACAGAGTTGGTATACAACGATGCAGAGCAAGCACCAGAAGTTTCGTTGAAGGATGTGCTGGATGGAGATGTGGTGACTGTATCAGTAGCAGGAAAACAGACAAAAGTAGGAGCTAACTATACTGCTAAGGCAACGTTGGCAGGAACAGATGCAAATAACTACGTGATAGCAGGTCCGGATACAATTAAATTTTCCATTATCAGGTCTAACGCAAGTAATTTTACGGCACCAACAGCAAAAGAAAATTTGGAATATAATGGAAGTAAACAAGAATTGTTGAAAGCCGGAAAGGAAGGAAGCATAAAGGGAACTTTCAAATATGTGTTAGGAGAAGATGGTGAAGAGATAGATTCTATTCCTAGTGTTAAAGATGCAGGAGAATACAAAGTTGGATATAGATTTATACCTACGAAAGACGGTTATTTGCCATCTGAATTTGTGTATGTTACAGTAAAAGTAGCAAAGAAGGATCCTGGTTTCCAATGGGGAAAAACAGAGTTGGTATACAATGGTAAGGAACAGGCACCAACAGTAACATTGAAGAATGTGTTGGATGGAGATTCTGTATCGACAATTGTATCTGGAGCAAAGAAAGAGGTAGGAAGCGGATATTCAGCGATTGCAAAATTGACAGGAAGGGATGCTCAGAACTATGCGGCTTCAACAGCAAATGCGTCGACGGAATTCTCAATTATTCCGAACAAGATTGACAAACCAGTGTTTACTCAGACTGAGTTTATTTATAATGGTTCGGTAATTACGTTTGTAGAAAAGAACGACAATTATACTGTCAAAGGAGAATCAGGTGCAAAAGAGCCAGATACGTATTTGGTAAAGATTGCTCCAAGTTATGGTAATATCTGGAGTGATGCTACTAATGATACTATCGAAGTGACATTCAAGATTAATAAAATCAGTGTTGAAAAACCAGAGGCTGATCAAACAAATTTCGTATATAATGGAAAAATCCAGACTTATAGTTTGGTTGAAAATACTGCATATACGATTTCGGGAAATAAAGAGAAAACAGCAGGAACTCATGTTGTTATTGTATCTCTAAAGGATAAAAAACATTATGAGTGGAGTGATAATAAGAGCACTGAAGATAAGACATATAATTTTATTATTTCAAAAGGTATTGTAAAATCGCCGAAGGTGGATTCCGTTTTGGTATACACTTATGATGGAACAATAAAGAATTTCGATATTACTGTAGCGCAGGGTTCTGTATTGGCTGACTCAAATGCCACAGGAGAAGATGTAGGTGTATATGTAAGAACTGTTTCATTGGATATGGATGAGACAGGTGGATATGAATGGGATGACAATACAATTGAACCAAAGGTGTATAAGTTTGTCATCAACCCACAGCCTGTAATTATTCCGGAAGTAGCAAAGAGATATTTCATCTATAATGGAAAACCGTTTAATTTTGTTGTTCCTGAAGATACTGCGTCGACACCACGATATACTATTTTCAAAGAGGTAGAATCTGAGGTCGGTCCAGGCATTTACACTGACACAGTAAGACTCAATGACACAAAGAACTATATATGGTCAGACAATACGATAGATGAAAAATATATTGTCTTCACAATTGGAGATGGTAAAATAGAAAAACCAAATCTAAAACAGTCATATACGTATACAGGTGAAGAAATCGTGTTCTTGCGTTCAACTTCAGCGTATACGGTTGAAGGAGGAGTTGGAACGGATGCTGGTTCTTATAACGTAGTTGTCACATTAAATGATGATTATTCATGGTTGGATGGATCTAAAACAGTTATGACATATGTGGTGAAAATTATTGAGAAGGCAATAGAAAAACCTATTATTGGTTCTTCATTTACTTATAATGGAGAGGAAAAATTCAGAATACCAGAAAGTAAATACTATGAAATTTCTGGAGATTCGTCTGCTATAGAGCCAGGAAAATATAAAGCGACATTGTCACTTAATCCTAATTATATGTGGGATGACTCGACAAAGGCAGATTATATTGTAAATATTGAGATCAAGAAAATTTCGATAGATGTTCCAGTTCCAGATTCTACAGAATTTGTTTACAATGGAGCAGAGCAGACTTATAAGATTGTTGCGAATCCGGTTTGTAAAATTACAGGAAACAAACAGACAAATGCAGGAAGCTATACAGTAAAGGTTTCTTTCGATACACAGCATTATGTATGGTCTGATAACAGTGAGGCAGATAAAACATATAAATTTGTTATTTTACGAGCAAAGGTTAATGCTCCTGTAGCATCAAAGACTCATTTTATATTTGATGGTAAAGAACAAATCTTTGATATCGCAAAAAATGACAATTATGTGATAAATCCAAAGAACGCTTCTGCAGTTAAAGTGGGTATATATGAAAGAACAGTTTCTCTTGCGGATTCGTTAAACCATGTATGGTATGATGGAACGACTTCTGATAAGATTGTCAAGTTTGAAATAGAGCCAATTTCTGTTAATGTTCCTACAGTGTTAACTGAACATAAATATACAGGTTCTCCTATTGTATTCATAGAAGAGAATGAGGCTTATACTGTTACTAATGGAGTAAAAACCAATGCTGGAATTTATGATGTTAAAGTTACTCTAAATCCAGGTTATGTTTGGAAGGATGGCTCATCTGAAGATAAAACGTTTGTTGTAGAGATATTGCCAATGTATATATCTAAACCAGATGTGGATGAAGCGACATATGTTTATGATGGAAAAGAACATAGTTTCGGATTCGTTCCAAATGCAGGATATTCATTTGTAGGTGATACTGTCGCAAAAGAACCAGGAATTTACGAAGTAGTTGTTAAACTAAATGAAAATTACATTTGGGATGATGATACTAAAGATGATATAAAGTATATATTCACTATATCAAGATCAGAAGTTTCAATTCCTGTTGCTAACACATCTAAATTCATTTATAATGGAAAGGAGCAGACTTACACGATAGTAATACCTGAGGATTCATTGTTCACTGTCAGCAATAATGTTCAGATTAATGCGGGTAAGTATATTGTTAATGTTACATTGAAGGATTCTATTCATTATCAGTGGACAGATTTAACTACTGCTGATAAAACGTTCGACTTTGTAATAAGTAAAGCTAAAGTCGCTCTTCCTACATCTCCTCTTACTAACTTTATTTTTGATGGCAAGGAGAAGAGCTTTGATGTTAATCCAAGTGAGTTCTATATTGTGGCTGATACGAATGCCGTTGCAACTCAGACGGGAAAATATATTCGCACAGTCACTTTGGTAGATACTGCAAATTATATTTGGGCAGACGAGACAGTTGAATATAAGTCTATTGTCTTTGTGATTGGCGACGGTACAATTGAGGTGCCGGATGTAAAACTTGAGTACACTTATACTGGCGATACAATCATCTTTATTCCAGAAGATGGAGCCTATAGTGTAGTTAATAGAGCAAAGAGAGATGTTGGAACTTATAAGGTTGTTTTGACACCAACTAAAGGATATCGTTTGCCAAATGGTCAAGCTGATACAACATTTATAATTGTTATCAAGCCAATTATGGTAGATAAACCTGAACTTCAGCTTGAATACACTTACAACAGGAAAGTTATCGACTTTAAGGTTCCGGTGAATGATGCATACGAGATTTCAGGACAAACATCTGGTATGGAACTAGGAAAATATAAAGTTAATCTTGATTTGCTTCCTAATTACATGTGGTCAGATAGTACTCTTGAAAGAGTCGGATATGTGTTCTCAATCAACAAGAGACTTGTTGCCATTCCATTGGTAGACACAACTAAATTCGTCTACAATGGTAAACGCCAGACTTATAACATTGCTAAGAGTCCAGACTATAATGTACTTGGTAATGTTCAGGCATATGCTGGATCTTATGAGGTTTCAGTTCTGTTGACTGATTTCAGTTATTCAACTTGGTCTGATTCTACAACGGAGGTTAAGACATATATTTTTGATATTGCAAAAGCAAAAGTTGATCTTCCAGATGCGGTTCAGACATCATTCTCATATGATGGAACAACTAAGTATTTTGCCGTGACTGAAAATAGCAGATATGAGGTTCTTCCTAAAAATGCATCTGCGTCTGAAGTAGGTGTTTATGAGAGAACTGTCACATTGAAGGATACTCTAAATTATACTTGGATTGACGGTTCTGTTACCGATAAGACAATAACATTCATGATAGGAAATGGCACAATTGATGTGCCAGTTATCCCAACGGAATATGTTTATAATGGAACGCAGATTACATTTGTTCCTGAGAACAAGGCCTATATTGTGAATAATGGAGTACAGACAAATGCTGGCACTTATGATGTAGTTGTCACGTTGAAGGCTGGTTATGTATGGTCTGATAATACAGTTGAACCAAAGACATATACTGTAGTTATCAAACCTCTTGTAATAGAGAAGCCTAAGTTCCCTTCTGCTAATGTCTATACTTATAATGATTCAATCCATGGGGTTGTAATTCCTGATGTTGATGGTTATGTAGTCGACGGAATAACTCAGACTAAGGAGCCAGGTATTTATGAGATAACAGTTTCATTGCGTCAGAATTATATTTGGTCAGATAGTACATCTTCTCCAATGAGTTATGTCTACAAGATCAACAGAATTATAGTTGATATTCCTGCCAAGTGTGACAGTGTATTCAAATTCACAGGATCAGAAGTGACATATCCGATAGCGGATACTGTTGATTACTATGTAGTATCTGGTCATCATCGTACAAGTGCTGGATTACATTACGTTACTATAGCATTGAGTGATTCTCTTCATTATATTTGGTCGGACTCAACAATAGCGCCAAAAAATTATGAGTTCTTGATTGGAAAATCTTTAGTTGATCTTCCAGTTGCTGTTGAGGATTCATTTGTTTTTGATGGAAATGTCAAGTTGTTTGAGGTAGTGGCTAATGATAATTATGTGGTAGAACGTAATGGAGGAGGAGCAATTGATATAGGTGAGTATTATCGAAAGGTTTCACTTGTAGATACAGTCAATTTCTTGTGGGCAGATGGTACGGTTGAGGATAAAGTTGTTACATTCTACATCTTGAAGAATATGATTCCGTCAATCTCAGTTCCAAATGATTTGGTGTATACAGGAGATTCTTTGACATTGATACCAATGAGTCTGGCTTACACGGTAACAAACAACAAGGTATTGAATGCTGGCAGTTATGAGGTAATGATTATTCCTAATCCAGGTTATTTCTGGGCTTCTGATAGTTCAGCGTTAGCAAGAAATTATACAGTGAATGTATCTCCTAGAATGGTTAATATTCCTAATGGTAATCAGAGCACATTCTTGTATAACGGAAAACCGCAAACTTATAATATCTATATACCAAAGGATTCTCTATACATTGTCAGTGGAAATGTCCAGACATCTGTTGGTAAATATAATGTGGTGGTAACTTTGAAGGATACTCTAAATTATTGTTGGGTAGATTCAACAACAGCACCTAAGTTGTATCCATTCACGATAGAAAATAGTGAGTTTTATGTAGATCCAATAGTTCAATCTTCAAATTTGATGTTGGAAGCGACACCTGGACATTTAGTTACATTTGATGTTAAGGTATTAGGTAGCGTTTATAAGTATTGGATTACGTGTGATTCTTGTCTAGCACTTAACTCTGATACCATTTCTATCGACAACAATACACTAACCTCATTTGATGTATATGTTCCTGATACTTTAAAACCTGGTATTTATAAGGTCAAGGTAAATTTCATGTCTGGAACACTTGTAAAAAGTCAGAATATTACTTTGAAAGTTAATTATCCTGCAACTGATATTTATGTGTTGTGGAATGATGTGCTAACAGTTGATAATTCTTCTGGTTTATTCAAAACATATCAGTGGTATAGGAATGGTCAGAAGATACCTGGTGCGACAAAGCAATACTATCAGGAGAAAGATGGTCTCGATGGATATTATATGTGTCAGGTTAACAATGATTTGTATGTCGGTCCTGCATTCTTCCATGTTGATAAACCGTTATGGATTAAAGCATATGGAGGTAAAGGTAAAATTGAAGTAGAAGTTGTTGGTGACATTCCTGCAGGAACTAGTCTTGTTGTCTATTCAATGTCGGGTGTTCCGGTAGATAAAGATGAGGCAACGCAGTTTATGTCATTTGAATTGAAACCAAATACTTATATTGTCAAATTAGAATGTTCTGATCAGACAAAGAAGGTTTCTAATCAGTCGGTAAAAGTTCTTGTAAAATAATAAAAGATTGTCTTGCTATTTGAAGGACGATTGATATAACATGAAAATTTCAAGTAAATGAAACGCTATATTCTCTCTATTGTTGCATTGCTCTCTGTATTTAGCTTGACGGCACAGGAGAAGCCTAACGATAATGCTGCACCTAAGGCAATGGTCAAGGTGACATACCCGCCTATGATGGAGCAAAACAAGTTTTTGAGCCTTTCTGTAGGTGGAGGAATCAGTACTTTGATGTATGACTTTCCTTATGGTAGTTCGGAATGGGGAAAAGGAGGAAGATTTAATATTGATTACAATATTTTTTTCTCTCAGGTTTGTGGTATATCGTTTGGTGTTGGTGGGTCTAAATATAATTCGACGGTAATTTTTGATAACAATTCAACATATCAGACGGCCATTAATATACCATCTTACAGTTACAATAATGAAAGTTTTGACACAGAAGCTCAGTGTACGACTACATTTTTCGATTGGAAAGAGTCGCAGAGTGTATTCGCATTGGAGATTCCAGTCGGGGTTATTTTCCGTGCCCCATTAGGAAAAAAAGCAACTTTTCTTGCTGGGGTTGGTGCTAAATTATCTTTCCCTTTAAAATCATCTTATGAGGTTACAGACGGCAAACTTTCTAGTTCTTTGTATAATAAAAAATTTAATGTTCAGTTGGATTCTATTCCTGACCATGGTGTTACAGAATCAAATATGCATCCATCTGGGTCATCAGAGTCAAAAATAATTTCGGCAAGTGGATATCTTGATTTGAATTTTGTACATAGAGTTGGAAAAATCCATTTGTATTATGGTTTATATGGAGATTATGGCTTGTCAAGTATTGCTAAGAAAGAAAAGGCTTTGACAAGTATTGTAGAATATAATGGTGTTTTGTCTTCCGATGCTGTTGAAAAAGTGATTCCATTTTCGGTTGGTGTCAGATTAGGTGTTAAGATTCCTTGTCCTCGCTTGAAAGATCAAGACAGAGACGGAGTGATAGATAAATTTGACAATTGTCCTAACACGCCAGTTGGATTGCCAGTTGACACATGTGGATGTCCACTTGATACTGATGGTGATGGTGTTTACGATTACCTAGATAGATGTGGTGACACACCTAAGGGTGTCCTTGTTGATACATGTGGATGTCCACTAGATACTGATGGCGACGGTGTGCCAGACCATCAGGACCAGTGTCCTTACACTCCTAAGAATACGCCAGTGGATAATCATGGATGTCCATTTGATGCTGATGGCGACGGTGTGCCAGACCATGTTGATAAGTGTCCACGTACTCCTGAGGGTGTCAAGGTTGATCAAAATGGTTGCCCATTCGATACTGATGGTGATGGTATTCCAGATTATCTTGATAAGTGCCCAACTATTCCAGGAGTTGAGGCTAATCAGGGTTGTCCTGATGTTTCAGAAAAAGCAAGAAAGGCATTTAAGAATGCAGAACATGGAATTGAGTTTGAACCAGGAACTGCTGTTTTGATACGTTCTTCTTGTCACTATATTGATAAGATCATATCAATCATGAGAGAGTATCCTAACTATCGATTGGTTGTAAACGGTCACACTGATTCAAGTGGAAGTATGGCTGTCAACTTGAAGATTTCTAAACGTAGAGCGATGGCAATTGTCGACTATATGGTTGAACGCGGTATCTATCCATCTCGTCTGAAGAGCTTCGGCCATGGCGGTACTCAGCCGATAGGTGACAATAAGACGTTAAACGGTAGAAAACTTAACAACAGAATTGAATTCAAGGTTGAGTTTGATCAGTAATGAAATTTATATTCGAAAAGAGACGTGAGCAATCACGTCTCTTTTTGTATTTAAATCTAACTCGTTTTTTCCAAAAATTTGACCTTAACAATTTGTCTTTTTCACTACACAAAACTTTTGCCTTTCCCTTTTGTGATTTTTCCCCACCTTGGTTAATGGTTCTTTTGTCTATTTTTACTGCCAGAATCTAATTATGATGACATGAAAACTAGACTTTTAACTACTATTGCATTAACATGTGGAATTACGTCGTTTGCGGCTGATTTCAATTTAAAGGTGAATCTTTCAGACAGTATTCGCCAAGTAACTCATTGTGCTTCTGGTGCACTCTATGGTGTGACGGAACAGTATCCCGTCGACATCAATGCTATGATCGGACCTTTGAAGTGCCGAATGTTCTGTCAACCTGGTGCCGGTGGACAAGGCAACCAGCATCCTTATGGTGATGCCATCAAGGTAGCGGAGAGATTGAAGGGTACAGATGCTCAAGTGCAGATCACACTTCCTGACATCCTTCCTAACTGGCCTTACAAATGGCCTGGCCTTAACTCTTGGCTTTCTCAGGTGGAGGAGTGTGTCAACAGAAAGAAGGCTTCTGGCCTTAACAACTATCACAGCTATGTGATTTGGAATGAGCCTGATGGCACATGGAACTCATCGAATGGTGATTTCTATTCCACAGTATGGAAGCCAACATACCAAAAGCTACGTCAGCTTGATCCGGATATGCCTCTAGTCGGTCCTGCCATGGCTTACTATTCTGAGGAAAGAATGGATAAGTTCTTGAAGTTCTGTACGGAGAACAATTGTGTGCCTGATATTATTTGTTGGCACCAATGGGGAAGTGGTGGTATTCCTGGTGCCGTCGAGAATATAAAGAAGCTAGAAAAGAAATATAATTTGCCGGATCTGCCAATCTGTATAAATGAGTATTGTGCTGGTTCGGATGCTAACACTCAAAAATTTGAGGGTTGTCCAGGTTACTCTGTTCCGTTCATCGCAAAATTTGAACGTTACAAAATAGAGAGTGCTACAATCTCATGGTGGTTTACCCAATATCCCGGTCGATTGGGAAGTATTCTTACACCAAGCAATGAAAAGGGTGGAGGATGGCATCTATATAAATGGTATGGCGACATGGAAGGGTACATGGCTTCTGTCACCCCACCAAATGATAGAAGCGAGGGATTGGATGGTTTTGCCGCTGTAAACAAGAAGATGCGTGAGGCAAGCGTTATCTTGGGAGGAAATAATACAGGTTCAGTCGACGTTACTATTGATGGTATTCCTGAGTGGATGGGTAGTGAGGTCGAGGTCACAACGGAGGTTGTAACTTGGGAGAACAAGGACAAAGCAGTGGCTGGTCCGCAAACTCTTGCGACAGACATCTATACGGTCAATAATGGAAAAATTGTAGTGCCGGTGAATGTGACAAGCAAACTCTATGCTTACCGTCTGTATATCGTTCCTGGTGAGGTCGTGCCAAGAACTCCATTCTTGGATAAGGCTCTTTCTATTCCAGGAACAATTGAGGCGGAATATTTTGATAACGGAAGTGCAGGTGTGGCTTATTATGATAAAGACAAACAGAATCGTGGTGAAGGATATCGTTTGGAGACAGGCGTGGATGTGTATGCGTTGAAAGACAAGCAGAATGAATATGCTGTTGGTTATGCTCAGAAAGATGAGTGGCTCGACTACACAGTCAACGTTGAGAAGGAGGCATACTATGACATTACTGCTATATTGTCTTCTGGTGGTGAGCAGTCGGGAATCCAGCTATTACTTGATGGAGAGACTATCACGGATATGCTTCAAACAGCTCCAAATGATAATGATTGGGAGAGTTATTTGGAAACAAAGACTCGAACTTTGACTAAACTGCCACAGGGAGAGCATTCATTGCGTATGAATATAGTGGGTGATTGGATCAACATTGATAAGTTCGTATTTGTTGAGTATGATCCTACATCTGTTGATCTTATAGATGCTTGCGAGACCCATACATTTGAGATTTATGATTCAATGGGAAGAAAATATGGTGAAATCACATCAAATCAAATTGATCTTTCAAAAAGGCTAAAGGAGAAAGGTTTTGCCAACGGCACATATATCCTAAAGTCTTCGAAGATTGTTTTGAAAGTTGTTGTCGATTAGGGTATAAAAGGATTTAATTGTTTTAATGGCAATCTGATGTGTTGCCACTATTGTTATCAACTAAAGAAGAAGACGGTACTCATTTAAATTGAGCACCGTCTTCCTTTTTGAAAATATATCAAGAAACAATTTTTACAAATGAATATAAAGGGACAGTTTAACATCTATAAAATATTTATTATGTTGAAAAAATCCGATGAAATCGACAACTTTAGGTTTAGGTACGATTTTTTGCATCATTACTGTTTTTGCTTCCATTCAAATTTTAGTTTCTATTCATATAATATAACGGAAAAAAATGCTATATTCGCTTTCCAAACATCGTTTAATAGCACAATATGGTAGAAGTTGAGATTAAGAGAGTTGGCAGTTCCAACAGAGAATTACCTAAGTATGCCACAGCAGGGTCTGCAGGCTTTGATTTGTGTGCCTCTATTCCAGCACCTGTTGTGATTGCTCCAGGTGAACGCCGTTTGATTCCTACTGGTATATCGATAGCCCTTCCGGTCGGCTTTGAAGCTCAAGTGCGACCAAGAAGTGGTTTGGCTCTTAAACATGGCATCACTGTTCTCAATAGCCCAGGCACTATTGATTCTGACTATCGTGGTGAGATTGGAGTAATTTTAATCAATCATTCCGATGTTGAATTCACTATTAATGACGGCGACAGAATCTGTCAGATGGTGGTGGCGAGATATGAAACTGTTTCGTGGAATGAAGTGGACGAGCTTTCGGAAACAGAGAGAGGGGACGGAGGATTCGGTCATACTGGTGTTTAATAATTCAGACTATTGAAATGAAGAAGAACTTATTTGTCATATCTGCTCTTTTGTTTTCGATGTTTTCTGCATCTGCTATCAAGCATTCTGTACAGGATCTAAAGCAGACGGAGACGACGTTGGAGTTTA
This sequence comes from Bacteroidales bacterium, assembly GCA_015061115.1. Classification (GTDB taxonomy): domain Bacteria; phylum Bacteroidota; class Bacteroidia; order Bacteroidales; family Paludibacteraceae; genus UBA1723. The sequence continues at coordinate 71,878 of SUXE01000013.1, read as the reverse complement.
GTCAAAAGAGTCCGGATGCCGCTTTCAACTACTATTTTTATGAGGCATTGCGTCTTAAGCAACTGCAAAAATATGACAGTGTGCTTTATTGTCTTGGCAAATGTGAGGATATATATCCGATGAATCCTCAGATTCATTTTGAGAAAGCTCGCGTCAACGTCACTTATAATCGTCTTCCTGATGCTATGAAGGAGATAGAGACGGCTATAAGTCTTGATTCTACTGAGACTTCGTATATAGATATGGCAATGAATCTTTCATATGAAATGAAAGATTTACCTAAGGCTATTCATTATGCGGAAAAAATTCATGCTTTGCGTCCTGACAAAAACTACTATCTGATGACTCTAGCTTCTCTTTATGGAGAGAACCGTCAGGCTAAAGATGCTCTAAATGCATTGGATGAATTGGAGAAGCAGGTAGGAATGTCGCTAGATATCACAAAATATAAGTTTGCAAATTGGATTTCCGGGTTCCATGATACAAAAAAGGCGATAGCTGAGTATGATAAGCTAATTGCCGCTTATCCTGCGGAGCCAGAGTATATCAATGCTAAAGCAGATGCATATTCATATTTAGGAGATCTCAGAAATGCAGAAAAGACGTTGAAGAATGGATTGAAAAAAATGCCGGACAGTGGTTTGTTGCGTTATGAGATGTGTATGTTTTATATTGCAAAAAAACGTGATTTAAAGAAGGTTGACAAGTATCTTGATCCTGTGTTGGAGAGCCGAGATATCGAATATGAGCAAAAAATGGCGATCCCAGCAACTCTTTGGCTTGACAGTACTTCACGTTATCTGGTGACAGAGACACGTCTTCGCAAATTGATAGATATCTATCCTCATGAATCGTCGACTTATGCTTTGCTTGTTGATTATCTTTCAACCAATGGCCGCACAGAGGAGGCTTACAACTTAATCGAAAAAAGTTTGGAGGCAGACCCGTATCAGGAGGATATGTGGAATACATTGATTCTTAAATATGCCGTCGACAATAATCTTCCGTTAGCAGAGGAGAAACTAAAGAAAGCGGCAGGTTATTTTCCAAACAATAGTGATTTCGCATATCGATTAGGTAGATTATACTATTTGAAGGGAGATTCTGTTAATGGAGAACCATATTTGCGTAAGGCAGCCGAAATAGCAAAACCTACTGATATCTATCTTGCATCAGGCATTCTTGGTGAGATTGGCGACATTAATATGGCAATGGGAGATACGACAAAAGCGATGAGTGTATATGAAGAGGCTCTTGCTTTGAATCCCAATGCAGTGTCGGTACTTAATAATTATGCCTATATGCTTGCAGTCAAGGGGAAAGATTTGGACAAGGCAGAGAGGATGAGCGGAAAAACGGTAAGTGTTGATCCTAACAGTGCGGTTTTCCTCGACACTTATGCATGGGTATATTTCAAGAAGGGTGATTATCAGATGGCCCTTCTTTATATAGAACAGGCATTGTCGAAGATAGGTGGCGACAATGCTGAGTTGTTGGAGCATTATGGTGATATTCTTTATAAGACGGGAAATGTTGAAAAGGCTCGTGAAGAATGGAACAAGGCTATTGTGGCTTGTGATAAGATGAAAATCAAGCCGTCGGGAAATCTTCAGAAGAAGGCGACGACGGGAGTTTATGTAGAATAAATAACTTCGAATAATATGCAGAAAATTGTTAGAATATTTTTGGCTTTGGCGATGTGTCTGTTTGTTTCATCGTGTAAGACTAAAAAAAGTGATACTACAACGGAAGAAGCTCGTGTTTCTACAAAGAGTGAGGTGTTCAGGACTTTAAGTATCGACAAAATGTCTTTCTCTTTAACTCTAGCAGGCACAGAGTTGAACTCATCAGGTTCTATCCGTATTGCCCGTGACAGTGTGATAATATGTTCTATCATGCCTTTGCCAGGTATGGAGTTCTTTAGAATAGCAATCAATAAGACGGGTGTTATAATGATCAATCGTGTAGATAAGAAGTTTGTTTCTGTCACTTATGATGAGATGCGTAAGAAGGGAATGGATTTGAATTACTCTGCTTTTGAGGCAATTCTTACAAACAGACTGTTCCTATATGGTGAGGACTATTTTCCAAAGGCTTCTGATTTTGGCGCGACGGAGATGAACGGACGTGTTAAGTTGATGCGTACCAAAGGAAACGTACTTCAAGAGTTTGAGTATAACTCAAGCAGGGAATTGTCTTCTGGCTCTATAAGTATTGGTTCTGACTATTTCACTGAATGGCGCTATTCTGACTATTTCAATGTGAAGAACATCCGTTTTCCTCGTACTACATTCCTATCTATAAAGAAGGGAACGGTTAGACGTGATATCACGATGACTGTGGAGAATATTGAGCTTGACAAGGATAGAAACTTTGAGGTGAAGATACCTACTTCTTACCAGAGAATCTCAATGGATGAGTTTTTGAAGACTTACTAATCAAACTATAGGTAGGGAAGGCACAAGATGTTTCGTGGAGGTAAAAAAACGCTGGTTAAACTTATGTTGACACTTATTGTTGGTGCCGGCATATCTTCGTCTACTCCAGTGTGGGGACAGAAAAAATCGGTTCAATCGTCCACCAAAACTTCAAAAAGCATCAATTCTCTTAAAAATGAGCAGGAGAAGGTGCAAAAGAATCTGAAACGTGCTCAAGATAGTCTGAAGAACACTCAGCTTTCCACTAAGAAAGCAATGCGTGAGGTATCTCGTCTTGACCAGGGAATCGAAGAAAGAAGCAAATTGATTCAAAACAAGAATGAGGAGATACAGTCACTTCAGGAAAATATCTCATCACTTGAAAAGGATATTTTAAGGCTGGAACTTGAGTATGCGAGTAACAAGGAAAAATATGTTGACTTGATTTACCATGCATACGTGAAAAACTCGTCGTATAGCAAACTGATGTTTGTACTTTCTGCCGAATCTTTTGGTCAGGCATACAGAAGATTCCGTTACATACAGGATTTTGCAAGTATGCGTAAGTCTCATGCAGATGAGATAGGCAAAAACAGGGATGATTTGTTTGTAAAGCGTTCTCAACTTACCGAACAGAAATCGCAATCCACACTTCTTGTGCAGGAACGTGAGGCAGAAAACCAAAAGCTGATTGAAGAAAAGGATGAACAAAACCGTCTTCTTGCATCTTTGAAAAACAAGGAAAAGGAATTTGCTGCTGAACTTGCTAAACAACAGGCTACGGCAGAAAAACTTGATCAGAAGATAAAGGAATTGATCGAGAAGGAGGCAGAGGAGACTGCAAAACGTATGGCAAAGAAGAATGATGAGAAAGCTAAAAATCAGGTAAAAACTGAAAATAAAGCTTTTGAAGGATCTAAGGGTACTCTTCCTTCACCACTTCCCGGCTCACATATCACAGGAAGATTCGGAGTGCAGTTCCATCCAGTTTTGCGACATGTGAAAACCAATAATAAAGGAGTTTATTGTACATCTGAAGCAGGATCTGTCGCAAAAGCGGTTTATGAAGGGGAGGTGACTCAATTGTTTTCTGTGCCAGGAAGCAATACAGCTGTAATTGTTCGTCATGGGAATTATCTTTCAGTATACTCAAATTTAACGAAGATCTTTGTAAGGAAAGGTCAGAAAGTTATGGCAGGTGACAGAATAGGTAGTGTGTATGAGGATGAGAATGATGATAACAAGACAACACTATTTTTCCAGATATGGAAAGAAAAAGAGTTACAGAATCCAGAGGAATGGATAAAAGGTTGGAAAAGATAACAATAATATGATAATTAAGTAAAGGTAATAATATGGAGCAGCAAAACAACAACGAAGAATTAGATCTAGTATGGCTATTCAGAGCTTTTTATGAGAGATGCAAAAAAGCGAAGGAATGGTTTAAGTGTAAGGTTAGACATGCATTGCGTTTCGCATGGAAGAAAAAAATTGCTTTGACAATTGCTTTCATAATAGGTGTAGGCGGAGGAATATGCCAAAGTGTTATGGAAGACTATTATACAAAATACACTCTTGAGTCGTTAGCTTTTTTAAAAACTACGAGTGCTGATGTTTGTGATGACTTGTTGGAATCTTTGAATTTATTCTGTAAGAAGAAAAATTATAACAAGGTGGCTGAGATGATGGGGTTGGTTGATGAGACAGGAAAGGCTAGCCAGGAAGGAATAGCTGCAGTGTCAAAACTTAAGAAGGTTTCAACATACTTTTGGATTGACGACCGTCATTCGGGTGCTCCTACGGAGATAGATAAGAAAGGAAGATATCTAAAAGATACATCTGTTGTGAGAATATATGACAGACTTCAGATTGAAATTGTCACTTCTGATTTGTCTGTTGTAGATACAATCAAATATGGTTTAGTACATTATCTTTCGACAAATGATGAGGTGAAGAGAAATTATGACTCAAGACAGGAGATGCTAAAGAAAATGATTGTGCAGTATAATGCAGAGGCGGGTGTGCTAGATTCATTGCGTCGTCAGGAATATTTCTCTGAAGCATATAGAAAGAAGACAATGCAGATTGATGGACCTATGATTGTGTCGGAAAGCAACCGTCAGTTGTTCCATGATGATATTCTTAAATTGAAAAACAAGAGCTTCGACTGTGAGATTGAGTTGCAGAAAAAGGTGGCGAGTGTATATTTTAACCGTGATTTTGCTATAATTTCAACATCACCAAAGATATTGACATTATCACTTATTTATGGAGGTATAACATTTGTTATAGCTTTCATCATTTTAGGTTTCTTTGACAAGAGAAAATCAATCAAGGAATATCTTGAGTCGGAAGATGAAGATTAAAATCCAGATAATACTAGAAAAATGAATCAAAAGGTATATATCACTCAGAACCTTATCGAGGATTTACGTAAGGAATGTGATGGACGTTCCGCAAATAGCGTTTTCTTTTTGGTAGACGAGAATACTCGCAAGCTATGTCTGCCTAAATTTATGGAAGATGACTTTTTTGGCAAGGTGACGGTGATAGAAATCAAGGCAAACGACGACCATAAAACGTTGGAGAGCCTTGCAAGCGTATGGACTTCTTTGCAGAAGAACGGGGCAACTCGTAAGTCGCTTATGATCAATTTAGGCGGTGGAATGGTCACTGATCTAGGTGGTTTTGCGGCTTCAACATTCAAAAGAGGTATGGAATACGTGAATGTCCCTACTACTTTGCTTGGTGCTGTTGACGCTGCTGTTGGTGGCAAAACAGGAATCAATTTCGGTGGATTGAAGAATGAGATCGGTGTCATCAACTCAAGTAAGAGTGTGGTGATAAATGCTGATTTCTTCCGCACACTTGACGCGGTAAACCTTCGTTCTGGCTACGCTGAGATGATTAAACATGGTTTGATTTCTAATAAAGAAATTTGGAAACATATTCTTTCTTTTGATTTGGAGAATGTTGATTACAATCGTTTGTCGGAATTGCTTCTTGAATCAATTTCAGTAAAGGAAAAAGTCGTTGAAATCGATCCAACAGAGAAGGGACTACGTAAAGTGTTGAATTTCGGACATACAGTTGGCCATGCATTTGAAAGTTATGCGATGGAAACTGGCAAGCCTGTGCTTCACGGTTATGCGGTGGCATGGGGTATGATTTCGGAACTTTATTTGTCGTATAAACTTCTTGGTTTTCCAAAGGAGACATTATCTACAGCTGTTAGAATGATAAAGGAAAATTATGGAGCCTTACCTATAAAATGTGATATCTATGATCATCTTTATGATCTGATGACACATGACAAGAAGAATGAAGGAGACGGAAGAATACTATTCTCTTTGCTTAAAAACATCGGTGAAATTGAGATAAATGTAGCTGTTTCCAAAAAAGATATTCTTGATTCACTTGATTTCTATAGAGAGACGGTAGGTCTTGCATAAGGTTGTGACAAATGAGTTATAAGATAGAATATAGTCGTAAGGGAAGTATTTCTGGCAGATTTGAATTGCCGGCGTCAAAAAGCATAAGTAATCGTGTGCTTATCATCAATGCTCTTTCTGGAAGCAGCAAGAATGTTGCTAATCTTGCCAAGTGTGATGATACAGATGTTATGGTTAAGGCTTTGACCTCAGGTTCACATCTTGTTGATATTGGCGCTGCTGGCACGTCGATGCGTTTCCTTACCGCATATTTGAGTATTCAGCCAGGAGAGTGGACAATCACTGGTTCGCAGCGTATGAAGGAACGTCCGATACAGATTCTTGTCGATGCATTACGTTCGATAGGCGCGGATATAGAGTATGCTGAGAAAGAAGGATTCCCACCGTTGAAGATTCGAGGAAAAGAGATAGAGGGAGGAGATGTTGAGATAGATGGAAGTGTGAGCAGCCAATATATTTCGGCTCTGATGATGATCGCACCGATGCTGAAGAAAGGATTACGCATTCATCTGTTGGATGGAGTAGCGTCTGTGCCATATATCAATCTTACTTTGTGGATTATGAACCAATTTGGAGCGGATGCTTCATTTTCCGGAAATCTTATAGAGGTAAAACCAACAAAATATAAACCTATTGATTACACTGTCGAATCGGACTGGACAGGAGCTTCATATTGGTTTCAAATTGCTGCGTTGGCTGATGTTGATGAAATCTATCTTCCTGCTCTTTTTGAGAACACAAAGCAGGGAGACGGAGTGTTGGGAGATATTTTTTCTCATTTAGGTGTTTCCTCAGAGTTTGTCGACGGAGGTGTAAAGCTTCATAAGGATAAAATTATGGATGAGTCTGATGTGTTTGAATGGGATTTCATTGATTGTCCTGATTTGGCACAGACAGTAGTTGTCACTTGTTGTGTGTTGAACCGCAAGTTTAGATTCACGGGTTTGAAGAGTTTGAAAATAAAGGAGACAAACAGAATACTCGCCTTGCAGCAAGAGCTGAAGAAATTTGGTTATATTCTTACTGAACCAGAGGAGGGCGGTTTGGAATGGAATGGCAAAAAATGCGATGAAGACGCCAATATTTCCGTCGATACATATAAAGATCACAGAATGGCAATGGCATTTGCACCTATTGTGCTACGTCATGCACCATTTGTGGTGAATGAGCCAGAAGTTGTGTCGAAATCATATCCAGACTATTGGAAAGAGTTTGGAAAAATTGAAGGAATAAGAATAGAATAAATTAATGGAATTATCAAAGAGACGTTAGTTGATGACGTCTCTTTTTGTAGTAATTTCTTTTTGTGTTGCATAGCAATAAAAAAATAGAGCGTTATATTCACTATAACAAAAAGCATTTTACTACCTTTGTATCATAAATTGTAAAATAGTGAGAAATTATGAAGAGCGTTGAAAATTTGGTAGCTGAAAAGCTTTTGAAGGTAAAAGCAATCAAGGTACAACCTTCTAATCCATTTACTTGGGCAAGCGGTTGGAAATCCCCAATATATTGTGACAACAGAAAGACATTGTCTTATCCTGACGTACGTACACTAATCAAGGTAGAGATCGCAAGAATCATTCGTGAGACATATGATGATGTGGACGTTGTGGCTGGAGTTGCAACAGGTGCTATTGCACAGGGAGCGATGGTTGCGGATGAATTAGGATTGCCATTCGTATATGTACGTTCGGCTCCCAAGGATCATGGTTTGGAGAACCTTATAGAGGGTGACATTAAGCCAGGTCAGAAAGTAGTGGTTGTTGAGGATTTGATTTCAACTGGAGGTAGCTCGTTGAAGGCAGTAGAAGCATTGCGTAAGGATGGATGTGAAGTTGTAGGTATGGTTGCAATCTTCACTTACGGATTCCCTATCGCAGAGCAGAAATTCCAGGAGGCTGGTGTGCAGCTCACAACGTTGTCTAATTATGAGGCAGTGTTGTCACACTTGGTTGATACTGATTACATCACAGAGTCAGACCGTGCTACATTGCAGGAGTGGAGAAAAGATCCAGCAAACTGGAAGATTTAATAATATATGGAGTCATACGTTAGTGGAGTAAAGGCAGCTCAAGGTACTGCAGAGCAAGTGTTCAAGGTGTTGAGTGATATGAATAATATCCAGCGCATCAAGAGCAGGATTGAAAGCAAAGTGCAGGATCTTCAAACGACTACTGATACTTGTTCTTTTTCTGTTTCGCCATTCGGATCCGCATCTGTAAAGATTACGTCGCGTGAACCAAATAACACAATTATTTATGAATCTGTGAATTCACCGATGGCATTTAAGATGTGGGCTCAGATTAAGGAGGTTTCTCCTACACAGTCTGCAATCAGACTTACTCTTAAAGTCGACCTGAACTTTATGTTAAAAAGTATGATTGGTGGAATGCTGGAGCAAGGAATTGATAAAGTAGCTGATGCGATTGCAAAGTTGCCTTACAGTCAAATCAAGTAAATAGAAGAATTGAAATATGTCGGCACTATATTTGGTGCCGACTTTTTATGTTCATACCAACCAATACGTTTATGAGTATCTTCGATAAAGTAAAGAGTGTATTTTCCGATGATTCAGGTAACAAGACAAATGATAATTCCAACGAACAAAATAATCTGACACCTGTTCAACTTTTTGAAAATGTGTTGAATTCTTTTCCCATTGAGTATAAAGTTGAAAAAATGGATGAAAAGGATGGTTCTGTTTTTGAATATGAATATCAGGGTGGACATTTTGTTACATATGTTTATAACAGTGCACGTTTTTCACATATTATTTTCCCTGGTATCGCATCTGACAATCTGGAATATGCATCTCTTTATGCGGAGGTATGCAACAAATTAAACGGATTCCTTCATCCTGTAAAGTTTATCGCTGGGACGACAGAGGATTCTGTTCATCTGGATATTATTTCAACGGTTCCTCTTTTCACTGCATTACCCGATTATAAGGATTTTCTTCAGTCGATTTTTGCGGAGATTTTCCGTTCAAGCCGTCATGCTGTCGACAAATTGAAGGAGTATATGAATGAGGCGGAGATTGATGAGCAGAGTGAGGATGAATATGCCAAACTATGCAATTATAGGAAGACGCAATTGCTTAGAGAAAAAGAGTTGTCGCATGACACTCAAAATCCGTTTAAGCGAGGAAGATATACTGTTGAGCCGTATGTGACTTTGGAATCATATTTGAAGGAGATATTTGATATCTATATAGACTCCGTGGCTATGCTTGAAATCATAGGCGATGATGTTCAGAGAATAGAAAACATCGATGAAATCAGGAAAAAACTGATACTATCACCGGTAGTTGATTATTCAGAGGATGGCAAGGTGGAGGTGTCACGTATGACGGCAACCATTCTCGTCTACTTGAAAAGCGACGAAGATGATGATTCATATGGAAATATTCTGACAATTCATCTTAGAGTGGAATCGGAGACAAAGGATGTTGTGCTTGTTCGTGCTTCTTCTGTTCTGCCTCCTCAGGGAGAGACAGCGAAACATTCTGTGGAATCAGAGATGCAGGCCCATACACTTTTGTTAGGTGTTGATACCCGTACTAGTAAAGAAAAAATCGATGAATTCGTCTTTATGCAAGCAGATGCTGAGGATAAAGTCATGTCGGGCAAGGAAGATGAATTATCTGATGCTCAGCGTGCGATTTTCTTCAGTGAGAATAGTGTTATAGGCTATGAACTCTATTGGGCAAACAAGTATTGTGATGCAAAACGTACGCTTGACGCACTTTCATATTTCAAACATTCGTATGAGCTGATGGAAAAGTCGCGTCACATGGATAAGGGTGAGAATGAAAGATGGCTTTTCTATCATGTCGCATTCTTAATTGGATACTGCTATCTTGATCTGAATAATCCTGAAATGGCATATTTTTATCTTGATGTGTCTCGTGTAGGTTTGGATAGAATAATAGATCATGAGGAGTATATCAATTGTCTTGTCAATCGTGGAGATTTCCGTACATTGTCCCTTCTTGATAATGTTATACAGAAGTTTGAAGAGAGTAGGAGTCAGTTCGAAGGAAATGAACGTATGATAGCTCATTATCATTTTTTGCAGCGTCGACGTTCGTATGTTTTGATAGATATGGGTGAGTATGGAAAAGCGGAAGCAATATTGAAGAAACTTCTTGATGTGGAGGATTCCAAGGAATTCGCTCTCAATGAACTTGCGATTATTCAGAGACGTAAGAGAGAACAGTAATGAAAAAAAGTAAAATAATGTAGGGCAGGAATCAATCCTGCCTTTTTTGTTATAATTATAAGGTTATTTCCATTTCTGGCAATCCCAACATTTCCCTATAAAGGGCTATGTAAGCCTTTATATGACGCTCGTAAGAGTATGTGTTGGCATATTCCTTTTCTGCCTCTGCACGGCTTGAATCCGCATAAAATTCAACTATTTTTTCGCGGACTAATGTCGCCATATATTCAGGGTTAAGTTCTTTCCATACATAGGCATGTGTGGAGCAGATTTCTGGTAGGGAAGAATAAGGCGATGAAAATACCGCTTTTTTGAAATGCATGGCTTCAATGATCGGTAGTCCGAATCCTTCCAGACGACTAGGGAACATCAGAGCGGTCATATTCGCGTAAAGCCAATTCTTCTCTTCGTCTGTTATAATGCCAGTGATCGTGACATTGTCAATTTTTTCATTTTCGACTCTGTCTTTAAGTTTTTGTGCATATTCCCCTATTGTGCTTCCGCACACATAAAGTTCATATTCAGGGAGGAATTTCATCATATCCAAAAGGACATGGATGTTTTTTTTCTCTCTTACAGCTCCGACTGCACAAAGAAATTTTTTGTCAGGTTTGATGAATGTGGGTTTTGTCCTTTTGTCGTTGCTGGTATCGCGAACGCCATTAAGTATGACGTCGAAAGGTTTTTCTCCCTTTATTTTACAATTGTTGAGTACTTCCTTTTTGGCAAAGTTGGAAATAGCAACAAGATGATGTGCATTATTAATTTTCTCACAAACAACATTCAAATACTTTTGTGCTTTTTTCTCATTTTTTTCGTAAAGGAAGTTGAGATCATGTATTGTTAGAATACGTTTTGTGGATTTGTTGTGTGGACAATCGCGATATAGTTGGTGCACAGAATGCCAAAGATCGAAATGACGAAATATAAGGGAAGGAAACACTTTGTAGATGGATCTGTGTTTTAGATAACCTACTTTGTCTCCATATGTATTCATTTGTTTTTTTCTGACAAGAAAGTTGAAGTGCATATCAGGTATATCTATTTTTGAAAAAATGTCGGCATACATTCTTTCAATTTCTCCAAACCCAGAATGTTCATCAAGGTCCATAAGATCAATAAGTATTTCCTTTTTCATATCCTATCCTATTTTATGAAGTTTTGCCAAAATGGTCTATGTTTATCTAATGTCCATGCGTGTGTCCCAAAAGGAAGTTTATTTCCAATTGTTTCCATACATTTTTGGGGTGAACATTCTATGCTAAAATTCAGAGCTGTTTTCCAATCAGGTGTTTTTAGTCTGTCGCTTCCCTTAAGTTCAAAAGACAACCAAAGATCTTCTGGATAAAAGTCCTTTTCATCGGATAAATCATTGTCGATTTGTTGTCTATATTTTTTGGTTATGTCTTGGAATTTACTGACATTTCTTAGGCAAAGACCTCCATTTCCAACCTGGTACCATTGGCTATGGTGCGGATTAGTTCCTTTATAGCGACGAAGATAAAAATTTAGTTTACACCATAGTCGTCTCAAACAACTCCAATATTTATCTTTGTCAGGGACGAATGGAGCCCCAACGTAATCGAATCCAGCATTTGCCCATTGGCAAAGTTTATCGTTGAATATGTATGTGTCTAATTGGTTTATCAATATATATTTGTAGTTAGAGAACGCCTCATAAAACGAGTTGGAAAGAACAAGTTTGTTGTATGATCTCAAACTATTGAAATGGAAGCTCTCCATTGGATGTTTGATGAGGAGCGGGTATTCTTTATAAACATCAGTTATATCAAGTGTTTCCGGGTATATAGCAATGATGTCGTATCCAATCATCACTTTGAAAAGTTGATTTAAACAAATTCTGTCATCTTGGGAGAGAGGCAGTTTGTAAATTGGTACGATTATGGCAATTTCATTTTTCTCTATCATTGTCATGACGATGTTTGTGTAGAGGTTCGATCTTCATGTTTTTAAATAATGCATACCCGCTTAAATCATTGAATGTTTTAGCGTTGCTAAGTTTTGTCTGTATATTTATTCTGTTGGCAGAAGTTTTAATTGGTCTGATTTCTGTCTGGTTGGTTTTGGGGTTGACAACTTTTGTATATCTTGGAAAGATTATTAATGTATCGGATATCCATTCATTTCTTTTCTTTATGTCTAATTCTTTTTCTGAAATTTTATTAGAGAAAAATTGTTGTTTGGTGATAAATATTTTTTCTGCACTAAAATCTTCTGAGATAAAATAGTCTGTAGTGAAGATAAGAGTGTCAGTAGTATTTGTATAAGCATAATCTCGGATGTCTAAAGCATAGTCTTTAAATGTATAAACAGATCCACTTTCGCCTTTGTAAATAATCATATCTATATTTTTGTCTGTGATCTTGTTTATCTTTAGTCCTTTTTTTGTGTATTTGCTTTGGCTATAGTCTGTGATTTCAATTTGACCTTTTGAAGAATATTTATTTACTGACTTATATGAATTAACCGCTATTATCCCTGCATATACAATAGCGACAACTGCCGGAATTGCGAATGAATGCTTTGGTATGTTAATCTCCATATCTGTTTTGCCTGAGTGGCAAAAAACAAACCAGACAATAAGTAAAGGAATTGCAAAACAATGACAAAATGGTATTTCAAACATCATAGACACCAAAAGCAGAATAAGCATTGATGTCAATAATAAGGATTTATTTTTTTTGATTAGTACTACTATTCCAATTAAGAACGTCAATATAAGTATTAAACCGGGATATCCAAGAGTGAAGAAAGCTTCTAGAAATTGATTATGTGTAGAATAATGGCTGTTTAAAGCAAACCAGCATTCTGATTTTTGGAATAGTTCAGCATAAACCTCATCTATTGCGGAATATCCGTAACCTAAAAATGGAACATCTTTAAGTCCAGTTAAGATGGCTTTCCATATATGAAATCTTGGGTCATCAGCGTCTCCGCTTTCTGCAATTTTTATTACGGTTTCACCTAATCGGGTAGGGAAAGCAATGAAAATAACAATAAGAATAGCAAAAACAACTAGCAATGAAAATGCAAGTTTCTTATTTTTCTTTATTTGAGAAATAAAAAAGAGGATAGCAGATATGAAAATAGCTAATGTGACTATACGTGAATTGTCAATCGCCAATAAGAATAGAGCAAGAATAGAATGTGTTGTTAAAAATAACTTTTCCCAAACACGAGTTTTTGGGTCAAAAAGAAACTTTGTAGATATGAATAAAGAAACAGCGATAATAAATCCTAAATAGATATGATGGTATGTCACTGATTCTATGTGTCTCATGATTTGTAAACGAGTAAACAAGAAAAATCTTATATCACCGTTTAAGGCAGTCTCTGTCAAATCAGTCAGAGTATATATAATCAAGGCTGTACATCCACAAACAAATGATTTCATCATTAAAGTAATAGGAAGTCTTTTGCTGGAAAAAATGTATATGCCTGGTATGATTAACAGTGAAGACAACCAGTTTATTGCCAATTTATAGGTATGTTCGGGATGATGGCTCCAAAGTGTACTAAGCAAAGCCAAAACACCAAAACCACCGAGTGAAAAAATTGCTAAAGAGTCTTGAACCCCAATAGTTATAAAACTTTCCTTGTCTCGAAGTACATAATAAAGCTTAAATATTAAAACGGCAAAAAACCAATGTGCAATCCAAGGTGTAAATGTGAATTGAAATGGTATGGCAAAGGCAAAAATTGCGGAAGAGATACAAAAAAGTATATCAATAACTTGATCAAATTTTCCGTATCTTGAATTGTCTTTTAGTATGTTTATATTAATGCTCATTTTTTTAATCTATTCTTAAATCTCTTAATAAAGAGTCTCTTTTGATCATGAATTTTGCCATACTGTCAACGGGAACAGGTTCAACAGAAGGACTCTCCAATTTCAGCGGGTCAATAGGTCGGCCGTTCTTGTATACTCTAAAGTCTAGATGTGGTCCGGTTGCGGTACCTGTGCTGCCAACATATCCGATTAAATCGCTCTGTCTCACATTCTTCCCTTGTGAAATACCTTTAGCAAAACCATTTAGATGCATGTAGACGGTGCTGTACATAGAGTTGTGTTGAATCCTGATGTAATTGCCTCCACCTTTTTTGTCCCAACCTTTTGCAACGACTTTTCCGTCACCAATACACATTACAGGAGTGCCTTTAGGAGCTGCATAGTCGACTCCGTGATGTGGACGACGAATCTTCAGTACTGGATGGAATCGAGAATGTGTAAATTTAGAACTGATGCGTGAATATTTTAGTGGGGCTTTTAGGAAAGCTTTACGAAGACTATTGCCATCATTGTCAAAATATTCTGTTTTGCCATCGATGTCAAATGGAATGGCGTGGTATTCACGATTGTCATGATAGAACAACGCACATTTGATCGTATCAATACCAACAAATGTTGTGTCTACCCATCGTTCTGTATATTTTGCTCTGAACATATCTCCTTTCTGAAGACCGAAGAAATCGATATTCCATGCATATATGTCGGATAATTTCATTGCCAATTCCCATTGTAATCCTTGGCCTACCACTGCATTCCAGAGGGATGTTTCTATTACACCTTCTGCGATTCTTTCTTTCTCTATTACTTTGTGTTTGTTTTTTTCAGATGAGATTTTGTCTCCATCGATTGACAAAACAAAATATTCAACAGGACTTATCTCATAAATCAAATGACGTAGCGTATGTAGAGAATCTTGCTCTGTGACGACACAATAATTGTTGCCTGCCCTTAATTTTTTTATATCGAACACACTGCTTATCGCAGAATCGCATTTTGCAATATGTCTTTTGTCTATATTGTATCGTGCCAGTATGTCCGATAGATTCTCGCCCTGTCTGACAGAATATTTTTCGTGATCCAAAGAATCAACATTGATGCCGTATATTGTTTGATGAATACGTTTTCCGCTATTGACCGAATCAATGGATAAAGAATCGTTCCTATTGTCTTTTCCGATGTCAGAATTGATATTTGTACATGAATTTATTGGAGACAGCAAGGCAAATAGTGGTATGTAGACAATCTTTTGGGCCAAAAGCTTTTTTGAAATGCGAAAAAATGACGATAACAGAGCGCTAATGACGCCTATAACCGTGTCTATTGTTCTGTAGAAATTTGTTTTCTCAGTTATCATTTTCGCTTGAAAGCCCTCCTTAATTTTAAAAACTTGACAAAAGTAGTACTTTTATCCCAAAAAATGGTGATTTTTGGAAGTTTTCTATAAAAGAGTCTCCAATTTCTTTGACAGTTTCTCAGCAGAAAAATCCATATTGTATTTCTTGGAATGCTCTATTAGTGCATTTCTATCGATTTCATCGTATTTTTTTGATAGGGCGAATGTTATTTTTTCTGCGATGTCCGTTGTGTCGGTAGGATTGAAGTAGACGGCATGATTTCCTAATACTTCATGGAATATTTCAATGTCACTTACTGCTATTGGGCAGCCATACTGCATAGCTTCAAGTGCAGGTATGCCGAATCCTTCGTATAGTGATGTGCAGACATATAGAGAGGCATTACGATATAATGCTTCCAGACGTTCATCTGATACTCTGCCAAGAAATTTTATTCTGTCGTCTGTATTTTGGATATTTGTTTCTCCGTAGATTTTCGCGGCTCCGCCAACCACAATCAGTTTGACTCCGTCGTCTGGACGTTTTTTGTAGGCTTCTACTAATGTCTTGAAATTCTTGCGTGGATCCATGCTGGATACAGCAATTACATATTTGCCGTCAACGTCAGCTTCTGTATCTGTATGCGGACGCGATTTCGGAGCTGGTGAAAAAATAAATATTTTGTCCGATGAAATGGAGAATTCTTTGATTATTTCTCGTTTTGAAAACTCACTTACTGTAAGCACTAGTTTTGCCTGGCGAGTGAGGATTGGAAGCAATAAACTATAACATGTACGGTAACTGAAACTGAACCATTCTTTATTTACACTATATGCAATATCGTGTATGGTTACAATTTGATTTTTGTAGCCTACTACTCCAAGTCCAAATAAATTGATGAATAATGGACTGCCGATTTTTTTCAGATGTCGGCGTAATGTCGTCTGTTCCCAAACGTGTCCTTTATGTCCTGCTAATTTTACGACTTCAAAATCTGGATTATATCCTTCTTCTATATTTACGTCTGGCATAAAACATACGACATGCCATCCTAACTTATGCAGGGATTGGCACATCTCATAAGAAACGACCTGTACGCCGGTTGCTTTTTGTGCTAAAAAAAGTCCGTTTATGTATAGCGTCTTATTATTCATATTCTGATATTAGTTTTCTACGGTATGAGTATTTTTCAGCCAACTCTTTTTTACCACATAATAAATATGTAAATTCCCCGATTAAAAGGAGAGATTTTGTCAGTGTGTTTGCTACTCTGAAATGCCATAGTGGCATTGTTTTTATAAAATATTTCTTTCTGCTTTGTATAATGAATGTTTCTCTCTTTGAATTCAGACGGATGCTTGTGCCTTCTAGATGTTGTATTATGGCTTTAGGTTCGTTGACGATTCTTAATCCTGTTTTTTTTATTCTGTTGCAGAGATCTTGATCTTCATAGTACATGAAAAAGTTTTCGTCAAAACCACCGACTTTGTCGAATGTCTCTCTCTTCATCATCATTGCTGCCCCACATGAATAAGCCACTTCTAATTTATTGTTGCTGTGGTTGTATTCAAAATCGCTGCCATATAATATCTTATATGGTAATCCAAACAATGCAAAATTGAGCTCTGTTATAATTCCGTCACCAGCACGTCTGAAGGAATGGGTCGGCTTTGAGTCTGCGTTTATTAGATTTGGACCGATCACTCCTATTGTTTTGTCTGCTTTGATGCAATCAAGCAACTTTTCTATGGAATTGTCGTGACATATTGTGTCCGGGTTCAAAAGAAAAACATATTCACCTGTACTCTCCTTCACACCGGCATTGTTAGCTTTGCCAAAACCATAGTTGTCGTCTAGTTTTACAACCTTGATTGTTTCATCATCAATAAGTTTTTGGAGATCTTTGTCATCCATGGAGTTGTTGTCTGCAACTATTATCTCGTAGTCGATGCCTTTTGTATAGCGACGTACACTCTCCACCGACTTCATTACTTGGTCGGCAGTGTTATAGTTAACATATATTATGGACAACTCCTTTTGTTGCATTTTTAATTGTTTGTCAGTATTCCCTATTATACTATACTGCAAAATATATTGCAAAAATAGTTTTTCAAATCCGATTATCCAACTATTGACCTATAATCATACTCACACCGCTGTATGCCAAAAAGATATAAATCATCTTGAGTAGCAACCCGTTGTTCAATTTGTTGTAGATGTGGGCTCCTATCCACATACCTGTAAGGCAACCTGCTATGGCTATAAAGTAATTTTTGCCGACTTCCATTGTGATTATTCCTTCCCCTGCACGAAGTAAGGTCATCCATAGATTGCCGAGAAGAAAAAAGCATTGCGTCTGTGCCATATATTCTTCTTTTGTCTTTTGTGTTGAGAGGTAATAGTAGACGACGGGAGGACCTTGCATTGAAAACAATCCGCCCATCAATCCACTCAAACTGCCCAGACTGATAGTATTAAACCAGTTTGGGATAATTTTAATGCCATCCTTTTTGAAAAAGGTAAAATAGATCGACAATAGAATTAATGTAATGCCTAAAATTATTTTAAGCCACGATGCGTCTGTGCCAAACATTACGTATGAGAAGAATGTGCTTGAAGGTATAAATACGATCAAAAGAGGCCAAATGTAACGCCAATTAAGTGATTTGCGAAGATTCCAGACAGTTATGAGACTTAATGTAGCTGCCATCATTGAGGATAGCGAAACAATACTTTTGTAGTCTCCTCCCATCACTCCTAGCAAAAAAAGCAATGGTATTAGAAAAATGCCGAATCCAAATCCTACTGTGCGCTGAACAAATCCTGCGCCGCATGCACATACTATCAAAAGAACGTATTCCACTTTGTGCTGTATGTCTACTGAGGTCAATTACAAAACTTGAGAAAGACGGTGATTTCACCGTCTTTCTCAGAATATTTATTTCAATTATTAGCTATTCTGTGGAAATACGAGTTTGTATCCTTTTCCGTGAACGTTGATAATCTCAACTTCTGGATCATCTTTCAAACGTTTTCTCAATTTTGTGATGTAGACGTCCATACTTCTTGCGTTGAAGTAGCTGTCTTCTTCCCAAATAGTCTTCAATGCCATGTTACGCTCAAGAATTTCATTTGAGTTCGCGCAAAGAAGGGCAAGCAGGTCACTTTCTTTTGTAGTCAACTTGTCTTCAACTCCATTTATTGTAAGAGTCTGTTTGTTGGTATCGAAAATGAACTTTCCAAATTTGTATGTGGCGTCTTCAGTAGGGCGTTTGGCTCCGGCACGACGCAATACGGCCTCAATACGGAGAAGAAGCTCTTCCATGCTGAATGGCTTTGTGATGTAGTCGTCGGCACCGATATGGAATCCTTCCAAGATATCTTCTTTCAGTGTTTTTGCGGTAAGGAAGATGATAGGCACAGTGGTATTTGTTGCTCTGATTTCTTTGGCCATTGTGAATCCGTCTTTGATTGGCATCATCACATCAAGGACACAAATGTCGAAATATTGTTCTGAAAACGTCTGGTAGCCAGCTGCACCGTCTTTCTTCAAAACCACCTCATAACCCTTTGCTTCCAAATATTCGCAAAGTAGCAAACCAAGATTTTCGTCATCTTCACATAGAAGAATTCTTGTGCTGTTTTTCTTGTCGCTCATAATCGTAATATATTACGTTAATACTCTTATTTATTTCTGTTTTTCTTCGATTTTTGGTATGCGGATCGTGAACGTTGTCCCTTCTCCGAATATGCTGTCGCATGTTATTGTTCCTTTATGGTCGGTGACAACTTTTTTCACATAAGCCAAACCAAGTCCGAATCCTTTTACATTGTGTACGTTTCCTGTAGAGACACGGAAGAACTTGTCGAAAATTTTCTCTTTGTCTTCCGGTTTTATTCCTATACCGTTGTCTTTCACAGTGATGATGACGTGTGTCTCATCTTCTGCTGTGTTTACTTCGAGATGTGGAATGGCCTCTGTGTATTTAAGCGCATTGTCCATTAAATTGTAGATGATGTTAGTGAAATGTACTTCATCTGCTAGGATAAATGGATAATTTGCTTCTAATGATGTGTCAATGTCTCCGCCTTTATCTTTGACTTTGATCATAAAGTTGGACGTCACTTTAAGAATCAGTTCATTGACATCTATTTCTTTAAGTTTAAGCGCTGAACTTTCTTTTTCCAAGATAGACATTTGCAACACTTTTTCGATTTGTTGGGTAAGACGTTGTGTCTCATCGTTGATCGTTTTGCTAAGGTGGGCAAGCATGCGTGGTGTTTTCGGTATACTCTCGTCGCTAAGCATTTGTGAAGCAAGGGAGATTGATGATACAGGAGTTTTAAGCTCGTGTGTCATGTTGTTCATGAAATCGGTACGCATCTGCGTCAATCTTTTTTCTCTTGAAATCATCATAAGTGAAGTGATGAATATAAGCAAAAGAAGGAAGAAAATGATAGTCGTTGGTAGTACAAGTCTTATGGTATTGTAGACATATTTGTTTTTTGTCGGGAAATATACTTTCATATAGTTGCCTGTAGGATATGGGTCGTTTATAAACAGTGCCTGGCTATATGTGTTATCTACATTATCTCCATTGAATCCTTTTGAACTGTACACTTCTACACCGTCATTTGAATAGACCGCTACAAAATGAGGCAGGTCAAGTCCACGTTGTTGCATCTCTTTATCCAACAGTTCGGTAAGATGGTTGAAGTCAATACGTTCAGAAATATGTCGGGAGTAGTTTTCTCCCAGCAATCGAAGCAATACGTTGTCAAGAAATTGACGTTCGTGATTGAATCTGTCACGAAGCTTCTTTTGAAGGAGGTGTGACGTGCCTTGCAAAGTATTTTTCCCACTTGTTGTCTGAAGGTATACCTTAGGCTTTATGCGTACACAACTTTTGTCATTGTTAGCGTTGAACTCTGTAAATTTAAAGATCGCTTGCAACTTTTTATGGTTGTCAGAGAAAAAGTTTATTTGACTGGAGTCTTGTTCCTGTAGCTCTGATTCAATATTTTCAGCCAAAAATCGCATCGTCTCCTCTTCCTCAAGAATTTGGGTGATATTGAACAGACATAGGTGGACGTTTTCGTTGAACTGGTCTTCTCTCATGTTTGCCGTCATTTTGATATATGACGACTGAAGCACGAGCAGACCGACAAACGCAATTACCATAATGCCTGTCAAACACACTATTCCGAGACTCTTTCTCATCTGTCTAAAAAGTTTTACTCAAAAGTAACGTTTTAAATTTAACATTTCGACATATTTAACAAACTTTAATAGCATTCAGAAGGCGAAAAAGCATATCTTTGTATATAAATTGAGTTTTTTGGGAAAAAATGGGTATTCCTACTATTATAACGGATTTAGCGCTTATAATGATTGTGGCTAGTATATCAACTGTTATTTTTAAATGGTTGAGGCAGCCTATAATCCTTGGCTATATTGTTGCGGGTTTTCTGGTCAGCAAACAGTTTGTTTTCGCTCCCGATATCATTGGTGACGCTGATGTGGAAGTATGGGCAAAAATCGGCGTTGTATTCCTATTGTTTGCTCTTGGTTTGGAATTCAGTTTTCGTAAGGTCGCCAAAGTAGGTAAAAGCGCGTTGTCGGCATCTGCCATTATTATCCCCGGTATGATATTGGTGGGGTTGTCTGTCGGAAAGATGTTGGGATGGAGCACGTCTAATAGTTTGATGCTTGGATGTATGATCTGCATGAGTTCCACTACTATTATTCTTAAAGCTCTCGATGATCTTGACCTTCGCAGTCATCGTTTTGCGAGCGTGGTGCTTGGTGTACTGATTTTTGAGGATTTGGCGGCCATCTTGATAATGGTGCTGCTTCCTACAATTGCTGCAGGACAAGCGTTTGAAGGCACGGAGTTCTTTTTCGCTATTCTCCGTTTGGTCTTTTTCCTTATCATTTGGTTGGTAATAGGAATCTTTTTCATCCCGTCTATACTGAAACGAACAAAGAAATTTATTAATGATGAGACTCTTCTTATTGTGTCGACGGGATTATGTTTGGGCATGGTCTATTTTGCATCTGCTGTCGGATTCAGCGAAGAGTTCGGAGCTTTTGTTATGGGTTCGATACTTGCGGAGACGATTGAGGCGGAAAGAATCACAAAGGTGATGACTCCGATTAAGGATTTTTTTGGAGCTGTGTTCTTTGTGTCGGTTGGTATGATGATAGATCCTTCGATTCTTGTGGAGTATTGGAAGGAGATTCTTGCGATATCTATGGCTGTGATAATAGGTCAGGTTTGTTTGGGCACGACGGGAGTCCTTTTCTCTGGAGCGACGCTCAGAACGGCCATACAGTGTGGATTCAGCCTTACACAGGTCGGAGAATTTGCGTTCATTGTTGCTCTTCTCGGTACTCAATTGAAACTTTGTGATGAGTTTCTATATCCTATTATTGTTGCGGTGTCAGTCGTGACAATTTTCATTACTCCTTTTATGATGAAGTCTGCGATTCCTGTTGTGGAATGGCTGAATGTGAAATTGCCTGAGAAATTCAGGACGATGATTGAGCGTACCCAGACGAAGAAGGAAGTCGAAGGGGTGATGGCTGTCTGGAAAAATTTCCTTATCCAAATCCTTGAAATTGTCGGAATATATGGATCTGTGAGTATTGCAGTTGTACTTGTATTCATAACTTACATATTCCCTAAAGTTTCTCAATTGAGTGGTGGCTTTTGGATAAATATTGTGATGACTGTGGTGAGCATTTTGCTCGTATCCCCTTTTGTACGTGCGATAGTCGCGAAAAAAAATCATTCGGCTGAATATAAATACTTGTTTTCTGTCAACCGTAGCAACTGGGCTCCGTTGGTAGGACTGACGTTGCTAAGGGCGGCTGTCGGTGTCGTGATTATTGCATTGTTAATTGGTTATGGCTTATTGCCAGGACATCCTTTGATTTCTACAGTTATGGCAATAGGGTTGTTGTTTATGATTTATCGGTCAAGAGCGGTAAAATATTGGTCTATTAAGATTGAACGTAAATTTTTCTATAATCTCAATATCCGAGAAATCGAGATGCGAAGGAATATGGAAGAAAAAAGTTCTGTTTTTGAGAGTGCGGTGCTTTCAAAGAGTCTGTCCACGCATGATCTCCATTTGGCTGATTTCGTTGTGGATGCGAATTCGGAATGTTGTGATAAGACTTTGATCGAACTTAATCTCCGACAGGTTTGCGGTGTACATGTTGTATCTATCATCCGTGGAGAGCTGAGAATAAATATCCCCGGTGGAAAGGAGAAAATTTTACCGTTTGATAAGGTACTGGTGTTGGGTACTGATGACCAGTTGACAGCGGTTGGTAAAATATTTGGTAAACCTGCGTTTGACATTGCCACAATGCAGAAAAAAGAGGTCAGTGTTGAACAATTGATAATCAAGGAGGGTTCTATACTGGAAGGAAAGAGCATATTGGAGTCTGGAATCAGGGATAATTCCAAGTGTTTGGTTGTCGGAATAGAGCACGAGGGCGAAACAACAATGTCGCCAGGAATACATACAAAATTCTGTGTAGGTGATGTGGTGTGGATTGTTGGTGAGAAGGATAGAATACAGAATTTGATACAGAGTACGCTTACATCTATTGATTTTAAGTAACATGAAAGAACATTTGCCTCTATTACACCATATGCTCGACGGGGTTGTTGAAGTCGGAACAGATGAAGCGGGTCGTGGTCCGTTGGCTGGACCTGTGTATGCGGCAGCGGTGATTCTTCCAGATGATTTCTATTTGGAGGAGCTGAATGATTCAAAACAGCTTACAGAGAAGCAACGTTATAAACTACGCCCGATAATTGAGGAGAAGGCGGTTGCGTGGGCATTGGGCATCTGCACGCCGGAGGAGATAGACAAGTATAATATCCTTCAATGCTCAATAATGTCGATGCATCGTGCTATTGAAGCACTTGGAATAGAACCACAGCATATTATTGTCGACGGTAATAAATTCCGTCCCTACAAGAATATCCCATACCATACAGTGGTAGGTGGGGATGGTAAGTATTTGTCGATTGCAGCAGCGTCGATCCTGGCTAAAACCTACCGTGACGATTATATGATGAAAATTGCGGAGGAATATCCTATGTATGGGTGGGCAAAAAACAAAGGTTATCCGACAAAAGCTCATCGTGAAGCTATAGCTCAGTTTGGTCCGTCGCCATATCACAGAAAATCCTTCACTTTACTTCCATGTCAGCAACCGATTGATTTTGGGGAATAATTAGCTTGGGAATATCTTTCTTATTCCTCCATCGATTTCTTTATTCTCTTCCTATGCTCATTCAAAGTTTCTCCTGTGATTTTCTTGAAAGTGCTGCTCATGTGGCTGCTACTTGAAAAACCGCAAGTGTTAGACAAGTATTCGAGTTCTCTGTCAGGGTTTTCCATGAGCATTTTTTTAATTTTCTCAACCCTCAAATTGGCAATGAATTCAAAGAATGTGCAATGGTAGGTGGTATTGATGAATCCTGAAACGTATGTGCGGTTAGTGCCGATTTTGTTAGCGATATCGTTAAGTGTAAGTCCAGATTGAAGGAATCCCTCCTCATCTATCCATTTCTTTATTCTTTGAGCAATGGGAGATTCTTCGCTAAACATACATTTCTCCACTTTAGATGTGGCAATGTCATTTGCGTAGCCTTCTTTTGTCGCTGTTTTTTCAACATTAATTGATGGTGCGCAAACAAAACGGATCCTTCTTATAGACTCTATGGATTTCTCTTCCTCTGTCCTTTTCAAACTGAAATACAGCCGTTCGGCGTGAATCTGGTATTTGTTCAATGAATGCACAACATAGAAATATGCTAATGCTGCAAAAAAGAAGAATATGGCGATTGTCATTTTTTCAGAGTAGCATAGAAGCACTCCGATCAAACAGAAGACGATGATGGCCAAAGAAGCGTCATATGTCCAATCGATATAAAGAAAGATATAGTCGGAATACTCTTCTTCCAGATGAATCATTGCTCGTCTATATAGCTGTCCGAACTTCACTACCCAATAGCCACAGTGTGAGATAAATATCACAGCAAAAGTGATGCCGACAAATTTGTTGTTATATCCTAATCCATTTGTGATAAAATTTACCACAAGCATACTGGAAAGAAATATCGAGGCATCAATTATAACCTTTTTTTTCGTCAGAAAATCGGGAGCAATCAACGGAATAACCATCCACACCCACTGAATGCCCATCAAGTAGAAAAAGGAGAGCATCATGCATTTTATTCCCGAATCTCCGTTTGTGACGTCGACAGAGAGAAGTATCAGGCTGAGAATGGTTGTGGCCATAGAAATATTTCCGGCAAGCAGTTTCGACCTTCTAAGAATCTTAAAAGGCAAGGTGTCTGCCACGAGATTTGTTCTGTTATATAGGGTTAGAGCTAACCCTAAGGAGACAAATGCCGTGCCGGATAGTATAGCTATGTAGATCGTTTCAAGTGTCATAGGTGGCCCCTTTTATCTCTCTACTTATTATCTCATCCTACTAATTCAAATGATTTTGCTACTTCAAGTGCCTCGTCCTCATGCTGCTCCATAATCTCTCTCTCTCCTGGGCCTTTGTCGTTGATGCCGCATAAATGCAATACTCCGTGGATGACGACTCTGAAAAACTCAGATTCGAATGAAGTGTTGAATTTTTCGGCATTTGTCGCGATTGTGTCGACACTAATTACCATGTCGCCAGAGATGATATCTCCTTCGGTATAGTCGAATGTAATAATATCTGTGTAATAATCGTGTTGAAGATACTCTTTATTCACTTCCAAGATATGGTCGTCAGAACAAAACAAGTACGATAAATCTCCCACTTTTTTTCCATGAAGCTCCGCCACTTTTTTGATCCATGCTGAGACGTTCCTTTTCTTAATCTTTGGCATTTTGATCTTCGAATGCTCTTTTTCGTATATAATAGCCATTATCGTTGTGTTTTGAGTAAGATTCCCATTCATTATTCAAAATTAGTTTAATTTATCTCTTTTGCAAAATTGTAGAGCAAAAAGATTTATTACTTTTGTAAAAAATCATATCTTTGGACTCTAACCAAGTATATGAAGATGCAAGAACGTTTTATAAAGAATAAGTGTACATTAGGTCTTCTTTTGATGTTGCTGTATGTTTGTCCTACTCATGCTGCAAAGATTGTTGTGTCTGGAAAAAACGAATCTTATGCTGGTGAGACGTTGGAATTGAGACGATATACAGAGAAAATCCTCAACAGTTCGGAATCTGTGGCTACCGCTAAGGTTAGTAAAGAGGGCGATTTCCGTTTTGAGTTTGATCTGACAAATGAATGTCAGGTGTTCCTTCCCGGTGATGCTCAACGTGGATATATTTATGTTGAACCTGGAAAAAGCTATGTGGTGGAAATCCCAAACAAAAGGGTTAGAACACTTTCTGAAAAACTTCAGCCATACTTTGAACCGAATGAATATCTTTTCTTCATTCAGAATCCCGATAAGAAGGGTGTGAATATGAAATTCCTTCAGTTTGAGGATGCGTTTGATTTCTTTACTATGAAATGTCTTGCAAGTAAAGGCGACGTGGACACTGTCCAGTATTCAGTCAATGAATTGAATCGTATCTTTGCTGACATGACTACCAAATTCCAGAAAAATTATAAGGATTACCGTTGTCTGCTTCTTAAAGCTCAGTTCTCGGATCCGGTACAAATGAATTCCGTCTATTCTGAATTTGGAAAACTTGGGGCTGACAAAACAAATCCTGCATTTTGGGATTTGTTCAATAATGTCTTCTACAATTTGATTCCCAATACACTTGGAAGCGAGGATTTCTACGTTTTCAAAAAGATAATTGAGACATCGAACGCAAAAATGCTTTTGATGCATATCCAGGAAAGATACAAGATGACGGATGTTGAGTTGAAGGAACTTGTATCCATAAAAATTGTTGGAGACTTGGCAGCTGCCGAGATATTCGACAATAAACTTGTGGTGAAGATGCTTCAGAATCTTTCTGCGGTGATGACGATGGCAGAAAACAAAGAGTTGGCTTTGAATGTTGCCGCAACAGTAGGATCAACGCTTGTGGGAGAAGGTGCACCAAATCTTATCGGCCATGATTTGAATGGCAAAAAGCACGAATTGAACGAGTTTTTGGGAAAATATATCTATTTGAACATCTGCAATTCTCGCCTTATGAAGACGGAGAAGGATTTGAAGATTCTTGACCGTTTCCAGCAGACATTTGATAATCAGCTTCAGGTGGTGAACATTTTCGTCTACGATGAGAAAGAAAATGTGGAGAAGATCACCAAGGGATTGTCGGGAAAAATGCAGGTGTGGCTTGCTCCGGAATCTGATGTGTTGAGAAAGATATATAATGCTCGTGCCATTCCGTCTTACTATTTGATGGACAATGAGGGTAAGTTTGTGCTTCTGCGTAAGGCAGAGCCAAATGATGAGTTGAGATATCTATTGCTTAATATTTTTGACAATAATAAGTAGCGTATGTATTCAAGAGAAGAGGTAAAGGAGCTTAAAAGGGATTTTTGGAATGGGTTTGACGAATTTTGCGCCAAATTGCCACGTTTCAAATACAAGCATAAGAAATGGATTCTCTATAATACAAAAATCAAGCATGTGGAGATGAAATTCGGTGCTGGGAGAGACGGTGCATACGTTATACTTGAGCTGAACCATAAGAATCCAAACAAACGTGCGGAGAAATGGGAGTTGTTGAAACAGTACAAGGTGGTTATAGAGGAGTATTTTGATGAACCTGTATGGCAGGAGTATTTTGTCAAGGAGTGTGGCACGCCTGTAAGCCGTATCTATAAACACAAACCAGATCTTGATATCCACCGTCGTGAAGATTGGCGTGAATTCTACGTCTTCCTTTCAAAGGAGATGACAAAACTTGAAAAGGCTTTCAATGAAATGAGGGAACTTCTTCAAGATGAGGAGAATGAAGAATGATTTGCTTCGTATATTAGTCCTTTTGACTTTTTCTGTTGCCACTTTCCAAATTTTTTCAGTTTCCCCTGAAGAATACTTTTGGAGAAAATACCTTTATGGAGATACTTGTATTATGGAGTTTCTTCTATTGACTTTGGCTGCTGTCCTATCGAGTTTGATAATATTTGTAAAGTTTAGTCCGACATCCAAGATTCAAATTTTGTCAATCATTGCTTTTGTGGTTATAAATGTTGGGGTGGTGTTATTATCTTTTAACATTTCTGATGGAGGGTTGTCGAAGAAATGCATTTGTTTTCAAATTATGCATTTTTTGTCATTTGTATTAATGATTCCAATAAAGAATAGCAATCCCATTTTGATTTTATCAGCATTTATGATTTTTAGTTCTGCGATTGCATATAGAATTGATGGGATAAGTTGTTATACATTTCGTGATGATGAAGATGGCAATTATCTTTGCAATTTTGCAATGCTTATAAGTATTTTCGTTCTCTTTCTTGTCGCCTCAGTTATCATTCTGTTTAAACGTTTTTCGGAGGATTGACGCAAGTACGTCTATTAGTAGGTAGTTTGTGTGCGTTTGTCTTCTTAGATTCGTAATTTATTTTTATTTTTGCAGGTTAAAAACAGGAAAATAACAATTAATTATAATCATGGAGAATAAAAACCATTCGTTGATTTTCATGCTTCTGTTAGGTCTTTCTCTAATGTGGATGATGTACACTTCCAGCGAGAATGAAGCCTACTTCCAGCAGCAAGCTGAAGCGAAGAAGATGCGTGAGGATTCGTTGGCTAGAGTTGCGGATTCAATAGCAAAAACAGAATTGCCTACTTATGCGGCTAATGAAGTTATGTCGGATTCCGCTAAAAATGTAGAATTGCAGAGACTTTATGGTGCTTTCGCAGCGTCAGCAAACGGTGCAAATGAGACTGTTTCGTTGGAGAATGATTTGGTGAAGATCGATTTCTCAACGGTAGGCGGATTTGTTGAGAAGGCTACTTTGAAGAAATATAATCTATATGGCAGCACAGAACCTGTTGTGCTAAACAAAAGTGAACTTTCACGTTTTAATGTTGAATTGGAGTCGGCTTCCGCTAAGAATATTTCTACTGAGGAGATGTGTTTTGCGGTGACTGCAAAAAATGATACATCTGTCACTCTTTCCCTTCGTGCGGCACAGGGAGGTTCGTTGGATTTCATCTATACATTGCCAAAAGATGAGTATATGATGTCTTTCAAGATGAAGGCAGACGGAATTGGCAACCAGTTGAAATCTGCTTCTGAGGTCACAATCAATTGGGAGCAGGAGATTGAGCAGAAAGAGAAGGGTAGAACTTTCGAGAACCGTTATGTGCAGCTTTACTATAAAGAGTTGGATGGCGGTGTTGATTATTTGTCTGAAGTGGATGATGATGAAGAGAAGGTGGAAGAGCCGGTGAAATGGATCGGATTTAAGGATCAGTTCTTCTCATCGATTTTTATCAATGGCAAGAATAACAAGTTTACATCAACTAATCTGACATCTTCTGTTTCGAAGACAAAGAACAAGGAGGTGCCAATGAAACAATTCAAGGCAGAGATGAAATTGCCGTTTGATGCCAATAAAGGTGCGACAGCTGATTTCTATTTGTATTTCGGACCAAATGATTACGATATCCTCTATGATTATGATGAGAAACTAAATGATGATGTGTTGCTTAACCGTATCGTTGCGATTGGTGGTGGAATTTTGCGTTGGGTAAATCAGTTGATCACAATTCCTCTGTTTAATTTCTTCTCGTCGTTCTTGAGCAACTATGGTTTGATTATTTTGCTTGTGACTTTGGTTATAAAGATGCTTATCTTCCCATTCACAAGAAGTTCATACCTTTCTATGGCTAAAATGCGTGTGTTAAAGCCACAGATTGACGAGATCAATGCACGTATTCCTGAGGATAAGGGAATGGAACGTCAGCAGGAGGTGATGCAGCTTTACTCTCGTGCTGGAGTTAACCCTATGGGAGGATGTTTGCCAATGTTGTTGCAGATGCCATTCTTGGTCGCAATGTATTACTTCTTCCCATCTGTGATAGATCTTCGTGGAGAGAGTTTCTTATGGGCGGAGGATTTGTCTTCATACGATGATGTTATCAAGTTTGGTACTGAGATTCCGTTGCTTGGCGACCACTTGAGTTTGTTCTGTCTGTTGATGACAATCACAAACGTCGCCTACATGTACTTTAACTCAAAGATGCAGGATACAGGTGCAACACAACAGATGCCTATGATGAAGGTGATGATGTATGTGATGCCTTTGATGTTCTTCTTTATGTTTAATGATTATGGTTCAGGTCTTACTTATTACTACTTCGTATCATTGCTTATCACTATTATTATCAACTTTGTAGTGAAGGCAACTGTTGATGAGAAGAAGCTTTTGGAGAAGATCAAGGAAAACCAGAAAAAGCCTCAGAACCAGAGCTCTTGGATGGCTCGTATGCAGGAGATGCAACGTCAGCAGAAAGAGATGATGGAGGCTCAGAAAAAGAAAAACCAGCAGAATCAGAAATAATACAAGGACAACCAAAAACTAATCAGAAATGCAAGAGATTTGCATTGTCCTTTATGTCATATTGTTGTTTGTGGTTTCCAACAGAAAAAAAACTTCAAACGACGTAGATTTTTTCACAGCCGGCAAGAACTCTTCTTGGCCGGCTGTGGCTTTTGGTATGGTGGGTGCTACCATATCTGGTATCTCATTGGTAAGTGTACCTGGAATGGTTATAGGCAATTCCTTCTTCTACATGCAGATGGTGCTTGGATTCATTTTAGGATACATGGTGGTGGCTTTTTTCCTCTTGCCGTTATATTATAAGTTGGGATCCATATCTATCTACAGTTATCTTGAAAATAGGTTCGGTGTGAAAAGCAGACAGACGGTTTCTGCATTGTTCCTTATCAATAAGATGTTGTCGTCGGCTGTCAAACTATATGTTGTGATGCTGGTGTTGCATCGCTTCATATTTGAAAAGTATGGAATAAGTTTTGAAATAGCGACATTGATAGTGGTGGGTGTCATTTTCGCATACACATTCCGTAATGGAGTTAAAAGTGTTGTCCTAACCGATTGTATACAGACTGCTTGCTTGATTATAGTGACGATTGTCCTTCTTGTTGAGGCTTTTTCTGCTGTAAATGGCAATTTCACCGATGTTTTTGAATATGCGTCGACTCAGGGACTATCTAAGACTTTTGATTTTGAATCCATTTCTAATCGTACTCATTTCATTAAACAATTTCTTTCCGGCATATTCATTGTCGTTGTTATGACGGGATTGGATCAGGATGTGATGCAGAAAAACCTTACTTGTCGAAACTTGAAGGATGCACAGAAAAATATGATAGTTACGGGTTTTTTGTTCACTCCCGTCAATTTGATGCTTCTTATTTTGGGAGTGGCTCTCGTCTACCTTGCTAATGCACAAGGATTGACTTTGCCTGAAAAAAGCGATGAAATCGTCCCTTTGTTCTGTGATAAGTTTGGCGACGTTGCTATTTGCTGCCTTACACTCGGTATGATAGCGGCATCATTCTCTTCAGCTGATTCAGCACTTGTAGGCATGACTACATGTCTGCTTACGGATGTGTTGCGAAAGGATTTATCCAAGGTATCACGTAAGCAACGTTACATGATTCATGGTTTACTTTCTCTGTTGCTTGTTACAGTGATTTGGCAGTTCCATATTCAGGCTCAGAGTTCTGCGCTGAATATTATATATGTTATCGTGTCGTATTTTATGGCACCTATATTGGGAATGTTCGCATTCGGAATATTCACAAAACGAGAAATATCAGATAAGCTGACGCCGATAATCTGTATGCTTACACCTGTAGTAATGTGGATGATTGATAAATTATCTGCAGAAAAAGGGTATACATTCGGTTATGAAATCTTGATATTAGGTGCTCTTTTCACAATTTTCGGATTATGTCTAATTACAAGAAAATCTTCAAAATAGCTTTCCCAAGCATCGCCACCAACATCAGTGTCCCATTGTTGGGGTTTGCTGATATGGCTATAGCTGGCCATATTGGTGCTGCTCCATATATCGCAGCCGTCAGTCTTGGTGCTGCGATGATCAGTCTTCTTTATTGGAATTTTGGTTTCCTTCGTATGAGCACCACAGCACTTACGGCTCAGGCTTTAGGTGCCCGAAAACTTGGAGTGTGTTGTCAGGTGTTGGTACGTGCTCTTGTTATAGCAATGATAGGTGCGGTAGCGATTCTGCTGATTAAGAATCTGATCATTGAGTTGGTGTTGAGATATTCGGAGGCATCCGTGGAGACGGAGGAACTCACGTCCCGCTATATTAACATTTGTCTTTTGGGAGCTCCAGCGTCGCTCGCCACCTACACATTCAAAGGCTGGTTGGTGGGAATGCAGAACACGAAATCGACGATGTATATTGCAGTAGGTGAGAATATGCTTAACGTAGTGTTGAGCGCGTTTTTTGTCTTTGCCTTCGGAATGGGTATTGAGGGTATAGCTTTCGGTACGGTTGTGGCTCAATATTTAGGTGCTGCTTTTTGTGCCTATATTTATATGTCATCATATAAAAAAATCGGTCAATACGCCGATTTTAGTCATCCTTTCGACGGAATATTCAGTTTCTTCAAAGTCAATTCTCTTATTTTTGTCCGCAACCTCTGTATGATTGCGGTGACAGTCTGCTTCACGCTGTTTGGAAGCAGTTACGGAGAGTTAGTGTTGGCAGTCAACGCCTGTATAATGCAGTTTTTCACTTTCTTCTCCTATTTTATGGACGGATTCGCGTTTGCTGGAGAGGCGATAGTAGGAAAGACGGAGGGAGCGCGTCAGATGGAAGAGCAACGTCGCACCATACAGAGATTATTCAATATTGGTATTGCGATGGCTATAACATTCGCTGTCATATATGGAGTGGGGTTGACACCGATTGTATCATTGCTCACTGATGACGTCGCGGTGAGAGAGACGTCAAAAGAATTGAGATTATATGCGATGTTGATTCCAATAATGTCGTTTGCTGCGTTTTTATGGGATGGAATCTACGTCGGCAAACTGATGTCGAAGCACATGAGCATCTCTTTGTTGTTGGCTGCCACAGTCTTCTTCACCATCTACAACACGATGTCAGAAACATTTGGATCGGATGTCCTGTGGATTGCATTCTTGTCTTATGCCGCGACGCGAGGTTTGTATCAGACGGTGGTGTATTACAAAAACACTTCGGCTTAAAAATCAAATTTTATTCCACCATGGAACAAACCTTGTGCACTAAGTTCCAATGTTTCAAAGTACCCTCTAAATTTTCTGCCTCCGAATTCTAATCCAAGAAGTGCTGCACATGGTGTAGGATAAGCCCATGTATTTTTTTCATCGATCGGATTTTTAGAGAATTCTAAGTCTAAACCTATGCCATAACGCTGGTAAATAGCGAAATGTTCTCTGCTTAACCATGTGAGTTTCACTTGTGGTGCGAATATCAGATGATTGTAAGTGGTTGTGCCACACTCTTTTTGACATGAATCATATTGCTTCATATATCCTTCAAGCATTTCTTCATCATGCTTCTGGGTAAAACGATCAACATTCGAATTGAATATATCTGTCGAAAAAACAGAGTTAGTTTTATTCTTCTGCCATGTGATGTCCATACCTAATTTCACCCTTCTATGTAGTTTATAGTAGTAATGAACATTGTAGGCAGGAGTATAAGAATATTTTTTATCAATGGGAGTATAATCATCATCACAACCCCAGCCTGGGTAGTTCAATAAATTTGTGAAGGTCATCCAACCAATGCCGACACCGATTTCATGCTTTGTCTCAGGGTTGTAGAACTCTCTGATTTTTTTCGCTCCACTATATTCTTTTGCAAGAATAGAAGTTGCACAGAAAAGCAGCGTAAGGAATACAACAATCTTTTTCACACTAAATATTGTTAAGATGTAAATTGTTTCAATTGGTTGCAAAAATAATTCAAACAAGGAGAAGAAAAGATATGGAATTTATCATTTTGCCAATTTTATACGAAAAAGTGATGTCAGATACTGTATAAAAATATAAAATATGCATAAATATTCTTATATATGCACAAATGTTCATAAAGTGAGCAAAATGACGTTATTTAAAACACAATGACAATTTAAATTTTGTTTTTATTAGCATAATGAAAGAATTTTTTTAAAAATTGTAACATTTTGTTTGTAAAATACAAATCCTTTTTTTACCTTTGCAGTGAGATTAATCACGAACGAATAAAGAACATAAAACGAAAGGAGGTATTATGGAGACACTTATCAAACACAAGGATGCCGTCAACTTATGGATGGAGAGATTTGGTGTCAAATTTGGTATTTATAAGCATGGGGTATTCAATGAACAATTGTTCCCTTTTGACTCAGTGCCACGAGTAATCAGCCACGAGGAGTGGACGGTTTTGGAAAAGGGACTCATACAGAGATGTAAGGCTTTAAACTCTTTTCTTTTAGATATCTACAACGAGAAAAAGATTGTTAAAGACGGAGTTATTCCAGCTGAGTTTGTTTATTCTTCCAAGGGCTATTTTGTGGAGTGTGAAGGTATAACCCCAGCTAAAGGAATATTTGCTCATATCGCAGGTATCGATTTGGTTCAGGCAAAAGATGGCACATGGTATATTTTGGAGGACAATCTAAGAATCCCGTCGGGTGCATCTTATCCTATGATCGCAAGAAACATAACAAGAAAAGTGAGCCCAGAGACATTTGTCAACAATCATGTGGCAGACAACCGTAATTATTCGGAATTGCTTAAGGAGACGATGGATTATGTCAATGATGGTCGTGGAATCAATGTCATCCTTACACCAGGAAGATATAACTCTGCTTTCTTTGAACATTCTTATCTGGCAGAAAAGTCTGGCGCGGTGCTCGCATATCCTGGTGATCTGATTGTTGAGGATGATATGGTTTTCTACAAGGATATATCTGGCAACAAAGAAAGAGTTGGTGCTGTATATCGTAGGGTTTCTGACGAATATATGGATCCACTTACTTTTGAGGAATCTTCTGTGCTGGGTGTGCCAAACATAATGCAGATCTATGCGAAGGGGAATGTGGCAATCGTAAATGGAATCGGCAATGGCGTCGCTGACGACAAGGGCATCTATTATTTCGTGCCTAAAATGATCAAGTATTATCTTGGTGAAGAACCAATCCTTAAAAATGCACCGACTTATTTGCCTTATTTTGAGGAAGACAAGAAGTATGTGCTAGAAAACCTCAGCAGTCTTGTGATCAAGGATGTGAGCGAGGCTGGTGGATATGGAGTGGTGTTTGGCAGGGATTTGGACGAGTCGCACTTGAAAGAAATGTATGATCTTGTCGACAATGAACCACGAAGATGGATTGCTCAGGAGGTGATAGACTTTAAGGATCTTGAAATCATCGAAGACGGGAAATATGTCGAAAGAAAGGCTGATTTGAGAGCTTTTGTCCTTACTGGTAAGGAGACGAAGGTATGGAAAAGTGGCCTTACTCGTTTCTCACGAAATCCGAACTCATTTGTCGTAAACTCTTCTCAGGGTGGTGGATTCAAGGACACTTGGGTAATGGAAGAATAAAATGGGGGTTGGTCTGGGCCTGAGTGCTTGGTATGCTCCTAGTTATTATTAATCACATTTACGAACTAAATATATAATCATGAACGCAAAAACTATATCTGCAGCAAAGGCTAACAAACTATTTTGGCTTGGTCGATATGCAGAACGAACTTATCTCAACCTTCACTTTCTTCGTGCTTGCTACGACAAGATGATAGATGGTGACAGTGACGCATACAATGAGTATTGCGACAATCTCAGTCTGGATGCGGATTTCAACTCGTCTTCAAATTTTGTGAAGAGTTTTCTTTATGACAAACAGAATCCGTTCAGCATCTCTGCCGAACTTGAATTTGCCAACGATAATGCGATGGTGTTGCGTGAGGAGATCACGTCAGAGACGCTTGGATACATTCAGATGTCTTTAGCTCACATCAATTCTTTAGCTAAAAGCAATGAGACTCATATCACTGAGCTTCAGCCTATTACGGATAACCTGCTTTCAATGTGGGGGTCGATCGAGGAGAGAGTTCTCAACGATTATGCTTTGGCTATCCTGATGGCAGGAAAGATGATTGAGCAGATTGATATTCGTGTGAGGTTTGATTATCCATTCGACAGGGTTGAGCTGCTTTATGAAAGACTAAAGACTCATTTGAGATATGTGCCTTATATTTATGATGTTGAGGCGGTCGAGCAGATCGACAAGATGCTTACAGCAAAAGAATATAGTCACGAGTCTTTTTATAAGAACAGGTTGCTTTCTCTGCTCAATTCGATAGTAAGCACGAATTGATTGCTAAATATCCTATTCATATCATATCCTAATGCACAGACAGGTGTTGTTTTCGGGTAAAACAGTTTCCTCTCTGTGTTTTTAAAAGAAATCGGCGATGAAACGTTATCAATTTACATACCAGACAAGCATTACCTTCGACAGTAAGGTTTCGGATCACCATTTTAAGCTTCGATGTTTGCCATACAGGTGCGGATTCCAAGAAATAGAAGAAGAGGATTTCTCTGTGTCTCCGTGCAAGAATATAATGAGGTCGACGGATGTCTTTGGAAATGAACTTATTTATGGAAACACTTGTGAGCCACACAAGTCGTTCACTTTTGCATCAAGAGGTATAGTTTTGTTGTCACAACATCTTATCATAGATGAGTCTAACTATATTTTCCGTCTTCCTACATTATTGACTGAAGCCAATGATGAAATGGTCAGATTTGCCGATGAAGTCTGTTCGTTTGAAAACAACATAGTCAAAGATACTCTTTCTCTTATTGACGCTCTTCATGAGAGAATGAAGTATGAATCTTGCTCCACCACTATAAAGACATCTGCCATAGAGGCATTCACGCAAGGGAAAGGGGTATGCCAGGATTTTTCCAACGTCATCTTAGCTATTCTTAGAAGCAAGGGGATCGCTTGCAGGTACATCTCTGGATTCATACCTGGTGAGGGAGAAAGTCATGCGTGGATTGAGGTTAACGATAACGGAATATGGTACGCAATCGATCCGACTCGTAAACTGCTTATAGAAAGTGATTACCTAAAAATAGCTCAGGGTCGGGATTTCAACGACTGCACAATGGAAAGAGGTGTGTTTGTCGGATCTGGCGCACAACATAAACTTGTACATATCACAATGGCTGAAATATAGAGGAGGTATAAAAAATGATTACGGAGGTTTTCTCTTCTGAATTGCCCATAGACGAACGTCTGACAATAAAGAAGAACATAATCAAGGGTGGCAATAGTGAAAAACGATTCTGCATTGTCACAGGAACACATGGAGATGAATTGGAGGGACAGTATGTATGTTTTCTCCTGTCTCAGTTTTTGCAGGAACATATAGACGAGGTGGACGGTGAGATTGATATTTATCCTGCGTTAAACCCACTTGGAATTGACAGTATTACACGTGGCATCCCAAATTTTGATCTTGACATGAACAGAATCTTCCCGGGAGATCCACGTGGAGCGATGGCTGAGACTGCAGCAAATGCGATCTACAATGATCTGCTTGGCGCGGAAATGGTGATAGATATCCATGCGTCGAACATTTTTTTAAGAGAGATTCCGCAGGTAAGAATAAATGTGAAAAGTGCCGATTTACTTGTGCCATACGGGAAGGAACTCAATGTTGATTTTATATGGATTCATGAGGCTGCCACTGTGCTTGAAAGCACGCTTGCTCATTCTCTCAACTCTGCTGGCACTCCTTGTTTGGTAGTGGAGATGGGTGTCGGTATGAGGATAACAAGACATTATGGAGTGGAACTTATGAACGGAATTCTTCAGCTTCTCAAATCTCTTGGATTTTATAATGGCGACGTGGATGTTGAATCCAAAGAACAATTTGTTAGCACACAGGGAGAGGTAGAGTTCCTTAATGCCGGATGTTCCGGAATATTCATTCCGTCGATTGATAATAATCAATGGATGAAAAAAGGAGAAGAGATAGGAAAAATAGTGAGTGCTCTTGAAGGAAAGGTGTTGGAGACGGTGGTCAGCCCATCTGATGGACTTGTGTTTACTTTACGTGCATATCCGATCGTTTACGAAGGTTCGTTGATGGCGCGAATATTCAAAAAGAACTGACATATGGAAAAGAAGATAATATACAGAATGAGTTCTCCTTATAGAGACGAATTTCGAATAACAGGATATGAGTTTGGAGATGGAGAAAAGACAGTCGCCATTATAGGGGCAATGCGTGGCGACGAGATACAACAGCAATATGTCTGTGCTCAGATTGTAAAAAGGTTGATCAAGATTGAGAAGGATGGTAGGATTGACAAAGGGTGTAAAATTCTTGTGATTCCAAATGCCAACCCGTTTTCAATGAACCTTGAAAAGAGATTCTGGTCGATGGACAACACGGATATCAACCGTATGTTTCCTGGCTACGACAAGGGTGAGACCACACAAAGAATTGCGGCTGCATTGTTTGATACATTGAAAAACTATACATACGGAATACAATTGGCAAGTTTTTACATGCCTGGAGAGTTTGTACCTCATGTGAGGATGCTGGATACAGGTTATCAGGACACAGCGGATGCCAGGTTTTTTGAACTACCTTACATTTATGTGAGAAAACCGCGTCCTTATGATAGCACAATGCTCAACTATAACTGGCAGATCTGGAACACTTTTGCTTTTTCGATCTATTCGGGCCTTACTAATCAGCTTAATACTGATTTGGCGGAGGAAACTATTCATGCTATTTTCAGATTCATGAACAGTAAAAGGATCGTTAATGATTTGCAACGACACGGGTATGTTTCAGAAATTGTCACAGATGACAACCATGTTGTGGTGCGGACCAAGAAGGCTGGTATATATACAAAACTTGTTTCTGCGAACCATGCTGTGGAAAAAGGAGATTTGTTGGCGAGAATAATAGATCCATACAACGGAGATACGCTTGATGAGATTTTATCCCCATGCAAAGGTATTGTGTTCTTTGCCCACTATCGTCCATTGGTGTTGGAGGACACTATAATATTTAGAATAATTGAAGTAAAAGATACCCCTTAATTTCCAGTTGTGTGCTGGTAAATAAGCACATATAAATAGTTCATTGATGACATTTCATTGCTATTTCTTGCGTCGTGGTTACCGTGTTGGTAGTCACGATGTTTTTTGTTGTCTTTTATTCCACTATCTTTGCGGAAAATAAATGGTGTTATGGCAAAAGATAGTTATAAATTGAAAATGAGGCATTCCTTACGGAGATTGCGAAGAATCCGGAAGTGAAAGCTCTTCCTAAAGGAGTCTTTTATAAAGTGCTTGCGACGGGAGACGGGAAGACAGCCCAAACAGCTGCTGTGGTATCGGTCTACTATCGTGGGTCGTTGATTAACGGTAAAGTGTTCGATGATAATACAAAACAGGGTTATGCGGATGCTTTCCGTCTGCGTGAACTGATCACTGGCTGGCAGATTGCTATTCCTAAGATGCACGAAGGAGACAAGTGGGAGATTTATATTCCGTCGGAACTGGGCTATGGAAAACGAGGATGTCCGCCAGATATTCCAGGAAATTCAACCCTGATTTTTGAGATTGAACTTGTAAAAGTGAATTAGTTTGACTTGAAGATTGTGAAATTTTGAATATAAACCAAATATCATTAGTGTCCCTCTACGGGACTCTAATGACATCAGGATTCAAAAAACGTACATTATTATGGCTTGATCAATTCATTCTACATAAATTTTTCGCATTCCAAGGCTTGTTGTTAAATGTTTATAATGCAGGTGAGATCGTTGCGATCCACTTGTCAATACGCTCAGCAGTCTTATACTCTTCATTGTCGTTGTCGAGAGCAAGACCGACAAATTGACCTTCAATTACAGCCTCTGAATCATCGAAAGTATAATCCGAAGCATCTACCGCACCTACAATATTCGCACCACCTGCCTTGGCTGTGTTATAGATTTCAGCCATGCCTCCACAAAAAGTGTCGGAATAGCTTGATGAATCACCGCATCCGAAAATCGCAACGGTTTTGCCGTTTAGAGTGCTGCCTTTAAGAGCCTTAAGACCATCATACCAGTCGTCCTGAATCTCTCCGCTTCCCCACGTGCTTGTGCCGAGGATAAGATTTTCATTCTCAGCAACTATATCCGCTGAAAGTTTAGACGCTGAGATTGCCTCAGTACCCAATTTTGATGCTATTTCATTAGCAATTCCTTCGCATGTTCCTGTTGAACTGCCGTAAACTACAATAGTCTTTTTCATTTTATCTAAATTTAATAAATACTCAATTATGCATACTCTTTCAATTGACGCTGTTTCTTTTCACAGAAACGCTCACATTGGCAGCATATATCATATCCGAGTAGAGCTCCAATGATAAAGTCTTCCTCAGGAGTAAGTTGAGATAATGGCTTGTCTACTATCATACGGATAACGTCAAGACATTGTTTTCTTCCGAAGTATATATTGATAGTCGCATTACCTGCTTTCTGTATGATGTATTCTATATTCTGATGCTGCAAACGAGTTTTGGCAAATTCCTCATATTTGGCATTACATGTGAAGAGAACCATTTGTCTCACACCTTTTTGATATTCGTAGATATGGTTCAAAAGCACCTTCATATCAAGAGCCTGGCGTACATTGTTAAGTTGTTCTGTTGACATAGAAAATATTGTTTGTTATTGTTTGACAATGCAAAATTAGAGGAGGATAACAGAATACCCAATACCTAAAACAGGTGATTTACAGCTCTTTTTACTGATTTCTAAATTGATACCGATGTTCGGGTATGAGCATCATATTGTCACTGCCGAATCATAATGTTTGAGTATTTTATGTGTTTTTCAGCATATATAATTTTGCGCCGTCAAATCAGAGATAAGCATTTCGTGCGGAATACATGGTTTGTGATCAGCGAGACTATTTAGCAAATTAAATAATTAAAGAACATGAAAATCAAAAAGTTTATGGCAATGATGATTGCCGCAGTTGCTCTATGTGTAAGTTTTGCCTCATGTGGAGATGATGACGATGATGATGACAACAAAGTGGTTACTCCTGCCGCACAGACTCTTGCTGGCAACTATACTGGAGTTTTGACTCTTTCAGTCATGGGATCAGAATCAAATGACACTGTCTCTTATGAGATAAAGAAGATTGACGATACCCACGTCAGCATGACTACTCCTGCTTATGGTTCGGGAGCGATGGCTCTTCCTTCAATTACATTAGACAATATATCTGTCAGCACATCTGCTTCTTCAGGTGTGGAGGTTATATCCGCGTCTGTATCTGAAGTGTCGGGCTCTATTGTTGTGAATGGAGAAGATAAGGCCTACAAATTCTCTGATGTAGTGATTGCAAACACAGGCAACAAGGTTTCTGTTGCGTATAGTCTGCAATATGGAAAGATGCCTATGGCAATGGTTTTCTCATTTACAGGTGAAAAGTAAAGATCTAACTTTTTGATAAATGAATCAAAAGATTCTCTCATCTATCCTTCTGTTCGCCAATACGACTTCTGTTGTATTGGCGACAGATTATAATAATAAGGCTGTATCCGAAGAAAATAAGAAAAGAGATCAGGAGAATACAGTGTTTGACACTCAACTGGATGAGGTGGTTGTCACTGCCACTCATACGCCAAAGGCTTTGAAGGATGTTCCTGTAGTGACTCGTCTCATTCCTCTTGCCGACTTGAAAAAAGCTGATGCGACAAACGTTCAGGATCTTCTCACACAGGAGTTGCCTGGATTGGAGTTTGGCTTTGCTATGAGTCAGGAGACATCTCTTAACATGAGTGGATTCGGAGGAAATGCCGTTCTTTTTCTTGTCGACGGAGAGCGTTTAGCAGGAGAGACAATGGACAACACAGACTATAATCGTCTTAATTTGGATGATGTTGGCAGGATAGAGATTGTCAAAGGAGCTTCGTCCGCTTTATATGGTTCAAATGCTGTGGGAGGTGTGATTAATATTCTCACACGAGAGTCGACGGAGCGATGGACTGCCAATGTGAATTCTCGCTACTGCAGTATGGGTGATGAATGGCGAAATGGAGTAAGATTTTCATTCAATTTGGGCAAGTGGAATTCGCA
Source organism: Bacteroidales bacterium (assembly GCA_015061115.1). Classification (GTDB taxonomy): domain Bacteria; phylum Bacteroidota; class Bacteroidia; order Bacteroidales; family Paludibacteraceae; genus UBA1723. The sequence continues at coordinate 30,472 of SUXE01000013.1, read as the reverse complement.
GACCAGTTTCCAGCAGACAAAAATTGATCCTATCAAACTATCGTCGGGTCCTACTTCTGAGGAAAAAGCGATTGCCGCTTTGCTTGGTAAAACAGTGGAGGAGGATAAGTCTAACGTCAAGAAACTATATGGACAGGAGTCTTTCAATATCAAGGAACGTCTCAAATTCAGCCCTTCTGAATCTCTTAAATTCATTGCGCGAGGCAGCTATTTCTATCGTGAAAGTCAACGAGAAACTTACAACTATCATTTCAATGGATATAGCGGTGGCTTGAAGACTCTTTATGATTGGAAAAACGGTGGAAATATCGAGGTGTCGTATGCCTATGACCAATATGATAAAGCGAATTATACTCCTGAAGGTATACGTACCCATGATCACGACTATCGCAATGCACAACATACAGTTCATGCACTCTATAATAATGCGTTTGGAAAGAATGTCTTGACAGTAGGCACTGATCTGTTACATGACTATCTTAATACGTATCAGTTTCTTGACAATGCGTCACATGAGCAAAATAACATTGATGCATATGTACAGTTTGATTATAATCCTACCAAACGTTTCAATGTGGTTGGAAGTGTAAGGTATGACCATTTTTCAGCGTCAGACAAACAGGCGTTTACAGCACGTCTTGCTACTGTCTATAAGTTCGACAAATTCACTCTTCGTGCAAATTACGCCAATGGATTCCGAGCACCGTCTCTCAAAGAGATGTATATGCACTTTGATATGGGCAACATGGGTTATATGATTATAGGTAATCCAGATGTGGAGCCAGAGAAGAGCAACAATTTCAATTTGGCTGTGGAGCATAACAACAAAGTAACTGATGCCGGAATACTCAATGGCCAATATAATTTGACTCTGATGGGCTATTGTAATATCTTCGACAAACGTATAACAAATGTAGGACGTTATTGGGTTGTGGATGATTCCTATCGTGAAGGCGGTTATCAGGTGCTTTATGATGATGAACGAATTCGTGAGGAAGGTGATGGATATGTTTTTATTGCAGACGACGGCACTGAGTATAAGGCGTTGACAAGTTCGCTATACTGGAATGAGGATGGCGTGCAGGTGTGGGGATTGGATTTCAGCGCACAATATCGTCTGGATATGGGGTTAGGATTCCGTTACAATTATTCATTTTTACATGAAAGTGGCAATGTTATAGATTCTCAATTTACTCAACCTCGTTCCCATACAATGACGTGGCGTACGGATTATGACCATACGTTTACGAAGAATTACGCTATCAGTGTGGTATTGTCGGGTCGACATTTGGGAAAACCACAGTCTGGCAGAAAGGATGTAGATCAGGGTTATACACTTTGGAAACTTATGTTGCAGCAGCATATACACAAAGGTGTGCATCTGAATTTTGCTGTCGACAATCTGTTTAATTATAAACCAAAAGCTTATTATTATTGTTCGCCAATGACAACGGGTTCTAACTTCAGCGTCGGTTTATCGCTGGATATTGACAAATTAGTGAACAGAAAAATCTAAAAACAAAGAAGATGGTTTCAGAGAAAGCAAAATATATCTGGAAATACATAGGTATTGTGGTGATCGCTCTTTTGGCGATTGCTGCAATTGTTTTTGTATGGCACAAGTGGTTTTCACGCACGCGTGTCGCATTTATCAATTATCAGGTCACGACGCTCGGTGAGATAAACAAGGCAAATGATAATCCGTTTATAAGTGTCGAAGAATTGCAGATAGATTGCCTTGACGACATAGATGATTATGATATGGTATTCATGAATGCTATGGGTATTCGTCTCACGGAAGAACAGCGTGATAAAATACAAATGGCAGGTTGGACTGGCACCAATATATTGACCAGTATGGCTGTTAATCCAGACAACTATATTGTCAGTGTGGATAGCCTGACCGCAGACACTCTCAATGCCTATTTACGTGGAGCCACTCGTCAAAACTATCGCTCTATGTTAAATTATATCCGTCAGAATGTTGATGGGAAGATCATATTCAAAGGTGAGGTGACAGAGGTCTTGCCTGCACATGAAGGTCTGTTTTCGCATCCTAACGTGGAGCATCCTAATGATGAAAATGTATATTTCAATGACATTGAGAAGTATGAGTCATATCTTCGGGATCATGGGTTGATGAAAAGTGATGCTCCTAATGTTATTGTGACAGGTATGATGGGTGATTCTGACGATCTTGTCGTTGCTTTAGAGAAAAGTGGCAATACAGTGTATCGTGTAAGCCAGAGCCTTGGCAAATTCATAGACTCAATCTCGATAATTCGACCGAATATGCGTTTTAATGCTGTTATCAATCTTGCTCATGGTAGGTTGGGAGATAAAGTTGTTACATGGCTCAGCGAACAGAATATACTTCTTTTCAATACACTTAATGTGAATCGTTTGACATCAGAGTGGAAGGAGGATAAGCATGGTATGTCGGGTGGCTTTATGAGTCAGAGTATTGTTGTGCCGGAATTGGATGGCAGTATACGTCCGTATGTCCTTTTTGCGCATCGTATCAATGATGAGGGTATTCATGAGCAATATACGATTCCTGAAAGACTGGACAAATTTGTAAGTGCTGTCAATAACTATATCTCGCTCCAGCATATTCCTAATAAAGATAAACGTGTGGCTATTGTTTATTTCAAAGGACCTGGGGAGCAGTCTCTTACTGCGTCTGGCCTTGCTGTAGTACCGTCGCTCTACAATTTGCTTGATAAAATGCGTCATGAAGGATATAACGTGAGTGGACTTCCTGAAAACAGTGAGAAACTGGCTGAACTTCTTCAAAAAGAAGGTAGCCCAATATCTGATTTGTCTGTCCTCGACGAGAATCCTGATACTGTCGTAAAGGTGCGACTTGGCAATATCGCTCTTTTGCCACAACCTCTTGCCGGCCATGGCGACAACACTTTTCAGATTGTCCATGGTACGGATAAGGATCCTGTGAAGGAATTCCAGAATGCTTATTATTGGATTCAGAATGAGTTTAAGGCTGATGCTATGATCCATTTCGGCACTCATGGCGGACTTGAATATACTCCACGTAAACAGGTGGCACTGTCTGATACTGATTGGCCAGACAAACTCGTCGGCACCATACCTCATTACTATATCTATACTATTGGTAATGTGGGAGAGGCTCTTATTGCAAAACGCAGAACATATGCAGGTATTCAGAGTCATATCACGCCTCCGTTCCTTGAGAGTAATTTGCATGGTGTATATAGGAAACTTACCGATGCTATTTCTGCTTACGAGAAAAATCCAAATAATACGACTTCAATCGCCGTCAAGAAACTTGCTGTGGATATGGGCATACATCGTGATCTTGGACTAGATTCTTTACTCACTCAACCATGGACCGAAACAGAAATCGCAAAAGTAGAGCAGTTTGGAGAAGAGATTGCCAATGAGAAGATTGTGGGTCAACTCTACACGCTTGGTGTCCCTTATGAGCAGGCGAGAATAGAGACGTCCGTCTATGCTATGGCTACTGATCCGATAGCGTATGGATTGTTTCATCTCGACAAACAGCTTAACCGTGCAAAAGTGGATACAGAGCAGCATAAGGCATTGTTCACATCCAGATATATCGTGCCAGCAAAGGCTCTTGTCGCCAAACTTATCAATAATACGACACCTGTGACAGATGCGTCCATATGTCAGATCGCTGGTATATCACAGGCTCAGCTTGATAAAGCAAGGGAAATTGAAGCCTCAAAAAATGGAGCAGGAGATATGATGAGTATGATGATGGGAGGCGGAAGCAAATTAAAAGCTAAAAATGAAAAATTAAAAATTGATTCTACAAAACATTCCGCTGAATCAAACCATCATTCACATCATCCGTCAGCTACAGGCATGGATCCTCGCAAGGCTTTGCAGATGGCCAAGATGGCCGGTGCTTCTCCTGAAGCGTTGAAAAAGATGGCTGCCGCTATGGGATTAGGAGGCAAGGGCAGTGGCACGGATAAGGTGAGCAATATGATGGCTCAGATGGCGGCTATGAAGAAGACATATACGCGTGAGGAGACATATCTTGCAGATGCTATTATTGAGGTGGAGCAGACATTGAAGAATGTGACTCGTTATAAACAGATGCTGATCGAATCACCCCAGTGTGAACTCTCATCTATGATGAATGCGTTAAATGGTGGATATACCAAACCAAGCAGCGGAGGTGATGTGATTGCGAATCCTCGTGCCTTGCCGACAGGACGAAATCTTTATGGTGTGAATGCTGAGACAACCCCAACTGAAAGTGCATGGGAAAAAGGCAAGATGTTGGCTGATAATACTATAAAGATGTATAAAGACCGTCATCACGATTCCATTCCTCGTAAAGTAAGTTTTACATTTTGGTCGTCTGAATTTATTGAGACGGGAGGCAAAACAATGGCTCAGGCATTTTATCTCCTTGGTGTGGAGCCATTACGTGATGTTTTCGGAAGAGTGACAGATATTCGCCTTATACCAGTCAAAGAACTTGGTCGTCCTCGTATTGATGTGGTGATACAGACATCAGGACAATTCCGTGATCTTGCGGCATCTCGTTTGTATCTTATCAATCGTGCTGTGCAGATGGCTGCGGAGGCTAAAGATGACGATTTTCCAAACTTAGTCAAGGAGGGTGTGAATGAATCAGAACGCACTCTCATTGAATCAGGAGTCTCTCCAAAAGATGCGCGTGAGATGTCTACTTTCCGAATCTTCGGTGGACTGAACGGTGGTTATGGCACTGGCATACAGCAGATGGTGCAAAAGGGAGACAGTTGGAAGAGTGAAGATGAGGTGGCAGACACGTATATCAATAATATGTCGGCATTCTATGGATCGGAAGAGTATTGGGAAAGAGCGTCGAAAGTGGCATTCAAAGCTGCTCTTACGCATACGGATGCTGTGGTTCAGCCTCGTCAATCCAACACTTGGGGCGCTTTATCGCTTGACCATGTGTATGAGTTTATGGGGGGAATGAACCTTGCTGTACGTCATGTGACAGGAAAGGATCCGGATGCTTATTTTGCTGATTATCGTAACCGTAGCAACAACCGTATGCAGGAAATTAAGGAGGCGATAGGTGTGGAGAGCCGTTCAACCATTTTAAATCCTACGTACATTAAAGAGAAGATGAAGGGTGGAGCCAACGAGGCAGGCGAGTTTGCAGAGGTGATTCAGAACACATATGGATGGAATGTGATGAAGCCAGCGGCAATTGACAATCAATTATGGGAGCAGATATATGATATCTATATTATGGATCGGATGAACCTTGGCGTGAACAAATTCTTGCATGAGAAGAATCCTGCGGCGATGGAGCAGATGGCCCATACTATGGTGCAGACCATTCAAAAAGGTTTGTGGAAGACTTCACCAGATAAACTTAAAGAACTTCAGAAGCTTGAAAACGACTTGCATGCTGAGGCTGAGGCGAGAATGCGAGCACAGATGGATAGTAAGGAAGATAATAAAGTGGGTACGGTGATGAAGAAGCAGACAATCACGGATGTCCCCGATTCTACAAGTACTTTTGTGAACACATCTGTTGTGCTTGCCATTGTTGTGGCGGCAGGTATAGTATTTGTCTTGCTCATCCGTAAACGTAGGAAAGAGGAGGAATAACAGCCGATGGAAACGGTAATATTGGTGTTGATGCTTGTTGTTGTCTTCATGACATGGCTGAAACTCACATTTCTAAAAGTGTGGCAGATAGTAGCAATCGCTATTTTCTGCTCACTCTTCATTGGCTTTTCATGGCCTTATGCTATACAACAAAGTAGAAATGAGATAGGGGAGTGGCTTGGCAATCAAGCTCTTATGCTCGATACCTCGGTGATCCTTACTGTTGAAGTGTTGTGGCAGATGGCCTACTGTATGCTTTCTGGCAAATTACTCTATGGTGAGGTTGTCTCTCGTCGCACCATTTGGATTTATCGTATACTCAGATTCTTCCCTGGTTTACTTATTTTCCCTGTTCTGTTTTATCTACAGATACAGGTGATGTACCTTATTTCAGGTGTTGACTTCGCAATCATTTCGTGGGGGCTTGCATTAATTGTTTTTCTTGCGATAATAGTTGGCTCTTATTTTTTACGATTGCTTTTGCCACAGAAAGGCTTGCGTCTTGAAGTGTTGTTCCTCTCATCGTCGCTTGTGCTGATTCTTGGAATAGTGACAACGGTCAATGGAACCACTAATTTCAAAGGTGCGGAATCTATAGAGTGGAATGCATTGTTGGCTTTTATAACCCTTGCTTTTGTTTGCGCTGGGGTAGGTTATTTTAAATATCAAATCAGTAAATCAAAATGGAATTAATATCAGACATACTTTATTGGATCAGTACCGGACTGCTCGTTCCGGTAATAGTTATTCTTATTGTCCTTTTTATCCGTGCTCTTTTGCTTATAGGAAGTTTTTTCGGACAATATCTTGCTATCCGTAAGTCTTCGGCACAAGTGCGAAAGGCTCTTACTGGCATTACTCCTGATACACTTGATAGCGTTTTGGAAAATTTGCCAAAGAAGGATAATATACTCGTCATTCGCTATATAAAGAAAATGATCGAATCACGTGACAATAAAGCTGAAGTGAAACGTTTGTTGTCTGAGTTTGAAATTGAGGCGGACAAGGATCTTGGAATAAGTAAGATCCTGACAAAACTTGGACCAATGATGGGTCTTATGGGAACGCTTATTCCTATGGGTCCTGCTCTTGCCGGACTTGCTTCCGGTGATATAGAATCGATGGCACGCAATATGCAGGTGGCATTCGCAACCACAGTCACAGGTCTTGTGGCAGCTGCCATAGGCTATGTTACCCAACAAGTCAAACAGCGTTGGTATCTTCAGGATATGACTAATTTGGAATATTTGTCTGAAATTATAGGGAAATGAGACATTCGCTTTTAAAAAACAGTGAAGAGGACGACCCAATGTCGACGGTGTCAAACCTCTTTGATGTGGCAATGGTATTCGCTGTCGCCTTAATGGTGGCTCTTGTCACACGTTTTAATATGACGGAGATGTTTTCGCAGGAGGATTTTAGCATTGTGAAAAACCCAGGAAAGGAGAATATGGAGATTATTACCAAAGAGGGAAAGAAAATCAACAAATACACTCCTTCTGAAGATCAGTCTTCAAAAAATCAAAATAAGGGAAGGAAAGTGGGTGTCGCCTATCAACTGGAGAATGGTGAGATTATTTATGTTCCTGAATGAAAACAAAATGTAGAAAAAGGTATTTCCTAAAATGCAAGAAGATAAAATAATCTCGAGAAAAAAGAAAAGCGTCATCAGTTGGCGAGCGTGGCATAAATGGGTCGGTATGTTTTTTGTCCCATTTATATTAATTTTTTGTGTAAGCGGTATCATTCTAAATCACCGACAGTTGTTTTCTTCTTATGGGTTGTCAAGATGGTGGATGCCGACTGAATATCATATTGAGAATTGGAATCAGGGAAGTGTAAAGGGGACATTGAAAGTCGACGATGGGTTGATCGCATATGGTCAGATGGGAGTGTGGAAAACTGATCCTAATTTTGAGTGTTGGAAGGACTTCAACAATGGGATTACACCAGGGATAGACAATCATAAAATATCAAATGTGGTACGGACTTCTGATGGTATATTATGGTGTGCCGGACTATATGATGCTTACAGATACAACAAGAATTCATCTAAATGGGAAACCCTTTTGCTCCCAAACAATGATGAACGAATAAGTGATATAACACTTCGTGGAGATACTGTTGTGGTCCTTTCTCGTTCAACAATCTATGAAGCTGTCGCCCCTGAATACTCATTTGTCGAGCACCCTATAAATAAAACGGTTGGTTATGAAAGTAAGGTGACGCTTTTCAAAACGGTATGGATGTTACACAGTGGTGAGTTGTTTGGCATTTGTGGTAAACTTATTGTTGACGCAATGGGTGTCGTACTCATTATCCTCTGCATCACAGGTTTGGTGTTCTTTATACTGACCTACACTATCAAAAGGGGAAATAGAGGGTTTGATGTGAAGCGACAAGCATGTTGGATGAAGTGGAATTTGAGATGGCATAATCGTTTGGGAGCAGGATGTATTATTATCACTGTCCTACTTGTGCTGACTGGAATGTGTCTCCGCCCACCGTTGATGGTTCCTCTTACACTTATGAAAGTTTCTCCATTGCCTGGGTCAACATTGTCTGATGACAATGTGTTTCATGATAAGTTACGTGGAATTCGTTGGAATGCTGATATGCATTCATGGTTACTTTCTACGAGCGATGGCTTCTTTTCTCTATCAGACGACTTACGGAAATCAGTTGCGGTTAAAATAGCTCAAGCTCCACCGGTAAGCCCGATGGGAATAAATGTGTTTTGTATGAATCCAAAAGAAAAGAATGAGTGGTTGATAGGGTCATTCAGCGGACTATTCAGTTGGAACATAAAGACAAATCTTATTACAGATTATTTTACTGGAGCTCCTGTCGTGAAGAACCATGGCAAACCTGTATCAACACATCCTGTGACGGGAATAACATTGGATTTGTCTTCAGCATCTGGTGAACCTGTGATATTTGAATATTCTGCATCACCAAGTGCGAAAATGCCTTCAATGCCTGACATACTCAAAAATCAACCCATGTCGCTCTGGAATTTCGCTTTAGAACTTCATGTCGGCAGATGTTATGAACCCTTTTTAGGTTCTGTATTTTCTGTTTTATTTGTATTTGTCAGCGGACTTCTCCTTTCTCTTATCTTGATATCTGGTTATATCATCTATAGAAGAGGAAGATGTTGTAAATCTAATCCCAGATAAATAACATGAAACTTGATATTTTGTAATCGCATGATAATTCGGTAGGATAAGAAAAGAATGCAGATTTTATTATGAATGTTCGTATGTCTTCATCGTAATTTTAGAAGGATTAAAGGAATGTAATGAATGATGAGGTTTCAAACGATATTATAAATATAACTATTCTTTATAAAATAGGAGTTTGATAATTGTGTATTTGGTTGCTCCTCCATTCAGTTGCACAACTCGCAAAAAAATCGTTACTTTGCACAAATATAGAATGAAATTTAGAAAACATGAAGTTTGATCTTCAATATACTGATCCGAATAGCAAAGCACGTGCTGGTGTGATTACTACTGACCACGGCACTATCGAGACTCCAATCTTTATGCCGGTAGGTACGCTTGGCTCTGTAAAAGGTGTGCATACTCGTGAACTGCGTGATGATATCAAGGCACAGATTATTTTGGGCAACACTTATCATCTTTACCTCCGTCCCGGGCTTGATGTGCTTCGTAAAGCAGGTGGTTTGCATAAGTTTAATGGATGGGATCGTCCGATCCTTACAGACAGTGGCGGATTTCAAGTGTTTTCTCTTTCTGGACAAAGAAAGTTGACGGAGGAAGGTTGTATTTTCCGTTCACATATAGATGGCTCTAAACATATTTTCACTCCAGAAAATGTGGTCGACACGCAGCGTGTGATAGGTGCGGATATTATTATGGCTCTCGACGAGTGTACGCCGGGCACTGCCGACTACAACTATGCAAAGAAGAGTCTTGACATGACATTGCGTTGGCTTGACCGTGGACTTAAACATTTTGATGAGACGGAGCCTCTATATGGCTATAGCCAGACATTCTTTCCGATTGTGCAGGGTTGTACCTATAAAGACTTGCGTGAAAAAGCGGCTGAAACGGTGGCATCTAAAAACCGTGAAGGTTATGCGATAGGTGGTCTTGCTGTAGGTGAGCCAGCTGAGGTCATGTATGAGATGATTGAGGTGGTCAACAAGATTCTGCCAACAGACAAGCCTCGCTACTTGATGGGTGTGGGAACTCCTACCAATCTGCTTGAAGCGATAGAGCGTGGAGTGGATATGTTCGACTGTGTGATGCCTACAAGAAATGGCCGTAATGGATGGCTGTTTACTGCTAACGGCACTATGAATATGAAAAACCAAAAGTGGAAGGATGACTTTACCCCACTTGATCCAGAAAGCGATTGCTTCGTTGATCAGGTCTACACGAAGGCATATCTTCGTCACCTGTTTGTGAGTGATGAACTTTTGGCTATGCAAATCGCGTCTATCCACAATCTTGCTTTTTATCTACGTCTTGTGAAAATGGCACGCCAACATATTATAGCTGGTGATTTCTCTACGTGGAAAGCGGAAATGGTGAAGAAATTGAGTGTCAGACTGTAAAAAGAGAAGATTATGAGTAATTTACCTTTTGTCTCGTCACCATGGCTAAAAAAGCTTGACCTCTATATCATCAAGAAAGTTCTTGGTGCATATTTTTTGATGATTGTCCTACTTGTCAGTGTGGCTATTGTGTTTGATATTTCTGAGAAGATAGACACTCTTGCCGACGCTACTATGAAAGAGATAATTTTTGATTACTACCTTAATTTTGCATGGTATTTCTCAAATTTGCTTTCTCCATTGATCACTTTTATCGCCGTTATTTTTATAACTTCCCAACTTGCTAATAATTCGGAGATTATCGCTACGTTTGCGTCTGGAATCAGTTTCCATAGAGTGATGGTGCCATACTGGATCTCTGCGGCTGTGATTGCGGTAATGACCTATATCTTGTCAAGTTTCGTCATTCCTCCGGCTAATGAGGTGCGACTTGATTTTTTGGCGAAATATAAGAATGCGTATAAACGAGAGACAAATGCCACTAATGTGCAGCTTGAGGTGGAAAAAGGTGTGATCCTTTATATCGGAACGTATGAAAAGAGTTTGAAGCGTGCCTATAGGATGACGTTGGAGAAGTTTGATGGCAAGACGCTTGTTTCCCGCACTACTGCTCAGTTTGCCGACTACGATACTCTTGGCCATTTTGAACTTCGTAAATGGGTGACTCGTGATTTCGTAGGTATGCAGGAGACTATGACTTCTGGAGAACGAAAAGATACCACATTGAATGTGGATACCGAGGATTTCTTCGTCTATCGAGAGATGCAGCAACAGATGACCAATGCTCAGCTTGAACGCTATATAGAGAAGCAGCGTAGTCGTGGAGTGGGAAGTATCCAGGAGTTTGAGATTGAATATGAGAAACGACATTCACAGCCGTTCGCCGCTTTTATCCTTACCACTATAGGATTTGCTTTGGCAAGCAAGAAGGTGAAAGGAGGTATGGGTATGAACCTTGGTATTGGTTTGGGATTGAGTTTTTCATATATTTTGTTTGATACTATTTCAGCCACATTTGCGATAAGTGGAGGATTGAGCCCACGAATAGCTGTGTGGATTCCGAATTTCTTGTTCTTGCTTATTGCAATTTTCTTGTATAGGCGGGCTCCTAAGTGATGCACAATCTATAAATGTAGATGTATTTGCGTATGAAAGAGAAGATAACAGAGCTTGAAAACAGACGAGAGAAGGCACTATTGTGTGGCGGTGAGGCTGCGGTCGAAAAACGTCATGCCAAGGGATTGCTGACGGCTCGTGAGAGAATCGCGTTATTGGTTGACGAGGGTTCATTTCGCGAAACTGATATGTTTGTTCACAAAGACGGTGATGATGCACCGGGAGACGGAGTGATCTGTGGAGTCGCTAAAATAGGCGGCAAAAACGTATGTGTGTTTGCACAGGATTTCACGGTGCTCGGAGGAAGCCTTGGATTACGTCATGCGAGAAAAATCACTAAAATACAGGATTTGGCGGCAAAAATGCGTTGCCCTATAATCGGCATCAATGATTCTGGTGGTGCTCGTATTCAGGATGGTGTGGATTCATTATGTGGATATGGAGAGATATTCTATCGTAACACTTTGTTGTCTGGTCTTGTGCCTCAGATATCAGTTGTTATGGGGCCGTGTGCAGGTGGAGCTGCCTATTCTCCTGCTTTGACTGATTTCGTTTTCATGGTAGATGGCATTTCAAAGATGTTCCTTACTGGTCCAACTGTTGTTGAGACGGTGATGGGGGAGACTATATCACAAGAAGATTTAGGAGGTGCGAAAGTCCATGCTGAAAAGGCCGGTACAGCCCATTTCTTCGCTGAAAACGAGAAAGAATGTCTTACTCAGGTAAGACGACTACTTGACTATCTCCCACAAAGTGCGGATGTGATGCCAGAGTCGAAAAAGTCGGTGGAATCGCCAAAAAATATGTCCATTGAGTCGATTCTTCCGTCTGATGGTAAAGAACCGTATGATGTGCGTGGAATAGTGAAATGTTTGGCCGACGAAGATTCATTCTTTGAGGTGCATGAGTTGTTTGCTCCTAATATTGTATGTGGATTTGTGAGGATGGACGGAGCGACGGTGGGCATTGTGGCAAACCAGCCAAATTATCTTGCTGGAGCATTGGATGCTGATGCTGCCGACAAGGCATCAAGATTCATCCGTTTCTGCGACTCTTTTAATATTCCATTGTTGACGTTGATGGATGTGCCTGGATGTCTTCCTGGTGTGGAAGGTGAACATTCCGGAGCTGTGCGTCATGGTGCAAAACTTTTCTATGCTTATGCTGAGGCTACAATTCCTATGGTTACAGTGGTGCTTAGAAAAGCATACGGAGGCGGTTACGTGTCGTTGGGAAGCCGACATATCGGAGCCGATTATGTTTTCTGTCTTCCTACCGCTGAGATTGCTGTGATGGGACCAGAAAGTGCGGTCTCTGTGCTATATCACAAAGAGATTAAATCTATTGTTGAGAATGGCGGTGACGTAGAGTCGTTCAAAAAAGAGAAGGCTGAGGAGTACCGTCGTGAATATGCTAATCCATATGAGGCGGGAGCTAAAGGTTATATCGACGATGTTGTGAATCCGAAGGATGTACGTGGACGTGTGATTGATGCTTTTGCGTCATTGAGGGGCAAAAAGGTGGATCGTCCACGTAAAAAGCACGGATTAATACCAGCATAAATTCACTTGAAGTGTATGAAACAGATTGAAATAGAGATCGACGGAATTAATTACAAGACATTTGTTCGCGACAATGTGGAAATCACATTGGACGTGGAGACAATCACATGTGACAGTCCGGTCGAAATCGCTCGCAAGAAAAATAAAAAAAGATCGCCCATGCGCAGATCAGAAATCTTCCCTCCCATTGCAGGAAAGATTGTCGATCTCATCCCCGTCGGCAAAAAGATAAAGAAGGGCGACGTGGTGGCTACCATTGAGGCGATGAAGATGTACAACAGAATCTTTTCTCCTGTAAGTGGGATTGTGAAGTCAGTGAATTATTCTGTTGGTGACAATGCGGTCCGTTCCACGTCTCTTGTCATCATTGAAAAAAATTAACGATTACATTGTAGGTGCAGACCTCGTGTCTGCCCATTGCAATAATATATAAAATCAGACATTTCATCAGACAAGCTCTATGAAAAATTTACTTAGTATTATATTGTTATTTAATTGGTTTGTTATGACGGCACAAGTGAATGAGAATGAATTGATCAAGAAGTGGACAGTGTTTGACACTCCTCACCAGACATTGAAATTTTCCCAATATCCTACATCTGAATATCTTCAGGCTATGCGTCTTGCTATGAAGGAGCATAACAAGGAGATCGATAAGATAAAGAATAATCCGGAACCTCCTACATTTGACAATACGATTGTGGCTTTGGAGAACTCTGGCGAAATGTTGTCGAATATCCAATATTGTTTCTATAACTTGTTGAGTGCAGAAACCAATGATGAAATGGACAATATTGCAGGTGAAATCTCTCCTGAGGAGACTGAACATAACAACGTCATCTATCAGGATACTATCCTTTTCGCGCGTGTTAAAACTGTATATGATAAGAAAGAGTCTCTTAATCTTTCCATAGAGGAGAAAAAACTGCTTGAGGATACATACGAGTCATTTGAAAACATGGGAGCCACTCTTCCTGCAGACAAGCAGAAGGAGTTTTCTGAACTTAGCAAACAGCTTTCTGCACTTACATTACAGTTTCAGCAGAATGTGTTGAAATCCACAAATGAGTATAAACTGAAGGTTGCTGATGCGTCACAATTGAGTGGCTTGCCTCAGGCAATTCTAGATGCTGCGAAAGAAGAGGCGAAGAATGAAAAATTCGACGGCTACGTCTTTACATTGAAAGCACCGTCGTATGTGCCATTCATGAAATATGCAGACAACCGTGAATTAAGAAAAACCATTTATTTGGCCTATAATTCCCGCTCCACATCAGGAGACAACAACAATATCGAAGTTCTTAGAAAGATCACTGAGACACGCCTTAAAATAGCGAATCTGCTGGGTTATAAATGTCATGCCGACAAGATATTGCGTCATCGTATGGCAGAGAAGAAGGAAAACGTCTATAATCTGTTGGATGAGCTTCTTGCTGCGTATAAGCCGACGGCGTTGAAGGAGGTTGAGGCTGTGAAGAATTTTGCCGCTTCTTATTCTATTCCAGTGGCACAGTCGGATTTCCAGCCTTGGGATTGGAGCTATTATTCGGAAAAATTGCGTGAGAAGGAGTATGCCATCAACGATGAGCAGATCAAACCATATCTTGAACTTGAGAATGTGAAGAAAGGAGTGTTTGGTTTGGCGACGCGATTGTATGGATTGCAGTTTGTGAAGAACGACAAGATAGAGGTTTATCATCCAGAAGTTGAGGCTTATGATGTGATCGACAAGGATGGCAAGTATCTTGCTGTGTTATACACTGATTTTCATCCACGTGAAGGAAAGAGTGGAGGAGCGTGGATGACAGAGTTCAAGCCTCAATGGATTGAGAAAGACGGTACAAATTCCCGTCCTCATATATCAATTGTGATGAATTTTACTCGTCCTACTGAAAATGAGCCATCTTTATTGACATTTGATGAGCTTACAACATTCCTTCATGAGTTTGGACATTCAATTCACGGAATGGTGGCAAACTCTCGTTTCGCCTCATTGTCTGGCACAAACGTCTACAGGGATTTTGTGGAGTTGCCATCACAGTTGATGGAAAACTGGGCTTTGGAAAAAGAGTATCTTGATTCGTTCGCGAAACATTATAAGACAGGTGAGAAGATTCCTGCTGAGTTGATTGAGAAGATTCGTCGTGCTGCCAATTTCAACACAGGTTACTTCACATTGCGACAGTTGTCGTTCGGATATCTAGACATGGCATGGCACACACTTGAAACTCCATACACAGGAGATGTGAAGCAGTTTGAGGAGACCGCATGGGCAAAAACACAGTTGTTGAACTCAGTACCGTCATCATTAATGAGCGCTAATTTCACGCATATTTTCTCAGGTGGTTATTCTGCAGGTTACTATGGCTACAAATGGGCAGAAGTGCTTGACGCAGATGCGTTTGCAGTGTTCAAGGAAGAGGGAATCTTCAACCAGCAGACAGCAGAGAGATTCCGTCGTGAGGTGTTGGAGAAGGGAGGAAGTGAGCATCCAATGACACTGTATAAGCGATTCCGTGGTCAGGAGCCAACTATCGATGCTTTGTTGAAGAGAAACGGCATTAAATAAATGCTGAATTTATAAAACCATAACAGGTTACGATAGCCTGTTTTATAACATTATGGCAATAAATGCGTTTTATATTCTTCTGCTTGCCACTGTGGTTGGCGAGTTTTTGGTGCCGTTTATACTGAAATTTTTCTATAAAAATTATGATTGGCGAAAAATGGCAATGAGTATGCTCGGAAGCCCCGAAAGTCCAGTGCGTCATATATATAGGTTGTGGCTTTTGTGGCTTGGTGTTGTACTGACATACACGGCGTTTGTCTATTATGAGGCGGCAAAGCCAATCTCGCCAACGCTTGCATCGATAGAATTTGTAGAAATACTGGCATTTGCTATTGGTGCGGGTGTACTCTCTGGACTATTCAGTGTAAACGAGCAGAAAGATAGTTTGACACTTTCGGCAAAAATCCATGGTGTTGGTGCTGCTATTGGATTTATGTTGCTCTTGTTTTTCCCGCTGACTAACAGTATCTTGGAACTGAAATGCGGAAACACAACCGTTGGTTTTGTTAAAATAGGAGCGTTCCTGCTAGCACTCACTTCATTTATCTTCTTTGTAATGAGCGACAAAGAACGATTCCGCAACACATTTATCAACAACGAAGGCCTTTGGGAACAAGTGGCATTGTTTTTTATGTATGTACCGTTTGTGGTTGATACCACAATGAAGTTGTGGTAGACGGATTTCGGAAAGAATTACCCGAATTTGGGGGAAAATCAGATTTTCGCACAGACGACACAGAAAACACTGATTATTTCAGCCACTTCTCCAAAATCTTTTTCTTCCTTTCAGCACAGCCTTGCATTACGGATTTGGCTTTTGAAATCTTGGCTTCGTAGGCTTCAATTTCGGAAACGATACGCCGTTGTTCGGCAAGGGGCGGAACAAGACAATTTATTTCAAGAATTTTGTTTACTGATAATCCAGGTTGTGCTGCACCTGTTGCATATTGATTCAAATTCAAGTGTTCTAATTCATATCTTAACCAAAAAACATCAATTTCATCAAAAGGTGTTACTGCCACTGCGTGTTCAGTTGCGTGGAACTTTCCAAATGCCATACACACATTTCCACATAACGCACCTTGTCGACCAATCAAAGGGAAAGTACCATCGTGAGTAAAGTCTTTTGTATATCCTCGCAATCCGTTACCACCATAACAAGGATACATTCCCTCTTGTTTTTCATCGTAGATGTCTTTAGCAGAAACAAACTTGCCCGCTTTCATATCACAAATTGTTTTTAAGGCTTTGTTTTCTCCTTTCGTACTATTCAGTACTTCTATTCTTTTCCTCTTGTACTCCTCTACCGTCATTCGGCTGTTATTGTATTCCTCATCAACTTTTTCACATTCGGAAACGATTTGGTTTTGGATGTCGAGCGGTGGAAGGGGGATTTTGACTTCGTTGTTCAAATATACACTGTTCAAACTTTTTCCAAATGCCTTATTCCCAACATTTTCCAAATCAATCATTTTTCCATTGAATAATGAAAACAAGTATTTGTCAGCAATTGTTTTCTTATCCTTTGGTATCAATGCAGCAATGGCTTCATTAGTATACAAATCTGCACCTGCAATTGCAGTTTTACCAATACTTAGTTTGAAACTCAAAAGTGTTGTCCCCTTTGGAATCAATTTGACATTTGAGTTTTTTACACCTTCGTCGGTGATTTTCTCTTTTGTATCTGTGATAACTTGACCACGCATTTCAGCAATGGAAACCCAAAGATGATTGCCTGTAAAATACGCTGCATTTTTTCTTGAAGGTGTGCCGCCAATTAATATATTACAAACACCATCTTCGCCTCCCAACTTCACCAACGGAAACTTGCTTTGAATCTCAATCTTCTTGTCGGCGGTGAGTTTTACAGTTTTATCAAATTCCGTTCGGCTGAAATCTATCATATCAGAAAGGCGGGCGTGAGAAAGTAATTCGCTCATTTCACCGCTAAAATCTTCGTGCAATGTTACATTGTTTTCGCCAAAAGAGAATTTTCGGCAGTGTTCGTAGATGTGTTTGCGTATGGCGTAGGCAAACTTTGTGCTGTCGTTGCAGTCATCGGGGCTGTAAAGCGTTGTATCGATGTATTTTATCGAATTAATGGCTTCAACCACTTCCGCATCCTTGTCGTTTTTGTCCGCCTTGTCTTCGTCGATTTCGTTGGTTGTTTTGTTTGTAACGTATTTGATGCCTTCGTCGCCTTTGCGGTTGCTCCAGTCGTAGCCCAAGAACTTTACAATCTGCGCTTTGTTGCTCTTGTTTCCAATTTTGTCGGGCGGAGACTGAAGTATCGCCACGTTGTTGTCGGCGACTTGGATGTATGTGTTGAGTTTGTCGCTCTCTATTTCTTTGGCAAAGGCAATGAACTGCCTTCTGTATTCTTCTTCCACGAGTTTTTTGTATTCGTTGCTTGTGCAGAAGTCCGAAAATTTTTCTTTTCGCTCTTTGGCTGTCAATACCGTGTCCGCATTGAAATACGATGAGTTTTCAAACCATTCCATTTGAAGTGTTTTCTTTATTGGTGTCGGTTTGAAACTTCTTCTGTACTCTGCAAAAACTTCGTGTTTTTCGAGGTCTTCGTACAACTCGTCTTCTTGCATAAAGGCACGGTATGCCAAATCGTCGTAGCCTTGTTTTTTGATGTAGTTGTCAACAGATTCCCAACTGAGATATTGAGTGTAGTCTTTTTTGTCGATGAACGTATGCAAAAGCCCTTCTGAATTTTTCTTTACTCGTTGGGCAAACAGCACAATGGTATTGGTACCCGTCGAGCCAAATGTACGGCTGTTGAGGTTTACGACAGCCAAGATATCGAAATTGGCAAACAAAAGTTCCCGTGTCTTTATGTAAAGATTTCCATTTGATAGAATTGAACTTGGCAATACAATGCCAACAAGACCGTTAGGGCGCAAAAAATGCTTTGTGCGTTCGATAAAGAAACATTCGATGCTGTTGTTTGTGTCGAGTGCTTTTTCTTCAACATATTTCACAAGAGCAAATTGCTTTCTGTCCTTTTGTGTAATTGTGTTCAAAAAGCCTTTCACACTATAAGGCGGATTGGCTATAATGCAGTCAAAACTGTCTTTGTCGAAGCCTTGATACCGTACTTCGTTGGTGTTGATACAACTCAACGAATCCTTGAACACGATGTGCGCATCTTTGCTTCCGTTGATGATAGTCGCGATTTTGGCAACTTGGCTCAAAGTCTGACTTTTTTCAATACCGTAAGCCTTGGCGTCGGGGTATTTTTTAACGAACTCTGTCAAAAAATGCCCTGCACCGCAAGCGTAGTCGAGGACTTTTATATTGTTTGAATTTGGAAATTCGGGCAATGAGTTTATAATAAAGTTCACAATCGGCAGAGGTGTAAAAAACTGACCTTCAGTTTGATGTACGTTTTTCGACAGCAGTCCTTCAAACAAATCCCCAAAGAAATGGTTTGTTTCGCTGTTGCTTAGGTTTATATCTTGAATCAGAGCTGCGATTTTGATTAAAATCTGAAAATTTTTCTCAAAATCCTCTTTGTTTTCTACATCTATAAAGTTGAATTTCTTGATGTTGTAGAATTTAATTTCCTCGAATAATTCTTTGATTCCTGCATACAAACCATTTGTTACTGAGCGATTTGTATATTCAAAAATTTGCTTGATGTCGCTCTCGTCTTTGTTCACTACTTCAACGTGAAACAAGTCGCTTTTCCCTTCTTGATAGAGTTTTAGTAAGCGTGAACAGTATTCTTTTGGTGTGTCACGAGTGATGCCCTTGTAATAAAATTGTAAATCGTGGGGATTCTTTCGCTCATCAGTAATTTTGCATAGGAACAAATCTATCAATATGTAGAACGAATGCTCAAAATCGGTGATGGCGTGGTTACGCAAAATTGTGGCAAACTCGTGATAAATCGGGCGGATTTCGGCGTGCGAGAGTTCTTTCAGGTCGTCAATAGTGTATTTCAGTTTGCCTATCGAATAGGCTTCGATGTCGTTTTCAAACAGTCCTTTGGTTTCAAACGATTTTCCGTAGGTTTCGCTCCAGACTTCAAAATATTTGCCTTGCGCATTTGCAAAGGATTTCGGATTGTCCAATTCGGTGAGGCGTTTTTCGTTGTCTTTCAACGTGATAATATGATTTTTCAGAATTGGCTTTTCTTCAAAATCGGCTGCAAATAGCACGAGATTCTCGCACAATCCAAGTTCGTTGACAAGCGGACCGAGGTAACTGAAAAGTTGCCCTCCGTCCTTCTGCATATTATTCCATTCTTTGCTAAATTCCTTGTCGAATGTCTTATTTTCAATCAGCACAAGCGGATTATACTCTTTGTCAAATACGAGAATATCACCGTATGACGGTTTGTTGATGTGTCCGACCTTGAAGGCGGGTTCAAACACAATATGTTTTGGCTCATAGCCTTTTTCCAAAAGCAAATGAACACAAACGAGGCATACAAAATTTTCGTTTGCGTTAAAATTAAGCGTAGTATCTCTGTGAACAACAAAACCCTTTGACTGTTTTTCCTTCGTAGGGAACTCGCCCTCTTTGAAATCACCATCCAAAGGGTTGTAGGTGATTTTTCGTTTATTGAAGTCAACTTCTATGGTTGCACCACTTGGATAATCTTTTTTATATAAGTCGCCGTTTTCAGTGAATTTGAAATAGTTCAGTAGAGCCTTTATGTTATCTTTTGTTATCATTGATTAGTTTGCTTTTTACGGCGTTCAGCAACTTATCGATGATACAGGTTACGTTTTAATACTTTGGAATACAATAAGCGTGGACATCACTTATTGTATTCCGAGGTATTTGGCGTGACCTGTCAATCAAATAAGTTTCGTCCACGCAAAACGTGGACGTTTACTGAACTTATTCTATGATTGACATTTTCTTCTAATCGCCAAATTTTCGGAAAGTCTCGAATAGTAGCAAACGCTTAATTAATAATATGTTAATTCAACCTATATTTATTTCATTCAATACTGTTTTATTTTTTCAAACTATTTTCTTGTTTGATTGCAAATATACAATTATCCCTTCAATTTTCAGGATTTTATTTTATTTAAAATTAGCTATCAACATTGCTGTATTTTTAAGTCCCTTCAATATCGGATATATATTACTGATTAACAGTCTCCCAATGTCCACCCTTGTCAGGACCAACACGACGGATAATACCTTTAGTTTGCATCTGCTTTAACTGCCATTTAATGCCGTCTATCACAATTCAAGGTTATATAGGTTATATATACGAATCCTATGCGGCTCTGTATTCTGTCGGAGTCTTTCCTGTTTTACGTTTGAAGAAGCGTATGAAATGTTGAGGATAGCCAAAGCCAAGATGATCGGACACCTGTGCGATGCTTAACGTTTGGTTGTTAAGTAGTTCTTTAGCTTGTCGGATTATCTTGTCTGCGATAAAATCTTGTGCCGTTTTGCCTGTTTCCACTTTTACCAGCTCACCAAAGTAACCAGCTGAAAGGTTGCATTGTTCAGCGAAATAAGCCACTGTTGGAATACCGTTAGTTTCTGCCTTTTCGGTCAGATAATCGTCCAAAAGCGACTCGAAACGCTGCACCGTCGCATGATTGATCTCCTCGCGCGTGATGAACTGTCGGTCGTAAAACCTCAGGCAATAATTCAACAGCAACTCGATGTTTGAGACAATTAGTTCGCGTGTGTGCTTGTCGATGGCGTGGCGGAGTTCCTGACTTATCATATCCAAAACGCTGCGGAAAATCTCAATTTCGCCCGTGGAGAGGTGCAGAGCCTCGTTGCTCGAATAGGAGAAAAATTCGTAGCGCGACATCTGCCGTCCCAACTGCGTGCGTGCAAGAAAATCGGGATGAAACACCAACGCCGTCCATTTGGGCGTAGGCACGTCGGGGTTGGGTGCCACGTGGATGGTCTGACCGGGCGCAAAAGATGTTACGGTCATCTCGTCAAAATCGTATTTTGTGCGGCCGTAAGAGAGTTTGCAACCCTTGTTCTCTTTGAGAAACAGCGCGTAAACGCCGTAATGCACATTGCTTTCTTCAACGATTACCGACTTATTGTACCTGAACACGCTCACAAGCGGATGCAGAGTTTCGATGCCGTAGAAGTCGTTGAACTGTTGGACGGTATTGAAATTGATTTCTTGCATAGTTTTCTGCGGTTTTGGATTATGGTGCAAATGTAATAATTTTTGCGGAATTTGTTTAATCACAATTTGTTGTATTCCTCGTCGCTCACCGCTTCGAGCCATTCGTTGCTCTCTTTGCCGCCGGTGGCTACGTGCGTTGCGATGTGCTGAAACCACGAGTCTTTCTGTGCTCCGTGCCAGTGCTTTGCGCCTTCGGGAATGTCGATTACGTCGCCGGGGTTGAGGGCGACGGCGGGTTTGCCCCATTCCTGATACCATCCGCGACCCGATACGCAAATCAATATTTGGTGTGCGCCGTGGTGGATGTGCCAATTGTTGCAGCAGCCCGGCTCAAAGGTTACGTTTGCCAACGGAAGGACGGTCTTTTCTCCGTCGTTCAAATTCTTGGGCTGCAACGGGTTGAGATAACTGTTACCGATGAAATATTGTGCGTAATTTACGTTGGGATTGCCTTTCGCAAAATGGCTTTTGAGAGTGTAGCCTTCCTTGTCGAGAAAAGCGCAGAGTTCGTCAACAAGTGCCTGAGAATTGCCCATATTCACCGCGCCGCGTTTGTGCGCAGCAAGTTGAGGGTCAACGTCTTGCAAGCCGCTTAACGCCGCAACGGTAACTATTTCACGGTCGGCGGCGTTGAGAATGTCGCCCGCAAAAATGTCGCCGAAAAGGTGCGATTTGAGGTAGTAGTCGTCTTGCGGACAGAAGTCGTAATTGAACTCACGTCCCGAAACTTTGGTCTGCACCGCCTTGCCCTGTTCGTAGACTTTGCGGGCGTCGTCCCAAAGTGCGGGACGTGTCCACGGCTTGCCTTCCTGCCATTTCGGGTCGGGATTTTGGCTGATTACCTTGTTCAATACGCCCAAAGCGTTCAACGAGCGCGGAAATCCAGTGTATGCGTAGAGTTGCGAGAATGCCTCTTTCAACTCGTTGGTTGTTACGCCGTTGTCGAGTGCCTTACGGACTTCGTTTTCAAGTTTTGGCAAGTCGCCCTGCGCCATTACACAGGCACACGCGGCGAGCCCCTTCTGACGGGCGGTCAGGGGTTCTGAATTGATTGTTGTATTGTCCATATCGTTCTGAATATTAGTTGGTTGGTTGTTTTGACAGGCTGTGAGTGCCAATGCCGAAAACAAGGTTATGATTGCTTTTTTCATAGTCGAAAAATGTTTATAATTTCAACGGTACAAAAATAACGGTTCTCAAACTGAAAACCGTTACCAATATTTCGGGGATTTTTATCAATATTTCGGTTGGATTATTCAAACCTCTTTCCGCTGCCCCACGCTTGCCCTACGCTGTCGCCGAGGGCACGGTAGCACATTCCTGCGGCATCAAAGACAATGGTTATTTTCATTTTGTCCTCAATTTTTAACCATACGTCTCAATAAGATACTTCACGAAATTCTTATCCGAGAAGTTGACCGTGCCGCTGTCGTGTTGGTTCATTGAAGCGATTTGGGACATTTCGTCGTCGGTGAGGGTGAAGTCGAAAATGCTGAGGTTCTGAACCATACGCTCCTTGTGGGTGGATTTGGGGATGGTGACGATTCCGCGCTGTGTGAGCCAACGGAGGGCGACCTGAGAGGCGGTTTTGCCGTATTTTGAGCCGATTTTGCCCAAAAGTTCGCTCTTGATGATGCCGTCAACGCCCTGTCCGCCGAGCGGTCCCCAAGCCATCATACGGCAGTTGGTTTCGTCGAGGAGGGGTTCGATGCCGCGTTGCTGAATCATTGCGTTGCACTGCAATTGGTTGACCATCGGCTTTACGTCAACATAATGATGAAAATCGAAGTACCTCGCCTCTTGGAAGTTAGAAACGCCGATTGCACGCACCTTGCCGTCCTTGTAAGCCTTTTCCATCGCGCGCCACGTGCCGAAAACGTCGCCGTAAGCCTGATGAATCAGCAAGAGGTCGATGTAGTCGGTCTGCAACTTGCGAAGGCTCTCGTCGATTGATTTGGCGGCTTTTTCCTCGCCCGCGTTAGAAATCCAGACCTTGGTAACGAGGAAGAGTTCGTCGCGCTTGATGCCCGATTTCTTGACAGCCTCGCCCACGCCCTCTTCGTTGAAGTATGCCTGAGCGGTGTCTATCAGGCGGTAACCAACTGACAGAGCGTCTGTTACACAGCGTTCACATTCTTGCGGACTTACTTGGAACACTCCGTATCCCAAGAGCGGCATTTCCACGCCGTTGGAGAGTTTTACTGTATTCATAATATTCTGTATTTTGATTGTTAGTATCCCAAACCTTTGAGCCATTTTTCAACGGTTGACTTGCTGGTGCGCACGTCGTGTCCGTACATCGAGAAGCCCTGTTTTACGTCGGCTTTCGGGAACGCCTTCTTGACGTCGGAAACGCAACGTCCGAGTCCACTGCCTTCGTGCGTGGTGAAGGGGATTACGGTCTTGCCGTCGAGGTTGATGTCCTTGAAAAGCGTGAACATCACCTGCGGATATGTTCCCCACCAAACGGGTCCGCCGATAAACACGGTGTCGTAGCCGCTGAGGTCGGGTGCTGAGCCCTCGTATGGCGGAAGTTCGCCATTGTTTGCCTCCTCTTTGGCAAGTTGCGTGAGCGGAGTGTAAGCCATTCCGTCGTACTTGTGTGTAACGATTTCGTATTGAGCCGCGCCGGTGAGTTCGGTGATGTAGTCGGCAACGATTTTGGTGTTGCCTACTTTGATGTTGCCAACGCTGTAATTGTCGCCGGTGTGCGAGAAGAAAATTACGATAGATTTCATTGCGTTACTGTTTTGATTGTTGGAACTCTGATTGCTTTGTGCGTTGCAGCCAATGGCGAACAACGCCGCAAATGCGATGATTATTGATTTGATTTTCATAGTATTACGTATTATGATTTTTTACAAACTGTCAATCAAAATCTGCCTGATGTCGTCCTCGTTGAGCGGGGCGTAGGCGTTTTCGAGACCTTCGTTGACGGCGATGTGGTGAGCCATTTCGTCGATGCGGCTTTCGTCGATGCCTACTTCGCGCAGGTGCATCGGGATGCCGATACTCTTGAAAAAGTCGTAAGTGGCGTCGATGGCACGGTTGGCAATTACCTCCAACGGCAAATTCGGCGAAACACCCATCACGTTGATGCCGTACTTGACAAAACGCGGCATTGTCTTCTCGTTCAAGATGTGGCGCATCCAACGTGGCGTGATTATCGCCAAGCCTTCGCCGTGGGTGATGTCGTAATACGCGCTCAGGGCGTGTTCGATGCCGTGGCAGGGCCAACCCGACATTGAGTTGCCGAGCGAGAGGATTCCGTTGCAACCGTAAGTGCAGGCAAGCATCATTTCAGCGCGGGCGGTGTAGTCGTTGGGGTTGTCGAGACAGAGACGTCCGTTTTGCATCAGGCTGCGCAACATCGACTCACAGAAACCGTCGTTCAAGAGAGTGGTGTCCTCCACAAAATACTGTTCGATAGTGTGGTTCATAGCGTCGGCAATACCCGCAGCGGTCTGTTTCTTTGACACGGTGAAAGTGTATTCGGGGTCGAGGAACGATACGGCAGGGAACAACAGCGGATCCACATAGCCGATTTTGTCGTTGGTTTCGGTGCGGGAGATAACGCCGCCGCAGTCGTACTCGCTGCCCGTTGCCGCCAAGGTGATGATGTCAACGATTGGCAACGCCTTCTGAGCCTTCACCTTGTACGAAATCAAATCCCACGGGTCGCCGTCGTAGCAAGCACCCGCCGCAATTGCCTTGGAACAGTCGAGCACGCTTCCTCCGCCAACAGCGAGGATTACGTCAACGTTGTTTTCCTTGCACAACTTCACGCCGTCCAAAACGCTCGGGTCGTATTTTGGATTGGGCTGAATGCCTGAGAGTTCGATGATTTCGCAGTCCGTCAAAAGTTCCTTAACTTTCTGATAGATACCGATTTTCTTGATACTGCCTCCGCCGTAAGTGAGGAGGATTTTCTTGCCGAACTGCGCCATTACTTCGGGCAGTTTTGCGATTACGCCTTTGCCGAAGATAAGGCGGGTCGGGGTTTGATAATCAAAATTCTGCATAATACTTATGTGTTATTTTTACTTCAACGAATTAACGAATTTATACTAATTTTTTTATGTAAGCGTTTCGTTTATATTCGTTTAATTCGGTGATCAAGTTTTTAATTCATTTAATTCGGTGATTATTTCGATTCGGTGATCAAGTTTTCGTTAAAAAACGCCTCAATCTTGTCCCACGGAATCACACCAGCACGGTTATCATAAAGGTCGCAGTGGACAGCACCAGGGATAATCATCAATTCTTTGTTGCCCACCTTTGCACTTTTACCATCTTCTGGTTTCACGCCTGTCATCTTTTCAAAAGCATAATCGCTGAAATAACGGCTGTGAGCCTTCTCGCCGTGGACGAGCAAAACGGGCGTTTCAATTTCGCTGGCGAAACAAAGCAGATTTTGGTTGAGAAACGACTGACAACCAATAATATTCCAACCATCGTTCGAGTTGCCACTACGTTTATGGTAGCCACGAGGTGTTTTATAATAGTCATAATAATCTTTCACAAACCACGGTGCATCGTTGGGTAGGGGGTCAACCACGCCTCCTGCACGCTTGTAACTACCTGTTCGGTAGTCTTCGGTGCGTTGGGCACTAATTGCACGACGTTTTTCCATACGTTGTTCAGGGGTATTTTCGCTGCCGAAATATCCCTCAACAGTTACTTTGCTCATATCGTACATAGTACTTGCCACTGTTGCTTTGATACGTGGATCGATAGCGGTGGCATTGATTGCCATTCCACCCCAACCGCAAATGCCGATGATGCCAATCTTTTCTGCATCAACATCTTCACGATTTGATAGATAATCAACAGCTGCCAGAAAATCTTCGGTGTTGATGTCGGGCGATGCCATTCTGCGTGGTTCGCCGCCGCTCTCGCCTGTAAACGAGGGGTCGAAGGCAATTGTCAGGAATCCGCGTTCGGCCATTGTTTGTGCATATAGACCTGAAGTTTGCTCTTTTACTGCACCGAACGGACCGCTCACGGCAATGGCGGGCATTGGTTTTGTGGCGTTTTTCGGCACATACAAATCGGCTGCCAGCGTAATGCCGTATCGGTTGTGGAAAGTGATTTTGCTATGGTTCACCTTGTCGCTTTGAGGGAAAACTTTGTCCCATTCCTGTGTGAGTTGCAATTCTTGTGTATTCATTGTCTTGTCGTTTTTTTGTTGAGAGCAGCCAACAAGAGTGGCAATACAAGCGGCTGTTATTATTAATTTCTTCATTTCTAATACGTTTTAAATTTAACTGAGACAAAAATACACTTTATGCAAGTAGACGAAGGTATCTAAAATTCGGAAAGAATTACCTTTTTGTAGGGTTGCAAACTTATAACTCTAAATATAGTGTTATAGATAAAAGAAATGGTCGCATTTATTATTGTTTTATTACTCGTATTGCTCCAGAGCTATGTATTCTGACAATAGGATTGACGTCGTTTTCTGCGAGCTTTTGCAGAGTGTCAATATAAGGTTTTACAATTTCTGGCCGACGTTTACCCATCACACGGAACATCTCAGGTGCCTCCATCCTTACCTTTTCATCCTTATCGTGTAGGAGATTAGCAAACAGTGATATGTAATCTTTGTAGGGGTCTGGAGTATTGGTGGCGATATTCTCTGATGCCCAGATGAAACTTAACCTGACGCGTGGACTATCATCCGTCGCCAACTCAAACATCTTTTTCCAATAAGGCTCGACAAGATCAAAACGTGCTCGTCCTATCCTTCCCATCGCATTCATGGCTCTTTCACGTAGCAGATCATCCTGAGAGTTTAGAAATGAAGCTATTTTGGCGACGTGGGGGCATATTTCTTCTGGATATTGCAATCCCATCTCGCCAAGCATCCACAACGCTTTTGCTGTGATCTTCAGCGATTGGTTTTCAAGCAGAGAAGCGATGTAAGGAATGTTCTCCTGCCAAGCATCTTTATTTTTTGTCAGAACACCCAGTTTGGTGTATAGATCTTTTTCTTCAAGCATAAAATCAAGGTTTTTATATTTTCCCCCTTTGTCGACAAGTCAGAAAGGAATTATTTTCCTTCATAAAGCGTTCCTTCAGAATGGTGACATACTTTAAAGTTTTTTTATAACTCTGGCAGGATTGCCCACTGCAGTGGAATCTGCAGGAATATCCTTTGTCACAACCGAACCTGCACCGATTATGCAGCGGTCGCCTATGCTCACACCTGGCAGAACAATCACTCCACCGCCCAACCAACAGTCGTCTCCAATGTTGATTGGTTTTGATGATTCCACGGGTTTGCGACGTTCTTTGTAATCGAAAGGATGTATTGGCGTGTAAAATTGACAGTTAGGTCCAATTTGACAATTTCGTCCTATGCGGATGTAAGCAGAATCGAGCATTGTGCAATTATAGTTTATGAATGTTCCTTCGCCAATAGATATACCATGTCCGTGGTCGCAGTGAAAAGGAGGACAAACCACCACTGATTTGTTGAAACCTGGTATCAGTTCTTCCATAACAGAGCGGTAGTCCTTACTATTTATTGTCATTGTTTGCAGTTTGGCACAGAGATCTTGAGCATGAATAATACTATTGGCAATCTCTTGATCCTCAAAGCAGTATAGTTCGCCACTACGCATTTTTTCGAATTCTGTTTTCATATAAAAATCAATTAACATATTGTAACTCCCAAAATAATGGGACGTGGATGAAAGAAATGGTAGCATTTATTTTTCTCCATTATCTATCATTTCCCAATGTCCTCCCTTGTCTGGACCAACACGACGGATAATGCCTTTAGCTTGAAGATTTTTGATTTGCCTTGCAATGTTTCTTCTATCTATACCTATGATATTTGCCATTTCTTGAGTAGAAATTTCATTATTGTTCTGAATGAGTTCGACAATTTTCTGTGACGTTTTCTGTGACGTTTTCTGTGACGTTTTCTGTGACGTTTTCTGTGACGTTTTCTGGGTAGTATCTTGATTTTCTATAACATTTTCCCCCACAAGTTTTTTGGTACTATTATTCCTAAACTCCTGTTCCATAAAACGTTCCCTCAGGATAGTGGCGGAAATACCTCCCCTTGCTTCAGAAAAAACAGGAACTTGCAAGTTTTCCTTAGTGAATGAATTTACGATTTTTTCATATCCTCTTCCCCATGTTTCTATGAATCCAGCTAAATAGAACACTTTGGCAATTAGTCTGTTGCGTGGGTGAGATTCATGTGCTTCCATCAGTGTTTCTATTGTGAAGTTTGATGGTAATGAACCGTCGTTCCAAAGCGTGATATGGTCGTTGAAGACTTTCATCTGAGTGTCAACCCCCATATAATTGCGGTGGACAATGGCGTTACAGAGAATTTCACGTAGACCATCTTCTGGAAGTTCCAAAGGCTCTTTACGTAGAAGACCTTCATAATGAATGGGAGTTATGAGATATTTGCTACGTAATACCTCAATGATTCTATCTGGCATAAAAACCAATGGACAAGCGATATTGTCTTGCGTTATTAAATCGGAAACGTCCGTACCAAATCGACCAATTCGAAATTGTGCACTTATACACCATCTCAAAATATCTTTTCCGAACAAGAGCATGGCAGCCATAGTGAGTCGTCCTTGATCATTCACCAGACCAAGGTTTTTTATCACTTGTTCAGTAGAATCATGCAGTGCATCTATATTTAAGCGTCGAGAATCTGTCGCACAACGCAGGAAATAGTCGATGGCTGAGCGGTCAAGATCGTCAAGGGTGGCTGTTGGAACAGGGGTAGAATCCCAACTCAGATTCATCTTTTGCAAGAGAAAATCGTTAAGAGCAACACCTCCAAGTTCTTGTAACGTACTTCCTGACCTAAAATAATATTTGCCTCTGTAGGTGACGGGCATCGAACAAGTAGGGATTTCTATTCGGAGATATTCCAATCCGTTTTCACTCATCAAATTCACATTGACAAGCAAACCCATTGTGTCTCGTACCTTGTTAGGTATATCTTCCAACAGTTTGCGTGCGTTGTTTATGCCTGTAACTATCCCATTGTCATCAACGCCAATGAATATTGTGCCTCCTTGTGCATTGGCAAAACCACTTACATATTGAAGATATTCATCACGCCAATTCTGTTTGAACTCTATGATTTGGTTCTCTTTTATTTTCATTCCAACTTTTATGAAGAATTGATAAAACAGGTTTATACTTCATTAAGTATTTTTACAAAGGTACGATAATTTCAACGTTTCTTGAAACTTATAGTCGATATCTTTTGACATAATAGACTGCTTTCTATAACATTTTTCTCTATAATTTTTTGCTAGAATTCGGTTAAAAATCGGCAGAATATCATAAACTGGTATTCTGCCGATGTGTTATGAGAATTATTTATGTCATTTTTTCACAACCCATGGGCTAAGGTGATTGACGTAGCTGCGTTTGCAGTGTTCAAGGAAGAGGGAATCTTCAAACAGTAGACAGCAGAGAGATTCCGTCGTGAGGTGTTGGAGAAGGGCGGCAGTGAGCATCCAATGACACTTTATAAGAGATTCCGTGGTCAGGAACCAACTATCGATGCTTTGTTGAAGAGAAACGGAGTGAAATAGAATGCTGAATTATAAATGCTGAATGCAGAATTATAGAGACGTCACAATGTGGCGTCTCTTTTTTGTTGAGTATAGTCAATAAAATCATAAGAAATGGAAATTCTTTCAAGAATATAATAGAGAATTATATGTATGCATCCAAATGGTCATAATCCGTAAAGTATGTATCCAAATGTAAGCGTCCATTACGATGAATAACTCCAAACTAATGAATACCTTAGATTTGCAGAAAATAAATAATTGTTGATTTAAGCGATTTTGTGGTCAGGTCACAAATTATTAAATTCACAT
>SUXE01000012.1:66938-152171 GCA_015061115.1 Bacteroidales bacterium | reverse complement strand
GAGCCCGGCACAATACCGAGCCCAATTCTTTAACATTTAATTTTTTTTACCGTCCAACTTTTGGGGTGCACTTCAATCCCCACGTCTTTTATATTATCGCCAATTCTCAATCTCTATATCATTGATCCTTGCCATATGTTTGACATTGTCAGTAATCAGAGTAAGACTGTTCTCAACAGCGGAAACACCAATCAACAGATCAAAATCCTCAATTGGCATGCCCGCTTTTTGAAGACGAGCCTTTTCTTTTGCAAATCTTCTGATTGAATTAGAAATAGGAAGAATATTGATTTTTGAGATAAAACTATTGATTCTATCAATTTCACGATCTCTTCTTGTACTTCTTTCTGCTCCTATATATAATTCTGCCACCACAATTTCAGAAACATAACATAAATGCCTACTGATATTATTAAGTTTATTCAATATGTTTCTGTTTGACCTAAACAATTCAATACATGTACATGTATCTAATAATACTCCATTCATAAATCAATTGGTTCTTTTCTTGTTCTAGATGACAGGATTTCATTGATTGTTTCTTCTGGCATATCGTTCCACATACCAAAGTATTCATCCGCCCAACCTTTTTTTTCATTTGTTTTTGATTTTTTTCCTTTGTCGACATTTGACACAGGGACTAACTTGCTGAACACATAATCCAAGATGTCGTTCAGCTTTTCTGGGTCTAAGGCTTCAAGTTTATTTAGCCTTTCCCTGTTACTAATTTTCATTTCTGCTACTGTCATAACCTAAATGTTTTATGCTTAAAATCGCACTGGTTGTTAAAAGTCATATTTCTTTCGCAAATATACCTTTTTTTCTCAAAAAACTCTATTGCATATCCTATATTTGAATTTTTTTTGCGAAATTTGTGAAGTTTTTGAAATAGAAAATCGAATATAAAAATTATGTATAGAAGCAATACTTGTGGTGAGCTTAGGCTCAGCAATGTAGGCAGCGAGGTGAAACTTGCTGGATGGGTACAGAAAGTCAGAAAAATGGGTGGTATGACATTCGTGGATCTTCGTGATCGTTACGGTATCACTCAGATTGTGTTCGACGAAGGTAAAAACGCGGATCTTACAGCACAAGCAAATCATGTCGGTCGTGAGTGGGTTATCCAGGTTACTGGTAAGGTTTGTGAGCGTAGTAATAAGAACACTCAGATCCCAACAGGAGAGATTGAGATCATAGCTGACAATATGAAGGTGCTTAGCAAGAGTGAGGTGCCTCCTTTCACAATCGAAGATAATTCAGACGGTGGTGACGATTTGAGAATGCAGTACCGTTATCTTGATTTGAGAAGAAAACCAGTGCTTAACAATCTTGTATTGCGTCACAATATCGCATTTGAGACTCGCCGTTACCTTGATTCTCAGGGATTCCTAGAGGTTGAGACTCCAGTGCTTATCAAGTCTACTCCAGAAGGTGCTCGTGACTTCGTTGTGCCATCACGTATGAATCAAGGACAGTTCTACGCACTTCCTCAGAGTCCTCAGCAGTTTAAGCAGCTTTTGATGGTGGGTGGTATCGACCGTTATTTCCAGATTGTGAAATGTTTCCGTGATGAGGATTTGCGTGCCGACCGTCAGCCAGAGTTTACTCAGATCGACTGTGAGATGAGTTACGTTGAGCAGGAGGATGTCCTTCAGATGTTCGAAGGAATGATCAAGCACATCTTCAAATATGCGAGAGGTGTTGAGTTCACAGATTCATTCCCACGTTTGACTTGGCACGAGTGTATGAAACGTTTCGGTTCAGACAAACCAGATATGCGTTTCGGCATGGAGTTCGTTGAACTTAAAAATGTAAAAGAGGGTGGAGATGATTTGGTATCAGGTCATTCATTCCCTGTATTCGACGGTGCAAATTTCGTAGTTGCTATTTGTGCTAACGGTTGTGCATCTTGGACAAGAAAACAGCTTGACCAGATGACAGAATTTGTAAAGCGTCCTCAGGTCGGTGCCAAAGGATTGGTTTACATCCAGATGAAAGAAGACGGTACAATCAAGAGCAGCGTCGACAAATTCTACGACGAGGCTTCTTTGCGTAAGATTGCAGATAAGGCAAACGCTAAGGCTGGCGATTTGATCTTGATATTGTGTGGTGACGATGCCATGAAGGTTCGTTCACAGATGAACACATTGCGTTTGGAGATGGGTGACAGACTTGAACTTCGCGACAAGAACAAGTTTGCTCCACTTTGGGTTATCGACTTCCCATTGTTTGAGTGGAATGAGGAAGACCAGCGTTTCTACGCAATGCACCATCCATTCACAAGTCCTAAACTTGAGGATGTTCAGTATCTTGATTCTGATCCAGGACGTGTACGTGCTAACGCATACGACTTGGCAATGAACGGAGTAGAGCTTGGAGGTGGTAGTGTACGTATCCACGATTCAGAGTTGCAGAACAAGATGTTCCAGCTTCTTGGATTCACACAGGAGAAAGCACAGGATCAGTTCGGATGCTTGATGACAGCGTTCAAGTATGGAGCACCTCCTCACGCAGGTTTGGCATTCGGTCTTGACCGTGTGGTATCAATGCTTGCTGGTTTGGATTCTATCCGCGACTGTATCGCATTCCCTAAGAACAACTCAGGTCGTGACACAATGATGGATTGTCCATCAGTTATCGACGACGCCCAGCTTGAAGAGTTGTGCTTGAAGGTAGACATCAAAGAATGATAATAAATGATTGTTTGGATTAATGGGGGAGGAACTTGTAATGAGTTCCTCCCTTATTTTATTTTCACAACCGTGGACGGATATAAATGCAAAATGATAAATGAGGAATGTTGTCAAATTAAATTCCTCAGATGTATTTCCCCACAATTATGCATTCTGAATTGTGAATTATGAATTATTAAGGTCACGGCATGAAATATTTTCTTGTTTCGCTTTTCAAATATTGATAAATAATATAATTTTGTCAGCGAATTTATTTTGACAGTTTAACAGTATAAAAACAACATAGATTTAGGTATACTATGACAAAACAACAAGAAATACAGATTTTCGACAGTAAGAAAGTTCGTACAGTATGGGATTCTGATACAGAACAATGGTACTTCTGTGTGGTAGATGTAATTGCTATTTTGACTGAGAGTTCGGATGCTAATGCATATTGGCGAAAATTAAAACAAAGACTAAAGGCAGAAGGAAATGAAACCGTGACAAATTGTCACGCTTTGAAAATGCTAGCTGCTGATGGAAAAATGCGATTGACGGATGTGGCAAATCAAGAACAAATGTTTCGTATTATTCAGTCAATCCCATCACACAAAGCAGAACCTTTCAAATTATGGATGGCACAAGTCGCATCTCAACGTCTTGATCAAATGCAAGATCCTGAATTAAGTATAGATCAAGCAATTGCTGACTATAAACGTCTTGGATATAGCGACAAATGGATCAATAGTCGTATCAAATGCATAGAAGTCCGTAAAGAATTAACCGATGAATGGGAAAGATGTGGCGTGCAACAAGGACAGCAATTTGCAAGTCTTACGGATATTATAACAAAAGAGTGGAGCGGTATGACCACACGTCAATATAAAGATCACAAAGGATTAAATAAAGAAAATCTTCGTGATAATATGACAAATGTAGAGTTAGCATTGAATATGCTCGCAGAAGCTTCCACGACAGAAATATCCAAACAAAAGAATCCCAAAGGATATCAACAAAGTACTAAGGTAGCAAAAGAAGGAGGAAGTGTTGCCAAGGTCGCACGAAAACAATTGGAAAGCAAAACAGGAACTTCTGCTATATCTTCAAATAAAGCAAGTGATTATCTGATTTCGTCTAAAGACAAAAAATCAGAAGAATAAAACGAATCGCTACCGTGGCACGATATAAAATGCTAAATGAGGAATACATTCCTCAGATGTATTTCCCCACAATTGTGAATTACGAATTATGAATTTATGAAATATTTGCGTACTTCTCAAATTTCTTTTAATTTGCACACAAATCTTAATTACGTTGAAAATGATAAGAATTGTGCTTTGTATATTATTGATGCTTTGTACGACAAATGTAATTGCATCTGATATAATACCAAAAGACTCACTATATAAGAATCCTTTGTGGTGGGGAAAACTTCTCTGTTTCCATAATAATAAATATGTTGGCTTGGCAGATTCAACTGGAAAAGTTATTGTTGATGCAAGGTATAATAATGTGGAATATTTTGGGAATGGACTTTACGCAATTGTAAAAGATTCAATTGCAGGTATTGTAAATGAAGAAGGTACGTTTGTTTTGCCTATTAAATACAGGCAAATCCAAAATGAAGAAAAATTTAACAGCTTAAAAATTAGGGATTGTGAAGGCGACGTAATATTAGAAGATACATCCGGTGTCGTGAGTCGATATGACAAAAAATCAAATAAAATTATTTCTGCATATAAACCATATTACCTGAAAAGAATTAATAATCAAACCCAATATGGCGAAAAAGGAAAAGTTTGTTTAGTTGATAGTAATAATATCGTGGTTAGCGGAATTTATGACAAAATATATCCTTTTGTATCAGGACGTGCTTTGGCACAAAATGATTCTACTGTCGGTTTTATTGATTTTAATGGAAAATTTCATGAGGATTACAGATTTAGAACATCAGACATCAAACAACAAGGAAAATATTATATATTAACAAAGAAGATTAATAATAATGCCGAAATAAACGACACAATAATCACCAATATTTCTTGCCTTCTTGATTCTGCATTTAATGTATTATTGCCTTTTGAATACGAGGAAATTATGACTGATAATGATTTTGTCAGAGTCAAAAAAAACGGGAAATATGGTATTGTTTCTTATAGTAATGAAATCATAATAGCGTTCGAATATGACAGGTTGTTCAAAATAAAAGGAACTTTTAACTATATCGCTAAAAAGGACAACTATTATGGCATAATTTCATGCCGAGAAAAGAAAAAAATTGCACCATTTGTATATGATGAGATTTATGGTTGTTATGGTGAATATAGCGATAAATGGTATAATATTTATATATTTAACTCAAACACAAATAATTTCTTTGATAGTTTTCCAATTGAAGTATTAGACGATTTTGGTGGACTTATAGCAAAAAAGAAAAATAAACAATATATATTGTCGTTTGATGGAGAAATATTATCAAAAGGAGAGCTTGAGTATGGAAATATAATCCGTAATAGAAGAAAATATGGATTGGTTTACTCAGGATCTCTTAAATTACCGGTCAAATACACAAGTATAGAAAGAAAATCCTGCAAAGATTTAAGATATTACAAAGTAGAGAAAAAACGTCATTTTGGTATCTGTTCTAACGAAGGGAATTTGATTATTCCTATCTTATATGATTATATTTATTGTCGTGAGCACAATAATATCATGTATTTTATTGTTGAAAACAAAGAAGGTCTAAAAGGTGCCTATTCAACAGAAGGCAAATGTATTTTGCCTGTAAAATATGAAAATATCAGTTACGACGCGGAGAAAAATCAATTGGTAGGAGAGGAATAATAAACTTGTTTTACAACCGTGGACGGATATAAATGCTAAATGCTAAATGATAAATGCTAAATGCTAAATGCTAAATGCTAAATGCTAAATGCTAAATGCTAAATGCTAAATGCTAAATGCTAAATGCTAAATGATAAATGATAAATGATAAATGATAAATGATAAATGATAAATGATAAATGAGGAATGAGGAATGATAAATGAGGAATGATAAATGAGGAATAAATTCCTCAGATGTATTTCCCCACAATTATGCATTATGAATTGTGAATTATGAATTATAAAAGGCCACAGTAGCCAAAACATTACTCGTTTTGCCAACCGTGGCCTATTATGATAAAATCTCGATGGAGATTATATTCTTATCTCACAATCAGTTTTTGTCCTATTGACAATCTGTCAGAACGGAGGTTGTTCCATCTCTTGATTTGAGCAACACTTACTCTGTTGCGTCTTGCGATTGATCCCAACGTATCACCCTGACGAACTCTATATACACGTCCGTTACTTGGTCCGTAATAGCCTCTGCCATACGACGCTGGCTCCACCTGTATACGCTGTGGA
Organism: Bacteroidales bacterium; assembly: GCA_015061115.1. Lineage (GTDB taxonomy): Bacteria > Bacteroidota > Bacteroidia > Bacteroidales > Paludibacteraceae > UBA1723. The sequence continues at coordinate 146,088 of SUXE01000012.1, read as the reverse complement.
CATAGCTCCTCTTTCTTATAATTGCAGATTGTGTCCTCGTGCTCAATGAATCCGTTGACTGCCGAACTTGGCAAACATACAGTATACTCTTTTGAACCTGGGATGATATCGCGTCGATACTGAGGATTCAAATTTCTTAACACATCTATATCCTGTCCTAAGATTGCTGCTATCTGCTGCAGACTCATACGCTTTGACGTATGGACAGTGTCGCATGCAAGAGGGAATTGGATATTCGCCGGACAAATCTTATGCTCTGCAAAGTATGTCATCGTATATGTGGCAGCAATAAACGCAGGCACATATCCACGTGTTTCACGAGGTAGGAAAGGGTAGATAGCCCAATAATCTCGTTTGCCTCCAGAACGACGGATCGCCTTATTCACATTTCCAGGACCACAGTTGTATGCGGCGATCACAAGCGACCAATCCTTGTATATTCCGTAAAGATTCTTCAAATATTTAGCAGCGGCATGCGTCGCCTTGAATGGGTCACGACGCTCATCCACCAAACTATTGCCGTCTAGTCCGTACATCTTTCCTGTAGAAAACATAAACTGCCACAATCCTGACGCTCCGGCTCTTGAGAATGCTCGTGGATTGAGGGCAGACTCAATTACCGGCAGATATTTCAATTCGATCGGCATCTGCTCGCTATCAAGCACGTCTTCAAATATTGGGAAATAGTATTTGCCGAGACCAAGCATATACTCCACCTGTTTTCTCTTCTTGACAGTGTAAAGCTCTATGTATCTCTTTACTATATTGTTGTAGTTCATCTCCATGATCGACGGGATTGCTTTCAACCTTTCGATATAGACACTGTCCTCCAACACCTCTCCCAAAGAATCTGTGATACAATCCGACTGAAGGTAATTCTTGCGATATGCACTGATCAGGCTATCCAAACTTACTTCCATAGCCTCTGGTACATGCAGACATGCGACATCTTTGATCTCGTCACAATCCGAAGTGTCCTTTTGTGCAATTGTAGAATCAACAGGAAGTTCTAACGCCTCCTCATCATCTGCATCACTTTCTGTTTCATTGTCTTCCGCTTCTGCAACTTCTTCATTTTCATTGCGATCTGTCGCAGCATATGATAAACCTATGAATGAGTTGAAGGTGACTGCCGCAACAACGGAAATAAATTTTTTGATCATTTTTTATTTTCTGTTTCCAAAATTCAACGTGAATTTCAATCCAAGCGACTGTTGGAATCCATTCACAGTTGCATAATGTTCATCGTATCTAATTTCTGGTGTGATATTCAAAGATAAATCTTCAGAAATTGAAAAATCATAAAGATGGGCATCGACAAATGCATCCAAAGCATTGCCTATATATAGCAATACAGACGCGAAAATACACATATCTCTGTATCTTCTATATGTGTTCATCTTTCTTTCAAGTACCGTCTTCTTCCAGTTATTGTCCACTCTGCCTAAACCTTCAAAAATAGGATCAAAATCACGTGTTTTAGGATCATTGTCTACCAATGAGTAATAAGCAGCTGAATATTCCTTATACATTCGTCCCTGGAAAGAGACGACATAAAAACTTCCGATTCCAAGTCCATATATCAAAGGGACTTTCCAATATGAACGGTTGTAGATCTGACCAGCTCCTGGAAATAAAAGAGACAACCACATTGCCTTTTTAGGATCTGGCATCCAATACTCTTCGTCAGCTCTCTTTCTTGATTTTTTTTGTTTAGACGGTGCGACAACACTGTCTGCGGTTGAAATAACAAAGGCATCAACACTTTCAGCGACAGCAACGACATTGTAACTGTCAATCGAGTCTGCGACAGCTTTTGCACTGTCTGCGACGACATTTGCTTGCGAATGCAGGCTGTCTGTAGCTGACGGCATTCCTTCGTTAGCCACAACAAGAGAATCATTGCAAAAAGCAGTGATGCAATTCGCAATGACAAATATAAGTGAGACTAATATTTTTCTTGTAGATTCCAACTTATTCACCTCTCTGGATGCTATCCAATGTTTCTATGATCTTTTCAAGTTCATCATCACTTCCGAACGGAATAGTAATCTTTCCAGCACCCTTACTGTTGCGAACCAAATCTGATTTAACATTAAAGATCTTCTGCAAACGATTCTTCAATGCCTCATATTCCTCTGGCAACTGTTTGGAAGGTTTAGCAGGAGTCTCAGGATCAGAATCGAACTTCTTCGATTTTTCATCCTGCACCATCTGCTCCGTTTTTCTTACAGACATACAGTCTCTCACCACCTTCTGATAAGCCTGGATGATTTCGTTCTCATCATCCAAACCAAGTAGGGCACGGGCGTGTCCCATCTCGATCTTACGTTCCTTCAAACCTACCTGGACAGGTGCTGGCAAACGAAGGATACGAAGATAGTTAGTGACAGTGGATCTGTTTTTTCCGACTCTCTCACTTACCTGTTCCTGAGTGTAGTTGCACACCTGCATCAGATTCTGGTAAGCCATCGCAATTTCCACAGCATTCAAATCCTCTCTTTGGATATTCTCCACAAGAGCCATCTCCTGCACTTCATTGTCTGAAATATCCTTGATGTAAGCTGGGATTGTAGTGCAACCAGCAAGTTTTGATGCTCTGTAACGACGTTCACCAGAGATAATCTGATATTTGTCACCAACTTTACGAACTGTAATAGCCTGAATCACACCAATCTGCTTGATGGAATCAGCAAGTTCCTGCATCTTTTCAGAGTCAAACTCGCGTCGAGGCTGATCGGGATTTGCTTCAATGAGATCCAAAGAGATCTCCTCAAGGGAAGAAGATCCTTTCAGATTTTCAATTTTCTCTTCAACCTCAGCTTTTTTCTCCTCAGACATATTCTTGTCACCCAAAAGAGCTCCAAGACCTCTGCCCATAGCTGTTTTATTCTTGTTGTTGTTAAGCATCAGATGTTATTTTAGTTCTCCAGAATAGGTTTTAGATGCATTGCGAGCAAGGAACTCCTGAGTGAACTGCATATAGTTCTGAGCACCCTTACTTTCAATATCATATTCGATAATGCTTTGGCCAAAGCTTGGAGCCTCCGCCAATTTCACATTTCTGTTGATCACCGTCTGGAATGTCATTTCACCGAAGTAGCGAGTGATTTCCTCGATAACCTGACGGCCCAATCTTGCACGTGGATCATACATAGTGATAAGGAATCCCTCAATTGAAAGAGATGGATTCAATTTCTTCTTCACGATCTGCATTGTATTCACCAACTTGGCGATACCTTCAAGCGCAAAATACTCAGCCTGGACAGGAATAAGCACAGAGTCGGCAGCTGTCAGGGCGTTGACAGTGACCATACCAAGAGAAGGGGAGCAGTCGATCAAGATAAAGTCGTAGTCGTCCTTTATTCCTGCAAGCACTTTCTTCAAGACGCTCTCTCTCTCTTCCACCTGAAGAAGCTCTATTTCAGCTCCGACAAGGTCGATATGTGAAGGCAAAATCTTCAAGCACTCAAGACTAGTGTTCTGCACACCATCCTTTGGATTAGCCCCGTCCAACATACACTCATAAATAGTATTGTTGAGTTCGGAAATATCCAATCCCAATCCTGACGAAGCATTAGCCTGAGGGTCCGCATCAATTATAAGAACTTTCTTGTCTAACGTAGCTAAACAAGCGCCCAAGTTCACAGTCGTTGTCGTTTTGCCGACACCGCCTTTTTGATTAACTATTGCTATGATCTTGCCCATAAATTCTTTGTTATAAATAATTCTAATTCTTTTTTCGTTCGCAAATATAGTGAGTTTTTTTTATTATCATTAATTCTTTGTTGCTTTATTGTTTTAAGTTTTTGCAAAATTGTTGTAATTTAAATCGAAATGGAAATGAAGAATAAATGCAGATATGAAATTTGAAAAAGCGATATTCAACTACAGCGACAGTTTACTATGTTAAGGACGATTCTCTAGTGAAAATATAATCTAACGTGAGTGTGATTGGAAATCTGTAAATACTTAAAAAAGCAATGAGCCCGGAGATTTCCAGACTCATTGTTTATTTATTCAAGATTTTAAGCTAGTCCGTCGTCATTTAATCAGAACTTTTGTTCCTTCTATAATATAATAGCCTGAAGGCAATCCAGAAACAGTTGTCAATCCTTCATTATAAATAACACTTTCAACAGCTCTACCGTTAATATCGAAAATTGTTGCATGACCACCAATTTCTGATTTGATATAAAGATCAGAACCTGCAGCATAAATAGTCAAAGATCCATCATTTGACTGAATACCTTCACAATTTTTTGTGATATCAGGTTTGGCAATCTTCAACTTAGGGAATCCATCTTCAGGATCGATTTCCCATTTATTATAGACAATATGCGACTGAACTGCGTTCATAGAGTCTACCCATCTATTTAACTCATTTAAGTATTTTTCAGATTGAAGAAATTCTGGATTTGTACCTATAACATCACCGTCAGCTACGACAGATACGGAAAGCAGAGTATCGACATAACAATTCTTGATATTGACAATATCGCCGCTGCAGAATTTGTTGACATATTTTTCATCCTCATCATAATCCGTTGTCATAATAGCATATGCATTTTCAACAATGGTACTATTTTTCTCCATTCCATCTATACCACCGGCTAATGCATAAGCAACTTCATTTTTATCTGAATCTCCAATACTGTAGCAGTTCATGATTGTACAATTCAAAGTTTGTGCACATATTCCAGCAGCCATTGTAAGTCCTCTCGTTTCATGTCTTATGGAATCCAAACCACAGTTGACGATTACAGAGTTTTTCGCATAACCTATAAATGAGTTTCTATACAAACCATCAAAAAATGAATTCTGTATTGTAACATTCTTTATTGTCGCATTTTTTACAAATGAGAATATACCTCCAGATCCAGTTAGACATGGACTATATAGATTTTTGATTGCAAAATTACCGCCATCAAAAACACCCTCGAAGAATATCGTGTCTCTAAAATAAATATCCATATAAACATAGTATTCAAAATCGTTAGCACCAATAGCTGACCAATTTTCTGAATACAAACTCATATCGATATCATTAGTCATTCGTCCTTTGATTTTTGAAGCTCCACGATTTACAGATTCACTGAAATAATTTAGATCTTCTCCATTACGTATTAGGAAGAAGCCTTCGTCATCTGTTTTCAGTTTGAATGCGGCGTTTGGTACCATTGAGACTCTAACAATAGTATCGGATGTGATATTTTTCCCGTCAAATCCGCTATCCATCACATAGTCGAACCCTTCAACTGCAGGAACTGGAAGATCAAGAGTTCCATCCACCGATACAAAAACAGAACGTAGATCTCCAACAAAGTGAACTATATATCCTTCTGTAGGACTTAAAGTGTCATTTTTAAAGCGAGGAAATCCATCGTCGCCCTGTATCCATGAATTTAATAAGACAGTATCTGTTTTATTGATTACTGTTTTAGGGTTAGCTAAAACATATTTATTAAGAGAGTCAGTGATTGAGCCATTTTTAAATGCCTTTATATTCGAATATTCGACGAGATTAGTATCATCTGTTTTTCCTTCCTTAGAAGTTAAAACGTAGCAGTTTGTTGCAAAATTATCATTGCCAGAAGTATTTTTAAATAAGAATAATGATGGTTCATCATTCAATGATACAGACAATTCTCCACTATTATAGAAATTTGAGATATTCACTTTGTCGTCAAAAATACAAGTTCCAGCAATTGCTCCATAAGAAATGATTTTTCCTCTGTTATTGCAGTTTACAACTTTGTTGGAACTCCAAGCTATTGATTTTTCATCAGAAATACAAATTCCATAATTAGAACAATTTACAATTTCATTGGACTTTCTAACTAAAGCATAAGCATTTTCTTTTCCAATAACAACACCCTCAAATTTGCAGTTATACATGTATTTACAAGAATATGCAATGCCTGTTGGATCGTACATAGTTTTAATGAAAGCATTTTTTATGGTAAGGTTTTTGACACCCAATACTTCGTCGAAAAATGATCTCTTGGTACCAAAATCCCTTCCATATCGATAAGATATAAAAGGATCATATATATAGAGATTTGAAATAGTATGTCCTGCACCGTCAAAAATAGAGTTTTTGGCTTTGATAGAAGTCCAGTTGACAATTTTATCATCTATTTTACCACAAACGGAACTTAGGTCAAGATCTGCAACAAGTCGTGCGTTGATAGGAAGATCTTTCTCGGCATACTTTATGTATGTCATAAGTTCGTCAATGTTATGAATCAGATAATAACCGTCTACATCCTGTTTCAAATCTGTATTAAAAATACATGAGACAGTGATCGTTGTATCTTTATCAATACCTGTACCATCCCAACCATTAAAATCATAATCATACATTGGATCTGATGATTTCGGTAGGTCTATTTTGCCATTTAATGTCACCAACATATCTTCATAAACACCAATGAATTTAACAAGGTATCCTTGTGTTGGTTGTAGGTCGACATGCTCAAAACGTGGAAATCCATCTTCACCTTGAACCCAAGGTAGAAGTTTGATTTTGTTTTTTGATATAGGATTATTTGTTACATACTTGTTTAAGGAGTCGGTAACACTTCCATTATTAAACTGTTTTATTTCAACGTAATTAACGCCTTCCATTTTTTCTGGTTGAGTTTCTAGGTCTACTAGCGTATAGCAATTAGCAACCTGAGAAAACCAACTATCCATAAAGCTTCTTAAATAAGTTGATTTGCCACTGTTGTAGATATTGCATGCAAAATTATTACCGCTCAAAACAGAAGTTGAATAATTATTGTGTAAATCTCCTCTATTATAGCAATTTTCAAAATAATTACCAGACATTACAGAACATTCAGATTCACCAAAACAAATGCCATAATTACTACAATTAATAATAGTGTCACAATCTTGAGTCAAAGAAAATACTCTACTTCCTGAATTGCCAATTACAACGCCCTCAAAATGACAGTTGTTCATGACTTTTGCCTTATTGGCAAAACCAGAAACATATTTATAACTAGGTCCTTTTATATATGCATTTTTAATTATCAAATTGTCAATTCTGTTTATACTATAAAACAATGGAGCATCTCCATAATAATTGGAGATTATATGACCATCACCATCAAATGAACTGTTGGGAGAAATGATATTGCTCATGGTGACTATTTCTCCATTGATCTTTCCAACTGTAGAACTAAGGTCAATGTCGGAGGTAAGACGTCCGTTTAATACTGTGTTTTTACTGTTTTTACAGTACTCCACTAAATCTTCAGCGTTGTTGATCAGGCAGTAACCATCAACATCTTTTTCCAAAGCCCAAATGGACATCGGTAGGCAAGTACTACCTAAAAATAATAATGTAGCAAAATTAAATTTCATATTAGTATCAATTAATCACTTCAATTTACAAAATTAGTCTTTTCATATATAAATAAGACTTAAAATATGTTAAATATCATATAAATATAAACTTTATAAATTATAGAGAAGAATAAACGTATCATTTTATTGGTTAGACTAAAGAATATGATTGAAAGATCTCAGAAATTTTTAAATTATATATTTTGAAAGTGTGTTATCTTTTATCTCTATCTACTCCCATCGTTAAAAAATTTTATTAACTTTGCTTACAAAATATAAGATAATTAACAAAACGGGCTATATTGCTGATTTACAATGGTAAAATAAATTATTGTAATTTGGCGGTGTAATTTTTAGATAAGTCATACAATGAAAGGTAAAAGTTTGGTTTCTATTACAGACTACAGCAAAGACGATATTTTAAGAGTGTTGTCTGCAGCTAAAGAGTTTGAAAAGAACCCCAATCAACAGATATTGCAGGGAAAGGTTGTGGCAACACTTTTCTTTGAACCTTCCACTCGCACACGTTTGAGTTTTGAGACTGCGGCCAATCGTCTTGGTGCAAGAGTTATCGGTTTCAGCGACGCTGCAACTTCCAGCACATCCAAAGGCGAGACATTAAAGGATACCATAAAGATGGTGAGCAACTACGCGGATGTCATCGTGATGCGTCATCATATCGAGGGTGCCGCAAGATACGCTTCTGAAGTTACAGATGTTCCTATAATTAATGCAGGCGACGGTGCTAACCAGCATCCGACTCAGACAATGCTAGACCTTTTCACAATCCAGCAGACTCAGGGAAGACTCAATGATATCAACATCACAATGGTTGGCGACCTGAAGTATGGACGCACAGTCCACTCGCTTATCATGGCAATGTCACACTTCTCTCCGACTTTCAATTTCGTCGCTCCTATAGAGTTGGCGATGCCTGAAAAATATAAGTTGTTCTGCAAGGAAAACAAAATTCCATTCCAGGATTTGAAAGAGTTGTCGCAGGATGTGATTGGCAATACCGACATATTATATATGACAAGAGTGCAGAAGGAGCGTTTCTCCGACTTGATGGAATACGAAAGAGTGAAGAACGTGTACACTCTATGCGCATCAATGCTTGGAAACACACGTCCTAACATGAAGGTTCTTCATCCGCTTCCTCGCGTCGGCGAAATAGCTAATGATGTTGACGACACACCACAGGCTTACTATTTCCAGCAGGCTAAAAACGGAATGTATGCCCGTCAGGCTGTGATTTGTGACGCTCTTGGTTTAATCTAATTTTGCAACAATGACTATCGACAATAAAGAATTAAAAGTTGCTGCTCTCAAAGAGGGTACAGTGATCGACCATATTCCTTCGGACAAGCTTTTCAAAGTGATCGCTATTCTTAACCTAAAGAATACTCACAGCCAGATCACTTTCGGATATAATCTCGACAGTGCCAAGCTTGGCAAGAAGGCTATAATAAAGATTTCCGAGAAATTTTTAGAACAGACGGAGGTGAACAAGGTTGCGCTTATAGCTCCTCATGCCAAAATCAACATCATCCGTGATTATAAGGTGGTGGAAAAGATGGCATTGAACTATCCGCAGGAGGTGATCGGCGTGATGAAATGCTTGAACCCTAAGTGCATCACAAACAACGAGCCGATGAAGACTAAATTCCGTCAGCTTCATCCGTCTGCAGAGACATACGTCTGCCAATACTGCGAAAAAACGGTTGACGTAGAGGATATCATTGTGTTGTAATGAGACTGACATTCAAGCCAGGCAATATGATATATCCAGTGCCTGCCGCACTGATTTCTTGTGGTGACGACGCTGAAAGCTACAACGTATTCACCGCAAGCTGGGTGGGCACTATTTGTACCAATCCTCCTATGTGCTACGTCTCGATCCGTCCGGAGCGACACAGCTACCAGATCATCAAACGTACAGGAGAATTCGTCATCAACCTGACTTCCAAGTCAATAGCCAAAGCCACAGACTGGTGCGGCGTAAGGTCGGGTAGAGACTACAACAAATTCAAGGAGGCTCACCTGACTCCCCAAAAAACTGCGGTGATCAATTCCGTCTACGTGGAAGAGTCTCCCGTCGCAATCGAATGCAAAGTGCGTGAGATCATGAAACTTGGCAGCCACGACATGTTTATCGCTGATGTGGTGAATGTGCTGGCAGACGACAAGTATATCGACAAAGAGACAGGCAAATTCGAACTTGACAAAGCTGAGCTTATCGCGTATTCCCATGGTGAATACTACACGCTTGGAGATATGATTGGCACTTTCGGATGGTCTGTAAGAAAAAAGAACAAAAAACAAAGAACTAAATAATAATGGCAAAATTTGTAATTGAAGGCGGCTACAGCCTATCCGGTGAAATAACTCCGGCCGGCGCAAAAAACGAGGCATTACAGGTGATTTGCGCCACATTGCTTTCTGAAGGAGAAATTGAGATCAGCAATGTGCCTGACATCCTTGATGTCAACAACCTAATTCAGTTGCTAATCAACCTTGGAGTAAGTGTAAGAAAGGTTAGCAAGGGCACATATATTTTCTGTGCCTCAAACATCAATCTTGATTATATCGAAACCGAGGAGTTTGCTAAATCATGCACCATGCTACGTGGATCGGTGATGCTTATCGGTCCGCTTCTTGCTCGTTTTGGTAAGGCTATCATTCCTCAGCCAGGAGGAGATAAGATTGGTAGACGACGTTTGGATACCCACTTCCACGGTTTGATTGAACTTGGTGCGGAATTCAACTACGACGCCAATGGCAGTCTCTACCGTGTTGGAACTAAAAACGGATTGCAGGGCAAATATATGCTTCTTGAAGAGGCTTCCGTGACTGGTACTGCCAATATTTTGATGGCCGCAGTTCTTGCCAATGGCACCACAACTATCTATAATGCAGCTTGTGAACCTTACGTACAGCAACTTTGCAAGATGCTTGTGAACATGGGAGCAAAAATCAAAGGAATAGGTTCTAATTTGCTTACTGTAGAAGGTGTCAAAAAACTTAATGGATGCAAACACAGTCTACTTCCTGATATGATCGAAGTGGGCAGTTTCATAGGAATGGCGGCAATGACAAAGTCGGAAATCACAATCAAGAATGTCAACATGCCTGATCTTGGAATAATCCCGTCTGCATTCAAAAAAATAGGTGTCGACATGGAGATCAAAGGTGATGATATCGTTGTGCATGGTTCAACACCAATGGTGATTGACAAATTCATCGACGGTGGTATCCTTACAATATCGGATGCCCCATGGCCAGGATTGACACCAGACTTGCTTTCTGTATTCCTTGTTGTTGCTGTGATGGCAGAAGGAAGTGTTTTGATTCATCAGAAGATGTTTGAAAGCCGTCTGTTCTTCGTCGACAAACTTATCGATATGGGAGCTCAGATCATTTTGTGCGACCCTCACCGTGCCACTGTGATTGGCCTTGGAAAAAACGGAAAACTTCGTGGAGCCAAGATGTCGTCGCCTGATATTCGTGCCGGTATCGCGCTTTTGATCGCGGCATTGAGTGCAGAAGGCACAAGCACTATTTCCAACATTGACCAGATCGACCGTGGTTATGAGCAGATCGACGAGAGATTGAAAGCTCTTGGCGCACATATTTCACGAGTTGGCTAATCCCATTTCGCCGAATCTTTTTTTTATTTGAATCATGAGAAATTGGACAACAATCAAAGAATATAAGGAGATCATTTTTGATTTCTATAACGGAATCGCCCGTATAACAATCAACAGAGAGCGTTACCGCAACGCATTCACACCTCTCACTACAGCGGAAATGTCTGATGCTTTGGCAATCTGCCGTGAACATTCCGACATCAATGTCGTGGTGCTTACAGGTGCTGGAGACGTCGCATTCTGTGCGGGTGGTGACATGCACTGCAAAGGAAAAGGTGGATATATCGACGAGGGTGGTGTGCCACGTCTGTCGGTGCTTGACGTGCAGAAGCAGATACGCAGTCTGCCTAAACCTGTTATTGCGGCTGTCAATGGTTATGCTATCGGTGGCGGACATGTCCTTCATGTTGTCTGCGACCTTACAATCGCATCTGAAAATGCTAAATTCGGTCAGACTGGTCCTCGTGTAGGCAGTTTCGACGCCGGATTCGGATCATCATATATGGCATCTGTGATTGGCCAGAAACGTACACGTGAGATTTGGTTCTTATGCCAGCAATACACAGCCCAGCAGGCTTTGGATTGGGGTTTGGTGAACAGAGTTGTTCCTTTGGCTGAACTTGAAGACGCTTATGTGGAGTGGGCAGAGAAGATGATGGAGTTGTCACCTCTCGCTCTACGTATGATCAAACGTGGATTGAACGCGGAACTTGACGGACAGGTCGGCATACAGGAGTTTGCTGGCGATATGACTATGCTTTACTACAATCTTGATGAAGCACACGAGGGTTCTAAAGCATTCTTGGAAAAAAGAAAACCAGATTTCTCAAAATATCCGAAATTCCCATAACAAGTTTGATGGCTATCATTCATCATCAATCATCAAACATCAATATATAAATGAAAGTCTCCATTACGCCATATAAATTGATTTTCAACGAGCGAGTGTTCACATCACGTGGGTCACTCGACGATCATATGGCTTATTACGTCAAAATTACCGATGAAAATGGCAATTTTGGAGTAGGAGAGTGTGCTCCTTTATACGGATTAAGTCCGGAATATGGCGACGGTTTGTATGATATTCTGAAAACAAAAGCCGCAGAGTATGAGAGACACAGAGACTTGAGTAAGATTGATTTCACTAATCTCTCATCTGCAAGATTCGCGTTTGAGTGTGCAGAGATGCAGATGAGACGAGGAAGTGAGAGAATTTTCGACACTCCTTTCTGCAAAGGAGAGGATGGCATACGAATCAACGGACTCATTTGGATGGGTGAGATTGACGTGATGCTGCGTCGTGCGAAAGAAAAATATGATATGGGATTCCGTTGCCTGAAATTCAAGATAGGCAGCAAGGATTTCAATAAAGAGATGGATTTGCTCAAAGCTATACGTGCTGAGTTCGGAAACTCAATAACAATGCGTGTAGACGCTAACTGTGCATATACATCTGATTTTTATCTGAATGAAGTTGAACCTATACTTCATTCTCTTGATATCCATTCAATTGAGCAACCCGTGAAAGTGGCAGACATCGCTGGCCTTACACGTTGTTGTGCGGAGAGCCGAGTGGATGTGGCTCTTGACGAATCGTTGATCGGCACTAAAACAGCGGATGAAATGGCAGTGTTGCTTGATACAGTCAAGCCACAATATATCATATTGAAACCAACTTTATGCGGTGGTTTGACAGGTGCTAACGAATGGATAAAAACAGCCAAAGAGCGTGGCATCGGTTATTGGGCGACATCAGCTCTTGAAAGCAATGTCGGTCTGCTTGCCATCTCACAATGGTCGTCTACAATTGGTGTTGATATTCCGCAAGGACTCGGCACTGGAATGATCTATAGCAACAATATAGACAAAGGTTTGTACATAGAAGGTGAAAAAATATGGTGGAAGGAAACGATAGCCAAATAAAATTCGCGATTTTAGTTTCTTCCGACCAATTTTTTGACGGGATTTTCCTAAGTGCTTTGCTGAAAGAAAACAGCAACGGCTCTTATGATATCGTTCGTTTTGTCAGCAATAATGACATGATTGTGGAAGATCTCGATGAAAAGGAGAAAGTTTTAGTACGAAAAACGACAAATTATGAGCCTGAGAACATCTTTAATCTGTTTGTAAGGAAATCCAAATACTCTATATCCGTCTACAACACAGAAATAGCCAAGATGAAGGCTGTCTACGACAATAAAGAGAACCTACGTCGCAACGATTCCATCTTCGCTAAGATATTAAACTATATCGATTCGCAAGCAAAGGAAATATATTCCATACTTGCTGCCAACCCCGATATTATTGTCGCTGTACGTCAGCCTCACGCAAAACAAATCCTAAAATCCGACTGTTTCAACATCACAGACGAAAAATCTGCGGTGCATCCAAAATTCTCATTTTTCCCGGACGGATCCATTCATTATAGTATGAATATTTCCCATTCCGGACAGATTATCCCACTCAACAATATTGAGAGAAAGGATGTGAAGATAGTGTGCACCAATCCGTGCATGGCTGTGTTCATGCTGGAAAACTACGCGTCGACATACGGATCCAGGATACTTGTGTTTGAGAATGCCAGATCGACCATCCTTAACCCATTCTTCCTGAAGTCGGAAATCGTTGTGAAACCGGAAAATGTCGACCATTATTGCAAATCTTTCATTTCCGATATGTTGTCGAAATTCGACGTCATACTTGATGGAATCACAGCTGTCAATGTAAATGTGTCGCCGGTACTGAAGCTGACGATCGACAAATCGTTGAATCACAAAAGTTCTTTAGTTCCAACCGTGGAATACCAGTACGACGACAAGACATTCAACTACAATCTTGACAATTCGTCAAAAGGAGTGGAATACGCAGGATTTGTAAACGGCCGACCTAAATTCTTCATCGTTGAGAGAAACACGATTATGGAGAATTGCATTTTAGAAGCGGTATTGGAAACTGGTTTGACAAAATCCAATGATCATCTAATCTGTGAGGACAACAGTGCCGAACATAATATATACCAATGGATTTCAGATTATAATGGTCTGATTGACAATGTTATAACCGACGCTCCGAAATTCATTCCATTAGAACCACGTCTTGTCTACCAACACGATGTCATCGGCGATTGGTATGATTTGAAGATGTATGTTGAAGTGGGTGAAGACAAAATCCGTTTCAAAGAAATCGCCATGCTTATCAAGAATGGCGAGCATATTTTCAATTTTGAAGACGGTAGGTTTTTCGTCATCCCGGACATCTGGTTTTCTACCTATGCCGACCTTGCCAAAGTGGCGTCCGCATCAAAGACTGATGATGTAAGACTGCACCGCTCGTCAACTGTTTTGCTAGAAACAGTGCTGGAGAAAAAAGAAATCCCCACGCTTACGAATGTCAAAGTCGATGTGCCGGATTTTGTGAATGCCACATTACGTAAATATCAGATTGAGGGATTCCAATTCCTTGTAAACCATTATCTTTCAGCCATCGGATGCATTCTTCTTGATGATATGGGTCTTGGAAAGACGTTGCAAACGATTACTTTGTTGGCATACATACACCGTGAAAGTGTGGAAAGACGAAAGAGTCAACCGACTCCAACGTCAGCACAGTCTGACACGACACAAATGACACAACGCTCATTGTTTGATGATTTTGAGCCGACTCCCGTCGCCGAACAGAATATCCCGTCTACAGACGAAACAAAGAGTTTGCAGGCCTCACTTGTTGTCGTCCCAGCCGCATTGCTGACAAACTGGAGACGTGAGTTTGAAAAATTCTGTCCATCGCTCACAATATACACTCACGCAGGAAAAGACAGGAAGAAAAACTTGAAGGTTGTCTTCAAATCATACGATATAGTATTGGTTTCCAGCAATCTCCTGCAAAAAGACTCACATCTGTTTGTGGAGATGATGCCCGAATCAATGGTGATTGATGAAAGTCATAAACTGAAGAATGCCAATACTAAATTCCACCAGGCGATGCGTGGAATCAAACCACATTTCGTCGTCGGACTGTCGGGAACACCGATTGAAAACAGCATCGTCGACCTGCATTCACAATTCGCAATCGTCAATCCATATCTTCTCGGATCACTCTCTGATTTCAAGAAAACCTATATGAAAGGCGACGAGATTACAGCCGAATCCAGAGAAGCGATCGGAAGAATCATTGCGCCACACACATTACGCCGCACAAGAAATGAAGTGCTCGGTGATCTTCCTCAGCTGACAGAAATCGTCTGCTCTCTCGATATGGACGACAAACAGGCGGAAATGTATGAGATGGAGAAGAGTGCGGCACGTAATGAAGTGATGAAAATAATCAACTCTGATGAATCTGGAGTGAAAGCACTCACCGCTTTAATCCGTCTGCGTAAACTCGCTCTGCATCCAAAAATGTATGAGGAGACATACAATTCCGACAATCCAAAGACACGTTGGATCATAGACTTCCTGAAAGAAGTGAGAGAGGAGCATCATAAAGTGATAATTTTTGCCACATTCTCCACATATTTTAACTATCTTGCAAAAGAATTGGAAGAGACTGGCATTTCATCGCTGATTTTCACTGGAGAAACACGCAATCCAGAATATGTGCTCGACAAATTCCAGAATGATGAGTCTGTGACAGCACTGCTCACCACATATCAAAAAGGAGGCACAGGTCTTAATCTTACCGCAGCGTCGTATGTCATCCACGCAGAACAGTGGTATAATCCTCAGCTTACCGACCAAGCGACAGCCAGAGCCCACAGAAGCGGTCAGACCAAACCAGTCACGTCCTACCATCTGCTTCTTAAAGACAGTATTGACGAGAAGATTTTCAATCTCGCCAAGAAAAAACGTGACGTTGCCAACGGAACTCTCGACATGGCGAAAATGTCAGCTGAAATGGCATTGGATTTGATTTAGGAACAAAAAAAGATTGTTAAAGGTGGCACGTATGTCCACCACCAACGCAAAACCATAGGGTTGAGCGTCATAACTAGAAAAAACAATATAAAATGAAATACATATCACTATCATCATCATCAAGCGGAAATTGCTATTTGATAGAAGACGGAGATACAAGATTCTTAATAGATGCAGGATTGTCTGTGAAACGCATAAAAGCCCTTTTGGCTGAAATAGGTGTGGAACTGACATCAATCAAAGGTGTAGTCCTGACACATTCTCATCGTGACCACACAAAGGGAGTACCAACATTAGTATACCGATACAACTTGCCTCTGTACTGCACAAAATCAACGTTGCAGGATCTGGAAAAGAACACAGGCAGAGAGGTGGACAGAGCTTTATGGAGAGAGGTGGAATCACATAAGGAGTTCGAAATAGACAATTTCTCTTTACTGCCGATGCCTGTCACTCACGACACAAGAGACTGTCACGCATACCGTGTGAAACTGGGGGATAAGGTATTGACTCTTGCAACAGATTTGGGTAAAGCGACAAACGAGCTTATGGAAGCCGTGAAGATCACCGACCACCTGATTATCGAGTCAAACTACAGCGAGACACTGTTGCAGGTAAGTTCATACACCGCATTCCTACGAGGCAGAATAGATTCCGACAATGGACATCTATCAAATGTTCAGACGGGAGAGATTGTTGATTTCGCATGCAAAAAGGGTAGGGTAAAGCATATCCACCTGGCTCATATCTCAGCCAATTCCAACACTCCTGAAACAGCGTTAAACTACTCTAAGAAATTCGTTACAGATGGAGTTGAAATAGACGCTTTACCAAGAAAAGAGATAAGCGAAATGTGGGAGATATAGAATGAAGAATCTAGCAATTAGAATATTATTGGCATTAATAAGTTTGATTCCATTATCAACTTATGCAGGAGAAGAAATTCCAGCCGTTAGATACGATACAATAACGGATGGAAAAAATCTTGTGATACGTGGATACGACAAAAACGGATTAATATGTAGTCAAACATACATTGGTCCCGCTTATATATATAAAGGGCACCATTATTACACTAAATCATTAGACTATCTCGACTGGAATAGAGATGAAGGAGATATAGAAACATGGATAAGCAAGCATTATAAAAAGAAAGCCACCAGATATTACAAAAAAGGATATAGGACAAAAGAGAGTGGAGCACCTGCATATTTGGGATTGCATTATTTTTTAGGGTTAGGAGTTAAGAAAAATCCCCCAAAAGGAGTAGCATTATTAAAAGAAGCATCAGAAAACGGACAAGAAGAAGTGAACGATCTATTAGGATTCTGTTGTTATCACGGAATTGGAACTAACCAAGATATATCACAAGCAATACACTACTGGAGCGAAAATGGTAAGAAGCATAATGAAAATAGTGGAGCAAAAGTAGAATACGAAATCTGTTATATAAAGGATCAAAGTGTTGATTCTACAATAGTCAGCCAACTAAAGCCAAAAGATAATATTGATTCTCTAATGCATTATATCTCAACCATAGATGATCAATACAACAAATATTATCACTATAATGTTGTTTGTATAGCCCCAGACTCTTTAGGAAACGATTGGGTAAACTATTCAGTTATATGGGAAATAACAGATCCAGATACAGATAAAATGCCATATCTCGGATATGTTGTAAACGACGGATTTGTCACTTACATAACAGGAAAAAGTGCACTCAAATATTTTGATTATTCAGATTCCAGCGACACGGCAAACTTTATCCACAAAACAGATCTTATACATAGGGGAGGAAAGGAAACCAAATCTTTAGATGATTTACCACTATATCATTGTGGAGCTACAGCACTATTATATAATAACAATTGTTATATAGTAGATAAAAAACATTGGTCTATAGCGATGAACTATCTTGACATTCGTATGTATAGAGAAATAGAAGGAGTATCCCTATTTCATTATGAAAGACCCATATATAACTTTATAAGTAAATATAAAGAATAGTCATCCCATCCCCGTCTTCCAGACGTGATAATCCATCATCAATAAAAAAAACTATTACAGACATAAAATATGGCCATTACGTAGGCACTATTTCTAAGTTTATCTGCAAATACATATCAAATATTCTTTATTTTGTTTTTTACTGTGGCATAATATTCTTCAGGTGTAATTTTGTATCTGAATTAAATAAAAAGCCACATGAATATACAGTATCACAAACATTGGAGCAAGAACCTGAATCGAGAAATCGAATATAAGGTTTACGGCACTGACGGTCAGGGCGTATTAGTGTTTCCATCACAGAATCAGAGATTCTATGAATGGGAAGACAATGGCATGATCTCGGCACTTTCTCCTATGATTGAATCTGGACATATTCACATCATCTGCTGTGACAGTATTGATTCAGAGACCTGGAGCAATGGTGTCAACGGAGAGAATATTACATACGTCTCAGACTTTGAGAAAAGTCGTTATCACGATCGCATTGCTCTTCACGAAAAATGGTACAATTATATCATCGAGGAACTGATACCTGAAGTCAACAACGGCGAACAATTAATAGTGGCGGGTTGCTCAATGGGTGGTTATCATGGGGGCAATTTGTTCTTCCGACGTCCAGACTTATTCTGCGCAATGCTGTCGTTGAGCGGTCTGTTCCATGCAAACTATTTTTTCCCTCAGTACGACGATGAACTGATATATTTAAATTCACCTATCGATTTCCTTAACGGACAACATAACACTTCTATTCTGCTCAACCAATATAAAGACAAACTGATTATATGTTGCTGTGGTCAAGGAGAACATGAGGAAATCACTGGGGCATCCACCCGTCGCCTACAAAAAGTACTTGCCAATGCTGGAATCAACGGAATATTCGATTTTTGGGGCACTGACGTCAACCATGATTTCTATTGGTGGCGAAAACAAGCGGTGTATTTCTTTGATAAAATCATAAACAACAAGTACAGAAAAGTTGCATAATAACATAATTATAAACAAGTTATCACTAAAACATTACTGCTATGAATTTTATATTTATATCCCCACATTTTCCACATACATATTGGGCATTCTGCAACAGACTTAAACAGAATGGTGTGAATGTGCTTGCCATCGCAGACGCTCCATACGATTCACTCATACCAGAATTGAAAGATTCACTCACAGAATATTATAAAGTGGACAATCTTGAAAACTATGATGAAGTATACCGAGCCGTGGCTTTCTTTGCCTTCAAATATGGAAGAATTGATTGGATTGAATCAAATAATGAATATTGGCTAGAACAAGATGCTCGCCTAAGAACAGACTTCAATGTAAATAGCGGAATAAAGAGTGACAGTATCGCCGCTATAAAAGAGAAGTCAGAAATGAAAAAATACTATATCAAAGGAGGAATACCTACTGCAAGACAGATCAAAGCGTCGAAAGGAGAACGCAAGATTATTGCTTTTGCAGATGAGGTAGGATATCCACTAATCGCAAAACCTGATGTGGGCGTAGGTGCAGGAGGCACACATAAAATACACAATAACGACGAACTAAAAACGTTTTTCAAGCACGTGGGTGGAGAATTGGGGAACTATGTGTTGGAGGAGTTTATCACAGGTGATATCTGTTCATACGACGCTATCATCGACTCAAAATCACAGGCATTGTTTGAATCCATGACTGTTTGGCCGCCATCAATTATGGATATAGTGAACAAGCAGTTGGATCTTTCATATTATGTTTCTCCTGAGATGCCAGAAGCATTGAGGATATTGGGCAGGAAAACAGTAGAGGTATTTAATGTCAAAAGCCGTTTTGTGCATTTGGAATTTTTCCGTCTTGACTCCGACCGCAAAGGGTTGGGCAAGAAAGGAGATTTTGTGGCACTTGAAGTAAATATGCGTCCAGCAGGAGGATATACGCCAGATATGATTAACTTTGCACACAGCACAGACATATACCATATTTGGGCAGACATGATTACATACGACAAGTCTAGGCTTGCAACGTCTAACCAACATAATATAGGCAATGCATTGTCACTTCCATGGAACGACGAATTTTATTGTGCTTTCGCATCTCGTCGTGATATATATGATTATGTATATAGCATAGAAGACGTGATAAAGAAATATAGAGAACAGTTAGTCATGTGTGAAAGAATGCCAGAAATACTGTCTGGAGCAATGGGACAACAGATGTTTACAGTCAAACTGAAAACAAAAGAGGAGGTTGATGAATTTGTAGAATTTGTACACAAGAAAAAATAGAAAAAGCCAATGGAATCTACTTATGTTAAATGGTACAGCCAATCGCTCGGACGCGATATGGAATATAAGATATATGGCAATGGGCGTCGCACGTTGTTCGTTTTCCCTTCTCAAAACGGTCGTTTCTATGATTATGAAAATTTTGGGATGACGGATGTGCTAGCTTATTGGGTTGACAAGGGAGATCTGCGTATCGTCTGCTGCGACAGTATAGATAATGAGACTTGGAGCAACTATGGTGGTAATCCTCGATGGCGAATAGAACAGCATGAAAGATGGTTCCACTATATTGTCGACGAACTGATCCCAAGCATAAGACGTGGTTACGAGACTTTCATTGTCACAGGTTGTTCAATGGGTGGATTCCATGCAGGAAACTTTTTCTTCCGTCGTCCGGACCTTTTCGATACTGTCATCGCACTAAGCGGACTATACCACGCCAGCTATTTCTTCGGCGATTACTCCGATGAATTGGTTTACTCTAATTCACCACTGGATTTTTTGCGTTGGATGCCTTACGATCACTATTACTGGGATATGTACCGTCACCGTAGACTCATCTTTTGTGTAGGGCAGGGTAATTGGGAAGAAGATCTGTTAGATTCCACACGTCGTCTGGATACTTTGTTGTGCGAGAAAGGAGTTCCCGCATGGTTTGATTATTGGGGACACGATGTTGCCCATGATTGGGTATGGTGGAAAAAACAAATTCCATATTTCATTGGAAACGTGTTAGGATAACCCCAAAATTACGTATAACGATAGCCTCGCACATCCGCAGCGATGCTGCGTATGTACGGGGCTTTAAAAATAGCGTCTTCCAGACGCGGGAGTCACCATCAATCATCAATCATCCACCTTCCACCATCAATCGTCCTTAAGGAACAGATCGGTTTGGGGATCTATTTTCCATTCCTTTAGAGTGTGTTCATATTCGGCTTTGAAACTTTGTTTTTTGTGATGAGCCTTCTGATTCATGATATACCTACGAATCATCTCCTTGTCTCGCTCACAATAAGAAAATGCGGCATATCCATTTGACCATCCATAAAACAATGGGAACTTACGGGTTTGGGTTTTCAACCACTTACTTGTCTCTGTTTTAAGCACTTGGACAAATTCGCTGACTGAAATTGTGGGTTTGATACTAACTAACATGTGGATATGATCACTCATTCCTCCGATGCGAATCAATTTGCATTCCTTCCTTTCACAATAACCTAAGATGTAAGCGTAGAGTTCACGCTCGTATTCTTCTGTGATAGCTCGTACAGACCGTTTGGTCCTCCATACAATGTGATAATACAATACAACATGTGCCATTACTAATATTATTTGTGAGGTATATTAACATTTACCTCTGGTTACTAATTCCTAAACTTTGATCCATTATCGTCTGGAAGACGATATCTCCATAACCGTGGGTGTCGAGGCGACACCGTAGGTGTTGCCGGCACCCTCGGTTATACGACGCACGCCGAAAACCACACATCATCCGTCACGTCGCATCGTACATACACGTGCCATACACCGCATCATCCACCGCACATCCATCACGTCGTACCATACATACACGCATCATCCGCCCCACGCCCCGCACATCCGCAGCGATGCTGCGTATGTACGGGGCTATAGAGATAGCGTCTTCCAGACGCGACATTCACCGTCAATCATCAACCGTCAATCATCAATCATCAACCGTCAACCGTCAATCATCAACCGTCAATCATCAACCATCAATCATCAACCATCAATCATCAACCATCAACCGTCAACCATCAATCAACAACCATCAACCATCAATCATCAACCATCAATCATCAACCGTCAACCGTCAATCATCAACCATCAATCCATCGTTATTCCTCCGGTACTGGTAAATCGTATGGTGTTTCTTCGATAGCTTCACAGATTCTGTTGATGAAATCTTCTGTGATGGCTGTCTTCCACTTCGTCGTCTTAACTGTACGTGTGAAATCAAATGTAGGATCAAAACGGTAGTTGTCTGTTGTGGCTATCTTCACATGCTCATTGTCGTCGTCAACATACCAAACCAATTTATCTGGGATATCGTTGAACGGTGCTTCCGACACTAATATCTTACGCAGATCCGACTTGCAGCTATCCAATGTCTGCTGCAATACGCCCCATCTCTTCAAATCAAACTTGCGGATCATCTCCGCTGTAAACTCAAACGCTCGCTCGTCTCGGATCACGTTGGTCATCTCTTCGTAACTGCGTATATTCGCTATATACTTATCCAATGCCACCGTCAACACTGAATCAGGTGCGCCTGCAAATGCTCGTTTTCTCACCTCTTTCAACGCTTCCTTGGCTTCTGAAGTAGCCGTACGCTCCAATTCAGTCACACTCTCGGCATACATCAAAAGGACATCCGCATATCGGATAACAGGCAAATCAACTCCTGAATATTTCTGCTTTCCTGTGATGACGGGATTAAGCCATTCTCTACGGAATTTGCCGATTGAGATGTTGTTTGGCGACACGACTTTCTCTTTTCCAGACCCATCATATTGCGTGACGGATAGGGATACATCACGTCGAACATCAAAATGATTATATTTATGGTAATGCGACGTAGGGACAAGCACGCCACATTCGCTTGATCCATACGGTGAACCTTCCGCATGTTTCTTGCCTACAAAATATCCGAGCTCACCACTATTGCCTTTCGACATCGCTATCTCAAAGATAATCTCATCACTGTTCTGATACGACATTATCTTGCGGAAAATCTGCTCGTAGTCCGACTCCAAAGAATAATGGCCATTGTCAATCACTTCCTTACACCAATTCTTTGCCTTCTCAATATAATCATTTCTGTCGGATGGTGCCGACTTATGGTCGTCAGTCATGTGGAAACCGGCACGATACAGGGCGATTCTCGCACCCAATGACCTTGCGGCATCCTTTGATATTCTTGATGGAGTAGTCGACGTTGCTGGAAGCCATTCTATAGCTTCAGTGATGTCGTTTAATATATGATCAAGTATTTCTTTTCGATTGGTTTTACTTGTGTAGTCTGAATTCGCGTCTAAAATAAACGGCACGTCTCCCCATGAACGGACCAATTCATAATAGAGTAAGGCTCTGATTGTGAGAGCCTCTCCTTTGTAGCCCAGGATTGTGGCTCTATCATCATTGGCAGACGTGAGTAATTTGCTGCCGTTAACTCCCTCTATGAAGTTGTTCGCCTCTCTGATAGCGATATAGATAGATTCCCAAACGGATTTCAATTCAGTGTTGTATGGAGTCGCAACATATCTAGCGATCGCACGACGGCCATTGTCTGTATCTCCGCTTATACACTCTGTATCTGAATTAAGGCTAAGATAATACGACAGTTTCTTGCCATACAAGTTTCCCGACGACAATCTTACATAAACGCCATTCAATGCCTGCAATGCTAACGGAGTAGCATCAAAAACTTCTGTCTGGGATAGGGTAGACGGAGATGTCGATTCAAACTCTTCCTTGCAACCGCTGTTTATACACAAGAGTGATGTGGCAACAAACGCAGCAACACACCTGTTTTTCCAGATGCGTAATCTTCTGTTTTCTGTGTTAAATTGCCTTAATATCATCATCCTTTAGTTTACAATTGACAGGTTGACGGGTGTTAGTTGATAGTTGATAGTTTACAGTTTACAGTTGATAATTGACTGTTTACAGTTGACAGTTGACGGATTACAGTTGATGGTTAATCTTTTTTGACTTCACCTTCTGTCAATCCCATTTCTCCCGCAATCTTATGCATAAGTTCAAGTGCAGCATTACGGTCGTTAGGAATAATTCCGTCTAATATAGCATCTTTCAATTTTTCCTTTATCTCTCCCACCTGACGACATGGAGGCAAATTGAAAGTTGACATAATCTCGTCGCCTGAGACAGGAGGCTGGAACATTCGTATATGATCCTTCTCCTCAATCTCTTTCATCTTCTCACGGAGATTCTCATAATTCTTATGGAATCGCTCACGTTTCAACGCGTTGTTGGATGTGATGTCCGCATGACAGAGAATCATCAAGTCATCGATATCTTCTCCTGCCTCAAAAAGCAGACGTCTGATGGCGCTGTCCGTGATATCTTCCTCAATCAGATTGATCGGACGCATGTGGAGCAACACAAGTTTCTGCACATAAGCCATCTCATTTCCAAGCGACAGAGTCAGTTTCTTGAATATCTTTGGCACCATCTTTGTGCCGACGTATTCATGTCCGTGGAAACTCCATCCATGGCCATCCTCCCACTTCTTGCATTTAGGTTTACCTATATCGTGAAGCAACGCTGCTATTCTCAACCACTCATTATCACTCTCCTTAGCAGTGGAGTCGACCACCTGCATCGTATGATGGAAATTATCCTTGTGGCCTCTTCCGTCTCGCGTCTCAATGCCAGAAAGAGCACTTATTTCAGGGAGAACATGTTTCATCAGGCCAGTGTTGAGCATATGATATAAGCCGACGCTTGGACGTGGACTCTTCATTATCTTCACCAGCTCATCCTTCACGCGCTCCATCGAGATAATCTTGATCCTCTCGCTGTCTTTCACAATAGCGTTGTACGTGTTCTCTTCTATATACATCTCCAAAGTCGACGCGAATCTGACACATCTCATCATTCGCAACGGATCATCAGAGAAAGTGATGACAGGGTCGCAAGGAGTGCGAAGGATCTTGTTCTGCAAATCGGAATACCCATTGAACAAGTCAATCAGTTCACCCTTCTGACCGCAAGAAAGCCTGATACACATGGCATTCAAAGTGAAGTCGCGACGTGTAAGGTCATCTTCAAGAGTGCCAGGTTCACATTCCGGATTTCTGCTGTCATGACGGTAGCTTTCTTTTCTTGCAGTCACAAATTCAAGCTCATTCTTTCCCCATTTCACCTGGGCAGTGCCGTATGATTTGAATACAGAAAGATGAGCATACTTGCCAATTTTATTCTTGACTGCGGTGCTTAATATTTCGCTTGAATCTTTACCAATTGTAAGGATATCAATGTCTTTACTTGGACGTCCAAGAATTAGGTCTCTCACATATCCGCCTACTACAAAAGCCTCAATACCAAGGTTTTCTGCAATTTCGGACACTAATTGTATACTCTTATCTTCAAATATTTTGCAAAAATCTACCATCACTGACAATTTACAGTGGCAAATTTAACAAAAATTTAGAAAAATAAGAAATAAGGAATGCAAATATGGGAAGGTGACACCATGAGACATTCTTCATTACAAATTATGAATTATGAATTATGAATTACGAATTCCCTCTATACTCACTCGGAGTCACTCCGTATTTAGCCTTGAAAACACGTGAGAAATATCTTTGGTCGGCAATACCTATCTCGATCGAGATCTGCTGGATATTCATATCTGTGGTCTTCATCAACTCCACAGCTCTGCGTAATCTGACATCACGTATCACTTCATTTGGAGTCAGACTAAAGTATGTCTTACACTTGGCGGATAGGGCAGTGCGTGAGATCTTCAACTTGTCGGCAAGCGTATCCACAGTGGCATCAAAATCCGGGATTATCTCCGTCACCGCATCAATGATCGCGCTCGCCTCACGCATATCTGGCGACTCCGCATCTTTCTTCTCAACAACAATATCCTTGTCCGCCTCGATCAACGATTTCTGATAGAATCGCTGTAGCATCTCTCTTTCGGAAATGATATTGGCGATCCTTGCCTTCAGATATGCCATGCTGAACGGCTTGGTTATATAGTCGGTAGCTCCGATCTTAAGCAGATCAAGTTTGCTCTGCATATCTGTCTTTGCAGTAAGCATCACCACAGGGATATGTGAAGTGTCGGCATACTGCTTCACTTCCGCACAATATTCCTGACCATTCATGTGTGGCATCATGATGTCGGTGATCACAAGATCCGGCATATATTCCTTCGTCTTTTCCACACCGATTCTGCCATCTTCAGCCTCGATTACCGTGTAGTCGCCAGACAAAGTATCGACGATGAAGCGTCGCAACTCGGCATTATCCTCATTGATAAGAATCGTGTAATTGCTATGCGAATGGACGCTCTCTGTTTGTGTAGGACTCTCGTCGTAGAAATCTTTCTCCACATAAGAGGCATTGCTCATAGGAATAGTCACTGTGAATTTCGAGCCTTTACCTTTTTCGCTGTCGACGGTGATTTTTCCACCATGTTTGTCCACAATCTCCTTTACAATCGACAGTCCGATTCCTTTGCCTAGCTCCATATTGTGGCTGTTCGTCATAAACCTGTTGAAGATCGAGGACAACTCTTTTTTATCAATTCCACAGCCGTTATCGGTAACCGTCAGGATCAGATTATCGCCATCCTTATTTGCTCCGACTATGATGTTACCGTCGACAGGAGTGAATTTCATCGCATTCGACACAAGGTTTATCATCACCGTCTCCATCTTATCATAATCGGCAATAATAGGAGCGTCTCCGACATTATTTGCAAACGAAAGAGTTATATTCTTTTCCTGACTCTTCGTCTGGAAAATCTTCGAAAGGCTGTCGAAAATATCCGAAATCTTGAACTTGTTTAGATTCAGCTCGATATGATGAGAAGAGAACTTGCTGAAATCAAGCAACTGGTCTATCATCTTCGTCATTCGCTGTGTATTCTTCTTCATCACACCGACAAGTTTCTGCTCTTCATCCGTAAGTGTCTGGCTTGAACTCAACTTCTCAATAGGAGCGGAAATCAAAGTCAATGGAGTACGAATCTCATGGGAGATATCAGTGAAGAATCTCATCTTCTCCTCGCTCAATTCAGCGTCGAGCTCCATTTTTGTACGCAGACGATAGAAACGGCTATATGCGTACACAATTCCCGCAATGAAAAGACAAAGAATCAAAAAATACAGGAGATATGCCCATGGAGTCTCCCAATTAGATGGTAAGACGGTGATATTCAAATTCCTTTCGTGACTGCTCCAATTGCCATCGCTGTTGGTGCATCTGATAGTCAATTCATATTTTCCATAAGGGATATTAGTGTAAGACGCTACAGGCTCATTCGTGTAAGTCCATTTATCACTGAATGGGTATAGACGGTAGGCATAACGAATCTGTGTGCCAGAACGATAGTCTGTGCTTGCGAAACGGATAGAGAAATCCTTGTTGTCATGCTCCAGCTCTACATTGCTGACTGTATTGATGTCATCCATATTATCCTCGTCGTCAGCGCTCTTCAAAAATTTGAATTCCGACAGGATGATAGAAGGATCATACTCTATTTGATTCAATTGTGAAGTGTTGACTATATAAAAGCCTGAATTCGACGCGATTGTCACCATATCATTCGTATGACGCTTGATCGAATTGCTTCGAAGGACGGCTCCATTACCGAAGTTAAAATATTGAGTCTTGTCGCTCTTGCTGTTTATCACGACAAATGATTTCTGAGTCAGTACACAGATTCTAGAATTCTTGGTAGGGTAGAGAGCCAACACAATCTCTGAATCCAACGGCTCTTTCACCAGATCCAATTTCTGCAATTCAAGAGGGACTCCAAGCATTCTGTCGCTTCCACAGTAGTATATTCCGCCACCAAATGTGGAGATCCATATTTTATGCTCATCATCTTCCTTGATATCCGTGATAAAAGAATATTGCAGGTTGGTAGTTTCTGAATTATAGAAGAAGAATTTGATATCAGCAGGTTTATCGAACTGATTGTCTAACAATGTTATACCATCAGGAGAGCCCAACCATACGACTCCCTGATAATCCTCAAACAAACAGTTTATCTTGAACAGAGTAGGAGGGTAGGAAAATTTCCATTCATTCTCCATTGTGATGAAACTATCCTTTGCTGATTCCACAAGAAGCATCAGACCTTTTCTCTCTGTCGCCACCCATATATTCTTGCGTGAATCCTCCAGGATATCAGTCACAATACAGTTTTTCTTCTCATATTTGGTCGTTTTATATCCGTTACCATCCTTTATCACCCTGTAGACGCCGTTG
The DNA here is from genome assembly GCA_015061115.1 of Bacteroidales bacterium. Lineage (GTDB taxonomy): Bacteria > Bacteroidota > Bacteroidia > Bacteroidales > Paludibacteraceae > UBA1723. The sequence goes on along the minus strand of SUXE01000012.1, from coordinate 117,897 downwards.
TCTCCACCAAGCCACACACCACCTTGTCGGCTGACCTCAATAGTGTTGATCTTGTCGAACTGAGTGTGGAAAGCTTCTGTTGAGCCGGTCTCCGACAAAAATTTGACATTGTCATTCGGAGACATTATAGCCACTTCCGAACTCTGCAATGCGATCCAGATGTTGCCATCCGCGTCTGTGGCAGTGCAAACGACATCATTGAATGTCGAATAAGAATCAACAGTTGTGATTTTCTTACGGATGAAAGACGGGTTTCCTTCAACCTTCTTGATCAAAGCACCACCTTCTATATTCCAACTGACTCCAACAGTATCAGCGGCATAATAGCTGTTGACGCTGAGCAGTTTGGCGTTCCCTGCGTCTACTTCATCTTCCTGCCCATACGGGATTTTCAATTTTTTATTTGGGGAAACAAGATACAGGTTTTTATCCGCATCTAACGAGATATCAGTGACATAGAAAAAATCAGATGCGTTGAAACGTTCTGGAGAAGGATAAAGTCTGAAACTTTTGTCTTTAGCGGAAAAAATGAAAGCCTGGCCATTATTGTTAAGCAAGGCGAATGTAGTGTTGTCAATACAAAGAATCTTTATGAACTGATTACTGATAGATGTGTTGTAGTCCGACGGATTGGCACGATAGGTCTTGAACTGATAGCCATCATACCTGCATATACCATCAAGTGTCGACACCCACACAAATCCATCATTACCTTTTGCCACACCAGTAGCCATAGACGGCAGACCGCTGTTGTGCTCCGAAAATCTTTCAGTATGCATAACCTCGGCATTAGCCAGCAAAAGAAATAAAGAAAGAATCAGTGTAAAGATTTTTCTAAGTGACACTATTTTTTCTAAAATTTAGGTGTTGTCCATTTGATTCTACAGATTGTCATTGCGGACATCCTGTAATGGCGTGGAAAAAGCATTACGCTCTTGGCATACCTCGTTTACGACAACTGAGATCATATGTTTTATAAAAATCCCCTTATAGACGTACATTTACGCCTATAAGGGGGAATCTTATGATGCTTATTTTTTATTTATCAATTCCAACGCCGCATCAAGGATTGTCAAATCATCCAGTTCAACGAAACCACCATCGGGGCCTTCTTCGTGATGAACACCGGAGATTGTTGGCACTCCATCCTCAGCAGTCGCATGAAAGTAGAACCTTACTTCGTCTGCTGTGATTCCCAAACGATTGGCTATTGTGTCGATTGCTCCATGAGGGAGATTGTCGCGCAACAACCTGAACTCGTTATACGTTAATCTCTTTTTCATTTAGCGTTGAAATTAAATTATAATCCTAAAATGCCAAACTTAGCATTTCGAATTTAGCACTTCGAATTTTATTATCTGTCGAAGCTTACTCTCTGACCCTTCTTGTCGCCATTGATTTTACCCTCATCATAAACAAGGTTACCATTGACAAAAGTCTGAGTCACTTTGTATTGAAGCTGCTCACCAACCATTGGCGACCAACCACACTTGTAAAGTAAGTCTTTCTCTTCGATTGTGTATGGATCATCAGGTGATACAATCACAAGATCCGCATAATATCCCTTTCTGATGAAACCACGCTTCTCAACCTTGAAAATCTTAGCTGGGTTGTGACACATCTTCTCAACCACCTGCTCACGAGTGAAATTACCCTTCTTTGCAAGTTGAAGCATCATTGGCAATGTGTGCTGGATGCTTGGAATACCAGATGTTGCAGTCAAAGCGTCACCCTCCTTCTGGCTCAATAGGTGAGGGGAGTGGTCAGACGCTACTGTATCGATGCTTCCCTGCTCAAGACCCTTAAGCAAGTTTTCACGGCTCTTCTCCTTCTTGATTGCTGGATTACACTTGATCTTCGCACCCAATCTGTCGTAGTCTGTCTCATCAAACCATAGGTAGTTAGGGCAAACCTCAGCTGTGATCTTCTTGTTCTCAATATCGACATTACGCTCAAACAACGCAATCTCTTTCTTTGTAGACAAGTGAAGGACATGAAGTTGTGTACCGTGCTTCTTAGCTAGGTCGATTACATATGATGTACACTTGTAGCAAGCATCTGAAGAACGGATAAACATGTGCTCTGAAATAGGCACCTGACCTTCTGGATATTTAGCCTTGATAGCCTCAGTGTTAGCCTTGATCATAGCCTCATCCTCATTGTGAGTCACAACAGGAACCTTAGCAGAAGCGAAAATGTCCTCAAGACTCTGCTTAGAGTTCACCAACATTCCTCCAGTGCTGATTCCCATGAAAATCTTCACACCGGCAACAGCCTTAGGATCGATATTCTTGATTTCATCCACATTCTCGTTTGTAGCGCCAATGTAGAATCCATAATTAGTCAAACATTTCTTGCTTGCGATCTCAGCCTTCTGCTCAACCAATGCAGCAGTTGTAGTCTGAGGATTTGTGTTAGGCATATCAAACACAGTAGTGACACCACCTGCTACAGCAGCACGGCTCTCACTCTCAAAATCACCTTTCTCTGTAAGTCCTGGCTCACGGAAATGTACATGTGTGTCGATCACACCAGGCAAAACCCACTTGCCGTCAGCGTCAATGACAGTAGCACTCTTCAATACACTGTCTGGAATATTGTCTCTAAAAATCTTGGAGATTTTCTCACCCTCAATTAATAAAGATCCTTTATATGAGGTGCCGTCGTTAATGATTTTGGCATCCTTGATCAATATTGTATTCATATTATTAAAATAGTTTTTCCTAATTCCTAATTAGATTTTTGCTGCTTCTGCGGATATTTCTTGAACAGGCTTCGTAGACGTAATCCCATCACACCAAACAATGCTTCTCCAAAAATTCCTCCAGACATCTTGGATACTCCCAACACACGGTTGATAAAGATAATAGGAACTTCTTTGATGGTAAATCCACATTTGTAAGCAGTATATTTCATCTCGATCTGGAAACCATAACCTTTGAGTTTGATTGTGTCCAAACCGATTGTTTCCAACACCTCACGTCGGTAACATTTGAATCCGGCTGTGGTGTCGTGGATGTTCATTCCTGTGACTATTCTTACATACTTCGATGCAAAATACGACATCAATACTCGTCCAATTGGCCAATTCACAACATTCACTCCAGTTACGTAACGTGATCCGATTGCGACATCAGCACCTTCTTCGTTGCAGGCTGCATAAAGCTTTCTTAAATCCAACGGATTATGAGAGAAGTCTGCGTCCATCTCGAAAATGAAATCGTACTTTTTCTCAATTGCCCACTTGAAACCAGTAAGATACGCTGTGCCAAGACCAAGTTTTCCTGGTCTTTCAATAATAAACAGACGGTCTGAAAACTCATCCTGCATCATTCTTTTGACAATGTCTGCTGTGCCGTCTGGCGAACCGTCGTCAATGATCAACACATGGAAACCCTCAGGCAATTCAAAGACTGCTCTGCATATGTTTTCCACATTTTCTTTCTCATTGTATGTCGGTATTATAACTAAGCCGCTCATTTTTATTACATATTTCTATTGCAAATATAGTGAAAACAATTTAATATAAAATCGGTTTGCCATTCTATTAAATTTGTTTTTAAACATAAATTCGATATTTACCTAAATTTATCTATAAATCTGGAAAAACAAAACATTAAAAAACATGCTAATAGTTTTCTTGCATTTTGTTTTCTGCGTTATGCTGTTTTCTCGTCATTCATGACCCGTTTTCATACACATATCATGTGCGTTTTCTGTTTTATTCAATAAACCATTATTTTCCTACAGATCGTGCACCTGAGACAATTGCTTTTATCGCAATAATTCTTTCTCAATTCTATCAATGCTTGGCTCTCAGACGCGTCTCTCGCTTCAATGCCAAGAGCCGCCCATGATTTGGTAATATTGTTGATTTCCGCTGGCACTGTCTCCAAAATCTCAATCGCCCATTCCTTTTTCCGATTGTCGTCGATCTGCACTCCGTATGCAAAAACAGCAGGTGCGACAGCATTGATTATCAACTCGTTCTGCATCTCGACACCTATTTCTTTTTTTCTCGCTTTACTCTCTTTTCCGAATTTGTAGTGAGTAAGCCAATAGTCAGAAACCTCCACTTCAAACATGTTTTTGATCTCTTCTATATCACAACTGTCGATGATATGTGTGAACAATCTGAGGCGACGGAATAACAGTTGAGAAATCTGTGATATTCGTATAGTCGGGAACGAAGGCGGACGCATCTTGCTGTATTTCCATTCCGAACCTTCCATTCTTTTTATACCGAATGTGGCTGACGCAGATTTATAAAACAGACGCAGACGAGCGACGTAATCGTCATCACCGTCGTCAAGCATTCCGGCAGCTCCGTAGAGTAGGGACTCAATCTTGTATTCTTCATCCGCTTTTTTCCCGATTATGTCGAGTGGCACACGTTGAGCGAGAGTCTCAAACGGCTGTTGGTTGACATTTCCTCCCATCGTACGGCAGATGAGGATATAAAGCATCTCATCCCACGTCGTATTAAGATCACGGATATTTTGAAGCAGGATATCCGCACGTCGCTTCATACGTTCAAACAATAAAGCACTGAATCTCAAACGGATATCGGAAATAAATTCCGTCTTCCAATATTGGGAGCATTTGATATCCGATGGCGACGACGCGATGTCCTGAGCTATTTTCGCAACTTTATCCGATATTTTAAGCACCACCGTCGGAATACGTTCTCCATTCTTACGCATTATAGATTCATCCGCGTCGCTCACCACATGCAAGATCACATTGTCGTAACGGGCGTCAGAGTCGTGGTTATGTCTTTTCCAATCAGAGGCTTTGACATGCAACTCAATATTGCCGACCCATGTGAGACGGCCGATCTTGACTGTCGAATTGAAAAAATCCGGACCAGCCGACTGATTATGCATACCAGGATTGATTATTTCAACGGATTCTCCATCCGTAGTGACAAGCGGTTCCTTATAAAGACGATGCTTCCAAATGTACTGTAATACCTCTTCCTTCATATTAATTAATAACTCATTTAAACAAATTCTTAATATTTTGTGGCATAACACACCAATAACCAGTTTTATCTGATCCTTCATGAGTTAAAATGCCACGACGACGAAGTTTCATCACTTGTCTTTCTACAGAACGTCTGGTTATTGAAATTCTATCTGCTATCTTATCCAAAGTTATAGACGGATCAGCAATAACGATATCCAATATTTTCTGTGCTGTTCTACCTATTGAAACTCCGTTTACCCCGACGTTTTCTTCGTTTACCCCGACGTTTTCTTCGGTTACCCCGACGTTTTCTCCGTTTACCCCGACATTTTCTCCGTTTACCCCGACGTTTTCTCCGTTTACCCCGACATTTTCTTCAGTTCCTTTAAATCGTTCTACTATCTGATTAACTTCTATACGACCATTCAAACTCCAATTTAAATTATAGAACGTTGTATAAAAGGACCCTCCAATTGTACGATAACAAGGCGACATCTCCGCCTGATAATTAGGAAGACGTTCTGTCAATTCCTTCATTTTACGTAAACCAGACCCACGTCTCTCCATATAATCAAGTTGGGTAAAAACATCTGCAATTACAGGATTACGACGCATTGATGGTACATCATAGACATTTCTATCCTGAATCGGAGTACCATCAAGCATTACTCCTGGAGAAACAAACTCAATACGATCATCATAGATATCAATATGAACCTCAGCCCCTATGAAAGTATAATCACGATGAATAAGATGATTTACCAAACCTTCAAATATAGCACGTTCTGAATAATCGGGAAGGTTAAGACGATAATTTGGCATCTTTACCCAACCATGCATAGTATGATTAGAGATAAAATCCATACCATACCTGAGAAGCAAAACAAGATTGGCACGATGCTCAACAGAATCAATGGCATCATCCTTGTGTAGACCCAACCATCTAGTACAAAAAATACGAGATTGGAACAGTGTACAATTATCCACAAACAATTGACCTGCATTAGTCAACATACCTTCGCTAGTGACAAGGCCAAATGATTCAAGATATTTTTCATTCCATTCCTGATGCGTCTGTTCCCGAAATGTATTAGCAAGAATCACAAACGAATGCTTTGACGCAAATGTCTTTGTAGACAAAGAATCCCAAGTTTTGTGTGTACCATTCAAAACAAGTGAAAGTAATTGTTGCGAATTACATTCGACACTTTCATTTCCAACTCGAATGTATGCAGTACGTGCACCATCTTGATAATAATAATAAGGAGTAAGACAACCAGACTTTATCCTAACTTCAAGTAATTGTTTTTCCTCGTATTCAAATGGTAAAATTTCAAACTCTGGAATTGGATCAATACGTGACTTGATTGTTTCACTTATAAAATCAGCATCAGATTGTGGATCTTTAAGCCCAACAATCATACCTTCATCATCAACACCATAATAAAGCGACCCTCCTTCTGTGTTTGAAAATGCAGAGATTGACTTAAGCCAAGACTTTATCTTCTTTTTTTCAAGCATTTCCTTGAAATCATAAGCTGTGCATTCAGCTATGAGTATTTTGTCTTTGATTTTCATTTTCGTACTGTAATACCTCTTCCTTCATATTAATTAACACTCGTTAATTTTGATTTTCTGCAAAGATAATTCTTCTATTTAATTTACCATTCAACATTTTCAAATATTTGTTTGTCTGCAACAAAATCAAAAAAAGCCGGACTACATAAGTAATCCGACTATGATAAATTCTTATCGGATGTGAATCTATTTTTTCATCACAACTTTATTAGCAATTCCATCTACAACCAAAATTACAATACTTTGATCTTTAGTGGCAAATTCAACTCTGTTTCCAAAGACTTTCTTTTCTGCAATCTTTTGACCAAGCTGAGTATAAAGAGACGTAACACTTCCATCTTCTGCATTCACCACCAATTTGTCGCCATCTACATAGTAAGACAAAGCTTTATTGTCAGCTATATTTTCAGAGTCTGTAATCTCAACCTCTATAACTATCAGTTTTATAGGAGCACTTTCACATTTGCCATTTGTCTGTTTTACATAGAATAAATATCCATTAAATCCAATCTCTTCGAGATAAGACATATATTGATGTTCAGATTTAGAGACATCGACAACTGGAGTTTCATCTGTCCATGGATCTTCTCCAGTTTGCGACCAAAGCAAGCCATATTTCTCATCCGACTTTATGATATACTCATCGAAAGATGTCAAATATATATCATGATCAACATTTTTAAGTGAATCTCCATAATATACATTCTGTCTAAGCGTAGGTCCCATAATCTCAAGATAACCTTCATTGAAATGTTGATTTTCCTGAGTGATTAATTTAGGAGCTGGAATATCACATTCTGGAATCAAACTAATAATCTTAACTGACTTTTGTGAAATAGAATAAATGCGACAAACTTCGTCGTAGCTTACTGAATTAGGATTCTCATAAATAAAATCCATCTCTGATTGAGGCACAACGACGACGCGGAAATATGACGTATCAGCAATTAAATCAGTAGATTTGATCGTACAGATATTCTCCGACGTTGGTTCAGACACATTTGTCCAATTCTTATTGTCAGTACTCTGCTGGAATAAGAACTGATGATTGTTATCATAGTATTTTTCCAACGTTTTTGTGTCTGATGTAGTAAGCACGATATTAGTATCCTTACGTATGATAATGTCATCATTGTCAAATGATTCATCCGCAAATAAAGCCACATTAGGAGTCACACACGTCAACAGACGAATATCGTCAATAATCAGATCATTGCCTCTAACCCAAGAATCACCGATAGTCAACACTTCAAAGATCAATGGATACACATTATGTTCCAGTACATGTTGAAATGACAACTTTATCCAACCAGAATTTGCTTTGGCAGTACCTTCTGTTCTGCAAAGGACTTCACCAGTCGCACCATCCTTAAGTTGAAGAGCGACAACTGGATCATCAACACCGCTAAAATTCGCGATATAGACTTCTCCTCTTAATTCCTTACCCTTACAAAATTCTTGATCATCTATCGATTTTGAGTAGATTGCTCCTTTGTAATTGTACGCGACATTTACGAATAGGGCAGCACCGTTTTTCTTGCCTGTGCTGAAGATCGAATGATCAGAAGAAACCCCATTAAACCAAGATAAAGAAGTGTTGTCACCTGCTTTTATGCCACTTTCTCTTGGAACGACGACACCATAAAAGCCATCGTTAAAAGAACCTACTGAATCAAAAACCATATTGGATAATTCAGCCAAATTCCAACTGACATCTGCACGCTCAGGTGCATACGAATCTGGTGTGATAGTTACATTTCCCTTTGAATCTACATAAGTATGTTCATCAATAAAATATCCAAAATCTTCATAGATTATATCCATACGTGGCAAAGGGATTCCATTTATTTCGCAACATACAATAGAAGATATTGTAATAGTGTCCGATATTACTTCGTCGGTATTGCAATAAAATAGATAATCTCCTGTCTCATCAAGAGTAATATGTAAATTCTTTTCATTGCCAACAGACTTAAATTCACCGCCTGGTGATTTCATCATCCATTCGAAAGTGCTGGCTCCATAATCATGATCAAGAGAGAGTATTGTAGGATCTCCGACGCACACTTCCAAACCATTATCAGACAATGGTCTAGGAGCTACATAACAACCTTTTACCTCTATGTCAGAAATTCCAATTGTCGTACCACCGACATAACTGTACCCAGAAAAAACATCTAAAGTCAAATAGTCAAGATTATCCGTTAAAGATCCTTTTAATGTGACTTTTTGTGATTTTCCTGGTTCTAATGACACCGATTCTGAAATTTGCATTTTTGAATAAATAGGATCATATAATATTCCTGCTGAAATTTCAATTGGTATAAAATATGATACATTTAAATCCTCAGCTTTCGCATTTACCATATGGATATTAAATGATACCTCATAATCAGAACCGGGCTTCAATCCGGAAACCTTGTAGGTGAACAGTCTTTTCATACTATAGTCAACATCATTCGACGGAATATGTACAACATACATGTTCTTATCCAAATCAATATATTTTGGATCTACATCGTGTGGATTAGATGTGATACCATAGAATGAGAAATCTTCATTAGTATTACTCAATGGACTAAAAGTATTTCTATCTACTATAATCATCGACGACGCATATCCTTTTGTCACAACATCTTCTATGGAGCCATTTACAATAGAATCGGCCTTAAACTCAAAGTTGCATGCGGACACTAGCATATCACAACTTTCTGCCATCATTGGTTGAGAGAATAGTCCCAAACCAAACAGAAAAAAAAATTTTTGTAAACCTTTTCTCATAATAAAACATCTAATTTATTGCAAATATAAAATGTAACATCGTAATTATACTATAAGATGACAAAATATGTTTCTGCAATCCTTAAAAAAACTAAATATGCTTTATCATGAATAATATTTTCGTCAAACAAAAAGGACCAGCATAAAGCCAGTCCCATTTGCTTAACATTTTATTCCTAAAGCTAAATTAATTGTCAGAAAGCTCCCCAAGGGAAAAAAACAAAATCTTCATTCTTTTGTGAAAGTTCTAGTACCTGCACATTTTCTTCTCCAGTAGAATATTCAGGACGTACGTAATAGACCTTAGATTCCACACCTTTCACTTTCGATGTCAGATCATACAAACATATACAGTTTGCATGTATACCACTAGTATCTGCATTATAAGGAAGAAGAAGAATAGTGTCTCCACTAAATTTGACATTCATCTTTGGAATTGACGCACACTCAAGAATAGCGTGTTCAAGAGTCAATTCCAACTCTCCTTTCGCTTCATCATACTTGTAAACAAGTTTTGTCCCTGCGGACTGATCATCTTCGCCTGCACGAGTGTCAAGCATTTCATATGGAGAACCCAGACAATCACTGGCTCCAACAAATTCTGCCGACAGATTGGATGTTGTTGTTCCACCTCCATTGTTTGTTGTGTTGTTGTTTTCATCCTCGTCATCACACGACATGAAATTAAATGCGGCTATAGCAAATATGCTACAGAATAATAATGTCTTTTTCATAGGTCTAATTTTTAATAACTAGAAGTTACATTTGAGAAATAAACCACGCCTTCACTCTTTTGTGAAAGTTCTAGCACTTGAATATCTTCCACATCAGTCAATTTTTCAGGTCGGATGTAATAAACCTTCGACTCTGCTCCCTTCACTTTGGATGTCAGATTATAAGTACATAAACATTTTGCCGCAAATTCAGGATTAGCATTGTATGCATTGAAGATTATAGTATCTCCACTGAATCTGATGTCCATTTTTGGAATGGCTGCACAGTTTAACACAAGGTTCTCAAGAGTCAACTCAACTTCCCCTTTCTCCTTATCAAACTTGTAACCAAGTTTTGTTCCTGCTGGCTGATCACCTTCGCCTGCACGAGTTCCTTCCGTATCATATGGAGAACCCAGACAATCACTGGCACCAACAAATTCAGCTGACAAGTTGGATGATGCACCACCACCATTGTTTGTTGTGTTGCCGTTGTTTTCATCCTCGTCGTCACACGACATGAAATTGAATGCTGCTATAGCAAATATGCTACAGAATAATAATGTCTTTTTCATAGGTTAATTTTTCGTTGTTAGAAAATTCATTGAGGAAAATAAACAGTTCCTTCACTCTTTTGTGAAAGTTCTAGCACCTGGACAGTTTCTTCGCCAATAGAAAATTCTGGACGAACGTAATAAACCTTCGACTCTGCACCATTCACTTTAGATGTCACATCGTATGTGCAAATACAATCAGCCTGATCTCCAGTATTTGCATCGTACACATTAAAAATAATTGTGTCTCCATTAAATTTGAAATCCATTTTAGGTATGGCAGCACAATTGAGCACAATCTTTTCAATGTTCAAAACAATTTCTCCCTTGGCAGAATCAAACTTGTAACTCATGGCAAGATTATCACCACCCGCACGAGTTCCTTCCGTATCATATGGAGAACCCAGACAATCACTGGCACCAACAAATTCAGCCGACAAATTGGATGTTGCACCTCCACCGTTGTTTGTTGTGTTGTCTTTGTTGTTTTCATCCTCGTCGTCACACGACATGAAATTGAATGCTGCTAGAGCAAAAAGACTGCAAAATAATAATGTTTTTTTCATAGGTTTAATCTTTAATTGCCGTAAATAACTCCTGAGAAATAAACCACACCTTCATTCTTTTGTGAAAGTTCAAGCACTTGAACATCTTCCACATCTGTCAACTTTTCAGGTCGGATATAATAAACCTTCGACTCTGCTCCCTTTACCTTCGATGTCAGATTGAAAATGCAGAAACATCTTGCCATATCCCCAGTATTGGCATTGTATGGGTTGAAAATTATAGTATCCCCACTAAATCTGATGTCCATTTTTGGAATAGCGGCACAATTGAGACTTGCATCCTGAAGAATCAATTCCAATTCACCATTGGCAGAATCAAACTTGTAACTAATGGAAGATTTTGCTTCCAAGATAGAAGTACGTGTGGCATCTTCATTATCAATGCCATCCATCGCATTTTTTAGACAATCACTGGCACCGACAAATTCAGCTGACAAGTTGGATGTTGTTGTTCCACCTCCGTTGTTTGTTGTGCTGCCGTTGTTTTCATCCTCGTCGTCACACGACATGAAATTGAATGCTGCTATAGCAAAAAGACTGCAAAATAATAATGTTTTTTTCATAGTTTTAATCTTTAATTGCCGTAAATAACTCCTGAGAAATAAACCACACCTTCATTCTTTTGTGAAAGTTCAAGCACTTGAACATCTTCCACATCTGTCAACTTTTCAGGTCTGATGTAATAAACCTTAGACTCCGCTCCCTTTACCTTCGATGTCAGATTGAAAATACAGAAACATCTTGCCAAATGTTCAGGAGTGGAATTGTATGGGTTGAAGATTATAGTATCCCCACTAAATCTGATGTCCATTTTTGGAGTAGCGGCACAATTGAGCTCTGCATCCTGAAGAATCAATTCCAATTCACCATTGGCAGAATCAAACTTGTAACTAATGGAAGATTGTCCATCCAAGTAACTAGAACGTGTGGCGTCTACATTATCAGTGCCTTCCAAAACAATGCCTTCCAATGCATTTTTTAGACAATCACTGGCACCGACAAATTCAGCTGACAAGTTGGATGTTGTTGTTCCACCTCCGTTATTTGTTGTGCTGCCGTTGTTGTTTTCATCCTCGTCGTCACACGACATGAAATTGAATGCTGCTAGAGCAGCAAGACTGAAAAATAAAAATTTTTTTCGCATAAGATTAATAATTTATGGGCATAAATGCCCGAACCCTATTATTTATTATCGTTGCGAATATAGAAAAAATTGATTTATTCAAACAAATTTACCCAAAAATATTTTCGTGTTATATGTTGAATAAAACAAAATGGCATCAAAATATATAACTTTCACATACCGTGGTACATTTAAAACAACAGGCCATGGTAGGGATTCGTTATCAATCGAATCGCTACCATGGCCTAATATAAATTCAAAATAAATTCCTCAGATGTATTTCCCAACAATTACGAATTATGAATTACGAATTATGAATTAATTTAGCGTCCGCCACCGCCACCGCCGCCACCGGAGTGTCCACCACCGCCGCCAAACGACGAACGACCACCGCCACCGGAACTTGAAGATGACGATTGTGATGACATACTATGACTGACACTTGAGATTCCAGTAAACGAAGAAAAGTCGCTCACCACATTTCCCGACTCATCAATAAGCTGCGATCCTAACATAGATGTAGTGAAATAGTCTGGACTGTATTCCTTCAAATCTTCTATGACTTGATCCGCCATTCCGTATAGGGTAGCAAATACAATATACTCATCCCACATCTTCGTCTCATACTCGTCAAGCATCCTCTTCTCTCTGGCATCATTCGCGTCTACATGAGCGGTATCTTTCTGATAGACAGTCGAAACAGATGTGTTTTGAAGTTCTGGTGTGGTACTTTCCTCACTATTCTCTGGAAGCAAATTTTGTTCTCCGTCATTTGAATATGAATAGTCTTTCTGATAACCGTTGTCAACAGGAAGATTCGACTCGGATACATTCTCATCACTTCCATCCAACGGTTTTACATCATTTACCCCACGTCTACCCAAATGAGAGAAATCATTCAGATAATTCTTCAATCCCACAACTTCCTGATACTCTTGTGGAGTACACTCTTTCTTACTCTCCTTTTCAACAGCTTTCAGCAGACTTTTAGCTTCACCTTTATTTTTATCAAGATAGGCTCTCAATTCTCCCTTCTCAAGAATCAGATTCTTTCCCGACGCATTTTTAAGAATCTTATACATCAGTTTCATGCATCTTAGATCTGCCTTATTTTCATCTTTCACGTTATTCCAATCAACATCACTTGCAATCTTCATGCGGTTCACCGTCTTTCCTTTTTCTACAGTAGACGTAATGGAGATGGCCTTGTAACACATCAGTCTGACCAGATATGCCGCATACAGATCATCTTTGTCTTTTGGAAGAATCTTATAGTTGTTTTCGTCAAGAATATAGAAAGCTCTGTTCAAATTGCCATTCAATGGAACAGCCCTGAAATATTCGCTTTGTGCACCTTCCATCAGTTTTTTGCGACGGAGATAGATGCGTAATGGACGTAGACTGACCACATTCCAAAGCAGACCGAATCCATAATACAATACAGCGGCAACAAGAAGATAAAACAAACCATAGCCGATAGCACAAAGCAATGCTCCAACTACAAAAATTACAATAAGCAGAATTATCTCCCAGAATGTGAGATCCTGGTCTTCATTGTTTTTCCACAACACATTCTTTCCTTCCGCATATTCTTCCTCTGTATATGATTCCAGATAATCACTGCCTTCAAGAGCCTGCCATTTCATTGTGCCGATAGTGTCCGCCACCACGTTTGGAGAATTGAACGCATCTTTTGGGAACAGACACATCACAACCATAGAGTTGTCTGTTGTCAACGGTTCTATATTCTCAGCCACAACTTTGCCATCCACAAATCTGCAAGTGCCATTGTAGCGGAATGCCCAGATGCGCGCATTCTCAAAAGAGAGTGGGGTAGAGTCTGCCATTGAGATGGTGGTGCGTGTGTACTTAGGGCCAGCCGACATGTCGTGGTTTATAAAACAGTGATTGAATCCGCATCCATCGTCGAATCTCTTCACAAAACCATTGATTTTGTATTCAGCTGTCCAACAATGAGATCCGGAAGAACCGACTCCCCAACAGAGTTCACAATCATTACCTTGAAGAGCATTCACACCACATTTTCCAGCCTTCTCGTCTCTCGAACGATCAACATTCCATGGGGAATCATCTGAAAGATAATAATTTTGATCGTTGTCGTAAACTTTGAAATCGGAAATCACCATGTTCCCGAAATTCTTCATCGAGATATACCATTCGGTATTGCTGTTGTCTACAACGACCTTCCAACGTTCCTGCACATGGGCAGTGCCGAAAGAGTCGAGCACCACCTTGATATCTATGGTATCTATCTCCGACGCGGATATAGTAGACGGTGCTGTCGCCAACAGTATTCCAACTACTGCGGTCTTTCGCATTTTGTTAAAATTTATCATTTAGTCCCTTTTTTTAGAAAGCTTTCAAAATTAGTTAAAAAATGACTAAGCGGAAAAAAATACTTCTAAATTATTGATCAGACTCAGAATCAACCACAACGTTCTCATCATCATTATGATCCATAATTTGATACGTATCATGGTAAACCAAGCCAAAATATCCCACCACAAAATTCAGTTTAATATAATACTTTCCTTCAGTTATATGATAACAAATATTTATTGGTGTAGATTCGGATGGCACATTTTCATAGGATATATTATAATAAACATCTGTTGGTACAGATCTGGATGTCATCTTTTCAAAATAACCAATTCCAAACAAATCCAATCCAGACAACCAAGGCAGAGAATTCAAACATAATGAATTCAGATATGATATTTCCGTCTTCTTACCTGACACTTCAGGAATTTTAATGTCGGAAAAAGATATCTCAGGAAAATCAACATAACAATTATTTTGATGACGTCTTCCTCTTAGTCTGAATCTTTTATTAACATGATTATGACCTACTTGATGAGTCCCAGTCACTGGTACCGTCACCTGAAATGAGTCTTTGGGATTTGCGAATGTCTCGTTTCCAATTCTCAATAATAAATTAGACGTTCCAAACATTAGCATAAAAATAAAAATAGTCGAAAAAATCAATGACAGAATAAAACCATTTCTTTGCTTACGCCCCTCGACAGCTGTCATTAACACTGGTATATAATCCGATTCTCCTGGTTCTATAAATATTGTAAAGAATCCCAATAAAAGAGCTATCCATGTTGTATAGCTTACCCATGAAGGATAGACATCTGTTATAGTATCCCATAAAGAATACGCCTTAAATAAGAGCACTATAACACAACAAGAAACGACCAACACAATCTGAATTGGACTTAAATAAGAAGTCTTAATGACCTTGTGTTTCAAAGAAGCCAATTCATCAATATCTACGCGGAAGACATTCGCCAATAGATCTGACGATGGATAACGGTCATTTTTACCTGCAAAATGTTTATCATACCATATTTGATCATTTCTTGTGGCAAATTCATGGATCAACTCATCAAAATCGCTTTTGTCTATCTTCAACCCATCAACACACAGACTCACCAACATATCCATTTCTGAGTCCGAGCTGTCTGTTGTTATTATTCCATCAAGAATAGTGAGGCGATAGAGCAGATACATCACATACATACGATCGTCTTCCGGCAAATAAAGAGCCAACTCTTCAGCCATTCGTTTCCCATGAATATCATGAGAATAATGGTATGAATCATCTCCATGTTTAATGCAATACTGATAGTTTCCTTTTTTGAACAGTTTTACATCAACTATAGATTCCGTCACTGTACTTTTTCCACTTTTTTTCACTCTATCAGTAAGATATTTTAGGGCTTTAACTGCATCTACCTGATATTCAAGAGGAATCACCTCAATGATATAACGAAGTATCATTTCCAATTTATCATGCTGGACCTTATACTCACTATTCGATCTGGTCAGATATGTCATCAGGTAGACGATGCTGATATGGAAACGTTTGGCATCCTTTGACAACATGGCACGCATTTTCTCTTTATCTCCAGAAAAAAGACGGTACAGATCATATTCCTTTTTGATATGAATAATCAAATAAGCAGAGATGCCTATCGCAATAGCATAGAATACGATGTATAAGATAAAGAAATATTGTACCATGATTTCAAAATAAAAAATAAGAAATAAAGACGCAAACATTCACGTCTTTACAAATCTAAAGTCAAATTTACTAATTATAAAACAAATCAATTCATAATCTGACTTTATTCTCAATTTTCAACCGTCTCAAAATCATCAATAGGAACTTCCGTCCCAATATCATCCGTTCTATCAACCAGGCTATATCCGTCAAAGTAAAGTAACCCAAAATAGCCCGCTTTGTAATAGAGCTGTATGTCCTTTCCTTTTGCTCTAGAATAAGAAGAATAGTCTACCTCCAATGAGGTCATAGTTCTGGTGTTTTCCACACCTTTCAGTTTCATGCACGAAAGCCATAGCAACATGTGAAGACATAGTTTATTTGGAACTGAAACTTCCTTCTTGCCCTCTGTTTCTATATTCTTGTTCAAAAACGAAACCTTAGGGAATCTCACATGATAATGTGTGGTTGTACGATTCTTGCTACGGGTCGTTGTTGTATAAGTATCAGTCACAGGCGTCGTAACAACAATAGGCTCTGAATTGCTGAAAATTTCATTTCCCACAAGAAACAACGTGTTGGAGGCTTCCCATAGAAGAGAAAACACAAAAATAACAGAAAGGACAGAAGATACGATTATACCTCTTCGTTGAAGATAGTTCTCTATTTTTGTTCGTAGCACAGGAACCAATGAGGATTCCAACTCAAGATTCACACTACACACGACAATCAGCAATATAATCGCAGAAATCAATCCAACTATAAAAATCCATGTAGGATAGACATCTCCCATCAAATCGGCTTCATAATTATTAAACACAAAAAACATTCCGAAGGAAAGGAAACAAATTCCAATCAATGCAATATGAATAGAACCTAATACAGATGTTTTTGGAACCTCCTTGTCTAATAACGACAATGATGACATATCCATACGGAATATATCAGCCAACACATCCGACGACGGATAGAAATCCTCTTTGTTAAAGAAATGTTGGTCATACCACATTTTGTCGTTACCGTTTTTAAATGCGTTTATCAGATGGGAAAGTTCATTTTTATCAATCTTCAATCCATTGACACACAATCTGTTCAACATATACATCTCTGATTTGCTGCCATCTGTTGTTATAATGCCATCTGCTATGGCAAGACGGTAGAGCAGATACATCACATACATGCGGTCATCCTCCGTCATATATGAAGCTAACTCCGCAGCCATTCTCCTGCCATGAAGATCATGCTCATAATGGAACGAATTATCTCCACTTTTAATACATGAAGCCCCTCTCATAAAAGCATCCACATCCACCAAAGATTCGGTCCTTCTATGTTTTCCACTTCCTTTCTCTCGATCTGTAAGATATTTGAGTGCTTCTATCGCATCTTTATGATATTCTTGTGGAATAACCTCACGGATATAGCGGACAATCATCTCCAATTTATCTCTCTGCACATTGTCTCCATTCGAGCGTGTCATATATGTCATCAGGTAGACGATGCTGATATGGAATCGTTTTGGATCGTTCGCCATCAACTTGCGCATACTGTCATCTTTCGAAAACAGATTGTAAAGTTCCATCTCCTTATTGATACGATTGATCAAATAATAGGCTATACCGAAGACTATAGCAAACGAAATCAGACAAATAACATAAAAATAATTTTCCATAATAAAAATATGATTAAATCAGAAAGACACATATTCTGCATCTATATCAAAGCAAATTTACTAAATATCACACAAACATCCCCACAATACGACGATAAATTCGCCATTCTGTATCATATCCACCATAATTTATATCCGTCCAAGAATAATAAATACGACACGCACCAAAGAATGGAAAATGTGATAAATAGAGAATATACAGAACAAATGATTAGATTTCTTATCTGCCACTTATTTTCTTTTATTGTTCTTAAAAGATAATATTGTGCAGATTCAAATTTATGATTATATCCTTGTCCAATAAAACAAAGAAGAAAAATATAAGATATAATTCCTAAATAAAACAACCACCAATGACCATTGCCAAACATTGTAGAATGTTCCCAAACTAAAATCACAATATACATTATGAAATTCAGAATAAAAATTAATAAAATTAATAAATAAACCGACGTCGTCATTGCAGTATCTTTCACTTGATCCACAAACGCAAAAGATTTGTCTTCAGTACGGAAAATATCTCCCATTTGGTCGTAAAACAATGGATAAAGACCTCCTGTATTTCCAAATTGTTCGTCGTACCATCCTTGAATATTATTATTTGTGTAGTGTTGAATCAAAAGATCTAATTTTCCTTTATCTATCCCTAAACCATTCACACACAAGTTGTTCATCACAACTAAAGATGATTCTGTTCCTGTCGTTGTGAATTTGCCATTGGCTGTAGCGACACGGAATAGGAGGTACATAAGATAGATTTTATCTTTTTCTGTCAAAATTTTAGACATTTCCTCCGCCAAACCAACTCCATTCAGAGAGAAGACATTTCCAGTAATAAACTTTTTTATGAAATCTGGCTTTCCTTCCAAAAAATAATCAATGTTGATAATTGGTTTATCTCCACTAAACCTATTTCTAAGTTCTTCATCTCCGATTAACTTTTTCAAATTTACCAACATCTCTTTCTGATAAACGACGGGACAGACCTCACATATATAACGTACGATCATTTTCAGTTTATCATATTGCAATGAAGAGTAATTTGAATGCATGGCACAAACCATCAAATAGACGATACTGTTATGGAAACGAAGAGGGTCTTTAGCCATCAACTTAAGCATCTCATCTCCTTTCGAAAACTTACAATACAATTTATATTCCTGATTGAATTTCCCAACCAAGAACCAGGCTATTCCCAAAACAACAACATACATTAACATGTAAAGCCAAAAGGAGATGTTTTCCATAATATAGAAACAGTTTAATTTATTAATATTGAGTATTGTTCAGCTCACACTACAGGTTTGCGGAAGTGGAGAAGGCAAGGGCGTTCCGCAATTTGCAATCCTCATTTTCCAACCATACAAATTTCGGAGTCAGATTCCCCAAAATAAAATCCGCTTGCGATACCCGAAAAATAAATTAAAAAGGAGACGTGAATATTCACGTCTCCTTCCGATATCTTGTAAAAATCAATTACTTGATTGCATCAAGACACTCCTTGATTCTGCGGAATGCCTCCTTGATGTTCTCCTCTGATGTAGCGTAAGACATACGGATGCAGTTCTTATCACCGAATGCGTCACCAGACACACAAGCTACATGACCTTCCATCAAGATGTACATAGCCAAATCATTAGCGTTTGCGATAACGTCGCCCTTAGGAGTCTTCTTTCCGAAGAAGCTCTTGCACTCAGGGAACACGTAGAATGCACCCTCTGGAACTGTAACCTTCAAACCTTTGATCTCCTTAACCAAGCTGATCACTAGGTCACGGCGTCTCTCAAATGCCTGACGCATTGTCTCAACACATGTCTGATCACCTAGGTATGCTGCCTCAGATGCCTTCTGTGCGATTGAACATGGACCAGAAGTATACTGACCCTGTAGCTTTGAACAAGCCTTTGCGATCCAAAGTGGAGCGGCGATCCAACCAAGACGCCATCCTGTCATAGCGTATCCTTTAGATACACCGTTGATGATAACGACACGGTCGCGGATGCTCTCAAACTGAGCGATGCTCTCGTGCTTGCCTACATAGTTGATGTGCTCGTAGATCTCGTCAGCGATAACAAACACATTTGGATGCTTCTCAATAACAGCAGCCAAAGCCTGAAGTTCAGCCTTTGAATATACTGCGCCAGTAGGGTTTGATGGAGAACAAAGGATAAGAGCCTTTGTCTTTGGTGTGATTGCCTTCTCAAGCTGCTCTGCAGTGATCTTGAAGTTCTGGTCAAGACCAGCCTCGACAATTACATTTGTTCCCTCTGCCAACTTCACCATTTCGATGTAGCTAACCCAGTATGGAGCTGGAACGATAACCTCGTCGCCCTTGCTGATGATAGAAAGGATTACATTACATACAGACTGCTTTGCACCGTTCGAACAAACGATCTGATCTGGAGTAAACTCAAGATTGTTCTCTTTCTTAAGCTTCTGGCAGATTGCGTTACGAAGAGTAGCGTAACCAGTCACTGGTGAATAAAAAGAAAAATTGTCGTCGATAGCCTTCTTAGCAGCCTCCTTGATGTGGGTTGGGGTGGTGAAATCTGGCTCTCCAACACTTAGGTTGATGACATCTACACCCTGAGCTTTCAACTCACTGCTCTTCTGAGACATAGCTAAAGTCGCTGATGGCGACATTGCTGCCAAACGATCTGAAACTTGATTCATTTTTCTTTTTCTAAATTTGTGTAATAAACATACATTATCGACTGCAAAATTACACTCTTTTATGTTACGCAACAACAATTTTGACATTTTTTTTCGTTTTTTTCCGAAATTCTTGCTTTTTCTGACTTTTTGCGTAAAAAACAGGCCTTTTTCTTGATTTTTGACACCCAAATTACATTTTGGACTTTCTCAATCACTAAGAAATGGTTAAACGACCGCCATCACCAACTAATTTAGCATTTTGCATTTAGAATTTAGAATTTTTAATTACTTTTGCACCCAAATTATATATATTGTGTAAAAATGCTTACAGTAGAGAAAATTGGTGGTACGTCCATGAGTCAGTTTCAGGACGTTTTGGCGAACATAATCAAAGGTAAAAGAAGCGGAAGTGAGTTGTACAACAGAATCTTTGTTGTTTCTGCTTACAACAATGTCACTAACTGGTTGCTTGAACATAAGAAGACTGGTGCTCCAGGTATCTATGTCAAGTTTGTTGAAGACGGTGATTACAGCACCGCTCTTGATGAGTTGTGCGACAAACTTATTCAGCTAAACCGTGGTTTCGCTGATATCAAACTTGATCAGGAGGTTGCAGACAAATTCATCAAAGACAGAATCCAGCAGGCAAAGAACTATCTTTACAGCATGCACAACGTGGCTGGTTCAGGATACGTCAACAAGGCTAACATCTTCTTGGCTGCTCGTGAGATCCTTTCTTCTATCGGTGAGGCTCACTCTGCATTCAACTCGGTAAACATCTGCCAGAACAACGGAATCAACGCTACTTTCGTCGACCTTTGCGGTTTCAACGACAGTGAGTCGCTTACTATTGACGAGCGTATCAAGAAAGAGTTCTCTGGCATCGATTTCAGCAAGACTCTTTGCATCGCTACAGGATATACTAAAGGTATAGAGGGAATAATGCGTGCATTCGACCGTGGTTATTCTGAGGTCACTTTCTCTAAGATCGCTGTTGAGGTGAAGGCTGATGAGGCTATTATCCACAAAGAGTTCCACCTATCTAGCGCAGATCCTAAACTTGTAGGTACAGAGAACAGCATCGTAGTGGGTAACACTAACTTTATGGTGGCAGACCAGCTTGCTGACGTAGGTATGGAGGCTATCCACCCTAAGGCTGCAAAACCGCTTGAGCTTGCAGGCATCAACATCCGTATCAAGAACACATTCGAGCCAGAGCACCCAGGTACACTTATCTCTAAGAACTACATCAGCAAGGAGACTAAAGTGGAGATCGTTTCCGGTACAGACAAAGTATTGGCAATCGAGGTTCACGACCCTATGATGGTAGGTGAGGTAGGCTACGACTTGAAGGTAATGCAGGTATTCGCAAAACATGGTGTAAGCTACATCTTGAAGACGACAAACGCCAACTGCATCACTATGGTTGTTTGGGACAAGCAGAAGAGCAAGGACCTTATCAAGGAACTTCAAGAGGTTTGCTACGAGGTTGTTGTCAAAGAGGCTGCTATCGTTTGCTGCATCGGTACAAACATCGCTCACCCAGGAATCCTTTGCAAAGCTGCTCAGGCATTGTCTGATTCAGGCGTAAACATCGATTGCTTCGCACAGTCGCTACGTCAGGTGAATATGCAGTTCGTTATCGAAAGAGGCGACTACTCTAAGGCAGTTGTCGCTCTTAACAACGCTCTTTGTGTAAAGAAATAAGATGATAAAGGAGACGGGAGGAATTCCGTCTCCTTATCAATTCTTCATTTTTAATTCATAATTATTAATTGATATTATATGGGTCTATTAGACGGTTTGAAAAAAAAGGGAGAAGATAAGCAGGCTGAAATTCAGAAGAATGAGGAAGACTACATATCTTTGATCCGTGTATATATCCAGGCATTCGTGGCTGCCACTTTCGGCATCACAAACATCAATCAGATGCCAGACTTGAGAGCTTTCAAAGTGGCTTGCAAAGTGCCAACTCAGAACGGAAAACTTGGTCTTGGAGAGAGAGCTGAGGCAAGAAGAATGCTTATGGCAAACTACGGATTGAGCGAAAGTTTCTTCAAGGATATCGACCGTTCAATCACTAAAAACTGCAAGAATCTTCAGCAGGTCAACAATTTCTTTGTTGTGTTCCAGGGATTCGTACAGGATTTCGTCCAGCTTCTTACAACACATCTAGGATGGAAACTTCAGATGCCAAAATACTTCGACGGAATGATCAGAAAAGTCGTGGTGGATGGAGTGAGAGACTTGATGGAGAAAAACGATTGGGACAAGCTTGATGCGGCACAGACAGCATCACGTCTGCGTGCAAATGTCAACAAACTTGGATACACACAATCATGGATGGTAGAGTTTATATTCCCATTCATCATGATTGCCAAAGGTGCGACTACTGTAAAGCAGTAATATAAATGAATTTTGTCTACGTTGCGATTGGAGGTGCGCTCGGTGCGATGCTGAGATATTCGTTGAATTATCTTCCCGTGTCGACGGCATTTCCTTTCAAAACGATGATAGCCAACATCGTAGGTTCATTCATCATCGGAGTGATAGCAGGTGTGGCGGATATAAAAGGAGTGGATGAAAGATTGTCGCTGCTGCTTAAAGTAGGTTTTTGTGGCGGATTCACAACTTTCTCTACCTTCTCATTGGAAACAATGACATTAATAGAAAAAGGGGATTGGGGAGTAGCAGTTATATATGCGGCGACAAGTGTTATAGTTTGTGTCTTGAGTTGTGTTGCTGGAATAGCATTGGCGAAATATATTGCATAAATTGATCTTAATAAACAAAAAACATATATTAATCAAAGACTCAGAAACTGTTGTTGTATTTTTCCTCGCTTATGACTGATTTTACGATGATTGTCAAGGCGGAACGCCCAAAAGCACATATCAAAGTATTCTAAGAGCAATGAAATAATAAAATTCATAAAAACTACAGCACAATGGAGAAAATAATAATAGTCATGGAGTTCGCTGACAATAATTTATCTGCATACGTTAAAGATATTTACGGAATTGCGGTAACAGGCAAGAATATAAGAGAAATTAAAAAATCAATAAAAGAAGCAATTAATTTATATATTGAGACAAGCAAGGAGATGAATCTTGAAATTCCTGATATTTTGAAAGGAGATTTTCAGTTAGTTTATAAATACGATTTATGCTCATTTCCTAAAACATCAATCTATGATGACATTTGAAAAAATGCTGAAAAAATACTAAAGATAATATCTATGGAAAGATCAGAAGAAAATCAAAAACAGTCTATCAATAAATATAGCGAAGAAGAATATACTGGATCTTCTAAATTTGAAAAGATCCAGGAACAATGTGTCCAGAATAAGGAAAAGGTGGACAAGTACTCCAAAATCATAAGTATAAGTTTGTTCTTAATCTCCATATTCATAATATATGATTATGGATTCATTTTTTGTAATAACGAACTGCTTTTGATAGCAGGTATAATTTCTTATCCATCTTTTATATATTTTAGTTATTTTAGTGAAGAAAGAATTTATAGTAAAGTTCCTGCTATTCTAGGAACATGCCTAATTGTCATAGCGACCGTCATTGCTATAAAAGAATCTTTTTTCTCTAATGGACTTTCTGCAGAAAACTTGATTGAACATGTATTTAATTCGTTCAATTTATATACAATCACATATTCAATACATTGCATAATTGTATATATACTTGGTCATACCATATTTAAGAATAATAAAATCAAATATACCGCTAGAATAATAGAGTTGAAAGTTTCCAAGGGTAAATACTACACTTATTTTGCTCATTTCTACGATTATACAAATAAAAAAATATTTGATGAAATTTCTGAAAAAGAATATTACACATGGGAAGAAGGCGATTATATCGAAACTATTCTCCAACCCCAGATTGATGGAATAACAGTAAAGAAAATAACACATCTTGAAAATTTCGAAGGAAAAACAGATATGGAGATATTCCAAGAAAAACATAAAAGAGATGTTGAACTGTTCGGACATTCCCAAGAGGAAATGGACGAAGCAAAAGGAGAAAGTAAAATTGAAAGCTTTACAGTTATTTTTTTTGTTATTGCCATAATTGACTTACTTGTATGTAGTTTTAACAAAAAATTCAGTTTTCATGATAATATTATATACGCATTGACCACGGCGTTGTCTTTAGCAATAACAAGCTATACATCATATAAGGAATATTCAATAATAAAAACGGAAGATAATTATACTCTTGAAGATCTGGCAATTTGGAAAGATTATCTTGTGCCACGTTGTTTATTCTATTTTTTGACAACATACTTTTTTGTTGAAGGAATAATAAATTTAATAGAAAGAATAATATTCTAGCTTTTTATTTATAAATTCAATCACATTTTTCTTTAATACAATCATAAAACTCAAAAATAACCAAATAATAACAGTACAAAAATGGATTACACAGACGAGGAATTTTATATGCTTGCACTCTCCTTTATGAATGAGTTCACAGCATATCAGAAAGTCAAAATGTTGGAAGAAAAGGGTAGTGCTGAAGCCGTTTTTCTTGATCTTGGAAAGACGGAATTGTATCCACACCTCCGTCGCCAACATTTACAAAATGTCATCAAACTTGCCGATATAGAGTGCGAATTGATAGCTAAGAATAACATTGATGCAACATTCGCTCAAAATAACGAATTTCCGTTTAGATTACTTAATTGTCCAGACTATCCGCTGGTTGTTTTTCACAAAGGAAATCTGGATGCAAACCGCAGATACGCAGTGTCAATTGTGGGGTCGAGAAAGGCAGATAAAATAGGAGAGAGGCATGTGCAGGAAATGCTCGAAAATCTCGACCCATATAAAGAAAATCTGGTGATCGTATCAGGGATTGCTCCAGGTATAGACGCAATGGTTCTCAAGCACGCTCAAAAACTTGGATTCTACACAATCTGCGTCTTACCACATGGATTCGGCCACAAATATGAAAACACCGTCGAAAAACGAATTTATTCAGCTTCTTGCGTCATATCAGAAAACAGATTCAAATTTGGATACGGAAACAGAATCTATGAACAAAGAAACCGTATAATTGTCGGCATGTCGGACGCTGTGATCGTGGCTCAGGCCAAAGACGGAAACGGAGCCGGATTATACATTGGTAAAGCTCTCGATTATAATCGCGACAGTTTTGCGTTCGTTTATCCGAATGAAAATACAGAAAATGAAAAATGCAATTTATTTATCGCTGACGACCAAGCTGTCGGTTTGAATTCAGCGGATGAATTTTTAGATCAAATGATTTGGCCTTGGGGAGAACGATAGACGATGGACGATAGACAAAAAACTATTTAGCATTTCGCATTTATAATTTCAAATTTCAATCCAGTCGGGGACTCCCCAAAACAAAATTAAACATAATATTAATTATAGGCAAATACAGATTTTTGAAAGGATAGACAACTGACAACAATTTATTCTGTTTATAAAATAAGAAAAAATATAGAAAACTTTGCGTTTTTAAAAAATTGCATCAACAAACCGCACTTTGTGATTCTCGTATTCAAATGCTAAATGAAGGTCTTTCAATATACTTAAATCTGATAAGCTCCTTAAATTTTTGCCTAATTATGAGTATTGCCAAAACATGTTCTACAATATAACTTTGCAATAAAGATAAAACAATTGTAAAATCAATTTATATGAATAAAAAGTTATGCTTTATTCTGATGACATCTTTCTTAGGTGTATTTCAACATTTATCAGCAGATGATAAAGTTGTGGTAACGGATATCAAAGGTGAGAAAATTTCATTTCTGCTATCATCGAATCCAGTTGTATCATTCGATACTTATTCTCTCATTTTGAAAACAGACAATGAAACTGTATCGTATCCACTTACCGAATATCGGTCTTTCACAATTGAGAATAATCCATCAAGTGTAAAACAAACTACTCCACTCCTATCTCCTTTGTTTATTATCAACAATGGTTTATTGGAAGCTAGCGGTTTGAATCCAAAATCTGATGTTTCTGTATGCAATATCTTAGGTATAGTTATAACAAAAGGAATTACCGATGAAAATGGCAACATATCTCTTTCTTTGGACAATCAGAAAAATTCCGTTTGTATAATCAAAACATCTCATGGAAGTTTCAAAGTTTGTGTTCGTTAATAGTTGTAGATTAAAAAAGTATTAAAAATGAAAAAAAATTTCACACTTGCAGTATTGTTAGTCTTGGCAAGTACAATTCAAGCACAGAACATTCGCGTCAATCTTAACGACGGTACAAATGTTGTTTACAACAAAGACTCGGTCTCTAGCATAGAATTTAACCCTGCTGCATATTCAGGGAAAATGTATTATGCGACTACAGACATGACTTTTGCAGAATTTTTCGAAGGAGAACTTCATACACCTGCTGAAGCCCTTATCGCAGATGGTGTTGATGTTTTTACATCAGCGACCAGTGGAAAAGCATCACGTTTTTCTTCTTGTGTCATATCTAAAGAAGGAAACCAGATTCTTGGTGTTAAGGCAGTTAGTGTCAGTATGACTGAGGATGTGTACAATAAACTTACTGATGAACAAAAGGCAAGATTCACATTCGTTGAAGATTCTGTTTTTGCCTCTTCAAAACAACTACTTTCCAACGGTTCATTCAGTGCCTACACTGCGGCGCCTGTTGTGATGGAATGTTCATCAGTCAACCTATCTTCTGGAACTTCCGCCAATTGGGGCAATTATGTCATTTCTCTTGGCATTGATCGCACTGCTATTCCTTCTGCTGACCTGCAGGGAGCCGTCATCACAACCACAAGCGGACAGAAATTCGCGCTCACTCCACTCAATAATCTATGGCTCAACACGAGTGAACTCGCATTCAGCGTAAACTACTTCACCGAGCCTCATGGCAACCATCCAGCTTTTACTCATACCGCTGGTTTACAGGGAAAAACAATATCAAATATCACTTACTATCTTAAAGGTAAAGACAATGTATCCATCCCTTGCAACGTGTATGTAAAACAACAGACTGCCGCATCTGTTTCTTTGGACGGAGCCGCTGTCGCAGGAGTAAATCCAATTGTCAACTTGTTGATGAAAGATATACCTTCTGATGCCAACTACACATTGGCAAGCGTAAAGAAAGGTTCTGGCAGATCAGCAAAACTACTTGATGCGGATAAATACACTTATTCAGACGGAGTTCTCAACATACTTGATACAGCAGCTGTTGGTGACAACTATAATGTGATCTTCAATTCAGACAAGTATGTATCTATTGGCTCTGGCATCAAATTTGGCTCTGACATTCTGTCAACAGAGTTACAGAATAAGCTGACAGGCACATACGTCGAACTATTTTCTGAACAAGGTACTTTAGCTGCTAAATGGGATAGTCTTTGGATTGCAGAATGCGCAAAATATGTAGGTGAGGAAAATGCTGATTCTTCCGCAAAAATGCTTAAATACTCTATGCTCGGCACACTGACAGGTGCGGAAGCTACAGCTAAATTTGGTGATGGAAGCACAGGTTTCGCCCCAGACATCCAGTTTTCTTGCCATTTCTTGAATTCTGTCGCAAGATTTGTGTTTGACGGCTGCACAATCAAAGGATTGGCATCAGACAGCACAGAGATTTTTTCTCACAAATATGTGAAGATTGGCTATAATGCAGAGCGTAATTTCCATATCTATAAGTCAACAGATGACAATGATGATGAGTTCAAGTATTTCTTTATCTGTCCTGACAATCCAAAGGATACATATCATATAGAATTCCGTTATGGTAGTGATGAAAAAGAATTGCCTGAATTCTTCACTGGAAAATATGCCTACTGGATGGCAGCCGGAGTATTGGAAAATGACGATAACCAGTGTGAAGAGTCGATCAAACTATTTGTAAAGGAGAATCTTGAGCCACAAGAAGATTAGTGAAAAATGAGAAAAAGCATAATATGGTTTGTTTTTGTATTCACTCTGAATACTCTTGCTATAAAAGCCCAAAGCTATAAAGCATGTACCTTTGAAGGAGAGGTGTTCAACACGACTTACCATATCACTTTCGAAGAAACACTTGCAAGCAAAGGTCAAAATGCTAATTGGCATGACAGTATCCGGAAGCTGTTCAAAGACTTTGATTACTCATTGTCTATGTTCAATCCAGAATCCATAATATCTGCGATGAACAAAAACAGTCAGGACGCAAGAGCAAACCATTATGTGAGGAATGTTATCGAAAAGTCATTAGAAGTCTCCCGACGCACATCAGGAGCTTTTGATATCACCGTCGCCCCACTCGTCAACCTGTGGGGCTTCGGTTTCAAAAACAAAGAGAATGTTACACCTGAGGCTGTAGACAGCATTTTGCAGTTTGTGGGATGTAATAAAATCAGACTTGACAGAAAAGGAAGACTTCATAAAAAAGATCCACGCATACAACTTGACGCTTCAAGTATTGCCAAAGGATATATGTGTGATATTGTCGGGGATTGGCTGAAAAGTAAAGGTGTGGCGAACTACATGGTGGAAATTGGAGGTGAAATTGCACTGCATGGCAACAATCCCAAAGGAACAGCATGGAAAGTTGGAATAAATGTTCCGGAAGAAGACTACTTGCAACGTATAAATGGCATAGGAGGCATTCTTAAATTGAACGATGGAGGTATCGCGACAAGTGGAAATTACCGTAATTTCTACTATCACGACGGGAAACGTTATGCTCACACAATAGATCCGACAACTGGTTGTCCTGTACAAAAAGACATACTATCCAGCACTGTCATTGCTCCTGATTGCATCACAGCAGACGCTTACGCCACAGCGTTTATGGTTATGGGATACGAACGCGCATTTGATTTACTCGATAAAAATCCATCAATCTTGGCCTACTTCATAATCACAGACGAAAATTCGGAAAATGGATATAAAGTCATATTTAGTGAAGGTCTGAAAAAAGTATTAGACAAATGAGTTTTTCCACTTTTGAGTGAAATTTTTGATGAGATATCAAAATTCAGTGTCATATATATGTTATTCATCATAATACGTTATTTTTTTGAATAATGGATTTTGATATTTGGTACATTTGAATAATTGAAAGTCTAACCAAAAATTTGATAATATGGAAAAATTTATGACAGCTCAAGAGATTTGGGACACGTTTGTCCGACTTAGTCATACACAAGAGTCATATGCAAGACTTTGTGACAGTATTATTAACAGTGGTGAGAAAGATGCGGTTCTTGAAGAACTCGCTGCAAACAACATCAAGGACCAAAATGCCTTGCTTAAGTTTTTTGAAGAATAATTAATCACATAAGATGATCAAATATAACAGAGACGCTGCGAATCGCAACGTCTCTGTTTTTATTTTTTGATCAACGTATCGTTTTATTTCACAATTAACCTCTCTTTCCTACCCTCAAAATCAAATAGATATACACCTGGAGATAAGTTTGATATGTTGATTTCATTGTTTTTCTCGGCCATGCCTGATTGCAACAACACACCAGATCCGTCGTATATTTTATAATATCCTGTGGATAATACACTTACAGATGACTTTGCTGGATTTGGATAAAAAGAATATGCGTCGACGGAATTGACCAAAGGTACATCATTTGCTTCCATTGGAACCAAATTTAACGTATATTCAAAAGTATAGTCTTTATTAGCTATATATTCATACACCACTTTTATTGTATCGTCACCAATGCTTTCATCAATGTTCAAATATCCATCTTTATCTACTGCATTACCAGATTTGATGGACATTCTTGTGTGATCGAACTCTCCCGGTAATGAAGACAGGTTGAATATGAATGTTTTATTTATATTTACCGTATAAGAGTTATCAGAACAATCAACATACCAACTCATTGTTGGATTCAAATTTAGATTATTAGACAAATCCAAAGATGATAAATTATTGGATGAACAATATAATCGTTTTAGTAAAGTATTGTTTGACAAATCCAAAGATGATAAATTATTGGATGAACAAGCTAATCGTTTTAGTAAAGTATTGTTTGACAAATCCAAAGATGTAAGTTGATTTTCAGAACAATCCAAAACTTCCAACTTTGTATTTTTTGTCACATCCAACGTGGTTAGTTGGTTGCTTTTACACTCGAACTCTATTAATGCTGTGTTATTCGATACATCCAAAGATGTAAATGGATTCCAATAACATAATAAATATTCTAATGCTGTGTTTTTTGAGACATCCAAAGAAGTTAAATTGTTGGTCCAACATGATATTGTTTTCAAAGCTGTGCTGTTTGGAAGCAATAAAGATGTCAGTTGATTTTGCCAACATAATAAACTTTCTAACTCTATATTTTTTGACACATCCAAGGATGACAGCATGTTACGTCCACAGTTAAGACTTTTTAGTTTGACGTTATTGTTCAAATTCAGATTATACAGCCAATTACGAGGACACTCAAGCTCCCTCAAAGCCAAATTGTTAGAGACATTCAATGTGACCAACATGTTGCTTCCACACCAAAGTTCTTCCAATTCCGTATTTTTTGATACGTCTAAATATTCTATTTCATTTAGATCACAGTGTAGAATTCTTAATGCCTTGTTTTCAGTCACATTCAAAGAAGTCAGACTATTGCGATCACATCTAAGTTCAGTCAGTTCTGTATTTTTGGATATGTCAATAGATGTAAGTGCATGGTAACTAAAACCTAATTTTTTTAGTGCCGTAAAATATTCTATTCCAGTCAGATCTGTTATCATATTGTCTTTATTGCCAACAGATTTCAAACTGACATCTATAGTATCCACCTTTTCAAATTCTGTTGTTGAAAGAGTGTCATTCTTGTCTAAATCGTAATTTGTCGAAACGTGATCCCTAAAAAGCTTATCCGGAAAATTAACCTCATTGATAGCTACTTGAGCCAGTAAAAATTGTACAACACTTACACTAAACATTAGTGAAAAAAATCTTTTTAAACTTTGATTCATATATGATAAATTTAACGTGAGTACAATGAATTAAATAATTGAATATATCTAACAAAAACAAATTATAATTACAGAAAACAAAATTATTGAAAAGCCCCTTTTTTGACAAGCCAGAAAAAAAAATGTCGCTGAAATGTAACATTTCAGCGAACACTCTTAATATCAATGCAACAGCACTCTTGTTCCTACTTTGGGTTCTCCAGAAATCTTTTTGTTATGTCGTTTTAACTGCTCCAGCTGTACTCCATAATACTGAGAAATCGAAAGCATCGTCTCTCCCGGCTCAACCACATGATAATCAAGAGCTCTGTAGCTTCTTCTCTTTCGTTTCAAGAAAACATACTCACCGACTTTCAATGTGTAGTTCGACGGGAAATCATTCAGCGTTTTCAATTTATCCACCGTCAAATCATACTTCTTTGCCAACGAATAGAATGTGTCTCCCGGTTTGATCTGAACACATCTGACGCCGTTGATCTCCACACGGTTGTCTCCCTTGCGGATATCAACATTGTCGGCTTTCCTATCCTTTTCCGGATTCACCTCTTCCCTACTGTTTCGGCGTCTGTTATCATCATTAGGCACGACTTTGTCTTTGTTTCCACCGTCGTCTTTCTTGCTCTCATCCTGATAATTAGCATCGTCATAAACATACAGTTTGTTCTGCTCTATCACCTCAATCAACAATGACGGATACTTAGGATTTGTAGCGTAACCGCATTTTTTCAAACCATTCGCCCACCCTTTATAATCGGTGATTTTCAACTTGAAAAGCGGAGCGTAATGAGCTCGTTGCAAAAAAATAGAATGATCTACGAAACTCTGAGCCGCATTATCATATACCCTGAAACAGTCTCTTCTTTTATCGTCCTTCTTATGGTATGTCTTTCCTTTATAATCGCTTGTACACTTGATTCCGAAATGGTTGTTGGCTTTGACAGCAAGGTCACTCCTACCACTTCCACTTTCCAAAATTCCCTGCGCCAACGTGATGCTTGCTGGAATTTTATATTGTCTCATCTGCTCAATAGCAGTCTGTTTATATTTGGCAATATACGCATCAGTTTCAGCCGATTTATAGCTCACTGAAGACGCGATGCTGGCCACAAACAGTGGGATTGTAGAAAATAATAATCTGATTTTCATGGCATTGTATAATTAAAAAGGCTGTCAAAGAGAAAACCTTGACAGCCTTATAATGTAAGTTAATTGCTAAGCCATAACTCTTAACTTTCAACTCTTAACTTTCAACTCTTATTCGAATGCACCCATTCTTAGCATGCTAACCTCACGCTCTGTAAGGAATCTCCACTCGCCTCTCTTCAATCCCTTCTTAGTCAAACCTGCGAAGAATACACGGTCAAGACGCATTACACGGTAGCCAAGTTTGTCGAAAATACGACGAACGATACGGTTTCTACCTGAGTGTATCTCGATACCGATCTTCTTGTGGTCTGCATCGTCTACGTAGCTGATCTCATCTGGCTTGATTGGACCATCCTCCAAGTCGATACCAGCAGCGATTGTTGCCATATCTTCCTCAGTAAGTTCCTTGTTTAGAGTAACCTGATAGATCTTCTTCTTGTTGTACATTGGGTGAGTCAACTTAGAAGCCAAGTCACCGTCGTTAGTCAATAGAAGAACACCTGTAGTTGGCTTATCAAGACGTCCTACTGGATAGATACGCTCCTTACATGCTCTCTCAACAAGTTTCATAACTGTAAGTTTTGCGTTTGGATCATCTGTAGATGTAACGCAACCCTTTGGCTTGTTCAAAAGGATGTAAACCAACTTATCTGGAGCAACAAGCTGATCACCGATCAACACCTTGTCACCACGCTTGATCTTTGTTCCCAACTCTGTGATTGGAGTACCGTTTACTGATACAGCACCAGCCTGGATCAACTCATCAGCCTCACGACGTGAGCAAACTCCTGCATTAGCAAGATACTTGTTCAAACGGATATCTTCATTTGGATCCACCATAACAGATTTATATTCAATCTGACGATGTCCAATATTTCCTTGCTTACGTTTGTTCTGTGGACGTCCACCACCACGGTTGTTATTGTTGTTGTAGCCACCGCCACGATTGTTGTTGTAACCGCCGCCATTGTTGTTGTAGCCACCGCCACGGTTGTTGTTGTAACCGCCACGATTGTTGTTGTAACCGCCACGATTGTTGTTGTAGCCGCCACCACGGTTGTTATTGTAGCCACCACCACGGTTGTTGTTGTAGCCGCCACGGTTGTTATTGTAGCCACCACCACGGTTGTTGTTGTAGCCGCCATCGTTGTTGTAACCACCATCGCCATTGTTGTCGCGATTGTAGCCACCGTTATAGCCTCCGTTGTAACCGCCGTCACCATTGTCACGATTGTAGCCACGGTTGTTGTTGTAGTAGCCACCACCACGGTTATTGTTGTAACCGCCATCGTTGTTGTAACCACGGTTGTTGTAACCTCCATCATTGTTGTAGCCACGGTTGTAGCCACCTCCGTTCTGCTCGCCTACTGGAACACGTGTGTCACCTACTCTTCTTCTTGGTGCACGCTTCAAATGGTTGTCTGCAGTGAAATTAGGGTTAAAACTTCTTCTTTCACGCTGTTCTGCACCGGAATTTCTCTCGAAATCTTGTTGCATTTCGTCATCAAATGGTTTCATTTGTTTAACAATTTTAATTAATACTGTCCTTTATTTAATTTATGGGGTTTACTAAGGAGTAGCAACCGCTACTCCAATTAGTAAATTTTTTCTGTTTGATTTTTAGTTTAATTCTTCTGTTGTCTCGTCAATCAATCTGATTTTCTCCAACAATAGATTTCTCTCATCCTTCAACTTAGAGATTTTCTTCTTCATGCCGTCAAGCAATGGAGATGCTCCCTTTGAAGATTTTGAGAAGAATCCGATATTGTTCTCTGCAGTGGCAATCTCAGAATTGAAGTTCTCAACCAATTTCTGCAATCTCTTGCGCTCATTGTTGACCTTCGCCATACCCTGGCTTGCCAATGTCTCAATATTAGTCTTAAAGAAATCCAATCTGTTGATGCTGCGGTCTTTGTTCAACTTGTCGAACACCTCATCAATTGTAGATTTGTATTTCTTATAAATATTATCCTTCTCCTTGAATGGAACGTGACCGATTGAATTCCACTCTGCCAAAAGCTTCTTGAAATCAGCGAATGCATTGTCGTTGCCTTCAATCTGAAGTCCTTTGATTCTTTCAATCAAATCCTTCTTTTTCTCCAAATTAACTGATTCTTCCGACTTTCTGCTTGCGAAATCTGCCTCCTTCTGCTCAAAGAAATAATCGCACGCTGCCAAAAATCTCTTCCAAACAGCATCTGAATTCTTACGTGGAACAGGACCGATTGTCTTCCATTCCTTCTGGATCTCAACAAACTTGTTGGTTGTCTCCTTCCAATCTTTGCTGTCTTTCAACGATTCAGCGATCTCACACAAAGATATCTTCTTCTTCAAGTTCTCCGACTGAGTGTCTTTCATCTTCTTGAAAAACTCGTTCTTTGCCACAAAGAATTTATCACATGCGGCTCTGAATCTCTCATAGATCTTGTCGTTGTCTTTCTTTGGCGCGAAACCTATCTTTCTCCACTCCTCCTGCTTAGCGACGATGAACTCTGTCATCTTCTGCCAACAGTCGAAGCTCTCTTCGTTTTCTACTTTTGCATTCTCAACTTCCTCACAAAGTTTTGTCTTTTCAACCAAATTCTGCTCCTCTTTCGCGTGAATCTGCTCAAAATACTCTCTGTGACGCTTGTTTACAGCTGCAGTCGCCTCTTTGAATCGCTCCCATAGCTCCTCACGTTTCTCACGTGCAACAGGACCGATCTCTTTCCATCTTTCGTGGTAGTACTGCAATTTTCTGAATGAGTCTACAACATCTTTGTTCTCAGCCAATCCCTCAGCAAGTTCACAGATAGAGATCTTCTCCTCCAAGTTCTTGCGGAAATCCAAGTCTCTCAACTCGTTAGCTGCACTCAACGAATCATAGAATGTCTCAATCCAAAGTTTATAGTTGCCATTCACCTCATCAGCTTTAGCCTGAGGCACAGCTCCTATATTTTTCCACTCGTTCTGAATCTCACGACATGCGTTGAAATCCTGACGGGCATCTTTTGAATTCTGAGCCAACTCTTTAAGTCTGTCGATCAAAGCCAACTTAGCCTTAAGGTTCTTCTCCATCTCGGCTTCTTTCTGGGCCTGCTCCTCTTTCTTTCTACGCTGGTAAACAACGTATACAGACTTGAACTCATCAGCAGGAAGCTCTACAGGTTCAGCGTTTTCTCCACTTTCTGCCTGCTCACTTCTAATCTTATCTATATTTTGATTGTAGCTCTTATAGTAGCAACTCTTAATATCTTCTATATCCCTCTTGATAGCGCTAACACTACCCTTACATTCTGTTATCAAAGTGCGGGCTTTTTCTACCAACTCCGCCTCACTAAATGAAGAATAATCAACAATTTCTTGATCCTCCGCATCTGTCATAACGACCTCATTTTCAGCTAATAGATTATCAGATGCTGCAGTTTCTTGCGCATTTTCAGGCTGTGTAAGAGTCTCTTTTTCTTCAAGTGTACTCATTAAAATTCCTTTTACTATTTTTCAAAAACTATGCAAATATAACTAATTTATGAAACTATCAACATCAAAGACGGAAAAAATTATTGAATTTATATATCATGCACCGTCAAAAACATTTAAATTTCAAAAAAAACATTCAGACACGACAATTTTCATCGATATATTTTATTTTTTTCATAATCTCCTTGCCAAAAAAATCTCATTTGCCATTAACCAACTCTAACCTCTCACCCCAATACCAAAAACTCTAACCCCAACCCTCTCACCTCTAACCCCCAAAAATTAAAATAGCCCATAAAATGAATTTGAATAAACCAATTTTTCTCATATCTTTGTATTATTGATATTTGATACAACTTAAAACAGACAAATGACTTCTGAAGATTTGAAGAAATATTGGGCCAACTTTATGGTTGTGTTCAATAAGTATTGGAGCATCTTTTCAGTCGCGTTCAAAAAATATTGGACTATTTTTAAAGATGCGTTCAAGAGTAAATGGTATGTTAAGGTCCTTACTGCAATCGCGTCGCTGATATTGCTTTTATTCCTATTTATTAAGGCAGTCGACGTGAATTTCCTATGGATGTTTGGTGAATCTCCTTCTACGGAGGTGCTTGCCAACCCTAATTCTGTGGAGGCTTCTGAGATTTATAGCGACGACGGGGTGCTTATAGGTAAGTACTTCACTGAAAACCGTTCTTCCGTAGAGATCGAAGATATTTCTGATGAATTGCTGATCACACTTGTCCATACTGAGGATGAACGTTTCTTCGAACATCACGGTGTCGACTATTCTGGTTTGCTCGGTGCTTTCAAGGATGCTTTGCTTGGTAACGCCCGTGGTGCCAGCACAATCACTCAACAGCTTGCCAAGAATCTTTTCAAAATGCGTTCCACATATAATAATGGCATTTTATGTAAGGTGCCAGGAGTAAAAACGTTGATTATTAAGGTTAAAGAGTGGAATGCCGCTAAACGTATTGAGGAAAGATTCACAAAATTGGAGATTCTCAAGATGTATCTCAACACTGTCTATTTCGGTTCAAACGCATACGGAATCAAAGCGGCGGCTAAGACTTACTTCAACACTACTCCTAAAAAACTTAACTGGGAACAGTCGGCCTGCATCATCGGTCTGCTGAAGGCCACAACTTATTATAATCCTGTCCGTAATCCGGAAAACAATGAGCGCAGACGTAGGATCATCATCAACAACCTCGTCTCTCACAAGATGATCACTCAGGAACAGTGTGATTCTATCCTGTCTGTACCTTTCACTCTGAATTTCAAGTCGGAATCCAATCTCGACGGAATTGCGCTCTACTTCCGTGATGCGGTGAGCAATGAACTTCAGGAATGGTGCGACGAGAATAATGTTAATCTTTATACCGACGGTCTGAAGATCTACACTTCTATCGACTCCCGTATGCAACGTTATGCTGAGCAGGCTGTGTCGAAACAAATGGAGGAAAACCAAAAGCGTTTCTTCAAAAACTGGGGCAAACAAAACCCTTGGCGTGACCGTAATAAAAATGAGATGACTACTTTCATCGACGAGACAGTCCGCAAAACAGCTCTTTACAAATCTCTTTCAAAAAGATACGACGGCAACAAAGACTCCATATACGCTTGTCTCAACAAGCCTCACAAGATGAAGATCTTCAGCTACAAATATGGTGTGAAAGACACAGTGATGAGCAGTCTCGACTCGCTTCGCCACATGGTCAAATTCCTACACTGCGGTTTCGTGGCTATCGAGCCTCAGACTGGTTTGGTGAAGGCTTGGGTCGGCGACGTGGATTACAACTACTGGCAATACGATAAAGTGCTTGCCAAACGTCAGCCCGGATCAACATTCAAACTATTTGTCTATTCAGAGGCAATCAGAAAAGGAATGTCTCCATGCGACATCCGTACAGACTCAATCACATCATGGATGACTGAGGAGGACGGAAAACCTGTGCTTTGGCAACCACAGAATGCCAACGGTATATTCTCCGGAGAAAAGTTGACTCTGAAAACGGCTATGGCTCGCTCAATCAACAGTATAGCTGTGCAACTCAACAAAGAACTCGGTCCGGAGAATGTGGTGGAATTGGCACATAAGATGGGTGTGGAAAGTCCAGTACGACCAATTCCGTCGGTATGTCTGGGTACAGAAGACGTATCTCTTCTTGAAATGGTATCAGCCTACTCCACTATCCCTAACGAGGGAGTCCACATGAAGCCAAGGATCGTCACTCGCATCGAAGACAAGGACGGCAACGTCATCTACAAGAATGAGCCAAAGGGCGAGAAAGTGCTCAGTTACGAAGAGGCATTCTTGGTTCGTGAGATGCTTCGTGAAGGTTTGGCAGATGAGCGAGGCACCTCACGTCGACTTTGGAACTATAAGATCCACGGAGCAACCGATTTCGGAGGCAAAACAGGAAGCACATCCAACTATTCAGACGCATGGTATATGGGAATATCTCCAAAACTTGTGGCTGGAGCATGGGTTGGTGGCGAATACCGCTGCATACATTTCAAGGACGGAGAACAAGGACAAGGAAGTGCGTCAGCGTTGCCAATCTTCGGAGCCTTCATGGAAAAGGTGATGAACGATAAAAAACTTGCCCGCTACCGTGGCAGATTCGGCGAACCTAAACAGACTATCTCACGCACTTACGACTGTACAGAAGTGTTGGAAGAATTGGAAGAAGAAGAACAAAAGAACGAAGGTGCAAGAGGATTCTTCCGCCGTCTTTTCGGACGTGACAAACAGGAAAATGTAAGACCAGATTCCATCAAAATTGATGTCAAGAGCCGCAGAGAATTGCGTCAGGAGCGACGTGAGATGAGACGCGAAGAGAGAAAACGCAGAAGAAACAGAGATTGAGTCAATGCAGAATTATAAATGCGAAATGCCCAATTGCGTCTGGAAGACGATATCTCTGTAACCGCATGCACCGAACGCAGTGGTGCTTGCGGATTGGCAAAATGATCCATCTCCACGTCTGGAAGACGATATCTCTAACCGCATGCACCGAACGCAGTGGTGCTTGCGGAGTGACGGACATAATACACACCTCTATCTAAATCGGACAGAGACTAAATATCATACCACAAAAACTAATTGATTTATAATGGCTAAGGAATTATTCAATTCTCCTAGATACGAGAAAAAAGGATTTATCCCAAATTTATTCGACTATAAAATTAATGTTTTTATTTGGACAGGATGCTTTTTGTGGATGTTGATCCCAACAATTGGGTTGGCTTTATATCTAGCTCTTCATTCTTGTGTCTTTTTTATTTCTTTTTTTATTGGAGGAATTGTTTTTTTTCGGGTCGGAAGTTCAGACGTATTTAACAAAATCTACAACCATAAATTATACGTCAAGAATCTAAATAAACAAAAAGACCTATTCCATAATGATGGAGATGTGCCATATATTTTGCCTTATGAAGAATTAAACCATAGTTTAATAAGTCTGAAATTGCGACTTTTCACTGTAGTGATGAAAGCAGATAAAGAGGAAAAAGTGCTCGAAATGGATAAGGTCAAAACATATATCAATAATCACGAAGAACATAATTATACAAACAGAGTAGATGAATTCAAAAAATACTTGAAAGAAGACTTCGCTGTGGAAGATGTCGCTTTTGCGATGTATTGGTGGTATGAGAAAGATAGAGAAGATACTCTGAAAGCTCTGTTTGATCTTGCATACGCCGACGGTGATTTTTGTGAGGAGGAGGAATACACATTAAGATACATAGCATACCATATGCATCTTAATGAAAGTGTGTATGAACGTGCACTAAGAAAATTCATAAATGAAAACAGTATAAAAGACGGATATGAACAATATCAGAAAGCCCGTTATAAAAGAGGTGGCGGATATTGGTATCGAGATAAAATGGGAAACAGAAAATGGTACTCTTTCAAAGATGATGATAAGAAGACGGAAGACTCTTCATCTGCGTCTGGCAACAACCACAATACTACCCCATCCATCTCTCCTGAACTGCAGAAAGCATACGCAGTGCTCGGCATTCCCGTCGACGCTACTCCATCCGAAATCAACGCTTGCAAACGAAACCTTCTACGTCTGAACCATCCGGATCTTGTGGCTACCAGAGGTCAAGAGGCAGTCAATAACGCAACGCTGAAATGTCAGAGAATAAACCAGGCATATGAATTGTTGAAAGCAAACGGAAAATGTTGAATCAATACGTAATGCAAAATATTTATACCACTGAACCTAATTGATATATAATGGCTAAGGAATTATTCAACTCTCCTAGATACAAGGAAAAAGGATTTATCAGTAAAATTCTGGATGGCAGTAGTCTAGGATGCTTATTATGTGTATTGTTATTAATATTCTGTATTATAATAGATGTGTTTTTTCTAAAAAATGCAGTTTTTTGTATTCTTTTTTTGGGATTATGGCCTTTCTGTATAATTGTAGAAGAACATGATAATAAAACAAGAACTAAAATCAAATACTTTTTTTACGTCAGAACATTAAAGAAACAAAAAAATCTGTTCCATGTCGGTAAAAAATCTCCATATATTGCCCCTTATGAACTGTTAGATCATAATTTTACAAATCTTAAATTGCGACTTTTTGCTGTTGTGATGATGGCGGACAAGGAGGAAAAAGTAGTGGAATTGGAAAAAGTCAAAGCATATATAAGCAATCATGAACTTGCAAAAAGATTAAATGAACTCAAAAAATACTTGAAAGAGGATTTCGCTGTGGAAGATGTCGCATTTGCGATGTATTGGTGGTATGAAAACGACAGAGAAGAAATTCTGAAAGCTCTGTTTGATCTGGCATACGCCGACGGTGATTTTTGTGAGGAGGAGGAATACACATTAAGATACATAGCATACCACATGCATCTTAATGAAAGTGAGTATGAACGTGCACTAAGAAATTTCATAAAAGAAAAAAACAAAAACAAAAAAGACGGATATGGATATTGGTATCATGATAAAAAGGGAAACAGAAGATGGTACTCTTTCAAAAATGAAGAAAAAGATAAGAAGACGGAAGGAAACTCTAATAACTCTGGCTACCAAGGCAATACTACCCCATCCATCTCTCCTGAACTGCAGAAAGCATATGCAGTGCTCGGCATTCCCGTCGACGCTACTCCATCCGAAATCAACGCTTGCAAACGAAACCTTCTACGTCTGAACCATCCGGATCTTGTGGCTACCAGAGGTCAGGAGGCTGTCAATAATGCGACGCTGAAATGCCAGAGAATAAACCAGGCATATGAACTGCTGAAAGCAAACGGAAAATGTTGATCAATTCATAATTCACAATTCATAATGCATAATTATGGGGAAATACATCAGAAGAATTGGAGCGTAGGGCGATCCCTTGTGGTCGTCCAACGTTTGCAACGAATCCCAACCATGGCCTGGTTTGGCAACCGTTTACACGGTTGAAAAATTAATGACGTCAAATATCTTGCGTAATGCGTGGTCTCTCATTTTATTTATCACAAAACCTAATCAATTTATAATGGCTAAAGAATTATTCAACTCTCCAAGATACGAGAAAAAAGGATTTGCCTCAAATATATCAAATTCAAATATATCAAATCCTAGTATAGTTATTCTTTTCGTTATTCTTTTCGTTACATTGAGTTTAATAATTGGCTATCCATTACAACCACTATTATTTTACTTCCCTTTTGCTTTTATTTTTACTGCTGGTATATTTATCTTAGCACTATTTGTTGAAATGTTTATATTGGCACAATTTGATAAAATTAACTACAAAATATACGTCAAGAATCTAAATAAACAAAAAGATCTATTCCATAGAGATGGAAAAATGCCATATATTTTACCTTATGAAGAAAGTTCGAATCAAAATTTAATAAGTCTGAAATTGCGACTTTTCATTGTAGTGATGAAAGCAGACAAGGAGGAGAAAGTGGTTGAATGGAATATTGTCAAAACATACATCTATAAAGATGAACTTCAAAATTATAAAAATTATACAAACAGAGTAGATGAATTCAAAAAATACTTGAAAGAAGACTTCGCTGTGGAAGATGTCGCTTTTGCGATGTATTGGTGGTATGAGAAAGATAGAGAAGAAATTATGAAAGCTCTGTTTGATCTGGCATACGCCGACGGTGATTTTTGTGAGGAGGAGGAATACACATTAAGATACATAGCATACCACATGCATCTTAATGAAAGTGAGTATGAACGTACATTAAGAAAATTCATAAAGGAAAACAGTATAAAAGACGGATATGAACGATATCAGAAAGCCCGCTATAAAAGAGCTGGCGGATATTGGTATCGAGATAAAAAGGGAAACAAAAAATGGTACGCTTTCAAAGATGAAGAAAAAGATAAGAAGACGGAAGGAAACTCTAATAACTCTGGCTACCAAGGCAAGACTACCCCATCCATCTCTCCTGAACTGCAGAAAGCATATGCGGTGCTCGGCATTCCCGTCGACGCTACTCCATCCGAAATCAACGCTTGCAAACGAAACCTTCTACGTCTGAACCATCCGGATCTTGTGGCTACCAGAGGTCAGGAGGCTGTCAATAATGCGACGCTGAAATGCCAGAGAATAAACCAGGCATATGAACTGCTGAAAGCAAACGGAAAATGTTGATCAATTCATAATTCACAATTCATAATGCATAATTATGGGGAAATACATCAGAAGAATTGGATCGTAGGGGCGATCCCTTGTGGTCATCCAACGTTTGCAACGAATCCCAACAATGGCGTGGTTTAGCAACCGTCTCCACGGTTGAAAAACTAATGACATCAATTATCGAATGATGTTTTCCCAAATCCTCTTAATTCTTAATTCTTAATTCCATAGCAAAAAATGTTAAGACTTCTGGATTTTATGTTTAGTCTCAAATCAGCTACGTTAACACGTTGTGGGGAAAATGTGAATGGGCGAAAATGAGTGTTTCATAACTTTGCTATCGTTATTCTAAAACTAAAAAAACAACTAATAGCATGAAACACTTTGCAAATGTACTAAAGACAGCATTGGGTGTAGCAGCGTCTTTTTGTTTAGCCAACTCTGCATTCGCAGGAAACTTATCCGGCAAGTCGGCAAGCGAAATCGCTCAGATGATCCGTGTGGGTTGGAATCTTGGAAACTCTCTTGACGCTACTGGACAGGGAGTTAACGCAGAAGAAAGCTGGCATAATCCACGCACTACAAAAGAAATGATCAACAAGGTTAAAGAGGCAGGTTTCAACGCTGTCCGTTTTCCTGTGTCGTGGAGTACTCACGTTTCCAATAACGGCCAATACCAGTTTGCTATCGACGGTCAGTGGATGGCTAGAGTGAAGGAGGTTGTGAACTATGCATACGATAATGATATGTTCGTGATCATCAACATCCACCACGACAACGATCAGTGGCACATGTTGCCTACTAACCAGTATCTTGACCAATCTAAGAAGTATGTC
Organism: Bacteroidales bacterium; assembly: GCA_015061115.1. Taxonomy (GTDB): domain Bacteria; phylum Bacteroidota; class Bacteroidia; order Bacteroidales; family Paludibacteraceae; genus UBA1723. Next base: position 74,219 of record SUXE01000012.1, on the reverse strand, counting down.
ACTGATGTCTGGACTCAAGTCGCTAGGGAGTTTGCTGATTACGACCAGCATCTGATCTTCGAGACTCTCAACGAACCTCGTGTAGTAGGTGACCAAAATGAATGGTATTTCGACTCTGCTAATCCGACACAATCTGTCAGTGAGGCAATCGGATGTATCAACCAGATCAACCAAGCTGCTGTAGATGCGATACGTAATGCAGGAGGCAATAATATGGACAGATTGGTAGGTTGTCCAGGTTATGTGGCGTCAATCGATGGTCTGACAACATCTGGATTCTCAATGCCTAACGATAAAGTGAGCAACAGACTTTGGCTTTCTGTCCACGCTTACACTCCATACGATTTCTGTATGAATCCAGAGATACAGAACCACTCTTGGCAACAAAAGTACTACTATGATATCGAGTGGCTTTACAATACATTGAGAGATAAAGTCATGTCGAAAGGTTGTCCAGTCTATATCGGTGAGACATCATCTTCTAACTACAACAATCTGGAAGACCGTAAACAATGGGAAAGATGTTTCTTCGGTTTTTCAAAGAACTATGGAATCCCTTGTTTCGTATGGGATAACAATTCCGTTGATAACACGAATGGAGCTGAACGTCACGGATATCTTAACCGTAAAACACTTGAATGGTTTGAGCCTTCTCTAATCCAAACTATCATGGAGACATTGGGTTACGATCCATCATCTGTTAAAGATGAGATTGCAAACGAATGGAACGTTTATGTAGAAGGCAAGTCTGTACGTATCAAATCTAATGTCGAAATCAAGAATGTTGACGTGGTTTCTATCAACGGAACTAAAGTGGCAGGTCTTGTTTCTGGAGGAAAAGAATGTTCTGTTAACGTTAATCATAATGGAGTATATATCGTTGTGATCAACACTGAAAATGGAACTTCAGTAAAGAGAATCATTATCAAGTAAAACAAATACTATAAACAACTACTTTTTTACAACAACGTTTTTTTGGGGAGATGGTGAGAACCATCTCCTTTTTGTTGACTTAAAAAGAAACAACAATGATATAAAATGGCAGAATGATAGGTTTAAGAGCAAACGAAAAAAACACAGAGAACTTCTATTCTCTGTGTTTTTATGTATCAAAAGTCACAAAATAAGACAGAATCAATCTTTCTTGTCTGAATTTGTCACATTACCTTCAATCTCAATCTGAGGGTTATTCTGGCAGACAGATGCAATAGCAAGTACAAACGCAGCCTGAGGCAATCCCAATGCGGCATTGATTTTGTTGAGGAATTCCACCTCCTGCATCTTAAGTTTATTGTCAGCCAATGCTACAAGAATACAAGCCTGCATAATCACAAGTTTATTTTCTGCAGCGACGCTTCTGGCAATTGCCTCTGCGGAGTCATGTTGATACATCTTAGTTTTTATTGCTTTTGCCACAGTTTCTGTGTCCAATTTTAAACCTTCTGCCAACAAAACAATTGTATCAATTTCCTTTTGAGACATCTCTCGGTCGGCTTTCACTGTAGCTACAGTCAGTGTCACAAATTGCTCTAAAAAATCCATATCTAATATAATTATTAGGTTAATACTCTATTTTAATTATATTCAGTACTTAATTCAAAATGTTAATACATTCATGCCGTTTTTCTGTCGAATAGCATATATCAGCTAACAGTTATTGACAATTCGCATGAATTTATCAACTTTTTAGTTTTTTTGCCCATCCTTGGTTAACCAACATTTCCATTGCTGCTTCATAGCCTATCTTGAAAATTTCATCAGCTTTATCCGTTCCGAACATACCGTATTTGCATGCCTTCTCAGTGTTGATTATCATATCACAGACAGCCTTTTCCGACTCTGTACTGCTTCCATTTATCACAAGGTCGAAGACACGGTTGGATACCGAAGCAATTCCTGTCGTCACCTCCTGACGGCATATCGGATTAACATGTATGCCTACCAAATACTCACAATCATCTCTCAAGACAGTCGCCGCAATATTACTCATAATACCACCGTCGATATATAATTTACCGTCAATCTTGACTGGATTAAACAACAATGGCACACTTGAAGAGGCAATAAGCGGCTCGATAAGTTCTCCTGAAGAAAAATAGGTCGTATGCCCCTCTATCAAATCTGTCGCAGAAACAACAATAGGAATATTCAAATCCTCAAACGTGCGTGAACGCATCATGTTCTTCAATTTTTCCTTAAACGGACGGACAGCGGTCAATCCACCACCCTTACCCTTAAAGATGTTGAAATTGAAGTCGACCATGTCAAAAAACTTCGCTTTCTTGAAAAACGCAAGGATTTGCTCCACCGAGTTTCCATCGGCGTATAAAGCAGCGATGAGTGAGCCTGCACTCACTCCTGACATCACGTTTATTTCGATGCCATTCTCCTCGAATGCCTTTATCGCACCCAAGTGCGCAAGCCCCTTTACTGAGCCTCCGCTTAATGCCAAACCAACTTTATATTTCCTCATACCCTATCCAAACTCTAACCTTTAACTCTAACCTTTAACTCTAAACTCTAACCCAAAAACTAAATTCTCCGCCACCACAGGTCGTTATTTCCTCACAAAGAAATGTCGTTCACCTTGGAGCTTCTGCATCGTCTCAACATCCTGATCTTTTAAGCAAGAATCGGTCTTCCCGAAATTCATGCAGTTTCTATCTGTCGACGTGTATTTGTTCCACACAACCTCCATTGGATGGTCTCCATTGTTTGCACTATTAGGATTTCCACTCCAAATGAAATTACCCCAGTATTTACGCATTCGTTTTCCAACTTCAGCGGCTGTTGTCTGATCTCCTAAATACAATGGCATCCTGAACCACGGCTTCATATTGCCAAAAAGAAGAGGCAACTCCGCCACATGACATGCCCCCCAACCGAACAAACGGAATATCACTGGAGCGTAGTTGAACTGATATACATATACAGGATTGTTGACTGAAATAGCATCCGCCACATTATATTTCTGAACCTTATACATGATATCTCCGGCGATGTCGCAGAAATCACGTGTCTTAGGATTCTGAGTATATGCGGCAAGAACCTTCTGACGGTATTCCTCCGAGAAATATGGGAAAATTCTTCTCATCACCTCGTCGTGCTTATAGCCTTTCATCACACTTCCGAACACTCTTGCCTCATTGGCATTTGAACCGATCAATATTGGCTTGCCCAAATCCGCGAATGATGATGTTGAAGGAAATTCCTTTAAATATTCGCCATCCACAACTGGGTTGATGCTGCAAATTCCGAATTTTCTCTCTCTTACATAAGAGTCGATGGCTTTGACCACTTTTGTAAGCTGTTTATAGTCGTATTTATTGATTTCATCAAGGTTAGAGACCCCTGCATATTCCAAATACTTCTCTGCTATTTCAGTTGCCTCCTCTGGAGTATAGAAAGACTCCAGACAAGCACTTTGAGAAATGACTTTATGGAACAAATCCTTAGCTGACGGCACACACATCATCGCAATTGCAAGCGCTGCACCAGCCGACTCTCCCCATAATGTCACATTATTGATATCTCCACCATAGCTGTCGATATTGCGTCTTACCCAACGCAACGCCATCTCTATATCTTTAAGTCCAAGATTTGATTCAAACTTGTCTGATATTCCAGTCAAATATAAGAATCCGTGCAGGCCAAGGCGATAATTTACAGTGACAACAATACAACTGTTTTCGACGGCAAACATCTCTGCATCATATAGCCCATGCTTTCCATGCTTCGCTACAGTTCCCTTGCATCCTCCATGCACATATGAACCACCAAACAACCATACCACAACTGGAATTTTGCCAAGCGACACACATTTAGGAACATAAACGTTAAGATACAGACAATCCTCACTACAACCCAAATACATAGGATGCTGAATAGGATCGTTGGCAAACTTAGTAGCATCAAGTTCACCAAACCATTCAAGTTTCTCAATCGGAGCCTTAAATTGCAGATTTCCAACAGGTGCTTCTGCATAAGGTACACCAAGATATTTGATGCACGAATCCTTTAAGCGGCCTTTTACTTTGCCTTGTGGGGTTATAAGTACAAAATTATCCATCTTCTCTAAAATTTTAGGTTTATCTGCGACGGAATTCCGCACAGACGATAGCTGTAGCAACCGACACATTAAGAGATTCCGATGTCGGTACTCCAACAGGATAGTTAGGTATATATAGACGGTGGTCAGACAGATTGTCTATCTCTGGAGTCACACCATTACCTTCGTTTCCCATGACGATGACTCCATTTGAAGTCAATTCCGTCTCATACATATTTTTTCCATCCAGGAATGTGCCATAAATCGGCATTTTATATTGATCTTTCAATGTCAGCAAAGCAGAAGGCAAATCAACGTAATTTACTGATACCCTTGCAATTGCACCCATTGTGGCTTGGATGGTTTTGGGATTATACACGTCAGCTGTCTGATGTGAACAAAGCACAGTGTTGATGCCAAACCAATCCGCAATTCTCAATATCGTGCCTACATTCCCAGGATCTTGCACACCGTCGAGAGCCAATATCAAAGATTTGGAAATAGACGCGAAATCAAGTCTACGCTGAGGCATTTTCAACAGAGCCAATGCTTTGGGAGGCGACTGCAACTGCGTCATCTTTTCGATTTCAGCATGTGAAGCCTTCTCAACATGACTTTTTGTCAAAGCCTGGATTTCATCATATGCCTCTTCTGTGGCACAGACAAACTCTGCCTCAAAATACGGAAGTATGTCACGCAAGATCTTCACACCTTCAGCTAAAAACAGCTGGTGCTCATCCCGCGTCTTCTTCTTACCAAAAGAATAGACAAATTTTATCTGATTCTTTGAAATCACTTCCGTGTCTTTTTTTAACTTAAACTTGAAATAATATAGATTAAAGTATTACAGCTCATCAAATTAAGACGAACATCACTCCACATTCACAAGTCGTATATTATACAACATAGGAAGGTATTTCAATTGCTTCTGTGAATATCCACCCTCCAATGAAGATGAATACTGATTACCGATTTTGAAAGAAATAACAGCCTCACATTCCCCCCCTTTATTCAAATACTGTACAGATTCTTGGAAACCTGTTCCATAGATATCCGATGTACTTCCTGTCAAAAACAATTTGATAGGATTCGGAGAGTTTTTTTCCATAGCGCTATAGATCATCTGACCATTCAAATCCTTGGCTGAATAACGGACATATATAGTAGATGAAACTTTAGGCTTTGTTGCTGTAGTATCTCCCAACGATACCTGATGATAGTACAATCCAGGAGAAGAACGGTAGAAAATTTTCCTATTGTTTGAATCCAACCATTCTCCAGTCACTGTTTCTGGCTTTTCATGAACAATGACCGCATTTATTTTTTTGAAATACTTATCTACAGCCTCATTTTCTGCATCCACATAATCAGCGAAAGTATCGGTTTTACAAGATAAAAACGACAAAGATGCCAACAAAAGTATAATCGCGTTTTTCAACTTCATATCTTTTTCTTATTTCTATGATTTTTGCCTTTCTATTTCTTTTGTATATCAACAACCATTAATGTGATACGGCAGTAGATCGGAGTTCGTGACGCTATACATTGCCCTTTTCCGACAACACCGTAAGCCAAATACGACGGAATGATAAATTCTCCAGTCTCTCCCTGATGAAGCATCAAGACAGCCTCGTCCATACCTCTTGGAAGATCACCTGTGCCAATATTCACAATCTCCGTGCGATCCGTATAATTGCTGCAAAATTCAGTTGCATCAAATGCTCTCAATGAATATGTAATTTTCACTCCCTGCTGAATTTTGGCCTTTACTCCACTTGGATTGGACGCAAGAATCTTATATCTGATTCCTATATTGGTAGTATCCATATCAAGTTTCATTGAGTCAACATACTGACGGATATATTCATTCTCAATATCCACCAAACCACAGTTCGCCTCCATTATATTGGCTTCCGTGTAGTCAACTGGCTTCTTGTTCATCGGCACCTGGGCTGGTTTCTCAGCACATGCGACAAACAAACATGCAAGTATAAAAATTACAATATTTCTGATCATTTGTATTCCTCTTTACTTAACTCCTGATCAATCATCGCCTTATATTTAGGCAAAGCATTATTGAATTTCTTGATTGCCTCGTCAAGAGTCATGTCAGTAGTCGACGCTCCTGCCGCATTCACATGTCCGCCACCATCAAACAATTCTGCTGCGATATCGTTAGCTCTTACATCTCCACGTGAACGAAGAGAAATCTTGATCTTTCCATCCTCCTCTTTGAAGAAAGCCGACAAAACAACTCCCTTGATAGACAACGGAATGTTCACAAACCCCTCAGAATCTCCTTTCTGATAGTTGAAACGTGTCAACTCTTCATTTGTAAGAGACATGACACTGACTCCCATCTTCTCGTCGACAATCATCTTCTCACTCAAAGCATAACCCTCTAGTTTCAAACGGCTTACAGAGAAATTGCTATTGATTCTGCGGTAGATATAGTCTTTGTCTATCTCCTTTTTAAGCAATTCCGAAATGATGGAATATATCTCTGGAGAATTAGAATTATATGTGAATGCACCTGTATCTGTCATCATACCAGTGTAGACACAAGTGGCAATCTTTTTCTCAATCTCAGGAGCATATCCCATTCTACAGATCAGACGGAATATCATCTCAGAAGTAGACGAGATATTAGGATAAGAAATGATTACATCAGCGAAATTGCCTGGATTAGTGTGATGGTCGATCATCACTTTCTGAGCTTTGGCATCAGCGACGTCGATACCCATGGCATCTATTCTCGACAAAGTATTGAAATCCAACGCCATAATCAAATCCGCATTGGCAATCAACTCCTTGCTGATCTTAGTCTGCTCTTTATAAACAAGAATTTCATCTGCCGCTGGAAGCCATTTCAAGAAACCTGGCATTTCATTGGGAACAATCACAACAGCACCTTTACCAAGCTGACGTAAAAAATGGCAAATAGCCAATGATGATCCAATTGCATCGCCATCCGGAGAAACATGTGTTGTGATAACCACGTTCTCTGCGTCCAAAATCCTTTCTTTTGCAGCTTGAATAAGCTCCTCGTCAATAATTTTAGTAATCATATTAACTCACCTTTTTACGTGTGCAAAATTAATAAAATATTCGCAATTCCCGACAAATTCGATATCATATATTTAGCGCCATCAACCATCAACCTTCAACCTTCAACCTTCAACCTTCAACCTTCAACCTTCAACCTTCAACCTTCAACCTTCAACCTTCAACCT
>SUXE01000012.1:0-66928 GCA_015061115.1 Bacteroidales bacterium | reverse complement strand
TCAACCTTCAACCTTCAACCTTCAACCTTCAACCTTCAACCTTCAACCTTCAACCTTCAACCTTCAACCTTCAACCTTCAACCTTCAACCCATATCTCCACAACCATGATCCTGATCGTAGCATTAACGATAAGATGATCGGATAGAAAGCCGGATGGAAACTCTGCAAACAAGTGTGTTTAGTGAAATAGTCGTTGTCAGCACAAATCCAGATGTCGGACACTATCGCCATTAACAATGCTATTGCCGCCGCAACAAATACAAATTTATGACAATACTTTAATGCTGGTCGAAGTCTCTTCACTAAGCAAAGAAGCGGCCATAACAAATAAAGCGGATTGAAAAACAATATGTTATAATTTGGAAACACAAAAGCGTGAACTGATATGAACGACAAGAAAAACACCAAGATTCCCAATATTCCATACAGGAAGTAGAATGCCGAATCAAACCAGATGTAGTCGTCTTTCTTGCGTTTGTTGTAGAACAATGTGTGAGCCACGACCAACAAGAACATCACCCAGAACACGACATTAGGTGTAAGGAATGTATTCCAAACACTTTCTTGTCTTGCCAACGACGCCTCCAACTCCTTAGGGGATGGCGTATACAAAAAACTGTCTCGCATCACCAATGGTCTGCGATTGCCTGATGAATCAACAATCTCTGCCCGCATAAACACGTTATGCATATGCACAGGCTCAAACATACGCAATGAATCTGTCATATTGCGGTCCGTAGGCTCTCCAAGGCATATATGGATACCGAAATTGTACCAAGGCGAATGGATCAATCTATCCTTTATATTCTCACGGTATGATTGCGCGGTCAACGTATCATCTGTGAAATGATAGTCTATAGTTCCGTCTACACATCTTTCCAACATCTGACGCGGACGTGTGGCACAATTATCCAAGAAGAAACTGTATCTGTAGACACAGTTTTCTGGTCTCTCATTCTCTTGTAGTGCTTTATCCAAACGTGCCACTTCATCGTCTGTCAGATTCAACTCCGCCTCTCTTACCGATACCTTCTTATAATGGACAGCCTCACGTAAAGAGCCTGCAAACCTTTGTGAACCAACCATATAATCTGTTTTGCCAAGCACAAAATTATAGCAGAACTTGACAACATCTCCAAAACTGAACAATCCGTAGTTGTAGATCCAGTCTCCATTAAACGGATCATCCTTTATTCTCAACGCTGAATGTCCCCATGCTGTGTAAACAGCCTTCTCTGTCTGGTAGTGTGTCACCAAACTGAATACTGGTTTCTCTGCAGACACAGTCAAAGAGAACACCGTCGTCAACAATATAGAAATAAGATATTTGATATATTTACTTTGCATAACAATTAATTAAGGCATGTCTGTAGTGACCGCCAAGTTGTGACCATCAAGAAAATAGGCAACTCAATCGGAAAAGATTGGCTGAAACAACAGGTTGAGCGGGAAATTCCCACTCTAACGTCATTTACCTATGAATTTATTTATCTCTGTATATAGACGTTGCAAAGGAAGTCCCATGATGTTATAGAAACTGCCCTCTATCGACACGACACCAATATAACCGATCCACTCCTGCACACCGTATGCTCCTGCTTTGTCAAACGGTTTGTAATGATCTACATAATACTCTATTTCTTCGTCTTTCAAGCGTGCGAATGTCACATAAGAGACAGCATAAAAAGGATGCGATTTTTCCTTTGTACGCAAACAACAACCCGTGAACACGGCATGAGTGTTGCCAGAAAAATCCTTCAACATCTGGATCGCCTCTGCCCTATCCTTTGGCTTGCCATACACCCTGCCATCAAACCACACAATAGTGTCTGCGGCAATCACAAGTGTGTTGTCGTCCATTTTTGGCAACATGCTGTCGGCTTTTTTTGCAGCGATATACATCGGTATCTCACCACCCAACAATGTATCAGGATAACTCTCGTCGTCTGTCAACGGCGATGCACATTCAAAATTCAACTCCAAACCCTTCAATAGCTCTCTGCGTCGTGGCGACGTAGAGGCCAAAATCACTTTGTAATCTTCTAGCATTGTATTTTGTATCACTTTATTATGCAAAGAAAACTCAAAAAATTGAATTTATAATTACGCATTTAAAAAATTGAGTATAAATTTGCATAAAAAGATTTAAAAATGACGAATAATAACGAAAACAAGAAAAATAAGCAGAGTTTTAATGATTTGCTGATGAACATTCTGTTCAACATCGTGATCCCTGTTATGATACTGAAAAAGGTGCCTGAAAATTGGGATAATGAAAACGCAGCAGTCGTAGCTCTCTGCGTCGCCTTGTCTTTCCCTATCGGATTTTTCATATATGACTATATAAAAACCAAGAAAAGCAACTTCATCTCAATTCTTGGATTCATTTCTGTGCTGTTGACGGGAGTGATCGGAATTTTTCAGATTCCCAACGAATACCTCGCAATCAAAGAGGCTTCTGTGCCGTTGATAATCATGATCGTCTGCCTTGTCTCTCTTTTCACTCCTTTCCCAGTGGTAGAAAAACTTGTTTACAACGATGCTGTATTCAATAAAGAGCTAATCAACAGCAAATTAGAAGAAAACAACAATTCAGACAAGATGCCAAAAGTGATGAGAAACTCTACTCTGATCGTCGCCGCATCTTTTCTTCTTTCCACTATTCTAAACTATACCTTGGCAAAAAAAATCGTGGTGAGCGACCCAATCACACAAGCTGCACAACGCACTCAGGAAATCGGTGACCTCACTTTCTGGAGCTATATATTCATCGCTCTCCCTTGTACCATCGTGATGGGAGTCGCCATCTATTATATTGTGGCCCAACTCTCAAAATTGACCGGATTAAAAACAGAGGAGATGCTCAACGGTGATTTTGAAACAGAAGAAGAAGAGATAAAACAAGTTGAAAATAAAAATGAATAATGTAGAGACGGGAATTATCCCGTCTTTTTAATTTCAGATGTGGCTCGCCACGTCTCAAAATAAAGAAACAGCAATGACTAATACAATTACAGCAAAAGAAATAGCAGACATCACCAATGGAAAACTGATCGGTGATGGGAACAATATAATCAGCAGATTATCAACTGATTCACGTACTCTATCTTGGGAAAACGAAACTCTTTTCGTGGCTATCAAAACCCCAAAACGTGACGGTCACTCTTTCATTCCACAGCTTATCAACCGTGGTGTCAAAAGTTTTTTGATCACAGACGCTTCCATTGTTAACAGTGATGAGGCTTACGTATCTACTGTTGATTTCATCCTTGTCGACGATGCGATATCCGCTCTTGATAAATTAGCCAAATTCAAACGCAACCAAACAAACGCGACTGTGGTCGGCATTACTGGTAGCAACGGTAAAACAATCGTCAAAGAGTGGCTTGCCCAACTGCTTTCTACAGAGAAGAAAGTGGTGAGATCACCACGCAGTTTCAACTCTAAAATAGGTGTGCCTCTATCAGTGTGGGGATGCGAAAAAGATTGCGACTACGCTATCTTCGAAGCCGGAATTTCAGAGCCTGGAGAAATGCAAGCTTTACATGAGATTATACGTCCTAATATCGGTATTTTCACACATTTAGGAGAAGCTCATAGTGAAAATTTCAGCAGTGAAAGAAGCAAATGTCTTGAGAAAATCAAGTTGTTTGAGGGGTGTGACAAAATCATTTACAACGCCGACAACCGTCTTGTTGACATCTGTATGTCGGGAGCTTTCGACGCTGCTAAACTGGTTCGTTTTGGAGTGTCAGACAACGCTGATGTAAAAGTTGAAAAGATAGAATCATGTGGAGCGAACTCCACTATCACATATTGCTACAAGAATAAAAAGGAGTCGATCACAGTACCGTTTACAGATAAAGGAGAGATTGAGAATGCCCTATCCTGCCTCACTTTCCTTCTTTTAATCGGTGAAGACGCGAATGCTATCAAGACAAAGATGTCTAAGCTTGAGAATATCGCAATGCGTCTGGCTATCAAACAAGCTGAAAACGAATGTATCATCGTCGACGACAGTTATCAGCTCGACCTTGGTTCACTCACTCCTGCTATCGACTATGTAGTGAATGTGGCTGCAAGCCATAAACTGAAATCAACTATCATTTTATCTGATTTTCCAGGTGTCGCAGACAACGAAAGCGGACTATATAAAGAGTTGGCTCACCTTGTAAGCCAGAAACACATCGATAGATTCATAGGTGTTGGTGCTACACTCAGCAAGTATAAATCATTATTTGACAAGAGTATACAGACTGAGTTTTATACATCAAAAGATGAATTCCTCTCGTCTATCGCAAACAAGATACATTTTAAGAAAGAGGCTATTCTGATCAAGGGAGCAAGAAATTTCCATTTTGAGGATATTGAGGAAAAACTTAGCGAACGTATCCACGAGACCCGTCTTGAAGTTAATCTTTCCGCTCTTGCACGCAATTTCCACTATTTCCGCAGCCATTTGAAGAAAGAGACGAAGATGGTGAGCATGGTGAAAGCCAACGCATACGGAACAGGAGACATTGAGGTGTCAAGATGTTTGGTGGCAGAAGGTGTTGATTATCTAGCTGTTGCATTGGCAGACGAAGGTGTAATGCTTCGTAAGGCAGGAATCGACACTCCTATCATCGTGATGAATCCAGAGATGAACAGTTTCGCCAAAATGTTCGAGTATAACCTTGAACCTGAAATCTACAATTTCTCGATCGCCAAACAGATGATCGCAGATGCGGAGAAACGTGGAGAACGAGACTTCCCATTCCATTTGAAACTCGACACTGGCATGCACCGTCTTGGATTTGAGAAACAGGATCTGCCTGAATTAATCGCTTTGCTGAAATCACAAAACAGTATCCGTCCAAAATCGGTGTTCTCTCATTTGGTCGGTTCAGACGGTGTGCAATTCGACGATTTCACACTGCATCAGATAGCACTGTTTGAAGATATGACAACCGTATTGAAGGCAGAATTCCCGTCGATCCTACGCCATATTCTTAATTCAGCAGGAATAGAGAGATTCAGCCAATATCAGTTTGATATGGTACGACTTGGCATCGGACACTACGGATTCTCTGGCATTGAAGGAAAGAGTCTTGAAGAAGTTTGCACGCTGAAAACCAAGATTTTGAATATCCGCAATGTGAAGAAAGGCGAAACTATCGGTTACGGACGTCAAGGAGTGACAGAGAGAGATTCCAAAATCGGAGTTATCGGTTTAGGCTATGCCGACGGATTAGACAGAGGTCTAGGATGTGGAGTCGGCGAAGTTGTGGTCAGAGGCAAAAAGGCCAAGATCATCGGCAGAGTATGTATGGATGTATGCATGATCGATCTGACTGATATTGACGCGATTGAAGGCGACGATGTAATCGTATTTGGTCCAGAAAACCCAATAGAAGGAGTCGCAGCCAAACTGAACACTATCTCATACGAAGTGTTGACCGGAGTCAACAACCGAGTTCAGAGAATATATGTGAGGGAATAAAATCAAATATTTAATACCATTTGTAGAGACGCCGCATTGCGACGTCTCTTATTTTTATCCTTTAGGTTGGAATTTTCATCTGTTTTCCCTTAAGACGCTGCTATGCGATGTCTCTACAATACATACGACCTACCGTTTTTGTATTTCGGAACAGCCATTTTAAGATTTCGGAACAAACCTTTTATATATAGGAACAACCATTTTATAATCTTCGGAACTGGCGATTTTATGACACTCAAATAGTTCATCTGACTCAAAAAATGTTTATATGTTTGCACAAAAATTAAGAAAAACGATGACGAAATTAAGTGTAAATATCAATAAGGTTGCCACTATCCGCAACGCGCGTGGAGGCAACATGCCAAATCTAGTGAAATTTGCTTTGGATTGCGAGCGTTTTGGCGCTCAAGGTATCACAGTGCATCCTCGTCCAGATGAGCGACATGTCCGCTATGCCGACGTGAATGAACTTAAACCGTTGCTTACTCAGGAATTTAATATCGAAGGTAACCCAGTGCCAAAATTCATCGAATTGGTCAACAGCGTTAAACCTGCACAAGTGACACTCGTGCCAGACGCAGAGGATGCCATCACCAGCAATGCAGGTTGGGATACAATCAAACATGCCGACTACTTGCGTAAGATAGTTGCTGATTTCAAAAGCCACGGAATCCGTGTTTCCCTATTTGTGGATCCCAAACCAGAAATGATTCGTAAAGCTGCAGAAATCGGAGCCGACCGTGTGGAACTTTACACTGAAGCTTACGCGACTCATTATGCAGCTGACCGCGAAAAATCCATAGCTCCATATGTAGAGGCCGCAAAAGTAGCGCGCGAATGTGGACTTGGACTTAATGCCGGACACGATTTAAGCCTAGAAAACCTGGCATATTTCCACCAGCAGATACCATGGTGTGACGAGGTTTCGATCGGCCACGCACTTATCAGCGATGCCCTATATCTTGGCATAGAAGAGACAATACACCAATATCTAGAATGTCTAAAAGCGTAAACATTATTCATGAGAAGCGAACTGATTGTAATGCTTACCCACAACGACCTGACTGTGGAGAACGCATATGAAATATTTGAACAATGTCAGGATACAAAAGCTCTATATTGGGGTTTTAAGGAACAGCCTCTCCCTATCGAAGAGATGAAACGAATCTATTCCAAGATGAAAGAGTGCGGCAAACGCACTGTCTTGGAAGTTGTGGCATATACAGAAGCAGAAGGACTTGAAGGTGCACAGATGGCTGCCACATGCGGATGCGACGTACTCATGGGCACATGCTACTCAGAATCCATACATAAGCTCTGTCAGCAGCACAACATCGACTATATGCCATTTGTCGGCGATATTGTAGGCCGTCCTTCTATTCTGAAAGGCAGTATCGAATCAATGATAGCACAAGCCAAAATGTTGAAAGATAAAGGCGTTTTTGGCATTGATCTATTGGGCTATCGATACGAAGAAGATCCTGAGAAACTGATATCAGATTACGTAAAGCAAGTCGGCAACCCAGTATGTGTGGCCGGAAGCATCGACAGCTACGAGCGACTACAGTTCATCAAAAAAGTCCAGCCTTGGGCATTCACAATCGGAAGTGCATTCTTCGAAAACAAATTTGGAGACACATTTGCAGAACAGATCAATAAAGTGTGCGATTTTATAAACGCGTAAAATCCATCAATTATGTATATTGTAGAGACGGGGCAACTCACCCCGTCTTTTACATTTTTATTGAAACAATAATCGGTTCCTTCCCCCACGGTAGACTTTCCATTCGCTGCATTCATGAAAATCAACCTTGGGCTTGAATAAAAGAGACGCGAGATTATACCCGCGTCTCTAATTATGAATTACATTAATATTTGATCTTGTGTCTGTTTGCACGCTTCTTGCGATACTCCTCCTTCATCTTAGCTGCACCAGATCCATGGGTGCCCTTCTGATAGGTTGTCTTCTTAGCCTTCGTCTTGACCTTGTCAGAATTCTTATTCTTGCTGTCGTCAGAAGCTTTTTTCTTGAACACAACTCCATTCAATATGATATCTTCAATTGATCCACTCATAATTTTATAATTTATGGGTTTATTAATTACGGATTGTAGAATGCAGAGGACTCGGCTCTAACCCCTAACCTCACCCCCTAACCTCACCCCCTAACCTCTAACCCCTAACCTCTAACCTCTAACCTCTAATCCCTAACCTCTAACCTACCTTAATCCAATTTCAACACTTCCAAGAATGCTTTCTGCGGAACTTCCACTGTTCCGATCTGCTTCATACGCTTCTTTCCACGCTTCTGCTTCTCCAAAAGCTTTCTCTTACGTGAAATATCACCTCCGTAACATTTTGCCGTAACGTCTTTGCGAACTGCTTTGATTGTTTCCCTGGCAATAATCTTCGCACCAATTGCGGCCTGAATTGCGACTTCAAACTGCTGGCGTGGGATCAATTCCTTCAACTTCTCACACATTCTCTTACCAAGACCATATGCATTGTCGATATGTGTCAAAGTAGAAAGAGCATCCACAGGTTCTCCGTTAAGCAAAACATCAAGTTTGATCAACTTGCTCTCTCGCATCTCACTTGGATGATAGTCGAACGAAGCATAACCTTTCGATATACTCTTCAACTTATCGTAGAAATCGAACACGATCTCTCCAAGCGGCATATTATATATGAGTTCGACGCGGTTGCCGGATACATAA
This sequence comes from Bacteroidales bacterium, assembly GCA_015061115.1. Classification (GTDB taxonomy): domain Bacteria; phylum Bacteroidota; class Bacteroidia; order Bacteroidales; family Paludibacteraceae; genus UBA1723. The sequence goes on along the minus strand of SUXE01000012.1, from coordinate 58,728 downwards.
TCCTGACGTACCAACTCTCCTCGTTTGCCCAGACAAAGAGTCATGATCGGACCGATATACTCGGCAGATGTAATGATAGAGGCTCTGATATATGGCTCTTCTATATGGTCGATTAGTGTGATGTCTGGCAAACCTGATGGGTTGTGCACCTCGATCATCTCACCCTTCTTTGTATAGACGTTGTAACGCACGTTTGGCACAGTAGTGATGACATCCATGTCAAACTCACGGTCGAGACGCTCCTGAATGATCTCCATGTGAAGCATTCCCAAGAATCCGCATCGGAATCCGAATCCCAATGCCAAAGAAGACTCAGCCTGGAATGTCAGAGAAGCATCGTTGAGCTGCAATTTCTCCATCGAAGCACGTAGGTTTTCAAAATCCTCCGTCTCAATCGGATAGACACCAGCGTAAACCATCGGTTTCACCTCCTCGAATCCCTCAATCGCTTTCTCGCATGGATTGGAGACGTGAGTGATCGTATCTCCCACTTTAACCTCTGTACTTGTCTTGATACCAGAGATGATATATCCCACGTTTCCGGCAGACATCTCTTTCCTTGGCTCCATATCCAAACGAAGGATTCCAATCTCGTCGGCCAGATACTCCTTTCCCGTCGCCACAAACTTCACTTTGTCGCCTGGATGGAAAGTACCGTTCACCACCTTATAATAAGCGATGATTCCACGGAACGGATTGAAAACAGAGTCGAAAATCAGACACTGCAACGGAGCTTCTGGATCTCCCTTTGGCGGACGGATTCTCTCTACAATAGCACGAAGAATCTCATCGACACCCTCACCAGTCTTACCACTGGCACGGATGACTTCGCTTCTGTCGCATCCTAGAAGGTCTACTATCTGATCCTCAACCTCTTCTGGCATCGCTCCAGGAAGATCGATTTTATTCAAAATCGGAATAATCTCCAAATCATGCTCAAGGGCCATATAAAGATTGGAGATCGTCTGTGCCTGAATACCCTGAGACGCATCTACGATAAGCAACGCACCCTCACACGCAGCAATAGAACGAGACACCTCGTAAGAGAAATCCACGTGTCCGGGAGTATCAAGAAGATTCAGGACATATTTTTCTTTTGACTGAAATTCTGCCTTATCGCCGGTGTATGCATAATCCATCTGGATAGCATGGCTCTTAATCGTAATTCCTCTCTCTCTCTCTAGTTCCATGTCATCCAACACCTGGGCCTGCAAGTCTTTTCCTGTGACTGTTTTGGTCATTTCCAAAAGTCTGTCGGCTAGAGTGCTCTTACCATGGTCTATGTGCGCGATAATACAAAAATTTCTAATATTTTTCATCTTTTCTTATAACTTACTGATAATAAAGAAAATAGACGTGTTTTCTTTTCTGCGTGTGATAGAGGTGTGATAAATCTATAATTCCGCATGGGAAACACGCCTATTTTCTGCACAAATATAGTGTTTTATCGCCGAATTACAAAAACTTTGCTTCAGGTGCTGCACATCACGGACAAAGGGAATTTCACACAATCCCCCATTATCCGCATATCTTCAAAGCTTATCTGATATAAAACCACCTTAAAGGCGGTTAAAGTGATATGCAAATATACTGATTATAAGCCACATTTTGAGACAAAACCACCATTAAAACGGCGAATCTGTGGAATATATGCCCATAAATCAATAAATATGTAAACTAAATGTACAGTAATGTTAACAAAATTTTAACGTTTTTTTACAGTTTCCGACAAAACCAAACATTTGAATGATAGCAAATTAGACACAAAAACAATCCTAAACAATCCTAAACAATCCTAAACAATCCGATAAAAAGCAACGCCCCGCCACTGTGTGAATGTGGGCAAAATCCCGTTTTCTGCCTTTTTTCGGGTTTCTCCATAACTTTGGCAAACTTGGGAAAATTAAGACAGTGCTGCACATAAGCAAAGCCGCATTTCAGCAAAGAAACACGGCTTTAGTCACGAATAACAAACAAAAGGAAATTATAAAAAAAACTGATTTGGAAAACAGCATTGCAAATATACTGATTCCAAAAAGGTATGCAAAAATTTTTCATATCATTCTAAAACGGTGTCGCCTGGTTGTCCTGGTGTCGCATCCCTCCAGAACACGAACACGCCCCGAACACTCGAAAGCGTCGGGGCGTGCCGAATATTAACTCAATAAAACAATATGCCGAAAAACAAAGATTTTGCCAGAGTGCCGCCATGTAGTGCCAAAGCGGCTTATCCTTTCAAAACATTGGATAATAATAATGTTTTCTTTTGTCTCTCTGTTTCTTTGCGTGACAGTCTTTCAGGCTGCCCACGGGGTAATGAAATAAACAACATCATGAATTTCTTGAGGAATTTAACAAACATACTTCTGGACAATACAGCCATATTGTTTTTTGTCTGAATGCTTCAAAAAATCCGCTTTCATTTTTTCGATTCTCCATTCTGCAAAAGCTCTTTCAGAAAATTGTTTTTTGTCTTTCTTACAAAGTGCTAAAAACTCTTTCTTTTGAAAAAAAAATTTGGTGACGGATTCAGCCTGTTTGATTTGAATTTCTGTTGCCATGGATCTTCTGTATTAAATTGTTGCCCCCACATCATGAATTTTGGTTAGCTTTAATTTTTGCCGACATGTCCGCCATATACCGCAAACATTCCGTTTGTAGCTCATTCGACATGCCTAAAAACTCACGTTGAAAATCTTCTTTTCTTTCTTGCATCAATGCCAACCAACATGCGTTAAAACGTGTTTGTCTGTACGTGTCGGCAAATTGTGCCATGTGATCCTTTGCGTCGTCGTTGTCGATCACGTCCCCCCACGAAAAACAATCTTTGCTTTCGTTCCACGCTTTTCGAAAAACTTCATCTTTGGACGTGTCGGGCTCTTCTCCGTTAGTCGCTCCATAATGGAGAAGAGCGGAAACTACAGCGTTTTGTACGCTAACGACATAGTTTCTCAAAGCGTCCCATAACTTCGGCGAGTTAATAACTAAATATCTTACTTGTGCCATATACGTATGTTTAATGATTTACAAATGTCTTGACATTATGGTGTCAATCTCTCTGAATTTTTCTATCTCTTCGGCCGTGAAATTGTGGTCAGCGTGGACGAAATCCAATTTTGGGAATGGTTTCCACCCGAATACAAACGGCAATACATACCCGCTAATATAACGCCCTGAAAGAAATAATGACCTCGTGCTGTAGGGTTTGCAATGTACGGGCGTACCGCCAGCGAATGCCGAAACCATTAGCCCGTCAATTTCCCCCCTGCACTCTTCCATCATTTTCGGCATATCGGGAATTTCAATGTCATCGTAATAAAAGACGCTGAAAGATCCTTCACCATTGAGGACACGAACCCCACCGCCTACACTGCCGACAAATGCCGTGCCCTGAAGCACCCCGCCCCCGTCGAAACGTCCCATTACCTCCGATAACGAAAAATTCCGTGTTGCGGGTTCAAAATAGCTTGATTTGAAAAAATCAAACTCGTATTTCTCCAAAATTGGTGTCAGTCTCTCTTTCAGCACCTGAAGAACTGGGGCAACAGACGGGACAAACGCCCCCGACTGCTTCAAACTGTAGCCTATCTCTTCAGGTTCTGCAACCGCCACGGGTTCGGGTTCTGGTATCGGTTTCTTTTTCATTCTCGTTTCTTTTTAATTGGTTCTACTTATTCCTTTCGCTTCCACTCTGTAGCGCTCCATATAGGCGTACAAATCGGTTTCCTTAAACTTGTAAGATGTCGTTTTGCCACCGCTTTTGTAGTGGCTTATTTCGGCACGGCTGCAAAGCTTCCGTAATGTCTTGGGCGTTACGTGCAAAATTTTAGCCGCTTGTTGTGTGTCAATAAATCCGCTCATACTTTACAAATGTTTATTTTCTCCAAAAGTCCCTAATTTTTCCGAATTTTCCAAAAAGTTATGCCAAAAAAAATCATACCTTTGCAAGCAAACCGAAATTTGACAGTATGGAGAATATTTTGCACGACATTCTAAAGACATTGGAAGCAAACGCCGCTTTGCTTGGTCTTTCATACATAGATGAGGATTTCGGACAGCTCGAAAGTCTGGATAACGAAACCGATTGCTACCCGCTCACGTTCCCCGCCGTCTTGGTGTCGGTTGATAATGTCGTATGGGAGAATACGGGGCAACGCAACCAGACGGGAAACGCAACGATAACAGTACGTTTGTTGGTCGACTGCTACGACGACACGCATGCAGGCAGCACCACCATAGAGGACGTTTTGCGACGCTGCGCCCTGAATCGTGGGTTAACAGATCTTTTGCACGGGTTGAGAGTGTGCGAAAATAACGGAATGTTAACCCGTGTAAGTTCCCGCACGTACAACGCCCCGCATCTGATAAAGGTTTACGAAAGTGTCTACAGCTGTGTTGTCTGGGAAAAGTTCGGCGGATCACAGACAACGGCACTGCAAAACATAAGAATCACGCCCGTTTCGTGACGTATGAAATAAAATTGCATATCTTTGCAAAGTAACATAAGCATAAAAGCCTATCGGCGTAAACATGCCGTTTTGTCTTGCCTTTCATTTGTATCTTTAGCCGTAAACCTGAAACGGGGTGTCATTCGTCGGTAGGCTTTGGGGTGTATTCAGTCTTTGTTTTATCAATAGAACAAGCCCCGATAATTTCCATTTGGATTTTATCGGGGCTTGTTTCCGCCCGTTTGGGGCTGTGTTTTACAAATGTGGGCTGATTGCATTAACCTTTGTAAATACCGCCTAAAAACCGCCTTTTTGTGGCTTGTTTACATTTGTCAATCACATATCTATCACACGGAAAAACAAAAACGCTCCTATATGCTTGTTTTTCAGTACCGCCGAAAATTCAGCCACAAATAACGGCAATTTTTAAACGTCAGCTTTTGCAGTCTTTCCCCGTCGCCTGGTGTGTGGTTCGTCCAGCTGCTGAAGTCCGTACACGTCCGTTTCTTTCCAATCTGAATAGAATTGTAAAGGATCACAAAGAAACGGGGTTATAGGATCCGCTCCCATTCGTCGCCGTTGAAATGAAACATCACTGTTTCACTGCTCCAGATTGTGATCTGAATGTCATTGAATTTGAGCGTCACGCAATCCCCCACGCCCCTAAACAGCTTCACAAATACTTTCGTCCCTTTGGTTTGCCCCCGTGTTCTGAACGCCACGAAATAACGCAACCCGAATTTAGGCGCGTCCGCCGAATGGTCTTCTATCGTGAAATAATTCTCCGTTTCGTCCAGATCATACCAGAATATGTTTTTGTCTACCTTGAAAGTCTGCATGATGTTTCGATTTGGTTACAGTGATAAAGATATAAATATTCTTTGGCCAAAGGCGGGACTTAAAGGCAACCCAGCAAAGACGAAGGAGATATTCTCCCAGGATCATCCGCATTTTCCGGATAAGTGTGCGAACTGCCATCTGAATACGGATGGAAAGGTGCATGGTGTGAAAGGAGACAAGACTGCAAAAGATGCCGCAATTAAAGTAAAGGGAAATTGCGACAAATGTAGAATAGCAAATAATTGTCTTGCAAGAATTGCAGAAGAAGGACATTCAAACACACCTCCAAAACTTGAAACATACATCGAGCATACAGAAGGAGGAAATGGCGTTTTTTACAGTCCAAAACATGGCGAAGGCGAATTGGATGGAAACTTGGAAATTGCACACAAATTAGCGAATCATTTTAACTCAAATGTTTATCTGCTACCAAGAATTGATTCAAACAAACCTGATGCTGAGCAAAAATACAAAGAACTTTTACCAAAGGGATATCCTTTTGTAAAAGAAGGAAAATCTCCAGATTATTTCATCTTTGGTGAGTTTTACGAAGCAAAAAAAGCAATCTCTTTGGAATTTTCGGAAAACGAAAAGGCTCAGGCAAATAAAATCGCAAATCGAATAAAGAAAGCCAAAACACAAGCAAGAAACGTGATTATAGAATTGCCAACATGGATAAAAAACACTGCAATTGATTTGGCCGTTTATGACTATCTGAACAGATCGAAAAGAGTGAAAAACATAGTCATCATCAAAGGCGATTCTGTCAAAAATTACAAAAATCCTCGTGATCAAAAAGAATGATCACGAGGATTTTTAAGGGTTCCGGTCCCAATTATGGCGGCCGGTACCGACACAAAAATACAAACTTTTTAATTAATTCAATAAAATCATGAAAAAAAACACACTGATTTTGCTCGCCATCATCATAATTTTGGTGATTTTGGCCATTATAAAAAGCCGTCAGACTTCACAATCCGACGGCTACCCTTGCATTGAATCCCCTTTTGTTGCTGATTGGTTCTATGCCTTAAAAATTAACAAGATACAAAAATGAGTGCTTTTGCACCGCTTATTAATAATTTAATTAAACATTTAAAACCTGAATCGGCAATAATACCCTATCCCCCTAACATTGTCTATGTAGCTGTTAATGTAAGGGATCATAAAATCAAAGTCGATAAATTGGTATTTCTGCACCTCCGTGTTAAGATCATAGACGCTGTTATACATCCATAGTGTCGCACTCCAATTGTGCAGCACGTCACCAAACGCACGGAAAACGGGGTTTAGAAATTCCCTTAATGAGATAGGGCGGTAAAGCCAAAAGAAACAGTACACACGCATAATGTTTTTTTATTTGTCCGGGTTCTGATAGATCGCTTTGTCACGGTGTCTGTAAGCTCCAGCCGTCCAAAGTTCCGTTATCTTCAGCAATCCGCTTTTGCTTTCCTTTGTCTCTTGGATCATGCCGCCGACAGCCCGCAACCGCTCGAAAGTGGCTTTGTCTATCCTTTTTCCGTTGAACCTATAAACCACGGTGTCGAATCTGATTGTCATAAAAATTTATGATTAAGAGTGGATTATAAAACATTGTCGTTCCCTAACGTGTTGAGATTGTCCATTATGCAATCGGTCAACAATACCTCCAATTCCTTTTGCACGTCACAAAATTTTGTAGAGAAATTCTCTAATGCGTTATCAACTTGCATTTCTCCATATATTTCTTCTAACGCGTCGGCTACTTCTGCATATAGGGCGTTCGCCATAGCATAGCAACGCACTAATTTAGCGGTCTTTTTGCTTACCTTATAATCTTGATTGATTTCTGTTATCATCTGATACCTCCTTTTTTCTCTGTGGCTGTAGTAAGATAATGAAACACTGTCTTTGTCTCGATACGGCTAACGATTTTGATGCGTCGGTTTCCCGTCAGCGCCGCCTTCAGGATCTGGAGGAATGAAGCGCCGTTTGTCGGCGTTCCGTCAATGTAAAATTCGTTTTGTCTCATGTTGGTTAATTATTAAGCGTTTAAAACAAAAATCGCCGTCACGGCTCGCGCTTGCTTAATGGCTTAACCAACCACGCCCCAACCATCACAGAAAGGGCAGCGCACCGAAACGGCGTAAATCTCTATTTTGTGAGTGAACGGGGCAAAACTCGGTTTTGTCCTTCTCCACTCGGTTAATTTTTTAAGCACTGCAAAAGTGCGTCTAATATTTCATTTATGCAAGTTTTCGCAAAGAAATTTTACAAAAACTTTGTCATTTTCTTTGCGTCGCTTTGCAAAGTCTCTTTCATTTCTATCACGTTTCTATCACACGAATAAATAATTATCCGTACAAACCACCGAATAACAACACGTTACAAAAGAAACGTAAAAATATAATATATTTGCAGGTGTCTTTAGTCTGCTTTTTCGGTGTGTTCTGTCGTTCCATGTCCGCAAATTCCGTATGCCAACCCGAACAAGCGAAAAGAAACCGCTTTCAAAGGCTTGTTTTTGCTCCGTGCGGTAATTTGCCCGTCTTTCGTGTCAAAGTGGCTGAAATATGGGTAAAACGGGGCAAAAAATCGAATGTTCCGTTTGTCAGTCAAACAAAGACTTTTGCAAAACCTCTATCCCGAACGTTATGCGGGGCTGTTGGCTTATATGCTTTCGTGCCGTCAGCTCATGCATAAGATTGTCATTGGTGATCGCCCCCGCCATCTGCAGACAGTCCAGCACGGTTTTGATACTGTTGTCTAAATCATGGTTGTTGTCTGTATAATACACGTCGCAATCAAACTTGAATGGGCGGTTAATCTTCATGTTTCGATATTTTCGGCACTGCAACACAAATGACGTTTCATAGTTGCGTATTGCAGCGTCTTTGATAATCCGCTTTTCGCCGTTCTTGCCTGGTACTGCCTGGTAATGGTTCGCTTTGCTTACGACTTGCCCGTAAATCGTTTCTTTGATCATGGAATTTCTTTGTTTTTATGCGTTACTATTTTTTTTTTGTAAGTTCTGTAAAATGTAACTTATTGATTTTTAGAACAAATTATATAAATATACAAAATACACTAATTTTAACTTTCCGTGAAAAATTCTTTTGTGTTGCTCTCTTTTTCCTATTATTATATTTTATGTATATATGTATAAAAATATATAATAATCAAAAGATTAGCACATACAAAACACATACAAACATTTACAAAACCGTCTATTTCTATACAAAATTCAGTCTACATCCATTTTCTTTAATTCCTCCACTTCAAAGCGGTACGGTCTCCCCGTTTTACAGAAACCCGTAAACATGTGGGTGTAGTTCATACAGTTTCCATTGCCATTGCCGCATGGTGTCAAATGCAGCTCTTTTTTTAAAGCTTGTCTGATCTCGTTCGGTGTTGTATTTCCTAATACTTTACTATCTGTGATGTCGCTAACAGTGGCGTAAAAGATACCGCCCGGTTTTGTTTCGGCTGTCTCCAACGCCCATACAATAAGATTTTTTGCTGTTGCACTCTTTGAATGTTTGCGTAAAACGTCCAACTCTGAGGTTGCGATCTCTTCAGGAGAAAACCACATACGGCTCTTTTTCTCCCCCAAATGCGGAAACGTCGCCAAAAAATAAAAAAATGCTTTCGCCTCGGCTTTGAGTTTGTCGCCAAATAGCGGGTCATATTCTTTGATCGGTGGCACTTTCCGCACCCAAAAACGAATATCTTTATCGCTCACATTAAGAAATCCCGTCTCATTGTTGGAATTGATAATGATATGGACGTTAACATCATATTCCCTTTGGTCTTCGTTCTTTCTGTTTATCGTCTTTTTGTCCGTGGTTGCCATATCCTTTATTTTGTCTAAAGATGATTTGGCGTTGCTGATTTCCTCGAAAACGGCGATATGTGACATAAAGCATGTGTTAAACTCGCTTTTAAGATCTGAATTGGAATAGAACCCGACACAATCCCCAAAAATAAACTTTAGCATGGCGGCAAACGTTGATTTTCCCGTTTGGTTCTCTTCTGATACCAGACAAAGCACGGGCAAGAACTGTGACGGCTTTTGCACCAATAAAGCCAGATATTGCAAACCTAAATGCCATTGATCGCCAAAAATATGATGAACCAATGAGAGACACGTCTCTATGTCCTTTATATCAATGTTCATTCCTGACATTTCAGAGTCAAGAACATACGGGGGGCGCGGAAACAGATTGAAAAATCCGTTTTTGTCCTGGTTATAGTCTACTATGTCGTTAAGGTTTACAAAGTCTTTGTATTTCTGTGTTTTGTCAAAATCAAAGTCTTTGCCATAGTGTAGTTTGATAGCTTCTTTCGTTCGCTTGACTACCTCTTTTTTTGTGCCGCCCCTGATTGGTTTCTCTATAACCTCATACCAATTATTCCCGACTAAAAAAGGCTCGTTAACCTTCACCTCATGAAATTCTTTTACAATCTGGTTAGCGATTTTGTCAATGTTTTTTTTTTCGGGCAAAATCATTGCTCCAGCCATAAGAAAGCAGATTATTAAACGGGCATGTTGTTGGGGTCAGCAAAGACAATGCCCATTGCCCGCAAAGGGTCTGCAAATCTTCCTCCTCTTTTTTTTCCGCTTGCTCGATCTCCTTTCGTTTGATAGGCCTTATTATCAAATTAGGATCTGAACCGTCAAAAACTCCCATAGTTTCCTTTTGTTTTCGGGGTTGTCACTTGTTATTTCACACACAAAGCTGCTGCTTCGCTTTCTGTTTCTTCTACGGTCTTCACTCTCTTTGATTCGATCCAATTAATGAGATCCTTTTCAAGAAAGTAGATGTTTTTTCCGTTGGGCTTAAAATAGGGTATCTGTTTACGGCACGTCATAGTATACAGCGCCGTTTTTGTGATCCCCAAAAACAAACACGCCTGCGATAGTGTCAGATACGGACTTTTTGGCGTTTCCGCTTCTTTTCTCGCCTGATCTATGGCGAACTCTTCAAACTGCGCCGTTAAGTGTCTTAGGTTAGCGGCTAACCCCTGCAATGTATTAGCGTTCATACTATTCATTTTTTTTAATTACACTGCAAAGATGAATAGTATGAAGTAAATAAAAAAAGCACCTCTTTAGGAAATAAAAAGGTGCAAAACACTTGATTATAAGTCATTTATAAAACAGCACTTTTTTTTATGCCAAAAAAATGACTATAGTAAAAAACATATCCTATTTAGGGAGCACTTTTTTTTATGTTTTTTTTTGATTTTTTTGTGTTATTAACAAAGAAGATAATACTTTATCCACCGCTTTTTCTATGTATTCGGCGTTTTTAGGGCGTAATCCTTCCCTAAATTCGTTATATATATTTTTTTCTGGGTTAGGAGAATTAATAAAAAAAGTCCTAAATAAAGCGTAATCAACCCCGCCCCCGTTCTTTTTCATCCTGATGTTGTTTAGTTCAAAAATTTCTGTGACATACCAACAAAGAAAAGTATAAAGCCGCCTTGTTCCGCTCCATTTGCGACGTTTAATATATTTGTAGTTTCCATATAAACGTTCCTTATCTTTGCCAATTTTTTTTACAACTGTCTTGAATGGTGGTGTATATGATTCTACCCACTCGTCCCATGCTAACGAATGTTTCCATAAATCGCCAGGTACAAAATTTGTTGCGTGCTCTAACTCTATCAAAACGTTTGCAAATAAAATTCTTTGATAAATGTTGTCAGAAAGATAATTGCACCATTCCAGCCCCCATGTACAATCATCATAAACATTTTCCAAATCAAAATCATCAATATCAACCTCCTTCCATTCATTCATAACACGCCCTCCAATAGTTTAACCGCATCATCCTTTTTCTTGTCAACGATCTTTGCGTAAATCTGCGTCGTTGTGATGTCGCTATGTCCCAACAGTGTCGAAACAGTGTACAGATCCGCGCCCTTTGTCAGCAACAGAGTTGCGAACGTGTGGCGGGCGGTGTGGAATGTCAAAAGCTTGTCAATGCCTGCAGCCTTTGCAAAGGCTTTCAACCATCTATTCAAGTAGGTAGGATCTTGCAAAGGGAAAAGAACCCCACCCCCCGAAAGCTCCAGACGTTCACGGATTAGCCCCGTACATTCCGGGGACAATATGAAAGAAATGTATTTCTTTGTCTTCTTCGTCTCGATCTTCAGACGCACCCCGTCGGCGGTCTCCTCGATATTGTCGGCTGTGATCCTACGCACGTCGCTATATCTTAAACCCGTCAAGCATGAGAACAGAAAAGCGTCTTTGGCGGTCTTTTCTTTTTCCGTCTTTGTCTCCACATCCGCAAACGCCTTTAGCTCGCTTTCTGTCAGATAAACCCTTTCATTGCTTTTCAGGCGTGGACGTTCCGCAACCTTTTCGGCGGGGTTGCTCGCTATCAATTCATCTTTAACCGCTGAATTAAGCACGAACACGAAACGGGCGAAATACAAAGCTTTCGTGTTTTCCTTTATGTCTGTTTGCTCTTGGATCTTCTGGGCGAACTTTTCGCAATACGCTTTGTCAATGTTGCAAAGCTTTGTTTTTGCGTCCATCTCCTCCGCAAACTTGGCTACTTTCAGGATCTGCATTTTTTTCGTGTAGTCGCTTGATCTCGTTTTTCCGATTCTGTAGCGTTCCGCAATCTTTTCGCAATAGTCGGCAAATAGAATGTTGTTTCGTTTCGTCTCCGTGGCTATTCCCGTGCGGTTGCTCAATATCTGGGCGGTTTTGTCCGCCTGCATCATCTGGGCGGCTCTTCTGATAACTTTGTCATTGTCCTTGTTCCCCGTCAAATGCAAATGGGTGTTTTCCCTTATCTGTTCGCCATTCAGGGAATAATGCAAATAAAAGGTTGTGCCGTTCTTGGTTTTCCGTTCGTACAGCTGTACCAGCTGCGCCCCGTTCTTGGTCTTTCCCATGATCAAAGAATTATAAATTTATCACACGGGCAAAGATAGAAAAAATGTGATAGAAATGTGATAGAAATCTGCTTTTTGTTGCCAAATGTTGCCGAATGTAGCAAAAAATAAGTGCTGAATTTGTTTAGTTTTCAGCACTTTTTATATTTTTGTATTGCAAGAATAAGTAATTCTAATATTTTTCATCTTATATTTAATTTGAGTGCGAATTTACTTATTTTTGCCTAAAATACGATATATAAGATTGAATTTAGATGGATAAAAACGCAATTTCTCTATATAAAGAGGTTTGCAGCAACGTTTTTGCTGACAAAATCAACGATGCGCTACTTTGTTTGGTCACTCTCATTGCCACTCTGAAAAATTTGGGTGTTGACGACAAACAAAATTCTCTTTCCCTTAAAACAGAACAGCTTTCAAGAAATTTAGAGTTTATTCTTAAGTATGCATTCGACGCTGCGATCGACGAAAATACATTTGGAATGCTTCTAACTACAAAACAGGATATTCTTGCTATCGCAGATGATGTGATGAGCCATCATAACACGTCAAAATTTACATTTATAAAAGATGTGGGCAAATACAAATCCATATACAAATGTAAAGATATAAGAAATCTGTTCTTTGAAATAGAAGAGATCTACGGACAACGGATGTTGAGTGATAATACAAATGTAAATACAAATGTGAACAGCAAAAGATTGTCAGAAATCAGATGTGAGATATTCCGTCATTTACTATTGTGTGACAACTTCACAAATGATGATTTAGAATTGTATACACGCTATTTCGGCAATGAGTTTATAACTGTATCCGACAAATGTGTCTTTACATCTGGATTGATGTTTGGAATGCTTAACAGATTCTGCATCAACAGATTCAAACTGATATTAAGACTCTGTCAAAACCACGACAACCGTATAAAAGTACGTGCTGCAACAGCTCTGCTATTGTGTGGATATATCTACAACACCCGTTTACAATTATATCCAGACGTATTTGATGAGGCAAAACGTCTCTGCGCTACGGATAATCTGTCTGAAGTGCTGCAACATATACATTGCCAGTTTATTCGCTGTAAATACACACAGCAGACACAGACAAAGTTGAAAGAGGACTTCCTTGACAAAGTGGATATGAACAATATCTTTGGCAACAATGATATGGACATCAATACTGATCTCTTCAAGAAAGACTCGATAAATGAGGATACATTACGTGAATATGCCCAGATGCAGTTTATGGGTGAAGACCTTTTAAGCCATACATCGCTGTTTTTCACGAATTCTTTCTTCTCTGAGATATCCAACTGGTTTATGCTTCTAAACGAGGAATCTGAGCTGTTTAACGAGCTAAAAACGACCTCTTCAAGCAACCAGAAGATGCTGATTCCACTTGTAGACAACGAATATATAAGCGATCCTGATAAATACGGATTGATTTATACTCTGCAAAACATGCCAATGGCTGATACATTTGTAAACAAGATGATGGAAGCCAAAGGTATCGATACAGATTCTTTGGTAATGACTCATGACCAATTGGCACTCAATACAAATGTAATCAGATACATTATTGGACTAAGCAGATTCTATGCGTCGTTCTCTCACGCAAATTCTTTTGTAAATCCGTTCAATTCAAGTTTACATTTGTATAATATTGCGTTTCTGCCAAATACAAATAAGTTTATTGAACCAATTGGAGATCTATTCTTTGAAAAAGGAGCATATAATGAAACCATAGAAGCATACAAAAAGCTTGGTGATTTACAAACGGAAAAATCTATACAGAAAATAGGCTTATGCTACCAGCAGCTTGAAGACTACACCTCTGCCCTTGCCCATTACAATCAGGCTCTGCTGTATAACGGAGATGATGTATGGACATTGTCGAGAAAAGCATTCTGCGAATACAAACTTGGAAATCTGACAGAAGCTAAGTCTACAATGGTGCAAATCATTGAGTTGGATCCAGACAACATCACAATACGCAAGAAGCTTGCCAACCTGTCGTTATCTGAAAAAGACTACGACACAGCGTTGAAACAATTGTATTATCTGGAATTCAACCTAAAGAAAGAAGATGATGATTCAGTAATCCGTCTGATAGCAAACTGTTTGATGCAGTCAGGCTCTTTACAAAAGGCAATATCCTATTTTTCAAGGATTTCACACAAGCATACAGCCGATTTGATAGATATCGGCCACATCTCCTACCTTGAAGGCAATATGGACAATATGAAATTGTGCTATAAAAAGGCCTACGAGGCATTAAAAGACAAAAACGAATATCACTCCCGTCTACAGGAAGAACTCGCTAAAATCACGCTTTCTGAGCAACAGAAGAAGAATTTCAGCGTCATATTGAATGCAGCATCTTTTATTGTAAGGAATTCTTAACTTGAAGTTGCATGGGAACTTTAGTTTTTTTACTAAATGCATTTGTTACAATTGCTTTCTGCTACATATTGGCAATATCTCTGGACATTAAAGAATATGATGATGAAAATCAATCCAAAAAAGGATTCAAAAAGACGAAGGACGAAAAAGACAAAATTTTTGTAGACAATGCATTGATTATTATGGCAAAGGTGATGGCGGCAGACCGTACCAATATGGTTTGTGAGCTTGACATCATCAAGCAATTCATCAAGAGATACGATGAAGCTCATTTCAAAGAACGGGTGAAATTTGTGAAAGAATACGCCTTAAAATTCAAGAATTATAACGAGACGGCTCTTTCAGATTGTGATAATTTGATAGAAACAATAAATAAGGTATCGAATTTTACCAGAAAAAAATGGTTTCTTGAATATCTGTTTGAGATTGCTTTCTCAGACGGTTCGTGTAGTTCCGAGGAAAAGTTATTTCTAAAAAGGATTACAGAGAAATTGAATGGCATGAATTCAAGTACTTACAATATTTATGAAAAGAAATACCAAAAGAAAAACCAAACCTTTACAGGTACACGAGACACCGAAGAATACAGCCAATACGAGTATGAATCCACAGATAACGATTCAACATCAAGCAACAAATATAGTTCATATTCCCAAAACGGATCTTCATATAACACAGGAAGTTATTATCAATCTACAGATTCAAATTCAAGTTATAGTTCAAATACACCCAAACCACTTACTGAGCTTCAAAAAGCATATGCGGCACTTGATTTGACAGAAGATGCCACAGACAAAGAGATCAAAGCCCGACGTCGCAATCTTATGCGTCTTAACCATCCAGATCTGTTCGCTCAGCAAGGAGAAAAAGCCGTTGAAATCGCTAATCTAAGATGCCAAGAGATCAATAAAGCGTTTGAATTGATTAAGGCGACGAGGGGGATGAAATAAGATTAGATATTAGTACCCAATCCAGCAGACAGCCGTATTTCTAAATTATTTAACAATAACTGTATATTGTTTGTTATTCACCATCACAAAATATACCCCCTTACTTTGTACTGAAAATTGCAATTCATTCATATTCGCAACTTTTTTTTCGTATAATTCTCCTGAAGAATTGAACAAACAAACAGTTTTACCTTTCACATTTGTAATGTAAATTGAATTTTCTAAAGCATACGGTACAATTGTATCATTATCGTTCCTGACTTCATCCAAACCTGCTATGAACACCGGAATAATTTCTTCCTCATACGATTCACAATTTTCACGAGTACAAACATGCCTACGCAACCCCTCTTCCGTACCAGTCGCTACTTTTAATGTGTCCCAATTGCCATATTCATGGGAACATGATGTCAGCAATAGTTTTTTATTTTCCTGAATACCATCATTATCAAAGCGAACTGTTGGATTTTTACCATTATTGTAATCATCCTCGCTTTCATAAAGAGAAAGAGCAACAGAAACTCCTTGCTGTGTAACTAAATTAGTCTGACCCGCAGAAACGCTGTATACAAAATCAAAATCTTGAGACATTTCATCCTTAAAAGATCCCTTAGGAATAAGGATCGTTTTTCCAAATTTAGAAAGAACATTACCAGCATTGTCAACAAGTTCAGCAACCATATATACATCAAAAAAACATGAAGCAAGACCAGTATTCTTAACAGTAATATTTAATGTGTTTGTTGTCATAATTGAGTCTGTAATTGTCAAAAGGTCTGCATTTAAAATTCTGAAATTATAACCTATCACCTTAGTCATGGAATCAACATGAACTTTGTTGTCATTATAAAATCTATAACCAGCATCACTATCTTGATCCAACACATAATATGTCAAGTGAGGCACAGTAATTGCTTTTTTCCAACGTTCCAAAGTCCACTTTAAGTACCCTCCTGGTATAATGTCATTGTAATTCAACATAGTTGAGTAAGGAGCCAAATTTTCACCTATAGTTGGAAGATTAGCCTCGTATGCCGCCAACAATGTATACTCTCTATCAGGAGTTGCAATCATACCGTCGTCACGCTTTGCTATACCAAGGCTTAACGCATGATTGTAAACATCACCCGATCCACTGGAAGGCAACACTAACAATGTCTTATGAAAAACAGATGCATAATATGACAACATATCCTTCTGGACCTCCTCTGACGGCATTTCACTTCCTTTTAATTGAGAAGCGTGCCACTCGCCCCAGTTACCAAAAGGACGGATATCAATGTATTCTATTCGAGGATCTCCATCATATTTTTTCGCCAAAGCTGCTGCAAAATCCTTATGTGCTTGCAAATAAATTGGATCATCCCAAATAGGAACGGCTACGGTATATTGATTTCCATTGTAAGTTACAGTGGCATAGCCTTTTCTGGCTCCTTCTGAGTAAACAAACCGTGGAGTCCAATCATAATCCTGCTCAACAGTATAATTGCTACTTACACCCTTAGTGGAAGAATAGGGAAATACACGTAAGGCATAACCCATCCCATGCTTTTCACACTCATCCAAGAGTTTATCTAGTGCAGTCCAATCATACACACCTTTTTCTGGATTTAGTTTATCCCATCGCTGATAACCACAACCATAAGTAACAACATCCCATGCTTTATTGTTTTTTTCACCACCAGGGCCGTATTCCCAGCTTGAACTAAAACTCCAAGTACCTCCGGTAGGAAAAGTAAATCCCTTATGTGGATTTGTCAGAGGTCCATCGAAAGGCTTAAGAATATAGTTATTTTTTATTGTACAAATATTGTTAGTCTGTGCAGACAAGCCTGTCCCTGAAAGATAAGACATTAAGAAAAGTATAATAAAAAAACTATTAAATCGTGATTCAAAAATAAATCTTAGCATATAATTATCAATATAATATAAAAGACTTGATATTAGAGGTATACAAAAATAGTCATTATTAAATAAAAAAAGACGCTATACGCGTCTTTTTAATCTTATTTGATTTTTTATTCTACAATTTGTTTAGCGAATATTCGGCGTAAGTCTCGTCATCATAAAGCACAATGATCTTTTTTACTGACTTTTCTTTTGCTTTAAGATGAGTGTCCAAGATATTCTTAAATGAATCAGATTTCAAAAATGAATCAATTATCTCAGATTCTGATTTCTGTTGATTCTCAATCGTTTCCGATAGGTTAGACGGTGCTCTTTCAACTGTTTTTGGAACATCGATATCAACAATATTATCATCTCCTACATCGTCCGTATCATCATCCAATTCAGGTTCATCTTCAAATTCTTCCTCCTTTACCGAATCATTATCAAAAATTGTACGATTTGTCTGATTTGGCGACGGTGCAATATTAGATTCAACTGGTTTATTATCAACATTATCGACATTTCCTCCGTTTAACATTGTACCTGTTCCATACAACATCCATTCCCACGATATCTCAGGAAATGTTTCGTGAATCTTCATCACAACATCCAAACTTGGATTATTTCTTCCATTTAATATATGGGAAAGAGATGCAGCTTTAATTCCTGTACGTGAAGCAAACACACCAAGAGACAAACCGCTATACTCTTGTATTTTCTTTATTCTATCTTTCATTGCAAAACAATACTAAAATATCATTACAAATGTCATGCCACAAAGATAAATACATTTTTAAATTGATACAAATATAAATTTACTTTTTTATATACATTTTACATTTGCCAGATATCTATACGTATGTATCAATATTACAATTGTATTTAAGGTTGATTATACGATTGTAAAGCAAAAATCGCAAAATATAAACGAATTATGTATTTTACATAAGGATACAAGATATATTTATAGTTTTACTTTAATTAAAATATATAAAATACTGATTTACACACAATAAATATAAAATATTATTATAAAATACCCTTATTTTACAAAAAAGAAGTATTTCTCAAATATTTACCTAACTAATAACATTAAATTATCTTATACAAAACACTGACTTTCAACAAAAAGACAAAACAATAACACTCAATAAATAAGTTAATTTTACTTTTGTAATATGTAAATATAGTCGTTACTTTTGTTAAATTTTTATCAAATTGTATATATGTTTCTATATGCAAATACTTTTGTAGATATTTGATTTCTCAACTAAAATCAAATACATTTGTAAAAATTTAACTCTCTCCTACTCCACCTATATTCTTGTATTTTTTCTCCTTCTTTTATAAAATTTCAATTTAACTTTAATTATCTCTTACATGAAACCAACGTCATCAGATAATTTTCAGAAATCTCGTTGTTTTCTTTTTACAATACAAAATTCGCATCAAGCTATGCCATTTTTGAGCATAGTTTGAAAATTTTTATCAAAAAACCGCAAAAATTCCATTTTCCAGACCTTTTTCATCTATTTCGAATAAAATCAATATAAACATTTTTAACATATAACTTCATATATTTCAAAACATTATCCCTTATTTTCCGCATTTTTAACTCGCTGAGAATCGAATGAAAATCATTTTGTGCATCACTGACCAGCTATTTTTTAGTTTTATTAACTCTAATTATATCTATTTGTGAGTCTTCCTCATTAAAAAATGTTATCTTTGACAAGGTTTTGAAATTGCAGACAAAAAACAATTCCGTCTACTTTAAAACCGATAAAAAATTTCAAACAAATAATTTAAAATGAAAATGAAAGGAATACATATAATAATAGCATTTTTATTCTGTATGCTCAACTCAATTGCATTCTCTCAGGATGCGGTTGATCCGAAAGCTATGGCTTTGCTCGACAAGGCTACATCTTCATTCAACAAATCCAATAAAAGTTCAAAAATTGATTTTTCATGTGTTATTGAAAATACTCAAAGCAACAAAAAACAAAATTTGAAAGGAAACATTCTTCTTAAAGGAGAAAAATTTAAATTATCTGTAGCAGGCGTCGATACATATTTCGATGGCAAAACAGAATATGTCTATATGTCTGAGTCTGCAGAAGTCACAGTAAGTGAACCTGGAAAAGAAGAAATAAAAAAAATCAATCCAATTCTTATCATTACATCTTACAAATCAGGATATAAGATGCTTCACATCGGAGAAATGGATGAAAATGGAAAAACTCACGAATTTGTAGAATTGTATCCAGAAGACAGGAAAAGTCCATATTCCCGTATTTCCATCTCTGTGGACAAATCTTCAATGAAACCACATGCAATCAAACTTCAGGGAAAGAATGGCATCAACACTACAATAACTGTCGACAAATACACAGAAACGGCGATTGACGACAACCAGTTTGCTTTCGACCTGACAAAAAAAGATATAGAAATAATTGACTTAAGATAATACGACGATGAAAGAGACTACAAAATGCCTAATTATCGGATCTGGACCAGCTGGCTACACAGCGGCAATTTATGCGTCGAGAGCCAATCTTAAACCTATTCTTATTGAAGGTCTGCTTCCTGGCGGACAATTGACACAAACCACAACTGTGGAAAATTTCCCTGGTTATCCAGAAGGTGTTGGTGGCTTTGAAATGATGGAAGATATGCGTAACCAAGCATTGAAATTTGGTACTGACATACGCTCTGGATTCGTCACAAAAGTCAGTCTTGAAGGTAAGAAAAAAAGTATCATTGTTGACGACGAGATTGAGATTGAAGCTGATTCTGTGATTATTGCAACAGGAGCAAGCGCAAAACATCTTGGTATAGACGATGAGAGAAAATATACAGGAATGGGAGTCTCTGCCTGTGCCACTTGCGATGGATTCTTTTTCCGCAAAAAAACAGTGTGTGTGGTAGGTGGTGGAGACACTGCATGTGCTGATGCGTTGTATCTTGCCGGACTATGTAAGAAGGTCTACTTAGTGGTGAGAAAAGACTATCTAAGAGCAAGCAAAGTGATGGCGGAACGTGTAGCGTCGCAAGAGAATATTGAGATTCTTTTCAATCATGAGTTGATCGGAATCGAAGGTGACGGCAAAGTCGAGAAAGCCAATCTAATCTGCAACAAAGATAATTCGACAAAGGGAGTTTCCACTGACGGAATCTTCATCGCCATCGGTCATCATCCAAACACAGAACTGGTAAAAGATGTCGTAAAAACCGACGAAGCAGGTTACATAGTAACAAACAATGGTACTTCGCACACAAATATCGAAGGAGTGTTTGCGGCAGGCGACGTCTGTGATCCTCGCTACCGCCAAGCCATCACAGCAGCGGCAAGCGGTTGTAAGGCAGCATTGGATGCCGAACATTACCTGTTGGAAGCATAAATTGAATCAAAAAATAATATTGATTATGCATTAAAATTCAAAGGCGAGGTTTACCTCCTCGCCTTCGTCATTATATTAATTGTATGCTTTCTAAATCATTCAAAATAATCAAAGTTCTCGCATTGGTGATGGTGCTCTATACATTCATGGGACTCACCGTATGTAGCCGAATTTATGGCCCCAATGTAAGAGTCAGCGAAAAATCCAACAACTATCATAAAGACATCTATGGCCTCTATTATTGCAAAGATAATAAGATGTTCTACACAAGTGCAGGAGAACCATATCTAAATGTGTTTCGTATGCAAGATGTGGATCTTTCTTCTTTAGAAATTATAGGAGAAAATTATGCAAAAGATAAGGATCACGTTTACTATCAAAATAAAATTTTTGACGGAATGGATCCGACTACCTTTCGTGCAGACAGTTTTGAATTCGCCACAGATGGCACCAATCTGTATTTTAGGACAACCCTACTTGAAGGAATGAATCCGTCTTCCTAC
Organism: Bacteroidales bacterium; assembly: GCA_015061115.1. Lineage (GTDB taxonomy): Bacteria > Bacteroidota > Bacteroidia > Bacteroidales > Paludibacteraceae > UBA1723. The sequence continues at coordinate 37,400 of SUXE01000012.1, read as the reverse complement.
AAAGTTCTGACTGGATACAATTTACGAAACACAAAAATGTATGTGAAAGACTCTAATTACATATACAAAATATACTACAATGAAATTTCACAAATTTTCACTTTTGACGCATCATCATTTGAAACAATCGGTTTTGATGTGATGATGGACAAAGATAAAATAGTTTATAACAATCAAATAACTGACGTGGATCGAGCTTCTGTTTATGTATTAAATAAAAATTCATCTAAAGATGATCCTGAATATATAATCTGCGATAAAAACTGGATGTATGAAAAAAAATACGTTATTAAAGACTCCACCTCACAAAATTCTAAAGTAGAAGAAATGTTAGTTCCAAAATATCCATCAGATGGATACAAATTCGAATTTATAAAAGGGACAAAATTCATTAAATGCGGAAGAAAAATAATCTCTGAAAATGAAAAAGGTGAATATGTCGTTTATCATGCACAAAGCGACACTTCAAAGATTGAATTCGTTAATGAATTTCATATTCGTATTGATGATGAATTCCAAATTAATCATGGAGACAGCATTCCTATTTATCCAATTAAAAACCAATAAAATTCACAAACATACAACCAGGTTAAAATAAAAATTCGCTATGTTTGAATCATTAAAAAATAAAGAAAAATCATTATGTCAAAATGAATTAAATTCATTGGCAGAATATAATAAACCTTCTTTTATAATAGGTGTAGTAACTACACTTATAAAACTTTTTTCGTGTCTTGTTCCTATTGGTCTACTTATCTTTCCTGTTATGTTGTTTGGACAATGTGGTTGGGCTATGATAGTTATATATATATGCGGTTTGCCTTTAACAATTTTAGGAATACGCTTTGTATATAAAACAACTTATAAATTATCAATAAAGTCTTTTAAGATATTTGTCAAAACAGATAGTTTTGACATTAAGCTATTGATCTTAGGAATATTTAGTATTATAGTATTATATCTTCTTACTGATTTTTGGGTATTTATCCATCTTTATAATTTATGAATTCTTTGATTTAATACTGCAAATAATTATAGTATTTTGGGATTTTTTCATAGATTTTACCTACTAAAACAAAAGCCAACATTTGTTTGTCAGAAAACCAATAACAATAGCCATTCCGAAACTCAACAATGTTCCTACCAAAACATACTCTGTCTGGGTCTCCGCATTATTATCCTTAAATCGTAAAATGGATTTGGCGGCAATCAAAAAGCCTATAATATCAATGTGGCCAACCAATATCGACACAAAACATAGCAGACGCTCCAAACTTCCTATTATATGGCCAGCATTCTGTATCCTGAATTTTCTTTCCGTCTCTTCGCTTGAATCACCGTCACATTTAGCCAATGATGAGCCTATCTTATACTTCTCCAAAAACAGCTTTATTGTAATGTTGGATGGCTTACAACATAAATAACAGCCGACAAACAAAAGGATCAATTTATCCGCACTGTAAAACTCCCAATCACACGTCGTCCAATATTCTTTACAATATGCCAGGAATAGCGACGTCGCTACGGCCAAAACAACAATATGCAAAACTTGGTCGATACAGAATGCATTGAACTGGGCGTCTGCCAACTTGTCGTTATCTATGATTTCTTTCCTAAATCTATTTGCCAACATAGACTTAAATCCATCAAAGAGCAAGTGAGACACTCCTATCAATGATGCACACAATATAGATTCTGGAAGTATACCCGGACTATATAAGACTATCCATGACAACAAACCGACCAAAAAAGAGTGGACATACAACTGCCATGACGAGAATCTCTTATTCTCACAAAACTTATCAGTCTGCAACATGAAATCACAAACCAAATGTACTGCAACTAAACGCAAAAATAGTTTGATGAAAATTAACATTTTTTCAATTAATTATATTTTCAAGCAAAGATAACGCATCATTCACTACATTCCAAGAGATAGCGTTAGAAATCTTATTAACAGTTGGCTGAGAAATTCCTAATTTTATTGCTATCTCATTTTCCTGAAGCCCCAATAGCCTGTAATAAAGCACCTCACATTGTCTGGAAGTAGCATTATTCAGAATGACGTCTATCAACGAACATACCACATTCACATACTCATCCTGCTCTGTTTTATCTGATGAATAGACAAATGTATTCCTCTTATAGCTTGATATTTCTTTCAATCCACGTCCAGATCGATAAATTGCATCTCCATCTATTATGTTGGTTATCGGATCATTAATTCTTAATTCTCCAACACCTACAGACATTCGTATACCATATTTTTTCTGAAGAGCCTTATCTTCTGCAGGATTCGCATACTTAACTTCAAAAATTGGTGCATACGACTTGACATAGCACTTTAACAGAAATGCGAGTCGTGATACTTTATTTATATCATTACACACAATTTCTATCTCATCGCCTTTCACCAATCGTCCCCAAAAATCAATATTTGATATTGCTGGGACTGTTTCAAAAAAATTTATCATATATTTTTGAAACTTCTCTATGTCTTCAACTTCAAATGAAGTCGAACGTACAATATCAGCTGATATAGTGGCTTTTCTCATACTTTTATAGTTTTTTTGTTCTAAAATATAGCCGTTTTTGGCTATATTCGGCAAATATAGCCATTTTTGGCTATATTTACAAATTATAGCCGTTTTTGGCTATATTTAACATTTATAGCCGTTTTTGGCTATATTCAACATTTATAGCCGTTTTTGGCTATATTTGACATTTATAGCCGTTTTTGGCTATATTCAACATTTATAGCCGTTTTTGGCTATATTCTAGCACGTACTCTAAAACAATATAATGGACAAAAATACCAAACTACATGTAATAAATGCTAAATCATTGATTTTAACTGACAAAATGAAAGTTTGTTTCTTAATTTTGCAACGTAAGTTATAAATATTTACCACCATGAAAACTCTTTATCTAACACTTTTAGCATTATTCACGACTTCAATAAGTTCGTTTGCTGAAAAGAATATTTATATTCCTCGTGAATGGCAAAATCGCACAGACACTCTCATATACAAAGAAAATGACACAAACAACCAATACACTTGGTCAAAATCACGTTCAAAAGAGAGTGAGAATTTCATCGTATATTGGGATAACAAGTACGGCAACACCAACCCATCAAACGCCGCGTCTACTTACAGAGTAGATATCGACGACCTGCTTAACAAGGCTGAAGGTTTCTATCAAATGAACATCGGAACTCTCGCTTTTTGCGATGAAGGCCACTCAAATGTATCAAAATACAAGATGATGATACTTCTTAACCATACTACTGATTGGATATGCTACGGAGGCGGCTACGACGATATTATCGGAGCTTTATGGTTAAGTCCAAGAACTAGCAAACCTGTCGGACATTCTGTGGCACATGAAGTCGGTCACTCTTTCCAATATCAAGTTTACGCGGATCTAAAAGGTTACGCTGGATTCCGCACCGCTATCGGAACAGGCTCCACATTCTGGGAACAAACCGCACAATGGCAAGCCAACCAATCGTATCCAGACTTGATATGGGAGCAGAGTTGGAACCTGTTCAAAAACACTCACAATTACGCGATGACACATGAGTGGCACAGATACCAATCATATTGGTGGCACTATTATCTGACTGAAAAACATGGAATTGACTTCATTGGAAAACTGTGGAGACACAATCCAGGCAAGGGACTTGACCCAAATCAAGTCTACATGGATATGCAAGGCATCGACGCGAATGCTCTTTATCTTGAGTATTTCCACTATGCAATGAAGATGGCGACTGTCGATCTTGACGTGGCACGTGAAGATGCAGACAATTACTTCAACGCTCTTCGTTTTGACTACATTTCTCTTGGCGGAACCAAGTATCAAGTGGCATACAGCAGTTGTCCTCAATCGACAGGGTTCAACATAATTCCACTTAATGTGCCTACTCCTGGAACTAAAATAACCACGGAATTCACCTCATTATCCAATGGTGCTTCACTCGCTCAAAAAGATAAGAAACAATTCTTCGACGGAGAAAAGTTCACTTCCGTCAACACAAGCTCATACAATTCCGTCGCCAACTATACAAAACGAGGATTCCATCTTGGATATGTGGCTTTGATGAACGACGGCTCACGACAATATTTTTATGATGAGGATATTTATTGTACAGGTTCTGACTCTAATTCAGAGATCAGTTGTGAAATCGGGTGTGTGGTGCCAGAAAACACCAAACGTCTATTCTTGGTCGTATCTCCTGCTCCATCAGAATATATACAGCACAAATGGGATCAAGAAATAACAAATGATGACCAATGGCCATACACTGTAGAATTCACCAACACAAACATATACGGTACGGCAAATATCAACAATGGTCCAATCAGTGATGTCACTATAAACTATGACGTATATTTTCCTGCATCATCCAATGTGTATGTAGGAACAACGATCAAAGTAGACGGTGCAGCAGCGTCATCACTTGGTACAGCATTCCAAATGCAGGCAGCGTCGGTAAGCGATCTGATGACGACATGGAACAGTGCTGGTCCAGCAGACGGAAAGGCTATGTTCTACGCAGTGGACAGCAATGGTGAGATCAACAACGCATCATCCACCGCAAATGGATACGGACATTGGTTTGACGCATCAGGAAACCGCTGTGCATATGCGTCCGGATTCGTTTTCAGCGAGTTTGACGACAAATCCATGTCTTTCTCTGTCGGACAGTATCCCGACAAGACAAAAGACGGAGACAACTACACGATCCGTCAGGCAATAAAATACAAAAAAGGAAATGAGACTGCAGTTGCGACATTCGTATTCAACATACATATCACATCCTCACGTACTGGCTATGAAATAAATAACGGAGGAAACACAGATGCGACAGAAACAGCGTCAGAAGCCATTTATCCCGTCGCATACTACTCTATCTCGGGAACACTCATTCCATCGCCACAAAGCGGTGTAAACATCGTAAAAATGAGTGATGGCAGCATAAGAAAAATAATCCAAAAACCATAACTCTTTTTCGAGCACGGATTTTACAGATATGTTGAATTTCCAAATGTCTGTAAAATCCGTTTCTATTTAACAAAAAAAGACGGAATAAAATCCGTCTTTTTTAATATCTTCAAATAATCATCGTAAATCACGAATTACGAATCAATTTAATTTCCGAATTAGGATAATAGTGATTCAGAATCTCAGTATAAGAGAAACCTTTCTCCGCCATCACAGCAGCACCAACCTGGCATAAACCAACGCCATGGCCCCAACCAGCACCGTAGAGTGTGAAATATTCAGTTTGTCCGTCAAAACTCTTCTCTACAAAGAATGCGGAACTCAACAAATGAGTCTTTGACAATGCCTTTCTAATCAGAAGTTCCTTGCCTATCACCTTGTGTCCAAGAGTGCCGATAATGTCAAGACGAGAAATTCTTCCAGATTTTCCCATTTCAACAGGACGCAGATCCACAACCTTTCCTACCTCTACACCGATCTTCTCTTTTATCAATTGAGTAAGTTCCTCTCGTGTGTACTTCACACTCCAACGGAACATATCCTCTGTGGTACGCTGATCATACGCCTTCAACACACGGCTTAAGATAGAATAGTCTTTAGTAGCGCAATAGACATCTGTCGGTGGATTCTTCACCCACTCTTTCAGACTCATCGCATCACCAGTATAATTGATGTCTTTAGCCTTGTCGACATTACACCTTACAGGAGAAAGATAAGCATAATCCTCGTCTGTCCAACAAGTTGAGAACTTCTCGGAAATACCACCGCAGCATTTTGAGAAACGTGCGTCACACACCTCTCCTCCACTCTTAAGGATCATACCGGCTGTCTCATTTATAGCTTCGTCGACATTATTATCCGGATTAAGTCCTTGATAACGCTGACAATGGTCATCCGAACAGACATCAAAATCGCTGTGTCCCATGACATCCCATATCTGGATCATCTCATCGTCGTAGACTTTCAATTTAGCTTTTTTATAAATAGGATGCTGACTTCTAGCTTTTCTTTGAAGCTGTGACACAAGCCATGTACGCGAAATTATTGCATGAGCCTTCAATAGTTCAAGCGGACAAGTCGGTGCCATTTCAGAACCAATCACTGAACGAATGTACTCTTCTATATCCAAGTTGTTGATAACCTGAAGTTTCCCATCCTCTTTGGCTTGAATCACTAGTATGCCACGATAAGATAAAGTGTGTTGCTCCTGCCAATGGAAATCTGTTCCGATCTCCACATTCTGAAGTTCAAAATAACAGTTCTTTTCATCTTCAGGCACAAACTCTATCCTGTCTCCGTTTTTCAAATCAGCGACAGTAATTGAATATTCCTCTGAAGTAACTGTAGATTCCTCAATAACTTCATCTCCTCGGTAGATATTGCAAACATACACGCCAGAAAATCTAACTCTGACATCTGATGTCAATTGTATGCCTACTCGAACTCTATCAACCTCAGCTTTCGCATGGCATCTGCGTAAATGATTAGTCATAAATTATCCTTTTATTTACGGATGCGAAATTAAACAAAATTTAATGCAAATATTCTTTCAAGCCATTTTTTTATCATAAATTTTCTTCAAACGACTGCATCAAAACAAATTAACAAGATTTTAAACAAAAAATCTATTCCTATGAACGAATTAAGCATAGGTTATAACTAAAGGAATCGCTCATTGAGACAAAACATAACAGGTCTTTACAAAAACAGCAAAAACAATTATCTAACAATTTCTTATAAATGTAAGAATTGGCTCTCAAAAATTCGTATTTTTGTAGAATCATGGAGAAAATATCTAAAATTTCGTCAATAGTCGAATCATCTAAACTAGCCAAAGAGATCAAGGCTTTCATAGATGGGAACAAATCGAAGACAGACATCTATCTGCCAAACTGTTCGCTGCGTGCTGCAGTATCGTTATTCGTGGCCCAACACACAAGCGTATGCCTGCGAATCTGCCAGAATGAAGATGCCGCTGGATACCTTTATCAGGACGCACGAAATCTGATAAACACCAATGCGGAAAAAGCGGATGATTCCATCGTTTTCTTTCCTTCTTTAGACGGGAAGCAACTAGACGACGACGGCCGCACTATCATGCGTACCCGTGCTTTGGAGGCTATTGAAAAGGTTCACAACCTGATGATCATCGCCTACCCGGAATCGCTTTCCGCTTCTGTGGTGAGCCCGACTAAACTGAAAAGTGAGACTCTCTCCATCAAGAAAGGCAACGAGTATGATATGAACACTCTGTCTGAAAAATTCTTCAAACTTGGTCTCACCCGTGAGGAATTTGTATACCAGCCGGGACAGTTTGCCATCCGTGGCTGCATCATCGACGTCTTCTCATATTCTTCAGAACTGCCTTACCGTATCGATTTTTTCGGCGACGAAGTTGAATCCATCCGCACATTCGACACCACAAACCAGCTTTCAGTTGACACTATTGAGGAGTGTACGATCGTGGGCAATGTGCTTAACGCAGAAAACACTGAGAAGAAGCATACTTTGGTTGACTATCTGCCTAAAGACACCATCGTGATGATGGACAACGATGAATATATTCTTGGCACTCTTGCCAACCGTGGAGCTGAAACCGCTGTCGCCAAAATTGAAAAAATGAGATGCTTCAACATCCACGGTGAAAAAAGAAATGGAATCATTGCCGACGCTAATCTTAGCCCCGTCTTTGCCAAAAACTACAATCTTCTTGCTGATTATATCAAAAAGCAGAAGGAAGTTTGCGGATCCGTACTGATAGCAACGGAAAACGCCCGTCAACGTGAAAGACTTGAAACGATCCTTTCCGACCTTAAGATTGAAGACGGTTATGAATTTATCACAGGAACCCTTCATTCTGGTTTTTCTTTCGAAAACGTCACTTTGCTTGTCGAACACGAAATATTCGGCCGTTACCACCGTTATCAGCTTACCAATAAGGATAGCAGACGTGGAAAAGAGGCTCTCACACTTAAAGAGCTGAAGAATCTTTCCATCGGCGACTTCGTGGTGCATGACGATTTCGGAATCGGTGTGTTCGGAGGTCTTGTAATGCAACGTAATGGCAATGTTGAGCAGGAAATGGTACGCATCAACTATAAGGATGGCGGACTTATAATGGTGAGCCTTAACTCACTGCATAAGGTTTCCAAATACCGTGGAGCTGATTCTGAAAATGTAAAGATCAGCAAACTTGGCGGTGCGACTTGGAACAATATAAAATACAAGACTAAAGAAAAACTGAAGGATATCGCACGCGACCTTATCCTGCTTTACGCTATGCGAAAGAAGGAACAAGGCTACAGTTTCAGTCCAGATTCCTTCATGCAGGCAGAACTTGAATCCAACTTTGAATTCCAGGACACTCCAGACCAAGCGAAAGCCACAGCTGACGTGAAACGAGACATGGAGAGTTCACGTCCGATGGACCGTCTTGTTTGTGGAGACGTGGGATTCGGAAAGACGGAGATCGCTGTCAGAGCCGCATTGAAAGCAGCGTGCGACAACAAACAGGTGGCAGTGCTGGTGCCGACAACAGTTTTGGCTTTCCAACACTACAAAACATTCTCTCGCAGATTGAAAGATCTGCCGATAAAAGTGGATTATCTCAGCCGTACACGATCATCTTCCGAGACGAAGGAAGTTTTGAAAAATCTTGAGAATGGAAATGTCAATATTGTCATCGGCACACATAAGTTGATTGGCAAAAGTGTCAAATTCCACGATTTAGGTTTGCTTATCATCGACGAGGAACAGAAATTCGGAGTGACCGCAAAGGAAAAAATAAAGGAGATGAAAGTCAACGTGGATACACTCACATTGACTGCCACACCTATTCCACGTACACTACAGTTCTCTCTGCTTGGAGCGCGCGACCTGAGCGTCATCAACACACCTCCAGCAGGACGTTATCCCGTCGAAACTCATCTTTGCCGATTCGACAAAGCCATCGTATCAAAAGCGATTGAAGCGGAATTGAACCGTGGAGGACAGGTGCTTTTCGTCAACAACAACATCAAAGATCTCGACAATATAAAGCATTTCATAATCAGCGGAGTGCCTACAGCACGAGTGATCATCGCCCACGGAAAAATGAGCGGAGAGGAGATTGAAAGTGCCATGCTCGACTTTGTGCAGCATGAATACGACGTGCTTCTAAGCACATCCATCATCGAAAGCGGAATCGACATTTCAAACTGTAACACGATAATAATCAATAATGCACAGAATTTCGGATTGAGTGATCTTCATCAGTTGCGTGGACGTGTGGGACGCTCGGACATACAGGCCTACTGCTACCTGATGGCTCCACCTATGGAGGCTTTGAGCGATGAGAGCCGCAAACGATTGGAAGCCATCACTACCTATACTGAGCTTGGAAGCGGACTCAATATCGCCATGCGTGACCTTGACATACGTGGAGCAGGCAATCTGCTTGGAAAAGAACAGAGCGGATTCATCGCCGACTTGGGTTACGAAACATACAAAAAGATTCTTGCAAGCGCAGTGGAAGAATTGCGTCAGAACGAATTCCACGAGATTTTCGCAGATGATCCAAACGCAAACAATGCCAACGAAATCCTACGCACAGACTGTAGCATAGAAACTGATTTATCCGCGCTGATTCCAGACGATTATGTGGAGAATGTCAGTGAAAGACTATCACTATACCGTGAGCTGGATTCATTGCAGACTGAAGAGGATCTGACTAAGTTTGCCAAGAATCTTAAAGACAGATTCGGTGACATACCAGAGCAAGCACAACGTCTGATGGAAATCGTGAGCATCAGGTTCATAGCCAACAATCTTGGTTTTGAACGACTTACATTCAAGAACAATCACGTCTGCGCATATTTCACAACTGACAAGACCGACCAATATTTCCAAAGTGAAATCTTCGGCAAAATTCTCGCATACCTGCAATCACATGTAGAGAGATGCAAATTGGGAGAAAAGAAAGGAAAACCAGCATTCGAAATATTCGACGTCAACTCATTGGCAGAAACAAAACAACTGCTGAAAGAAATCATAAATTATAAATGCTGAATGAATGGCATTCAGCATTTATAATTTCGAATTCTGAATTTTCTACATCGTAATCTAATAATGACCATCTACTTTAGCGATTGGATTTGCTCATTCTGCGTTTGCTTTTTATCTTATTTTCCTTAAAATTCACAGTGCCGACATCATACACATCTTTCTTATTGGCAAGTTGAAGCGTCAGCACCTGTTTTTCCTGCTTCTGTGTGCCAAAATGAGTATAGACCACAGCAGTCACAACAACAGGCTGCAATTTCTTCTGAACGGTTGATCCATAATAATGTACCTGGATCTTGTAATCACCCTCTTTTGCCTCTTTAATACAGAATTCCTCTGGCCCGTAGCCACGAGTGATATCTTCCGACAACCTGCCTCCTATCACAGTTCTTTGATGAGCATAATAACACTTTTCGCCATTCGGATCCGTCACCCAAAGATCAATATCACTATCGTTGGTATTCCACGACAACAAGACACGAATGTCGACTGGATAGTTACCCATCAGACGCTGGTCGTAAGCTGTTGTGTCGATATCATTTGGATGAAGTGCAATAAGTGCATTCAAATCATTAATGGCAATCTGCTGAATATTTCTGAAACGTCTGTCCCACTCGCTTGAACCAACTTTATAGAGCAGGTCGGCAGCTTTCTGATAATCTCCTTTCTCTGCAGTCACAAATGCAAGATCACGATACGATTGCGGCTCCTCTCCACGCATTTCAACCACTTTTTCAAATACGCTGACTGCCAACTGATGGTTCTTGAATTCAGCCAACATATTTGCGCACGAACGTGCCACCTCCGCGTCGTCCAACTTCATCTCACACAAATTGGAAACTATTCTGATAGCATTGTCAACCTGTCCTTCTCGATAAAAATACTGTGCCACATCCATATAGAATGTAGGAGACGTTGCATTCTCCTTCTTCAGTTCAAGATATTTCTCATACATATCCGTTGCTGGAGTTGACTTCAATTGAGATAAATAAGGAAGATCAGGATTCCAATATTGAATACTTATATTCGTAGATGATGACTGTGGATTTTCCTGTTCTTCTGCAATTACGTTATCTTCCGAAGAATGAATTTTTCCGTTCTCTCTTTGACGTTGTTTTTTCTTGTTTCGAATCAGTTTGATCGGATTGGATGTAGTCACACCATATCCTACCACAACCAGCTCTTCTAAAGCTCCTTCATTCAAAGTCACATTCAATATGTGAGATGTATTACTTGTTATTTTTCGGGTTTGTGATTCATAACCCGCATAAGAGAATTCCAATATTGCTCCTATAGGCACCCTAATTTCGTAATTTCCATCCATATCCGTGTTTGTACCAATTTTTGTTCCATACACAATCACATCTGCAAACGGAAGAGGTTCATTAGAATCCTTAACAACACCTTTTATCGTCACACATGCTACAGAGTCACATCCTGATCTTGAAAATTTACTTAATATATTTTTTTCATCTATAGACATTTGGGGTATTTCTGGTTTATAATCATTCATTCGCACATCATGACTTCTTCTATAGTCTTTCATTCGCACGACATGACGTCTTCTATGGGTATATGGAGTTATATGAATTTTTTTCGGTTTTTCTGGTTTGGCATTCTTATCAAACTTTTTATTCCACCAATTTAAAAAATTATCTCTAGCAAAGAGAATATGAGATGCAATTTCTTCATCTTTATCTTTAATAAAAGCCATAGATTGCTTTTCAACAATCCGATTGTATTCTTCAAGCAATTCATCCGGCGGCACAATTCCATAACGCACATAATCCTCCACTCTGTCAAGCACAATAAGCGATGTGTTTCTTGTCACTATGCTATACTTTTTCGCCATAGCAGTGATTTCTTTCTCATTCTTGACATAATCCATATCAAGTTCTGCCAATTTTTTCTGAGCCCAAATTCGCTTGACATTTCCTGCTTTCTGTCCATCTATTGCAGAGATTTCACAAACCAAACTATCTGTCACCTCTCTGCCAAATCCAAAATACAGCACCATCTTCGTGCTCTTTGTTTTCATGATTCCTGCTAAAGAAAAGGTCTCGCCAACAGGACATGGCAATGAGGGGTAAACATCTGTTATTGCCTCTTTATCATATTTTGCACCCAGATATGAATAAACAGACTCTGAGATTAGTTTCTGAGCCTCCTGCAAAGATGTAGACGAAAGGTCAATGTAGACGCCATGATTCTCTGCTGCAAGTTTTCTCAATACAGAATGTTCAGCCACATTGTTGGAATTTACGACCATAAGCGGACTATTGGCGGGTTTTATCACGTCGACACCAATATTTCCTATACCATCAGTGAATAAAAGAATCTCATCGCTGTCGTATTTGCTTAAATCGACGCATCCCAACTGTGTTCCACCATCATATCTTAAATTTTCAAGTTTCCTTAATGCTTCGTCGACGGTACAAACTTCATCCGAATGAATTGCGACGCTGAATGTCACCAATCTGATCTTCTCTACCCCAGCCTTTTTAGCATACCATCTGATCAGCTCATGATTCTTATCATTCTTACTTTTCTCTGCCGACGAAGATGCATCATAAACCACCGTCAAACTTTTAGGCAAAACCTTGTCTCGCTTCTTTTGGTCGATTTTTGCGAAAGTGTAGAAATGCGTATCCATCCCAGCATTCTCAATGTAGACGGTTGGAATATCCTTGCAAGGCAGTTCTATCACAAGATTATCGTTTGGTTTGTAGTTTTTCTTTGAGAAAGCAGATGTGAATTTGCCATTCTCTTCTTTGAACGACATCTCCATACTTCCTTTGGGTACAAGTGGTATAGCCTGTCCATGTAGTTCCACATCCACCTTGAATGTATTCAACTTCTTATCACCCACTAATGGCAAACGAAAATAGCGTTTGCCATCTGTAGTCTTCAACTCCTGCTCACACGCGATCACCACACGTCTTGTCTTACCAGCGTTGAAAGGATAGATACGTGTACGGAAACTATTGCCCGTTGTTTTCTCCAGCAAACCGGGATCCACCCCCTCACGTGCTATCTCCTCAAATGTCTGGCGGCCTTTCTCTTTCTCCACCACCACACCTTCACGCAAATGTCCGTTTATTTCAAGGGCATAGCGGGAAACTGTCTGGCCATCCCCCAATGGGAACTCAAACTCACCCTCCATCACTCGCGTCGAACTATTATAAAAGACCATATCAAAAGTTGTGGTAGCGACGTTGCCCACCACGTCGACCTTGACGCTTAAGTCTTGCAGCGACACGGTGCCATCTTTCTCAACCGGAGTCTTCAGGCTAGGGATAGCAGTTTGTGCATAGACAGACATATTCATCAAAACACATAAAAATGTGACAATATAGAGTATTCTTTTCATAATCATATTAATTCACTTATTAAAACAGGGACACTGCATTAATTAACCCATTCTTTTCGCAAACTCTTTATAGATATTGAGTATTTCACGTATCGCTTTTCCAGATAAAACCAAGAAAAATAGATACAAAAGATGCGACACCAGATAAGAAATTGGTTGAAATTGCTTTAAAAGGAAGATCATTAACAAAGGAAAAAATCCCATAAAAAAAAGTGATGAAACATACAACCAGCAGTACAATCCACTTCGTTTTTCCATGATTGGAATCACCATCTGGCTGTTTGTCATAATTTGATCCTCCCTATTCTCTTTTTATATATAGTTTTTTCTTCAAATTCTGCCATATTGTTGATAGACATATTTATTTCTTTTGTTAGATTCGTTTGACACAAAGATATCATAATTAAGATCAAAAAAAAACGATGATTCTAAAGTTAAAACTAAAATTTCACAAGAATTAACACTAGACAATCACAATTCTCACATGAATCAAACATTGAAATTCACCAAAATATTTTTTGAATTGCTCAAAATTCTTAATAATCTATCAATCAACAAAATCTACACTTTTTCAAAAAAAAATCCATTTTTTTGTTGTTACATCAACAAAAAGCACTAATTTTGCAATCGCAAATGAGAAATATTGCAATCGAGATGTAGCGCAGTCCGGTTAGCGCATCTGGTTTGGGACCAGAGGGTCGGGGGTTCGAATCCCTTCATCTCGACACAAGGAGAATCAGAAAAGGTTCTCCTTTTTTCATATAAAAAGGAGACGTTGGTCAAACTATACTAGAATACCCAATTAAAAAAACAAAAAGGAGACGTTGCGATGCAACGTCTCCTTCTATTATTTCAACATTCCAACCTTTATTTTAGATTGTTCATCTCTTTCTGGATAGCATCAGCTTTTGTACCCTGATTCAACTGCATATAAGCACTACGAAGCATCTGTAAATTGTTGAAATTCTTAGGATCGATTGAATGAGCCTTCTCTAATGGTTCAACCGCCTTTTCAAACTCAGCCTTAGCTGTCTTAACAGCAGCGTCATATTTTGCTTTCTGCTTTACTGGAATCTTGCCAGCCTCAGTGTAAAGGTCCTGACCCTTCATCATGTAAACAGCTCCAATACCAGAATAAGCCTCGAAATTGTTAGCATCAATAGCGATAACTGAATTGAATGCAGATATTGCCTTGTCATACTCCTTTGCCTTCAACAAAGAGTTACCCTTTACGATATGGTACTGAACCTCTTTTGGATTCTTTGCGATCGCCTCATCAAGATACTTGAGTGCCTCATCCACTTTATTAGACGAAATGTACAAGTTAATAAGATTAGCCAACAAGTACTGGTTACTAGGATACTTTGTGATACCCTCTTTCGCTGTGTTGACAGCCTTAACTGTATCTCCATTTTCGATATATGCCTTATACAACCAATCATACATCGATGGAGCTTCCTTATGATCCACATTCTTGAAATCCTCCATCATTGTGATGGCCTCTTTCTTCTTCAAATCTTCGTCAAGCATAGCAGAATTGACTGCCAAGTAATACACCTCATTGTATGTAGTATCCTTTGGCTCACCTGCCATTACAGGTGAGTTAGGAATCTCCATATACTTTGTGTACAATGCAAATGCTCCCTTGTAATCCTTTGCCAAATAGCAGTTGCCACCCTCACCGATCAAATACTCTTGAAGCTGATTAAGCTTGTTTTTAATCTCCTTTGCATAAGCTGGCTTAACTTTTCCCTTCTCATTTGGCTGCTGGTCCAAATCCCAAGCCTTGAGATATGCGTCTGTTGCCTTAAGCAAATAATTCTTGATATCAGCTCTGTTTGATCCACCTGCGATTTCTTTATAAGACAAAACATATGTCTTACCTGCCAAGTTGAATGTTTTTGCCTGATTTGCAGTCTCAGGATGTGTCATTGCTGGTTCAATGTTCTTTCTAGCCTCTGCCAAATCCATCGGCTCATACAAAGCGTTATCTGTCGCTTTTAGGTTTGCTTTCTGCGCGAATACACTCATTGAAAGAGCTACCATCGCTACAGCAACTGAATATTTTTTCATTTTTGTCTTATTTTATTCAATTAAAAATTAAACGCTGCAAAGTTATCGCTATTTTGCGACTTTGCATAAATTATTTTAATGTTGTTTGGCAACAAATTAAATTCGTAATAATGGGGCAGGTATAAAACCGGCCCCTACAAATTATTCTTCTGACGTTGTTTCAACAGCACCGTTATCCACTACTTCTCCACCCTCAACATTTGATGTTTCTCCTTCCATTTCTGGATTCTCTTCCTCTTCTTCCTCAGCGGAAACCTTACATACAGAAGCGATAACATCGTTTTTCTTTGTCAAGTTGATCAAGCGGACACCCTGAGCGGCACGGCCAAGAACTCGAGTATCAGAGATCTTCAATCTGATTGCGATACCCGAAGTATTGATGATCATCAAATCGTTTTCATCAGTAACAGCCTGGATTGCAACAAGTTTACCTGTCTTTTCTGTCACATTCAATGTACGTACTCCCTTAGCTCCTCGCTTAGTGATACGGTACAATGTAGCTGGATTACCGTCTTCATCCATGATAATATTGCCATTCTCATCACGGTCGTCAAGATATGAACGTTTTCCGAATCCGTTCTCAGAAACAACAAGCAATGTCTCTGGCGAGTTCTTCTCAACACATACCATACCTACTACTCTATCTGTTGGATCATCCTCATCAAGCGTCATTCCACGTACTCCAGTAGCTGTTCTGCCAAGTGGACGTAGATCACCAGAATCCTCTCTGAAACGAACCGCACGACCGTTACGGCTGGCGATGATAACATCACTCTTTCCGTCTGTCAACGATACATTGATTACCTCGTCGTCTTCACGGATAGTGATTGCATTGACACCATTTGTACGAGGACGTGAGTACTGCTCAAGCAATGTTCTCTTCACAACTCCCTGCTTTGTACAGAAGATCAAATAGTGAGAGTTGACATATTCCTTGTCGTTCAAGCCACGCACCTTAACGAATGCGTTGATTCTGTCGTCGGAATCAAGCTGGATAAGGTTCTGCAATGCTCTACCCTTTGAGTTCTTAGCTCCTGGCTGTATCTCGTAAACACGAAGCCAATAGCAGCGTCCTTTCTGAGAGAACAACAGCAATGTGTCGTGCATTGAAGCCTGATAGATATATTCGATGAAGTCCTCATCTCTTGAATTACTTGCCTTAGATCCGACACCTCCTCTTCCCTGAGTCTTGTACTCAGCAAGCGGAGTAGACTTAACGTATCCAAGATGTGAGATTGTGATGACCATCTCGTCGTCGGCATAGAAATCCTCAGGATTGAATGAAGCACCGGCATAATCGATCTCTGTACGTCTCTCGTCGCCATACTTCTCCTTGATCTCAAGAAGCTCAGCCTTGATGATGTCGCGACGCATCTCTTCACTTGCCAAAACGGCCTCCAAATGTGCGATCAACTTCATAACCTCATCAAACTCAGCTTTCAACTTGTCGATTTCCAAACCTGTCAACGCTCTCAATCGCATCTCAACGATATCCTTTGCCTGGATCTCATCAAGTGGCTCTGGAAGCTCAACCTGTAATCTTTGGATTGCGATAGCCGCAGTCTCACTGCTTCGGATAATACTGATCACCTGCTCGATATTGTCGACGGCGATGATTCTACCCTTCAAGATGTGAGCTCTCTTCTGTGCCTCCTTAAGTTCAAATTGTGTACGACGTGTGACGACCTCCATTCTGAACTTTGCAAACTCTGCTATCTGATCCTTCAATGTAAGCAGACGAGGGCGTCCATTAACCAATGCGATGCTGTTCACGCTGAATGAGCTCTGAAGCTGGCTCATCTTCATCAACTTGTTGAGCACCACATTTGAGTTAGCGTCTCTCTTGATATCAATAACGATACGTGTTCCGACTTCACCATCCGACTCATCATTGATGTTTGAGATTCCTTCTATCTTGCCATCCTTCACCAAATCAGCGATCTGCTCGATCAACTCACGCTTATTCACCTGGTAAGGGATCTCTGTAACGACGATCTTCTCACGGTTGTCTTCTGTCTCAATCTCTGTACGCGACTTGATGACGATACGTCCACGACCTGTCAAGTACGCATCCTTAACACCATCATATCCACAGATGATACCACCTGTTGGGAAATCGGGAGCCTTGATGATCTTGATCAAGTCTTCAGGATCGATGTCTGGATTTTCCACATAAGCTACAACAGCATCAAGAGTATCGCTCAAGTTGTGTGTAGGCATATTTGTAGCCATACCTACCGCGATACCAGAAGCACCGTTGATAATCAAATTAGGAATACGAGTAGGCAGAACTGTAGGTTCCTGATACTCACCGTCGAAATTGTCTACAAAATCGACTGTATCCTTCTCTATATCCACAAGCATAGTGTCGGAGATCTTGTCTAGACGAGCCTCAGTGTAACGCATTGCGGCTGGTCCATCACCGTCGACACTACCAAAGTTTCCTTGTTTGTCCACAAGAGTGTAACGCATATTCCACTCCTGAGCCATTCTTACAAGCGCTCCATACACAGAACTGTCACCATGAGGGTGGTACTTACCCATTACCTCTCCCACGATACGTGCACACTTCTTTGTCGGTTTGTCATGTGTAATGTTAAGCTCGTTCATACCGTACATAACACGGCGGTGAACTGGTTTGAAACCGTCACGCACATCTGGCAAGGCACGAGCCACAATAACGGACATAGCATAGTCAATATACGACGTACGCATTTCGTCGTCAATATTGACTGGAATTATTCTACCGTCTGCCATAATTCTTTGTTATATTTTATTTTTTGTTTTTTTCATTTCATATGTAGAGACGCATGGACGTGCGTCTCCCCGGACATACGTCTCTATGCAAATCATATTGTAAAAATAGCACATTTTGCCGACATACGCAATTTTTCGCACAAAAATACGCCTATTTTCGACGCAAGATTAAAAATCCACCCCCTGTCGGTGGCGAATACAGAATCCGACAGAGGGGAAATATGTGTGTTTTTTTGAGGGGGACAAGTTATACTTAAAAATCCCCAGACCATCCATGACCTAAATCCCAATGCTCATCATAAACGAATTCAAAGTATGGAAGAGCAAACTCTTTCTCAATCATAGAATAAAGTTCAGACTCTATTGGTTTTGCCCACTGTCCTACAAAAACGATGAATTTATCTATATTCCAGGCAACTCTTCCTCTTGGAACTTGAGTATAATCTCCTTTGAATTTAGTTGTCTCATGTTTTGCTTGTGCTTTGAAATATTCCTTGGCCCAAACTTGACGATGCAAATGAGGATAATTGATGAATGGCAAACCCTTGTCTGCAGCTTCTTCCACCTGTTTAGGAGTAAGTTCCTGTTTACAGACACCAAAAAATGATTTGTCTTCCATGTCATACCAAAATATTCCAACCTGCGGCATCGGTTCATCTAATGCACGCATTGCATCCATTTGTTTCTGAATTTCTTCTTCTGACATATCTGTATATTTTACTTGAAATAATAAAATGAATTTTGGAGATGTTACATGGTTTCAAAACTCAAAATGCCCGTGTATTACGATCTCTTCTTAACAATTTCTATAACTTCCTGAAAAGCTTTGTGGTATCTATCCTGCTCATCGGCAGACAATTTTGATTTCACCTTCTCAAACTCATCCTTAGCATTAGAAAGCTGTGTCAAAACCTTATGTTGACTTACTCCAGGGATTGCTTCGGCGTCTTTCTTAGCCTTTCTCAACTTCTCCATAATCGGAGCGAAAACGGCACTCTCCTTCTCTACCTTTACAGACTCTTCTTTCTTAGTCTCCACAGTTTTCGTTTCAACTTTCTTTTCTGAGTTTACTGTTGTTGTTTCTATCTCTACTGGTGGTTCTGACGACACGAAAAAAGCGGCACCTGCACCTATAACAGCAACTAAAATAAGTGGCCATTTTAATTTCTTTAGCAAAGATGGCTTAGCAGCGTCTTTTTTATCATCCTGATTTAAGTTGTCTGATTCGCTTGAATCATCATGTATGATTATAGCACCGTCGTCTTCATATTTGACATAGTAGGCTGTATTGTTCTCTTCAAAAACTTCAAGAATACCTTTATTTAATCTATCCAATGCATCGCTTTTGAATTTATCACGCATTGCTGTGACATCTTCTGAATCATAAGCAACACTATTATTTTTCTCGCGTCGACAAATATCTTTCACAAAAAACTCTGTCACCACGACATTTCTGTTATCGCCGAATTTATCGGAAAGATAAGTGATTTCCAAATCACTTTGACTTAGAATTTTCTCTATTCGATAAGCACCTCCCTTAAGAAGTGTGTCTTGTTGTAGCGCTTGCATATTCATAGACAAATGTTTTTTCAGAATTCCTCCAAATTTAATCAAAAAATTTTGTTTTTGTATATATCCGAATGTTTAGAAATTGTTAAAACATGAAATAAAAAACAGCCCACGAAATATTCATGGGCTGTTTGTATAATAAATTTAGCATTTCTAAATTCTTACGCTTTTTTATTTAGCAAATAAGCATATTGCTCTTTCAGTGTTTCAACCTCTTTCTGGATTGTAAACAACGTTACTACTCTACTTCTTGCGTTCTCCGACAACTGCTTGCGCAACTCGTCATCCTGAAGCAATCTATCTATTGCAGCCGCGTATGCCTCAACATCTCTGTTTGGAACTTCAAGACCGGTCTCTCCATTCGGGCATACCCAATTCACTCCACTTCCTTCGATTGTGTATGTCACAGCAGGTGTGCCACAATACATTGCCTCCGCAAGTGTAAGTCCGAAACCTTCAGCTTTAGTGTATGACGGGAATGCAAAAACATCCGCAGCATGATAATAACAACGCAGATCTGAATCATTCATTCTACCTAAGAATCGGATTCTATCAGAGAATCTTGCCAACTGCATCATCTCATCCGTCGTCGGGCCATCACCACCAACATAAATCACACAATCTGATTTAATCAGTTTCTCAGCCTCTATCAGGTCTTCCAAACCTTTATGACGGACGTGTCTTCCAGCATGGAATACAATCTTCTTGCCACAAGCAGCCTGCTTGATTTTTTCAACTTTTTCCTGCTCTCCTGGCTGTAGATCATACTTAGCAATGTCGATCGCACTAGCAAGCACAACCGTCTTGTCCTGGAAATCCTTCAATACAGGAGACGACTTCTTATAGTTTTCTGAAGTAGTGGCAATCATATCAGCTCTCTCAAGCATTTTTCTCTCAATGCCTTTGATAAACTGATACATGATTTTCTGTGCAGTGACATCAAGATGGTAATGAACGTAGAGTTTCACGTCGTCTGGAATGAGCCTTAACATCAAGGCCATCACAAACGGATTAGGGTGATGGAAATGAATGATATCAGGTTTCCACTCTACAATATACTTCTTGAGCAATTTATAATATGAAAAAGACAAACTCTGACGAAGCAACATCAAAAAAACTCCGGCTTTGCTTACCTTTACCCCATTATGTTCTTCTTCTTTATCCTCCTTATCTTCGCTGAATGCCACTACGTGCACATCATATTCGTCCTTAATGCCTTCCGACAAATACTGGCAAGTGGCCTGCGTTCCTCCCACCAAAGGATAATAGTAATTTGATATTTGCAGAACTTTCATTATCTTTAAGTAATGTTGGCTGTTCGTTTCAACAAGTTGCCACCAACAAATTATTGGGCAAATGTAGGTATATTTTTTTTCTACGCAAAGAATATACCGTCTAAATAGTTAGTTTATTCTATAATTTTTAGGTTGTCCACCCATAGTCTATCACCTATAGCTCCACAGAATGCCCCCCCATATCCACTTGAAAACCTGATTATAATATGCGTAGGCATTTCATCCGGATCAGCATATTCCTTCTCTGAAATCTGCATTCTCACTCCTTTACTATTGATGCCCCAATATGGATAATTTTTATAATTCACGCCCATATAATCCTGATAACCAGGTTCATTGGTTATATCTCCGTATTGTAGAGGTAATTCATAACCGTTTTGCCAATCATTCACACTCTCCTTGATTCTCATGTAGGCTGTAGCCACTCTCTTCGCATGAAGTTTGCCACTTGCATCCTCCCATCGTCTTTGTAGCACAACAGACACCTCAGCTTCATTCTTTCCTTCAAGATCCATGGATTTAGAGACTGACTTGTATTGTCTTTTTCCTCCAACCTTGGCTTTATAGTCAAACTTTATAGCTCTTGGCTTGGCTGTGTAAGGCACTCCCTGCATCATATATTGCATCGGATTATCAGAACTCTCAATAGGTTCAATAAGGAAACCAGTGAAGACGCTGCCAGATGCCATACATGTCAAGTTTACCATACCGAGCACTTTCACTTCCTCTAATTTGCTCTCAATCCTCAAGCAATAGCCGTCGCCTCGTTTTTCCGGATAGACGGTGACGCTCGCCTTGTCTACACTTGCCGCATGGATCAGACTGCTGGAGGTCTCCCAAGGAGAGTCTGTTCTCTTACGTGGACCAGTTTCATTAATAGTGTCTGGTTTTCCGATTTCGTAGATTTGCTTGACATTTCCACCAATCAGAAAACTTTCCTTTATATTCCTCACCTGCCAACTGTCGAAATCAGAATACCTCAACTGAGTAACTTTCAGCTGAGCCATTCCGACAAATGCCGGTGCCAATAATAGTGTCGAAAAAATTTGTTTTACCATAAATTCTTTAACGATACGTTCGCTAAATTATACATTTTATCCGATTTTCCTCTTTTTTTATCACTTTTTCTACTAATTATCATCACTTTTTCTACTAAACAATCATGTTTTTCTGTTTAATTCTTGAAATAAAAGATAATAAACATCATTTTAAGTGTTTTTTGTTGTCGTCATAATTTCATTTAATTAAATTTGTGATGACAAACAGTGATACAACATGAAAAAAATAATATTCGCGTTTATATTTCTAATGGGCATCGTATACCCTGCTCTTTCCATAAACTACGATGAAGAATTTGCTAAAATCGATGAATTGATGCAAAAATCTATGTTAAGAGACGCCGACACTATTATAAAACGTGTAGAAAAGGAATCTATCAAAGATAATAATACCCGAGAGATGCTTCGTTCGGAAATTTACTCTTTCGCTATCGATATGGGATGTATCAACTCTCCCGGATTAGGATTGGGTCTGCTATACTCATACGACAACAAAGAAGACGGTCTGGATATAATCAACAGCCACTACATCAAAACACAAAAACTGCTTAATAAGATCAAAGACAATGTTGAAAGATGTGTCTGCCAATATTTCCTTCTCATGTTGGCCAATGAATACAACAAAATCGACGAAACAAACCATTCATCTGAAATTCACGAGAATTACGACACTCTGAATCTTGAGGACATGACATCAAAGGAAATTGAACTGGTCACAAGAAAATTGTTCAAACAAATGCTTAATGAGTTAGACTCACTAGGAATCGCAAAAACTTCCAGTTACCCTCAACTATTTGTGAATCAATGCGACAAAAACAGTTACGTTATTGAGTCTATCGGAAATGCAATTGCCGAAAATATACATTTGTATTTGCCATCCTACGCAAAATGCAAAAAAATCAATCCTATTTCATCTCAACTTGCCGTATCAAAAAAAAATGACGTAAAAGATATCATCTACACAAAATTAGTGAATATATTCATGAAATATGGTTGCGACTCACACGTCGTAAATTATGACAAACTAAGAATAAACAATTTAAGAGACATTTCAAATATATCAAACGAATCAACTATCAATGCACTTGATTCTTTGATTCAAAAGTATCCCAACGACACTAATATTGTGGATGCTGAATATCTTCGCGACAAATTGGTTTATAAAAAGTTTGATGACAAACTTATATCATCCAAAGATAAAGAACAACTTTCCGAATTAATGGAACGTATCAACGACGTGAAAGCCAGATTCAAAGACAAATACCTTACTGATCGTTTGAATGAGATATCGGACAAGTTGAACCAACATATTCTTAACGCTAAAGTCAAAAATTCTATACATAGCGGAGAGTCTGTCAAATTGATTGTAAGCAACGCTAATGTAGACAAGATAAAAATTAAGATTCATAAAACCACAACTCCTGCCTATGCTTATTTTTCACGCGATGGACTAAGATACAACATAAGGAAGAGGTCTGAGACTTTCAAACTAAGCAAAAGCACATTCAAATACCAAGCTAAAGATACTTTTGACCTTGGCACTTTTGATTACGGTGCATACAGAATAGAAATATACGACACAGACAACCCAAAAGATAAAATACGACTATACTTCAGGGTAACGGACATGGCTGTAATGCATGATATGCTGATTTACAACAATATTTATGATTTTGATCGACTAGGAGACCCATCCAAATATGCAGATAGAAAGTATACTCCAAATGTATCAGACTTCGAAGCGGATAAAGAAATAGACAAAGACAGTAATATTGTACACAAATTCAATATCTACGCATTAGACAGCAAAACAGGAAAGCCAATCGAGGGAGCAAAGGTCAAGCCAATATATTATTATGATTATAATAGATTAGATAATTCTTTTCTTCAATCTTGTAATGTCATCGATAAAATAGGAACAGATAAGAACGGTAAATCTATCGTAAGCGTACTAGAACACCATAACGATGTTGATGACGACGACGATGATTACAATCCTTATTATTATTTTTTTGCAAGATGCTATCTATCAAAAGGAAAAGACCAATACTCTGCGTATTGCCGACTGGACAAACATAACATTCGCAACAATTCTGATTCATACACAAAATTATTCACAGACCGCACTATATACAGACCAGGCCAAACCGTACATTACTTCGGTGTCCGTTATAACAATAGTGCATCTGGTGATTTTGTCGAAAATGAAAAGAAGATTTATATAACGATTAGAAAGAAAGGTTCAAATATCATAACAGACTCCACTACTACAGATAAATTCGGAAAATTCTACGGGGAATTTAAAATCCCTAATAATGAGGACGCTATCGGAACCTATTCAATACTCAGTGATGATATTAAAGATTTAGGCTATTATTCTGCCACAAAGGTTGAATTCAATGTGGAAGCATACAAACTGCAACAGGCTGTAATTGAGTTTTATCCTCTTTCTGAAAAAAACACATTAAAACCTGAAATTGAATTCAAAGGCATCGCCAGATATCTTTCTGGCGAACCGATCGCAAATAATGCTATCCACATTGATATTGACACTCTTGTTTTCGACTCTAAGACAGACTCTACAGGAGAATTCTCTATTGTTTATCACCTAGATACAGAAAAAGAAATCAAAATTAATCTGAACGCCACAATAACCACTCCTTCTGGGGAAACAATTGAAAAAAAACAGACTTACAAACTTAGTAAAAACAATGTCTGTCTGTCATTGAATCATGATGATAAAAACAAACGTAACTATTATGGGGACGATAAGAATATAAATAATGACAAAGTTTTAGATGTCAAGAGAGACAAACTCATATTCAACTGCACAAACAAATACAATTACGATTACAAACACTATTACTCAGAGAACCCTATACCTACGAGAAGGGATGTCAAACTTGCATTCCAAAATGAGAAGGACAGCATCGTCTACTCAGAAAACCATATCCTTAATGGTATAACTTCCGTCGACATGCCAAATATCGACTTAGGAAAATATCGCATCATCGTTATCAACAATGAGGATGGAGATACGTTGGGCATATGGAACGCCATACTATTCAATCCAGATATTAATACAAATCCTTGCGACGATGTGTTTTGGGCATCTAAAGAATCTGATTATTTTTCAATTGCGAAGAATGATTCTTTTAACGTCACATTAGGAATAGGTGTGGATGATGCCTATGTGCTTTTCCGTATATACAACAACTACGGCTACCCTCTTAAGGAGGAGTGGCTCAACCTAAAAAAAGGCATAAAAAATATCAAGATTCCTTATGACGAGTTATTCTCAAATGAACATAGACTCGGAGCTATAGTCACATTCAACATGTACTACGATGGAGAAACGTACTCACGAACTTATTCTATAGAAAGAAAAAAAGAGCCTAAGACAATAAACGTAAAGATCTCTTCTTTAAAGGAGCGTATCAACGCAGGTTCTCATCAAAAGTGGACAATAGAGACCAACAGTGTCAATATGCCATCATCTGTGGCTGTAACAATGACTGATGCGGCACTTGATTCGTACAAAGCAAACTCTTGGAATTATAAGTTCAACGCATACCAACCAGTTTTCAAAGTCGGATCATACTGCAGTTCCATCACTTACTTCATGGATAACTCGTCTACTATAATTCCGCTATACGCTAATAACGACTATGATTTTGCCACATGCTATTCTACACTTCTTTGCGGACAAAATTTGGAATCAATAGACAAAAAATCAACAGGAATATTTATTGGTGACGATTTCAAAAAAGGAGTCATAGTCAAAGGAGTTGTATCCGACAAATCAGAACCTTTGCCATTTGCAAATGTCGTTATAAAAGGCACAGACATAGGCACACATACCGATATGGACGGGAATTATATAATATTTGCTCCTGTTGGCTGTGTACTGGAATTTTCTTATAGTGGATATGAAACAAAACGATATAAAATCAAGAACAACCAAATTCTTAATGTCGTTTTAGATGAAGATATGTTAGAAGATCTTGTTGTTACTGGATATGGAGTACAGAGGAGAACTGATGGTGCTAATGAATTTTCCGGAATTATGAGAATGAAAAAAATAGAAGAGGAAAATAATATAGAGGATGTTGTAAACAAGAAACAACCACAACAATATAAGTTGAGATCTAACTTCTCTGAATGTGCATTCTTCTTCCCTAATATAGAGACAAAAAACGGAAAAGCCACATTTGAATTTGATGCTCCGGAAAGTTTGACACGTTGGAATATCAAGCTGTTTGCAAACACTCAGGATCTTTACAGTGGATATGCAAACCAATCAATCTGCACCTCAAATCCATTTTCAGTACGTCCTCTTCTGCCTCGTCTGATGCGTAGCGGAGACAGACAAACTATCTCTGTGTCTGTCATAAACTATGAAAATGAAGCAACAATCGGCAAAGTCTCGTTTATTGTGGAAGATACGGTCTCTAAAAAAGAGATTTGTAAAATCACAAAGGATTTCAACGTTTTATCTAAGGGAACACAAACAATTGACTTTTCTTTTGTTGTACCAGACAGCATAACCTCAGTCAAGATAACAACCGTCGCAGAATCAGATAAATTCAGCGACGGTGAAATCCATCCTATTAATGTAGTTTCGAACAGAAGTCGTGTGATCAAAGCAAATAATGCGATAATACGCAAAGGAGAGGAAAAGACATTGTCTGTAAATGCAGAAAAAAGCAATAATATAAAACTTATATTTGAATACTCTCCTAACTCTGTATGGCAGGCAATAATGGCAATGCCAAATGATAAAGATCTGAATGAGAAAAATGCCATTGACATGTCTACTTCTCTATATATAAATTCAATTGCCCGCTTGATTTCAATCAATCATCCAGAAATCAAAAATGTCATCGACGAGTGGATGAGCGACGCTACAACCGTCAACTCTCCTCTATACAAGCACCAGGACAAGAGCATTGTCTCATTAGACGCCACACCTTGGAAATATGAGGCTCAGGAGGAAAAAGAGAGACATATCCAAGTGGCAAACATGCTTAATTCCGTCAATGCTGAAAAACGAATAAAAGAATCATTGGATAACTTGAAAAAGCACCAAAACTCAAATGGCGGATTCTGTTGGTGGAGCGACGGTCCAAGTTCAGAATGGGCGACGCTATATGTTGCGATGACTCTTAACAGGATCAGAAACATAAAAGGCAACAATCTTAACAATAATGATATTTTAGAACGCTGTCTGATGTTTATTGACAAATGTATTCATGACAACCTGAAATACTATCAATTAAGGAAAAGCAAGAACAACAGCAGCGTCTATCTATCAACATCAGAAGCTGATCTAAGGGAACTTCATCTTCGTCTCACCACACAGGATGTGTTGCCTATTTCCAAAAATGCAAAAACTGCCATCAATGTTTATCTGAAAGATTTGTCGCAGAATTGGAAAGGATTGTCTCTATACGGCAAGGCATGTATGGTGCGATGTCTTGTTGCGGCAAAGAAAGATTCTTTAGCAAAAGTTATCGCTACGGCAATCCATCAAGGCTATTCAAAGAATCCAGATCAGGGTATCTATTGGAAGGATAATGTCGACTATTGCAGTTGGCACAACAATTCCATCGCCGTCCACGCTGAGGCTATGAGAGCTTTGAAAGAGACTAATATGGTCACTGACGAGGAGTTTGCTGAGATGCAGCTATGGCTATTGCACAAGCGAGAGACTACATCATGGAAATCAATTACAGCCACTGCAGACGCAATTGATATCCTTGTCAACACAATGTCGTCAAATATCAGCAATGGCTCTGTGACTATGCCAGACGGAGAGGTGATCAATTCAGAATCTGCCGACGGTGGATATATCCGTCGCACGCTGAATGGTAAAGCAGGAGACAACAGCGTCAAGATAAATGGAGTTTCTGACGGAATTGGTTTTGCCACCCTATTTGCTTCATTCAATTCAGACAACGATAAAATAAAGTCTGCATCCAACCACATATCTATCAGCAAAAAGACATTCAAAGTGAATAGAGACAGTGCAAACAAAGAGATCCTGACTGAGGTTAAAAATAGCGAAGTCCTTAATGTAGGCGACGAGCTGAGAGTGGAATTGACTGCACACAACGATCAGGATCTCGACTATGTTTGTATTCAAGATGTGCATGCCACTTGTTTAGAGCCAGAAAAGCTGTTGTCTCAGTTCATATACAATGGAAAGAGCTCATACTACCAAAGCATCACAGACTCTGGTATACGCTTGTTTTTCGACCGTCTAAGCAAAGGAACATTCAAATACTCATACAAACTCCACGTCACAAACAAGGGTGTTTATTCACCAGGAATAGCGACTACGGAATGCATGTATTCACCATCATTCAGAGGCAACAGCGAAAGTGGAGCAAAGATAAATGTAAAGTAACCCAACACCAAAGAGGATCATCTCCATCCTGCATTGCTGTTCTTAACATTGGGTTAATGGCAATAATAGATGGATCTAAAAATTGAGGATTCCAAAGGGCTGAACACCCTTTGGAATCCTCAAAATCGCGAATCCGTAGGATGAGCGACTTAATGATTATTGAGATGGAAACGACTAAATGTAATTGTTTTTCAAAATCTAATTCAGAAGCGTGCATTATAGCATTTCAACCAAGATTTTTGTCTACAATCCCAAATTTTATATAGTTTTGCCACATAACTAAATTCTATTCTATATGAAAAATTTCTGGACTGCCCTATTACTGCTTACATTAATAGCACTCGGCTTAAAATTTATAGCTTTTTCCTATATTTTTTTGTGTGATAATCTAGGTGCATTTACAATAACGGCACCTACTATCATAGCAATACTTTGTTTTATAATAAAAAAATATTATTACAATCGCACAGAAGAGACAAATAAACTCATTCGTTCAATAATTCTATTTGTCATACCATGGTTGATTAGTTTCGGAGTTGTATTAATGTACGCAATGAGTCTGCTAAATGGTTATCACGGTTGATTATTAGTCTCAACATTCAGTATAATATTCCAAAAGGGTGTATCAAAATGTAAAATAAAGTTTTTCGAAATTACACTTTGTCTCTTTTTTTTGAACGAAGCCGTTTCAGAACTTAAAA
This sequence comes from Bacteroidales bacterium, assembly GCA_015061115.1. GTDB lineage: Bacteria > Bacteroidota > Bacteroidia > Bacteroidales > Paludibacteraceae > UBA1723. The sequence goes on along the minus strand of SUXE01000012.1, from coordinate 8,118 downwards.
AATTACAGTTAAGTCTCTGAAACGGCTATATTTTTTGAGAATTTAAAAATCAACTTACATTTTGCATATTTGGTTTTATAGTATTATCGCTTAGCAACACCTCATTCGCTTCTCCACGGAACTGATTCTGTCCTCCTTTATGAAAGACGTTGTTGTGTAAAAGAGATGGGACTTTGTAAAGAGTGCCGTCGGGCGACTCTTCCCATGTCATCTCATGTTTGGGATTATTCATCCATGCCTCTACCATATCAGCGGTAAACGTAGGATTATGATTTATTATAACGCCATCAACACAAGGAATTGAGCACTCATAACTCGCAAGAACATTGTCAATGGGTAGACGGTAGCATACGAAAGTGAAGCTTTTCCTGTCGCGTCAGCTGTGTTGGAGAATGCCAACGCAGGAGGGTTCGTTGTTGATCCACTTGCGAATCCCATCAGTTGGGCTGCACTCAGTTTCAAAACGAATCGTCCAATCAAAAGAATTATTATCATCGGCACCATTGTGATGATGGTACCATAGAAGAACCACGACAATCCGACTTCCTGGAATGTAGAGACAAAACTCTTTCCTGCTCCCAAACCAACCGCTGCCAAGAACAACATGATTCCAATCTCCTGAAGCATCTTCTTTGCTGAGAATCTCGTGTATGTAACCAAATTGAATTTGATTCCGAACTTTGCGATCAAGATCGACACAATCAATGGTCCACCAGCCAAACCAAGTTTCACTGGCTGAGGTATTCCAGGGATATCAAACGGAATTGAACCAAGAAGCACACCAAGTGTGATTCCCAAGAACACCTGAATCAAATGTGGATGGTCGAGCTGTGTATTTGAGTTTCCTACAAACAATCCAAGTTTATTGACTGATGTCTCATCACCCACAGCGATGACAGAGTCTCCAACCTGAAGTTGCAATGTTGGGCTTGGCACAAGGTCGATACCTGTACGGATGACACGGGAAATGTTGACGCCGAAAATCTCCTGGATCTTAAGCTGAGCGAATGTCTTACCATTCATCTCAGACTTGGTTACCACAAGTCTCTTGCTTACCAACTGTCCTCCATCCAACTTATCCCAAAGAGCCATATCCATCTCCAAACGTGTTCCTACACAAACCTTTACGGCCTCGCTGTCGTTCTGGTTAGAGATCACATACATCTTATCGTTGAAGGAAAGTACAGTGTCGTCGTTTGGAACTTTCACCTCGTCGACTGCAGCTTTATGAAGACGTGTAACGACGAAATTCTTTCCGATTGTCTGCTTCAACTTGCCAAGTGTCATACCGTCGATAGCCTTGTTTGTGATCTGCACTGTGTAGATCTCGACAGAACTCTTATCATGCTCCTCTGCTTGAGCAGATGCCTCCTTACCCCATAGGAAATTGACAACAGCAAGTATGATGATAATTCCAACAACACCCATAGGATAAGCGATCGCATAACCTGCGGCAAGAAAATCATTCGCGTTACCAGTGGCATCCGAATAAGCCTGCTGCGCAGCTCCAAGACCAGGAGTATTTGTGACCGCTCCAGAAAGGATTCCAACCATATTCTTCAAATCCTCTCCTGTGACGCAGTATATAACGTAGGCTGCCATCACATTTAGGAATACCAAACCTACTGCCATAAGGTTCAAATTGATTCCTCCACTACGGAATGTCGAGAAAAAACTTGGTCCGACCTGCATACCAATCGAGTACACAAACAGGATAAGTCCAAATTCTTTGACAAAATGCAATATATGCGGATCAATCTGGTAGAAATTACCAACGAAGATACCCACGAATAATATCCATGTAACACCCAGAGTAAAACCTTTTACTTTGAAATTACCGATTGCCAGACCAGTCACAATCGTGAATGAAAGCAGCATCAACGAGTATGCTACCGAACCACTTGAAAGCAATTTAAAAAACCACTCCATAACGTGAATTATTTACTTATTTATTTCCTGAATGCAAATATAGATATTTTAATTTATATGTTATACAACATATCAAGAAAAATTCAAAATTAGAAATGACAAATGCTAAATGAAATGGATCAATCCTTAATTCCGCATTTTTAATTTATCATTTATCATTTCATACAGCGTCTCCTTCGTTATCCCCACTCTCTCTAATTCTCTGATCAGACGCAACGCATCACGTGCCTCAGCATCCTCATCTCGTTTTTTCAAAGCAATTCCAAGGAATGAGAAGACGGAATATGGTATCTCGTCATATGCAGGCATGAGCATATCTGTAGACGGGATTTCTGCAGCAGACGCATATTCCCCGGTTGATTTCATCAGCCATCGTGACTGGAATAGTTGTCTGTAGGCTGTAGTATTTTTCAATGATGTTTCTACAGGATTACGTTTTCCTTTAGGTGTGTAGCGATATCTTCCTGTGATTTTCATCATCACTTCTGTAGAGACCTCTTTTTCAAACAAGTTCTGCAACATCCTGCAAAAAGCCAATGATTTGTCTAACGACGGATGATGCAAAAAATGGTCAAAACCAGCGATTTCTCTGTCTTCTATCTCAGTCTCTTTTAATTTCGACGGTGATGGCATCTCTTCTTCTGAGATTCCAAACTCCTTATAGTCAATCGGATGACACAACACATCGCTGTCTATCCTCACGTCGAAACAAACACCACAAGCACTGATGAATGTATAGAATGTCTGACGGTCTGACGGAGAAATATGTCGCTCTATAAAATTATTCGGAAGAAATACAGAGTCCGCATTATCCGCAAAGAATATTCGTTGCGACGCAGTTTCCGCCAACACCAATCTGGGTAATGACAATGTGTATTTGTTTGTCGGCAAAAACTGAAGGTTAGAGAATTGCTCCACAATACTCTTCTTCCGTTCAAAATCAAAACCGGCTCCTACATATTCATTTGCCGCAACCATTATGTACTTTGCCAACGTGTCATAGTCGAGCGGCTCAACCATCTGCTCATGAAACTGCTGAGCCACAAAATCCACCGTCAACGATTGCTCTGAAAAATGCTCGAGATGCAACACGTCTGCGAATAGCAAAAATATCTCTTTATCATTAAGCATTTCTGGGCAGACGGAATGGCTCGCGTCTCCACTCAAATATACCGACGCTGTCTGATAGTTGGCATTCTGGCGTAAACTTCTGAATTGTCCATCCGCACACTTAATCCAACTCTTTGTGAAAGCTTCACTTTTTCCACGCAGAAGTTTCGACAACACTTTTCGTTCTTCATACAGATACCTGTAGAAATTCATCAGCCATCCATCCGATTTATGCTTCACGAAATTCTCATCAAGAGACAAAAGCATTGCTTCCACACCCCATAATCGGGATCCAAGAATCTTACTTAGGATAGGATATTTAGTCAGATCAACTTTATCAAAATCCTTGTTGACATTTCCATCTGCCAGAGTCGCAATGTCATCATCATCCAAAACTTTCCCCACATTCTCAACACAAAAATTCAATCCAGACATCGGCATAAAATGTCCTTCCGTATTTTGGAAAAATGGAGCAGACGACGATTCCGACACAATAGTTTGAAACAACCGTTCACTGCATAATCTGTTGATGGAATTAACGTTTTCATACTTGCATTTTTCCTTCATTTCAAGAACTCTTTCCACAGTTTCCCAAGATTTCAGGTATTTCAGGAAAACAACAGAAAGCGACGCAATTTGCTGTCGAAGGACATTATTTTCTTCATTTTGGAGTGTATTCTCACGATTATCGCTCAATAAAAACGTTCCATGGATGAAGAAAGGGAGCGTACTCTGCTCAAGCAAAGGGAAAAAACAATACAATGCTGAAGAGTCACACAAAATCGCGTTTCCATCTCCGTCGATCGGCATCGACAATGTGGCACTCATCTGTTGTGATCCAAACAAAAAAGACTCCGTCGCGCAACTGAATTTCTGCGACATGGAAGATTGCCCCACCGTCTTCCCAGCGACCAATGAATAAAAAAGGATTTTTCGATCTCCTTCCTCAATTATCTTTGAAGAGGAGACGTTTTTTTTGAAATTGTAAATTTTCCCGTCGACGCTGCAATCGAGCGACACAACATTATTAAGATAGTTGAGCGGATAATCCAACGAATCTATCATCGCCGCGATCTCTTCCGCCTTAGCCAAACTTTTTACTTTTCCACAGAATAGCGTTTCTCCCCCACGTCTACCCGACTCCACCAGTCTCGCTGATTCGACCGGAACTATGAAATTCTGAATGTCAAAACAGAAATTGTCATCTTCAACATGAGGCACATCACAATATGCGAATATCGATTTGAAACCGATACCAAACTTACCTATCTTGTTCTCACCAATCTTAGTGCTATGACCAATGGAAGAGATGGCATTGACGTCACCAATCTTTTCCTCCGTATCCTCTCTATCCACGTCAGACACAGAAAAATGTTTTGAGCCATCGTGGAAGAAAGAGAATCTGTCACCATCAAGCACTAAACGGACATTCCTGGCACCAGCGTCGTCAGCATTCTGAAGCAGCTCATACACAAAATGAGCCTTGCCACTATACTTGTCGACAATCAGATTCCACAGACCGATTGTCGCCGGATTAGCAAGTGTCTCAGCTACCTTACGTCGGCTCTCAGTGAGTTTGGAGAAAAGATTATTAATCATTCAACTTTGAAATACATTCAGCCTTACAAAGCCACGCCACAGCAAAGGCAGTCAACATTGTAGCCTCATTGATCATTGTCCACCATTTTGGGAAAATATCACTATATACGACAGTGATTATCTGAAATGCCATAAAAGCGATGATTGTTATTCCACAAACCTTGTAAAGAATGTTTCGCTTCTTCTTACTTGAAGACATCTCTCCATCCGACTGTGTGAACTGGAAGAGAATCATAATCGCAAAACTAACAAACAGAATAGATGCACTCACACAATGAACGATATTGCTGATTTCCACAGGCAAATAAAACAAACCTACAAGAGAATCATCACTGATAAATGATGTTTTCGTAGGAAAAGCAATCACACCAAGAGAAGCGACACCAGAAATTGTTGTCAGTATATTATCAAGAAAGTCGTAACCTCTATACGATACAAAATATACAAAGGTTGTAAACAGAAGTCCAACCATCAAAATTTTTGAGTTGCAATAGTATGTAGCGGAAATCGAATACCACCATTCACTCGGATTATCACCGAACATTCCAAACAAAATAGCAAGCGGAGCCAAAAGTCCACACAAAATACCCAACATTTTTCGCTGATGTTTCATCAACTCTTTTTCACAATTCACTTCCGTTGACATATTGCACTAGATTTATTTATAGCAAATATAAACAAATTATCAGAAACGTAGAACCACACAGATAGATATTAATAAAAAAAGAGAGATGGAATGAGAAAATTCCATCAAGTGTTGCTTATGTATTTTCCCCAGCCATAGAATATGACATTCAAAACCAGACCCAAACCAAAGACATGGCAGAAAATACAGTGTTTGCCATCAATAAAAGTTGCCATTCAGCATAATTTTTATATTTTTGTATTCAAGTAAAACAAACAAAAAAAGATAGAAAAAGATGAACGATTCATTAGCAACAACTGTTGCCGACACACTGTCGGAAGCAGCACAGGCAGCAAATGTACTTGCCACAGAAGGATTGAGTAAGTCGCAGTACGATGAAGCATTGCAGATTTTAGTTAGAGAAGGAACAGAAATGGCAATCAACTTTGCCGTCAAGATAGTTATCGCTATCTTAGTCTTCACTATTGGAAAGTGGATTATCGGCAAAGTAAACAAAGGTATCGCAAAACTGTTGGAGAAGAAAAATGTCGAACCATCATTAGCTTCATTCTTAAAGAGTCTGACAAAAGTGGTGTTGATGTTCATACTTATCATTGCGATTATTGGTATTCTTGGACTTGAAACATCATCATTTGTAGCATTGTTCGCATCTGCAGGTGTTGCTATCGGTATGGCTTTGAGTGGAACATTGCAGAATTTTGCAGGAGGAGTGATGATTTTGATTTTCAAGCCATTTAAAATCGGTGATTTCATTGAGGCTCAGGGTCAGGCAGGTGTAGTAAAGGAGATACAGATATTCAACACTATCATTTCTACCACAGACAACAAGACAATCATTGTTCCCAACGGAGGCCTTTCTACAGGTATTACAACAAATTACTCTAAGCAGCCTATGCGTCGCGTCGACTTCACATTCGGTATTGCATACGGAGAGAGCTACGACAATGCCAAAAATGTCATCCTGGATCTTATTAATGCTAATCCAAAAATTCTTAAGGATCCCGCACCGTTTATTGGATTGGTGAACCTTGGTGACAGTTCGGTGGATTTGACTGTACGCGTATGGTGTGAGTCTGCTGATTATTGGGATGTATTTTTCAATATGAACGAGAAAGTTTACAAGACATTCACAGAGAAAGGCATCAACATTCCTTTCCCTCAGATGGATGTGCATATCACAAAATAATAGCCAATATTATTATATTGTATGTATGGAGACGGTGCGTTTTGCATCGTCTCCCTTTTTATCTGAACATTTCAACACAATAATGCCTGCACGTAGAGACACACATCAATGTGTCTCTGGACATGTTTTTCCTTGGACGTGAGCCTCCGATTGTATTGTTGAACCTATGTCTCAAAATGTGTAAATCACGTATAATCCGACACGGAAACTGTAAAAAAAACTTAAAAAAATTGCCGATTCCAGCCCAAAAGTGTTAAAAACATGTCTATAAAACATAATTTTTCGGCAATTTTGTTAGGATAGTTGAAAAAACGGGTTACATTTGCACCCGGATTTAATAAACACACTAAACGTTATGGTACTTAACAAAAAGAACATTAACGCTATTGCATTTTTTGGTTTAATTGGACTTACAACATTGTCAAACGTTGATTTTTCTGGTACAAGCCAGCTGATGTTGGGACAGAAAGTCGAAACAGAGATTATGAAAAAGGATGATCAACAGAAGACGATTGTTACATTCTGGGCATCATACGATGCAGAGTCTGTCAAGAATTGTCAGCGTGTTATTAAGGAGAGTAAAGACGCAAATGTAATCCTTGTTTCACTTGATGATTATCAGTCAATTTACGAAGATGCGCTAACTAAAATCGATGCCAACAACGTAGCAACTAAAAGTTTGCGTGTTGATAAAAACAGTAAGGTCTTGGCTGATTTTAAGTTTAACGGTGAATTCAAGAGTTTCTTGATCGACGAAAACGGTTATCTATTAGAGATCAACTGATTAAAAGACGGTGTAGATACACCGTCTTTTTTTATATTGCTTAGGGGCAAGAGCTTACCAAATTCCGATTGAACCATACAGATCGAATATGCCCCGACTTACCATATAAATCCCCTATTTTGTAAACTCCAGTATGCAAAAAATCAAATAAATTTGATGTAATAGAGAAAAAAGTATTTATATTTGTAGAAAATATGCAATAACTTGAAAAAGAATAGAATTATGAACAAGATAAAATATGCGCTTGTTTTTGTCGCTGGTCTTTTGATGTATTCATGTGCGGATAGCGATGAGGCTGTACTTTACGACAATTACGATTTCGTTAGCATCAAGGGAGACTCTGTCATTTCCAGTGATGGTCTGCAAATGAACGCATCTTCAGTTGACATAACATCAGATTCATTAGGAACATATTCAACAATCAACTCACAGGTGACTGTTGGAAACAATGTGTTTGATTTGACTTTGTTTATGGAAGGTGCAAATGCAGGTCTTAGAAAATATAATTTGGAAGCAGGAATGCCTTTGACTTCTATTGGATATGTCAAATACCGTTCTATGCAGGCTGACAGTTCTTTTGTCACAACCAAATATGCAATAACATCTTCAATCATCGAGTGGAAAGATGTAGACAACAAAAAAGTTCTTTTTAATGTCGTTTGCAAAGGAACTAAAATGCTTAATGATTCAACTCTGTCTAAAGCGGCACTTACAATCGATGGTAAGATCAGAGCTACCAAGAAGTAATAAATTAATATTCTTTAATTTTAATAATATGAGACGCCAAATTGAAGTGCACCCCAAAAGTTGGACGGTAAAAAAAATTAAATGTTAAAGAATTGGGCTCGGTATTGTGCCGGGCTC
>SUXE01000011.1 GCA_015061115.1 Bacteroidales bacterium | reverse complement strand
TTGTGACCTGACCACAAAATCGCTTAAATCAACAATTATTTATTTTCTGCAAATCTAAGGTTATGCATTATGAATTACGAATTGTGAATTACACATTGATGGGTGACCACAAGGGATCATCCCTATGTCCAAATCCAACAGATGGATTCCCCACACAATTATGCATTACGCATTATGAATTATGAATTTATCATAACACGTGCGTCTCTACGAGAGGGAGGATTTCCCACCCGATGGATTATCCCCACAATTACGAATTATGCATTATGAATTATGAATTGAATTAAATTTCCGAATATATCAATTCGCCATTTATTCGTTCCGATTTCATCACAAATATGCGTTCCACACACATAGAGACAGGGGCAACATCGATATCCGTCACCACCATAGAAGGTTTACGGATCAATGATATATGCGGATAGAATTCCGTCGTCTTGAATCTGACACCATTTGCGACCAACCTTTCACGCAGCTGAGACGCAAGGTCGGAGACTGATGAGCCATCCTTGATGCCAGCCCATATCACAGATCCATTCTTTGTCTGGAATTTGCCCAAAGAACCGAGAGTGATTGTGAATGGAGAAAATGAGACTTCACTCACCGCCTTACGGATGTTTGGCAGATCAAACGTCTCGCCGATAAAAGCCAACGTAAGATGGAGATTTCCGTATGGGCAATAATTTCCCGTCACCCCACGAGCCTTCAACTCATGTTGAGCGTCAACAAGAGCAGACTTGAAATCCTCAGGGAAACGAATAGCTATGAATATTCTCATTGTATTTATAAATCAAAGAAATTGAATAGATTTGGATCTGACTTAGTTTTTCCGTCTCATTCTCTCAAAAAAAATGTAGACTTTCTCTGAGAGTTTCTATCCTCTGTGGTTTTTATATGTGCTCGCCTACGGCTAGCACTGGAGATAGGGGATTTGGACGTTCCGTCCTTAACAATCCTCTAATTACGTAACAGAATCAGACAACGTAGGGGCGAACCCTTGTGGTCGCCCACATCAACAAACCTCCAATTTAATGGTCGCCCACATTAACAGTTTCTAAATGCCAAATGCGAGTTTACAAAATTAATGGTTCATTCCACAATCATCAATATTTCCCCTGCATAATATTGCAATATGCAAAAAAATCGTATCTTTGCCACACGTAGAGACACACGGACATGTGTGTCTATGGAAAAGAATTAAAATTTAGGAAATAAAAAACGTTTTTTACAATGGCAGACGTAAAGTCTTTTTATAAAATGGCAGAGGACAAGATGGACGGAGCTCTTCTTCATCTTGACGATTCTTTCGCCCACATCCGTGCCGGCAAGGCAAACGTACGAATCTTGGATCCAATCCGTGTAGACAACTATGGTGCGATGTCTCCGCTTTCAGCTGTGGCATCTATCACAACACCAGACGCCCGCACTATCGCTATCAAGCCTTGGGATAAGAAGATGATTCCGTTGATTGAAAAAGCGATCTTGGCTTCTGAGGTCGGTATCACACCAGAAAACAACGGTGAGATGATCCGTTTGTGTATTCCACCGCTAACAGAGGAGCGTCGTAAGACTCTTGTAAAGCAGGCTAAGGCTGAGGCTGAAGACGCAAAGATCAGCATCAGAAACGCTCGTCGTGACGCAATCGAAGGTCTTAAGAAAGAGATCAAGAACGGTTTGGCAGAAGACGTAGAGAAAGATGCAGAGGCTGAAGTTCAAAAGATCCACGACAAGTATATCAAGGACGTCGAGGCTATGTTCTCAGCAAAGGAAAAAGAAATCATGACTGTGTAATCGCCGACAAACAAAGGCATTGATACTCAGTTGTTAAACCTAATTTGGCGGTGGCATTGTCGCCGCCATTTTTATTTATTTGGATGAAAGGTGTAGTTTTCAGAAATACAGGCAGCAGCTATATTGTACGCACAGAGAGCGGCGACTTTTGGGAGTGCAAAATCAAAGGTAATTTCCGTATCAAGGGAATCAAAAGCACAAACCCGGTTGCTGTGGGCGACTTCGTGGAATTCAAGGAGCTTCCCAACTCAGAAGGCTTGATCAGCAACATCTGCGACAGAAAGAACTACATCGTACGCAAACCGTCGAATCTGTCGAAGCAGCTTCATATCATAGCCGCAAACGTAGACCAGGCGATGCTGACTGTGACTATCGCCCATCCAGAGACCTCCACCGTCTTCATAGATCGATTTCTTGCGACTTGCGAGGCATATTCAGTGCCAGCCGTGATCGTGATCAACAAATGCGACCTATATGATGAAGGGGAGACGGAATATATGAAAGCACTTGTGACTTTATACGAAAGCATCGGTTACAAATGCCATATCACATCAGCTCTCACCGGAGAAGGTGTGGAAGAGGTGAGAAATGCGTTGAAAGGCAAGACGACGTTGTTCAGCGGCAACTCAGGAGTGGGCAAATCCTCACTCATCAATGCCATTTCACCGGATTTCGCAGCAAGAACAGGTGAGATATCTTCTGTGCACGACACAGGTATGCACACCACAACATTCTCTGAAATGTACCAGCTTGAAGAGGACACTTTCATCATCGACACTCCAGGTGTGAAAGGATTCGGCACCATCGGATTCGACAAATATGAGGTGGGACATTTCTTTCCAGAGATCTTCAAGCACTCCGAATCATGCAAGTTTGGCAACTGCACGCACACACATGAGCCAGGATGCGCGGTGAGAGAGGCCGTTGAGCAGCACTATATCAGTGAAAGCCGCTACACCAGCTATCTCAACATTCTTGAAGACGAGAATGAAACCAAGTATCGAGAGAAATTATAAGACCGGTGATTATTTTAGGTTTATAAAGGGCTGAGCCCTTATCCCAGCTCCGCAAATTCATAGAATGAGCGGTGTCAAAAAACAAAACATTATTTAGGTATGAAGAAATCGTTTCTAAATTATTCCGCCGTCAAATATATATTTTCATTTTTCGCAATCATCATCTTCCTACTGTCGATCATGTTCTCAAGCAATCTGGTAGGAGACATGGCAAAAGAAGAGCGCGACAAAATGGAGATATGGGCTGATGCCACACGCCAAATCGCGACTGCAGGGGATGATTTCGACTTCACCTTCTGCTTGCGTGTCATTCAAAACAACAATACTATCCCTGTTGTGATTGTCGACGCGGAAGGTATGCCATATCAGTACAGAAACATAGATATTCCAGACAAATACAAAGGTGAGCCTGACTCCGCATTTCTGATGAGCAAAGTGGAATCGTTTAAGACGATCAACGAACCTATATCCATCAAGCTCGACGAGACGACATACCACAAGCTATATTACGGAGACTCCCTACTCTTGCAAAAACTGTCGTATTTCCCAATCATACAATGGGGATTGATCTTCCTATTCTTCATTGCTCTGTTGCTTGTATTGGCGAGCGTGCGTAAAGCAGAGCAAGACAGAGTGTGGGTGGGACTTTCCAAAGAGACAGCACACCAGCTCGGAACCCCAATATCATCACTCATGGCATGGGTGGAATTACTGAAGGGAATGGATGTCGACGCGAGTGTCGCACAAGAGATAAGCAAGGATGTCAACCGTCTGCAGACCATTGCCAACAGATTCTCAAAGATCGGTTCAAAACCAGAATGCACTCCCGTCTGCCTTAATGATGTGATAGACAATGCATTGTCATACATGCGCGGACGTGTCTCAAGAAGAGTATCCATCACATGTCACTACGAGAACGACCAGAAATACAATGCCGAATTGAATGTGCCACTGTTTGAATGGGTGATTGAAAACCTCTGCAAGAACGCCATCGACGCAATGGAAGGAAATGGAAGCATCCACGTCAACGTGAGCGAAAGCGGCTCAAAATATATTATCGACGTGACTGACACCGGCAAAGGAATACCAAAATCAAAGTTCAAAACAGTCTTCGAACCTGGGTTCACGACAAAAAGCCGAGGATGGGGACTTGGCCTTTCTCTTGCCAAACGAATCATGGAAGAATATCATCACGGAAAGATCTACGTTCTCAACTCAACACAAGGAGTTGGCACAACGTTCAGAATCGAAGTGAAGAAGGAAGAATAAACGACAACCTATTTTAGATAATTAATGGTCATGAAAAAAATTCTATTTATTTTGGCGACAATGGTTGTTTCGTGCAGCGACAGACAGCCTCAAGAACAAGTTCAGCCGGCGGAAACAACTTCGTCGACAGAAACAATCCGCGAAGACATAGATGCCAAAGCCATCGAAAAAATCCAAACATTCTACGAAAACTATATTTTCGGAAGACAAGAGGCTACAGATTCCGTCTTTGCTCACTACTGTACAAAAACGCTGATACAAAAACTCCGAGACGATTACGACAACGAGTTCAGTGAAGGAGGAGGCTATGCCGTCTGGGAATTCCGTAGCGGAGCACAGGATGGCAAAAACATCCATAAGGTTGAAAAAATCGAATCTCTAGGAGAAAACAGATATCTTGTCCACTACAATGATATGGGCAACAAGGGGTCACTCACAATTTTCACTGTTATCGAAGACAATGAGATCTTATTCGACAAGATAATCCATAGAGAAGAATAAGAACACTTAGAAATTTTTCTCTCAACTCTTTGTCGAATAACAAAAAAGATGTACTTTTGCAACGTTTTTGCGTAACCGCTTATGATGGCAAGGAGCCTCGGTAATGTTGCGTTAAGTTAAATAAGAAAAAACAAATAAAAAAATGGCAGTAGATTTGATTAAGATTGCTGAAGAGGCTTTCGCTACAAAGAAAGAGATCCCAGCATTCAAGAGTGGAGACACTATCACAGTTTCTTACCGTATCGTAGAGGGAAACAAGGAGCGTATCCAGCAGTTTAGAGGTGTTGTTATCCGTATCAGCGGACACCAGGACAAGAAGAGATTCACAGTACGTAAGATCTCTAGCGGTGTAGGTGTAGAGAGAATCTTCCCTATGGAGTCACCTTTCATCGACAGCATTCAGGTTAACAAGCTAGGTGTTGTACGTCGTGCTAAGCTTTACTACCTACGTAACCTTACAGGTAAGAAGGCAAGAATCAAAGAGAAAAGACAGTAATCAATTTGATTTTCAGCATAAAAGAGGATGTATCAATGATACATCCTCTTTTTTAATTCATAATGCATAATTCGTAATTCATAATTGTTGTGGATAATCCATCTGTGGGGGACATTCATAATTTCGCATTCTGCATTCCGCATTTATAATTCATTCCAAATCCGCACATCGCCAATTGATCAGATAGACCTCTTTTGTTGATCGTGTCAACGATGTATAGATCCATCTGTAGAAATTGGTGTCGAGCATCTCCGCACGAATCAAGCCCGGATCAATGAAGACTGCCGACCACTGTCCACCCTGTGCCTTATGCGCCGTGATGGCATACGCGAATTTCACCTGCAACGCATTCAGATACTTATCCTGACGCATCATCTTACGTCTCTCTGTCTGCGTAGGGATATCCATGTAATCCTCCTCAACCGCAGAATAAAGGTCTTGCCACTCTTTCTGGCTGAGCGACGGAGAGTCGTTGTGCAGCAGATCCATCATCACCGTCGCCTCCAACTCGACATCATAATCATTGAAATAGAGTGTCACATCCGCATACTTATGTCCGTATAGTTCAGTGATTTTGCGGACTCTCTTCACTGATGCAGTATCTCCGTTTGCGATGAAACTCATCTCAGGAATCGTCTTCGACCAATAATAATTGTTGGCGACGACCATCAGAGCGTCACCACCGCATAACTCATCATCTCTGTCGAGCACACGTGCACGGACAGCCTGATTGAAAAGTTTCGCACGAGCATTGTAACGAGTGATGATAATCGTATCGTCTTCCCCATATTTGCTATAGCACGACGCGATAGTCTCCACCAGTTCCTGCGGATCAGCATGACAGATGTCTTTATATCCGTCAACTTCAAATTCAGGAAACTCAAAATCACACATTCCCTCATTGATTTTGTCACGCAGCATGGTCGCATTGACCAAGATACCGCTATCCGACTGCTGACGCACAACCTCCGTCAATACACCGCCATATACAGTCAAGCCAAGTCGCTCGAGCGTGGAATTATCGAGAGCAGGAGAATAATCAAGGAAGACGGGAGGGAGCTGGGCAGTATCGCCACACAGAAGAAGCTGGCATCCGATACCCTCGTAAACATACTCCACCAAGTCTGACAGCAGATCCGTGGAATCACCTATCTTTTGATCGCTGATCATGGAAGCCTCGTCAACCACAAAAAGAGTGTCACGGAAACGGTTGGTGGCAATCGCATTCACCTCCATTCTGTCCATTCCAGTACCCATCTGATAAATCCACTTATGGATTGTGTAGGCAGGCATACCAGAATAGTCAGACAGCACCTTTGCAGCCCTACCAGTAGGAGCAAGAAGCACAACATTATAGTGGACAGAACGCAAAGCCTTGATAAGTGAACTGATAATCGTCGTCTTTCCCGTACCTGCATATCCACGGAGAACAAAGGCAGACCGATCCTCACCAGCACATATAAAGAGCGACAATGCCTGAGCGCACATCGACTGAAGTTGTGTCGGTTTGTGACCAATATTGGCAATAATTAGCGATTGTAGCGATTTATAATCCATAAACTGCAAATAAAAAGACAAAATTGCAACGCAAAATTCTAAATATTTTTATTTTTGCAAAACAATAACAAAGTAAAAACAAAAAATAGACTATAAAAATGAGGTATGTAATCACATCGATGCTTGTTTTGGCATCACTTTTCTTGATTTGGTTGTGCTACGACAGCATCAACACTCCTATTGAATTCCAAGAGCAGAGAGATTTGCGTCAGAAACCAATCATCGCTCGCTTGATTGACATCCGTAAGGCACAGATCGAGTACAAGGATCAGAACGGACGTTATGCAGGAAGTTTTGATGAGCTAATCGATTTCGTTAAGAATGGTCAGAAGGCTCAGATTTACAAGCAAGGTGAGATCACAGACGAGCAGTTGTCTAAGGGATTGACAGAGCAGAAGGCACTTCATTTCATCGCAGAGAACTTGGCAGACTCAGCTGCAGCATGTGGAATTACAGATTTCGAGGCTTTCAAAGCAAACTTCAAGCGTGATACATCATACGTAAGTGTATTGTCAAGCATCTTCCCTGCTGGATTCAATCCAGATTCACTTGCATTCATTCCTTACTCAGGTGGTGCTAAATTCGAGCTTGACACAGTAACTCAGGCAACAAAATCAGGTCTTCCATTGCCTTTGTTTGAGGCTAGAGCTCCATACACAGTTTACTTGAACGGTTTGAACCACCGCGAGATTGTAAACCTTTGCGATGAGGCTAAGAAGACAGACAAATACCCTGGTTTGAAGGTTGGAGACGTTGTGACTCCAAACAACAACGCAGGAAACTGGGAGTAATAGCATAAGATGCAGAGAAAAGAATATTCAATTCGCAATTTCGACGCAGCTAACAGTTATAGCAAAATATTGTCCATCCGCATCTTGCCGGATGGACTTTGTTTTGTTGTGTCTGATCAAAGCGACAACAAGTTGCTGTATATGACAAAGATCATAGACAGCAACCGTCACGGCATCGACATCTTCGCAGATGAATGCAGGTCAAACAATGTGTTAGCGGCTGAGTATCTCAAGACCAACGTCGTCTATGAGACTCAACAATTCACACTCTTCCCTACTCCAATGATGGAAGATGTGGAGGCAAAAAAGATTGCAGAGCTGAATTTTGGCAATGTAGACGGTGCGACGGTACTGACTGAGACATTGCCTACAAACGAGATCTCCGTCGTCTACACTATACCTCAAAAACACGAGGAGATCATCCGTCGCAACAAACCAAGTGCGACAATTCACAGCCAGATGATGCCATTGCTTTTCAATGCCATGTTCAACAGCAAAAAATGCAAAGGCTCATACCTTCATCTTAACATCCGTACCTCTTCTGTGGACGTCATCTATATTGAAGGAGGCAAACTGAAGCTTGCCAACATCTTCCAATATCAGACCGCAGACGAGTTTCTTTTCTTTGTGCTTGGATTGATGGACAACTACCACATCGACCAATACGATGTCAAATGTGTAGTGAGCGGAGAGGTTGACGAAAACTCCTCCGTCGTGAACCACCTCGCAAAATACATTGCGAAGATTGAGTTTTCAGCCACTCCGAAAGGAATCGTGGAGAAATCAGCATTCTCAAGCATAAAGAACAAACATCAGTTTTTAACAATCTATCAACTTCCGATATGCGTATAGTAAGCGGTTTCTTAAAAGGCCGACGATTGTCGCCTCCTGCAAACCTGAAGGCTCGCCCCACTACAGACATAGCCAAAGAAGGTTTGTTCAACATCCTCAACAACGAAGTGGATTTTGAAGAATTGGCCGTGCTTGACATGTTTGGTGGGACAGGAAGCATAAGTTTGGAATTCATCTCCAGAGGTTGCACCGACGTGACACTCATTGAGATGAACCAGATCAATTTCAATTTCATTCGAAAGACAAGAGACGAACTGAATCTCAAAGATTCGTGGGAAATAATCAAAGGTGACAGTTTCAAATTCATCGAGAAATGTGGCCGCAAGTACGACATCATATTTGCCGACCCTCCATATTCACATGAACGATTAAAGGAGATTCCACAGTTGGTGGCAGATTTAGGTCTGTTGGCAGAGGATGGCATGCTCATTTTGGAGCATCCGAAAGATTTTGATTTCAGCGACGACGATCATTTCTTCCGTCACCGCAATTACGGACACGTCAATTTCAGTTTCTTCAAATGAAAACAATCCGATTGATCCGACTCAACAACATCCGCATCCACGCATTCCACGGAGCGATCCCGACTGAAAATGTTGTAGGTGCGGACTATATCGTCAATGTGGAAGTGAAAGCTGATTGGGGAGACGCTGCTAAAAACGACGATCTGACAAAAACGATCAACTACGCGGAGATAAACGACATAGTCAGAGAAGAGATGCATAAGCAACGCGTACTTATTGAGACAGTGGCTGAAAGCATCGTCGACAGAATACTCCAATCATTCACACAAGCGGAAGAAGCGGAAGTGTCGGTAGCGAAACTGAACCCTCCTATGACAGGAGAAATCGAATCCGCAGAAGTCATCGTAAGAAAGCACCGAATAGGCGACATAGAGTGAAGAGTAAACTCCTCTATACATCATACAATACAAAAAAACAAAAAGCAAAACCTACATAAAGGGATGATGGATCAAAAACGAATTTTGACAATACAAGATATCTCATGCGTCGGACAATGTTCTCTGACGGTGGCTCTACCTATCCTTTCGGCTATGGGAATCGAGACGGCGGTCCTTCCGTCTGCAGTCCTTTCCACACACACCGGAGGATTCAAAGGATACACATTCCGTGATCTGACAGAAGATCTGCCAGCCATCAAAGAACATTGGAAAAAAGAAGGCATCAAATTTGGAGCCGTCTACACTGGCTATGTCACTGCAAAACAGTTGCAATACATCCTAGACATATTCAATGAGGTCACAACTGAAGACGCTAAGCTTATCGTCGATCCTGTAATGGGAGACCACGGAAAACTTTATGCTGGTTTTGACCAGGATTTTGTGGAGAGCATGAAAAATTTCTGTGCCAAAGCTGACGTGATTCTTCCAAACATCACAGAATGTGCGTTCATGCTTGGCGAAGAGTTCCACGTAACAGGCCACACAATGGAATATGTGGAGCATGTGATCGCTGGTCTACGCAAAATCGGAGCGAAAAACATCGTGATGACAGGAGTGGAGATGAAAGAGGGAGAGCAAGGTGTGGCGATATACAACGCAGAGACCGACAAGATATCCATCTGCTCACGGCCTAGGATTCCAGGTGTATACCACGGAACAGGAGACATTTTCTCCAGCACTTTCAGTGGAGCGTACTTCCTTGGCAAAAGTCTCGAGGAATCCGCAAGAATAGCCGTAGACTATACCGTTGCTGCCATCAAGACTACAGAAGGAGACAGTGACCATTGGTATGGCGTACGTTTTGAAAAGGCGTTGCCAGAATTAATAAAGATGATTCAATAATCACTCGTGAAAACAGGAGCATACTCGTCTCCACAAAAGATAACCCCGACATGGAGGAAGAAGTTTTCTCATTATCAGAAGTGCTTAATGCAGTAAGCCGCACCATCCAAAGAAGTTTGGCTGGGCCGTACTGGATATGTGCGGAGATAGCGGAGATCAGCTATCGTGGGCATTGCTACCTCACTTTGGCTGAAACAGATGCGTCGGGAAGGATCATCGCCAAATGTAGAGCCACGATCTGGAAAAACGTTTTTGACACTCTGTCCATCAAATTTTTCCAGCAGACAGGATTACAATTGGCATCAGGAATGAGAGTGCAAGTTCTCGCATCCCCAAGTTTCCACTCCGAGTTCGGATTCAGCCTCAACATCGTAGGCATCGAGCCAAGATACACACTTGGAGAGATTGCGTTACGCAGACAGGAGACGATCAACCGACTTGCTCAGGAAGGGATAATCGAAAACAACAAAAGACTCCGTCTCTCTCTTGTTCCCCAGAAAATAGCTGTGATCAGTTCAGTCTCAGCCGCCGGTTATCAGGATTTTGTAAACCAGCTCACAAACAATCCGCTAGGATATAAATTCTACACAGCCCTCTATCCAGCGTTGATGCAAGGAGAGAAATCTCCACAAAGCGTGATAGAGGCTCTTTTGCAGATCAAGGAAGACGCTGCAAATTTCGACGTTGTCGTCATCATCCGTGGAGGAGGCAGTGAAATGGATCTGAAAGCGTTCGACGACTATGCAGTAGCCAGAGAGGTCGCTCTGTTTCCATTACCTGTATTAGCTGGAATCGGCCATACAAAAGACACAAGTGTGGTGGACATCGTAGCCCACTTGGAGTTGAAGACTCCGACAGCCGTTGCAGACTTCCTTATCCACACCGTCGACGCAGCATGGAAAAATGTAGAGGATTGTTCGCAAAGACTGTTTGCGTATGCGGCAGACACGTTAAGCAACGAGAAACAGAGATTGACTCAGGTCACAGAGTTTTTGTCGGCAAAAGCAAAATCTGCGACTGACATTGAGAAACAGAAAATTGATTCCAACGCATTACGTCTACAGATTTCAGCAAAAAGAATGGCCGACGATGTCATCCGAGACCTCTCGTCGAAACAATACAACATTTCAAGAGCTGTGAAATTCACAATCTCACAAAAATTGTCCGAATTTGATCTGTTGGAGCAAAAAATCAAAAGTATTTCGCCAGAAGAAGCTTTCAAACGAGGATATTCCTTAACTTTGAAGGACGGCAAACCGATCTCTATCTCCACTCTGAAAAACGGCGACAGAATCGAGACTGTCTGCTCTGGAGGAAGAATAACAAGTATCGTCGACGAAATTTATCATTGACGAAGGAGGGAAACTACCCCGTCAACACAAAAATAAAAGATATGAAAGAAAAACTTACATACACTGAAGCATACGAAGAATTGAATTCTATCGTGGCAGCGGCAGAAAAAGATGAAATCTCCATTGATGAGCTTCAAGCGAAAGTGAAAAGAGCGTCTGAACTGATCTCTTTTTGCAGAAACTATGTGAAGACAACCAATGAGCATATCGAAAAAGTGTTTAATGAACTTAATTCGAAATAAGGTTAGAGAGTTAAGGTTAGAGATAAATGGTTAGAGATAAATGGTTAGAGAAATAAGGTTAGATATGAGAACAAAATATTTTTTGATAGCATTATCGTGTGTGGCTGTAGCAGCAATGGCAGAGCCACAGAACAAGACAGACAAAAAAGGCAAAAAGCAGGGAGAATGGGGCAAATTCTACCCTAACGGCAATCCAAAGTACATCGGCAATTTCAAAGATGACATGCCAGTGGGAGAATTCCAGCACTTCTATGAAAATGGCAGGCCTCAATGTGTGCAGACATACACAGACGCCACTCATAGCAAAGCCGTATTCTATGAAGCCGACGGTACAACTATCTCATCACAAGGATCTTACGTAGGAAAAGAGAAAGACGGCAAGTGGGAGTTTTACAACAAAGGCAAGCTGACTTTGGTGGAGAACTACAAAGAGGGTAAGAAGCATGGAATGAAGAAGTCGTACAACAAAGACGGCATAATGATGGAGGAGATTCCATACGTCGACGGCAAGATCCATGGCACAGCCAAATTCTATCTTGGCGACGGAAAACTATACTACACAGTGGAGTATGTCAACGGATTGAAGGAAGGCAAATATGTGGCATACGACGGCACTGACAAGATTGTGGAGACTGGCATGCATAAGAACGACAAGCGTGAAGGAGACTGGACCACATACAATGACAAAGGAGAAGTCATCGAGACATTGGTCTTTTCTGCCGGAGTGCTGCAGAATGCAGAGGAGATAAACAAGAAGCGTGCTGCCGCTTATCAAGAGAAAGAGAGCAAAAAAGGAACTATCCAAGAGCCTAATGCAGGATCAGACGCAGAAGTGAAGACGCATTGATTGATGGTGGAGGGTTGATGATTGATGATTGAGGGTGGAAGGTTGAGGATTGTTAAGAGCCCATATTTAATGGAATTTGACCCTAACGCCCCAAATCCGCGAGTCCGTAGAACGAGCAACTAAAAAATTGTTCCGTTATTCTGTGAAATAGAGAATAAAACTCGAAACCATCTGTTTAGGTTGAGGGTAGAAGATGATGATTGAATATTGACATAAACAAAAAAAGACGCAGGAATGCGTCTTTTTTTGTTTTATCATATTGAAATTCAATTACAATTTTGAGATCATCTCATCAATCACCTGAGGGAAATACTTGTATTCCAACTCATGAACCTTGTGAGCGACATCATCAGGAGAATCAGTAGGGAGAACAGGAACTTTAGCCTGGAACACCACACTACCCTCATCATAATGATCGTCGATTATATGGATTGTGATACCAGATTCTTTCTCTCCAGCAGCTACAACAGCCTCATGGACCTTCATTCCATACATACCCTTACCACCATATTTTGGAAGCAAAGATGGGTGAATATTTACAATTCTGTCAGGAAATACAGACAACATCGCATCTGGAATCTTCAACAAGAATCCTGCCAACACCACAAAATCAACCTTTTCAGAAATCAGTTTACTCAATAAAGTACCGTCTTCCAACTCACTCTTCAAAAAACTTTCACACGGAACACCCAAACGCTTGGCTCTCTCCAAAACAAAGGCATCCTTCTTGTTGGAATATATCTTAAAAGAAATATCCTCTCTGTTCTTGAAGTAATTCACAATATTTTCAGCATTGGAACCTGATCCAGATGCTAAAATCGCTATATTTTTCATCTATATTAAATATGTTGGGTGCAAAAATAACACTTTTTTGCATCTAAAATCAAAAAAACATGGTGGAAAACACATAAAAGTCACTAATTTTTTATTCCTTTGCATTCGAAAAAAATAAAATTTTATTCGTTAACTAAATTTTTAAGGTTATGTCAACAGCTGAAGTTGAAGAAAAAGTAAAGGCTATCATCGTTGAGAAGTTGGGTGTTGAGGAGTCAGAGGTAACTCGTGAGGCAAGCTTCACAAACGATTTGGGAGCTGATTCTCTTGACACTGTAGAGTTGATCATGGAGTTCGAGAAAGCTTTCGGTACTGAGATCCCTGAGGACAAGGCAGAGAGCATCACTACTGTAGGTGAGGCAATCGACTTCTTGACAGCAAACGCAAAGTAAGAAAAAAACATCTCTAAAAGACAAATGAGTTTTAAGAGAGTTGTCGTTACGGGTCTAGGATCAGTCACACCAATTGGCAATACTGTAGCAGAAATGTGGCAGAATTTGCTTGCTGGGGTGAGTGGTGCTGGACCCATTTCACATTTTGACCACTCAAAACATAAAGTTCATTTTGCCTGTGAGGTGAAGAATTTCAATCCAGCCGACCACTTCGAAAAGAAAGAGATCCGCAAACTCGACCCTTCGGTGCAGTTCGCAAGAATCGCTGCCCGTGAGTGTATAGCGGATTCAGGTTTGGATTTGAATTCAGTCGACAAAGACAGGATTGGCGTCCTTGTCTCTTCTGGAATCGGAGGTCTGACTACCTTTGAGGAGGAAATCGGTAATTTTTACGCCAGCGAAGATAAGGTTCCTAGATTCAACCCATACTTCGTTCCTAAAATGCTTGGAAATATAGCGGCAGGCAATATTTCCATAGAATTTGGATTCAGAGGTCCAAACTTCGGCATTGTTTCCGCTTGTGCTTCCAGTGCACACGCTATCGGAGTAGCCTGCGATATGATCCGCCTTGGCAAAGCAAACGCAATGGTGGCTGGTGGAACTGAAGCGGCAATCACCGCTGGTTCAATGGGTGGATTCAGTGTTATGCGAGCACTTTCCACTAACAATGATGAGTACAAAACCGCATCAAGAGCATTCAGTGGTTCACGTGACGGCTTTGTGATGGGTGAAGGCTCTGGTTGCTTGTTGCTTGAAGACCTAGAACATGCGAAAAAACGTGGAGCTAAGATCTACGCCGAGATCATCGGTTTTGGCGCATCTTCCGACGCATACCACCTTACTGCGACCCACCCTACAGGTGATGGTGCGACACTTGCAATGCAGAATGCGATAGCAGAAGCAAACATCAAACTTTCTGACGTAGATTATATAAACGCACACGGAACATCCACTCCTTTAGGCGACCTTTCTGAGATAATCGCCATTCAAAAGGTATTTGGTGACCATGCATACAATCTAAATATCAGTTCCACAAAAACAATGACAGGACACTTGCTTGGCGCCGCTGGTGCTATGGAAGCAGTCATCTGTGTCAAAGCGATAGAAAATAATGTAGTTCCGCCGACAATCAATCATCGTGAAGATGATGTCGACCCTAAAATCGACTATAAGATGAATTTTACGTTTAACACTCCACAAAACAGAAAAGTAGACGTGGTGTTGTCAAACTCATTCGGATTCGGTGGACAGAATGCTTGTTTAGTATTTAAGAGATATGCAGAGTAACATGTTGCAAAGGTTCATAAGCAAATTCCTTCCTGCAATAGAAATTGAAGATTTTCAGACAGAACCAAACACAGAATCAACTAAAAAGACAGAACAAGAAGAGGATCAGAGTCCTGAGTTTGCCGAGTTAAAAGCAATGCTTGGATTCAGTCCAACCAATATAAGCCACTACCAGTTGGCTTTACGACACAAACTGGCTTCCCACGGTAAAGGCAACAACGAAAGACTTGAGTTTCTGGGAGATGCCGTGCTGAGTTCTGTGGTGGCAGACTTCCTCTACAACAACTACAAGACACGCGATGAAGGTTATCTCACAAACCTCCGATCTAAAATTGTGAAGAGAGAGACACTAAACGTCGTGGCAAAAGAAATAGGATTGGACAAACTTGTGAATCTGCCTATCCACACCACATCCCACAACCTTAATGTTTATGGCAACGCATTCGAGGCTTTGATCGGAGCCATCTATCTCGACAAGGGTTATGAGCAGTGTAAAAAATTTGTTTACGACGTGATTTTTGCCAAATACATCAGCGTCAAGAAACTGGAGAAAGCCACAGAAAATTTCAAAAGCCAACTTCTTGAATGGTCGCAAAAAAGGAAAATCAGCGTCGATTTTGAGATCATCGACGACGTGGTTGATGCAGAAAACAACCATATCTTCAAATGTGTGGTGAAAATAGACGGCAATGTTGTGGCTAACGGTAACGGATATTCAAAAAAAGAGTCGCAACAAAAGGCAGCAAAAGCAGCCATCAATTTTGTCAAAAAACACTACGAATGCCCCAAAAAGAGCTCGATAAACAGTCAAATAGGACAATAAATGGCCTATAGTTTCAATTTTAATTATTCAAAATTTGTCTTTTAACATTTTTTAAGATATTTTTGCCCCAAATTTAAACAAAAGGGCATGAATTCATTTCATATCGGAAGACTTGCATTCGACAACGCAAAAAGATTCGGAGACAAGACCGCATTAAAATACCGAGACGACGAGGAGGGTGTTTGGAAACCTTTAACTTGGAATCAGGTAGCAGCAAGTGTAAGGAGAGCCGCTAAAGCTTTTCTTTCTATCGGAATAAAGGAACAGGACAAAGTGGCTATCTATTCCCAGAACAGCCACGAAACAATCATAGTAGACTTAGCGCTTCAGGCAATCAGAGCCGTCGCAGTGCCTCTATACGCAACATCATCATCAGAACAAGTAAAATATATCGTAGATGATGCACAATGTGCGATGATATTTGTAGGTGAGCAATACCAGTATGATCAGACAATCAAGGTGCTACACCAGACAGATGTGTTGAAAAAGGTCATTACCGTCGATCCAAAGATCAATCTTAACGGAATAGACACATCAATGGCTTTCAGCGATTTCTTAAAGTATGGCGACGGAGATGAGCAGAACGCAGAGTTGGAAAAGCGTCAGAGCGAATTGAGCCAGGACGACCTTGCCACACTCATCTACACTTCCGGAACATCAGGAGAACCAAAGGGTGTGATGATTATGCAATACAACCTCACTCACCAGATGAGAATCCATGAGAAAGTGATGCCTTGTTGCGACGAGACAAGAACATCTATGATGTTCCTTCCTGCCAGCCACATCTTCGAACGTGCATGGGATTATCTATGTATGTACAGAGGTGCTATGATCTTCGTCAACAAGAATCCTAAAGAGATCCTTCAATCCATCAAGGAGACTCGTCCTAACATGATGTGCGCGGTGCCTCGTTTCTGGGAGAAGGTTTACGCAGGTGTGCACGAGACAATCGAAAAGATGCCCGGATTGCTGAAAAAACTGATGTATCACGCAATCGCAGTCGGCAAAAAAAGAAATCTCGACTATGTAAGATACAGCAAGTCGGCCCCATTCTTCACAGAACTTCAATACAAGATTTTCAAGAAAACTCTTTTCAATACTGTAAAGAAAAAAATCGGTTTGGAAAACTCAATGTATTTCCCATGCGCGGGCTCACAGCTTTCTGAATCAGTATGCGAGTTTCTAATGAGCCTTGGCTTTGACATGGTTGTGGGATACGGACTTACAGAAAGTACAGCTACAGTGTCTTGTTTCCACCCTGCCCACAAATACCACGATTTGAAATCTGTGGGAGAGGTGATGCCAGAGTGTGAGGTGAAAATTGGAGAGAACGACGAGATTCTTCTTAAGGGTAATCTTATAACTCCTGGATACTACAACAAACCAGAGATCAACGCAACCGCATTCACAGACGGATGGTTCCACACTGGAGACGCAGGAAAGTTAGAAAACGGCATTCTCTATATCACAGATCGTATCAAAGATCTGTTCAAGACATCAAACGGAAAGTATATCGCTCCACAGCAAATCGAGAATCTGCTTGTGACGGACAAATATATTGATCAGGTAGCTGTAATTGGAGATCTTCGTAAATTTGTCACAGCTCTTATCGTACCTGATTATGGTGCGGTAAAAGAGTACGCAGAGCAGATGAAGATAGAATACAAAGATATGGATGATCTGTTAAGCAATCCAAAGATCACGTCGTTGATAGAAGGAAGAATCGCAAATTTACAGGAAGGTTTGGCTAAATACGAGCAGATCAAACGATTCAAACTTTTGTCTAAACCGTTCTCTTCCGACAATGGTGAGTTGACTCTTACACTAAAGTTGAAACGCAAAGTGATCAACGAGCATTACAACAAAGAAATCGAATACATGTATTCTTATTAATTAAGAATTAAAAGTGAAGAATTAAGAATGAAGGAGCAAAATGTGAAAATTCAAAATTCACTAACAATTTGGCTCTTTTGATAAAAAATCAGCCGTTTCAAAACTTGAATTCAGCAGACAAGTCTTTGAAACGGCTATTTTTATCAGATGAATCTTACCTATGTTTGGATTTTCTATTACGCCGATAGGCATTTTATGCTGGATAACAAAAACATCATCTAGTCCCTCACTATGCCGTCAGGCATTACATATTGGTAGCCAAATATATAGACGGATTTTCACCTTTACCTCGTTCAGAGGTTATATTTCAAACATTCATAATTTGAATGTTGATACATCATCTTATTAAAATTGGTGTAAAAATGAGGATTGCAAAGAACCCATATTTCTATGGTTTTGATCCTTGACCATACCTATATCGCAAGTTCGTTAATGAGAGCGACAACAAAAGACATTGAGTTAGTTTCAATCAGCCCCTTTAATTTTTCTACTTAATTAACGTGAATTCGACGAATTTAAAAATAGGAGAAAATGACAGTTGAAGTGTCATAAACGAGGATTGTTAAGGGCGGAACGCCCTAACCCTTCCCCTCGTGCGAGCCGTAGGCGAGCACAAAAAAATTAATAAAACCACAGAGAATTAAAGTTTACAGAGAAAAGCTACGCTTTTATATGAGAAAAAGAGATGAGAATCCAATCAGAAAGTGGAATATGATCAGCAGATTACAATTCATCGAACTCACGTTAATTATCTAATTATCAGTTTTTAACACAAGCAAAACTACAAAAAAATGAGCGAATTATTTCAACTTTCTACAAAAAAATGAGTGAATTATGTGAGATTTTCACAAAAAAATGAGCGAATTGGCTCAATCAATCAGTTCAAATACTCATATCCAACCTCTGTTATCACCGTCTTTTTGAAGAATACATTTTTAACAGACTAAGAGGAATAGGATAAAAGATAGAACTAACAAAAACGACAAAAAATTTGCTACTAGTCCTTTCCTTCCTTATTTTTACCAAATCATATAATGTAAAATCATAAAAATTCGCACGTCTATGTTTTTATTGAGTGGATTGATAATATCATTATTATGTATAATTGTACTTCTTTGCATCTGGCATTACAATCTGATTGAAAGTTCAGAAACAAAAGGAGACAAACAAAAGCTTTGCAAATTAGTCAAGATCGTTTTGATATGGAATCTTGTGAGTGTCTTGCTATGTTTGATGACGGGCGTTATCCATAGAATAGACAAAGATTTTTTCTTATTATATTCTTCAATATGCTATTTCTTATGTTTTCCATTAGCTATAGGAAGCTATATATGGATGATAGCAAAAGAGATATTGCAGATCAAGAATAAAAATCTGTATTATCTTTTATCCTTGATTTTAATCACTGCGGTAGGATTTTCTCTATACAGCATAGGGACTCTTATGTGGTGCATGACGAAATTCTAGTCTTGCTTCTGAACGTCCACGTTTTTTCATCAAAGACGACGTTTCTGCCTTCAAACAACGTGTCAATCTTATGATTGGCAACCAGATCTTCAGGTGAGCCTGTTTGAAGTCCATCCTTCGTCAACAGCCAAAGTTGGTCGGAGAGTTGCAAGGCCTGCTCAATGTCGTGAGTGGAAAGTAAAACTGTCTTATTCTGGGTATGGGCGATATCGTGAAGCAATTGTGAGATCTCAATTCTGCTCGCCACATCAAGGAAAGCGGTCGGTTCATCAAGGATGACGAGGGGACATTCCTGCACCAACGATTTGGCGATCATCACCTTCTGCCTTTCTCCATCCGACAATTCAGCCATATATCTGTTTGTCTTGTCTGCCATTCCTACTGATTGGATTGCAGATTTCACAAGTGATTTGTCTTCTCTTGAGAGCCTGCCAAAGAATCCTGTATACGGTTGTCTGCCCAACGCCACAACCTCTTCCACACTCAGTCCTCCTATATTGGCACGGTCGGTCAACACGACAGCTATTATCCTGGACAACTCCTTCTCCGAATAGGAAACCATCTGTCTGCCCAACACCTCTATCTCCCCACTTAACGGTGACTGAAGGTTGGCTATAGTGCGCAGCAACGTCGACTTGCCCACTCCATTAGGTCCACACAGGCTTATCAATTCACCACGTCGCAATGAAAAATTAAGATGCTGGTGAATCTGCAAGTGTTCTCCTTTGTTATGATAACCGATACAAAGTTCAGATGCGGTAATTAACGTCGACATATCCATCAGTTGAAATATTGTATTTTACGTTGGTTGATCAAAACGTATATAATCACAGGGGCTCCCAACAATGGGGTGATCGCATTCAACGGAAGAATCGATCCATTGTTCGGGAAAATGCAGGCAAGATTGCAAAACAATGCTATCACTGAGCCTGTCAGCATTGTGAATGAAAGAAGCGAAGTGTGGTTGGAAGAGCCGAGCAAAAGTCGAGAGATATGAGGCACTGCCAAACCGATGAATGCTATCGGGCCACAGAATGTAGTGACACATGCGGTAAGAAGCCCCACCGTCAACAATATCAAATTACGGACAAGACGAATATTGATTCCTAAATTTGTCGCATAACGTTCTCCCAAAAGAAGAGCATTAAGCGGTTTGATCAAAAGGATTGAGGCGACTAAGCCGATCAAGATCGTAGAAGAGAAAAATGGCAATTGCGACGACGATACTCCGCCAAACGTTCCCAATCCCCAGATGACATACGAATGAACACCTTCCGCCGTGGCAAAAAAATTGAGCAAGGATATCGCTGACGACGTGAGGTAGCCTATCATTATTCCGATGATGAGCAATGTCAGACTGTTTTTCACAAATGTAGAGAAGAAGAGCAAAATAGCCATCACAAGCAACGCTCCGACAACTGCTCCGATCAGAACAGCCAAGAATCCAGAAAAGGCCAGGTTTCCAACTCCCATCGCTCCACCTAAAACCAGCATCACAACAGCCACACCGAAACTAGACCCAGATGTGATACCAAGTATGGATGGATCAGCCAACTGATTATTGAAATAGGTTTGGAGCATCAATCCAGACACTGCAAGAGCCGGACCGCAAAGCAAAGCTGTGACAGCTTGCGGCATACGGGATTCAAGAATGATGTATTTCCAGCTCTCCTTTGACGCTTCACCACCACAAAGAATATTGAAAGTCTCCTCACATGGGATATCCACGGAGCCACAAAAGACATTGCAAAGGAAAAGAGCAATGAGCAGCAACGTCATAACGAGAATATATTTCAAAGTCTTTGTCATCTGAATCTTTGGCAGGCACAACCCTACCCTTACAATTTTATTCCGCTAATTTACTGTAATACTGTAATTTTTCGATAAGATCCTCGTTTTTTTCTGAATGGACTATCAAGTAAATGTCATTCAACAAACGTTCCGGATGAAATGGAATCACATCGTAATAAGGCAATTTTTCTGTGTTGCATGCGAACACACGTCTGTTCTTGTACGATTTGAAACTTGAGAATCTATCCAGATCTTTATATGTTTTGTCAGCAGTTCCACCATATAGGAACAACCATACATCAGCATCATAACCTTTGTCGAACACGGTTTCAAAAGCAAACGCTTCAGATCCGGCATGTGTGGTTTCAGAAAAGATATATTTTGCGCCTGCCGACGCGAACATCTTAGCCATATAACTTTTTCCTCCCGCGATATACCAGGAGCCGCCATTATTCAGTCCATATAGGAGAGACGGTGTTGTGCCAGACTCTTGTTTTGCTTTCTCTTCAATCTGGTTATACTGTCGTTCCACCTGGGCAAATATTGAATCAGCCACAGATTCCTTTCCATAGAGCATTCCGTATATACGGATCCACTCCGCACGACCAAGAGGATCCGACTCCATATAGTCGGCACATTCAAAAATTGGGATTGCAAGTCTGTCCAGACCACCATGTCCGCCACTATTGTTGAAAGGAGAGAGAAGAATAGCGTCAGGGGAGACGGTGATGAGTTTTTCTATGTCGGCACTCATACTTGAGCCGAGATCTGTTATGCTTCCATTTTTTGTACGTTCCAAAATCACAGGATTGGTGATATATTCCAAGTCACAAATTCCAGAGATCGAGTTAACAGCCCCCAACTCATCGACAAGAGAGCAGTGGACAGTGGTGAATACAGCAGACTTTTCCAATGGGATCCGCACGACGACACCATTTGGACGATCAGATGGAATTTCCTTTGTCTTATCCACAAGCAGATAGGTTTGCAGCAGAGACGCAGTGTCCCACGGATTTCTGATCTCCAGTTTTTTGAATCCGTCACATTCCCACATTCTGACCAATTTGGCATAGTCGAAAGTTATCTCCTTTTCGTCAGGATTCCTTGACAAATTGTTTTGGCGACAACCTGTCAACAGCAATATCAAACCGAGAAATAAAAAGACACCTACGTTATTTTTCTTCATCACCAATCTAATATAAAAGAGCCGGACATCCACACAGGATATCCAAGCTCAAAAATAAAAAATTACATGAAATATCTAATTAATAAAGGATCTTTCTTGGACCGACACCAGCGTTGTATCTTGTCTTGAAAGAACCATCAACAAACTCATACACGTAGCCATTGCTCAAATAATCATTCGCAGCCAAGTAAGAGCCGACCATAATGTTTCCATTCTTTGGATTAACACTTACACATGTAGGATTTGATGGCATTTCATCCGCTGTTCCAGAGATGAAAGAAGAACTCTCTACCGAACCGCTAATTGTGTTGTAGCTTACATACTCAATAGATGGAGCGCCAAATGGAGCATTAATAGTGTACAAAGTATTCTCATAGCAAGTCATGTAAGTAGCCTTGCCTAGAACAGACACATTGTCATTCTTGTCGATTTTCTGGACAGTAGACGGGATGTCGATATAGTTACCCCAAGAGATCACAAAAACATTTCCCGATTTGTCCGATGCCATTTTGTTTGGGTTCACAATCACGTCAATCTTAGATGCGACCTTGAAAGAGTCAAGACCAATCTTTGAGACATACTTTCCATTTGGATAGCCATTTCCAGAGTTCAAACCATCAGAAATAGCCACATAAAGACAACCGTTTGCGATTGTGATTTCCTCAGGGTTTGGGCCAACTGCGATTGAGTCCTCAAAAGCCAATGAAGTTGTGTCGATCTTTGCAACGTAACCATCATAAAGAGAGACGTAAATTTTGCCATCAGAAGCAGCAAGTCCACGAGGATTACCTGGCTTTCCGCTTTCTGGCTTGATAGTCTTGATGCTTGTCAAAGAGTTTCCATCCACAACCTCGATTGTGTTTGAGCCGGAAACAGCGATGTAGATTTTGCCACCATAACGAAGGATATCCTGTCCGGTATCACCCAAATTACGACCGTTAGCTGCGGCAAACTGATAATAGTAGCTACTTCCATCTGTTGGATCAATTGCCGACACTGACGCATTGTTGTTATTCCAAGAGCCCTCATTGAGCACATAAATAACTTTATTTGATGACTTTTTCAAATCATCATCTTCGTCGTCACATGCTGTGAACGACACCATTCCGAGCATAAGAAGAGCCATTGCTCTAAATGATCTTTTAAAATCCATTTGTTTTAGTATTATTAATTAAAATTTAAATTCTACCGATGCTTTATACGACCGTTTTGGCATAGGATAAAACCTCACCACCTCGTATTGTTTGTCTGTCAGATTAACGACGTCGCCTCTCAATTTCATATCAAACTTCTTAAAATCAAATGTTTTATATAGAGAGACTCCATGTTCTGCATAAGCTTCCATCATATTCGGTCTGATATTTTGAGGCAGATAATATCGTTTACCCACCGCATTGACATTGTAGGACACATTTACAATCGGATTTTCAAAAGCGACGCTGCCATTACCCGAATGTTTTGGAATGTAAGGAAGCTGATGCTCATAAATATCCGATTTCGGATCAGTCAAATCGACAGCATATTGATAAGCGTATTTTGCGGTGAAAAACAACGACGTGCGTTCAGAAGTTTTCACTTCAAGATTAGTCATAAAATCCAATCCCTTGATCTCCACATATCCCATGTTCACAATGCTCCACACAAACATCTTCGGCATAGCCACGATCTTGTCGTCGACTTTATTGAAATATCCGTCTGCCGAAATGCCAAATGATTTCACACGTCTTTCTTCCGACCCATAATGATACGAGACACCGACATTGAATTGCTTCGTCTTCTCCGGGTCAAGATGTCTCGCCCCAAATGAATTGAAATACAACTCATTGAAAGTAGGCATTCGAAAAATATCTTTGTAAGAAGCTCTGAAATAAATAGAAGGAGCAAAAGGTTTATAGGAGACGGCAATGGAAGGAGACAGATGTTGATAATTATCCGGTGCTTCGCCTATCTCCACTTGGTTGAAGAAGAATGATCCCAGCAAAGTGGCTGTCGCCGTCACCTTCTCATTCTTAAATTTTCCGCTCAACGCATCCAACAACGTATGACGCTGAGGGAAGACACAATCATAGATATTGGAGTTGAAACTGTTAAGTATATAGTCGGTGGCGTTTGCCATCGAGAAATGTTCGGTAAAATTATGTCGCACCACCGCTGTTCCATACCATTCACGCTGGAAATAGCGGTTATCCAGTTTTCCCCCAGGATACATCATAGCCTCATCATGGTAGTAGCAGCCATTCCAGTTGAATTTACCACCGATCATCAACATCGTACTGTCCCAATCAGTGCGTGATACCACCTCAGCGAACGCATTCTTATCCTTCAAAGTCTCATTGCTTACAGTATTGTAGTAAATCACACCTCCAGGCAATTCCCTGTCAGATACGTAATAATGTGTTTTTGCATTTAACTGAGTCTTTGGAGATAAAAAAAATCGTCCAGACAACTCACCATGCCCACACACAGACTCACTATGCTCACGTCGCTCCTCCGTCTTCAACGTACCATTGGTAAGAGTGTAGGGATAATTACCGTCGGCACGGGAAAAATCAGCTGAAGCCTTGATTTTATTATTTTTATTTTCTCCAATTTTATGATCGAAAAACAGATGCGGATTGACAAAACCGAATGATCCGCCGGTAAGTTTGGCGACAACATGATAATTCTTATCTGAATTGATCGGATCATAACTCATAAGGTTCAGCACCGAAGTCGACGCGAAATGAGAAGCACTCACATTAATATCACAATCTTCTCCTATATACAACCGAATCTCATCAAGCTGATCGAGAGAAAACATTCCCAAATCCACCTGTCCATTCTGGCAGTCAGTGACAGGCAAACCGTCGTAACATACCAAAGTATGTTTGGCTCCAAGGCCTCTCACAGAAACAGTTTTCAGACCACCCACTCCACCATAATCCTTAATCTCGGCTCCAGCCATACGACGCACAGCATCCGAGACGCCTTGTAAAGCAAGACGGTCTGATTTTTCCAGGCAGAGTGTTTGAGTTGTATTGGTGGTAGGTAATAATTCGCGGCTTTTCCCCGTCACCACCACCTCTTCTATTTTCGTATCAAAGGAAATGCTGTCGGAAGGGGTTCCGTAGGCGACGCATACAGAACCCAACATAAAAGGGATAAAAAATACAGATCTGAAACTAATGCACATCCTATTGGCTGATTATTACCATATCAAACACACCAACCACGAATGAGCAAGACACATAAAGGAAAATACCAAAACAAAACATGAACCGTCGTTTTGGACAATCATCCTATTGCCTCTCCTCGGAAGCGTGTAGGTGTATGTTGTTTTGCAGGTCTTCTGACTTCCTTCAATCGCTCGCCTTCCCATCAATCATGACAGTGGCATTTTTGTAAATGAACGATCCTCTACTAAAGGTTACAGCAGCGGGACTGTCCGGGACTCTCACCCGATTCCCTTTTAATCCGAAACGAAAACGAGTCGGAACAAAACAGGTGCAAAGATACAAAAAATTACGACTATCTCTTCTTTGGTCTGAACTCATTAATCAAATTCCAAAATTCTGGAAGTTTCTTATACTCTTCCATATCAAAATCGACAAGGATATCGACGATGTAGGTAGGTTGCTTTTCTAAAGACTTTCTTATATAAGGCAAGCCTTTTGAATATTCACCCAACACTCCATATGTGCAGGCTATATTAAAGTAGTCATCTGAATCTTCTGCTATTTCCGTTTCACACAACGACCTTGCCTTATCCTTTTGACCTAAAAGAGCATAAGCATATTTTGCGTGTCTTCCTGAAACAAATTCTTGGTCCTCCAGCAGTTTGTTCAAAATCAGTTCTCCATCTTTCTGTCTTCCCATTTTATACAACAATGTCGCCTTTTTTAAGTTATCGAAATTATCCTCGGCAATTGCACACGACTGTTCTAAATCATCCATAGCACCTTGCAAATCACCTTTCAGTTGTTTGATCTCAGATTTTTTGTCTAAAAGTGATTTTTTGTCTAAAAGTGCCTTTTTACTTAAACGTTTCACACCAGAGTTAGAATTGTCTTCAAGCAGTACGTCAGCAGTCGCTAATGCTTTATCGTACTCTCCCATTACCGTATAAATCCTCAATTTAGAACGCCAGCATCTCATTTTTTTAGGGTCCACCGCATAGGCAGAATCACAGTATGCCAAAGCTTTGTCGTATTCACCGGCCAACAAATAGCAGTCTGCTATATACAGACAGGCAAGATATTCGTTTGCTTCTCCAGAATGCAATGTGGAAGAATAAATATCTATAGCCTCATAAACTTTTCCATAATTATAGTAAAGATTAGGGATTACGTTTTCACTGATAAGTTTAGAAGGGGTTTCCTCCACCCTATTCTTGAGTTTGGCCATAACACTATCAAACGATGTAGAATCAACCAGCTCATTTAGCAAATGGGAGGCTTCCTCAAAATATTTTGTAGAAATAGCAGACACAGCATCATCAAATGCCTTATCATACTCTTTCATCATCAAATATGATTTTCCGCGTAAGATATATGTATAATAACTATCAGAAAAATTTTCAAGTGTTGTTGTGTACCAATCAGCAGCCGCCTTATAGTTTTCCTTTAGATACTCATTTTGAGCCACACCTCTGTAGGCCTGATGATTTGGTTCCATTGCAATGACCTTCTTTAATTCAGCTGTCGACTTGTCATACTGCTTCATTTTTCTAAACATGATTGCCCTATCCAACAAAACATATTTATTACTAGGATCTAAGGAAATGGCAAAATCATACTCTTTCAATGCCGCAACAGTATCGTTCGACTCCAAATAAAAAGAGGCTTTTGTCCCATGATAAATCGGAAGATTAGGATCTTTCTTACCGTATTTGATTGCCTTATCTATATATTTGAAAGCATTATCAAAATCATTCATCTCAT
The DNA here is from genome assembly GCA_015061115.1 of Bacteroidales bacterium. GTDB lineage: Bacteria > Bacteroidota > Bacteroidia > Bacteroidales > Paludibacteraceae > UBA1723. Next base: position 126,810 of record SUXE01000011.1, on the reverse strand, counting down.
AATAGAGAACCGACAGCATAAAAAGAGCCTCTACATCCTTAGAGTCTTCCTTTATCGCCTTCTTCAGATTTTCCATGACTCCCACATAGTCTTTTTTGGCATATAATGCACGCGCACTTCTAACTTCAACCGATGTAGCGCACACTGTAGAGATCGAGATCCAGACAGCACATAATACTGCAATTATTTTCTTCATGTTCACAAAAGTTTAACAGTCCTTAATATTTTCAGAAACAAATATACAAACAAAAAGATAAAAAAACAAGTTTACAATAAATGATTCAATATAGTTCGACCTCTAACTATCAACATTTTGTCATCTCGCAAATAATCATTACCTTTGCGGCAAAATTTACATCCATATTATTTTATGATTACAATAGACCAACTAAAAGATGTGTTGGAACGCGAGGACGCGTTGAGGAGGTATCTTTGACATAGATGCCAAGCGTGTGCAGATTGAGGAAGAAGAGATGCGTACGCATGACCCTAATTTTTGGGAAGACCAGAAGGCAGCGGAAGCCCAGATGAAGAAGGTGAAAGACCTTAAGCGTTGGGTGGAGAAATACGAAGCCGTACACAATGCGGCACAGGAGGTTCAGTTGTCGTTCGACTTCTACAAAGAGGAGTTGGTGACAGAGGCAGACGTTGATCAAGCCTACGAAAAAGCGATTGCTTTAGTGGAAGACCTTGAGATGCAGAACATGCTTCGTGCAGAAGAGGACAAGATGAGCGCAGTGCTTAAGATTGTTGCCGGTGCAGGTGGTACAGAGGCACAAGACTGGGCAGAGATGCTATTCAGAATGTATCAGCGTTGGGCCGACCGCCAAGGATATAAATGTGAGATTTCCAACTATCAGGACGGTGATGAAGCCGGATTGAAGACAGCCACAATGAAGATTGAAGGAGACATGGCTTACGGATACCTTAAGAGTGAGAACGGCGTCCACCGTTTGGTGAGAGTGTCGCCATACAACGCTCAGGGAAAACGTATGACTTCATTCACATCTGTGTTCGTGGTTCCATTGGTAGACGACAGTATCGAGATAGAGATCAACCCGGCAGGATTGTCGTGGGACACGTTCCGTTCTTCAGGAGCTGGAGGTCAGAACGTCAACAAGGTGGAGTCTGGTGTTCGTCTGCACTATAAATTCCACAATGTTTTGACAGACCAAGATGATGAGATCGTAATTGAGAACACTGAGACACGTGACCAGCCAAAGAACAAGGAGAACGCATTGCGTCTGTTGAAGTCTCAATTGTATGATATAGAGTTGGAGAAGCGTCGCCAGGAGACAGCCAAGATCGAGGCTGGAAAGAAAAAGATCGAATGGGGAAGCCAGATCCGAAGCTACGTGTTCGACGACCGCCGTGTGAAAGACCATCGTACTGACTACCAGACATCCAACGTCAACGCCGTGATGGATGGAGACATCGACGGATTCATCAAAGCATATTTGATGCAGTTTGGCGGAGGACAATGATTCTTTGGAATTAAGAGTTAAGAATGAAGAATTGAGGGTGTATCAACATTTGTTTTGATACACCCTCTTTGTATCCACAAAACATCAATTCGTAATTCATAATGCGTAATGCATAATTATGGAGAAATCCACGCATCTGATAATACACCATCTCGTAGAGACGCACGGACGTGCGTGTAATAATCAATGCACAATGCAGAATTCATAATGCATAATTGTGGGGGGAATCCATCTGTTGGATTAATTGGGGTTCCTCACCATTACGAATTACGCATTATGAATTACGAATTTTATCCACTATCCATTTGATTTTCCATTCAAAAACCTAACTTTGTATAGTTTTCATCAAAAACGCATTAATAAGGATATAATATGGTTAAGAATCTATTTATAATAATTTTAGCTGCAATCTCTATTGTCCTCTCATCTTGCAGAGAACAATACGTGGATGAGATTGACTTGACTCCCATCGACAAAGAACTGTTGAAGGGAGGTTGGCAATTCGACTCTGTACGTGCTGTGATCAACACTAAAAACGGAAGCATGCAGAACACTGCCGCCAATGTGTGTCAGAACTTCATGAAGAAGACGATGGGTTGCCGCACTCTATATTTCACAGAAGATACTGCCTACTGCATCGTCGACATCGATATTGAGGATGATATGTATTTAAGACGCAGCAAATACTCCGCAGATCGCCATATCCTCAATTTCGAAGAGACACAGGGGTTCATGGGCAGTTGGTATCTTCCGTTCTGGTATATAAAAGACCAGACTCCCGACAATGCGACATTCTATCTTACTAAAGAGGAAATAATTATATTGTTGGAAGAAGACGGTTCTGTTCCCCAGAATATCATCGACAAAATAGAGAGCGGAGCCTGCTACTGCTATTTCAGCCGTTGCCACTATCCTATTTTTGATGAAATTGAAAAAGCAGAAGACAACGTATATCCTACGGTACAAGAATAAAAACAATTGGCAGGACTCTATATCCATATTCCGCTCTGCACCCAAAGATGCAGCTACTGCGATTTCTTCTCCACCACGCTTCTCAACAAACGTGTGGAGCTGATCGACGCACTCTGCAAAGAGATGAAAATGCGAGCCGATTATCTTCCCGTCGACGCGAATGTGCTCGAGACAATCTACATCGGCGGTGGCACTCCGTCTCTGCTATCGTCGTCGGAGATAAATATCCTGATCAATTGCGCGCTAGAATCCTTCCCTCACGTCGACACAAACAAAATGGAAATCACGATGGAGGCGAATCCTAATGATTTGACAGAGGACTATCTAAAAGAGTTGTCTGGCACAGCCATCAACCGTCTTAGCATTGGTTGTCAATCATTTAACGATACCACACTAAAAATCATCAACCGTCGACATAATGCAGATGAAGCCAAAAACGCAATCGCGAACGCCCGCAAATTCGGATTTAACAATATCAGCATCGACCTGATTTATGGTCTCCCGTCGCAAACGATAGACTCCTGGAAAAACGATGTGGCGACAGCGATCGCATTGAAACCCAACCATATTTCGGCTTATTGTCTTGAACTACATAGAGGTTCGCTTCTGACAAAAAAAATCTCAAAAGGAGAACTGACAGAGATGGATGAGTCGGACTGTCTCACATGTTTCAAACATTTGAGAGAAGCCACATCTTCGTCCGGCTACGAACATTATGAGATATCCAACTTCGCACTCAAAGGATACCGTTCACGTCACAACTCGTCTTACTGGCACGACATCCCATATATCGGCATCGGACCTGCCGCTCACTCCTATAATGGAGAAAGCAGACAATGGAATGTGAGCCATCTGCCAAAATACCTCAAAGCCATCAGTGAAAACAGACTTGACACAGAAATAGAGACTTTGAGTGTGACGGAAAAATATAACGACTACATTCTCACAGCGTTACGCACAAGCGACGGCATTGATTTCCAATATATTGAAAACAAATTCGGGTCAAGCCTTGCCGATTTTGCAAAAGAAGTGGCGACTACGCAAGAAAAAGAAAACAACATAGAGTTCCTCGACGGGAAATGCCGTCTCACAGAAAAAGGGATCTTCATTTCCGACACCATCTTCACTGAATTCATCGTAGTCGATGAAGAATGAATTGGAAATATGTTATTTTCCATGTGTTCACCTAAAGCTCGCGCAGCAGAAGGGGAGTTAGCACGTTCCGCACTTAACAATTCTCTTTTAGATTTAATTTTTACAAATTGGATAGATACAATCCTTTTCTGTATCTGTAGAAATAACTATATTTGCAACGTCACTTCAAAATTGTACATGTTACGGTCTTGACTGAACATATTAAAATTCTAATAAGAGAAAAATAATTTTGTATGAGAAACCAATACTACTCACACAAAGCAAGACATATTGTCAAGTTTAGTTCTTTGTTTATCACAGCATTACTCGATTGTGCAGTTGCAATGGCTGATGAATCTTCCGATAAAACAAAGGTGATCATTCCGCCGGCAGACTCTACGTCGTTTGTCTACAACGGGAATCTTCAGACTTACTCACTTTCAGGCGACACAACACTATTTTCCATATTTGGCAACACTCATACGACCGCTGGAAAATATGAAGTGACAGTCTCACTCAAAGACCCACTTCTTTGTGAATGGGAAGACGGAAGCACCGACCCCAAGACATACGATTTCACCATCAACAAATCACAAGTAGAGATTCCATCAGCAGACACGTCCAAATTTGTCTACAATGGGCAACAGCTGACTTACGGAATCGCAGGAAATGAATATTATACAGCAGATGGCATCAACAAGACAAATGCCGGCGACTACGAAGTGATTGTCTCACTTAATGACTCAGTCAACTACGAATGGACGGATTCTACCGTCGCCGACAAAAAATACAATTTTGCAATCAGCAAAGCCATGGTTGAGATTCCGTCAGCCGACACAACAAAATACACATACAACGGAGCGATACTGATTTACGCAATCACACCAAACATAAACTACGAGGTCACAGGAAACGCGCAAGTCAATGCTGGAAATCACATTGTGACCGTCTCTCTATCAGACAACAACCATGTGTGGGCAGACGGCACAACTGAAGCCAAAACATTCAATTTCGAAATTTCAAAATCGCCAGTGGATCTTCCTGTTGCCGTCAAAGACACTTTCTACTATGACGGGAAAGTCAAATTCTTTGAAGTGGCTGAAAACAACAGATACACAGTCGACATAACCAATGAGATGGCATCCGCCGTCGGCATTTATGAAAGAACAGTTTCTATCAACGACACTGAAAACTACATATGGGCAGACAACACGTCTGAGCCAAAGAAAGTGACATTCGTCATAGAAGAGGGGAAAATAAAGATTCCAGAGAGAAAAGACTTCACATATACAGGAGCAACAATATCATTTGTTCCTGAAAACGAAGGCTATACAGTTGAGAATGGAGAGGCTGTAGACGCAGGTGAATACAATGTAAGATTGGCACTCAACCCTAGTTATGTATGGGAAGACGGGTCGAAAGACACAATAAACCTATCTGTAAAGATTCTTCCAATCTTGGTAGACAAACCAGCAGTGATTTCAAACGAAGTCATATACGACAGCACAATCTATACGATAAAGGTTCCAGAAAATCCAGCTTACACAATTTCAGGGAAAGCTATCGGCATAGAGCCTGGCACATACACGACAACCGTATCGCTGAAGCCGAACTATGCATGGAGCGACTCCACAACTGACAATCAAATTTATCAATTGAAAATCGCAAAAATCAAAGTCGCGATTCCGTCGACAGACTCAACAATTTTCTACTATAACAGAAAAGTACAGGCATATACAATCGATGATAATGACCATTATCTTGTGGAAGGAAACAAACAGACAGAAATCGGAACCCATGATGTTGCAGTGACACTCATAGACACTGTTCATTACGAATGGACAGACTCGACAGTCGAGACAAAACATTATCAGTTTGACATCGTAGAAAGCGAGAAATTTGATTTTGACACAGCCAGTGCTGAGTCTAACATCATACCTGGAGAAGAATTGGCAATAGATATCGATGTAGACGGGATCGTACAATATTACAAACTCAGCTGTGATCAGATGCCAGAACTTGGAGACACATTGAGAGAGTTCGACAATGAACAACGAACAATAAAGATCCCTACTACAAGCAGCACAATTCCAGGCAAATACAAAATGGGAGTGACACTTGTGTCTGGCAATCTTGACACAACATTCACTGTCGATGTGACAATCGATTATCCGGCATCATGCATCATTGTGCTGTGGAACGATGTAATAGCAGTAGACAAGACAAAAGTAAAGACGGCTACATATCAGTGGTATAAAGATGGAGAGTTGATTCCAGGAGCCACAGGCCAGTACTATAGCGACAAGGCAGGATTATGCGGTTATTATAAGTGTGAAGTCGACGGTGGACTATCCGTCGGACCTACATATTTAGATTTCGGCAGGCCATTGAATCTGTCAGCTCGAGGAGAGACAGGCAAGATTATCGCAAATGTTGCAGGAAGCACAACAGCAAATGTTCTATTGATGAGTGTAGGAGGCATGGTGATTGATTCAAAACCTGCAGCAAAAGAGATGACATTCACAGTCAAGCCAGGAATCTATGTGTTAGTCCTTGACGGCACAGACCAAAGTGTCAAAGTGATTGTTGAATAAAATGGGGTCAAATCAGGATTGAGACAAACGAAAGATGAAAAATACAGCAAGTATAATATTAGCGTTGTCCGCTGCATTCTGCAGCTTATCGGCACAAGAGAAACAGTCTTCAAATGATTCCAAGACTGTCGTATTACAAGAGCCTGGGGTTTTGAAGAAAGCCAAGATTTCAGCGGCAAATGATACTACTATTATTGAAACATTGAAAGACACAGCATCTGGATTGGGAGCAACAACTCAAAAGATGCCACAAAAACTAGATCTTACCCTTCCTCTTTGGGAGCCACAAAACAAATATCTAAGTTTGGGATTTGGCGGTGGTCTTAGCACACTGAAATACGACCCTAAAGATTGCGACCGTTCACCAATGGCTGGAGGATCAATCAATATTGACTACAATGTCTTCTTCAGCAAGAAATGGGGACTTTCATTCGGAGTCGGAGCAACAGTATACAATGCCAAGACGATTATCGACGCTCGATACGTATCTTCAGGAAAAATTCCTGTGACACTTTCCGATGGGACAACCACGATAGAAGAGAGCGAATTCTATACAGACTTCAAAAATTGGGAAGAGAGACAGACTTGCATAGCTTTAGAATCGCCAATCGGACTTCTATATCGCAGATACTTGGGTGGCAACACCACCCTACTTACTGGAGCTGGTTTGAAATTATCATATCCAGTGAAGACAACTTACAGAGTGAAGGCAGGAAACCGCAAAACGAGCGGATACATCGAAAACGCAGATTTGTATATCAATCCAGACATTCCTCAGCACGGTTATGCGACAAAATATGAGCGTCCAAGAGGAACGACAGACACCAAGCACATCTCCGCAGGAATATACCTTGATATAAACTTTGTGCATAAGACAGCCAATGCCAATTTCTTCTATGGAGTCTATGGAAATCTCGGTTTGTCAAGCATAACTAAAAACGAAGGCAAATCATTGACTGACACAAAGGAATACTGCGGATTGTTGGCGTCCAATTCCGTCGACGCTGCAAATCTTAATTCTATAGGTGTTCGACTAGGAGTAAAAATTCCTTGTCCTAGACTCAGAGATGATGACAACGACGGTGTGCTAGACAAAGTTGACAAATGTCTAGGAACTCCAGCCAACGTAGCGGTGGATTCATGTGGTTGTCCGCTCGACACTGACAAAGACAGCGTTCCTGATTATCTAGACCAATGTCCTGGCACACCTAAGGGAGTGCAGGTTGATTCCGTCGGATGCCCGATAGACAGCGATGGAGACGGAATTGCAGACATCTACGATCTATGTCCTAACACACCAGACAGCATCGAGGTAGATGCACATGGATGTCCGGTAGATAGCGATGGCGACGGTGTAGCTGACTATCTCGACAAATGTCCTGACACACCAAATGAAGCTCTGGTTGACACTTGCGGATGTCCAGTCGACACAGATGGAGACGAAGTGCCAGACTACCTCGACAAATGTCCGACAGTAAAAGGTTCAGCCAAGAACAACGGATGTCCTGAGATTTCCGCGAAAAACAAAGCAGTGCTGAAAAAAGCAGTGCACGGAATACAGTTTGAGACAAACAACGCAGTCATCAAGTCATCGTCATATCCGATTCTCAACAGAGTGGTGACAATGATGAAAAAGAATCCGTCATACAAGCTGCACATCTCCGGACACACCGACAATGTCGGCAAGCCAGCACAAAACTTGAAGCTGTCGAAAGAAAGAGCCGCTGCAGTAGTGAAATATCTAACGAAAAAAGGAATCAAATCGTCGAGATTGAGAAGTGATGGATTCGGAGGAACAAAACCAGTGGCATCTAACAAGACGGAAAAAGGAAAAGCGTTAAACAGACGAGTTGACTTTGAAGTTGAGTTCTAAAAATATCATAATATAAACATTTAAACACTTTATCTCGTGATTTTCAATTCATTCGAATACATACTGTTTCTGCCGATAGTATTTATTCTTTATTGGGTCGCTTTTAAGCTGCCAAAAATTCAAAATTGTCTGATTGTAGTAGCAAGCTATATATTTTATGGTTTGTGGGATTATCGTTTCCTATTCCTTATAGCATTTACTACCCTATGTAGTTTTGTCTCAGGAATATTGATTGCAAAAAATCTAAACAAAAAGGGATCGGGTGCCAAGTATATCTGCATTCTAAATGTTGTCATCAATCTGATGATTTTGGGCATTTTCAAGTATTACAACTTCTTTGTCAACAGTTTTGTAGATTTAATGTCTCTATTTCATGTCAACATACAAGTTTCAACTCTTGGCATAATACTACCCGTTGGTATCTCATTTTATACATTTCAAGCAATCGGCTATTCTATTGATGTGTATAGAAAAAAAATCGAAGCCACACACGATGTCATCGCCTTCTTTGCTTTCATAAGTTTCTTCCCTCAACTTGTTGCGGGACCAATTGAACGAGCATCTAACTTATTACCTCAATTTTTTGAAAAAAGGGTATTTGATTATGAAAAAGCAGCAGACGGAATGCGTCAGATATTATGGGGTTTGTTTAAGAAAATTGTAATTGCGGACAACTGCGCCGAGTTTGTTGATTATGCATTCAACAATTACCAGAACAGCAATGGCGCCACACTTGCTTTAGCTAGTGTTTTCTTTGCATTGCAGATTTATGGTGATTTTTCAGGATACTCAGACATTGCGATAGGAACCGGCAAACTATTTGGCATAACACTTAGAGACAACTTCAGGACTCCATATTTCAGCCGCGACGTCGCTGAATTCTGGAAAAGATGGCATATTTCACTTAACAAATGGTTTGTCGACTACGTATATATTCCTTTAGGAGGAAGCAGAACAAGTCAAATTAAGGTTGTAAGAAACGTGTTTGTCATCTTCCTTTTAAGTGGTTTGTGGCATGGAGCAAACTGGACATACGTTGCTTGGGGCGCATATCACGCCATATTGTTCGTGCCATTAATTTTACTCAACCTAAATAAACGCAACGACGGTATTGTAGCACAAGATTCTTGGTATCCAAGACCTAAAGAAATTTTAAGTATGATTGGCACATTTATGCTAGTCACAATTGGATGGGTCATATTCAGATCAGACAATATCGGAGTCGCTTTTGATATTTTGCATAAAATATTCAGTTTTACCTCTTGGAAAAGTGTAGATTTACATTTGACATATAAAGTGCCAACCATCTTGGCTATAGTTTTATGTTTCTTGGTAGAATGGATAAATCGCAAAAGAGCCCACAGTTTTGAGTTCACATGGATTAAATATGCATGGATCAGAATACCTTTGTACTATGCGATATTTGCCATGATAGTTCTATATTCCGGACAAAACCACACATTCATTTATTTTCAATTTTAATCATGATACGATTCCTTTTAAAATTATTGGCGATGGTTTTGCCAATAATATGTACAATAATATACTATACCACAACGGTAGAACCTCATAGAAATGGAGATTTAGGCCGATTAGGACTACTTCCATTTGATGATGATTATGACAATTATCTCTACTCTATGGTAACTCAAAATAGCTATGAGACAAGAAGAGATAATCTGGATTTCGAAAAGGCAGAATGCGACTCTGCCATTCTTGTCATAGGAGACTCTTTTTCAGACCAAGGCAATGCAGGTTTTGTGAACTATCTGGGAGAATTTTACCCTGGCTATAAAATTTATAATTTCAGGACAGACGAAGACAATCTAATAAGATATCAACTATTTATCAATAGACTTATTGAAGACAAGCCACTGCCTCAAATAGTTATTTTTGAAAGTGTAGAGCGTTATGTCACCAGTACGCTTTCACAACTATCATTGGAACTACGACCTGAATTCGAGAAGATTAACAAGCAGGCATCCACACATGATATCTCACCAAGCTTAGCGGCAAATTCGGAAGAAGGTGAATTCTACAAATTAGTCAAAAGCATCAAGGAAAGCAAAGAAGCGTTAGAAGGCAAAATTCTTGACACGCAAGAATTCATAAAAATGCAATTGGGCATTACAAGTGTTGCAGAGAAGGACACGCCTCAAAATTTATTCATGTGCAAGAAAAAGGTCAAAAGGTCTAAATTTAAGAAGTTTTCTAAATTTGTGAAAAATATAGGAAAAGAGAAGGACGACTTAAAACAAAGTTTTCTTAACACACAGGAGTATGTCAAAAAACGCTGGAATATTCTAAAGGACAATCCTGTAATACATGTGCCATTGAAAAAAGATTTGTTTTCATGCAAAGGGGCTGAAAATGATTTGTACTTCTACTTTGAGGATATACAACCTGTAGAGAAGGAGAAATATCGCATCGCCAAACAAAACCTTGAGTCATTAATTGCTTTCACTAAACAAAAAGGTAAGAATTTCTTGTTTATGGTTCCTTCTGACAAATTCGACCTTTACAAGGATTTTACCAAAAAGAACAAATACAAAAAGATAAAATGTCCATTGGATTACTATCGTGAATTCAACTCTAATGACAGATTCTTGAATTGTAAAGAATTATTGTACCCACATGTAAAAAATGGAGAAAAAGATATATACAGATGTCACGACACTCATTGGTCGCCAATAGCAGCTCGCTATGTCGCAGAAGAGATCAAGCGTAAAATAGACAATCAAAAATAATGAATAATGTAAAGAAGGAGAGGCAGATTGCCCTCCTTCTTTTGTAAAAAAATCATTCATACATTACTAAACCTCCACAACTTGTACCCGATTATGCTTTTTACATTTAGCATTTCCAATTTATCCCATCGCATTTAGCGTTTGTAATTTAATTATCCCTATCTTTGTGACAAATAAAAACAGATATTTTCCAAATGGTAAGAGCAATATTTCCAGGAAGTTTCGACCCGCTTACTCTTGGACACTATTCAGTGGTGAAAAGAGCACTTTCATTTGTTGATGAGGTAATCATCGCGATTGGAGTCAATGAGTCAAAACGCCCATTTTTCGATACAGAAGCAAGAAAAAGAATAATCGAAGAGACATTCAAGAATGAGCCTCGCGTCAAAGTAGCCACATACGACTGCTTGACTGTAGATTTCGCAAAACAAGTCGACGCGACAATCATCCTCCGTGGAATACGCGCGGTGGCTGATTTTGAATATGAGAAGACGGTAGCGGATGCCAACCGTCAGATTTCAGGAATCGACACCATACTGCTGTTCACTGAGCCTCAACACTCATTCATCAGCTCCACCGTCGTACGAGACATTCTCCGCTATGGCAAAGATCCCAAAGACATGCTGCCTCCTGGCATCGACCTGAAAGCAATCCTTGAGATAAAAAATGAGCATAAAGATTTAATTTGTTAAAACATTCAAAATGGCAAAAACGCATTATAATGGACTCCGAAGTCAAGAAGTCATTGATTCCAGAACCCGATTCGGAACCAACATTCTTACTCCACCGGAGAAGGAATCGTTATTTATAAAATTTCTAGAGAAATTCAAAGATCCCCTTATCATTATATTGCTTGTCGCTGGAGCTTTATCAATTTGTATATCAATATACGAATATTTCCAGCATCCCGACCCAACCGTCTTTTTCGAGCCCGTCGGCATCTGGGTGGCAATCTTCCTTGCCACAGGTATGGCATTCTACTTTGAATATGCCGCCGATAAAGAGTTTGAAGTGCTCAACCAAGTGAACGATGACGAGCCGGTACAGGTTATCCGTGACGGAATCACTACAGAAATCCCACGCAAAGATGTGGTGGTGGGCGACATCGTGATTCTCGTGACAGGTTGTGAAGTGCCTGCTGACGGAGAACTGTTGGAAGCCACATCCCTCAATATTGATGAAAGCACGCTCACTGGCGAACCTATCTGTCTGAAAACCACAAAAGAAGAAGACTTCGACCCTAATGCGACATTCCCTTCCAACCATGCTATGCGTGGCACAAAAGTGATGGAAGGCCACGGTATAATGCGAGTGTTTGCTGTGGGAGACCACACTGAAAATGGAAAAGTTTTCACAGCCGCTAAAATAGACAACAGCGTCAAGACTCCTCTCAACGAGCAGCTTGACGGACTCGGCAACCTGATCGCAAAAATCAGCTACGTAATCGCAGGACTTATCATCGTCGGCCGAATAGGCATGTATTTCGTCAACAACGATGGATTCTCTTGGTTTTGCGACGGTGCGACCGCAGGGTTCATCACTGAGACACTTCAGGCTTGTATGGTGGCTGTGGCACTCGTGGCTGTGGCTGTACCAGAAGGGTTGCCTATGGCTGTCACGCTATCCCTTGCATACAGTATGCGTGCGATGCTCAAGACCAACAACCTTGTACGCAAGATGCACGCTTGCGAGACAATGGGAGCGACGACTGTAATCTGCACCGACAAGACAGGTACACTCACACAGAACAAGATGCAGGTATATGAAACTAAGTTTTTCAATCTGCAACCAGACCAGACTCTTGCCGGAGACGAAGCCAGCAACCTTGTTGTGGAAGGCATTTCCGTCAACTCAACAGCCCTACTCGACCTTTCTGACGCAAACAATCCTAAGGCTTTAGGAAATCCTACGGAAGGAGCATTGCTTCTATGGCTTCACAAACACAATATCGACTTTGAGAAAGTAAAAGAGAATGCGGAAAGAGTGGATGAAATCCCATTCTCCACAGAACGCAAGTACATGGCTTCACTTGTCAAATCTCAGTATTTGAACGGCAAAAAAGTGTTGTATCTGAAGGGAGCTCCCGAAATAGTGCTTGCTCTTTGTTCAAACATCGCTGGAGGAGAGACCAAACACTCTATCAATGAGACCCTGCTAAAATATCAGAATCAAGCAATGCGTACTCTTGCATTCGCATATCAGATTGTAGAAGACGGTGATGCTGTCATCAACGACAACAAACTAACCGCCAACAACCTGACATTCATGGGTATAGTTGCGATTGCAGACCCTGTGCGTAAAGAGGTTCCTGAAGCAGTAAACAGTTGTATTGAGGCAGGCATCGACATCAAAATCGTGACTGGAGACACAACAGCGACTGCAAAAGAGATCGGTCGTCAGATAGGTCTTTGGAAAGAGACATACGGAGAAAACAACATCATCACAGGCCCCGACTTCGCAGCTTTATCAGACGAGGAGGTTTACAACAGAGTTGAGGAGATTAAGATTATCGCCAGAGCTCGTCCACTTGACAAGAAAAGATTGGTGGAGACGTTGCAAAGACGCAACCAAGTTGTGGCTGTGACTGGAGACGGAACCAACGATGCCCCAGCATTGAAAGCTGCTCACGTAGGATTGTCGATGGGAGACGGCACAAGTGTGGCAAAAGAGGCGTCGGACATAACTATCATAGACAATTCTTTCTCAAGTATCACACGTGCTGTGATGTGGGGACGTTCATTATACCAGAATATCCAGCGATTCATACTGTTCCAGATGACAGTAAACGTGGCAGCATGCCTTATCGTGCTTGTCGGAGCTTTCATCCCGGGAATCAAATCGCCACTTACAGTGACCCAGATGCTATGGGTAAACCTAATAATGGACACTTTCGCTGCAATGGCATTGGCATCACTTCCGCCATCAATGAGTGTGATGAAAGAGAAGCCAAGATCAAGAACCGCATTTATCATCAACAAACCGATGATGAATTTCATACTTTCAGTCGGAGCATTCTTCTTCGCTGCCATGCTAGGTCTACTGTTTATGATGAAAAATCACGAAATCACGTTTGAAAGCGGTTTGCTAGGCATGACACCAGGAGGATCAAATCTATCTCCGTATGAATGCAGTCTGTTTTTCACGATATTCGTGATGCTTCAGTTCTGGAACATGTTCAATGCCAAAGCATTCGAGACAAACAAAAGTGCTTTGCATTTCAAGAATAGCAAAGGATTCGTCACAATCGCCGCATTAATCTTATTCGGTCAGATTCTGATTGTAACCCTTGGAGGAGCGATGTTCAACGTGACACCGATCAACATAACCGATTGGCTGATAATCATAGGCGCGACATCGATTGTATTATGGATTGGGGAATTAGTGAGGATGATTAAGAAATAATCCGTAGAGACGGGAGTATTCCCGTCTCCACAAAATTCTTTAAGAAGAAATGAAAAAATTTATCAAGACAGCATTGGCATTTTTCTCGGCTATCGCAATGATAGCTTGCTCACAAGTACAAGGAGGGAGAATGGACAGAAGAAAAATAGTTAAAGACACAGCTGCGGAAGAGAGTGCTGAATCGACAGATATAACAGTGTCCGTTGCAAAAAGCAAAACGAGTATAACTCTTCCAGAACTTAATTATTCCGATGGAAACAAAGAGTTCAACGACTCAGTTCAATTAAACATGGCCAGCATCATCATCCCTGCCGTGACAAATCCGTCAACAGGATATGATTGGGAAGTGAAAATAGAGACTCAGGACAGTTCTATTTTGAAACTGGACACAGTAAAAAACACCACCAAAAGAGATCCGTCACAGCCAATGATGTGCGGTGCACCGTCGACCAGAGAATATGTATTCAGTTTCCATAAAACCGGATTCGCAAAAGTCATCTTTGAATACAAACGACCTTGGGAGAAAAAAGATCCAGAGGCGACAGTAGTTTACAACATAACAATCGTTGAATGACCATGTGGACGCAAGTAGAATTCTCTCTTAATGAAAAGCGACGTGGGTTTCATCTAGTCACAGGCGAAATCTTGTCTCATTTGCCAGCATTACCCAAAGTAGGATTGCTGAACCTGTTTATCAAACACACATCTGCGGGGTTGACAATCAACGAGAATGCCGATCCTGATGTCCGCGTCGACATGGAAAGCATCTTCAACCGCATGGTGAAAGAACGCGAGCCATATTACCAGCACACTCTTGAAGGCGACGACGATATGCCAGCTCACGCCAAAAGCACACTCGTCGGCGACAGCCTTACTATTCCAATCACCAATGGCAGGCTTAACCTTGGCACTTGGCAAGGAATATACCTTTGTGAATTCAGAAACTACGGAGGTGCGAGACATATCGTCGCGACAATCGCAGGAGAATAAGAAATCAATTCACAATGCTAAATGGGAAATGCTTAATTCAGAAAATGAACTTGAACTTTACGATAACAAAAAAGAAGAAAAAAATCATAGGAATATCTCTGCTGGTCATAGCGATTCTCATTATTACTCCAATTTGTTTCTACAAATCAGTAGAGAATAAAACCGCAGACAGGCTGTACGACGACGTCAACAGCATTCCATACAATGAAGTGGGAATGGTGCTCGGCACCAACCCAAAGACGAAAAAGGGAATGGACAATCCATATTTCACCTATCGTGTGGATGCGGTGGAAAAGCTATACAAGGCAGGCAAGATAAAATTTGTCCTTATCAGTGGAGACAACAAAACGAAGGATTATTCAGAACCTGATGTTATGAGAGAAATCCTTATAGAAAGAGGAATCCCTAAAGATGTGATTTACATTGACTATGCAGGATTCAGAACCCTGGATTCCGTAGTGAGAGCAAAAAACATCTTTGGTCAGACCAAAATGACAGTCATTTCCCAGAAGTTTCATAACGAAAGAAGCATTGTGCTCGGTGAATGGCAGGACATGGATTTAATCGGCTTCAACGCTAAAGATGTAGAAGTCAAAAGGAGCAAGTATAAAACATTGATAAGGGAAGCAGGAGCGAGAATGAAACTATACCTTGACATGCTTATCGGCAAAGAGCCACGCTTTGGAGGAGAGCCAATCCAAATCGCATCCGGACATCCGCAAACAGACTTAAACGAATAAAAACATGCTTACGATATACAAAGGAAGACCAGAAGACCTGTCTGGCAGACTAGAGAGAGAAATCAGAGTGTACGACCTACTCGACTCACTTGGTGTGGAATACGACCGACTCGACCATGAGCCAGCCATGACCATGGAAGTATGTGCGGAGATAGACGCAGCATTTGAACGAATGCCACTTGAAGCGTTCAAAGCAGACCAAAGTGCGGACAAAGGCAAACATGCCATCATCTGTAAGAATCTGTTTCTCACCAACAAACAGCACACCAAATACTATCTTCTAATGATGCCAGGCGACAAAAAATTTCTGACCAAAGACTTGTCTGCACAGATAAATTCTGCCAGATTGTCGTTTGCAGGAGAGGAAGAGATGCTCAAATATCTCGACGTCACCCCAGGATCAGTGTCTGTACTTGGATTGATGAACGACAAGGACAACACCGTGCAATTGCTGATAGACAGTGATGTGCTGAGAAGTGAATTCGTAGGTTGCCATCCCTGCATGAACACATCCAGCCTACGTATGCATGTGAAAGACTTGACAGAAAAGATTCTCCCAGCCATCCACCACGAAGCCATAGTAGTGAATTTATAGAGTCAGACCACATATTTTTAGTGGTCACTACATACATAAACAAAGACAATTTTGTGTTATCACTCATTTAACACTAATCATTTTACATTACTAATCCGAATTTTATGGCTATTTTTTGTCCTCTTCAAAAAAAATATTATTTTTGTAAATTAACTACCCTTTCAAAGGGAGTCTTAAAATGGGCGTACTAAACTACACCTCTAAAATACATTTTCAATTGCTATCCTAAAAAGAAAAGGCAATGATTATGATAAAAAAACTGATGAACTTAATTGCTATTCTGTTTGGTTTATTCAACATCATATCATGTGACGACAAACAGGAGGCACGCCAAAAATACATGTTAGAGACACCAGAAGCCAAAGATGGTGTTGACATCCGTTATTTCCAGAAAAGAATTGATGGAGAGAACAGACATGACTATGTGGATTATATGGCCATAATTTACAATGAAAAGAATCACTATAGAGATGAAACGTTATATTACTATTCATCCCAACACAAAACAATCCTAAATCAACGAAAATTCAGATTCCTAGTAAAAGATGGAGATCTTATCATGTTTGACAATGAGGCTGATACAGTAGGAAGATGCTACCTTTCCGTGAATACTGATGCCAGAGTAATATATTCGACCGAGCCAAAAGCGCCAGGATATATTCCTATCACCCACACCCACACATTGCAGGGCACCCGTAAGGTGAAATTGTCTAAAATGGCGGATTCTATAAATGTGTATAGTTTTTATACACCATACACATATGTGCATGAGGAATATTTTGACAAGTCATTGAAACTTGTGAAATTTGCAGAAAGCTACTACGACTTGGACTTCTCGATGGAACAAATAGACTCTACCTATGCTCCAAAAGAATTCATTGATATCCTACATGAGCAACTGACGGTTTCCCCTGAGTCAGAAATGCCTGACAGTTGTGCGACATCAGAATATGTAAACAAAATGGAAAAGAACATTTTGATGACTGTGGCATTATGGAGAGAATACATCAGTTCTATCGATTTAGAGTCAACAGAAGATTGTTCCAAACGCGAAAGCAAGGCATTATTCAACTACCTTAGAAACAATTCATACAGGAATTTATTCCTCACAAAAGCACTGGAATACTCAAGTAATAAAGGAGAAGATGCAGAAAAAATATTCATGCTAATGCATCCGGAGATCTCCAAGAATTACAAAACATATGCTCTCGTAGTTGATGATTTTCCGTTCCTTCTAGACTATCCTGAGATAAAGAACAAATTTAAGAAAAGCAAATAAGCTATTGGCTATGCCAGATTGTAATCCATCTAAATATTTTGTGGAGACGCTGCAAAGCAACGTCTCCATATTTATATCCCGGCATTACCACTTACCCCAAGAATCAGGGCAACCGGTTTTCTTAAACAATGTCCACCGTTTTTCTAAAATCTGGATGACCATCTTTTTTCTAATCTGAACGACCACAAGGGTCGCCCCTACGCGTGGGCTGTCACAATGTAGAAACATCGTATTACGGCGTCTCCGCATCATTTAACGAATTATGATTTGACCAATACCATGGAACGGTTATAAAAACAGGCCATGGTTGAAACGCCGCAAACGCTTAGCTACCATGGCCTGTTATTGGGTTGATATACCCTCATTTATTTGTTTCTAATGCCTAATGAACAAGAATTTTCTTTCCATTTACAACATAAACGGCAGAAGGAAGTTCACATTGGAAAATGTCTCCTTTACGAAGAGACCTTGAGACAAGATCTCGTCCAGCCATTGTTGAGATTCGGAGTTCTACATCATCTGTAGCCTCAACCATAAGCATCGCATCCTTTGTCCAAATCTTTATTTTGTTATTGTCAGACAAAACCAATTCGTCTATTTCTGTTTTACCATCATATTTAGCATACATAGTATAACGCATTCTTTTCAGGCTACCTTCCTTGTAAAGAAGCAAGTTACAAGTGTCCTTTCCAATTTCAAGAGACAAAGGAATATTTTTCGACGAATGGGCAGGAACGTCTACAGTGAATGATGCCAATATCTTTCCGATATAATTACCGGTGGTGTCTAGCTCCAAAATATAAGTACCCGAATAAGGTTCAGATGTTCCGTTGTTGACAACAAGGTTTCCAACCAAAATCTGATCAGAAGTATTATATCTGGAGTAAGTGAAATCCACACTCACTTCGTCATTGAATGTCATCTCTCCATCCAAATCATTAATCAAGACCAAATTAGAGTAGCAATCGTGTACAGAATATCGAGTATAAACATATTCACTTGGAATATAAGTTTTAATTACCGTCTCGTCACCTGGTTTTAGATACAGTTCTGGGGTTATTCTAAAAAATCCTTCTTTGTAATTGAGTGAGACAGCTACAAGATTGTCATAATATGCATCTCCTTCATTTTTTACAGTGAGTTGGCAAATCAAAGCTCCTGTTGCAGTAGTATCTATTTTTATATCAGCAACAAGCTTAAAATTTTTGTTTTGCTTATACACAATGCCACTATCCAAGACGCTCATGTTTGGACTCACCAACCAGTAATAAACAGAATCGGCGTCCGGAATAAATTTAAAATCGGTTTCACTGCTGTCATTAGCTTCAACTGTGACAAAAGATCCAAAACAGCTATATTCAGGAATCGTAGCTATCGAGTTTACGAACAAATAGACAGCGTCATAATATTCTTTTGCACCTGAATTATAGAAATGAATTGAGCCATGGGCATACTGGTCAGAAGCATTAAAATCAATCATTTCAACTGAAGCAGACAACTCAGCAGAAGACTCATGTTTATCAGAGGCATACACAACACCGTCTTTAACTGAGAATGAATAGTTGACTTTTTCGTAACCCTCACAAAGTCTCCAATGTTCCCCATCCTCGCTTTCTATAAGACAAACATCATAAGTCTTACCTTCTTTGAACTTTGAGACATCCAGAGCAGTGGTTTGATTCATATAGTTAATTGACAGAGGAGACAGATCAAACTCTCCAATTATGTTTAACCTGACAACATTTCCGTCTTCATCTAGATATCCGTTTGCCAACTGCACCTTTTTTTCTTCAAACGTGTTATTGCCATAAGAGTAGAAAAGTAAACAATAGCCATCTGTAGTTTGATATTTCACTTCTAAAGCCTCAACTGCTGAATTTCGGTCAGAGACATCCACAACCCCATTATCCGGCTGGATACCATAAACTATACAATTGTTCTTGGAATAGCCATCTGGCGACTTACTTGAACCAGCCTCAGTTGTAGTGTTCGGATTCAATATCGCCAAATCATAATATCCGTCATGTGATCCATTCCATCCCCAGTTGATATGGAACAATCCATTTTTATCAATTCCGTCACACAAGAAACTATGACCTTCTGTCATTGAATGTCCAGACATAAGGACAGGACGTTTTTCCTTTAATTCATTATAGATTATTTGCGACCATTCGCTAAATGTGTAACAGGAACGATAAGAGATCCGGATCAAATCCGGATCATATCCAAACACCTCAACAAGTTCCTTAGCGCAATTTTTACCGGATCCACTCTCTTCTTTACCGAAGTCCATCTCAACAGCAGCGTCAACAACAGACAAAAGATTAGAAACAGCGTTCGCATTTACGTCAGTATATCCATTAAGATAATAGTCCAACATATTATCCCAATCGAATTTTGTTCCTTTTTTCACACCTGCGATCTCGATTTTCTCAGTCGCAGTGGTATATGCAGGAATATCAGAAATTGTTGCCTTTGGATAACGATAATAATAAAGAAGTTGAGCGACAGCAGTAGCCAAACAACCTACTGGAGCTTGTTTCTCTCCAATAGTAGGTGCATACAAGTTAAAAGGAGCTAATTGTCCCCATGCGATATCCTTTAGCAACGGCTCTATTGGAGCATCTTTAATTCGTGTAGCTCTTAATTCCGACCCTGATGCAGACTGAGACAGCTCCATATTCTGATGTTGGTTTTTATCTATATTCTGTGCAAAGAAATCGATCATTTCTTGCAGTTCTGGATATATCTCACCGTCATTACTATATGCAAGAAGAGCGGGAACGCGAAGATCTGCAGAGAGAATCGCATATCCTCCTTTTTCTCCTTTGAAAGTATAACATACGGGATTTCCATTCACTGTCTTGGTATCCACAAGATATACTTTGTCGGAATTGACAAGTGTATTATTCGCTATTCCCTGTATCTCATCAAAAGAACGGGATCCAGCAAAAATGCTGTTGGATGCAAGAGCAAGCACAGAAAACAATAGTAATTTTAGTTTTTTCATAGCTTCAAGTTTTTAAGGGGCAAATCACCCAAGTTCGCAAATCTCTATAATTAAATCTTTTTATGCTTTTCGCTTCCCGTCAAATACGCTTCTTGTCAAATGTAAATAAAGTTTTTACAAAAACATATTTCCAAGACACATATTTTGCATCTATATTTTCAACAACATATTTATCGTATATTTTACTGATTATAACGGCAAAACAAATCCCTGAAAGTTTACGTCAAACTTCCAGGGTGTATTTATCTATAAATAATAATCAAGTTCAACTATGCATTATTGACACCACTGAGCATCGGCACAAAATTGCACTCTTCTAATTTGTCTACCGCAAACTGGCTTTCATCAATACGTCTAACACGATGCATATTGCTTACACCAGACGCGTCCTCAACCGGAATAATCATCATGCCTCCAACTTTAAGTTGAGCCATCAACTTTGGAGGAAGCTGAAATGCTCCAGCAGTAACAATGATCTTGTCGAACGGTGCATGCTCAGGCATACCAAGATAACCGTCGCCACAAATATTATTGACTCTGATGTCCAGTTTTCTGAAAAGAGCAGACGTGATATCATACAATGCTCTCTGTCGCTCTATCGAATAAACATCCACTCCAAACGCCACCAGACATGCTGTCTGATATCCACTGCCAGTGCCTATCTCCAGAACTTTTTCGCCAGGTTTCAGCTCCAGCAACGACATTTGTCGTGCCACTGTAGACGGTTGGGATATCGTCTGTTTTGCAGCGATAGGCAACGTCACATCTTCATAAGCAGACGCCACATACATCGGTTGGCAAAACAAATGGCGTGGCACCTTCGAAATCGCATCCAAAACATCAGCAGAGAAAGCTAACTTATTAGCTTTGAGCTGAGCAACCATCATTCTTCTTCTCGCCGCAAACTTCGGTTCTTCTACAAAATCCATCTCTATTATTTCATCACATACACTACACTCTTGGTAGAAAAGAACTCCTCCTCAAAATAATTGGTAAGAGATTCGCTCATGGCATTTCTTCCAAACGATTTCAACTCATCCGTCAAATCTCCACCCTTCAATGCAATCACACCCACAGGAAGAGCCGACGATGCAACAGGCTTCAACAATGGACGTGCCAACTTCACAAGGTCTGGCATCTGCATCACAGCACGACTCACCACATAATCATACTTCGTCTTCACATCCTCCGCACGCAAATGTTCTCCCTTGATATTCTTCAACCCAATTGACTCTGCCACAGCATTCAATACCTTGATCTTCTTCCCCACTCCGTCAATAGCGTGAAATGTAACGTTAGGGAACATTATGGCCAACGGGATAGCAGGGAATCCGCCTCCTGTACCAAGGTCTAAGATCTCAGTTCCATCAGCGAACTCTGTGAACTTCGCAATGCCCAACGAATGAAGCACATGATGCTCATAGAAATTGTCCATGTCTTTGCGAGAAATCACATTGATTTTTGAATTCCAGTCCTGATACAATGCGTCAAGGGCTGAAAACTGAGATTTCTGCTCATCCGAAAGATTCGGGAAGTATTTTTCTATAATTGATATATCTGCCATAAATTAATCTTCAAGTAAATATCTTACGATAGACTTCGTTGTGTCCATAAATTGGCGTAATTGTTTGTTTGCGACGGGAATTCTGACACTTCGTTCCGCTTCCATACCTAGTTCATACGGAGAATATACGAAATAAATTGTGTCTTTCGTAAGCAAAAACTTACGGCTTGGAGCAATCTGCTCGATTGTAATTCCCTTCGTTGTAAGCGAATCCTCATTTGCCACTCCATATTGTTTCACCATACAAGAGACAAGCACATTGCGGATATCCTCCACGTCTTTTTCAGAGAACAAATCCTCATATTCCACCTTCTCCTTCAACTTTTTATCCCAATTGCTATAGGACAGTCCAAAAAGAGGAGTGCTTCCTGTGTTTTCATAGATGGCCTTAGCCACACAATAAAGTCTTGTATCCTGATAAGAGTTTTTAGTGAATCTTGCCACCTTCCAGTCAAAATAGTGATTTTTTGTAAACTCGTCAGCGGCACGGAAATCAGTTTTGAATTTTGTGGCGACAGTAGCAAAATAGCCGGTAGTTGCGACAATAGGATCCGTCATCTGTCTCTCCGTCGCAAATTTCATGATATCGAAACGGATGTCTCTCACCAGTTTATCAGAATCATTTCTTGATGGCATCGCCAATACTGCCTTGTATTTCACAAACTTATGTTGTGGCTGATTTGGATCAACATAATACGCTGTATCATATTGGAAGATCTCTGTGTCATACAACGGAATCTTAGGAGCCTCTGGCACAACACTCTCCTTAACAACCGAATCGACAACCGTTTGAATCGTATCACTTAACCCACCTTGTTCCGATCCTGCATCCGATTTTGTATGGCACGACACCAAACAAAAGATTGCAGGCAAAAAAAGCAACGTCTTTTTCATTCTTTTTCTTTATCGGCTAATTTATATAGAGGAGAATCCGTTTTCATCAAAGGCTTTAGATCCGAAAATGAGAATTTAACTTCAATCGGACCAACCGCATAACAGGCAATCTCGTATGGTTTATAATTGAAACTCAAAGAGTCGTTGTAAACAATAATACTATTGTTTGGTGCCACATCCTTCACATCAAGAATTCCTGCATCTGTAAGATTTTCATGAGCTTTCACATCCATCATCTTACAAAGAGAATCAAGGATCATGTCCGTAAGTTTGGATTCAGAATCGTCTACAAAAATATCTTGAATCACAAGTCTCTTCGCATTTGCCTTGTCCCAAATTCTGAAATCCGCATAGGAATACGGATGAGCGCCACCCATATAAGAATAAGCTGTGAAGACGGAATTGTAAATATCAGCATTCTCAAACACCTTATCTGCCTTACACTCATACTCACACGGGATTTCCTTCGAAGGAGATTCGAATTGTTCCTTAAATGCTGCGACGTCAACATCCTCCTGAACAGCCAACGACTTGATTTTAGACTGTCTCGCCATCTTTATATCATTGGCATACACTTCTGTGGCCTCAGCGATCATAGACAATCTTATGGAATCCGCGCACACAGAAAAGCCTTCTTCAGGAAGGATTAGATTGTAGGCGTATCTGAACTGAGGATTAGTAGAGTCAGCATTAATATGGCCGACGGTGTCGAACACCAAAACAGAAGTCGGGAATTTGGATTCCGCTGTCATCGTTTCACCCTTCTTTTCCGCTGAGCAACAACATAAAACTGTCGGAATCACAGTCAATAGAATATTCTTAAAAACATTATTCGTCATTAGTCATTATTTTAGTTGTATACTCCACAAAAGTAACGCAAGATTTCCACAAATACAAAATGTGGCTTTACAAATTATTGCAATGTTTTTCCTCCAAATTTTCCGATCCTGACTCAAAAATCGCCATTATTCCATCTTTTTTGTTTGTCATTATTTATTTTATTGCTATTTTGCAATTAATTAACACTGATGCAGATGAAAAATTGGATAATATTCATATCGGTTTTGTTGTTGCTGACAGGATGCAACAAATCGGCGGAAACCAAAAATTCGTCGCAGGATCAGTGTGTGTCAACACCAGACTCTATTCTCCGTGTCGCAACGATTTCTCGTTCCACTTCCTACTATACTCTTCGTGGAGGCCACGAGATGGGCTACGACTATGAATTGTGCAAAGGACTGGCGGAAAAGATGGGCAAACGTCTTGAGATTAAGGTGGCTAAAAGCAATGAGGAGCTGATTTCAATGTTGGGAGACTCCGCTGACGTGTTGGCATTTCCTGTTGTGATCAACAAGACAAATAAGGAAAAGATGAATTTTGTCGACAAAGAGACGATCACACATCAGGTAATTGTGCAGAAACGCAGAAAATCCAACAAGCAGAAACAGGATGTGCTCGACCTTATCGGCAAAAAAATCACTGTGGTGCAGGGATCCAAATACCATCACCGTCTGCTTAACCTTAATGACGAGATCGGCGGAGGAATGGAGATCAACACCGTCTCCACTGATTACAATGAGGAGCGGCTGATCAAGATGGTGAGCAAAGGAGAGATTGAGATGACAGTGTGCGACAACGATATCGCCCAGCTGCAACGTCGTTATTTTAAGAATCTGGACATTCATCTTGAAGTGTCGCATCCACAACGTAATGCCTGGGCTGTGGCTAAAAATGACTCTGTTCTGCTGAAAGAGATCAACAGCTATTTTGCAGACAACGAAAAGACAATCAATAGATTGTATACCAAATACTATGAGCCTAAGGTATCGAAGACTAAGGACAAAGATGTTCCTATCTTTATTGATGACAAACATATTTCCGTCTACGATTCCATCTTCAAAAAACAGGCGGACAGCACTATCTGGGATTGGAGACTATTGTCTGCCATCGCCTATACTGAGTCTCGCTTCAACCCTAATGCCGGCAGTTTTGCCGGAGCAAAAGGTCTGATGCAATTGATGACAGAGACTATGCTTGCCCTTGGAGCTGATCCCAAAACGATGTTGGAACCAGAGGAAAACCTTCGTTTAGGAATCGAATATCTCAACCGCACATACCAACTCATACAGTCCGCCCGCACTAACGACGACCGTATCCGTCTGACTCTTGCCGCATACAATGCTGGTCTTGGACATATACGTGATGCCCAGACATTGTGTGAACTGCATGGAGATAATCCGGCTGAGTGGAAAGTGGTGAAAAGATATGTCAGACTACTCGCGTCTCCAGACTATTACAACTTGCCGTCTGTGAAGTGCGGATATCTTCGTGGCTCGGAGACAGCCGATTATGTGGACGATATCATGGATTTATATGCCACATACAGGAGAAAATTCAAGAAATAAGACGGCTGGCAGCAATTTCTTTTTCAATTTATAAAGTTTCTTATTTCCTTTGAAATCAATCAGAAATCTATATCTTTGCACTCGATTTCAAATTTTAATCAAAACTTATATGGATAGTAACAAGACAGAATCATGCAAGGGGGAAATAATCCTCTACCAACCCAACGAAAGTTTGAAACTAGAAGTGCAAATCGAAAACGACACGGTTTGGCTAACACAACAACAGATGGCTGAATTGTTTCTAACGACAAAACAAAATGTCAGTTTACATATAAATAATATATTCAAAGAACAAGAATTATCGCAACATTCAGTTGTCAAGGATTTCTTGACAACTGCTTCCGATGGAAAAAAATATAAAACAAAGTATTACAATCTTGATGTGATCATCTCCGTTGGGTATCGTGTCAAATCACAACGTGGCACACAATTCCGTATATGGGCAAACAAAATTCTCAAAGATTATCTTCTTCGTGGGTATTCCGTCAACCGTCAACTTGTGGAACTACAAGGATACACGGATAACAGATTTCTCCAAATAGAAAAGCGTCTGGACGAGCATCAGCAACAGATAGATTTCTTCGTTCGCACAAACATACCGCCTCACGAAGGTTGCGTCTTCGAAGGTCATCTGTTGGAAGGACGTGAAGTAGCAGAAATGATTATAAAAAGTGCCAAACATGAGGTAATTTTAATTGACCCATACATAGGTTCTGACACTCTGCATATTCTTGAGGCAAGACAAAAAAACGTGTCCGCTACCATCTATACAGAAAAAGTCAACAACAACATACTAACTCTACAACACAACCATGAGACGGAATATGGGAAATGTCGCCGCATCAACATTTTTCAATACAAAACTAATTTTCACGACCGTTTCCTAATCATTGATGAAACAGTTTATCATTTTGGAGCTTCAATAAAAGACCTAGGAAAACGTCTGTTTGCATTCGACGTAATCCATCTGTCTAAAAACTTGATTATGGGAGAAGTAGTGTGAACTATAATTGAGTCTATAGAATTGAGAGACTCAATCCGCAGAGCCGACCTCAAATTTATTGATTTTGTCACGCCATTTCTGCGACACCAGAACAGATTGCTGAGTGTCCATATCAAAAGCACACATCACTCCATGACAGACGGTTTTGACGTGTCCGTTGTCTCTATCCACAATCATTTGTAGAAGTTTGATGCTTTTGTTTCCTATTTCAGTGATTTTTGTGCGGACTTCAATATTATCATTCATGAAGATCTGCTCGACGTAGCTGACATTGATATTCACTATCACAAACTGAGCGTCTCTCCAATCCACCTCACCATTGTTCATCGCCTCAAAATAACGGACTTTGCCATAATCCAAGAATGATATCTGCGACGCGTTGTTGACATGACCGAGTTGGTCGATGTCGTTGAATCTTATCTGTATGCCGACACTATGGTTGAAGTGTATGTTTTCTAAATCTTCCATCTTTCGTATTTTTTTGTATAAGCCATATCTACCAGTGTCAGAAATGAACCGCCGACAACACAGTAGAATCAATATCAAATTTTTCGTGTATCTTTTTCAATATTTCACTGCGACGCATCATCAGTTCATTGCTCGCAGCCGGAGAAAGCATCGTGACGTACAACTGTTTGTTTTTCATCATCATTCCCTGCGTATATTGCACAAACTCCTCCCCGACTAGTTCCGGCCACACTCTTTCAATGTCGAGAGCGAGCATGTCTTCATCGATTTTCACTCTGTGCACGTATTCTTGCAATATCGAAGATATCGTTGATGCGTTTTTCCTTTTCATTTCTCCATTATTTTCACCGCCTTATCCTCGCTCATTCCATCATTCTCATTTATCTCGTAAACAGTGTAGGAAATATTCTCCGTCTTTTCAAGAAGCAGAGTTATATGCTCTCTGTTTGTATCTGAGATAAACACCTGACCAGTCCGCTGGGAATCACTGATAAAATCGATGATTCTTGCCATACGATGCTCATCAAGTTTGTCGAAAATATCATCGAGAAGAAGGATCGGTTTGACGTCGCTCTTCGCCACAAACATATCAATCCATGCGAATTTCAAAGCGAGAAGCATCGTCTTCATCTCTCCCTGCGACGCAATTTTCTTGATCTTACGTCCAGTTCGTTTGAAATTATAATCATCTCGATGCACACCCCATGTAGTGAAGCCTCGACGCTGGTCTTCCCCACGGAGCGAGCGGAGCATAGTGAGATAGTCCGACTCCATCGACTGTGAACGGTATTCTATATCAACTCCCTCACCCTCTTCCGTATCGTAGGATATCCTGCGATACACTTCATCCACCTTTCCTTTGAACGAATCTATAAACTGCTGTCGCGCATTACGTAGGAACATTCCAGCTGACGCCAGTTTCTCCTCGTAACTCTCAAATATGATCGGATCGACGTAAGTCTGCGATGTCAACAATGCGTTTCTTCCACGCAATGCGTTTTTATAGACGAGCAAAGCGTCCAGATATTTACGGTCGAACTGCGAGATACAGCCGTCGATAAACTTGCGTCGCTCTTCTGAAGCTCCCTGTATGATCTCAATATCCTTCGGAGCAACCAATATCGCAGGAATCAAACCAATATGGTCTGACACTTTCTCATACTCCTTGCCATCTCTCTTGAGCATCTTCCTACCCTTGTCGAGTGCGCAAGAAATCTCAAATTCAGATTCTGCACGGTGATAATGGGCTTTCAATTGGAATCCTGACTCTCCGAAAGTGATATTATCCTTGTCATCACGGTTCGACGGACTTTTGGAGAAAGACAGGTAATAGATGGAATCGATAATGTTAGTCTTGCCGACACCGTTTTTGCCGATGAAGCAGTTGATATGCTTGGCAAAAGTGAGGTCGGATCTACGGATATTGCGGAAATTATATATAGACAACCTATGTAGAAACATACTCCCGTCTACTGGATATTACTCGTCGTCGTCCTTTGGAGTGAGCGGAATAATCTTTTTCGCTTTCTTCGCGTCGTGCTTAGCATACGCCTCCACAATTTTCTGCACGAGTTTGTGGCGAATGATATCTTTTGCATTAAACTCAATCTTAGCCACACCATCAATATTCTTCAGCACGCGTAAAGCCTCACCCAAGCCCGAGCGTTCACGAGCAGGAAGGTCGATCTGAGTCATGTCTCCCGTCACGACGATCTTACTGTGTTCTCCCATACGAGTAAGGAACATCTTAATCTGCTGAGTGGTAGTGTTTTGAGCCTCATCAAGAATGATGAAAGCGTCGGAAAGAGTACGTCCACGCATAAATGCCAACGGAGCGATCTGGATAATTCCGTTCTCCATATACTCTTTCAGTTTGGCTCCTGGAATCATATCCTGCAACGCATCGTAAAGAGGCTGCAAGTAAGGATCAATCTTTTCCTTCATATCACCGGGAAGGAAACCGAGTTTTTCCCCAGCCTCCACAGCAGGACGGCTCAACACAATCTTCTTGACCTCCTTGTTTTTCAACGCTCTTACAGCAGTGGCGATAGCGATATACGTCTTTCCACTACCAGCAGGACCGATAGAGAAGATAAGATCGTTCTTCTCGTAAGCAGCCATGAATTTTTTCTGAGTAGGAGTTCGGGCAGTGATCGGTTTGCCGCTTATACCATAGATAATCAGATTGTTCTCCACCTGAATTTTAGGTTCACTTCCCTTGATATAGTCGATGATAACCTCTTCCGTCAACTTATTGAAAGTGGCGCAGTATTTTTCAAGTTTGCCAATCACCTCCTCGATTATAGCGATTTCCTCCTCATCGCCATGGATTTTGATTGCCGTACCTCTGGCTACAATTTTAACTTTGGGATACAAATCCTTGATCAGACGGATGTTAGAATTGTTAACTCCGTAGAAAATAGTGGGGTCAGCCACTTCCAGTTCTATGATTTTTTCTATCACTCTCTATGGTATAAAT
This sequence comes from Bacteroidales bacterium, assembly GCA_015061115.1. Classification (GTDB taxonomy): domain Bacteria; phylum Bacteroidota; class Bacteroidia; order Bacteroidales; family Paludibacteraceae; genus UBA1723. The sequence goes on along the minus strand of SUXE01000011.1, from coordinate 97,177 downwards.
CTGTGTTTCGACAAAAATACTTCTTTTTGGGGAAAATCAAAAATGCAAATAGAAAAAACAAATGGAGACGCCGAACCCGACGTCTCCATAAAATTAGTAATTCTTCTTTACTTAGAGAAGATGTAGTATGTGAGATTGGTATGAAACGTATTAAACCATGAATAATAGTCGTCATTCGATCCATAAGACTCACGTCTCAACTCATATCCAATTCCTATAGAAAATTTCTCACCTATATTGAGATTGGCACCTCCACCAAATGCAAAAAACATATTATTATCCGAAGCCGAAACATCTGACATTTCAACATCGAGAACTCCAAAAACCTTTGGTGCAAGTCCAAACTTTCTTGTCAACTGAAAGTCATAACCCACGCCAACTGGAATTTTTAAAAATTTCAGATCCTTATCCGAATAAAAATATCCTTCTTGGGAATAGAGTAAACAAGCATCAAGAAATGGATACCCCTTTCCGTTTGCATGAAAACGATGTTCGTAAGAAGCTCCAACATTGAATCCTGATTTTGGATCACGTTCAAAATCAGAAGACCCCATCTCATGATGCATGTTCGTAAGGTTATAACCTCCTGTCACACCAAAATAATTCTGTGCGGAAGCACATACACTTGCCAACAGCAAACCAACAGCAATAAGTATTTTATTTTTCATAGACACATATATTTTATAAAAGGAGACACCACCACGACGTCCAAAATGATACAATCTATACTCTTTCCGATGCTATGCGCCTTGTCCTATTTTCTTCCTTATTTAGTAGAGAAAATATAATAAGAGACATTGGCGTGTGCATTACCTAAATGACTATCAAAGTCTTCAGGATTCCAATCATAGCCCAAGCCAATCGACAATCGTTCTCCGATATTCAGATTCACACCTGCTCCAAACGCGAAATCAAAAAGAGGATTGTATTCTGGATCATGATCGACCCCTAACTGAGACTCCAAGATTCCAAACACCTTTGGCGCCAATCCGAAGTTATCACTAAGTTTGAAATTGTAGCCAAAGCTAACCGGCACCTTCAAATACTTGATATCAAAATTTTCTTCTGACTCAATAGCACTTATACGTACCATATCAGGATCATTAGATCCTGCCGGAGCAGATCTCTTTATATGAAAGCCTTCCAATGAGTATAGAACATTCGCTCCTATGAACAAATTTCCCTTGTCAGTGCCTGAAAAACGATATTCATAAGCGATACCAGCATTGAAACCTGACTTAGAGGAATATTCTGTAAATTCAAAATCCTCATCCATATTCTTGGCAGACAGGTTATAACCTCCCGTCACTCCGAAATAATTCTGTGCAGAAGCACATACACTTGCCAGCACTAAGCCAGTTGTAATTAAAAATTTACTTTTCATAAAACTTAATTTATAAGGGGAGCAAAATCCGCATTTAGCACCAACTCAACTATCAACACATCACACAAACAAATCAGATTAAATTAATGTATATTCGACAGAAGTCCCCAACGTTATTGATTATCTCTTTTTCTAATTCGCATTTGCCATTTATTGAATAATTTTTTCATTGACGTTGCAAATATATGGTATCTTTCATATAGATGTTTTTCTGTGCCACAAAAAAAACGACTTTTTTTTATTTTTTAACATACAAATAGAGACGCCACAAAGCGACGTCTCTATTTGATACTCCATCTAATATTCCATCATTTCACGTAGACTGGACGAATGCAACGTCCACCACTACGTCCACTGCTTGCAATTTTAGGTCTGGACTTTGAAAAATCCAGAGCATACGAGAAATTACCATTATCGTATCCCGTAGAAGTCCAATAATTGCCGGTTTCATCCGTGTCGTAAATCTGGGAGCCAAAGAAATAGCCGTTTGCAGGAAGGAATATAAATCCTCCATTAGGTCCTGTCACCTTATATCCTTTCACACCATTCTTCAATCCCCATTCCCATTTACACTTTCTGATAAGTTCATCAGCCTCTTCTCTTGTAGGCATACGCCAGTCTCTTCCCAACCTTACAGACGCGACATCTTTTGAGGGAAGAAGTACATTTTTTGAGTCTAACACTTTCATTGATTTCAATTCAGAAAGAGAATAGGAATACGTGGCAGAATTGTTAGCTGTATAGTTTGCTTTTTTATTCAACTCACCCCATGCATAGTAATTACCAAATTGTTCTGATTTGCTTGCGCCCAAATTACAAGATGCCCATTTCACAGAAAGTCCCATGTCGACAATTCGAAACCCCTCTTCATCTACATTAAGAGTTTCAACCATATTCTTGTTTGTGTCTGTACACTGCTGTTCAGAAAGAGATTCTGTGATTTTCTCCAAATCCGCATTTGAATTGCAGACATCTCCACACCCTGTCAAAAACGTGATACCCATTACACCGACAACAGCCCTAACATTTATCATTTTTGTCCTCATATTATCCTCTTATCGTATGAATCCAACCCCAAAATAAAATAACATTAAAAACAATCATTAGCGATCGAATTTACTGTTTTTCAACATTTTTTTTGCGTTTTCACTACCAAGTTTGGCAGCCTTTTCATAATATTTTTTAGCCTTATTAAGATTACCATTGTGTTCATAGTGGAAAGCAAGATTCTCAATTGCAGGAAGGTATTTTTCATCTATAGAAATAGATTTCAAAAATAATTTCTCCGCCTCTTCTGGATTGCTCTTATACGCATAAGCGAGAGCCAAATAATTATAGACGTCTGCTTGGTTTGGATTCTCGTCGAGCACAGTCTCCAAATTTAATATTGCATCATCCAATTCACGATTTTCTATCTGCATAACAGCTAAATTTCTACGAGCTACCACATAATGTTGGTCAAGAAGGACAGATCTCTCAAAATTTGCCTGAGCCTCATTACTATTTTCGGCGATACGGAATGCACAACCCAAAGCGTTATGGAGTTTGGCATTGTCTGGAATGTATTCCATATGTGTTCTAAGATGTGATATCGCCAACGATGCGTCACCCCCGTTCATAAGCACATCTGCCGAACAAACAATAGCATCGACATACATACTGTCAAGAGCTATAGCCTGATCGTAGCTATATTGAGCAAATGAAGAATCTTTCAAACCAAGATATGCATCGCCTAGATATTTAAGTACAACCGGATTCGATTTATCTTTCTTCATATATGCCGTACACATCTCCTTTGCCGTATTCCAATCTTCTTTTTCACACGCTTTCTGTATATCCTCAACAGTAGCGTTTGAAATGTTCTTGCAAGAAGACAACATTGCAGACACAATAGCAATCAAAAAAAATACTTTTTTCATATTTAGAACACTTTTCCTACAAAAATAGTAATTTATCTAACACTTTTATTCAATAATGCGTCATAATTGTTAACATTTATTAACAAAATTTCACAATAAGCAATATTCCACAAAAAAAGCGGAGTCTTCCGACTCCGCTTTTCACTTTCTCCATACCCTAGCATCTGCTTTCACGAGATATTAATACAATAAATTTATCACAAAAAGTGTGCCAAAGCATCCATTCTTCATTCTTCACTTTTAATTCTTAATTTCTAATTTTCTCATACGCCTCATTGATTCTCGCCATCAACGTCTCACACTCGCTTACACGTCCGGCATTCTTCGGCAGATCCGGATGATGCTGCAATGCCAAATTGTGATATGCTTTTTTGATCTCCACGTCAGACGCACCCTCTTCCAAACCCAAAATAGCAAAATAGGCTTTCAATTGTGAGACGGGAATGCTTTTCGTCGACGTATTTTCTCCAGACTCATCGCCTTCAAATTCAGTACGCAATGGTCCATAACGTCTGGCAAAAAGGGAGATATAATTTTTATTAAAATTCAACTCATTCAGAATTTTCATCATCAGTTTCCACTCATCATTATGGATTCCATCTTCCAAAATAACAAACTTGAACAGAATTTCGGCAAACGCTTTTTTATCCGAAAGTTTCTGATCTTTCCAATAGTTTCTGGAATCTTCTAAATCCAGTTCTCCATATTGTCTTTTTACAAAATACTCCTCAATTTTAGCATCGTCAAAACCATACAAAATCTTCACCATTTCCCTTTGACTATATTTTGCATCCGGATTAAAAGCACAAACCCTTTGGATCATTGAGAAATATCGTATGCCAAACAGTAACATTTCATAATGACATTTTGCTTCGTTTTTTTCCAATTGAAACAATTTCTTAAATTGTCTTTCCCAGTATTTAGCTCTTATAAAAAAAACGACAGAACATACAAACAGGAGTACAGGAAATAGAAACGACAAAAAAGCTTCTGTCTTGGTTGATACAATCAACCAAGACAGACCCAGAAAAAACATTATTCGATAAGAGCCCTTGCTTTCTTCGTATTCCTTATCTAATTCTAAATACTTTCCTATAAATTCTCTATCTGTCATTTCCATGTCACTCCAATTTGTCGTGAGTTTACACGAAGACAAAAAAAGACGGTGCATTTTATCAACGCACCGTCTTCCTATATCATTAAAATTAAACCTTCTTCAAAAAGAATTTCTTTATCGCATACCACACAGCGAAAAGTCCTGCGAAATAGATAGCGAAGAAGATGAACGCTGTAGCCCAATTGTTCGGTTTGTGCATCTGCATCTCCTCAACCTTCTCCATATCACCGCCAGCCTCATCAAGCAGTTTCTGGAAATCAGGGATATTCTTCACTGCCCACTTGTTCACCACATTTCCACCCTTGATCAACACGAGTCCAGGGTTGGAACGTACAATAGTCTTCAATGTGATCTCGTCGGCATTCAAAAACTTATATTGAGCTCCCGTCTCCTGGATGAAAGCATTCAGTTCATCGCTTCCGATACCAGTGGAAGTAAGCATATATAGTTTCAAGCCATTAGCCTCGCAAAACTCGTTGACCTCATTGATCTTATGAGCCTGCTCCATATCAGCCTTGTCTATTTTTGAAGAGACGGCGATAAAAGAGAAACCTTCGTTTGCCATCACATCTTCAGTAAGATCACCGTCGTCAGGATCCTCCATTGTGAAATCATGGATAGGCGGTTCGTACCCCTTCTCAATCAATTCGCTACGGCTGTCGACGAAAGTCCAAGTGGAATCATTCTTAGGATAAGTCTCAAGAGTGAACTCCTTCTTCTCACCATTTTTCTCGTATGTCAGATAAGTCTCATATTTATCAGACGGTGCACCTTCAGGCACCTCCATGCTTGCAGGGATATTAGTGCCGATGCTGTATGGACGGAAATCGATTATTGGAAGATTGTAATAGCAGTAGTAGCTGACAACAACCAAGAACAAACCTGTGTATGCCGACACCACAATAAATTTCAAGATACTCTTGTCGCGAGTGCTGTGTTCATGCCACATATATAATATGACACCCATTATAGAGAAAATGACATTCTTCCAGAAAGTCTGCCAATTGGAAATCTTTAACGCCTCACCGAAGCAACCACAGTCTGTGACAGGATTATAGATAGCTATATAAAGAGTGAGCGGAGTGTATATCACCATAAAAATCAAGACTCCTATAGAAGTCATCTTAGGCCATACACCAAGAAGCAAGCAAGTGCCGAGAGCGAACTCTACGATATTCAGCAGAACACTGCCAAGAAAACTCAACGTCTTCAATCCATCCCATGAGAACGCAGTCAAATAGTCGTCCACCTTATACCATCCACCAAGCGGATCGATAACTTTAGCGAATCCACTGAATAAAAACACCAAGCCCAACAGTATCTGCAGAGCCATCACAACCTTACCTTTCTGCTGATCACTCATATTTTAAAAAATTAAATTTGATTGCAAAAATAGTGTTTTTAAATTAATAGACAAATTGAGAGCCTGTTTAAGTTTTATTATTGAGGATTGTTATTTAATAATTTTTTATGTTTATTCTCACCTCCATTCTCAGTTAAAAGGCATAGCCTTTCTCTGTAAACTTTGTGTCTCCGTGGTTTTTAAATTCTTTGTGCTCGCCTTCGGCTCGCACTTTAGCAAGGAGAGAAGGGTGTTCCGCCCTTTGGAATCCTCATCATATTAGCCGCATATTTAACATGTAGCAGAACTAAACAAATACCAAATATAGAATATTTTCGCAAGTTTCCGTTTGACAAAAAACACCACATTTAGGGTTTCAAAATGTGTCTTTTGGACTATTTTTTGTATCGAATTGTAATGAACAAGTATAAAAATGACACAAAAGCACTCCATAAAGGGCGTCAAAATGTGCATAAAGTTACAATTTGACACAAAAAGTATTAGATTTTGAATAAAAGTCACCAAAAATGGTGAATTATTAGATTTTTTCTGTTTTTTTTGAATTTTCCTTACATTTTTGTTTGTTTTTATCATTTTTTTTATACTTTTGCAATCGTAAAACGAGCACAACGGTAATGTTAATGCAAAAGCAGCCGTAAAGATGTATTCTTTTTACACATTTTAGAAAGAGAAATAAAAATTTAAAATTATCACAAAATGAGCAACAAGATGGTTGAGGATTTCATGGCGAAAGTCATCGCTAAGAATCCAGGCGAAGAAGTATTCCACCAGGCAGTTCGTGAGGTAGTAGAGAGCTTGCTACCATTCATCGAGGCAAACCCTAAGTACAAAGAGGCAAAGATTCTTGAGAGAATGTGTGAGCCTGAAAGAGTAATCATCTTCCGTGTTCCTTGGATCGACGACAAAGGCGAGTTCCAGATCAACCGTGGTTTCCGCGTACAGATGAACTCAGCTATCGGACCATACAAAGGCGGTATCCGTCTTCACCCTTCAGTAAACCTTGGACTTTTGAAGTTCCTTGCTTTCGAGCAGGTTCTTAAGAACTCTTTGACAACACTTCCTATGGGTGGTGGTAAAGGAGGTTCAGACTTCGACCCTAAGGGCAAGTCAGACAACGAGGTTATGCGTTTCTGCCAGAGCTTCATGACAGAGCTTTCACGTCACATTGGAGCTGACACAGACGTTCCTGCAGGAGATATAGGTACAGGTGCTCGTGAGGTTGGTTACATGTTCGGTCAGTACAAGAGACTTCGCAACGAGTTTACAGGAGTTCTAACTGGTAAGGGTCTACAGTTCGGTGGTTCATTGATCCGTCCTGAGGCAACTGGTTACGGTACAACATATTTCGCACAGTACATGCTTGAGACTAAGGGTGATAGCTTGAAGGGTAAGACTGTAGCTATCTCTGGTTCAGGTAACGTAGCACAGTACGCTGTTGAGAAGTGTACTCAGCTAGGTGCTAAGGTTCTTACAGTATCAGACTCTAACGGTACAATCTACGATCCAGATGGTATCGACGCATCTAAGCTTGCATTCATCTTCGATTTGAAGAATGTTAAGCGTGGTCGTATCAAGGAGTACGCTGCTAAGTATCCATCAGCTAAGTACTACGAGAACGCACGTCCTTGGCAGATCGCAGACATCAAGACTCTTGATGTAGCTATGCCATGTGCAACTCAGAACGAGCTTGATGAGGCAGATGCAAAGGCACTTCTTGCTAAGGGTGTTAAGGTTGTTGCTGAGGGTGCTAACATGCCTTCAACAATCGGTGCTGTAGAGGCATTCATCGCTGCTAAGATCCTTTACTCTCCAGGTAAGGCTTCTAACGCTGGTGGTGTTGCAACTTCAGGTCTTGAGATGTGTCAGAACTCTGCTCGTCTTTCATGGACAGCTGAGGAGGTTGACAACAAGCTTAAGAGCATCATGAAGAACATCCACGACAACTGTGTTAAGTACGGTAAGGAAGCTGACGGTACAGTTAACTACGTTAAGGGTGCTAACATCGCTGGATTCGTTAAGGTTGCTGACGCTATGTTGGCTCAGGGTCTTTGCTAATCCAATATTGAAATATGCATAATGGGAAAGGATAGACTATCGAAGCAATTTGAATGTCTGTCCTTTCTTTTTTTAATCCTTCCGTAAAGATTCTTTTCAGACGGCAGGATTTCCTATTTTGGACTTAATCACATAACAACAATTCAAATATATCAATATTCAGACATGAGTAAATTAAGAGTCGCTGTAGTTGGTTACGGCAATATCGGAAAATACGCAATCGAAGCTCTTAGAGTAGCTGATGATATGGAAATCGCTGGTGTAGTAAGAAGAAACGCTAGCGTCGTTCCAGACGAAATTAAGGATTTGAAAGTAGTGTCTAACATTGACGAGCTTGGCAAAGTTGACGTTGCTATTCTTGCAACTCCTACTCGTGACGTCCCTGCAACTGCCTCAGCTATGTTGGCAAAGGGAATCTGCACTGTAGACAGCTTCGATATCCACGGTGGAATCTGGGATCTACGTCAGCAGCTTGGTGAAATCGCAAAGAAGAACGGCACTGCAGCTATCATCTCTGCAGGATGGGATCCAGGTACAGACTCAGTGATCCGTACCCTTCTTATGGCTATGGCACCTAAGGGCATTACATATACTAACTTCGGACCTGGTATGAGTATGGGACACTCTGTAGTGGCTCGCTCAAAGAAAGGTGTGAAGAACGCTCTATCAATGACTATTCCTTTGGGAACAAGCGTACACCGCCGTATGGTTTACGTTGAGCTTGAGGATGGAGCTACTCTAGAAGAGGTTACTAAAGAGATCAAGGCTGACGACTATTTCGCACACGACGAGACTCACGTCATCCCTGTAGCAAGCGTTGACGACGTTCGCGACATGGGTCACGGCGTTCTTCTTGAGCGTAAGGGTGTGAGCGGAAAGACTCAGAACCAGCTATTCTCATTCACAATGAAGATCAACAACCCTGCATTGACAGCTCAGGTACTTGTATCTTGCTGTAGAGCAGTGAAGAAGCAGAACCCAGGTTGCTACACACTTCCTGAGATCGCTCCTATGGATCTTCTTGCTGGTGACAGAGAAGCTTTGATCAAGAGCCTAGTATAATAAATCAGACAAAACTGCATTTATATAGGGAGACGCGAGTAATTGCGTCTCCTTTTTTGTTTAGATCTTTTACCGCAGACAGCGGGCAAGTTTGAAACCTGCTTCTACGGACACTACTGTATGGCGGCTGATTCTATCAAAACATTTTTGTGGTCTTGTCCTATTTTATGACTGATTTTCAATCTTTTTCGTCTGAAAGACGATACTGAGCAAAGCGAAAGTAACCCGAGACAAAGTCTCAGGATAATATGACGATGATACAAAAACTTTGCCTGAAAGGCAATACCATAAATACTGCTGTCTCTTTTCCTCAAAAAAATCGAAGACTTTCTCTTAAAACTCCGAGTCTCTTTATTTATTCTATATGTGCTCGCCTTCGGCTCGCACTAAAAAAGAGAGGTTAGGGCGTTCCGCCCTTAACAATCCTCGAACCTATATAACCAAAATTTTAATTAAATTTGCACAGATTCTAGATTTATAAAAAGGGAAAGCTCATTTCAATAGAAAAATCATTTTTTGACATGAAAAAAGCACTGACATTATTTGTTTTCTTATGCATCAACATTACAATAGTTGTACTAGACATCCTTTTCCAGGGAAACTTGAGCAATCATAATATCGTGACTCAATCAGCAATTGAATTAATCATTGCTTTGATCATCAGCTCCATTATTATGATTCCACAAAAGCAATGGCTAAAAACCGCAGTTTTAATAATGTGTAACATCATATTTTTTTCAGTCGTAAACTACATTTCTTTCCCGCATCTGAATTTCATCCCCATATTTGTTGTCGCAATTGTTTTGTCGTTCTGGAACTATAAAAAAGCAAGCAATCTCAAACAATTTATTTTGCTAAGTCATAATACTATACTCTGCTATACTCTTAATTGTAGCTGTGGTATTTGTCTTTATTTGCATGATGTAGAAGGTGCAGGTCTTGCCTCCGTCCTCTTTCTATTCTCATTATTTCCATTGCTTACAATAATGTCCATTCTTTTACTTACAATGGAAAACGAAATCTAAGAATTTGTTATAAGTCTGATTAGAATATTGTACTATAGAAACTCATTCCGCGACTAAAAATGAGGATTGTTAAGGGCCCATGTTTAATAGAGCCCTAACCTCTCCCAAAGTGCGAGCCGTAGGCGAGCACACTTAAATAAACATAGAGACTCGGTGTCTTTAACTTTTTGTGAGGAAAGGAGACGGGAAACGGAACTTGCTCGGCAGCGTCTTTCAGACGGATTCTTCAGACAGCTGGCAGGTTTGAAACCTGCCCCTACGACCACTACTGTATGATATTAATCACATCAAAGCATTTAATTAAACCTAAACTGTTTCTAAGTCGATATCATTTTTCTCCGAACAAACACAATAAAATCAATATGTATCCGTTATAATTACAGATTTGCTTTTTTCCATCTGCTATGGCAAGGGGAGAAAACGTATTGTTCGCAAATTCACGTGACAAAAATGGCAGTGGAAGACAAGCTGGAAATCGTCTTGACGAACCAATAAAATATTTTTCTGAAAGTTGACAAAGAAAAGAAGCAAATCATAAATAATGCTAAATTTAAAAAAGGCATAGATATAATCGGCAAATTTTATTACTTTTGCCTAAATTATGATATAATAGGCTTTATGTACGAATATATATCAGGTAAGATTATAGAGTTAAACCCTACCTATTTGGTGATAGAAGCCGGGCAGGTGGGATACAACATAAATATAAGTCTCACTACGTATGCAGCACTTGAAGGAAAAAGTGAAGCAAAAATTTATGTACAGCATATCGTAAGAGAGGATGCTCATCTTTTTTATGGATTCGCAGACAAACGTGAGCGCGAGGTGTTCAATCTTCTTACATCAGTAAGCGGTGTTGGAGTAAACACAGCGCGTCTGATTCTTTCGTCGTATACATCATCTGAATTGGCAAATGTGATCATGTCAGACGATGTGGTCGCAATAAAAGGTGTGAAAGGTATTGGATTGAAGACAGCTCAAAAAATAATCATTGAGCTAAAGGATAAAATCAAAGGCTATGCCGGCGACGGTGATTCTTCATCTCCAGCAGGAAGTGCGGCTATCCAAGCAAAGCAGGAGGCTGTCGCAGCATTGGTAATGATGGATTGTGCGCAGCCAGCTGCAGAAAAGGTTGTTTCAGCCATCCTTAAAACTACACCTAATGCCACTGTTGTACAATTGATAAAAGAGGCATTGGCACAACTTAAAAGAGTTTAGTATAATTTTAGGAACCAAATAATGCATTCAATTTTGAAGCAGAGAAATATAAAATTCAGCAAAAGGGTGAAAATCATGATTTTCACTCTCGTCGCATTTTTCGCTGGATTGACATCCTTCGCCCAAGACTTGATTCTTAATTCTGATGAAAAGCCTGCAGAGGACAACAACAATAAAGAAAGACAAGCAGACACTACAAAGCTTCGTTATCCAATAGCAAAATCTGGTTTGACCTCACAAGAAGAGATCAAACAAAGCAACCCTATAGACATAAAGCAAGGCACTGACTATCAAACAGATGTAGAATACGACCCTACAACTGGACTATATATTTTCCACCGTCGAATCGGAGATATGGATGTGACATCTCCATTCGCCATGACAACAAGCGAATATTCAGACTACCAGTTGAAGCAATCGATGAACTCTTATTGGGCAGAAAAGAATCGTTTGGGAGGAGACGGTGGCAACAAATTCGGTCTTGACGGAGTTGAAATTGGTCTTGGAGTAGCCGGAGACAAGATTTTTGGACCAGGTGGTGTTAAATTAAAGTTTCAAGGAACTGTGGAATTGGATTTTGGTCTGAGCTTCACCAAAAGAGACAATCCAAGTATATCAGAAAGAAACCGTAAAATCACAAACTTTGACTTCGACACAAAGGTTCAGATCAACGCAAGCGGAAGTGTCGGCGACCGTATCAATGTAAAGTTTAATTACAACACAGAGGCGACATTCGAAACAGACAAAGACCTTATCAAACTATCATACCAAGGTAAAGAAGATGATATTATCCGCAAAATAGACGTAGGAAATGTCAGTCTGCCACTCTCGTCGTCACTTATTCCAGGAAGCAACTCCCTATTCGGAGTCATGACAGAGTTGCAATATGGCAAACTGAAGGTGTCAGCAGTAGTTTCAAAACAAGAGTCTGAATCAGAAACCGTATCTTCCAAAAACGGAGCTTCAACAACCGAATTTGAAGTCGACATCACGGACTATGACGAAAACAGGCACTATTTTCTTTCAAAATACTTCCGAGATCACTATGACGAGTGGATGAAGCAAGTGCCTGTAATTCAAAATGGTATTGTCATCACGAACATAGATGTGTGGGTAACAAATTCAAATTACTCGACACAGAACCAAAACACGCAAAGCACCCGTAACGTCATTGCGTTCAAAAAATTGGGAGAACCGAAAGGAGCGGAAAATCCTAAAAATGACAACTGGGATGTGTACGCAGAAATCAAGGATAAGAAACATCCTCTACGAACAGCCAACATGATAGAAGATGTCCCTGAGATCAGTCTTCTTAAAAAAGATGAAGATTACGCAGAGATAAAATCGGCAAGAAAACTTACATCAAGCGAGTATACCTTGAATGAGAACTTGGGATACATCTCTCTACGTACAGCGTTGAACAACGGAGAAGTCTTGGCGGTAGCCTACGAATACCGAATGGGAGGCAAAACATACAGAGTCGGAGAATTGTCGTCAAATCTATCATCGACGATGGAAATCGAGACAGAATCAGGCTCTGCGAATGACGCTCCTGCGTTGTACGCCAAGTTAATCAAAACCGTCGAGGTAGATCCTAACAACGACGAGATTTGGGATTTGATGATGAAAAACGTCTACAATATAGGCGGATACAACATACAAGAAAAAGACTTTGAGCTTCAGATCAAGTGTCTGAGCAGTGGAGGATTATACCTTGACTATGCAAAAGAGGAGCCGATAAAGAACCAGAAATGGATCAAAATCATCGGAGCCGACAGGTTGAACAGCAAGCAGCGTAAAATGTCCGATGGCAAATTTGACTTTCTTGAAGGCTATACAGTGCTGGCATCCCAAGGAAGAATCATCCTTCCATGTGTAGAACCTTTCGGCAGTGCTCTCAAAGGTGTAGGAGCTGACGATCTTGCATTCGACAAATTATACACGAATATCAAAACGGACGCTTATGAATACGCCGAAAATGTAAAATTCAAAATCACTGGTGAATACAAATCATCATCAGGAAACGAAATTCGAATCAAGCCATATGCGAAAAAAGGTTCTGTAAGGGTAACCGCAGGAGGAAGAACATTGGAAGAAGGCACTGGCTACACAGTAGACTATGCGGCAGGAATTGTCAGAATTCTTGACGAGGCTGTTCTTGCAAGCAACTCTCAAGTAAATGTGACATCCGAAAGTGAAAACATGTTCAGTAGCCAAAAGAAGTCGCTAATGGGAGTCAATGCCGAATATAAATTCAGCGACCGTTTGTCGGTAGGTGCCACAATCATGCACCTATCCGAAACACCGATGACCGATAAAGTGACAAACGGCAGTGAACCAAAATCAAACACAATATGGGGTGTGAATGCCGCATACACAACCCAAAGCAATTGGCTAACCAAAGCGACAGACGCCCTACCATTAATAGAAGCAAAAGCTCCTTCTAATTTCACCGTGTCTGGAGAATTCGCACAACTTATCCCTGGACACAACAAACATATCGAACAAAACGGTGAAAGTGTAGCATACATTGACGATTTTGAAGGAACAGAAAGCAGCATCAACATAATGAGTGCAAACTCATGGACGCTAGCCAGTGTGCCGATCAGAAGGAGAACTGAAAATCTAGAGACTGACTTCGTTCGCCACAATGACAATTTCTGGAGAAAACAAGACAAAGACAGTTTGAAATTCAAGAATATCGAATACGGATTGAGCAGAGCTCACTTCGCATGGTATCACATTGACAACATCTTCCAAAGAAAAGTGAACAGCACTCCAAATGACATATCTTCCGACGATATGTCTAACAACTTCACTCGTGAAATCATAGAGCAAGAGATATATCCAGAGAAGCAGGCAATCCCTGGAGAGCCATCTACAATCACAACTTTGAATGTTGCATACTATCCAAAAGAAAGAGGTATGTACAACCTTGATGTCGACGGTATGAATCAAAACGGAGATTTGGACAATCCGGAAGACAGATGGGGAGGAATGATGCGTAAACTGGAGACCACAAATTTCAGCAAAAGCAATATCGAATACTTAGAGCTTTGGTTGCTTGACCCTTACGCTCAAGAAGGTATCAACAGCAACGTTAATGGAAACAACACCGGAAAATTGGTGTTCAACTTAGGAGAAATATCAGAAGACATTCTTCATGACAACGAGATTGAAGCGGAAGAACGTTTTATAGAAGAGACCGATCCTACTAAAAAGGCATCAACCATCTGGGGAAGAAAACCACTTGGTCGTGCCACAGGAAAATTCGACAACGATTATATCAAATACCAGGATTTAGGTTTGAACGGAAAGAGTTCAGAGGAAGAAAAAGAATTTGACACATACAAAAGATATCTTGAAGGACTATCAGCAAAGAATGTGGCTAATTACGATGTCTTTGCTGCAGACCCCGCAGGAGATGATTTCCTACATTATAGAAAGAGAGAGGTCAATGAAGGAAATAAAATCCTTGAGCGTTACCATTATTATAATGGTATGGAGGGCAACTCTATTGTTGACGGAAGCGGAAACAACAGCACAGCCGGCTCATGGGTTCCAAACACAGAAGACATCAACGGAGACAAGACTCTTAACACAAGAGAAAAATACTATGAGTATGTAATCAACATCAGTCCTGAAATTTTCTCTACAGACACATCAAAGTGGAAAGACAATTACATTGTCAACAGGACTGAGACCAATTCAGGAGAGCTTAAAAACAAAAAAACTAAGCATGTCACATGGTATCGCTTAAAAATTCCTCTCCAAGATGCAGACGTAAACGGTTCGGATGCCACTAACAAGAAAGGACCTAGTTTCACATCCATCCGCTATATACGTATGTACATGACAGGATTCAAAGACACAACATACCTTCGTTTTGGAGGAATGAATCTGACTCGTACTGAATGGAGAGTGCTCAGCAATCGTGGAGACAAAGCCTTGTTCGAGGGAAGTGACAACAAATACGTTAACAACATCAAGACAAACACTGAAGCGATTCAGATTTCATCTGTCTGCTACGAGAAAGACAGACAGAAAAAGCCAGTCAGATACGAGATTCCTCCTGGCATCAAACGTTCTCAAGACCCGATGACAGATGCAGACAGACTTGAGAATGAGCAATCTATGCGAATGGTTGTATCTCAATTGAAGCCTAAGGAGACTGCAGGAGCCTACAAACGAACAACACTTGATGTTCGTCAATACGAACGTTTAAAAATGTTTGTACACTTCGAGAATGAGTATAACGACCCATACCAATCATCCAACGGCGTTCAGTTCTATATACGTATTGGTTCCGACTACACTGACAACTACTACGAGTATAAGATCAACAATGTGATCTACACTCCAGCAGGAGAGATGACCAGAGAGGGAATTTGGCCAATGGAGATAGATTTTGCGTTTGATGATTTTGTCAATTTGAAAATGGAACGTAACAAAGCGGACAAAGCAGGCAAGGCATTTGATCCGGCAATGCGTTACACAAGAGCATACGGCAGCAACGAATTGACAATCAAAGGACATCCTTCATTCGGCGATATAAGGACCATCATGGTAGGTATAATCAACGAAAGTGGAGAGACCAAGGACATGGAAATCTGGCTAGATGAATTGCGTATGTCCGGATTCAACGAAGACGGAGGTTGGGCAGCGTTAGGCAAAATCGGATTCACATTAAGTGACTTCGCTTCGTTTGACGCGACAGGACGTATAGAGACAACTGGATTTGGAGGAATAGAATCCAACGTTATGGACCGTAACTTGGAAGACAGATATTCATTAGACATGTCGACTACAGTTCAGTTGGGTAAGCTATTCCCAGAGAAAGCCCACGTCAACATGCCTTTGACCATAACTCATAGCCGAGAGAAAGAGATGCCAAAGTACGACCCAACAAATACAGATGTATTACTTAAAGATGCTTTGGAAGATGCGACAGAGTCTTATAAGGATTCTCTTGAAAAGATTTCTGTTGTGTCGAGCGAGCAGACAAGCTTTGCTCTCACAAACGTAAGAGTCGGTATCGCAAGCAAAACTCCTATGCCTTACGATCCCGCCAACTTCTCATTCTCTTTAGCATTCACGAAACGCAATGAGCATGATATTGATGTACAGTATGACATGACACGTACATACCGTGGAAATTTCAACTACTCATATTCGCTTTCTCCTAAAGTATTAATGCCTTTCAAGAATTCCAAATTCTTCAAAGCAAAGAAATGGAAACTGTTCACTGACCTAGGATTCTATCCTATGCCGAACAGCTATAGTTTCTCTGTCAATATGGACAGGACATACAATGAAGTACTGGCTCGCGAATTGGGATCAGACCCAACAAGCATCACAAGGGCAGACATAATTTCAGACATGACCTGGGACAAAAACTTCAACATGACTCGTCGTGCTGATATCAAATGGAACTTCACAAAGAACATTAAAGTTTCGTTTGCGACAGCGATGAACTCTGAGATTGAAGAGTCGCTTGCATACAACTCTGAATATCTGGATTTGCCTCGTATGCGAGAGTACAAATACAACCGCAAATACATATATGATTTGCGAGAAGACTCCATTACACAATGGGCAAAAGATCTGAGAGAAACAACAATGAAGAGTTTCTTGGCAGCTGGAGAGCCATACAACTATTCTCAGCAACTTAATATCAGCTATTCTATCCCAATCAATAAAATAGCTGCATTCGACTGGATAACAGCCAATGCATCATATTCAGGCAACTATGATTGGCAAAGAGGTGTCACTCTTAACACAAATACATATACGTCGAACAATGATATTGCAGACTCGAAGCGTTCGTGGAACGGAGATGTCCGTTTCAATATGGAGTCTCTTTACAACAAATCAAACTACTTGAAAGATGTAAACAAGAAATTCTCTAAAACAGCGCTTTCAAAGAAAGCCAATGAGAAACTTGCTGCAAGAAAAGACACAACAAAGAAGGACGATCAGGTTGTAGACGCTCCAAAAGCAAAGGAAGCAAAGACGTATGAAAGAAAGAACCTACGTTTGAAGAAAGGCAGCAAGACAAGAATCAGCCACCGTCTTGCCGCAAACAGAATCATAGTGGAGGCAGTCGACAAGGATGGCAAGCCTTACGACTTGAAGTATGAGGTCATCGACCAAAACGCTATCAATGTCATTGCCAAAGAAGACGTCGCTAACATCACCATCACCGTCAAAGAGAAAAAGAGGAAAAACGAAAAGGTTGGCAACATTATCGACGGTTTCGTAAGAAGTCTGATGATGGTGAGAAACGTAAGCGGAAACATTCGTCTGACAGAAGGAACTACACTCAACGGATATAATAAGGGAAGTGGATTCTTAGGCCAGGCAGGCAGCGGTGAGCCTGGAGCGAAATTCACATTAGGATTCTACAAAGCTGCTGACGCTATTGACGAGGCTCTCAACAAAGGACAGTTAGGCATTGAAGATGTAGTCAATCCTATCGTCTTGACACACGACCAGACATTGCAGGCGAAGACAGTTTTGGAACCATACACAGGTATCAAGTTTGATTTGAACGCAGCGTCTTCATGGAACAAAAGTGACGAAATATACTACTTTGACAACTACAACAAGGGAGTAGAAGATCTGTTCAGCGGAACCCATAGCCACACAGATATCGCTATACGCAGATCGTCATTCAAACGAGGAGCGACGTTGACAAGTGAGGCATTCTCTGATTTCATAGACAACGTCTACAAGATGCGTGCCCATATCGAAAAGATTAATCCAAGCAGAGGTGACGCTGAAGTGCCTTTGAATTCAGCCGATGTACTTGTACCAGCATTCCTTTCTGCATACAAGGGAGAAAGTCTCGACAGAAACAAAGATGCAAAAATTGTCAGCAGAATTGGAAAGATGCTTCCAAACTGGAAATTCACTTTGGATTTGATGAGCAAGGCCCCTATCCTGAAAGAAGGATTCAAAGCATTCAACATCACCCACGGATACAAGTGTACGTATAATGTCAATTCTTTCAGCAAACATCAAGGTTGGGAACCTCTATATGACGATTTGAACGGATTCGGTATAATTCAAGATGAGGATGAAGTGACTCCATTCATAGTAAGAAGCACAAAAGTGGACAATGTCAACTTAACTGAAGCATTCAGTCCATTGATTGGAATCAACTCAACATTGAAGAATAGCGTACGATTAAAATTTGAATTCAACAGAAACCGCACAGCAGGATTGGATATTCCAGCACTCCAGATTGTAGAGTCATATAGCAAGGGATTCAAGATTGGAGGAGGATACAGAATCGACAATTTCGGAGTCATAATCGGATTTGTTGATAAAAAGAAAAAGACAAAAGTCAACAATGATTTGAATATCAACTTGGATATCGACTTCAAGAACACAGAGGCATTCATACGAAAGTTTGAATCCATCACAAACACTATTGAAGAGAGGAGCAGTGGATTACAGACTGTAAAAGCTGAACTTACAGCAGAATACGTAGTGAGCCAAGCTATGAAAATCTCTTTCTTCTACGACAGAAGCGTATCAAAGCCTAGGGTATCGACATCATATCCGATTACAACATCTAAATTCGGATTCAAACTTCATCTGTTGTTGACAGAAACAACTTCAAGAGACGACTAAATCTAAGCCGGCAGACAATCTGATCTGTCGGCTTATTTTTTTTACAAATTAACATAGCAAAGAAAGAAAAACATAGAGAAAAATAACAAATCAAATACTCACTTGTTCCATTTCTCAAAAAAAATTGGAAATTAGCATAAAAGGAAAAAAAAATTAATACTTTTGTCATAAGTTAGTAATTAAAAGGATTCATCTATGAGTAGAATATTTACAAAATTATTTATTGCAGTAGCACTACTATTTGGGCTACTCAATACAGTACTTGCCATTGATTATACCGGCAAGTATAAAGCGACTATGAAATTCGGAGGCGTCGCTACAGGAGAGTCAAATGAGGTGGATGCGACCGTCATTTACAGCAAAGACGGTACATATACAATCACGTTCATTGGGTTTGACGTAAGCATTCAGATGCTGGGAGACATTCAAAAAGGATCTGCTTCCGTATCTGAACTTAACGGAACAGAATCTAATAATGGGATAACATTTAAAGAGTCTTCAAATTCTATATTCGATATAGCAAACGAAACTCTTACTATCACCAAATTTGATGCCACTATTGATACCGAAGGAAAAGGATCTGGTTCATTCACTGGTTCCAAAAGTCTAGGTCCCATATCATTATCTGCATCATGTGACTTCACACTTACAAAAGTTGTGGATGTAGATACTATTGTGACTAAAGAATTGGAGTTTGATGATGTTCCATTCTACAACAAAGTTGTTGATTTGGGAAAGAGCAATGACACTACCAAGACAAACAACGATTCGTCTGCTGTAGGAATCAGATTATACGAAAAGAAAGCATCTTTCACAATGACAGACTATGAGATATCTGTTGCCGGATTATCTCTAAAACAAAGAATGGTGCTTGAAGACCTTACTTATGAGCCATCCATAGCAGATGACGGAAGTTATATGAACATTCATGGTAAAACAAACATGTATGTTGATGAATACAACATGTACGTGCCAGCAGAAGCCGCCATTATTTTGTATGGCGATGGTAAAATCAACGGAACAATCGACATTACTCTTGACATGCCACTTGTCAATCTGAATTACAAAATCACTGTAGTGTTAGGAACGGCAGCTGAAGGTGTGGTAATCGAAAATAAGAATCTTGAGTATACGAAAACAGACAGTTTCAAAATAAAGTCAGACTCTGCATTTGTTCACGACTCTAAAATCTACATTAACGAGGAGGGAATCTTAATTGAGAATATCCACTACTCGATTGTAGACCAGAAGATGACTCTGCTGATTAAAGATTACGTGACAGCGTATGAAGATGGCATTGGATTTGGACCTTGGCTATACTCTAAAATTCATACTGCTACCAAAGCTGAGGCATACATAGAGGTAAAAGGACAAGTCTCATATTTTAAGGATGTAGACATTGATCTTAATATTTCTGAGATAAACACATATGCAATAAACACAATCATAGGAGAGCCTACTAAGTTTGTCTATGGTTCTTTGGTAATCAAAGACGGAGGTCCAAACACAAACAACTTCATTGATCCAGAAGGACCATTTTTGTATGGAGAGACAACTCCTTACATTTCCATGATTGTAGACACAACAGGCAACGGTCTGGATGGATACACTACTGAATCCGAATTTAACGTTAGTGAAGGAATTTACGACTTAGTAGACGGATACATCAAGACTGTCAAATTGCCAGAAAACGATTTTGATGAGATAATAAAGGCTGTTATTGCAGAAGCCAAGAAAGGTTCTAAAAGTTGCCAAATTCCAGTCATAGCCACAGACAAAGCAGGAAACTCAAACAAAATTTTTGTTCAGTGTTGGCCAAGCATAGCTCCTGTATATATTGAGGAAGTAGATCCAAAGATTAACACAATACGTGTAGTAGCTGATTCATTGACTGGCAAGGCAAGTGTAAACATCGAATCTTTAGCAATCAAGTATATTGCGAAGAACGACAGTCTTAAAAAGTCTGCCATCACAAACCAAGAAGCAGTTGCTTGGGCTATAATCGATGGAGAGAAAGTTGAGCTTCCTACTACTATTGAACTACCAATAGGTAAGGCTGAAATCAAGTACGTTTGGGTAAACCCATACACAGGTAAGGAAAACGAAGCGACTTCTTACATCACCGTCTACGATACTCCTTCTAGCTATGCAGGAGTTTCAAACGTAGCCAACAAAGCAGTTTCAGTAGTTTACAATAATGACAACTTGATTGTAAACGGAGCAAAGGAAGATACTGTAAAAGTAATCAATCTAAGTGGTGCGACTGTCTACACAGGCAAACCTGGAGCTATCAACCTACATAAGGGAATCTACATTGTGAAAGTTGACGGCAAAGCTTATAAGATCGTTGTGAAGTAAATCAAACTCACATATCTACATGAAATAGGGAATATCGTTTGATATTCCCTATTTTTTTATATAAACTAAAAACAAAAGTGCTAAATAATATTCAGAAAATCAAGAAACACTAAAACAACGGATTTAAGACACCGAACATTGGCAAACGTGGATTTGGACGTACGACTTGATTTTCTCCCCTACACCGCCATAAAAAAAGCCACAAAGGGTCATTCTTCACGCCAAAAGCATCAGCAATTTAGCTATAGGTCAAAAATCAGACGTTTTCTAATGACCTTCTTCACATATCAGCAAAACAAAAAAGGTTTCCCATTTCTGAGAAACCTTCTTGGTAGCGGATCCGGGATTTGAACCCGAGTTTCATGCGTGAGAGGCATGCATGCTAGGCCACTACATTAATCCGCCATGTTGACTGCTTCTAAATCTCTTTCGAGCAAAGTCTGCTGCCTATTTCTTTTTGGTAGCGGATCCGGGATTTGAACCCGAGTTTCATGCGTGAGAGGCATGCATGCTAGGCCACTACATTAATCCGCCATATGCAAAAGTTTTTAGTAGCGGGAACGAGAATTGAACTCGTGACCTCCGGGTTATGAATCCGACGCTCTAACCAACTGAGCTATCCCGCCATCTTTCCGTTTGCGAGTGCAAAGGTAGCACTTTTTTCATTACGTCCAAATTTATTCAGCACTTATTTTACAATAAGTTTAATAAACACTTGACAATCAGTATTTAAGATAAAGCACATTTTTAGTCTCAAAATCTAAAAAAAGCCAAGATACAGCGTTATTTTCTATTTGAGCATTCTATCCAGCTCCCATCAAGCTTGACAATATGGCAATCAACCCTACCTTTCTCTCTTTCCTCACTCCATTTCTTTGCCACATAATACTTGTTACTGCCGTCGACAATAAGTTTCTTGAATCTGAAATTCGTCAATTCAATCAAACTCACCGTCACGTTGTTCGTCAAAATCAGCACGTCTACTTCCAATGGTGACTTCAGTTCCCTTTCTATCTCTTCCTTATCCGAAAGTATATAGACACGATGATTATCAAATTCAAAAAAAGTTTCTTCTGCAGACGACGGTGATGGCATCAACCTGTTTGTCCAAAATTCACCTGCCTTTTTAGCCACCTTAAGTGTGTCGTTGCATCCAAACAGAGTGTTTGTTTCCGTCAATCTATTCACCGCTGTCACGCCATTCACATTATACACAGCCAACATTCTGCATTTTTTTGTAGCCATTCCATCTATAGTGGCACCCACAAAATAAACAACCGAAATAGAGGCTGAAATCCACAGCAACAAAATCCTACGGTAGTTATAATATGTTGCAACCGACAGAAACACAGCAACATAAACCGCAACATCATAATAATAAAACGGCAATCTGTCGACGGTGCAGAATGAAATATCTGCAGTATACCAGACAATCGCATTGACCACCTTAGCCACACTCAACATAAGGCATAGGACTCCGTTGGCTACAGAAGCCAAAACAGGCAGCAACGTCGACATCACAAAAAATCCATAATATAAGAATGTCAATGGAATCAGTAACGTCACCAATGGAATCGTAAATAGGCTTGAGACAATCGACAATATCGGCAGTGTGTGGAATGTCAGCAGAATTATCGGAGTGGTAAGGATCTGAGCAGAAAGACTGATTGCGACACTTCCGAGCACATAAGTCCTGAGTTTAGAGAGGCACATCCCCACCCGACCTTTAAGTTTAATTTCAGGCATCCACTTCTCAAATCCGTTTATCAACGGTTGTCCGAAAAGTAGGATCGAATACACTGCGGAAAAACTTAATTGAAATCCAAGGTCAAAAACATTGAATGGATTATACACAAGCATCACAAATGCTGTGAACGACACCACATTTATCGGATTTGGTTTACTAAACAAAAGCATCGCCACACGGTATACCGTATACATAAATGCTGTACGCACCACAGAAGCCGCCAAGCCTGTCAAGAAAGCATACCCCCATATTATGGTAAGCAATACAGCCGCGAAAGCATACTTTCTTCTTTTGGGATGAATCACAAAACCCACCAAAGTCTCTACAATCAATATAATTATTCCGACGTGAAGTCCGCTCACCGCAAGCAGATGGCTTGTGCCAGCCTTGGAATAAGCATCTTTCAACCCGTCATTCATATCCGTCTTGTCTCCTAGAGTAATGGCGACGACGAGGTCTCGAGCATTGCATTCGTCAATATCATTGTCTGCCCTGACCGAATTCTGCAAAAACAAATTAATGCCGGATGCGTATGTTTCCAGCGACAAGTCACCCGACGACTTTAGTGTTCTGTAATCCTTGACAAAAGAAGTGGCCTCAACACCTTTTTTACGCAGATAAGTATCATAATTGAATCCAATAGTTTCATCGCTTTCCGTCGACTTCAACGACGACGAAATGACAACGAAATCGCCTTTTTTGAACGATACAGAGCAAGTATCAAACGTAAGTAGAGCAAAGACAGGTGCTTTTCCACTTTCGTTTCTCTTTTCGGTCTCCAAATAAACCTCAGACTCACAACTGATTTTCCCTCGCTTCGTCAGTTTCGGGACACTTTTGATCTGAGCTACCCTCTCCTTCACTCCCGTCGCCCCGCAAGATTGTAATTCATCTGAGGAAATCGGATGAGAAGCATGTTCGAAGATACCACCAAGGAAAAAGAAAACCAATAATATGAAAAGAATGGACAAAAACGAGGTCTTTGAAGACCGCGACAAAGTCGGCATCTTCACATAGATGAAAAATGTGGTGATTGCGGCAACAAATGAAAACGCCAACCCAATTTGATTAGCTATATCAAACTGGAATGTGTATTCAAGCACAATGCCAAAAGCGAATAAAAATGTCAAGAATAGATATGGGAATCTACGAATTGACTTAACTATAAAATTCATATTTTTTTGTACGTTACCAAATTATCCCTATGGGATACTATCTAATTAATAAAAAGGAGACGGGATGATCCCCGTCTCCATATCATTATAAGTTTTTCAATCCTGCAATTGTAGCTTTCTGATCTTTAGCACCAAACACAAAAGATCCAGCCACCAAAATATCAGCACCTGCGTCAAGAAGTTGCTTGCCTGTCTCAAAATTAACACCACCGTCGATTTCAATCTTGGCATTCGAGCCCTTCTCTACAATCATCTTCTTCAGACGACGGACCTTATCCAATGTGTTTTCAATAAACTTCTGTCCACCGAAACCAGGATTTACGCTCATAAGCATAACCACATCCGCGTCGCAGATAATCTCTTCAAGCACAGAGACGGGAGTATGAGGATTCAAAGTCACGCCAGCCAACATACCTAACGACTTGATATGCTGCAAAGTACGATGGAGATGAGTGCAAGCCTCATAGTGAACGCTTAAAACCTTTGCCCCAAGTTTATGGAATTCATCCACATAACGGTCGGGATCAACAATCATAAGATGGACATCAAGAGGTTTTGTAGCCTTGCTTGCGATTGCCTTAATCACAGGCATACCGAAAGAGATGTTTGGCACAAACACACCATCCATAATATCAAGGTGATACCAGTCAGCCACACTTTCGTTAAGCATCTCGATATCAGCATTCAAGTTCAAAAAATCCGCCGACAATAGAGAAGGCGACACTAAATGATTCATTATATTCTTATAATTTTTGCGCAAAATTATGAAAAATAAGGGGTTTTATCAACGTTAAATGGAATCAATTCAATATTAAAGCCATTTATCACAGCACAAATGGATAAAAAAATCGCCAGCCACTGTTATGTGACCGGCGAATATGTTATTTAATAATCTTATTCAGATTAGAACTTCAATGCGTCAAGAGCATCATCAGAAACTTCCTTCAACTTTAGGTAGTCTGCTGAAACATAACCTGTCTGACCGTTGAAGCTGATTGTTCCCCAACCATTGTTGATGCTTGAAACCTCAACCTCTGTTCCTTTAGCCAACTTGCCGATGATATCGCAAGATGTGTTAGGCTCTTTTCTAACGTTTAGGTTAGAAGACTGTGTGTTTACAATGTAAATAGCCATCTTTCTAATCAATTTAATGTTTGTAAATAATAAAAAGAACGCTACGGTAAGCAAGGCTTCCATAGCGTCCCTTTGTTTCCTTGCTTAAGATTAGTTCTTAGTCTTAAGGATCTCGATCACTGCGTTAACTGCAGCCTCGAAACCAGCCTGCTCATCAGCGTTCAAGTTAGCCTTAGCTGACTCGTACTGAGCCTTAAGCTCTGTGATCTTAGCTACGATACCAGCAACATCTTCCTTAGATGCAGCCTCAGCCTCTGCCTTGATTGCGTTCAAAGACTCCTCAAGACCTTTCAATACTGCGTTCTCAACTGTAGCAGCAGCCTCTGCTGTAGCATCAGCAGCAGCATCAACAGTCTCTTCTACCTGTGCTGGAGTCTCAACCTGAGCAGGAGTCTCCTTCTTGCATGATGAAAGTACAAGTGCCAATGCAGCTGCACTTACGAACAAAATCTTCTTCATTATCTTGTATTTTAAATTTATTAATTCCGTTTTCAATTATGTCGCAAATATAAAAAATATTATTTGCTTTGGTACTTTTTTTTGTTTTTTTTGTTGATAAAAGGTATTTTAATTTGTTATTTTTGCTGATATGGGTATTAATAGAACATATTTAATAGAAGAAAAGGATGTAGTGCTGGCATTTTCCACTAATGTGGACTGTCGGAACATCGATAATTCATCATCATTTTTTAATTCTGCCGACGTTGTTTCATGCAAGCAGACACATAGTGACACCGTAAAAATAGCTGACGAGTCGGCTCGGGGAACTGAGATTCCTGATTGCGACGCGTTGATTACAAACATCCGTAATCTTCCGCTTTTGATTCGTACCGCAGACTGTGTGCCTGTGGTGCTTTATGATAAGCGAAAACATGTGATAGCCAACATTCATTCCGGCAGAGTGGGAACACAAAAACAGATTGTCCGCAAAACAGTGGAGATGATGCAATCACATTATGGTTCTTCTTCATCTGACATCATCGCAGCCATCGGCCCTCACATTTGCGGGAAATGTTACGAGGTTGACGCCGCATGTGCCTCTGAATTCGGTGAAAAATATATAGTAGGGTTTAGTAAATCTCAAAAGCCGTTGATTGACATTGCTTCAGCCTGCAAAGAACAGTTGGAAGCCACTGGCGTCAACAGCAACAATATTTTCATTTCTGATATCTGTACCGCAGAATCACCAGAATGGCCTTCATGGAGACGCGACAAATGCAAGGAGCGACTCGGAACATTCATAGTGCTGTGCTAAGCAGAAAATAAATATGATATAAAATAAGTAGAGACGGGAATATTCCCGTCTCTATTTCATTAACATTTAGCCTTTGCCAAAGCCTGCTTGATATCTTCGATTAGATCATCAGCGTCTTCGATACCGACAGAAAGACGGATCAAATCAGGAGAAATGCCTCCCTCAATAAGTTGCTCGTCTGTAAGCTGACGGTGAGTGTGAGATGCTGGATGAAGCACACAAGAGTGACAATCAGCAACGTGTGTAGCGATACCGATAAGTTTCAAGTTGTCCATGAACTTGATTGAGAACTCACGTCCACCCTTCAATCCGAATGCCATAACACCACATGTTCCATTTGGACAATACTTCTGCTGCAATGCGTGGTCTGGATCAGACTCAAGCTCAGAATAGTTGATCCAAGCAACCTGATCGTTAGACTTCAAGAATTTAGCGATCTTCAACGCATTGTCATGGTGCTGTCTCATACGTACATGAAGAGTCTGCAAACCAAGATTTAGATAGAATGCATTCTGAGGAGACTGGATTGAACCGAAGTCTCTCATCAACTGAGCTGTAGCCTTAGTGATGTAAGCACCCTTACCGAATGCCTTTGTATATGTCAAACCATGGTAAGATGGGTCTGGAGCACAAAGTCCAGGGAATTTGTCTGCATACTTGTCCCAGTCAAAATTTCCGCTGTCGATGATAGCTCCACCTACACCTACTCCCTGACCATCCATATATTTAGTAGTAGAGTGAGTTACGATATCAGCACCGAACTCGATAGGACGGCAGAATACTGGAGTTGGGAAAGTGTTGTCGATAATCAACGGAACTCCGTGAGAGTGAGCGATCTTTGCATAACGCTCGATATCGAAAATACGGACACCTGGGTTAGATACAGTCTCTCCAAAAACCAACTTTGTGTTTGGCTTGAATGCTGCATTGAGTTCCTCGTCTGTTGCATCCTCGCTTACGAAAGTCACTTCGATTCCCATTTTTGGAAGAGTTGTTCCAATCAAATTGAATGTACCTCCGTAGATGTTGTTGAATGCGATCACGTGACCACCAGCCTCGCAAATATTGAAGATTGCGAAAAAGTTTGCTGCCTGACCTGATGAAGTCAACATACCTGCAACTCCACCCTCAAGTGCTGCGATTCTTGCAGCAACATTGTCATTTGTTGGGTTCTGCAAACGAGTATAGAAATAACCTGACGCTTCAAGATCAAATAGTTTGCCCATTGCATCCGACGACTCATATTTGAAAGTCGTACTCTGGATTATAGGCATCTGACGGCTCTCTCCATTCTTTGGAGAATAACCTGCATGGACACATTTAGTTCCAATTTTAGTGCTCATAATGTTAACCAGTCTTAAATAATTTTTTCTGCAAAATTAGCGGTATAAGATAAAAAGGGAAACAAAACGAGTCTTAAAAGAAGAAAACAAAACTTTTGGTAATTATTTTAGAATATTCTTCTAAAATACAGTCCCTTTTGAGTTGGTTATAGAATAAAATCTATCATGATTTATCAATATCGAACACCTAACGGTGTAATTGGCGGGGACATTGCTCATGTTGGTGGTCTTCCCGTCTTCTCATGAATTATTCAGGAATGAAAAAATTCTCCGTCTGAGATATTCCCTTATACTCCTTATCGTATTGATCACTCAAATATTTCTCAAGTTTTCCTCTTCTGTGTTTTTTCACAAGTTTTTTCATATTAGGTTTGCAAAGCATGTCCATGGTCTTTTTATGCTTGATATAATATAAGACACACGTCGTCACCGCTTTCACATGCAATTCTTTTGAGTAGACGTGAATGATCTTATCTTCGATTGCCGTCTTTGTGCAGGCAGCTAAGAATACAGACATTATTTCCGGACATATCATCCACTCTTTTGAGCTTTTCGGGAAAGAGATTAGAATTTCGTCTGATTTCTCGTCCCATAGCAACACATATCTTGCACAATAAATCCACATAAGGTCGCTTTTCTCATTCAATTCACAAGGTGTGTTGATGATAAAGTTGGCACACATCAATGCGTCGTTTCTATGTTTTCTGCAATCTTCAGCGTCTTCCAAACTATCTATAGAAAGGATTTGTTGAAGGTATGCTTGCGACTCTGCGGCTTCCATCTGCTCAATAGTCAAGGCTTTGACGTCCGACTGGGCCGCCATCACAGAAGTGCAGATAAAAAAGGAAATCAAAAGGATGACAAGTCTTTTCATAACAAAAAAAGGAGACAGGAAGCAACTGTCCCTGTCTCCGTAATATAAATTATTTATTAGAATACAATATTCACAATCTTACCAGGAACGACAATAACCTTCTTTGTTGGTTTGCCATCAAGAAGTTTGATTGTCTGTTCGTTAGCAAGTGCAGTCTTCTCAACCTCTGTCTTATCCATATCAGCAGGAAGTTCAAGTGTGAATCTTACCTTACCATTGAATGAGATAGGATATTTAACACTGCTCTCCACCAAGAACTTCTCATCGTAAGATGGCCACTGTGCGTCGCAAACAGAACCTGTATTGCCAAGCAAGTGGTAAAGTTCCTCACAGATATGTGGTGCGAATGGAGCAAGCACTGTGACAAACTTAGTCAAGACTTCTGCATTCTTGCTCTTCAATGAAGTAAGTTCGTTTGCACAGATCATAAATGCAGCGATAGAAGTGTTGTATGAGAAAGTCTCAATATCTCCAGTAACCTTTTTAACAAGTTTATGGATTGACTTCTGCTCCTCTGCTGTTGGTTCAGCTTTCACAACATCAAAATTGTCGCCAGTGAAGAACATACCCCAGAATTTCTTCAAGAATCTGTTCACTCCGTCGATACCCTTTGTATCCCAAGGCTTAGACTGTTCAACTGGACCAAGGAACATCTCGTATAGACGCAATGTATCTGCACCATACTTGTCAACAATATCATCAGGGTTGACGACGTTGAACATAGACTTTGACATCTTCTCAACAGCCCAACCACATACGTACTTGCCATCCTCAAGGATAAACTCTGCAGTCTCAAACTCAGGTCGCCAAGCCTTGAATGCTTCAAGATCAAGGATATCGTTGTTTACAATATTCACGTCGACATGGATAGGAGTAACATCATAATCCTTCTTCAATCCAAGAGACACGAATGTATTAGTATCTTTGATACGGTATACGAAATTAGATCTTCCCTGAATCATACCCTGGTTGATCAATTTGCGGAATGGTTCATCCTCACAAACATAACCCAAGTCGAACAAGAACTTGTTCCAGAAACGGCTATATATCAAGTGTCCAGTAGCATGCTCTGTTCCTCCAACGTACAAGTCGACGCTCTTCCAATACTGGTTAGCCTCCTTGCTTACAAGAGCCTTGTCGTTAGTTGGATCCATATATCTTAGATAGTAGGCTGACGAACCTGCAAATCCAGGCATAGTATTCAACTCGTATGGATCACCGTCTGCAGTGCACCAATTCTCAGCGTGACCAAGAGGTGGCTCTCCACTCTCTGTCGGCTTGAAGTCAGACACCTCAGGCAACTCAAGAGGAAGTTTGCTTTCATCAAGCATGTGTGGCATACCATCCTTATAATAAACAGGGAATGGCTCACCCCAATATCTTTGGCGAGAGAAGATAGCATCGCGTAGACGGTAGTTAACCTTAACTTCTCCGATACCTTTCTCCTTAATATACTTCTTTGCAGTCTTCAATGCCTCTTTTACGGTAAGACCGTTCAAGAATCCTGAATTCATCATGATTCCTTCCTTCGCGTCGAAACTCTCCTCAGAGACATCTGCACCCTCGATTAGAGGAATGATAGGAAGATTGAAATGCTTTGCGAATGCATAGTCACGAGAATCGTGAGCAGGTACAGCCATGATTGCACCTGTACCGTAGCCAGCAAGCACATAATCACTGATATAGATAGGGATTTCCTTTTCTGTAATTGGATTGATTGCGTATGAGCCAGAGAAGACACCACTGACACGACGGTCAGAGATACGTTCACGCTCTGTTCTACGTTTTACCTGAGCAAGATAATCATCCACAGCCGCTTTCTGATCTGCAGTAGTCACCTTTGCCACATATTCACTTTCTGGAGCAAGCACCATGAAAGTAACACCATGGATTGTATCGCAACGTGTTGTGAAGATTCTAAGTTTTAGATCCTGACCTTTAACACAGAAATCCATCTCAGCACCTTCGCTACGGCCGATCCAGTTCTTCTGAGTCTCCTTCAACGCATCCGACCAATCAATTTTGTCAAGGCCATCAAGTAGACGCTGTGCATATGCCGAAACTCTCAAACTCCACTGACGCATCACTCTCTGCTCCACAGGGTAACCACCACGGACGCTGACACCCTCGCTGATCTCATCGTTAGCAAGGACACAACCAAGAGCTGGACAGAAGTTAACCTTTGTATCTGCCAAATAAGCGATACGGTAAGTCAAAAGGATCTGCTCCTTCTCTTTTTCTGAATAAGATTTCCAGTCAGAAGCAGAGAATTTCACAGTACAGTTGTTAGCAGCGTTGACGCTGGCATTACCGTTTTTCTCAAACTTAGCGATAAGTTCCTCAATAGGAAGAGCCTTGTTTGCGTCGTTATCGTAGTAAGAGTTGAACATTTTGATGAATGCCCACTGAGTCCACTTGTAGTAGTTAGGTTCACAAGTGCGGACTTCACGGCTCCAGTCGAAGCAGAAACCGATTTTGTCAAGTTGCTCACGGTAGCGAGCAATATTTTTAGCTGTAGTCACAGCAGGATGCTGACCTGTCTGGATGGCATACTGCTCTGCAGGAAGTCCATAAGAGTCGTAACCCATAGGGTGAAGGACATTGAATCCCTGCTGACGTTTGTATCTAGCGAAAATATCCGATGCAATATAACCAAGAGGATGGCCGACGTGCAAACCGGCACCTGATGGATAAGGGAACATGTCAAGGACATAGAATTTCTTTTTTGAAGAATCCTCCTTAACTTTATATGTGGCATTTTCTACCCAATATTTCTGCCACTTTTTTTCAATTTCTGAAAATTTATAATCCATTGTATTTCAAATTTCTGTCTCTTCTTGATGTGTCCGCAGTATAGACGTGTGCAAAATTAGTAAAAAATGAAGAGAAATGGATGGCTCTTTCCTAGTTTATGACTGATTTTATCTCTTTCCTAGTCTTTTTTTCGAAGACATCCATCATCTGATTTTTATTGTCGTTCGTTTCAACATGTAATGACAGGTGGAGTAATGGGTCAAATCCAATAAACATGAATCATATGGAATTCGCAATTATAACGTTCCTTCAATCATTTAGACAAAATCCAAAAGTACTTAAATGACGTGAGTACGACGAATTGAAATCTGCACAGGTCGCTATAACGAGCAATCAAAATATAGAAGCATTTCCGCTTTCTGATTGAAGTCTCATTAAAAGGCGTAGTCTTTCTCTGTGGACTTTGTATCTCTGTGGTTTTGTCAAATTATGTGTGCTCGCCTACGGCTCGCACATTAGCCGGAGGTTAGGGTGTTCCGCCCTTAACAATCCTCTTTTGACATGAAAAATCATCTAATTAAAATCAAACATTTGTTTAAAAATAAAAAAGGCATCGCATTTTATTGCGATGCCAATTTTCTTTAAGAAAGTCTCTTTTTAATACTCCCACAAGTCTGTCTCGAAGTTGATCAAGCGAGTTTTAACCATCTCTTGCTCCTTCTTAACATCCTCAAGTGTTGTATTGTACTCTAGCAAAGATCTGTTCTGTACGTTAGACTCTTTGTAGATGTAGCTAGAAAATCTTCTCTTCATGAACAAGTCGTCAAACGAAGGTCTTGCTCCATTATTCTTATCAGTGATAAGAACCTCTGTCTGTGACAAGAAAGGACGAAGTGTCTCAAAAGGAATCCAGAATAGAGGCAATGTCTCTAGACCAGTATCTCCCTCTCTCTGCATCACTGGGCAGAAACCGATGATACGGCAATTGAAAGTAGACGAAATTCTATCGAAATACCATACTTCCTTGCAGAAGTACTTGATGATATCACGGTTAGGAACGTCTGTGTCATCAATTACGTAGATTGTATCATTAGTAATAGAGTCAAGTTTTGTTTCGTATGGCAACGCGAACTTATCCATCAAATCACGGAACTTAGTCACATGCTGATCATCGAAGTGCTCGTACTCCTCAGCATAGTCATACACCTTGACTTTACCATCCTGTACCAATCTGAACATTAGAGCAAAGAAGCTTGTTCTGTTGTCAGCTGGAAGCTCAGGGTAGTATAGTGGAAAATTCATTTTTTCACGAAGGTCGATAATTCTATATACAACCTTTTGCCAATAAATATCGTCGGCACGTGGGTTAACCATTTCAATAGGTTCAAGACCTTCTTTGGGACCACTTGTTGGCAAGTTAGTCTGCAATTCCTCAGAAATGTTACCAGCCTCATCGAAGAATGACTGATCCTGAGCATTAGCGAGGTTTGCAAAAGCTAGCAAACAAGCAGTTAACAACAAATTTAAACTTTTTTTCATGACTTAAACCTTTTCAGTTTTTTATGATTACTTAAGTGCAATTTCGACTGGAGAAAGCTGACGTTTTACCTTATCTGGTCCTGTAGCGAATACATCAGACAAGTAGATAGTCTTACCTTTAACCAACTTCTTGAACACTGACTTTTGCTTCTCTGTCAAACGAGAACCCTGAGCTGGCTCTACAATTGTATTACCCATTGAGTCTGTTGACTTGATAGAGAATGAAAGCACATTGTACTTAACGTTCAAGTCTGCATCTGGGAGCTCAGCAACAACCTCGTCTGCAGAGATAAGGTCTGTCTTAGCAATCTTACCAACATAGAATCTACCATCCTTACCATACTTCAACATTGCAGCTGGATTAGGAAGTTTCTTGACTCTAAATGAATGCTTAGCCATGTGTGTTGACTTACCACCGATATTAGCAGAAACGTTGATGTCACACATTCTTCCTACCTGAGATGGATTAGGAGTAACGACCCAACCCTTAGCAGTCTTAGAAATAGATGCACCAGAAACTGTTACGCTAACATCACCAGAGTTAACACCTGGAACTGATACAGAGATTGGATTCTGGAATCCGGCGTAAAGCACGTTCATCATGTCGGCAGAAACTGTAGCTGTAGGCTCACCAACAACGTACTCAGTCTCAAATGGATAAGAAATCTCGTCACCATTTGGCTTCTTCATCTTGATGTTACCTTTATACTTCTGCTTACCAAGAGTAGTTGCAGTAAACTCGTAGATATCCTTCTCCAATGGCTTACCATTGATCTCGATAACTGGATCCTTTGTTGAGTCTGTTGCAGCCAACACGATCTTAGCACGATACTTGCTTCCTCTCAACACGTACTGCTCATCAGCAATTGCAAGAGCCTGAATCTTGTTCACACGGAAGTCACCAGCATCTAGCTGACCGATGATATGGTTCAAACACTCTGCCTCTGTGTTACGTACGTCGTTCTGAAGTTTTGTTACAGTTGCCAACACTGCGATAGCTGGCTGGTCCTCCAACATCTGCTTCTCCCAAGAGTATACAGCACCCTCGATCTTCTTATCAGGAGTATCAAAAGTCTGCTTGAAAGAATTTGCCTTTGTTGTATCAGCGATATCACCGACCTTAACCATTCTCTGAGCGAACTCGCTGAAAGCACCAATCTTTGCTTTCATTGTAGTACCCCAGTTATTACCATCAGGGTCCTTAGCACGTGAAGATTTTCCTTCCAAAAGCTCACTAGCGATATTAAGGTCACCAGCGTTCTTGATTGTCCAATCCTTCTTATCAGCCTCCTCACCATCTACAAGCATAACCAAAGTGTGCTTGAATGTGTCAAGATACTGGTATAGTGCGTTTGACTCCTTTACCAATGAGTCTACGTATGGCTCCATTGGTTTAGCCTTAACAGGATTCTGATCCTTTAGAGATCCAAACTTGTACTCCAAGTTTGCATTGTTACCCTGAGCGATCTGTACGCTCTTCGTCATTGATTCGTAGATCGAGGTGTATCCGTTCAAAATCTGCGCAGACACGTTAAGTGCAAGCATCGCAGTTAGCACGAGGTACATCATGGCGATCATCTTCTGTCTCGGGGTCTCCGGACAGTTCGTAGCTCCACTCATAGATTAATACCTAAAGATTAGTTTACACTAATTACATTTAACAATTAACCACGGATAGTCATGGCGTTCAACATGTTGCCATAAACAGTGTTAAGGCTCTTCATCTGCTGTGCCAACTTCTCGATCTCAGACTTGTAAGACTCAGCTGAAGCTGCAGAAGAGTTAATAGAACCAGCAACTGTCTTAAGAGCAGTAGTTACAAGAGACATAGCCTCACCCTGCTCGTTAGCTGTCTTAGCCTGGATCTCGAACATGCTGTTGATGCTAGAGATGTTCTTGTTGATTCCGTTCATCTGATCAGCGAAGTTCTTAGAACCAGAAGATGCGCTGCTGATGCTAGCCTCGATATCCTTGTATGAGTTAACCAAAGAATCAGAAGAGTTCTTTAGGTTAGCCTGAGATGCTGCGAAAGCACCTGCAGCCTGAGAAGCTGCGTTTACGTTAGAGATATATGAGCTAGATACGTTAGCTGCCTCTGAAAGGTTAGCCAACTGAGAAGCTGTGTTACCCAACTTAGAAACACCCTCAGAAAGGTTTTTCAACTGCTCCTCAACTAGAGCCTTAGTATCAACTGTAGGGATAGAAAGTTCCTTTGAATCTCCTGCAGCAACAACTCCGTGAGCTGAACCCTCAGCACCTTCGTCATCAAGTTCTGGCCATACTAGCTCCCAGTGGTAATCCTTGTGAGGCTTATCGAAGATACCGATAGCAAACAAGATAGCCTCAGTACCCATTCCGATTGTAAGCATGACTCCAGCACCTGGCCAGTGCATGATTTTGAACAATGCTCCAACAATTACGATTGAAGCTCCTAGTGAGTAAGCAACACCTGTCATTCTTTTACCAGTAGGTGACTGCATAAATTCCATTAAACCCATTTTTCGAATATTAATTTAAGATTGTTAATAATTACGTTTTTTGTTTGAGATTTGATTAATCCATTCCAATGTAGCTTCTTACACAACGGAAACCTAGGAATGAACGGTTCTCTGTCTGGTACTCATATGTACGCATACCACACTGCAAGAAGATGCTGACATCCTTCCAGCCACCACCCTTGATAACCTTTCTACGCAATACCTCTGGATCGCTTGACTTAGCGTTGTACTCGTAGTTAGGGTTCATATCGTGTACAAATGAATAGTTAGACTCATGGTAAGCAGTTGACGTCCACTCTGCAACGTTACCAGCCATATCATACAAACCAAAATCGTTTGGTGGATATGAAGCTACACGAGATGTGATTAGATAACCGTCGTCTGTATAGTTACCACGCTGTGGCTTGAAGTTTGCCAAGAAACATCCTTTAGCTGTACGTACGTAGTAACCTCCCCAAGGGTACATAGACAAGTCCTTGCCTCCACGTGCTGCATACTCCCACTCAGCTTCTGTTGGTAGACGGAAGTCCTGAACACGTACGCCTCCATTCTTAATCTGGTAACCGTTGAATAGGTTAGTACGCCAATGACAGAATGCCTGAGCCTGCTCCCAAGAAACACCAACTACTGGGTATTCACCATATCCTGGGTGAGCGAAGTACAACTTCATGTATGGCTCGTTGTAAGCATAAGTAAAGTCACGAATCCAACAAAGTGTATCTGGATAAATGTTGATACGTTTCTTTGAGATGAAGTCTGAACGCTTCTTCAACTCCTTGTAGATTGTTTTGTTGATGATGTGACCCTGCTCATTGTAGTAAGAAGTATCCTTACGAATCATCACATCAGCACTATCCTTAGTTACACCAAGACCCTCAATGCTTCTGTTGTATGATCCACGCATTACGTCGAATTTGTTTTCCTTCTTGGCAGCCTGTATATAGTCTACCCATGAATACTGATACGACAAAATCATAGCGTTCAACTGAGGGAAGATATCAATGTCGTCTTCACCCATATAGAACATACTATCAATAGCAATCTGCTGATCTTCGTTAGGCTTCGACCAAGGAATTTCCTTCTTCCAGTTTAGAATAGGCTTTTTTAGCTCATTTCCTTTTTTGTCTTGTGTGATCTTAAACTCTTCATCAACTAAAGACAACTTCTCACGTGCGATAGAGTCGCGTACCCAGTGTACGAATTGACGATACTCTCCATTTGTAATCTCTGTCTCATCCATCCAAAATGCGTCAACAGAAACCGTCTTTGACTGTGATGTCATAGCCCAGTTTGCGTCCTGGTCGTTCTGACCAATGGTAAAGGATCCGCGCTTAATGTAAAGCATACCATAAGGAGACGGCTCTTTCCATGATTTTGAATAAACACCGACCAACTCGCCTCCTCCGTCTCCGGAGCAGCTACCGAGTAGCAATGCAATCACTGAGAAAATTAACAGCTTTTTCATGATATTTGAATTACTAATTTTATTTCAAATTTATTGTTTTATAAAATTCTTTCACTTTTGTACTTGTCTTTCTTTGAAAAATTCAAATCAAACGAGTATCTCACTACTACGTCATGTGAACCACCGGACCTTATCATTTTATTTAATGGCAACACATATCCGTATCCAATCTGCATTCCAGAAATGACTTCAAAGCTAAATGCAAATGCCATCGAGCTCCAAAACCACGAGTTCAGTGCGAATGTGAATTTTTCTTTGTATGTACAGATATTATTCATTCCTACCTGCATCGTCGAAAAATCACTTCGTACCATCAGAGATGGTCTGTACAAGAAAACCTTACTTCTTGTCCTCAACTTGTACTCTCCATATACAAGCATCGTCGGCTTCAACGCGAACTTCTTTCCTTCTACTATTTCAGCCTTGCCTGCATTCAAGTGATACATTGACACTCCGACATCGAACTTGTTTATTTTTGCCCCGACTCCGAAATTCACGTCGAAAACAATATCGTTCTGTTCCTCACTTGCACCTTCTTTGCTTAATAACGGATCCTGCAGTTTGTGGTAATCGTCTTCTCCTCCAAGTCCTGAAGAAGCTTTATCGTAATCAAAACTAAAATCCGCGAATCCTACATCCAAACCGAATGACAGGTTGCCTGTCTTTGTTTCAATTCGATGAGCATATTCCAAACCTAATCGCTGGAACTTCCAGAAACTCTCTGACTGAACAGAGAATGCGACACCGACAGCTTGATCTCGTTGACATGGCAAATGAGAGTTGAAACTGAAAAACACATCCTGCGGATGATTCTCAAATCCTGCCCATTGGGATTGAAACTCTCCCAACACGTTTGTTCTCTTGTTGCTCGCCACTAACGATGGATTAGCTCGTTCCCAATCCAAAACTGCACTCAACATATCAAGGTTGCTGAATTGCGAGTACGCAATTATATCGCTGAAAAATAGCGATATAAGCAAAATCAGCACCCTTTTTGACCCGTTCAAAACGGAATTTAAGAGCAATATTAGTTTTTTTTGCCGTAACTGACAAAAAAAATCAACGTAAAAATTCAAAAAAAATTCTCTTTTTGATTTTTTCCGTGACCAGTTAGTACTCCTCCTCATTGAAAAAGAAATCTTCATTGCTTGGGTAATCTGGCCAAATATCCTCTATACACTCGTATATTTCGCCTTCATCTTCCAACTCTTCCAAGTTTTCGATAACCTCCAATGGAGCTCCTGATCTAGATGCGTAGTCAATCAATTCATCCTTTGATGCAGGCCATGGAGCATCTTCCAATTTTGTCGCCAACTCTAATGTCCAATACATAAGCGTTTTTGTTAAGAATTAAACAACTTTACACACTCTCCTTTTAGAGAGATTGCAAAAGTATATTTTTTTTTAAGTAAAACAACTTTATTGACTATTATTTTACTAACACTTTTGCTTATTCATGCAAATTGACACCCAATTGTCTTTTTCTTTTACAAATTGCAAGCTAAAATTATGTTTTTTAGCAACTTCTTCGATCGCTGGAATATCTTCCTTATAAAATCCACTTAAGATTAATTTTCCATTTTCTTTGATGGAATTGGCATATCTAGGTATATCATTGATCAAAATATTGCGGTTGATATTGGCCAGAAATATATCGTAGACGGAATTCAATCCTTCCACTGTTGCAGCGTCGCCCTGACGGACATGTATCTTATCCTCCACTTTATTTACAACCAGATTGTCGATTGAATTTTCATATGCCCACACATCTATGTCGACAGCATCCACTCTTTCCGCACCTAAATACGCAGCCAAGATCGACAGGATTGCAGTGCCACAGCCCATGTCCATCACCGTCTTCCCCTTAAAATCACAATCAAGCATATTCTTCATCATCAATCCAGTCGTCTGATGATGGCCAGTACCGAATGCCATCCTCGGATTTATAATGATTTTATATTTGCTTTCTGGCACATTCTTATGGAATTCGCTGCACACTACCACTTGGTCTGCCACAACAATCGGCTGGAAATAGTTTTTTTCCCACTCCTCGTTCCAATCCTTATCTTCTAATTCTTCCGTTTTATATGTTATATTCGCATAAAGTTCAGAGCTTCCTATCACCTCTTTCAACTTTGTCTCTGAAAAAAGATCTTCTGCGACGTAGCATTTCAACACCTCTCCCTCATTTTCAAACGAGTCATATCCGATTTCTGCCAGATCTCCGCTGAAAAGGTCTGCTATGAAATCACCTCCGTTGTCAAACGACAGTTCACCATTAAGTTTTACCTCTACTACTTTATATTTTGTCTTATTGTCCATAATCGTTTATTCCTTATTATATATGACATTGGGTTTTGTATGGTTTCCAATCCTAGCTTATAAACGTTTTAATTCTATGTCAATCAATGTCAACTGAATTAAAAATCCACATTATTTGATGGATTAATTATCCATCCGCATTATTTAATCAAAAAGAGGATAGACGTGATTACGTCTATCCTCCTTCTTTATTTTCTGACCATATTAGTCTTTCAACTTAGCACAGATGAACTCACGGTTCAAACGAGCGATATTGCTGATTGAAACTGCCTTTGGACACTCAGCCTCACAAGCTCCTGTATTAGTACAGTTACCGAAACCAAGCTCGTCCATCTTAGCGATCATAGCCTTCACTCTCTTAGCAGCCTCTACCTTACCCTGAGGAAGAAGAGCCAACTGAGAAACCTTTGCTGAAACGAACAACATAGCTGATCCGTTCTTACATGCTGCTACACAAGCACCACATCCGATACAAGACGCTGCATCCATTGCCTCGTCTGCAACTGGTTTTGGAATAGGAATTGCGTTAGCATCAGGAATACCACCTGTATTAACTGATGTATAACCACCTGCCTGCATGATCTTATCGAAAGCAGAACGGTCTACCATCAAGTCGCGGATTACAGGGAATGCAGCTGAACGCCATGGCTCGATTGTGATAGTGTCACCATCGTTGAAACGACGCATGTGTAGCTGACATGTTGTAACCTCCTGGTCTTTTCCGTGTGGATGTCCGTTGATATATAGTGAACACATACCACAAATACCCTCACGACAGTCGTGGTCGAATACTACAGGCTCTTTTCTTTCCTTAACCAACTTCTCGTTAAGAACGTCAAGCATCTCTAGGAATGAGCTCTCTGTAGAAATATTCTCCAACTGGTATGTCTCGAAAGCACCCTTCTCCTGTGGACCTCTCTGGCGCCATACCTTAAGTGTAATATTTATTAGTTTTTCCATTTTGTCTGATTTTTCAAGTTTACTAGAAATTAGTTCTTGTAGTTACGAGTCTTACGCTCTGTCTCCTCGTAATCAAGTGGCTCCTTCAAAAGTTCAGGATCTGAATTCTCTCCTGTGTACTTCCAGCAAGCAACGTATGAGTACTGGTCATCCTGACGAAGAGCTTCTCCCTCCTCTGTCTGGAACTCCTCACGGAAGTGACCACCACAAGACTCATTTCTGTTGTAACCGTCGATAGCCATCAAGTAACCGATCTCCAAGAAGTCAGACAATCTCAAAGCCTTCTCCAACTCAGTGTTAAGTGTGTTAGCCTCACCTGGGATGTAGACGTTGCTCCAGAAATCTTTCTTAAGCTCCTTGATCTTCTTCATCGCTGTCTCAAGACCTTCCTTAGTACGGCCCATACCTACGTACTCCCACATGATATGACCAAGTCTCTTGTGGATTGAGTCAACGCTCTCAGAACCCTGAATGCTCATCAACTTGTTGATCTTGTCCTGAACTGCCTTCTCTGCCTCAGCGAACTCAGGTAGATCTGTGCTCATTCTTGGAACCTGGATCTGATCAGCCAAATAGTTCTGGATTGTGTATGGCAATACAAAGTATCCATCAGCAAGACCCTGCATCAATGCAGATGCACCTAGACGGTTAGCTCCGTGGTCTGAGAAGTTAGCCTCACCGATTGCGAACAAACCTGGGATAGATGTCATCAACTCGTAGTCAACCCAGATACCACCCATTGTGTAGTGGATAGCAGGGAAGATCTTCATTGGAACCTCGTATGGATTCTCGTCAGTGATCTTCTCATACATCTGGAACAAGTTACCGTACTTCTGAGCAACGACATCCTTACCAAGACGCTGGATAGCATACTTGAAGTCAAGGAATACAGCAAGACCTGTATTGTTTACTCCGAATCCCTTGTCACAACGCTCCTTAGCAGCACGTGAAGCAACGTCACGAGGCACAAGGTTACCGAATGCAGGATAACGGCGCTCCAAGTAGAAGTCACGATCCTCATCAGGAATATCATTAGCTGTCTTTCTTCCCTCCTGAATAGCCTTTGCATCCTCAAGTTTCTTAGGAACCCAGATACGACCATCGTTACGAAGAGACTCTGACATCAAAGTCAACTTAGACTGGATATCACCGTGAACTGGAATACAAGTTGGGTGAATCTGTGCGTAGCATGGGTTTGCGAAGTAAGCACCCTTACGGTAGATCTGCATAGCAGCAGAACCGTTAGAACCCATAGCGTTAGTTGAAAGGAAGTAAGTGTTTCCGTATCCACCAGTACCGATAACTACTGCGTGACCGAAGAAACGCTCGATCTTACCTGTAACTAGATTACGTGCGATGATACCACGAGCACGACCCTCGATGATAACAACGTCAAGCATCTCATAACGAGTGTAAAGCTTAACTGTACCCTTGTTAACCTGACGGCTAAGTGCTGAGTATGCACCAAGAAGAAGCTGCTGACCTGTCTGTCCCTTTGCATAGAAAGTACGAGACACCTGAGCTCCACCGAATGAACGGTTATCAAGAAGACCACCGTACTCACGAGCGAATGGAACACCCTGAGCTACACACTGGTCGATGATGCTGTTAGACACCTCAGCAAGACGGTATACGTTTGCCTCACGTGCACGGTAGTCACCACCCTTGATTGTATCGTAGAATAGACGGTAAACAGAGTCACCATCGTTCTGATAATTCTTAGCTGCGTTGATACCTCCCTGTGCTGCGATTGAGTGAGCACGACGTGGAGAATCCTGAATACAGAAATTTAGTACGTTGAAACCTAGTGCTCCTAGAGAAGCAGCTGCAGACGCACCTGCAAGACCAGTACCAACAACGATGATATCCAACTTACGCTTGTTGGCAGGGTTCACCAATTTCTGATGATTCTTATAGTTGGTCCACTTCTGAGCCAAAGGACCTTTAGGAATTTTTGAATCTATAGTTGCCATAATTTTTATCAATTATAATGGGAAATTAAGCAAAGTAGCCGTAAACAACTACAGCCATAAAGCCGAAACATACTACTGTTGCGAAGATGTTTGAGATCAACTTCCAACGGCACATCCAAATCTTGTTGTTCCAACCGATTGTCTGGATAGCTGACCACATACCGTGAGTCAAATGGAACCACAATGCTACCAACCAAACAACATAAAGAACAACGTTGATTGGGTTCTTAAATGTGTATGAGATCAAACCTGCGCCATCTGTAGCAGCGTAAGTAGTGCCATCAGCAGTAAGAAGCAACTCCTCGTTACCTGCCAACTCTGGAAGCATCATGTGAGCCCAGAAGTGAGACAAGTGGATGGCAAGACCGATGATCACGATCGCTCCAAGAACGAACATGTTCTGTGAAGACCATTCAACTGACTTCTGATTCTCAGATACAGCATATCTCTGCTCTCCACGTGCCTTGCGATTCTGCAATGTAAGCATAATTGCATAAGCAAAGTGAACAAATACTCCTGCAGCTAGCACAGCTGTACCAGCCACTGCATACCAGTTAGATCCCAAGAAGCCACATACTGCGTTGTATGCCTCTGAGCTAACGATAGCCACTAAATTCATTGACATGTGAAATGCCAAAAACATGATGAGGAATAGTCCTGATATGCTCATTATCAGTTTTCTTCCCACCGAAGAACTAGTTAACCACATAAAATTACGTTTAATGAATTATTTTTTATTAATTTTTATTTCCCATTTTGTGCAATATTCGGCAAAAATAAAAAGCGAAAAGCAAAAACGCAAACAAAAAAATTGTTTTTTGCAAAATATGCTGATTTATCAACAATCACATGATTTTCCACTTTTTTTGGACAAATGAAATGAATATTGCATTTTATGTCGCACTTATATGTACTCATATTTATTTCGGAATTCAAAGTGTAATATTATACGTTTTTGGGCAAATTATTTCATTTTGACACTTCTTTTGCACAAATATTAATTTTCACATTGCAAAGAAAAAAGACAAAGGCAAAAACAAAAAGAACGATTCATCGATATTTTCCTTACCTAAATCAGCAATTTATTACATACGCATTACATTTTGAAAAATTTCAAATATTTATGCAAAACAAAAAAAGCCTATTTTTCGTTTTGTCAAACGCTTTGTTATAAATAAATTTGCGACGCTTTTAACAACTGAATTAATAACAAGAAAAACATAAATATCAAAAGGTTTTATGGAACCAAAAGAGCAACAAAACATGTCTCTGCCTGGGGCTCAGGCATCAAAGGCCACCCCATCAGGTGTGCCTACAGACAACAAGAAACTCATTTGTCTAGGCATTTGTCTCGCAATCGGTCTATTGGCATGGTTTTTACCAGCAGACGCATTCGGACTTAAGGGTGACCCAACAGTTTTAGAGCAGCGTGTAATAGCAATCTTCTTATTTGCTGCCGCTATGTGGATTACTGAGCCAATTCCTATTTGGACGACTTCGGTTTTGACAATGGTATTGATGCTTCTTACTGTTTCCAACAGTGCGATAGCATTTATGGCTCCAGAAAAAGGTGCCGAACTATACAATGGACAAGTTTACGGAGAGCCTATCAGCTACAAAGCTATCATGGCCGCATTCGCAGATCCGACTATCATGCTTTTCATGGGTGGATTCGTTTTGGCAATTGCAGCCACTAAATATAAGATGGATGCTGGTCTAGCGAAGGCAATGCTAAAACCTTTCGGAACAAGAGCTGAATACGTGCTTCTTGGTTTCATTTTGATCTCTGCAACATTCTCAATGTTTATGAGTAATACAGCAACTGCAGCGATGATGCTTACTATCCTATCTCCTGTGCTTGCAACTCTTCCTTCTGACGGAAAAGGAAAAATCGGTCTTGCTCTTGCTATTCCAATCGCTTGTAACGTTGGTGGTATCGGAACTCCTATCGGAACTCCACCAAACGCAATCGCAACTGGATTCCTTGAGAAGCAGGGTATCGAAATTGCTTTTGGAGACTGGATGTTGATAATGGTTCCTGTAGTGTTGATTATCCTTGTATTTTCTTGGTTCCTACTAGTTAAGTTGTTCCCATTCTCACAGAGAGACATCGTCATTGAAGTTCCTGGAGATTTCGACAAGAGTCCTAAGGCATTCATCGTATATGTAACTTTCGGAGTCACTATCTTCTTGTGGGTTTTCGGAAAGGATTTGTTCGGCATCAACGCTAACGTGGTTGCTTTGATTCCATTCGCAGTATTCTCAATCACGGGAGTTATCACAAAGAAGGATCTTGCTTTGATCGACTGGGATGTTCTTTGGCTTGTAGCCGGAGGTTTCGCACTAGGTATCGGATTGGATAAGACAGGTCTTGGAAAGCACATGGTTGATTCAATTCCT
The DNA here is from genome assembly GCA_015061115.1 of Bacteroidales bacterium. Taxonomy (GTDB): domain Bacteria; phylum Bacteroidota; class Bacteroidia; order Bacteroidales; family Paludibacteraceae; genus UBA1723. The sequence continues at coordinate 52,599 of SUXE01000011.1, read as the reverse complement.
TTGGATCAGTGGCCAACACTTGTGATGATGGTCGGAGCTGGAGTTCTATGTATCGTGATGAGTACATTTATGTCAAACTCTGGTACAGCAGCTCTTCTTGTTCCAATTCTTGCTGCAGCAGGTATGGGAATGCAGGAGCAGTTGGCTTCATTCGGTGGTGTACCTGCACTTCTTATCGGAGTAGCGTTGTCAGCATCACTTGCAATGTCACTTCCTATCTCAACTCCGCCAAACGCTCTTGCTTACGCTAAAGGATTCATCCAGCAGAAAGACATGGCTATCGTAGGCATCATCGTAGGTGTCTTCGGTATGGTTGTAGGCTATTCTGCATTAATCATGTTTGGAAACGCAGTATTCAACTAATTATACTAAATATATTTTGTAGAGACGCAGGCAATTGCGTCTCTACTTTTTTATGAAAAAAAATGAAGAAATTTTTACTATCTATCTTGGTAGCTTGTGCATCTCTATCTGCATTCGCACAAGACAATGCTGCTGCTGACACAGTAAAGCATCACCGTCATCATCGTCACCACCGCAACGGTGTTGTGTTTGAGGGTAACGACAAAAAGCCTAAAGTTTCTCTTTATGGTTTTGTTCGTAACTACTTCACTTACGATTCTCACACAATTCAAGCTGTGAACGGAGGTTTGTTCCACACCTTGCCAACAGATGAGAACCTTAACCTTCTTGGCGAAGACCTAAACCAGCAGTCATCTATGCAATGGATGGCCTTCACAACTCGTCTTGGTCTCAATCTGCAAGGACCTAAATTGAGTGAGGACTGCACTATGAGCGGTAAAATAGAAATGGATTTCTGCGGTTATAGTACATATACTTACTTGCTTCGTATTCGTCAGGCGTTCGCTCGTCTTACATGGAAGAAAAACATGTTGACTTTAGGACAGGCTTGGCATCCAATGTTCAATTCAGATTTGATGCCTGGTTGCGCCGCACTTGCGACAGGTTCTCCATTCCAGCCATTCAACCGTTCACCACAGATCCGCCACGACGTTCGTTTTGGAAAGGATAACGGATGGAGATGGACAACAGACTTGCTTTGGATGCTTCAATACACTCCCGTCGGACCAGACAAGGATCTTATAGGAGCAGCGTCTACAGCAAACATCAAATTCTTGAACAACTCTTGTATTCCTGAATTATATTTGGGTATCGATCACACAGGCAAAAAGACAATTGTAGGATTAGGAGCTGACCTTACAAGTCTTAAGCCACGCCAGACACGTGAAGAGCAGATGATCTATGAAGGCAAGGATACTACATGCGTAGTTAAGTCTTCAGACAGAATCACAGCAGTTTCTCCAATGTTCTACTTCCAATTTAAGCCATCAAGCAATTTCAAATTGATGGCAAAAGCAGTTTACGGTCAGAACACAGCTCACTTGAACATGCCAAGCGGATACGGATTGACTAAAGTAGACGAGAAGACTGGCGAGTGCGAATACACTCCACTTCGTATGTTCAGCACATGGATCAATCCAGTTTGGACTAAGACAAGCAAAAACACTGGTAATATCACTAAAGTCAGCTTCTTCGCCGGATTCCAGAAAAACTTCGGTGCAAAAGAAGGCATGATGGAAGAATATGTCAAATACACTTCTCTACAACACAAAGGAGGCAAGACTTTGGACAACTGCTTCCGTCTATGCCCTACTTACACATACTCAATCAAATGTTTCGATATGGCAATTGAATATGAGTTGACAGGTGCCACATACGGCAAGGAAGAGAAAGACGACAAAGGTCTTTGGTTAGGTCGTGCTGTTAAGGAAGATCGCAATACAGTGATCAACAACCGTATTTGTGCTATGGTGAAGTATAACTTCTAATTGCAAGTCAAACAATTTATCAAAAGAGATGTGGGGTAGCCCACATCTCTTTTTGTTTAGATAAACCAGAGCCAAGCAAAACAAATAATTAACAGAATGGAACAAATTGGCAAAATTCCTTTGTCATCTCATTCATAATTACTACTTTTGCACTCGCTAATTAAAATTATATAACAATGTATCTAGATCAAGCTAAAAAAGCAGAAATCTTCGGGACTTACGGAAAGTCTAATACCGATACTGGTTCAGCAGAGAGCCAGATAGCGCTATTCTCATACCGTATTTCTCATTTGACTGAGCATGTAAAGTCAAACAAGAAGGATTTTAACACATCAAGATCTCTTAAGATGTTGGTAGGTAAGCGTCGTCGTATGTTGGATTTCTTGAAAGAGAAAGACATCGAGCGTTACCGTGATATCGTTAAGAAGCTTGGTTTGAGAAAGTAATTTACTTTCTTGAAAGCACAAAGGCGAACAGAAATGTTCGCCTTTTTTATTTACATATATGAAATGCTATTTGTGTATGGGAATGAGCGTGCGGAATACGCATTGATTTGTCAGACGCACGTCTGTATGTTCCTACGAGCGGACAAACAGAATTGATTTTGCAGAAAATTTATCGTCGCATTTATCTACATACAAGTATATTGCAGCCTTTGTGTCTGTTCCGCCACAGAATCTTTCCACAATCGTTTTAGGGTCGTCAGTATTGCCCACCAACGTCACCCCTTCACCTTTGAATTTATTTTTGATACAGATTTCTCCTGCCACCACATTCGGAAGTGTATATACGAATATCGCAGGCGATGACACATATTCATCCGCTGTTATATTATCCCAATGGGCCAAATCAGACTCTATACATCCGGTATCAGTATTGACAATCAACGCTATCTCGTATGGGTCATACTGAGATAACCCGCCCACTTTATCAAGCAATAATTGTACCGCTGTTGTACCAAGTCTGCAATAGTCGTCCATCTTTGAGAATTTCATATATGGTTCAGAGACAGACGCAAAAAGTCCTTTTATATATGTCTTGAAATCAGAATTGCAATCAATCTCAGACAATTCAACTGATTCTGATTGTGAATACGTGTTTGTTGCATTCATCTCCCTCACTTCACAATCTCGGTTGCTGACTACCACAGCGGCATTGCAACCTCCGAATCCAGAGCCTGTTTTTACAAAAACATCACACGGTTTGTCTTTGATTATTGTTTTGGAGACATTCAGTTTGACAGGAGTACCTATCTCCTCAAATCCGATCGTTTTCGCTATTTCTCCCCTTTCCGCAAGAGAAACACTGACTGCAAGCTCAAGCACACCCGAGCAACCCAATGTATGCCCAAAATAGCCTTTGGTACTAACGACGATGCTGTCGGCAAGTCCAGCGACAGCCAATGCCTTTGATTCCATTTCATCGTTGTAGACGGTGGCTGTCCCATGCATATTTACGAATGACACATCTGAGGTTTTCAACCCAGCCTCATCCAATGCAGTGGTAATGGCATGTGCAAGTTCCTCTCCAGTGCGTGATGGACCAGATATATGGTTGGCATCATTTGACGTCGCTCCGCCAGCGATATAATAACAATTTGGGGCATTTGTCTCACTTGACAATATCAAAGAAGAAGCTCCTTCTCCCAATGAAATTCCATCCCGATCTTTATCGTATGGTTTACAGACATTATGACTTAAAGAACGGAAGCTATCGAATCCTGAAACAACAAAATCAGTCAAAAGATCACCTCCGACAACGACAATATTCTTGTATTCTCCTCTTTGTATCAATCTGTGTGCGTAAATCACAGCCGACACACCCGATATACACGCATTAGACACACATATCGGTTTGTTAGGATTTTTGAAATATGCCACAACATTATCAGCCAGACTATGGATATAGTCAGACTGATCGTGATTTAGATTGTCGATATTTCCTTTTGTGGTGGAGAATATAAATAAAGTAGACGTGGAGGAAAAATCTACAGTTGTGTCTTTAGCGGCATCCAAAGTAGACGATATCATCATCTGCTCCAGACGGGAATAGGCAGATCTGTCGGCAATGTCATATTGAGAAAAGAAAGCACCGTCTACTGCACCTAAAGGGAAAGATTGTCCGTTAGCGTAGCTCTTTGAACCGTTCTTCACCCCACTCTTTTCCACTTCTATATTTGCTACTATTTCGGGCAACGAATTGCCTAATGCGCAAACAGCCCCTTTGCCAACTATGTAAGATTTAGCCCCTTTCATCAAACTCTATAAAAAAACAAATCCCCTGTGATTCAGTTGCTGAAATTACAGAGGAGACAAATAAAATAAAAAGGATGAGCCGATGACGAGACTCGAACTCGTGACCTACGCATTACGAATGCGACGCTCTACCAACTGAGCCACATCGGCATCATTTGCGGTATGGACGGGACTCGAACCCGCGACCCCATGCGTGACAGGCATGTATTCTAACCAGCTGAACTACCACACCAAAATGCCATTCATTTCTGAATTGCGGTGCAAAAATATAGAAAAAAGTTTATATCACAAATGATTTTTGAAATATATTGAAATTAATTTTTTGTGTGTCTCGCTCACCTCTTAGCAATAATATCATCCAATATCTAAGGCTGTCAACATCATTTTTAGGGGAATTACGAATTTGCGACAATTACTGTCTTACACACATAGACGGGAAAGAGTCGGTGCAAACATGATATTCGGGGCAACAAATATAAGCGAGACAACGAATATTTTGATATTATTTTGCAGAGCAACAAAAAAAACTTTAATTTTGTCCCGTTTTACGTTGAGGGCAACAAGATTATCATCGTATGGAAAATTAGGCAAGATGAAAAATCATGCATTTTTTTCTTTACTTTCTAATATTAGTGCTTTAACGCAAATTCGCAATCTATATTATCGGTAAAACAAATAGATAAACATGAAAAAATTTATCCTTTCAGTATTGGCATTAACGTCCCTCTCAGCCACATCTAATGCAAGAGACAAAATGTACGTAAAATCAATTGATAATGAAATCGTAAAATTTGATGTCGAAAATGTAGCAGAGGTGTATTTCGCGTCTGAATATGACTTTGAGACAGAAGACTTGCTTTACGATTCTGTTGGAATCAAACTTTATGACACTCCAACAATGACAAGAATTCCAAAGCCAGAAAATTTTGTCGAAAACACCTATCTATTTGAGTATTGGTATCAATCATCAAATCTCGACAACGACATTGACACGATTTTTGCAGAATACCAAAGACAAGCGACAATTCTAAGTACTAATAAAGAAATGCCTATTTTTTGGTGTACTGATTATGGCAACACATGGTCCGAATACAAAGGTCAACAATGGAACTCCGTCCAAAAAAATTTCTATTTTTCTCTTCCCAACGTAACAGACCCCAATGGAGACGTAGATGAAAAAGGACAGGTTTGGGCAGTTGTTGTAATAAAGTATGCAGACAATCGCTTAAGAGTTGTTGTCAAGATGGATTCTATTAAGCATAATGGCAAATACTATATGTATGACCAAGGAGACGGCAACCCCAAAATTTAATTCAACTTTTCCTAAATAAAGAGAGCAGTGGATAAACGAAATCCACTAATATAGCATGCATTAAATCAAAATAACAATAAAATGAGAAAGCTTATTTTTACAGTTCTCGGTTTAGCATGTGGAATGTTGTATGCAAGTGCAGCAGTTCAATACATGACTATCGAGAAAAAAAACGGGGCTAAATACAGTTTCCTTTTGAAGGAGAACCCTGTAATCACCTATCAAGATGGAAACATTGTGATAAACGGTAACGAAAAAACAAGTTATTCTATAGAAGAAGTGAAAAACTATCACTTCACTGAAAATAATCAGTCTGCAGTTGATAACACTAATGCTCAAATTCTGCGTATTGTAAGTGTAAGTGAAGATGTCATCAGAGTGGAAAACGCCCTTACAGACGCATCTATCAAATTAGTCAACATCAACGGTGCAATTGTAGGACAGACAAAAGCTGACAATGAAGGATCTGCAAATGTTTCACTTCCAAGTCAGAAAGGAGTGTACATATTGCTCGTAGGCAACAAATCATTCAAGCTAATTCGTAAGTAATAAATAAGCATATAAAAACATGAAGAAATTTTTATTTTCTGTTTTAGCATTTATGTCATTTTCTGTTATGACAAATGCAAGCACTAGGATGTGTGTGAAGACAACAGATGACGAAGTCATTAAATATGACGTCGAAAAAGTTGCAGAAGTGTATTATGAATATGATTATGAATTTGAGACAGAAGGTTTACTATACGATTCTGTTGGCATCAAACTTTACAATACTCCAACAATGACAAAGATTCCGAAGCCAACGGATGTTGTTAAAACCAACTATTTTTTTGAGTATTGGTATGAGTCTTCTGATCAAGACAACGACATTGCCACTATATTCGAAGAATACAAAAAGCAAGCCACTTCTTTAAGCACAAATGTCGACATGCCTATTTTTTGGTCTAAAGATAACGGCAACACATGGACTCAATATACAGGCCAGCATTGGGACAAATCACAAGAGAATTTCTACTTTACACTCGCTAACAAAACAGATCCAAATGGTGATGTAGACGAGAAAGGACAAATCTGGGCAGTAGTTGTCATCAAGCAAGACAACAATCGTATAAGGGTTATTGTCAAAATGGATAGTATTAAGTATAATGGCAGATACTATATGTATGACAATGGCAATGGCACTCCAGAAAGACATTGATAATATATATACATCAGACTAAAGAAACTACCCAATGTCAAAAAGACAAAGGGTAGTTTTTTTCTCTTCTGTATCTTCCTTATTCAGCAATGTTTTCGTTATCTTCTTTATTTTGATTTTGCACGAAATGATAAACACACAGCACTAACAAAGTCAAAAAACCAAACAAAAATCCATATTTGATGCCCGTTTTGACCTTTCCTTTCTTGTCGTTTGCTAGAGGATAACGAGGCACATCTATCTCCTGAATCAATGGTTCACTTTTAGCCATGTCAAGTTTCATAACTTCTATATTCTTGACAATCTCTGTATATGCGGCCGTATTGATTTGTATATCAGTTTGGTATTTTAATTGTTCAACACCAAGGACGCTCCTAGACGCATTCATATTCAAATCACGATAACGAGCAACAGCATATAATGATTTATTCAATTCATTATGTATGGAGTCTGCTCTTGCTTGGAATTCATCTATGTTCCTTTGAGCATTTTCGCGTTTACTCTTTATATAAAAATCGAACACTGTCTTTATCATTGCTGAGCTAAACTCTTTTGCAAATTTTTCATCTTTAGAATTCACAGAGAAATTTGCATAAGATAGTTTTTTGTCAATTTTTTCAATTTCAATATCCTTCAATATCATTTCTGATGAAATTCCCATCAAAACACTATCTTGCTCACGAGTAAAAGAATCTCTACTTTGTCCATAAGGGAAAAAGACATCACAAATAGATTTTACATAAGTTTTTTCCTTTTCTTTGCCTTCATCACATTCACTTCTTAAGCTGTCCGCCAAAATCTTGTATTCAAGTAAATTCATGGTGTCGCCTTCTATAACAATTGGTTTTAGCAATGCCGTCTCAACCATGGATCTAGAACGGAATAATTCAACAAGATTGTCTCCAGAGAATGTTCCTGAGGAAGAGCTTATTCCAGCCAACATACTAAGAGTGCTTATTCCTACACCTCCACTTTTCGCCTCTATTGAAAACTTATATGTGGCGGTATATGTAGGTTTATAAAAATAGGCATAAATAATGCCGACAACACATCCGATAACACCTGCGGCAACAAGAATCCATTTCTTGCTCCATAAATATGTTTTGTAATCTTTTACAATTGTTTTTATGTCAGCAAAGGAAATCTTACTTTCAGAAGGATTCTCCGTTTGCAATAGATCTTCTAAATCGATATTCATTGTCTATTATTTTTTTGATCCACTATTGCTTGATGATCCAGACGTCGTCTTTTTGCTGTCTACCAAATTAGAAATCACCACAAATGAAGAGACTCCGACTGAAGCACAAGAAACCACTGTAGAAAGCACAGCTGCGACGAAATTAGCTCTAGCCCTTCTATCTTCATTAGTTTCTTCTTTTTCTGGAACATATAGGTGAGCTCCAGGCTTTATTTTAGGATAGTTTTTGAAAAATGCAAAGTGTCCAGTGGACTGCATTTCTCCATTAGCATATGCCACATAGACATGGCGTTTATCCGCATGCTGACCAAATCCTCCTGATCTTCGAATGGCTTTTCTTGCAGAACGTCCCTGATATACCATCATTCCAGGCACTTGCACTTTACCGTTGACCGTAATCGTTTGCAATTGTTTTGGTATATATATCACATCACCATCCTCGACATATATGTCATCTTCACATCCTGGGCGTTTTAATATACGTTCCATATCAATGCCGACAAGATCTGTCCTGCTCTGCAATTGTTTCAGCAACTCAGGATCGCCTTCCGTTTCGGCAATTTTTTGAATCATTTTAGCATCCCTCATCCTTTCTGCCGCAGATCTAGCCCCCTTCCTGATCAAGAATGCTCCTTGCACGTATGCATAGTTAGTCGTACCACCTGCACGTGCCATAATATCAGATATTTTTTCTCTCTTGTTGATAATCACATAATCTCCAGGAGAGCGGACTTCTCCAAGCAACGACATCGTTCTACTAGACTCCACACCCTCTTTTAATCTCACTGAAATCATGTCATTTGGTTCTAGCTTGATATCCGCATCATCTCCAGCCGACAATTCTTTATCGACAGAAAGTATTTTTATCTCATTTTTTTCTATGTTTTCTTTCAATTTACTTTCATCCTTTACTCTGCGGGACAATTCTATCTTATCTGTTGCCGCAAATTCCTTGAATCCTTTCGCCAAGAAAATAAGATCTTTGACGGTCATATTCTCGTAAAATGGATATCGTCCAGGAGCTAACACCTGTCCATAGATCGAAACACTCTTTTTCTCCTCCAAATCCTTCAGACTTCCTATTGTCACCTCATCTTCTTTCTTAAGCAACAAATTAAATTTGCCATCGATAAGGTCTTTCACATTAAAGCTGATCAACTCTGGAGTCAAATCGTCACGCAAACGAGTGATCGTTGCTCTCTCCAAATATGCGTCCTCTACTAACCCATCAGCCTTCTTTACCAAATCCATAAGAGTCATACCAGAATCCAAAGCATATGGTCCAGGACGAAAAACACCTCCATAAATCTTCACTCTGTTTGAATATTTGTCCAATACTTCAGACACAACAAACTGATCGCCAGTCTGCAACTGGAACATTCCATACAGATCACTTGACACATCCGCCACACTCTTTTCTTTCTCTGTCGTACGCTGTACCATTATTCTGTTACGATATGCGTTCTCTGAAAATCCTCCTGCGTATGAAAGCAAATCTTTTAATGTCTCTCCTTGTTTCATCTCAAACACTCCAGGTCTCTTCATCGCACCGTCAATACTTACCCTTATGTCATATGCAGGCACATATATCACATCCTGATCTCGCAATGAAATATTATTTGATAAATTTCCGTTTGTCAAGAAAGTGTACAAATCAACTGAAGTGACCTCTTTTCCATTCCTCATCACCTTGATGTTACGTAAAGAGCCCGAGGTCGTCGGTCCAGAACATGCATATAAGGCATTGTATACAGTAGACAAAGAAGAAAGTGTGTATGTTCCTGGTTTTGCTACATTTCCTGTGATGTAGACATCTATACTTTTCACATTGCCTATCGTAACACTAACCTGTGTATTTCCAGAAGATATCGAACTGTAAATTGACGACAACTGTTTCTTGATTTTCGTTTGAACAGCTTCAATTGTTAGTCCATTTACCATCACAGGACCTATGTTGGGTATTCTCACACTTCCCTCCGACGACACCGTCAGATTCATTGTGTTTTCCGCATAACCATACACATCGACAATCAAAACGTCTCCAGGGCCAACTATATAGTTTTTGGGTGTCGGTATATTCTGGCTAGGAGCGAACGTCATTTTTGAGTTAGAAAACAAATCAGAACCGAAAATTCTATTGTCAATGAATTTCACTTGTTCAGGATTTTCTTTCATTTCCTCAACTATACTTTCCGCCATTTGGGAACTTGCGATGGCAATATCTCCTTTTGTCTCTTTTTCCTGTTTGCTGTGGTCTGCCAGAATTCTTTTTTTCAAATATTCTGCTTCTACTTCCTTCATTCCCTTAGAAACGGCAAAACTAACGAACTCATCCATTGTTCTTCCCGTTTCACTATAGGCTTTTTTTATTTCTTTTACCTGTGTTGTCGACAATGACTCTGCCGTCACATTCTCCAAGCTATTGATGTTGATTGCCGACAATGACGATGAAACAAACATCATTGTGACAAGAATTTTCGTCGTTAAAGATTTCAATATTTTCATATTACAGTATTTCTCTTATTGCAAAATTATGTTTTTTTCTTCAAACTGCAAAAGATTGATTTTTCATTGTAGCACTAATGTTGAAAAATGAGCAATGTATTAATGAATTCCTCATGTTGAAGGCATAAAAGCAGACTTATAACTGATATCAAACGTTTTTTTGCAAAGAATTGATCTTAAAATTGTACATTCGCAAGAAATTTGATTGGATATGGAAATGTTTGATATCGTCAGACTGGCCGCTCCGGTAGCTTTGGGTGGTGTAATCGGTGCCTTCACCAATTATATCGCTATCAAAATGATGTTCCGCCCATACACAGAAAAACGTATCTTTGGATTCGCAATTCCATTTACACCTGGAATTATCCCGAAACGTCAGAATGATCTTGCCAAAGCGATTGGCAGAGTTGTGAGCGACAATCTTGTGGATGTCGACGGCATTTCAAAGATGCTTCTGTCTGACGAGACAATCGGGAAACTGGAAGCCAAGATCGACGAGATAATCCATTCTCTACAGACAAACGAGAGTTCTCTCCGCAATTTTTTCAGCAATTATGCTGGAGAGGAAAGAGTGGAAAATCTCATCAAAAGAGTAAATGGCAATCTTGCGAAAAAGATAGACGGGATTGTGTCTGATGAAAAAATCGGCCAGACTATCGCCATCTCAGCCATGTCTGCTTTCGACGACAAAATTGGAGATGGGTTCATGGGACTGCTCACAAAAAATGCGTTGGCTGACTCTATAAAGGACAAAATCACCCCTAAACTGGCAGGGCTGATCAATGATGTGATGCGTGGAGACGGAAGGAAAATGATTCTTAGCATTGTCGACGATGAAATCAACCGTTTTGCCAACGGCACCGTCGCCTCTTGGACAGCAAACGTGTCTGATGAGAAAATAGAATCCTTAAAACATGACGTCGTAAAACTTTATTCAGAAAAAGTGAAGACGGAATTACCACGTCTGCTACGGACTGTCGACATAAGCAAGATTGTCGAGGATAAAATCCAAAGTATGGATATGCCGACGGTGGAAAAGCTCGTGCTTGATGTGGCAAACAATGAATTATATATGCTTGTTTGGCTGGGCGGACTGCTTGGAGCCATTATTGGAGTAGCAAACATATTTTTTATGATTTGACGATGCCTGAAAAATAAGAAAGGAGACGTGAATAATCGCGTCTCCTTCAATTTGCTTTATAACTAAACTTTTCTTTCTTATCTTCCGTATTTCTTATTCAACTTGGCTATCTTATCGCAAAGGAATTTGTCTTTGCATAGCTCCTCCACTGTCTTGTGCATACGGTAACACCAGTAATTGTCGGGGTTTCCAGGATCGTTGATTCTTTCCTTGAATGTCTTCTCCCAACGGATATTGCCATCCAAAGACATCCAATCCTGAAGAGGTAGAATCACCCACATTGCCGGAGATTCAAGATGTGAAGCGATGATCTTCTCGCATACCCATGGCTCGCAAAACAATGGGGCATCTCCATATTCATGCAGATAATCATTAAAATACCTCTGTGTCTTTTCTTTGTCTTCCTCCCACCAAGCTCGCATAGTGCTCATGTCATGAGTAGACGTAGTGCAAACGCTTCGATAAGGAGTTTTCTCCAAATGGCCGAACTCCACATTGAATTCTTTCGGCATACGTTGGATCTCCAACGAAAGGATTCCCAACTTATCCATAACCTCTGGCACACATGCCGGCACCATACCAAGATCTTCTCCGCAACACATCATCGTTGTGCTGTGAACCAATGTCGGCAGTTTTTCCATCGCCTGCTCAGCCCAGAATGAGTTGTGACGCTCAAAATAGAAATAGTTGTACAGTCGGTTTATCTTGTCTCGCATATGAGGGTCCAGCATCGCATATGCTTCACTGTTCTGCACAGTGATACGTGGATGATATTTCGTAGGATCCTGATAATCACGCACAAACAACACCTGGCACAGCAGGCTCATCAATCCGTCACGTATCTTCTTTTCGGCATTAGTGCTGTATGGGAGCAACGCTTTTATCTTGCGCTGTGTATCCACTTCCTTACGTAACTTGTATTTGCCGTCGACAGACACCAGATATTTTTGTTTAACGAGCAGTTCGTCTCCACCAAACAATCGGCGTAAGATTTCATCGTCTGTATTCGGTTCACAATACTTTTCTTCATCAAATTCTATTCCAAACGACTCTATCTCTTCTTTTGTCATTGGCAACGCAGGAGCAAACTGACCTAACAGACCCCAGACACAATCCTTCGGTATACGGAATATGCGGAAGAATCCGAGAATATGGTCAATTCGGTATGCGTCGAAATAGTCAGACATTTTGCTGAATCGTGTTCTCCACCATGAATAATCGTCTTTCTGCATCTCCTTCCAATTGTAGATTGGGAATCCCCAGTTCTGACCATAGATAGAGAAATCGTCTGGCGGAGCACCCGCACTACCGTTACAGTCGAACAATTTTGGATATTGCCACACGTCTACGCTGTTCAAATCCATTCCGATCGGAATATCTCCCTTCAAAGCGATTCCAATACGATGACAGTATGCCACCGCCTTTTTCAACTGACGGTCCAAATGGAATTGCAGATAATAATAGAATGTTATTTTAGGATACGCAACACTCTGTTTGTCGCAAAGTGCAGACATTTTTCCATCTGTATAGTTGGCGTAATCACCCCATTGAGCCGTCTCACACGTTCCAAATTTGTCTCGCAAGTATGAGAATGCGGCATAAGGGCGAAGCCAATGCATGTTGGCATCGTAGAAAGCCTTGAACTCTTTACTTTTAAGCACCTCTTCTTTGTCTCTTTCAAACATTGTCTGAAGAATGCTCATCTTCCACTCCATAACCTTTTCATAATCGACAGTTTCGAGGGAATTGAGTTCATTGCGCATCTTGTCGTAGTCGTACTTGTTTGGCACTTCACCACACTCTTCTATTGATATATACATCGGATGAAGGGCGAATGTGGAAATCGCGCTGTACGGATAAGAATCTTTCCAAGTATGCAGGCTTGTTGTGTCATTTATAGGAAGAGTCTGTATGATACGCAATCCCATAGCTTTGGCGAGATCAGCAAACGGTTTCAAATCAGCGAATTCACCGCAACCGAAACTCTTTTTTGTACGCAAAGAGAACACTGGGATCGCGACACCAGAGCCTTTAAACTCAGGCAAATGGAAATTAGGCACACCATCGTTTACAATCACAAGAGAATAGCTACCCTTAGGCAGTTTGAATCTTCGGTTATCGCCGTCTTCCCAAGCGAGTATGGCTTTTGTCTTTTTATCTCTGATGACGTATTTATATTCAGCAGTTTTCTTTAGTTTGCTTCCTTCTGCAACGCACCACATGTATGGTTCTCCCGCACAAGAAAGTTCCATCGCTTCGTCTTCCTTCCACTTTCCCCACTGGCTTTGGTCGCCAATCAAACACAGTTCATGTTCGGTGAGAAGGTTTGGCATTGTGACAGAAAAGATAGCAGGCAGACTTTTCTTTGACATTTCAAAGTTTGTGGCATGATGACAGACCGCCTCCGTAAACACTTTGGTATTCAAAATGTTTTTTGATGAATCAGTCACACCATATTTGTCAATCACAGCGATTTTAATATTCTGCTTTGTAACTAATTCAATTTTTCTCGACATCCAAGGTTCCTGACGTGTCACCTCACCAATTTTATAGAAATATGAATATCGGATATTGCTACGATTGACATTAACAGTCAGGACCCAACCTTCCGAAGTTTCCATCATGGGAAGAGCATTCTCCTCAGTAAAACCGAGTTCGTTACAAGCTCCAACAATATATATCTGGTCGGCGATAATGCCGTCTGCTTTCAATATGAATGTTATTTGCGACATAATATCTCTCCTTTCGCTTTTGATAATAGTATATGCCAAAGTTAAGAATTTTCTAAAAAAATTTTAAGTCTAGTGACGCAAAAACTTTCAGCTGAGATTTGAAAAAGCTCACATCTACAATAAGTTTCAATCATATCCTAATGTATATTTTTACGTTTTTATGCTTGTGTATATAAAAAATACTTTGTAAACTTGCATAAGTTATCAGATAATTTTGAGTAATCACTCACAATTTTTTACACCTTGTCTAAGATGCGAAAAACGGATGCGAAGAGGATTACTCATATATAAAAACTGATAATCAGAAACATAAAGGAAAAACTTTACAAAACCATTCAAAGGGATTTAATACTAATTGAAACAGGTTCTAAATATTGTTGTATTTAGAGCATGGCAATGGGATATAGAGAAAAGAATGCGAATCTGTATCCTTATTTGATGAATATTTATCCGTTTTTGACTGGGATTAACTACAATTTAATTTATTATCTAAAAAAATGAATCTGATATCTTTTTTAGGAAAGAGGTTTAAGAGATTCTTCTCTTCAGGGCAAAAAGTGCCTACCTCAAAGTTTCGGGTGCTCATTTTGATGGGCGTGTTGTGTATTGTGCCTTGGCAAAAGGCGGCAGCGGCTACTGATTGGGATTGGCGTTGGAACACATTCAAATGGAATGCCAATACAGGATGTATAGAATACAAAGTGAGATACTTCCAGACGTGGGGAGGAGGAGGCGACAGAGGACATTGTGGTTTTGAAGATGATGAAAATCCAACTGGATTTGTGATAACACAGAATACACCTCAAAAGGTTACTTATCAAATCAACTGTAATTACGATGGCATGTTAAAAATGACGACAAATGTGCCAAGTGGTTATAAAAATTATGTTACACACGTTCAGTATAGCGATGAGGATGAACATACATTGGAGTGGTCTCAGCCAATCACCTCAAAAGATATGAATAAAAGTTTCACAATCAATATGAATGGTACTTGGTGGAGAGAAGGTAGTACCAAAGACCAACAAATAAACGAAACTTGGTCTGGGGGGTTGGCAACGACCATACAAACTGCCAACTACACTTCAATAGGTGCTGATTTTGTATCTTCTTCTAATCAACCAGCTGTGAAAATAGACTGGGAAAGAGAGACGAATAATCGAAATTGTGCGACATTGGGAGACATTGATTTGTATGAGGATAATAGTAAGATGGATGGTGATGAGACTCATATTAAAGAAAACAATAATACCAATGGTAATTTTGTTTTAAATGTTGATGAAGCTTTTCTAGCGAAATCACATAAATTCAAGGTTCATCAAGAATATTTTCCTACAAAAAACAATCAAATCACATATGTGGCTGAGAGTAAGGAATATGTTTTGAAAGCTTATCCTCAAGTCCAAAAATTTGTTGTTAAAGTTGATCCTGACAAAAAGGTGGTTAACCTAAAATGGGAGATGCCAACAGTGATGGGATCAGATTATAACGACAGTCCGTTCTTGTTGACAATTAAAAATACAACCGTTGACACCACAAGAGTGTTAGAAATCGCTTACGATCCTAAGACGAGTTCATATGAATCAATTATGGATTTGAAAGACGGGGATGAGTCCGAATACTATTTTTCAATAGAAAGAAAAGCCACAAAAGGAATTCCTGGTTGGGATAAATTTAAGAAAGAGCAAAATGTTTCAGTAAATACAAAT
Source organism: Bacteroidales bacterium (assembly GCA_015061115.1). Classification (GTDB taxonomy): domain Bacteria; phylum Bacteroidota; class Bacteroidia; order Bacteroidales; family Paludibacteraceae; genus UBA1723. The sequence goes on along the minus strand of SUXE01000011.1, from coordinate 36,699 downwards.
CACTGTTATCCAAAAAATGCTTTTGCGTATTTTAATCCAGGTGAAAAACCGTATGTGGAAATAAAATGGGATCAGGATGGTGTCATTTGGTCAAATGGTTCTGAATTGAAATTGGTGAGAACAAATGAAACGACTTCTGTGGTAGAAGAGTTCATTTTGAACTATGAGGAAGGAGTATACAAAGACGAACTTCTTCGATTCTGTAATTCATATTCTTATGTCCTAAAAATGATTCCTGGTAGCGATAGCTACAAACAAAAAAGTATTGTATTAGGCAACTCCGTCAAGCCAAGTAAAGTGGGCTCAATAAGCGACTTTAATGCGTCAAAGGGATACTATTCAGACCGTGTCAACTTGAAGTGGAAAACCACAAATGATGTAGATGAAATTTTAGTTGAACGTAGAGAGGTCTATAGTTCAGACACATCTTTCAGAAAAATTGAAACAGTCAACGCAACTGTCAACTCAGATCTTTCGTATGATGACAAATCTTGTTTGCCTGGAATTCTATATGAGTATAGAATTTATGGATTGAAGGATTGTGGAGGAGAGAAACTATACACTAATGAAATCTTGAAAGATTATGGATTCAGGACACCAACAGGCGATTTCTATGGACACGTCACTTTCGAAAATGGACAAGGAGTCGATTCTGTTTCTGTAAGACTTGAAGCCGATGGAGATTTGGAGACTTATGCATTGGGTCTTGACGGCACAGGCAGAGTCGAAATCCCAGGAAAAAACATCCTTGCCGACACAACGTCAGTGACATTGCAGGCTTGGGTTTATCCAACGTCTTCATCGAATAATTCTTTGGTAATTAATAAAAAAGACAATTTCAAAGTTGGTTTTAATGACGGACATTTCTTCTTTGCTATAGGTGAAAAAGACACAATAAAAGCAGATTCTGCATCTCCATTGTACACTTATACGCATGTGTCTGCTGTGTATGACCAATCAACATCGCTGGCATACATCTATTTGAATGGAGAATTGTCAGCAAAAGCGAATGTTGAAAATGCCACATTCCAAAAAGATGTCAATGGCGATATCGTTGTGGGAGAAAATTTTAATGGAGAGATTGACGAAATCCGCCTATGGAGCCGAGTGTTGGATGGATCTGAAATTCTTGCGGACTACACAAGATATTTGATTGGAAACGAAAGAAATTTGGATGCTTACTATACTTTTGACTTTATGTCTGAAAGCCAGATTTATGATAGTTCTTTTGAAGGAAAGGCTACTTATCATGGAAATACTGGTAGCAATTTTAACGTGCAAAAAGTCAAATCTCATTTGAGCACAAATCGTTTGTCTTATTGCAGTATTACAGACTCATCTGGTGTTTATAACATTCGTTCTGTCCCTTATTACGGAAATGGAACAGCTTATACCATTATTCCAAGAAAGGGAAGTCATCAGTTCTCTCCAAAGCAAGAGATCCGTTTTATAGGAGAAGGAGCTCAGCATCATACTGTAAACTTTACTGACAACAGTTCATTCGCTGTTTCAGGAACAATCTACTACGCTGGTGGAACATATCCTGTTGAGGGAGCTCACTTCACTATTGATGGTGCGATTGCTCTTAATAAATCAGGACAGTATATTAAGACTGAAGCTGATGGAAGTTTCTCTATCAACGTTCCTGTTGGAATTCATGAAGTAAAGGCTGTAAAAGACGGTCATACTTTCGAACTGGATGGACGTATCTGCAACAGTGACGGTTCAGACAGAAACTATCAGGATGTAGTTACTGGACTAAAACTTTACGACAATACCAAGGTCAAGTATATCGGTCGTATCTGTGGTGGCGAGGTACAAGAAGCATTCCCTGTAGGTTTCTCTCTTTCGAAAAACAATTTGGCGAACGACATGAAGATTGTATTGAAGCCAACTCAGAAAAAATACAAATTACAATCTGTGTCTCACACTGAAAAAGTAAGCCACCCTATTTTGAAAGGCACATTGGCAAGAGTTCCAAAAACAAAAGCCAAAACGACATCCGTAGAATACAATACGGATAATATCACTATTCATGTCAACAATGAAACAGGCGAATTCATCGCTTGGGTATATCCTATCGAATATACGGTTTCTTTGTCTGTATACGGACATGAAGGTATAACAGGAGATAAATCTTCTTTGAACCTTTCTCCGTACAAGGTTGAGCAGTTTGAGAAGTATGAGTATGTAGATTCTGTATACACAAACGGCATCAATGACAAAGAAGGATACAAAAAAGTGTCGTATGTAGACAGCATCGGATATATTCAAAAACAAATTTTCACAAAACGCTATACAGCCCGAATGGAGGTCACTCAGGTGGATGGTGTTGATAATCCATTGCCATACTTCGGAGACACAGTAGCCTTTTCTGACAACATGTTAGGTGAGACAGAAAAGATTCAGTTGTGGAACGAATCAAATGGATATTCATTGAATTATCCAGTATTCTCGACAGGATCCAACTATAGATTCAAATACGAAGTTTTTGAAGAGTATCCTTTCTATCTCAACTCTAAGAAACAGGTTGACGCTTCAAAAATCGACCGTGTGATGGTTGAGCCTACAGATGTGCAGTTCAACAATAAAATGGCAATTTCTGACTCTATTGACACAGACAATTCCATCTACATGTTTAAGGTGTCAGAGCCTTCTGTATCTTCTGCGACAGGTACTATCGCAGCCACATTCACATATGGAACATCAGACGATCCAACCAGCGTCGCATGGGAGAATCCAATCGGCAACAGCAATGGTATGGCTTATATCTTGGGTGCTCACCAGACAGGAACTAATTTCGTGACTGCTGGTCCTGATAAACTATTGTGTGTACTTCGTGACCCACCGGGATCAAAAAGTTATTCATACTTGGAAAAGGGTGTCACTTTCAGTGAAGAATCAAAATATACAGGTTCTGTAAAGAACGAGGGTACTGAAGATTTCACCACTGGTGTACAGGTCCGCACACAACAAATCACCGTTGTAGGTGTCGGAACTATGGTCGGTACAGCTACAACATTGGCAGAAGTTGAGAGTGGAGTCACTTTAGGAGTGAGCCATTCAGAGGAATATACAGGAAACAACTCATCAAAGACTTCTGTCACAACAACCACAAAATTCCAGACTAGTGATGACCCTTTGTATGTTGGAGCTAACGGAGATTTGTACATCGGTTACTCTACAAACATCACATTTGGTACCAGCCAAAATGTGATCGCTGTAAGCCGTGCCACTTATGACTCATTAGGCGGAGCTTCTGCTTATGAAAAGACATACTTGGTGAATGACAATATAGCTGTGGTACAAGCCAACGGCGTGACAATGGGTCAGAAGTTCGGAACTTTGTTCGCTTATCCACAGATTCATATTGAACAGGTATTGATCCCTACATTGGAAGAATTGAGAAACAGCTTGCTTCTATTGCCAAATGAGGCTGATCCTAAAACGCTACAGGCAAAGGCAGATGCAGATTCTGTAAATTACTACTACTCTTTGGTAAATGCAGACGATGTGAATTTCGGAAAACCTGACTACTACGTGCCTTATTTGTCTCAGTCTTTGGAATATACCAGAGATACAATTGAGGCTTTGAATACTTATATCAAAGATTGGGAGAAAGCTTTGTCGAACAATGATAGTATAAAGGCGACTGTAATTAAAAATGAGAAGTTGAAATTACAGAACTACTCATTCCAGGCTGGTGGAAACGTCGAATATAGCGAGCAATACTCTTCGACACTTACGTCGAACCATTCATTCTCTATCACTATCGGAGGAAAAATTTCTAATGACACTTACCTTGGAACAACAGGTGCCAAGACTAAGTTTGAATTTGAGGAGGCTATCGAGACAACTCAAGGTGGAGAGTTTGAAAATGAATTGGAGGCATCTCATGCGAAAGGATTCGTGTTGGCTGAAGACGGTGATGATGACTACTTGAGCGTGGATGTATTCCGTGATTCTGAAAAATCAAACGAGACTTATGACCAAAACGGAGTCAATTCAGGAAGTGTTGACAAGAACAGTCTGAAATCAAAGGATTCTTATTCGACATTTGTGTTCAGCACAAAGGGTGGAGCTACTGGTTGTCCTTACGAGGGAGCTTACACAGCTTCACACTGGAAAGGTCATGAGAATGAAGTAATCAGTGCAGCAACAATGAAACTGGAAGATCCAAAGATCGACATGCCAACAAAGTTTGTTGAGAATGTACCTTCTGGTGAGGATGCTTATTTGACTGTATATTTGAAGAATGATTCAGAGACTGGTGAAGACCAGTGGTTCGATCTTCGTTTTGTAGACGCTACTAATCCTTACGGTGCGGTTCCTAGCATCGACGGAAACTCTATGTCTGGATTTGCTCTAGAGTATTTGGTGCCTGCAGGTCAGGTATTGGAGAAGACATTGACAGTGACAAAGGGATCTGTGTTGAACTACGACAACATGGCCATCGCTCTTTGTTCTAAGTGTCAGGCAGACCCAACTAGTTTCTTGGATGTGATTTCTGATACTGTTTATTTCTCAGTTCATTTCATCCCTTCTTGTTCAAATGTGGCTATTGCTAAGCCAAGCAACAATTGGACATACAATACGAATTGTGCTGTAGATACAATAGACGGTGTCGCTAAACACTACATGCCTATTACAATCTCTGGATTCGATGTCAACTATACTGATTTCGAGCACATCGAATTGCAGTACAAACCTGCGTCTGGTTCAGATAACGACTGGTTGACATTGGCATATTACTATAAAGAGGATTCTTTGGCTAAAAACGCTGTAGCTAACGGATTCAATGCCTTTACAATCTCGTCGACAGACGGTGGCAATATCTACTACAACTTCTTCATGGACGACCTTCCAGACCAGAAGTATGATTTGCGTGCTGTTTCATTCTGCAACATCAACAATGAGTTGTATGACAATCCTTCAGAAGTCGTTTCTGGTATCAAGGATGTATACAATCCTCGCTTGTTTGGCACACCAAAACCTGCAGATGGTGTTTTGACTGTCAATGATGATATCCGCATCGACTTCAACGAGACTATCGCCGAAGGTATGTTGACAGCCAACAATTTTGAAGTGACAGGTATTCGCAACGGTGCTGTTTCCGACCATAGCATTGCTATTGCGTTGGACGGTGCTAACGATTATCTTGCTACAGAGGCCACTCGCAACTTCGCTAATAAAGATTTGACTTTCGAGTGCTGGGTTAACTTTGATTCTGTTCAGAATGCTACATTCTTCAGCCATGGTAGTGCAAAGGGTGCGATATCAATGGGCATGAACAACAGTGGCAATGTGGTTGTCAAAGTAGGAAACAAGGAAATTGTTTCTGAAAAAGTTCCTGCATGGGAGAAATCTTCATGGAACCATATCGCTTTGGTTTACGACAATATCGACACAACTGTGACTGCATACGTCAACTATCTATCTGTGATCGATGGCCAAAAGGCTGTTGCATACAAAGGCAATGGAGTAATCGAGATTGGTCGCAACGTCGCAACTAAGTCAGGAAATTTCAACGGTAAGGTTGATCAGTTCCGTATCTGGAACGCTGTACGTTCTTCAGCCACTATCCAGGCCAACAGCGCAACTCAATTGTCTGGCAACGACCTTGGTCTGATCGCCTACTACGATATGGATGAGGCTAAGGGTAACGCTACTGAAGACAAGGCTCGTGGAGCCAACCTTATCATGAACGGTGGATCATGGGCATTGCCAGAAGGTCGTTCAGCAGCATTCGACGGAAGTAATTATGTGGCATTGAACAGTTCTGCGGCTGTCATACCTTCGGATATGGACTTCACTTTGGAATTCTGGTTCAATGCAAAGAAGGGAGCGAAAAACCAGACTATCATTTCAAATGGAAATGGCATTGATAAAGTAGGAGAAGATCCTGCTAAACTATTTAGTGTCGGATTCAATGAAAACGGTGCACTTTCTTTCAACCATAATGGTTACGCTACACTTGTCAACGGTAATTATGCAGACAACAACTGGCATAACTTCACTTTAAGTGTAAACCGTTCTTCTGGTACTGCACGCATATATATGGATGGTCAATTGAACACTTACTTCTCTAACGACAAGGTAGGCAAAATCGCATCAGACAAATTATATGCAGGAGCACGTGTATGGCACAAAGATAAGAGCGTTAAAAAGACAGTTGACCAATACTTCACAGGTAAGGTAGACGAGATACGTCTTTGGAATCTCTACCGTCAACAATCACAGATTGAGTCTTTCTACAATCAAAAGTCTAACGGCGACGAAATGGGATTGTTGCTATACTATCCATTCGAGCAGTATATTGAGTGGCAGGGAACAAAAGAGATGCAGTTCACTTTGAACAATATGGCAAACAATGACACTACATCTGTTGCTGTTGGCAAAGTGACTGGAGCGACCAACATTCCTCCTGTTAAAAACAAGGGAGCTGTCTCTTCATTGTCGTACGATTGGGTGGTAAACAATGATGCGTTGATCATCACATTGAAAGAACAAGACTATCGTATTGAGAAAACAATCGTCAACATCACAGTTGATAAGGTACAGGATGTGAATGGAAACTATATTCTTTCTCCAATCACATTGAGCGCGTACATCGACCGCAACCAGTTGAAATGGATGGACGATGCTGTGACAATCGAAAAGAAAGAGGGTGAGTCTTACGAGTTTGAGATGCCAATCGTCAACAATGGCGGTTCTGTTATCAACTACAGACTTGAAAGCATGCCTTCATGGTTGAATGCATCTTCTGAATCAGGCTCAATCAAACCTTTGGAAAAGCAGACTATCAAGTTTGAGGTTGATCCATCATTGGCAGTCGGCTCATACAATGAGGTGGTATATCTGACTAACTCTAACAATGTGACTGAGCCTCTTGCTCTCAATGTAACAGTGGAAGGCAGCACACCAGACTGGAACATTGACCCTAGCAAATATGAGTTCAGCATGGCTGTTTTCGCACAGATCAAGGTGGATGGACAGTTCTCTAACGATGAGAAAGACATGTTGGCCGCTTTCTATCAGGGAGAGTGTGTTGGTATGGCTAACATGAGTTACGACAAGACATTGGATATGTGGTATGCATTGATGACAGTTTATTCTCCTGTTTCAAAATCTCACAATGTGGAATACCGCATCTGGGATGCAAGCAAAGGACTAATGTCTGGAGCGACTGCCTCTGTTTCTGCGAAATTTGTAAACAATAGTGTTTTGGGTACACCAAAAGAACCTGTTGTGTTCTCTAATGGAACTTTGAAGTATCAAAATATCCAATTGAACAAAGGATGGAATTGGATTTCGTTCAATTTGGCAAACAAAGAAATGTCTGACATTGATTCCTATCTAGGAAACGGAAACTGGGGAGCAAACAGTTTCGTAAAGAGCAAAACAAAGTCGGCTAACTACTCTACATCTATTGGCAAATGGGTGAATGAGGGTGTGACACTCAACAACAAGAACATGTTCAAGATCTATTCTGAATATGAGCAGACATTGTTTGTCTCTGGTTCTGACATTGATTTGACATCTACTGAAATCACAGTAAACAAGAAGTCTTGGAATTACATTGCCTACTTGCCAACTTACAGTATGACAGTAAAAGAGGCTTTGGCTGACTATGAAGCTACTGAGGGAGATGTGATCAAGTCGAACGAAGGATTCGCGATGTACTACGGAAACAATTGGATCGGCTCACTTAAGAGCATGATGCCAAACAGTGGTTATATGTTGAAGAATGCAGGCGACGCGAAGAAGTTCAAGTACCCTACATCATCGTCTTCTTTGCGTTCAGCTACTCCTGTTGAGACAAAGGCTTCCGACTTCGAGATGAACATGAACATCATCGCTTATGCTCCAGAGAAAATGGATGGCGATATCGTACGAGCAATCGTTGGCAATGTTGAGAACGACGTTGAGGAAATCGAGTTGACAGACGGCTACGCTCTTCAATTCATCAATGTTGCAGCTAATGCAGGCGACAACATCCGCTTCACTTTGGAACGTGATGGTGTGACTTACGTCGCTTCTAACCAACTTTCTTTTGTCGGCGATGAAGTTTGTGGCACACCAAAGAGTCCAGTGATTCTAAACTTCAATGTTGATGGAATCGGTGATGCTTTGGCAGTTTATCCAAACCCTGTCGAAGACATGTTGAACATAACAGGTATGATGGACAATGCAGAAGATGTCACAATCGAGATCTTTGATCTAACAGGAAAACTTGTTTATTCAACAGAAGAGTCGGTTTCAGACTTCAAATTGGAAGCGCTTGTCAATATGACTGAGTTCACGTCAGGTTCATACTTGTTGAAGGTGACTCAAAATGGCGAGTCGAAGACATTCAAAATAGTAAAGAAATAAATTAATTAACGAGAATGAAACATTGGTTGTTTATAATATCAGCCGCTATGTTGTCTTCAGGATTGTTCTCTTGTAGCGACGATCCTGAGGATTACAGCGACGATCTTGCAGAAATCAAAAAGATGCAAGGAGATTTGTCTGCCAAGCTCGACTCTCTTTCCAAAGCTCAAAAGGAGTTGGACAAGAAACAAGAGGATCTAAATAAAAAGCAGGAGGATTTGAATAAGAAGCAAGAGGAACTCAATAAAAAGGTTGAAGATCCAGAAGGAGAAGAGGGAGGTGAAGAAGGTGGAGAACCTGACACCAGCACCGTCTTCAAAAAGTATGAGAAACCGGGTTGGAAATCTGTAGAATATAGTGGCGACTTCGCTTATTCAATGACAGTAGTTTACCAATTACCTTCCGACATGAAGGCAAATGCCACAAGCAACGATCTCTTTGCCGCATTTGTGGGCGATGAATGTAGAGCAGTAGGAAAATCCATCAATGGTGTTTTTCTATTGACAGTCATCGGCACAGGTAATGAATCAGAGCCGGTCGTGTTCCGTTATTGGAATGCCAACACCCAATATATGTATGAATCGTTGGATAAAATCCAATTTACTCCAGATTTGATTTATGGTGTTGTGGACGAGCCAAAGACATTCAAGTGTAAGCATTTATAATGCTTGAACATAGTCAATTTTAATTAGGGGCACTCTAATGAGTGCCCCTTTTTGTATATTAAATCCTATAAATTGCAGTAGATATGTACAATGGATTAGAATATCATCATTCCGTCTTCTTTTGAAAGAATCTACCTGTAAGGCTTTCCGTATCTATTGTATTGATAAAAGCATTGGGTTCCTCTCTCTTTATGGCTCTGACAATGGAAATATATTGATCTTTACCGACTACAGAGTATACAATGGAAGTCTCTTTATGTTCATGTGATCCTTCCGCTTTGATAATCGTGGCTCCATGATGGCACATAGAATCGATAATTCCACACACTAGTTCAGGCTGTTTAGTGACAATAAGCAATGTCTCTTTCTGATAATGCTGAAAAAGTATGTGTATCATCTGAGTAGACGCATATTGGAAAATGATGGAATAGAGAGCCTTATCCCATCCGAAGAGAAGTCCAGCGACAGAAAGGATGACAGCGTTGATGCCAAGCACAAAATTCCAAGAATCCACATGTTTCTTTTCAGACATGTAGATGGCAATGAAATCTGTACCACCCGACGTCGACTCGACCGACAGACAAATACTGATGGCAACACCATTGATGATACCACCGAAGATTGAGACAAGCAAAACATCATCCGTTATTGTATAAGCTGGTATCATATCTGCGAATAAGCCGACAAGCAGGATCATCAGACATGAGTATATTGTGAACTTCTTTCCGATAAACTTGAATCCGATAAATGCAGGGACGGCATTCAGCAGGATGTTGATCGGAGAATAAGGTATGTCCAGATCAAAAAAAAGTTTGAATATACGTTGTATAAGGAGAGTCAGACCAGTAGCTCCGCCAGGCAGAAGATTGCCTGCCTGCACAAATGTCTTGATGTTTACCGCCATTAGAAGGGCAGCTATAATGATGAAAAGAATCCTTTTTGAATCCTTCTTCAAATCGAATATTTTTGTTTCCATGCTTATTAAATAAAGGTATACAAAGTTACGATAAAAACATTTGCAACCAAATCTTACCCTGAAAGATTGATATTTGATATGTTTCGACGTGAAAAGACATTGAATTTATTGCAAAATAGTGTCTGTTTGATGGACAATTTGAATTGTTCCCAACAAAAAAGGCTGAATCCAACCACTGGATCCAGCCTTCTCAACCTTAAATACCAATTGTTTTGATGGCGAATAACGTTGTTTTAATCCACGCGTCTTCGTCGATCATTAATTTTCAAATACCAAGCCTTCGTCGTTTGCGTCAACGATGATAGGTTTCTCCTTGTTTACGCTACCTGCCAACAATTTCTTTGACAATTCATTAAGTAGGTAACGCTGCAAAACTCTCTTCACCGGACGTGCTCCGAACTCAGGATCGTAGCCCTCAGTTGTGATGAAGTCCATAGCTTTTTGAGTAAGCTGTATATCAACATCCACGTCGGCAAGCATCTTCTTGATTTTTGCAACATGCAATCCTACGATCTTGCCAATCTCATCCTTGTTAAGTGGAGTGAACATCACAATCTCATCGATACGGTTCAAGAACTCTGGTCGGATTGTCACCTTCAACATATCCATTACAGCGTTCTTTGCCGATTCTACAGTCTGCTCTTTATTTTCTGGAGTCATCTTCTCAAACTTCTCACGGATCTCGTGTGAACCCATATTAGAAGTCATGATGATGATAGTGTTCTTGAAGTCGACGACACGACCCTTGTTGTCAGTCAATCGTCCGTCATCCAACACCTGAAGCAAGATATTGAATGTGTCCGGATGGGCTTTCTCAATCTCATCAAACAACACTACGCTGTATGGTTTACGACGTACAGCCTCTGTCAACTGACCACCCTCATCGTATCCTACGTATCCCGGAGGCGCTCCGACTAGACGTGAGACAGAATGTTTCTCCTGATACTCACTCATATCAATACGTGTCATCATAGTCTCGTCGTCGAACAAGAACTCAGCCAACGCCTTGCTCAACTCCGTCTTACCGACACCGGTTGTACCAAGGAACAAGAATGAACCGATAGGTCTCTTTGGATCAGACAATCCAGCACGTGAACGACGCACCGCATCTGAAATAGCGGCGATCGCATCATCCTGGCCTACAATTCTCTTGTGCAACTCTTCCTCCAAATGAAGAAGTTTCTCACGTTCACTCTGACGCATCTTCGTCACTGGAATTCCCGTCCAACGGCTTACGATGAATGCGATATCATCCTCGTCGACCTCCTCTTTGATCATTCGGCCCATACCGTTGTCCTCAAGTTGCTTCTCCAACGATTTGATAGCCTCCTCTGAGTCTTTTATCTTACCATAACGAAGTTCAGCCACAAGAGCATAATCACCCTCTCGCTCTGCCTTCTCCGCTTTGAATTTATAATCCTCAATCTTAGCCTTCTCCGCCTGTACCTGGTTGACAAGTTCCTTCTCGCTTCCCCATTTAGCCTTCATTGCCGAACACTCATCTCTCTTCTCTGCAATTTCAGCGTTCAAAGCGGCAAGTTTCTTCTCATCGTTCTCTCTCTTGATCGCCTCACGCTCAATCTCAAGCTGCATGATGTCACGCTGCAAAGTATCAAGAGCCTCAGGCACAGAATCAATCTGTATACGTAGACGTGAAGCAGCCTCATCTATCAGGTCGATCGCCTTGTCTGGCAAGAAACGGTCTGTGATATATCGGCTAGAAAGTTCAACAGCGGCAATGATGGCATCATCCTTGATACGCACCTTGTGGTGAGTCTCATATTTCTCTTTCAATCCACGAAGGATAGAGATTGTGCTCTCCTTGTCTGGTTCCTCAACCATAACCTTCTGGAAACGACGTTCAAGAGCCTTATCCTGCTCGAAATATTTCTGATATTCATCAAGTGTAGTCGCACCGATAGATCTCAACTCACCACGGGCAAGAGCTGGTTTCAAAATATTTGCGGCATCCATAGCACCGTCTCCCTTACCTGCTCCTACCAGAGTATGGATCTCATCAATGAACAGGATGATCTCACCGTCGGATTTCGACACCTCATTGACCACCGATTTCAAACGTTCCTCAAACTCTCCTTTATATTTAGCACCTGCGACAAGAGCACCCATATCCAATGAATACAATTGCTTTGTCTTTAGATTTTCAGGTACATCACCACGCACTATTCTGTGAGCAAGGCCCTCAGCTATCGCTGTCTTACCTGTACCTGGCTCACCGATAAGGATAGGATTGTTTTTAGTACGACGTGAAAGAATCTGAAGCACACGTCGGATCTCTTCATCACGGCCAATCACCGGATCAAGTTTACCTGAACGTGCACGCTCATTCAAATTTATTGCGAATCTTTCAAGAGCCTGGTATGATTCCTCCGCACTATCTGATTTTACACTATTTCCTTTTCTCAATTCCTTAATTGCCTTTGCAGTGTCTTCAGCAGTCATGCCGAATTTTTTCAACACAATCGCAGCAGCACAATCAGTGTTTAGCAAACCAAGGATCATATATTCCACAGTGACGAAATCATCGCCGGCCTCACGGCTCAAAGTTTCCGCCTTCAACAGCATTTCATTAGTCATGTGGCTGAAATATGGTTCACCGCCTCTGACTTTTGGTCCCTGATCCACCATTCTATCTATAGCCAACGCAATATTTTTAGCATTAGCTCCGGTTTTACTCATCAGGAAGTTTACAATATTATCGCTCACTTTGAGAGCCGCCTTGAATATATGTTCCGGTTCGATAACTTGTTGACCGGAGATTTGCACTATTTTAATAGATTCTTTAACGACTTCTTGTGCTTTTAATGTGAAATTCTTAAAATCCATAATCGTCAGTTTTTAGAGTTATACATTAATATCGTTACACCAGAGAATGTTCAAAATGCGTGCCAGCATAAAAAATAAGAAGAAAATAATTGCAGACGTGACAAAAAGTCCAATTTATATGTCCTTTTTGGCGTATTATGCGACATTTTGGCGTAACCTATTATTTTCTTAGATATTTTACAGATTTACATCCATCTAATTTCCCTTCAGAGATTTTTACATTTCCTTCTTTGTTGTCAATTATGATATCGAGATACTCACATTCGTCGAAAGCAGAACTTCCAATATAGGTTACAATATTGGGGATATAAACTTTGGAAAGCTTTTTGCAACCGGAAAATGCTTGTTCACCAATTATTTTTACACCGTTGGAAATGTTGACTTTCTTTAGATTTGTACAACAATAAAATGCTTCATGCCCAATAAATTCTACGCTTCCTGGAATCTCAACTTTTTTCAGTTTCCAACAAGCTTTGAACGCTCTTATCCCTATGCTTGTTACTCCATAGGGGATTTTGATTTTTTTATTCCTGCCTCATTAAATGTGCCGTCTTCTATTTTTGTAATATTTTGGGACAATTTGATATTTTTTGCCATGCAATTTGAAAATGCATACCTTTCTATTTTAGTCACAGTGTTAGGGATAACGACTTTGTTGCTTATGTTTATGTAATCGGTTCCCTTTTTCTCACAGCCGTTAGCACACATGAATGCCCCTTCCATAATGGCAGTTATTGTATATGTTTTGTTTTCCTTCATCACTTTGAATATTACAATAATATTAAAACAAAGTATTGTAGACTTCCATTGTGGGGCTTTTTGTTATTTTTGAAATTGATTTTTAATTTTTGATTTAATATGAATTTGAATCTAAAACGTTTTTTGTTGTTCTGTTTTTCATTTGTGTCAGTTCCCTTATTGGCGACGGATATTATTTTATTGTCCGCTGACGGAAGCCGAGATACGCTCTCATTATCAAATGTAAGAAGCGTTGAGGTGAATGCTCCATATTTCACAATGAATCTATATGATGGAACGAAAATTTCTAGATTGAGAACGCTTTATTTGGATAAGTATGATCCACTTACTGATGTTGAGACTTTGAAAAATGAGTATGACAATGTCATTTCCATTTATCCGAATCCTGTTTATGAGAAAATATTCTTGTCAGGTGTAGATGATTATGTTAAAGTAGAAATCCTCGATGTGAAGGGATATGTTGTCAAGGAATACAGAGGAAATGAGATTGATGTCACTTCTCTGACAGATGGACTTTATATTTTGACGGTTGCGGGTAAGTATACTAAGTTTATTAAGAAGAGTAGATAAAAATGAAAAAATATAGACGTATATTGACTGTCTTGTTGGCTTTCTTTGCATTCGCATCTATGGCTAAAGCTCAAAAGACTTATTATTTCTATGATGAGGGAAGGGTTATCTATCAAATACCTTTCGCTGATGTTGACAGTATCACATTGGATCCAATAGTTGAGTTGGCAGTGGACAATATAACATTGTTTAATGTCAATGATTCTTGCAGATTGGATCTTAAAGTTGAACCAGAAGGAGTCATTGAATATTCAGATATAAAATGGACATCTGCTGATGAGAACGTAGCACTTATAAGAAATGGATATATCATTCCAAAGTCTGAAGGAGAAACGGTTATCAACGGCACTTATGAAGGAAGACTGGTCTCTTGTTCTGTCAAAGTAGTCAAGCCAATCGAGACAGTAAATATTGTTCCTGAAAACCCAAATCAATTCGTCGATTTGGGACTGCCAAGTGGAACTCTTTGGGCTAAATGTAATTTAGGAGTGTCACGACCAGAGGAGACAGGTGATTTTTATGCATGGGGAGAACTTGAATCAAAGAAGGAATTTACATTTAAGAATTACAAATGGCTCAATAAATACGGTACAGAGCTGGATGTTTCTAAAATCCAGAATAATAATACTTTATATCCAGTCTTTGATGTTTGTACGCATAAATTGGGTGAAGAATTTGGATTGCCTAATTTTGCTCAAATTAATGAATTGGTAAAGTGTACCAGTAGATGGGACACACTAAATGGGAAAAATGGTCTATTTGTTATAGGTCCAAATGGAAATAGTATTTTTTTGCCTGCGGCTTATAAACCAGGAGAAATAATTCTTGAGGTGGATTATTTAAGTTCATACGCTAAAAAAAATCTTTATGCTTCAGAGACAATACAAACTCTTTGTTCGCCAGGAAATAATGTCTATGATGCTTGTTTGGTTCGACCTGTATATAGAAAAAAAGAGGTAAAAGAGATCAGCCTTTCTAAGAATAAGATAGAACTATGTTTAGGATCATCACCAGCAAGTTTGAGATTAGTTCCTGCAAATGAACATTTGGGCGAATCCGATTTGTTATGGCATTCTTCAAATAATGAAGTCGCAACAGTTAAAGACGGAATAGTAACTCCAGTATCTGCAGGTCATTGTGTAGTTGCTTGTTCCTATCAGGATTTAAGATCATATTGTGAAGTTGTAGTCACAGACAGTAAAGATACCACTCCTATTATCACTCACGAATATGTTGATCTCGGTCTGCCAAGCGGAATTTTATGGGCAACCACAAATATTGGTGCATCAACACCAGAGTCGTTTGGAGATTTTTTCACATGGGGAAATGTGACTCCATGCGATGAAATTGCATATCATTCTTGTGGCAATATGTGGTGGGGGCTATCTATAGATGAATTAATGGATAGAAATGTAATCACACCAGATACAGTGTTGTCGCATCTTTATGATGCCGCAAAATATAATTGGGGTTGCGAATGGTCTGTCCCTACAAAAGCAGACTTTGTAGAGTTGTTAGATAATTGTGATGTAGACTATACATCCATTAATAATACAAACGTAGCCAGGTTTATTGGGCCAAATGGCAATGAACTTATCATACCTAATGCTGGTCTTATTCAAGAAAGCAGTATATATAAAGCTGGTGTATATTGGTCTTCGACTCCTTGTGATAATGGAAATTCATTCTTGTTACATACTTGGGATAGAAATCCTTATAATGAAAAGGTGAATGATGTACTAATCGGCAAAAGAGGATCGTTATTCAGAATACGTCCAGTAATGAAACCTAATAATAAGTAAGGAAATGGAGAAAATACATAAATATATATTCAACCGTGTGATTGCGGTTGTCGCATTTTTTTTTGCATTTGGAATTTCATTGAGTCTTGCCCAAAAAGACTATATCTTTTTGTTCAAGGATGGTAAGTGTGTCAAATATCTAGATTCATATAATGTGGATAGTATCACTTTTGCTCCTACCATATATCTTTCAAATGAGAAAGTCTATATAAGTGAAGATTGTGAATATGCTTCTCTTCTTTTCTATTGTACTCTAAGCATGGAATTGTCTCAAAGTGATGTATATTGGTCGTCTTCGGATAAATCAGTGGCGACAGTAAGAGATGGACATGTCTATCCCAAAGGGGTTGGACAATGTGTTATCACCTGTAATTATGGCAAACAAAGTGCCTCTTGTACTGTTGAGATCCTACCATCAGAAGAACATGAATACGTCGATTTAGGTCTGCCAAGTGGAACATTATGGGCTTCGTCGAATCTAAAATATATATTTTCTACATTGTTTAATTATGGAGAACTGTATGGAAAGACTCCTGGTAAAATCCATGTCGATTCAGTAATTACGGACAATGGTTTTCTACGGACTGGATTTGACGCTGCTTCGGTTTATTGGGGGAAAGATTGGAGAACGCCGACGTATAAAGAGTTTGAGGAATTATTGATGTATACAAAAAAGACAGGTGACACAATAAGGGGCAGAAATGGCAATTTCATCATCTTAGAAAAATCAGATGCCTTTTTGCGTAGGTTTGATTATTGGATTTCCGATGGCGTATCGGGTTTCGTACCAGGAGGTTTCAATGTTGGCTATTTTTCTCAACCATTGGAAACTGCTATCGAACTATCGTTTCGTGACCGGCAAGTGGCATCGGAAGAAGCATACATTCGTCCAGTCAGAAATCGTAAAGTAGATGAAATTTCAGTACGTGTCGCTTATGATGAGTTGGAAATGTATGACACTGATGCTCCTGTCGATCTTCATTTCAACAGTTCTCCATTCTATGCAATTCCTGATAGCACTGTTGTATGGAGGACGACGGATAAAAAAGTTGCCACGGTCAAATCTGGAGTTGTGACTCCTTATGCTGAGGGTGAGTGTGAAATAATTGGTGAAGTTGATGGATTTTCTGTCTCTACAAAAGTCCGTGTCTCTTCTTATAAGTCAACAGGCAGTGATAAAGGATATAACTACGTCGACTTGGGGCTTCCTAGTGGAAATAAATGGGCCACATGTGATTTGGGAAGTACAATTGTTGAAAAAATTGGAGACACATATCCTTGGGGAGATTTGGAACCTGATTCAGATTATGAAGGTCAAAAAAGACCGCATAAGTTTAATGATTTGATAGAATGTGATAAAAAGAAAAACAATAGTGGAAATATCACTGACATCAGAGAAAGATGGAAGTGTTTTATCGAAGCTGATGTGTTGGACTCAAATTTGGTCCTGACTCCAAATAATGACGCTGCCACTGTAATTATTGGTTCTCATTGGAAGATTCCTACTTCTAAAGATTATCAAGAGTTATTTGATAATACAACTCCTTGTATCACTTCGTTGAGAGGGGTCAGAGGTGTAGTTTTTAAGTCCACTAGTAATGGAAATGCTATTTTTATCCCTGGCGGATGGCATCTATTGTCCGATGCATCTATAAAAGAGAAAGACAGGGTGATGGGCACGTGTATATGCTCAAATGGAGGTCCTGGAGAGTATATGTGTGAACCAACTGCATCTCTATCCGCAACTTCTGTTTGTGCGATTCGTCCAATATATGTAGATAACGAAATAGAGAGACCTAAAGTAGATTCTGTATATCTTAAAACGACTGTTTTAGAGTTGAGTCAAACAGACAAGCCGACATCATTGGGGTTCTCGTGTTCAAATGGAGATGACGTTCCTGCGTCAGAAGCCATATGGGAAAGTTCTGACACAATGGTCGCTACAGTAAAGGATGGAATAGTCTATCCAGCTCAGTATATAAATCCAATTCCAGTCAGTGAATGTACAATCACTTGTCAATACAAAACGTTTACCTTGACAGCAAAGGTGACATTGACTAGAAATAAGATTGATCTTTCTCAACCAGTGGACATGGGATTGCCAAGTGGAGTCATGTGGGCACCATCAAACATAGAGGCTTCTTCTGTTGAAGACCTTGGCACCGAATATGTTTGGGGTGACTTGGATTTTGATGCATCTTCAAATTCCAAGGTTCAGTGGGAAGACAAGAAGTTTGATGAATTATATGAGTTGGGTGTGCTTGATTCTCTTAAAAATTTAACTCCAAAATATGATATTGTCGTGTCTGTCCTCGGTGGCAACTGGAGAATGCCAACTATTGATGATGCTTTGGAGCTCTGCAATAATTGTATAAAAACAAAAGCTACAATAAACGGAGCTTACGGCATCCTGTACACTAGCAAAATCAACAATAATGCAATTTTCATACCGACAGGCGGTAGCGATTATTATAATTCAATCTGGACGAGTTCATATGTAGATAGTTATAGTTATCGTAATGCAAAATCTTTTGTAAATGAAGCGTCTGGTTGCTCACGAATGGAGCCATTTATGCATACATTAGAACCAATCCGACCTGTCTACGTGAAAAAGAAATGACACTTAACGAACAAAAAAGAGGGTGTATCAAAACTCAATTTATAAAAAATCAAGCTATCAAAATGTAAGTTGATTTTAAATTCTCCCAAAATATAGCCGTTTCAGAGACTTAACTGTAATTTTTTAAGCTCTGAAACGGCTTCGTTCATAAAAAAGTGACAAAATGTAAGTTCGAAAAACTTTATTTTACATTTTGATACACTCTCTTTTTTGTTAAACTTCTTTTTCCGTACAATACCAGTTGTTTGAGTTTATATAATGCACTCATTGCCTTAATCTAGTTTTCACAAAAGAAAAATCATAATATTTTCACAAAAACCGTCAAAATATTTGCAAATATCAAAAAAAGCCGTACCTTTGCATCGTTTTTGAAAAACGACCAAAAAACAATGGATCGGTAGCTCAGTTGGTAGAGCAACAGACTCTTAATCTGTGGGTCGTGGGTTCGACCCCCACCCGGTTCACTAAAAGGGACGAAAGTCTTGGAGAGATGTCAGAGTGGTCGAATGAGCCGGTCTTGAAAACCGGTGTACTCGTAAGGGTACCGGGGGTTCGAATCCCTCTCTCTCCGCTGAATGCGAATGCCGACATATCGATTGCAACCCAATTGATATGTTTTTTTTTGACTTCAAGCATTGTTTTTACCTGTAATTTTCTTAAAAGTAATTATCATGAAATATACATTATTGCTTTCAGGTTTAGTTTTGGGACTTAATTCTGTGGCATACGCTTTAGATGGCACAGGAACACAAGAAAATCCTTTCAAAATCAGCACAGCTGAAGATTTATTTGAATTTGCCAACGTTGTCAAGGCAGGAAATGACTCCGCAGTTGCCATTCAAATGGATAACATAATCTTAGATAAACCGTGGACTCCGATTGGAGATTACAAAAATGTCTCTACTTCTTTTAAAGGGTCATACGATGGACAAAAATATGAAATCAAAAACTTAACAATTGCCGATGACACTATTGGGCATATCGGACTTTTCTCATCTGCATATAAAGCGGAATTCAAAAATATCGTCTTAAAAGAATGCAAATTGCAGACTGAAAAAAACTATGCCGCAGGAATATGTGCGTCCGCAAGCTATTCCACTTTTGACGGCTGTTATGTAGACGGAGAAATATCAGCCCAATCGGAATGTGCAGGCATTGCTTCAGGCTTAAGTCATTCTCACGTTTCAAATTGCACAAACAAAGCTAACATCACATCAAACAGCTACGCAGGCGGCATTTGTGGATCAGGAAGTCACACCAATTATGTCTCTTGTTATAATGAGGGCGTCATAAAAGGTAATTATTCTATAGGAGGTATCGTAGGCTATGCGAGCGGCAACAATAGCATAGCGTATTGTGGCAATACTGGTGATGTCACTGATATCTCACTAAAAGGGAATAACGCAGCCGGTTTGTGTGGCAATGCAGGAAAGGGCATTGTCATAAAGTATTCCTATAATTCAGGAACAGTTAAAGGAGGAAAATATCAAACAGGAGCTCTGATAGCAGGAGACGACATTAAAGACACCGTTTTCAAGAAATGCTTCTATAAAGAAGGTTGTGCCAAACTCAGCGACGGGACAAAAGTCTATGCTTTGGGTGTCACAAAAGGATATGCGCCTCAAGATGACAGCGACCGTTCTGTCTCAACCTTCAAAAACGACAAAATAGTAACATCTGGAGCTTTATGTTGTCTGCTAAATCAAAGCATGTCTAATGATTCAATTGTTTGGTTTCAGAAATGCGGTGAAGGTTATCCGAAAACCGACTCTACTCTCGGAATAGTATACATGGCAACTGAAATGAACTGTGATTCCACATTCAACAACAAAACGACATTCCAAAACACGAAACCAGAGAATGTAATAATTCCTGATCATGTTTATGATCCATACAAATGTAAAAGCTGTGGACATGTGGACCCTAATTATGTAACTGCAAAAGATGGATTTTATCAAATTGGAACAGCAGATGAGTTGAGATGGTTTTCAGCTTATGTAAACGAAGGACATCACAATGCGAATGCAAAATTGACAGACAATATAAAATTGAACAACATTTCCATTGATGACGCTTTAGCTGACTCTTCAATAGTCCCCAACATATGGACTGAGATAGGCAAAAAGACTCCTTATTCAGGAACATTTGATGGACAGGGCTACTCTATCGCTGGACTTTATTTAACTTATGATTTAAATAAAAAATACACATATAAAGAAAAGATGAGAATTGCCCAAAATGGTTTGTTCGGCACTCTTGAAAATGCAGTAGTCAAAAACGTAATCATCTTGGATTCTTATGTAAGAGGTCCCGAAAACGTAGGCTCTATTGCAGGCTACGTAATGAGCAATGTCACAATAGACAACTGTCATAATCACGGTACCGTTTATGGCGATTACCAAGTCGGCGGCATAGTTGGCATAACAAAAGGCAAAAACATACACATTACAAATTGCTCTAATTCCGGATTTGTGACAAATGGTGGCAACAATTACAACGAAGGTAATCTGGGTGGTATAATCGGATGTATTAGCAATAATAAAGGAGATTCAATATACGTGAAAAATTGCTTCAACAAAGGAATTCTATCTGGAAGATTATTTGTTGGTGGCATAGTCGGTTACTGTTTGTCTTATACAGACATTAACGCCTGCTACAATATAGGAGAAATCACAGCATGCGGAAACAGTGCCGGCATAATATTCTTTTCTAACGGGACTGAGTACAAAATGACACAATGCTTCAATTCGGGTCAGATTACAAATGTCAATACTGGCACAAGGAACAACGGGAAAGAAGCTCTATGCAATGGCACAAACGATCCTGAAACATGTTTCAACAACTATTATCTAATGGGAGACATTCCTTCGTCTGTAGGAACAGCAATGAGACAAGATCAGTTTGCAAGCGGAGAAGTTTGCTATAAACTAAATAATGGCATCAGCGACGGATCTCAACCATATTTTCAAAATCTAACAGAAATCCGTGGGGAAGTTCCAGATGGTTTACTTGCCAACGACACTATTGACAAGCACCCGGTATTGGATAAGGAGCACCGTGTAGTCTACTTCGACAACACATATTACAACTTCTTTGATCCGACTTCACTCAACAACAAAGTGGCATACAGAATGCCGTCAATCCACACAGAAGGAAAGGATATTGTCATTATCGGAACAGACGAAACGATTTCTCTTTACGACATAACGGGCAAATGTCTTTTGAAGAATTCAAATCATAACAAACAAAATGAGGTGCGTTTGACTGTGTCTAAATCTGGCGTGTATATGGTTGCAATCAGCAACACTGTATACAAGATTATAGTAAAATAAAAACTTCAACTAAAAACATAAAAAGCTTCGGTTGCAATCAAACAATCGAAGCTTTTCATTTTCATCTCAAATACCCAAATTTGGGTATCTCATAATTTTCCGAAAACCGCTATCTTTGCATAAAAACAAAGTGGATTATGAAGGCGTTGAAAATGTACGAAGCAGGAGACAAGATGATCAGTCTCATACGCGACAACTACAATATCCTACAGTCGCTAAACTCGTTTGGCATATCTCTTGGATTTGGAGACAAAACCGTAGATGAGACATGTCGAGCCAATAAGGTCGACACTTCTACTTTCCTTGCTGTGGTAAACTTCACCATAAACGGAACTAACGAATATGACCTTAGCAAATTATCCGCCTCCACTCTGCTCCACTATCTTGCTGCAGGTCACCGCTACTACCTGGATTATCAATTACCATTCGTGCGACGTGAGCTTGCCGATGCGATAAACGACAACTTTGACTTTGATGACTCCGGTCGCAACAACGACAACGTAGGTGAACTAATTCTACAACTCTACGATCAGTATTCCCGTGAAATTCATAAGCACATGAATTATGAGGAAAAGACATTATTCCCATACATTGAGAAACTGTTGCAGGGAGAAGCCTCTACTACATATAATATAGACACGTTCGCCAAGCATCACACAGAGGCGGACAAGAGCCTTAAAGAGCTAAAAAGTCTTATCATCAAATACCTTCCGACTGATGCGGC
This sequence comes from Bacteroidales bacterium, assembly GCA_015061115.1. GTDB lineage: Bacteria > Bacteroidota > Bacteroidia > Bacteroidales > Paludibacteraceae > UBA1723. The sequence goes on along the minus strand of SUXE01000011.1, from coordinate 14,034 downwards.
AAACAGCAACCGTCTGACTTCAGCTCTATATTTCATCTACAACAACGAGGATTGGCTTGCAAACCACCAAGAGGTAGAAGACAAGATTTTCGTTCCGCTGATCCGTAAGATAGAAAACGATCTGAAATCTGCCCGCATAAGCAATGCCATTTCTGTTTTTGCTAATGCTGACCCAGAAACATCCAATGAAACAATCTCAGACCGAGAGAAAGAGGTCATCGTGGCTGTTGTCCAGGGTATGAGCAACAAGGAGATTGCCGACCATCTTTGCATATCAGTAAACACGGCTATCACCCATAGAAAGAATATCGCAAGAAAACTGCAGATCCACAGTCCAGCCGGATTGACTATCTATGCCATCGTAAATGGTTTGGTGGATATAGACGCGTTGAAGAAATAATGATGGCTTTATATGTAATCAGCTTTCTTTTTAAAATCATTATCTAATAGAAATAAAAAATCGATGACCGTAACGGCCATCGATTTTTATATGATTTCGTCTGTTTCATCATTTAGCAACTACCGCACGGACACTGCGTCCGCAGAAACGATAGTCAGGCAACAACTTAAAGTCTTCTTTTTCAAAGTAAAAACAATCCACTTTATTTGTACTAGACTTTTCAAGTGTTGACGACCAATAGCGGCCATAAGATCCTTCACTATATAGGTTTGAATCGCGACGATTTCCTGCCGCAGGCAAGAATATAATATTCTTATTCACCTTACTTACTCCTACAAAACCAGAAATGCCACTGTCATTAAAATCTGCAGTCCATTCCCACACACAACCATCAATCAATTCCTGCATCTCTTCACTAGTCGGCATTCGCCAATCAGAACCCCAGTTAACAAAAGCGGCATCATCTGTAGATTCCAATACGTTCTTATTGTCTACAGTTCCATAAGATTCATTGCCACAATACTTAGTGAAGTCCATAGGAGAGTCCATATCATCAAGTTTTTTTCCTTCACTCAATTTGTAGTTGGAACCAGAGTAACTCTCTTTAGTGTCAGTTTCTCCCCAGGCAAAATACTTTCCATACTCATTAGGTTTTGTTGCTCCTACGTTAAAAGTTGCCCACTTAACGCTTAAGCCAAGATCTACATAAGAATAGTCTCCAATTCTACCGCTAACACTCACTCCATTTTCCATCACCGCACGATCTTCGTAGTACACTTCATCTACATGTTCAACCTCGAAGCTCACGACATTACCATCGTCGCCTTTTACACACATAAACATCACCGCATTAGAAGAAAATGCCAATGAAGATAAGGCGGCTACAGAAAAAATAAATTTTTTCATATTCTTTTTTGTTTATTTAGATGTTTGTTAATTAACGCATTCTATGTATCACGTTCATTTCGTCTTTTTCCAATTGTTTTTTTAATTCCTCTATCGAATCGAATTTTATACTTTCTCTGATTCTCTCCACAAAGTTCACGTTCACCTCTTTATCATATATATCATCAGAGAAATCAAACAGGTATGCCTCAACACTTATTTTTCCTGTGTTGACGGTGGGGCGTGAGCCTATGTAGAGCATCGCATTATAGACATGAGACTCAACTGTCACTCTTGCCGCATACACTCCATCCTTTGGCAGCAGACGGCAATCATCATAAGCGATATTTGCAGTCGGGAAACCTATTGTCCTGCCAAGGTGAAAACCCTCCACCACATTTCCTGTCAATGAATATTCTCTGCCTAACAATTTCGCCGCTTTCGCAACGTCTCCTTCAGAGATCGTTTTTCTCACCGCCGATGAACTGACATTCAATCCGTCGATCACCAATGGAGACGATTGTATAACTTCAATACCTATCTCTTTTCCAAACTCAACATAATCCTCAAATTTCTCACTGCGATTATGGCCGAAACGGTGATCGTAGCCAATCATAAGGCAACGAACATTCAGTTTGTCGTGTAGCAGACGCATAAACTCCTGTGCAGAAAGCATAGAAAGTTCCTTTGTAAATTCCGTCAACACCACATAATCGACTCCCGTCTCCTTCAACAGAGCTATTTTTTCATCTGTGGTCGTAAGCAGAGATGGGATATAATCCGAATGTAGCACCTGACGAGGATGAGTTCGGAAAGTCAGCACAGCGGTCGCAAGGTCTCTTTTTTTCGCGCAATCCGACAATTCAGACACCAAATAACGATGGCCAAGATGCACACCGTCGAAAAAACCGATTGTGAGAGCCAATGGTTGTTGGATTTTGGAATTGAATATGTCGATTACGTTTGTCATCTATTATAATAATGCGGGCAGGTTTGAAACCTGCCCCTACATAAAATCTAAATCAAAAGTTAGGAAGGAGATATCCATTCTGATTAGCAAAGATATTATCAATGCTGTTGATTTCAAGGAATGTGTTTCCTCCTCCTTTCTGGCTGCCACTGATATATACGACTCGGTCGTTGAATTTCAGGAAGCCATCTTCTATAAGCATTTTAAGAGCTGCGAAGAAATAGTGGCGGTTATCCTCTCTTGGAGCAAGATAGATCGGAATAACTCCGTAAGACAACGCCAACTGACGTATCAGTCGTTCTTTATAACATATCGCCAACACTGTGATGTCACCACGGTAGGCTGCGATGAAACGTGCGGTACGTCCTGTTATACTATCTGTCACAATCGCTTTAGTGTGAAGTAATTCGGCTGAACGGGCAGCCTGCTCTGTAAGATATGAAGTGATATCATCAGGGCCTGTTGCCAACGGCACTTTGATATCATTGTCTTTCAATTTTGTCTTCTCAGACTCCTCTGCGATCTTGCTCATTGTAGAGACCGCCTCAACCGGATATTTTCCGTATGCAGTCTCACCGCTTAGCATCAATGCGTCTGTGCGGTAGAAGATCGCATTTGCGATATCAGTCACCTCTGCACGAGTCGGACGAGGATTCTTGATCATTGAGTGAAGCATCTGAGTAGCCACAATCACCGGTTTACGCGCCACTACACACTTACGTATAAGCACACGCTGGATTCCTGGTATTTTCTCCTGTGGCACCTCAATACCTAAGTCGCCACGGGCAATCATCACACCATAGGCAGCTTCAAGTATCTCATCTATATTGTCAACACCCTCCTGATTCTCAATCTTTGCGATGATTTTGATAGGGCTGTTATGTTCATCAAGAATCTGCTGGATATCAAGGACATCCTGTTTTGAACGGACAAAAGAGTGAGCGATGAAATCGACATCATTTTCAATTGCGAAAAGAATATTATGTTTGTCTCTCTCCGTGAGCGACGGAAGATTAATCCTCACTCCTGGCACATTCACACTCTTACGTGATCCAAGTTCACCCTCATTCTGAGCCTCGCAAGTAAGACAAGTGTCATTCTTGCTCAACACCATGACATCTATCTCTCCGTCATCAAAAAGGATATGGTCGCCGACCTTCACATCCTTCACAAAGTCGGGATATGTCACGTAAACCTCTCCTGGTCTGCTCTTTTTTGCAGCGTCTCCAGCAATCTTTATTATATCGCCACTCTTGATCTGGATCTTTTCATTACCAGCCTCGCCTCCAATAATAGTAGTACGTACCTCTGGACCCTTTGTGTCCATAAGGATACCGATTTCAGGCGAAACAGCTCGCACATTATTGATGATGCTTAGAAATCCCTCGTCACTAAGGTGGGCTGAGTTCATTCTCACCACATTCATTCCGTTCTCCCACAACTGACGGATAAAATCGACATCGCAACGCTTGTCGGAAACAGTGGCTATGATTTTAGTTTTTTTTGCCATTTTCTGATGTTGGGGTTATTCTTTGTCTTCTTCCTTCGATTTGTTATACTCTATCAGAGCCTCAATAGCAAGTCTGTATGAATCCATACCGAATCCAAGGATTGTACCCCAGCATGCAGCAGTAAGGAATGACTTATGACGAAACTCCTCTCTCTTGTGTGTATTGGAGATATGCACCTCAATCACGGGACATTTGATGGCACGGATCGCGTCTGGAATAGCCACTGAAGTGTGAGTATAAGCACCCGCATTCAGCACAATTCCGTCTGATATAAATCCAGTCTCTTGAATAGTGTCGATAAGTTCTCCCTCAACATTCGACTGATAATACTCGATGTTTACATCAGGATAACGTGATTTCAACACATCCAAATAGTCTTCAAACGACTGACTTCCGTAAATTGTTGGTTCTCTCTTGCCCAAAAGATTAAGATTGGGTCCATTGATAATAATGATATTCATTCCTTGTCTATGATGTGTTACAAAACGTCGCAAAATTACGCTTTTTTATCCAAGTGACAAAAAATCATCTTATATTTGTGAAAAATATTGTTTATGAATATAGATAAATTTCGTCATCTTCCTATGGTGCGCGACTATGAGCAATACCTTATCGTCGAGCGTTCTCTGAGTGGCAACACAAAAGATGCGTACCTTGAGGATTTGGCGAAATTGCTTTCATATTTTGCGACGGAGAATATAGAGGCAGAAAACGCGACACTCACTGATCTGGAATGTTTCGTGACATCATTGGTAGAATTGGGAATTTCCGCCCGTTCACAAGCAAGAATAATATCAGGAATCAAATCTTTCTATAAATTCCTCATTCTTGAAGACGCGATATCTGACGACCCTACTGAACTGCTTGAATGTCCATCACTCGGCCGTCATCTTCCGGAAGTGCTTTCCATTGAGGAGATCGACGCGATTGAAGCCCAGATAGACACCTCCACTCCGACAGGCAGACGCAACCTCGCTATTATAGAAATGCTCTACAGCTGCGGATTACGTGTGAGTGAGCTTTCCAACCTGAAAATCTCCAACCTCGCTCTTGAACAGGAGTTTATATGTGTCTTCGGAAAGGGAGACAAACAACGTCTGGTGCCAATCGGAGAAAGCAGCATAGACATTGTGAAAGATTGGATAAACGACCGTATGGAGATGGATAATGTGAAAGACAGTGAACGAGACTACCTGTTTCTTTCCAACCGAGGCAAACACATCTCACGCATAACTATTTTTGTATTAATCAAAGATTTGGCTGAAAAAGCCGGCATAACAAAAAACATCAGTCCACACACTTTCCGCCACTCATTCGCCACTCACCTGCTAGAAGGAGGAGCTGACCTGCGTAGCATTCAGGAAATGCTTGGACATGAGTCGATTCTGACTACAGAAATATACACGCATATCAATGTCGACCATCTCCGCGACCAGATTATGCAGTATCATCCGCACTGCAAATAATGAAACGACGATAAAAACGAGACAGAACAAAAAACATTAACTATCTTGAAGGAAACAGCGTTGAAGAACTGACAAATGCATTCCATAATGCCGTAGATGATAATCTTGCATTTGTAAAGAAAGGAAAAGCAAATTACAATGATGAGATGATGTCGTGATCAAATAAATTCTGTTTCATAAGCATCAAATCATATAAAATAAATTATCTTTGCTAAACCATCTTACGACAAAGACTAAATGGCTATGAGACAAACAATTTTGTATATATTTCTACTGATATTTGTATCAGCGACGTCGGCACAAACGATATTCCGCATACAGGACGAGACTCAGCTTCTACATCTGCCAGAGTTGAACGATGACTATTTCAAATCTGCAGACGCATCGATAGAAGAGCTAATGGACATCACCGACCGCATGCCTGGCAATTCGTCTGCCTACATGCAGCTATGCTATAAGTTGAAACGCGAAGAACGACACGATGAGGCTGTAGACGCAATCAAACAGGCGATGCGCGCCAACCCTACCAATAAAGATCTCATCAACATGGCCGGAGCAATCCTTTTGCACAACCATCAGTATGATGATCTCGAAAAAATATGTCAGATTGCGTTGAGCCGAGACCCGAAACTTGCGGATGCATATAATATTCTTGGCATTATAGCACAAGAGAAAGGTGAGAACGCCAAAGCGATCTACCATTTCAATCATGCTTTGAAGATCAAGAAGAAAAAATACAATGCCATAAAATTCAACCTTGCCAACGCAGAACGTTCATCGAAAAACTATGAAGAGGCTATCAAACTTTATAAGAAAAGTTTGAAGAAATTCATGGCAGACAAGAATTTCGTTTCCGCTAAAAACTTCCGTTTCTACCAACCGTCAAAGGCCTGGGTCTACAACAATATCGGACTCACTCTGACACTGGCTGGAGAACATGGTAATGCATTGACTGAATACCGCAAGTCGCTGAAATACAGCAAAAATCCAGCACGCACATATAACGGGATGGCCTGTACTCATTATGAGCTCGGACAAGTCGACTCTTGCATCAAATATCTCAATATGGCAATTGAAGCAGCCCCAAAATATGCGTCGCCATACAAAAACCTCGGCAACGTATACTACGAGCAAGGAAAATTCAACAAAGCCCTTCCATTGTATGAGAAAGCGTACGAACTCGACAAAGACGACGAATGGTTGCTGTGCAAACTCGCGTCTACGCACAAAAACCTAAAGCAATATGAAAATGCCATCGACTTTTTCTCAAAAGCAATTCTAATCGACAAGACCGATCATGAGGCATACTACCAGATAGGCTTATGCTATCACCGTCTCGAAGATAATCCCAAAGCCCAAGAATATTTTAGGAAAGCAGAGAAATTAGGCAGCAAGACAGCGAAAGGATGGGTTAGAAAATAACAACTATAAAAGCAGAATGCAAAATAAGAAATAATGTCATAAATGTGACAAATTAAGATTTTGGTTGTGGAAAGACTTAAGATGTGGCAAAATTATCGTATCTTTGTGGGTGAAATGATTTTGATATGCAGATTAAAAAGATAAATGTCGGGCTGGATGCAGGTAGCACAACACTGAAAATTGTGGCGACCAATGATGAGAATGAAGTATTGTTCACTGACTATAACCGACATAACGCAGACATACCCAAAGCGCTTGCTGATTCGCTGGAACGACTAAAAGCAGAAATCGGGGCAGACGCTACAGTCCGATTCCAAGCAACAGGTAGTGCAGGAATGGGATTGTGTGAACGTCTTGGATTACCTTTTATTCAGGAAGTTGTAGCAGCGACAGAAGTCGTACTGAAAAAATACCCTGAGACAAAGACTCTTGTAGATATCGGAGGAGAAGACACTAAAATGATCTTCTTCAACCACAATATGCAGGCAGACATCCGTATGAACGGCAACTGTGCTGGTGGCACAGGAGCATTCATCGACCAGATGGCTATGATCCTTGGCGTGTCTGTCGCAGAGTTGAGCGACATGGCTCTCCGTGCGAAAGCGATACATCCTATCGCAAGCCGTTGCGGTGTATTCTCGAAGACTGACATTCAAAACTTGATAGCGCTTAATGTTTGCCGCGAAGAAATCGCCGCAAGCATCTTCAATGCCGTTGCGACGCAGGTGCTCTCCACTCTGTCTCGCGGCATGGACATTCTTCCTAAAGTATTCCTGTGTGGAGGTCCGTTCGCCTATATTCCTGCTTTGAGAAACATCTTCCAAAAGAAGATGGGCATGACTGATGATGACGTCATCTACTCAGAATATTCTAATGTGATTCCAGCTCTCGGAGCAAGTCTATCTATCAAAGACGACGTTCCTTTCAAGAGTCTAAACGATTATATAACTCTTCTGAACAATTCAGACAAGACTGCGATCAAACTGAAGCAATCTGGTCTGCAGCCTCTATTCTCGTCTCAAAAAGAGAGAGAGACCTGGGAAAACGAGAAGAGTCAAAATAAGATTGAAAACATTGCCATCGCCGATGTAAAGGACGATATCTGCTACATAGGTATCGACTCGGGCAGTACCACAACAAAAGTTGTGGCGATGGATGAAGACGAGAAAATCTTCTTCACTTTCTACAAAAAAAGTTCAGGTCGTCCTTTGGAGACTGTATTAGAAGGTCTGCAAAAATTGGAGGCTGATGCTAAATCCGCAGGCAAAAAGCTAATCGTCAAGGCGGCATGTTCTACCGGATATGGCGAAGACTTGGTAAAGACTGCCTACGGTCTTGACTACGGCATGGTGGAGACTATCGCCCACTACACTGCCGCTCACAAACTGAATCCAAACGTATCGTTCATCCTCGACATCGGTGGTCAGGACATGAAAGCCATCTTCGTGGAGAACGGCACTATAAACAAGCTTGAAATCAACGAGGCTTGTTCAAGCGGATGCGGATCATTCATCGACAGTTTCGCGGCATCTCTTGGATATCCTATCGAACAATTCGTGGAGAAAGCACTGCAGAGCACAAACCCACAGGATTTGGGCACGCGATGCACCGTCTTCATGAACTCAAAAGTGCGTCAATGCGTACGTGAAGGAGCCACAATCGAAGACATTTCCGCAGGTTTGGCTTATTCTGTGGTAGGCAACTGTTTGTATAAAGTGCTGAAACTCAAAGATGCAAGTGAATTAGGCGACCATATTGTGCTTCAAGGAGGAACGATGCGCAACAAAGCTGTTGTGAGAGCGTTCGAGAATAGCATAAAGAAGACGGTGGCTGTATCCAACTACCCTGAACTGATGGGTGCGTATGGTGCGGCGCTGTATGCCAAACACATGGGAGCAGACAACCGTCGTGAATTGTCGGAAATGGCTGAAGCTTGTGAATACACAGTTGAGCCATTCAGATGTGTGGGTTGCGAAAACAACTGCCACGTCTTGAAAAACATATTCGCCAACGGAAAAATTTTCTACTCTGGCAACAAATGCGAGAAAGTCTACACAAACAAAGGTGAAGACGAGAGAGTAAGCGGATTCAACATGAGTCTCTACAAAAGCGAGTTGGCATTCAAGAAAAACATCCGTCTTGTAGAGACGCACGGACGTGCGTCTGAAAAACCGTTGACAATCGGTATACCTCGAGTGCTTGGTATGTTTGAAGACTACCAGTTTTGGTATACCCTATTCACATTATGCGGAATCAAAGTGGTGACAAGTCCACGATCATCATTCAAGATGTATGAGAAGGGACTTAACACAATCATGGCAGACAACATCTGTTTTCCTGCCAAACTTGTGCACGGCCACATCTTCGACTTGATGGAGAAGAAGGTCGACAGAATATTCTATCCATACGTGGTATATGAAAAGAGAGATGGCAAAAACGAGAACAACACATACAACTGCCCTATTGTGGCTGGATATAGTGATGTGATCAAATCTGCCATCGACCCAGCAGAGAAAAGCAATATTCCGGTGGATAGTCCCGTCGTCTCCTTTAAGGATGAAAAGCTTTTGAAAAAGGCTTTGAAATCATATTTGAAGGAGATTTTAGGAAAAGATTTTTCAGAAAAGACATTCAAAGAGGCATTCACCGCTGCTATCAACGCAGAGAATGCATTTGAGAACACACTAGCAGAAAAGGCACAGCAAACGCTTCAGAAAGCAAAGCAAAACGACCGTATGGTGATTCTGCTTGCCGGCCGCCCATATCACAACGACCCACTCATCCAGCACAAGGTGTCGGAGATCATGACATCATTCGGAATAGATGTGGTGACGGAGGATGTGGCGAGAGGTGTGGATGAATCCACAAAAGATTCACATATCATCCCTCAATGGAGTTACGTGAACCGCATCATCCGTGCAGCAAAGATGGTGGCAGAAAGCAAAGACAACATACATTTTGTGCAGCTCACAAACTTTGGTTGCGGTCCGGATGCTTTCATACTTGACGAAGTTGGAGACGTATTGCGTCGCTACGGAAAGAACCACACGATCCTTAAAGTAGACGACGTGAACAATGCCGGATCTCTACGTTTGAGAATCCGCAGTTTGGTGGAAAGCATCAAATTCAAACGTCATACAGATGCCATAAAGAAAGAGTTCAAGACGACTCCTGAATTCACCGTCCTCGACAAAAAAAGAAAGGTGTTGTTGCCATATTTCTCAGAATTCCACACACCTATCATGCCACCAATGTTTGAGCTGATGGGATACGAGATAGAATGTCTGCCACCAGGCACTCCAGAGAGTGTGAAGGCCGGTCTACAATATGCCAACAATGAGGTTTGCTATCCAGCCACACTTGTCGTAGGAGACATCATAACAGCATTGCGAAGTGGCAAATACGACCCTAACAACATCGCATTCGCAATCACACAGACAGGAGGTCAGTGTCGTGCCACAAACTACATAGCTCTAATTAAGAAAGCTTTGTTGGCAGCTGGATATGACAATATCCCTGTAGTGTCTATTTCGGTGATGAACACAATCAACGAGCAGAGTGGATTCACGCCAAACATCCAAAAAGCCATCCATCCCATCCTCTACTCTGTCCTATTTGTCGAGGCAATTGCAAAGATGTATTATGCCACAGCAGTAAGAGAAAAAGAGGAAGGCAAGGCAAAAGAATTGAAAGACAAATATATGGACTTGTATGTTTCCATTTCAAAAGGAGGAGACAAAAGAGCCACATTAAAACTTTTGCGTGAGGCGGCAATTGAATTCAACGCTGCGGCATCAGACAAAAAAGTGCCACGCATCGGAGTCGTCGGAGAGATATTCATAAAATACAACAGTTTTGGGAACCAGCATGTAGTGGATTGGTTGGTGAGTGAAGGTATCGAGCCGGTTATTCCAAGCATAATCGAGTTTTTCAGCCAATACTTTCCTAACTCGAAGTTCAACAGGAAAAACAATCTTGAGAAAGTATCTATTTGGAGACGCATGATCAACAACGTATTGGAGAAGAAACTTGTCAGCCTGCTGAACGAATTTGACAAAGCAGCGTCGGCATTCAGATACTACGAGAAGAGTGCGGATATCAACCACGAGATGGAGAATGCGGCCAAGATCGTTTGTCCAGCGGCTCAGTTTGGAGAAGGATGGTTGATTCCTGCCGAGTTTGTTTCGTTTGCCCAACGAGGCATCAACGCTGCCGTCAGCCTACAGCCATTCGGATGTATCGCCAACCATGTGATAAGCAAGGGAGTGGAGAGGAAAGTGAAGAAGCTCTACCCAGATATGAATCTGTTGTTCCTTGATTTCGACGGTGGTGTAAGTGAAGTGAACGTGCTCAACCGTCTGCACTTCCTGGCAAGACAGGTGAAAATGATGAATTAGAAATGCTAAATGCTATAAACAAAAAAAGACGGAATAATCCGTCTTTTTTTGTTTATACGTTCTATTCAAGGAAAAAATCTTCTTTATCTGACAACCACCTTTTGATTGCCTACGATATAAGAACCATTAGACAATCCTTTCAATGCCTCTGATTTCTTGACGTTAGATTTCACCAATGCTCCAGAGATTGTATAGACATTTACAAAATCATCGTCATCTTCTGCAGTAATAGAATCGACAGAGGTATTCTCTATCGTAACAATCTGAGTGGCTTCGGATAGGCAATAGCCATCAGTCACGAAAATAGAGATCGTATGAGTATCACCTGTTTTACCTACAAAATTTCCTGTGTTGTATATAAATGATTTTGTATCTGGATCTAGTTTGCCATTATCTGTAATTTTGTCCGATGTCTTCTCCTCCGATCTCCATGTCAATTTGACTTTGTCAGATTTGGCTTCAGCTCCATACTTGTAGTACGAGAAGTCTATAGCCACCTCCTGCTCTAAATTGTCTCCTGAACATATCTCCGACTTAGGATCCATGCTGATCTTTAGTTTACGGATATCCAACTGAAGAGTCAGCGAATCTGAGACACATCCTAATGATGATGTTGCCACAATTGTATACTCTCCAGCATCAGACAAGCTTGAAACATTCTGTGTCACATCTGCACCAGATTCGTCATAGAACTTTGCATCAACCCTCACTCCGTTGCATACGACCCAGTACATGTCGTTAATCAAATTCACTGGTCCCTCACATACAGGATCATGAGCCACCGGCTGTAGCTTTGGTGTTGCGTTGACTGTAATCTTCATCTCCGAAGCCGGTGATGTTGTCACGATTGTTCCGTCATCGTACGACTGCACCACATAAAGTGACTTGCGCCACTCTGAAGAAGTCTCATCTGACATGTCCACACCAGAGAACACATTCTTCAATGTCGGAGCTGATATAGAACCCTTTGCCAATGCACTTGCGTCTGTCATTGCAGCATCTGCATCATCCTTGTTTTCGAACCATACAAGTACGTATGAGGTTGCCTCTAGAAGTCTTCCTCCGTTGTTATTCACCACCGCATTATATGCTGGCTCCTTTTCGGAAGGTATGTTTCCGCTCTTTAACTCCTCCTCACAGATTTCTATTTTTCTTACGATAGGAGCAGGAGACGAGCTGATAATGATATCCACTATCACTGGATCACCCTGACATGTAAGTCCGCTTGCTGTTGTAACCTCCCATTTTACCAAACGCTTCTGAAGTTCCAACATTCCTGCAGGAATATCCTCATTATAGGTTGGCTTTGACGATGATGACGATCCTTTGACATACACGCCCGTCTCGTCCTTCGCCCACAACAATGTCTGGCCTGGGACATCATCTATAACATCCGGACTCTTGACCAAGATATCGACAAACTCTTTTGTCGACGCAGCCTCACTCTTCACATAGCTCACTGAATGGTTCACGATTGGCTTCTCAACCGCAATGACATCTACATTAATGTCTATGCTAGGTCCCTTACACTCCTTCTGAGACATTGGTGTCGTGAACTTCTGGTAAGCCTGATACTCGTATGTCTGAGATTTAGAAACCTTCGTGTTTGGTGTGAATGTCGACTGCTCTTCAGTGCCAGACACGAACACTATCTCGTCTGCATAGTAGTAGTTCTTCTCGTCCTTTACAAGATCTGCCTTGAGCTCCTCCGCCGTCTCTTTCGCGCAGTACTCATGTCGGCTTGCATCTATCGGAGCCTTCACGTCATACACTGTCACATTAAACCATGCGACATCACTCTGTGCATACGGTGCTGATGTCGCACGTTGCGCCACATATAGCGTATATACGCCAGGTGTTGTCACATCCACCATATTTGTAGGTGCAGATGACAAAGCCTTGCCGACCGTATCCCTGGCGTCCTTAAACCATACCAACTCATAGCCTGGGTCTTGGTGGACTATTCCGTCCATTGCGTCAAATGTGCCGTCCTTACACAAATCGATGTCCCAGACCGTAGGCATCGGCGCAGCCAACACTCCAACAACGACCTTGGATCTCTTGCTGTAACAGTCGCCATCCTTGTATGCGATGTAGAACACAAACGGATTGCCATCTGTAGCTTTGGATCTGTCTATCTCCACTGACTTGCTTCCCTTCGAGTTTGGCTCATCTTCTGTCTTGAACCATACCAGTCTCAATGACGGATCCAACGTCTGTGCAAACTTCTCTGTTGTAAGGATTTCATGGTAATTGCCATTGATCGAATACAAAATCGTCTCATCCTTTGGTGCGTCTGGTATTGGATTGACAATTATCTCATAGTTCTTGACCTCTCCGACACAGCCTGTATTCTTGTCTACTATCTGGTAGCTGAACATTCCGCCATCCTTCGACTCCAAGTTTTCAAAGAACTTCTCGTCCATGTCGTCGCCTAACAGTGTTCCTGACACATCGTCTGTGCCCTGCCACCAATGGATCAGGTAGTCGGATGCTGTTCCCTTTGTCAAAGTCATGTCCACCATACCCTTGCCTTCGCCCTCACAGAACTCTGCCCTCGGATTTCGGAACTCGACATCTGAAATCTCAGCACAAGGATTATCTTGTGCAAAAGTTCCGCTAACAAAGCCTAATAAGAGAAGTACAACAGTAGAAAAACATTTAAAAGTATCAATTGTTTTCATATTTAAGTATTTATTAATTCGTCATGTAAAAATAGGAAAAAAAGAGACCTCAATGGCTATCTCATTTTTCAAAAAAAACATACAACTGTTAAAATTGTAAAAAATCTAGTTAGGCATACAAGAAACCGTTTGTGTCAATTAAATCTAATGTTTACTTTCTCGACTGAATCTCTTTTTTAATTCATCGAACACACGTTAAATAAAAAAATAAAGACGGAATAATGATATGAACCCCTAAAGTTAGACAAAAAACTTTAGGGGTATATTTATGTCAGAAAAGGAAAAAAGACAAAAGCACG